>NZ_JAZDWA010000001.1:1128279-1491396 GCF_036350715.1 Vibrio sp. YYF0003
AACAGCAGCAACAGCAGCAACAGCAGCAACAGCAGCAACAGCAGCAACAGCAGCAACAGCAGCAACAGCAGCAACAGCAGCAACAGTCTCAAAATGATCAGGATCAGGAGCAAGGACAACAGTCACAAAATCGTCAAGACACTGAAAATAAAAAGGAAAACCAACAAAAAGAGTCAAAAAGCAACCATCAAAAAGACGACAATACGTCTGAGCAAGACGGTCAGCCGATGAAGGTTCAGGCTCAACCAGACCAATCACAACAGGATGATCCTGAATTCCGCCGCCTGGAGGCAGTAGAAAGCGCGCGCGATCCAAGCTTTCTGATTCGTGCACAAATGCAGCTGCAAGCGCAGCAAAAACAACGTCCGCAACAATCGCAAAAGGAGTGGTAAGCCTGTGATGAAAAAAGGCGTAATGCTGGTTTTTATTTTTTTGACCAGCCTGTTATCGAGTATTTCGGCAATGGCTCAAAGTCTCGAAGCGAGTGTCAACAAAACTCAAGCCGTGAAAAACGAAGTCATCAATCTGAGAATCATGGCTGACACGGAGTTGAGTTCCGACGCGATCGATTTCAGTGTATTAGATAAAGACTTTTTCTTAGGGCAACCTCGCTACGGTCGCTCCAGCAATAATATTAATGGTCGTAAATATTTACGTACCGAGTGGAGCATCTCTATCGCTCCGATGAAAGAAGGAGTGTTAACCATTCCTAGCTTTACCGTGGACGGAATGAGTACCGAGCCAATTAAATTGCGAGTAACCGCGAGTCAAACGGAACCTGATCTCGACGATCTATTCAGCTTCTCAATGAGCGTCGACAACCATACTTTATACCCGCAGCAATCGGCGAACTTACGTATGCGGCTCATTATCAAAGCGGATACTCGTCACTTGGACAACCCTAAGATCATTCCTCCCAGCACTGACGGGATGAAACTCGAACCCGTTGGAGAAATGCAACAAGGTCAGCAAGTCATGGATGGGCTTGAAGTGACGGTTGTAGAGCAATCTTTTCGTTTGACCGCGGATACTGCCGGCACTTACACGTTAAATGGTCCACAGCTGACAGGTTCGTACATTTACGGTGATAGCCTGACGGGTTCGACCAAGGTCATGCCAATCAAAACCAACATTGAACAAATGCCGATTACGGTCAAAGCCATTCCTGCGGAGTTTCAGGGGAAATGGTTGCCAGCCTCAGCATTAGAGATGACGCAAAGTTGGCAAGACGACGAGGGTAACAAGTTATCGCCAAATGAACTGAATAAAGTAAAGCAAGGCTCTTCCATCACTCGCACTATTCAAATCAAGGCGCGTGGAACCCAAGCAGAGTTCTTACCTCGAATTGATATGGATTACCCAACTTCACTGCGTGTGTATCCAGAACAACCGCAGTTTGCAACGACGCGAGATGGCACTCTGGTCATGACGGTGAAACAAGTGATCATACCAACGGAAGTAGGCACTTATTCCCTACCCGGTTATACACTAAACTGGTGGAACAGCATTCAGGACGAAGCCAAAAAGGCGACGATAGAAGCCATTGAACTGGATGTAGAGCAAAGTGATATGGGCTTGATTACCCTGCCAGAAACAACTCTGCCACAAACGCCAGCAACGACAGCGACTCCTCCTGCTCAAGGTGGCGTCAGTGAACTATGGCGAGTGCTCACTTTTGTCTTCGCAGGACTGTGGGTAATAACATCTATCATCACGGTTGTGGTGTGGAAAAAGCGTCCTCACGAAAGTAAAAATCAAGAGATAAATTCGCAAGCTCCTCTGAACGTGGACGGGCTCAAGGCTGTTATCAAGCAAGGCGATGCCGCCAAAATTGAAAGAGCCGTTAACGAATATTTAGATGCAAACCGTGAATCGTTGAATTCAGAAGTAGTGGAAGCAGTGAAGCACGATCTAGAAGTGATGAATCAAGCCCGCTTCAGTGCCGAGCAGCAACCTTGGAATTCAGATTCTTTACTCACCAATATTAATAAGCTGTCAAAGGCGAAAAAAATTCAATCTAGCCCTCAGCTTGAAAAGCTATAAAAAAAGCCCCTCATATAGAGGGGCAAAGTTACCATCGCTTATAGTTATGTATTTATGCCAATAAATATTGTTGATTAACCGAAGTCACCGTTTACGTAACCTTGAGTTCGGTCATCTTGTGGGCTACTGAAGATCACTTGCGTATCGTTGTGCTCAACCAGTTCTCCCATCAGGAAGAACGCAGTGCGGTCAGAAATACGACGCGCCTGTTGCATTGAGTGAGTCACGATAACGATGGTGTAGTTCTTCTTCAGCTCTTCCATCAATTCTTCGATTTTGTGCGTTGCAATTGGGTCAAGTGCTGAAGTTGGCTCGTCCATAAGGATCACATCAGGTTCCATCGCGATTGTGCGTGCAATACACAAACGCTGCTGCTGACCACCAGAAAGACCAAAAGCGTGCGACTTAAGACGATCTTTCACTTCATCCCAAAGTGCTGCGCCACGCAGTGAACGCTCAACCACTTCATCAATGTACTTTTTGTCTTTAACACCTTGAGCACGTAAGCCATAAGCCACGTTCTCGTAAATGCTCATTGGGAATGGATTTGGCTTCTGGAATACCATACCGACTTTAATACGAAGATCCGCGACATCAATATTGCCGTAGATGTCTTCACCATCCATCGCCAGCTTACCAGTAATGGTTACGCCTTCAATCAGGTCGTTCATACGGTTCAAACAACGCAGAAGTGTTGACTTACCACAACCTGACGGGCCGATTAGTGCCGTTACCTGACGAACTGGAATAGGCAGGTTGATTGATTTCAGTGCTTGGTTTTCACCGTAAAATAGGTCTAGGTTTTCAATATCAAACTTGTTCATGTTCTTAATCTCTTAAATCTTAAATTCGTGTCTTTTAACGTGCGTTCTTAATTTGTTTTGTTAGTAAGTTGCAGTGTTAAAACGTCTTGCAATCAGTTTAGTCACCATGTTGATCAAAAGAACAACCACAATAAGCACCGTTGCCGTACCGTAAGCCTGATTCCATTCCTCAACGGTAAACAGTTCGGTAGTCAGTTTGTAAAGGTGAACGGTTAGCGTACGACCTGAATCGAGTAGAGAATCAGGAATACGAGCCACCATACCTGCTGTCAGGAATACTGGAGCAGACTCACCAATGACACGACCAATACTAAGAATGACCGAGGTTAAGATACCTGGCATTGCGCTCGGAAGAATCAAACGCCAGATAGTGTAAATTTTAGAAGCGCCAAGGCCGTACGAGCCTTCACGATACGTTTGTGGCACTGCCATTAGTGCTTCTTCCGTAGTACGGATGATAACCGGCAGAATCAGAATACTTAGTGTCAGAGCACCCGATAGAATCGAGAAACCAAGACCAAGAATTGCCACGAAGAAAGTCATACCGAACAGACCGAAGATAATCGACGGGATACCTGCCAGGGATTCAGTACAGAATCGAATCACTTTCACTAAACGGCTACCGACTTTTGCGTATTCAGTCAGATAGATTGCCGTCATGATACCGAGTGGCGCTGCCACAGCGATAGATGCGATAACCATATAGATGGTTGACACGATCATCGGGAAGATACCGTGTTCATCACCTGTACGAGTGTAGTTATCAGTAATGAACTTCCAATCTACGTGTTGCAGACCGTTTGATAGGATGTACCAGATAATCCAGAACAAAAAACCTACCGTTAATCCTGCCGAGATCCAAACGAAAGCGTTAAAGACGTTATCTTTGAACTGGCGAGCTTGTTTTAGTTTTGCGCGATCCATAATTGTCACCTTTAACGAGCGATTACTTCGCTTTTTCTCGGTTTAGGTAAAGAAGTACAGCGTTCAACGACATGATGAAGACCAGCAGTACCACACCAGTAGCGTAAAGTGCGTTCGCGTGAACACCACTTGCGTAAGACATCTCAATAGCAATGTTCGCGGTTAGCGTACGTGCAGAGTCCAGAATGCCTTCTGGCATTGCCGGTGCGTTACCCATCACCATGATGATTGCCATCGTCTCACCCAAAGCACGACCGATACCAAGAATCACACCGGTCATAATCCCTGAACGAGCCGCAGGAACGAGCAATTTGAAAATCGTGTAGATTTTAGATGCGCCTAGAGCCAGTGAGCCCTCTTTGTAAGCACGAGGTACAGCACGGATAGACGTTTCAGATACGGTAATTACCGTTGGTAGAATCATCACACCAAGAACGATGATACCCGCAAGAATCGTGTTACCTGCTGGTACGTTAAAGATGTTTTGGATCAAAGGTACGATGATAACCAAACCAAAGAAACCATATACCACCGAAGGGATACCCGCCAACAGCTCTACAGCCGGACGAATGACGTCAGCTAAACGCTTAGGTGCGATTTCAGCGATAAAGATTGCAGTCAAAACACCAACCGGAACACCAACCATTACTGCGCCAGCTGTCGAAACAACGGAAGCAACAATCATGGTTGCAACACCGTAAAGTGCAGGTGGTAGCCAGTTTTGACCTAAAACAATGCCCGAGACCCCAACTTCTTGAAATGCAGGAATACTCTCTCGAACAATAAAGTAAGCAATTACTGCCAATGATACGATGCCGATAACGGCACTGGTGAGGAACAAGCCGTGGAAGATACGCTCTTTCCAGTCTACACGACGTTTCTCGCGCAGGCCTGGCTTGCTGATAGCTTTAGCGTCAGTATTCATAAGCTTTTCACTATTTGTTGCGATGGTCATTTAAAAATCTCACGGTTCTGGTTGTTAGCCAATGAACGCTATGGATGAAAAGGCTCAGCCCTAAACAGTGGGCTGAGCAAACTTAAGTGTCACGATAAGATTAGTGAACTGAGATGTAACCGTTTTGGTCAACTAGCTTTTGAGCATCTTCAGTTAGCATCCAATCTAGGAATTTTTGCGTTTCAGCAGATGGTTTGCCTTCTTTGTAAAGCACAAGGAAAGGACGAGCTACTTTGTAAGAACCGTTTTTAACGTTAGCAACTGTTGCATCTACACTGTCGATTGCTAGTGCGTGAACTGTGTTGTCTACAGTACCTAGTGAGATGTAGCCGATTGCGTATGGGTTAGAAGCAACCATAGTTTTCAGTGCGCCGTTACCGTTAGCAACTTGAGCACGTTGAGAAATAGCAGAAACTTTCTTACCAGAAACTTTCATTTTTAGAGACATGATGTCTTCGAATGCACCACGAGTACCAGAAGCTGTATCACGAGTGATTGCAACGATTGGCTTGTCTTCGCCACCAACTTCTTTCCAGTTTGATACTTCGCCTTTGTAGATTGCAGTTACTTGCTCAGCAGTTAGACCTGCTAGCTTGTTTTGTGGGTTAACAACAACCGCGATACCGTCACGAGCAACAACTTCTTCGATAAGAGTTGGTTCTTTTTCTGAGTCTTTTAGGTTACGAGAAGACATACCTAGGTCAGCCGAACCATTTTTTGCTGCTTTAACACCAGCAGAAGAACCAGGGCCCTGAACTTCGATAAATACTTCAGGGTTCGTCTTCATGTATGTTTCAGAGAAAACTTCCATCAGTGGAGTTACGCTGCTAGAACCCACTGCAGAGATAGTTTCTTTAGCAGAAACAGGAGTCACTGCCATTGCGCCTAGAAGTGCGATTGCACCGATTACTGTCTTTTTCATCACAATTTCCTTAAAGTGGCTTTATTGCCGTTGTGTTTCACTTGAACGGTGCTCACTTTAGAACTCAAATGTGACAGTTGTGTTTCACTTAATTGAAGCCTCTATGACAGATTATCCATTTCGTAGGGGAAATGAACGATTAATCTGGCGCTTACATGCACCTCTGATTCATCTTTACCAATTACCTACATTTTAATTACCAATTGAATAATTATTTCTAACTTAAACTTTTCTTATAGCATTAAGGCATAGATAAAAACCACTAACCTATTGATTTCAAAAAGATAGCAATTAGAATCCAAATCTAATAATAAAAAACATAATAATTCATTCAGATTGAGGGTAATTATGCGTCAATTTCTAAGCACGCTATCTATTAAGTTACAGGTATTTTTACCTGTTTTATTTACTGTTGTTTTACTTGTTATAGGACTCACTGTCGGGATAAGTAAGCTAGATCAAGCATTTAATAAGGTTTCGACGTCCACACACTCTCTTGTCGTTCATAAAGATGACCTGAGTGCCATTGTCGATAACACCTATGCAATGCGCATTAAAGCCATTTACAGCCTGTTTCGTGCAGAAGATGTTCAATCCCTTAATCAAGAGTTGTCGCAGCGACAGGCTGAAAGCCGTGAATTCTTAGATTCCATTAATGATCTGCCGGGAGTGCAGTCAGAAGTGAACGCCATGCGCGAAGCCATGAACCATTATGTGGATTTCACACGCCTCACTATGACGCCATTACTTACCCAAAAGCACGCGAGCCAATACATCACTGCCGAGTTCAACCAGAATTTCGAAGCAGCCATGGTAAATTATCGCATCGCGGGTGAAGAGATGATCAACGCCATCGACAACCTTTCAGAAAAGCTCAATCAGACCGTAATCAGCGACGTCCAAGCCAACGGAAAGGTGCATTCTGACACCTTAACTCAAAGTGCCATTTCCATCGCATTGATACTGTTAGTCGCATCTCTGATTAGCTGGATCTTAGCCAACTATATTGTGACACCAATTCGCAACTTGCAAAACACGATGCGCGAAGTAGCAAAAGGCAACCTGCTCGTCAACGCTGAGGAAATTGGCAACAACGAAGTATCCCAGCTTGCTCAAGATGTGAATCAGACTATCGAACAGCTGCGTAACACGGTCAGATCACTAGTGCGTATCAGCGAAGATGTCGCTTCCGCATCTACCGAGCTAGCCACGGTCATGACACAAAGCAGTGTCAATTCCGATCATGAAAAGCAGGAAGTCGAACAAGTGGCCTCAGCGATTAACCAATTGGAATCGGCTGCGACTGAAGTATCCAACAATGCCCAGTCGGCTGACACCGCGTCAACAGAAGCTCGACAGCTTGCCACAGAAAGCTTAAACATGTTCGAAGAGAGCACGCGTGCAAGCGCAAAAATGGCTGAACAACTCAACGCTGCAGCAGTAGTTGTCACTTCGTTAAAAGAACAGTCAGAGCAAATTGGACGCGTTATAGAGGTAATAGAAGGCATTTCTGAGCAAACGAATTTACTGGCACTAAATGCCGCAATAGAAGCCGCTCGTGCAGGGGCAAGTGGACGTGGTTTTGCAGTCGTGGCGGATGAAGTGCGAATGCTCGCGGCCAGAACTCAAGAATCCACCAAAGAAATCCAGGTCATCATTGAGGAACTTCAGCAACAATCCGGGACAGCAAACGAAAGCATGCACTCTAGCCTGGCTATGTTAAAAGACAACCAAGCTATCGCTGAAGAAGTCAGCCTTTCATTAAATAACATCAGTCAGTCTATCTCTGAACTGAACACCATTAACACGCACGTAGCGACAGCCTCAGAAGAACAGAAACAGGTCACAACAGACATCAACAATAACCTGTCAAACATCTATCAGCTCGTCAGCGAGAACGTCACAGGCATTACTCAGTCAGCGGCAGCGGCGCAAGAGCTGTCTGGCTTAGCAGAAAAGCAGCAGCAGGAACTGAAGCAATTCCAGATTTAGTAGCTGGTTTTTCTGACTTAGAAATATCAAAAAGCTCCGCGATTTGCGGAGCTTTTTCTTGCTTAAAACAGCATTAAGAATCTAGAAATTAATCTTCTGCTTTAGGTTCTGCTGGCTTCTTTTTAGGGATGAAAACATCATCACCAACAGACACAGTTTTGTAGAAAGTCTTGTCGCGCTTAACTGGCTTCTTCGCAACTTTCTTAGCTTGAGGACGTGCTTTTTTCGTCGCGCCTTTCTTATTACGCATATCAGGCTTGCGTGGCTTCAGCCCTTTGAACTTGCCTTTTAAGTCTTCGAAAACGGAGAACGACAAATCTTGCTGCAGGTATGCTTCAACACGTTTAAAGCTATCCCAGTCTTTTGGACCAACAAGCGAAATCGCATCGCCTTTATTACCTGCACGGCCAGTACGGCCAACACGGTGAACGTATTCTTCCGTGTGCTTAGGCATATCAAAGTTAATAACGTGCGTCACTGTCGCGATGTCCAAACCACGAGAGGCTACGTCAGTGGTGACAAGAATCTTAAACACCGCGCGCTCAAACTGGCTCATAATAGTATTACGTTGCGTCTGGTTTAAGTTACCACTCAGTGCTACTGCCTTGAGTTTTTTCTCGTTCAGCTTCGCTGTAAGACGCTCAGTATCATCTCGTGTTGCGGTAAAGATGATGACCTGACGGTATTCGGCTTCTGCAAGGACGCGTTCAAGAATCGCTTCTTTATGATCTAGGTGATCACACAAGTAGAATTTCTGCGTGATATCTTTGTGCTCTTCGTTAGAAACACCGATAGAAATACGTTTTGGTGCATTCAGCATCTCAGAGGCAATGCTGTTAACTTCCGCGTGATCGAGCGTAGCCGAGAACATCAAAGTCTGACGACGGCGGTGTTTAGCGGCATTATGAATACGACGAAGCTCTGGTGCGAAGCCCAGATCCAACATACGGTCCGCTTCATCCAGAATCAGGGTTTCTAAACCTTCAAGGTATAAAGAACGGTGCTCTAAGTGGTCAGCTAAGCGCCCTGGTGTTGCCACGATGAATTTAGGGTAACGACGCAGAGCTTTCACCTGATCGTTAAAGTTTTCGCCACCCAGAATTAAGGCTGCTTCGTAAGACAAGCCAGCAAGCATCGAGCGAAGCTCACCATATACTTGTTTAGCCAATTCACGCGTTGGCGCCAGAATGACAGCTCGAGGGTCTTTCGCAGAAAATGATTTTGTCTTAAGTGACTTGTGAAGCATCGGCAATACAAACGCCAAAGTCTTGCCCGAACCCGTTTTCGAAGATGCCAATAGATCCTTGCCTGCAATCGCAACAGGAATTGCTTGCTGTTGGATCTCAGTCGCTTTTTTGAAATCGTAGTGTTTTAGGTTCTTCAACAATCGGTTGTCTAGGCCTAGATCTTTAAATTGCAAAGTATTCTCCAATAAATCAGTCAATATGAGCGCTCTGTAATGTCATTCCGCTCTAACGTAGCAATAAATAAAAGCTCGCTATAATACCGCAAATCATAGGAGTATAGATAGAGATCACACAAACTAATTATTGAAGAAAAAATAGAGTTACTTTTGAGACTCATTCAAGTTCGGGCGGCACAGCTTCAATCTATGCCCTAAACTTATGTTCATCAATATACGGCTGTCATGGCGAATACGCGGATTATTAAGGCTTATCCATGCATATTGCGTTTATTTGCGGAGAGAAGCTTTCATTTGCGTCAATATCGTCTAAATTATTGATATCAGGAACGTGGCAAAAATACCTGCCATGAAGACTGTTGTTGGAGTCAATGAAGGGTTGAATACTGCCTTTTGTTAGGCTCAGGTAAAAGTTAACGTCAGGTACTCCATGAAATTCTTGGATTTTTTTGACTTTTGCTACATCATGTACTGATACAATGTATCCACATTTAACCTCGCCTCTAACAAAAACTATGGAGCGAGACTTTCACTATAAGCAAGGAGTTCTTATATGAACAAAACGTTGATCGCAGCTGCAGCAACTTCAGTACTTCTACTAGCAGGTTGTGCTTCTTCTGATGACGCAACTACAGCTAAACTAGACGAACTAAGCAATCAAGTTAGCATGCTAAGCCAAGACGTACAAACTCTTCAATCTGACGTTCAAATGTCTAAAGACGCAGCAATGTCTGCTCAAGAAGAAGCTGCACGTGCTAATGAGCGTATCGACAACATCGCTCAATCTTACACTAAGTAAGTTATAGTGTTATGCCGCGCCTCACGGCGCGGTTATTTCTACTGGTACTCCATTCTGCGCGGCAATCACTGCTTTTGCCTTAACATCCTTCATACCAAATTCACTTAACCACCAGCCTAACTCTTTCGGTAATTCCAATTCATCTTTCTTACCGTTGCTGCGAGTTAATGGTTCGTGAGCTTCAATAAAGACACTTCTGTCTGGTTCTAACGCCACTTTAACCGGTTGGTTAATAACCGTGACTTTTTCGCCTCGACGTACTTGTTCAAATAGCCATTCAATGTCGCTTGGCTCCATACGGATACAACCTGCGCTGACACGCATACCAATACCAAAATCTTTGTTGGTACCATGAATAAGGTACTCGCCGTTCCCGTAAGCTAAACGCAATGCAAACATACCCAACGGGTTATCAGGGCCAGAAGGGACAACTGCGGGTAAGTTAATGCCTTTTGCTTTGTATTCAGCACGAATAGAAGCCGGTGGTGTCCACGTCGGATTAGGACGCTTCTGACTGACACTGGTTGACATCACTGGAGTATCACGCCCTATACGTCCAATCCCAACCGGAAACACGTGCACGACGTTCTCGTTAGCTGGGAAATAGTACAGGCGTAACTCGGCCAGATTGATAACGATGCCTTGGTGAGCAACGTCCGGAAGAATGAGTTGGGTAGGAACCGTCAGAACATGCCCTTCTTGAGGAAGAAAAGGGTCTACGCCTTTATTCGCGGCCATTAAACCCAGCATACCGACGTCATATAACTTAGCAATATTGGCCATGGTTTCCCCGTTTTGCACGACGTGGTTTTCAATACGACCAATAAGACGACTGCTGTCTGAAGGTAACTCGTACATCTTAGCGAATGACAATCCACTCACTAATGACAATGAGACTGATAACAGGGTTCGTTTCGCGATACTCATCGACCGCTTCTTGCTAAGCATTTCACTCTATTCCTTGGCACTTTTAAAGAGCCGTAAGGTTATCTCTCTTTCTGCTTTATGATCAACCATCGGAGTGTGATAATCCAGTAAAGAAAAGCCTTCCCAAGTCCATGGTTTATGGAGGAACTTGTTCGGTACGCTCTTTATTTCTGGCACCCAATGGCGCACAAAGCATCCATCAGCATCGAACTTTTCTCCCTGACTAACAGGATTAAAAATTCGGAAATAAGGCTGACCATCACAACCGGTCGACGCAGACCATTGCCACCCTCCATTATTGGCTGCAAAATCACCATCGACAAGCTGACTCATGAAGTACTTTTCACCCCAGCGCCAATCAATGTGAAGATCTTTGGTCAGGAAACTCGCGACTATCATGCGTAAGCGATTGTGCATCCAGCCAGTTTGGTTCAACTGACGCATTGCGGCGTCTACAATTGGGTAACCTGTAGTGCCGGTCTTCCAGCGCTCAAACGCCTTCTCGTCGTAAGACCACTGAATCTTGTCTTCCCAATCAATAAACCCTTTGCCTTTGACAAGCTTTGGTTCAAACACCAACAAGTGTTGGTAGAACTCACGCCAAATAATTTCACTTAACCATGTTGCTTTGCCTTCTGTTAAATCCGATTGATCATTCTCAGTAAACAATCTGGCAATACATTGTCTCGGAGATAAAGCGCCAATGGCCAAATAAGGAGAGAGTTGACTGGTGCCATCAGTGGCCGGGAAGTCACGCTGTTCGCGGTATTCATCACTTCGCTCTCGAGCAAACGTTCTTAACTGATTCAGTATGTCACTCGTTGAAGCCAACCAATGCTCGCTAGATTCACGTGGGTAACTGAACGTAAAATCATCATCAAAACACTCACCCTCTATCTCTTTCAATACTTGCGGTGAAAGCGGTGATTGGGGATAGGGTTTTGCAACTCTTGGTAATTGAAACTTCTGCAACCAGGCTCGTTTAAAGGGACTAAACACCTTAAAGTAGTCGCCCTGCTTGTTCAAAACCGTCGTTGGTGCATGAACGCACTTATCATGGAACAACTCAAAGCGCACACCTGATTGGTTTAATGCATCAGAGACTTCTCGATCAAGCTCCTGCTCGTTCACTTCATAATGGATATTTGCCATGACGCTCGTGGCATTTAGGGCTTTCACCCAACGGCCGATGACGGCGCTGCAACCGGAGAAATTGTCGACTTCTGCATACAAAAACGGAATGTTAAGCTCTGCTAGCTCTTGATTCAGGTGCTCTAAGCGACGAGCAATCAAATCCGCCTGCATCGGAGCCATATCGTGCGATTGCCACTGCTGAGGCGTCGCAATAAAACAGGCGACGACAGGCTGCCCAGAGTCCAGGGCCGCTTGCAAAGCCGTGTGGTCTAACGTTCTTAAATCACGTCGAAACCATACCAGAATCATGATGTCTCCTTAGCTATTCTCTGCCTGTTCAAAATGAAGCTTCTCTATGACTTCTGAACATTGAATCTGGTTGGGGAATTGCATTCGCATCGCTTTTAACACCTCAACCTGTTTGGCTGGTAGTGCTTTATTAGAAAACAGAAATATACGTTGATAACGATCGACAACCTGATGTTCTGCCAAGCCTGAAATGTCATTAACGTTAGCAATTAAGGTTGTGTGATAACCTTGCTCACAACGTATTGCGGCTTGAATCCAGCTCTCTGCTTCTCGGGTTTGTTCAAAGCAAACCAGCAAACACTTCCCTTTTGAAGATGCCTTGTTTTCAGAGTCAACGATAAGGGCCAACCGTTTGATCAGGCATGTCTGGAACAACCCCATCTGTATTGAGCGCAGCGATCCTTTCACGAGATCTAACGCTTCAAATACCGGCTCAATAAACTGCTCAACGACTAAATTGAGCGGATATTCCTTCATTACCGATGAAAGTACACTCTCCGTCTTGGCATGATTCAGATCAGATAAAGCAGAAAGCAGAGTTTCCACTTCTTCCAAAGTCGCAGGTTCAGCGCTCATATCTAACTCATCGGCTTTGCCCAGCAGGCCTTTCACCTTGCCAATTGCGATGCCTTTCGCCAGCCAACTTTGTATCTCTTTAATCGTGTCAATATCCTGCTGGCGATACAAACGATGTCCTTTATCTGTCCGCTGCGGCTGAATCAAATTGTATCGCCTTTGCCAAGCTCGCAAAGTGACGGGCTTTACTCCGGTTATCTCTGCAACATCTCTAATTGCGTACAGTTTTCCTTCTGAACTACAAACCATAACGTAATCTCATCTCCTGCGGGTGCGGCTCTAAAAATTTCTGTTTCTGTAAATACTCGTCTGGGTAAGTATTTAGATAGTGTTTAATCAGTGTTAGCGGTGCGAGCAAAGGCAATAGGCCCGTGCGATAATCGTGAATAACCGTCGCTAGCTCTTCTTTTTCGTCTTTAGTTAAGGCACGTTTAAAGTAACCCTGAAGGTGCATCAATACATTGGTGTTATTTTTTCGACTGGCACGATTTGAAAGTGCTTTCATTAGCCCCAAACGATACTCTGCATAAAAATCTTCAATCTCGTAGTTGGCAACTTCTGCCACTAAACGGCCCAACGCTCGGTATGATTCTGGATGGTGGGCCATCAGCGTTAATTTATAACGAGAGTGGAAATCAATAATTTTGCCACGGGTCGGCTCACCAGCCATGGATTGATAAAAGTCATTCAGGCAGTAAACGCGAGTGATGAAATTCTCTTTAAGCACAGGATCATTTAAGCGGCCATCTTCTTCAACTGGCAACCATGGCATCTTTTGCATCAGCGTTTGCGTGTACAGCCCCACGCCTTCCTTAGAAGCATTATTCTTGCTGTAAACTTTAACCCGCTCCATACCGCAAGTAGGCGACTTGGCACACACAATGTAGCCACATAGCTGCTGCTCCTGTAACTCATCTACTTTATTAGCCGAGTACGCCAGCATGTTGTCCGTGTGGTCATTCTCAGGATTTTTTGTTTCAACCAACGCGACTCGTTCTGCATCAGAAATCAGACGAATAGTAGGTCGGGGTACAGGCATGCCAACGCCAACCTCTGGACAAACAGAAACGAAATCGAAGTAATTGCTGAGCTCTTTGGTCACAAAGTTACTGACCTTATGGCCAGAATCAAAACGAACACGCTCACCAAGTACACAAGAACTGATACCAACTTTGATTGAAGATTCCATAATAACGCCATCCCTATACAAAAGGTTTTGTTGTATAACTTATAGCAAGTTAGTTTTAATTGTACAAGAAAATAAATTGTACAATTTAATCGTTTTACTTAGCTAATTTGAATTTCGATCACCGAGAATCAAAAAAGAATTTCCGCTCATACCAGCAATTCTGTGTGCGCCGTCAACAAACCTGCGTCAAGCAAATCGATTGCCTTTTTGCTTTCAACAGATTTAGTTATAATGATTGGTACTAGCTTCCATAAGGGCGCTTTTTGTGACCAACCTCTCAAGGGTAAGGTGTACTCCCCGATATTATTGCCTCAACGAAAACGAACGAATTCAACAGAATTGGTAACAGGCATCTATACTAGGGTCTGTTTTATCAAACAAAACTTTGGAGAGCACTTATGGCAACCCCACACATCAACGCACAACCAGGTGATTTCGCTGAAACAGTTCTAATGCCTGGCGATCCTTTGCGAGCTAAATACATTGCAGAAACGTTCCTGGAAGATGTGAAGCAAGTTTGTGATGTTCGAAACATGTTCGGCTTCACTGGCACTTACAAAGGCAAAAAAGTATCAGTTATGGGCCACGGTATGGGTATCCCATCATGCTGCATCTACGTACACGAGTTGATCGCTGAGTACGGCGTGAAAAACGTTATCCGTGTTGGTAGCTGTGGTGCTGTCCGTGACGATGTAAACCTGATGGACGTTGTTATCGGTATGGGTGCTTCTACAGACTCAAAAGTTAACCGTATCCGTTTCAACAACCACGACTTCGCGGCAATTGCTGACTACGGTCTGCTAGAAGAAGCGGTAAAACAAGCTCGCCAGCAAGAAGTTCCAGTTAAAGTGGGTAACGTGTTCTCTGCTGACCTGTTCTACACACCAGAAGCAGACATCTTCGAGAAGATGGAAAAACTGGGTATCCTAGGTGTAGATATGGAAGCGGCAGGTATCTACGGCGTAGCTGCTGATTTAGGTGCTAAAGCACTGACTATCCTAACGGTTTCTGACCACATCATCCGTGGCGAAAAACTAAGCTCTGAAGAGCGTCAAAAGTCATTCAACGACATGATGAAAGTTGCACTAGAAACCGCAATCAACATCTAAGTCATTTGTTATTTGCAGCCAGTGCCTGACTGGCTGCCCGAATTACCCAGAGGGGGCGATCGTGTCTAACGGCGAACTGCCAAAAGATGCAGATGGGTTACAACTCAACTTTTGTAAAACATTGGCGTGTGACAACTTTGGATTGAGTGATGCAAAACGTTACGTTCTGCAACATGCTAACCCCAAGCGTCCGGCGATGGTATGCCGTGAATGTGGAGCTTTCCCCCCCTTACTTAACAATCGCGATGTCGTGAACGAACTTCATCGTCTGCGGCACGTTCATAGTGACGGCCTACCTGCTTGTCGCAATAATGACTGCGATAACTTCGGGCTCTCTGTCCATACTCATAAACACCTCTACCACGCGTTCGGTTACAGTGGCGATCGCCAGCGTTACCGTTGTAAAGCGTGTCAAAGTACGTTCGTCGACAAGTGGTCTGGTGCGAACAAGAAGCTACAGTTCCAAGAGAACCTGATGGCGCTGCTATTCACAGGGTACTCTGTCCGCGAGATCTGCCGCAAACTCAGTATCAACCCGAAAACGTTTTATGATCATGTAGATCATATTGCGAGTCGCTGTCGCCGTAAATTAGCGACGATTGATGCACGCTGGGTAAACCATGCAAATCGCTACGAGTTAGCGTCAAATTACATCGCTTTACAGCCGAAGAGTAACAACGGCGTATACTGGATCGTCTCCGGTGAAGCGCATTCCGGTTATATTCTCTGCCAACACGTTAACTACGCTTCTGATGAAGAGCCTACGGGTAGCGTTGATCATAACCCGTACGATCAGGTATCTCGTTTTGTCTCACAAGAGTACACGGCAGAAGCCAGCGAGCCACCAGCTGCGCCCTCAAGCAAACTTCGTGAACGCATCGACCAGAAATACCAGACCATTTTGGCTCGCGGTAATGTGGAAGATCCGCTTGGGAATCTGGCCGTATTTCATTACCCATCAAAAGGCGCGATTATTCGACCACCTTATACTTCGTACGCGCATTATTTACATGTCCTCGATATGTGCAGCCCAAGCAAACGCGTGTCTATCTACATGCCTCAGGATCCGCTGCTTCGCTCTGCGGCATTGAGCGTCTGTTTGTCTCGTATTAAAGAAAAAAATATTGATTTAATGTACGTCGACGAAGATCCGGCATGGGACATGCGATTACCATTCGGTAAAATTGATATTGCTTATATGAGTTGGTGGCGAGACCGTTGGGCTATCTCAAACCAAGGAGATAGCAGCAAGGGCATTTGTTACCTCGCAGGTGATCATAATGAGCCTGAAAAATGGTTCAATGTTGCAACAACACGACAAGTGCAATTCTACCAAAATCGATTCCAGCTACTTTTTGAAAGCTTCATCAACGAGCCGCGTCGCAAATTAAGACCTGGAGGTCTATTACCTCTTTTAGACATCTTCAGAGCTTGGCATAATTTGTGCTATCAAGATAAAGAAGGTCTCACAGCGGCGCAAAGACTCGAAGTTACTGACGCTCCTTTGACGATTAAACAGCTCCTATCCTAACCATCTAAATCATTAGGAGTGCTTACGATATCAATGAGATCTCCTGATGATTTATGAAGTAGTACTTGATCTGCTCTCGTAATGAAATGCGCACCTAGCGATAAAGTTAAGGTGTAAATTCCTGCTCGATGGTCATGGATGTAAACGTTGGATAGAAGCAAAACTCAGCTAGCATGTGAGCTAGCACTGCTTAAAGAGCAAGTTAGTTCTCAACCCAAATCCACTCTGCGTAAAGCTGAGCAGTTTCGTGTTACCGCAGAACAAATGCTGTTTAGCGAAGGCGAAATCCAAGCCTTACTTATCATGTCACACTGTTGCTGGTGTGCTATGGATTATCGTCAAGGGCTTAAGCTTATAAAGACCGCTTACGATAAGCAGAGCCGGCTTGAAAACGACGACCACCTTCCAGAGATTCTTCACACCTTTGCGCTTCAGTACTGGGGGCAAGCCAAATATTTCTCAGCTCAGAAATACTGGATTAATGCACTCGAACAGTCCGTCCTGAACAATAATATCGAAGTCCAACTTGAATCTCTGATTGGGCTCGGTAACGTTTGGCGTATCACCAATCAACACAAACTTGCCACATCAACGCATGAGCTAGCCGTAAAAGTGGCGAACAATGTCCGTATCTCCAGCCTGGAAGGAAAAGCCCGTATCTTACTAGCATGGGATTACTACCTGCAGAAGGATTACGTCAAGATGTTAACTGTGCTTGATGGTGCAGCCGAAGTGCTAAAAGATCATCAAGACTCGACTTGGCATGCAGAAATATGGGACTTCAAAGGGCTGGCTTTACTTGGATTAGAGAGATTAGACGCCGCAGAAGTTGCAACGAAAAAAGCGCATCAGATAGCTATGGAGCATGATCTAACCTGGATGAAAGCCCATTCGTCCATTAGCAGAGCTCGTCTGGAACTTCTGCATAACAATACCGAAAATGCGACGAGATTGTTAATTGCCGCCGAAGAGTCCGCACGGCATTTTGATAAGGGTGAGTTACTTAGTCAGATTTGCTACCAGCAGTCACGCGTTGCAGAAGAACAAGGTCAGTTTGAAGCCGCATTCCACGCTTTCCAAAAATACCGGAAACACTCGCTTCAAACGATAAAAGATCAAAGGCATCAACTCAGTCAGGATAAAGCGCACAGCTCCAAGCGCAAACTTGAACAGCGCGCTCGTAAACTGATCAATCATATTCGTTCTCAACATGAATACGATCCTGAAAAGAATCTTTCTAACGTTGTCTCTGAAACCTACTGGTGGGAGCAACTCGTTCTGTTCAAAAGTGAACTTACACAATCGAATCACGCGATTATCATGATTCATCACGCCAATCCGGCTTTTTTGGATGCCTGTACTGAACTCGTTCACTCTTTAACCGCACCAACCGATTTAGTATCCCGGCTTTCTACTGACAGGCTCGCCATGTTAATAGCGGACAAAGGTCAGGCCGCCGAATCGCTATATAAAACGGTCCAGTCCATGATGAACATTTACCCATGGGAGAGACGAGGTCTGAAAGGACCAACGCCCACCCTATATTTACAAGATATTCTGACTTTCCCGTTCACATTAGAGCAATTGGAAGAAAGCCACATAGAGGTAATGAAAAATGGAACAATTGCTTAATAAAGTGACTCAGGCTGGCATTGACCCATCATCGGTGACTGGTGAAGATGCGATAGCACTGTGGAAACATATTCGAGAGCACATCGCCGAAACCCCTCTCGAAAAAGCACATTGTTATACTATCAGTGCAGAGTATCGCCAAGAGATAAGACAGCTAAGCGACAGTATTGACGAGCTCAGACAAGCCTTGGAACATCTCACCCTACCTGCGAATGCCGAGGATATTTTGTCGGTAAAGTCGAGTTTATGTGAACATCTGGTTGATGTCGGTGATTATGATTCAGCGATGATCGAGTATATTAAATCAACAAATATCGCGGTTGATTACGGTTTTATAGACGAGTATGTATTAGCGATAGTCGGTATGGGTAACTTGTGTGATGCCTATGGTGATCACGAACGTGCGCTGCGTTTTTATAAAAAAATCGAGGCAATAGACCATGCGATCAGCAGCCGTTCCTTGCGTTTACGCTACAAGCTATACATGCTCGCGTGTTACATCAGTCTAAAACACACAGATGATGCTATGGAGCTACTCACTGAATGTGAAGAGCTCAGTATTCTGGTCAGCGATAAAAACCTCGCTGGTCAAATTCACCTTTACCGAGCCAAACTGCATCAATTGAACCATGACTATTCAAACGCTTTACTTGCACTTTCTAGTGTCCAGTATACTTCGGGCAGCTCCACAACGTTTTGGTTGTCTGCGATGGTCAAAATGGAGACGGCATACTGTCTGAATGGGAGTGGCAATACCGCTTTAGCCAACTTAATTATGGATTCCGTTGCTAAGCGAATTAAGAAACACTCTTCCGCGATGCTTGCCCGCACATTTTATAATATGATGAGTAACATTAGTGCTTCTCAAGGTCAGTTTGAGCTCGCACTTGATTGCGAAAAACGTGCATTTAATATTGAGTCTGAACTTGTTAGGCAAATACCTATCAGTGAGCTAGGTTCTGCTCAGTTACATCGTCTGGATCGCTTTGAATTACAGCTCAAACTTATCTTGTCAGAGATCGAAAACAAAGAGCTCAAAGAGACGACAAAACAACACAAGAATACCGTTGCTCAATTGCAGCAGGACGTTTTTACCGACCCATTAACGTCGTTACACAATCGCCGCTGGTTAGAAGTGAAACTGAAAGACTTGCTGCTTCGCGATACGGCTTTTGCTCTTATGGTGATTGATATTGACCACTTCAAATCCATCAATGATGAACTGAGCCATTTAGTCGGTGACAAAGCAATCCAGAGCGTTTCAACACATTTATCCAACTACTTTAACTTTTCAGGCGCTTCATGCATCCGCTTTGGTGGTGAAGAGTTTCTCGTCATACTTGAAAACGACAAACTAGAACATGCCGAGATCCACGCAGACCATTACCGGGAGCAAATTTATCACTACAACTGGAGTGATATTTTAGGTGAGCGCGGCCTCACGGTTTCTATCGGTATTACTGTTCACCGAGAGGGTGAAAATACACAGCGTACTTTTTACCGTGCCGATAAAGCGCTTTACCGCGCGAAAGCCAATGGCCGCAACCAAGTTTGTACCGAGTTATAAATGATCCCAAGCTTTTGAGCGACAGAACGGTTAACGTTTAAGTAGTCGCCAGCATAGCAGCAGTAATTTTCTCTGCTGCTTCTCCTAAGTACTGCAATTCGTTTCCATTCCTTCCCATATAGGTCTATTACTTAACTATTCAGGGGCCAAGTTGTTTTAAACAGCCGGCGTATCAAAAGGCTGTAATTCTTCCAGACAATTGATGATTGCAATTCCTATGTAATGGGACAAAAACTTTAAACTACTTTGTCTCTCAATGTGCACTATTTGAGACAGAACAAAGCATGTTGGAAGTAGCGGAGCATAACCGTCAAAAATACTTGATTCATTTATAATTGTATCAAATACTTAAGCAACTCATTTACGTAACTTTTTTCATATAGCAACAAGCACGGGTAAATAAGATGTTTCTAGACTATTTTGCACTTGGGATACTCATTTTCGTTGCTTTGGTTATTTTCTACGGAATCATCGTCATTCACGATATTCCCTATGAAATTGCTAAAGAACGTGAACACCCACATCAAGATGCGATTCATTACGCTGGCTGGGTAAGTTTGTTCACACTCCACGCTTTGTGGCCTTTCCTGTGGATTTGGGCAACATTATGGCGCAAAGAGCGAGGCTGGGGCTTTAAACAACTGGAACAAGAAACACACGATATTCATCATCGTCTTGAAGAGCTCATTGACGAAGTAAACGAGCTAAAAAATGAAGTATCAGTATTAAAGAAACAAACTCAGCAAAATCCTACCGCTGACCTAAGTAAAGAGGAAAAATAATGGATTTATTGTTGATCCTGACTTATACAGCCTTTTGTATCGCGATTTTCAAAATTTTTAAGATCCCTCTTAACAAATGGTCGGTTCCAACCGCTGTCCTTGGTGGCGTTGTACTGATAGGCACGCTCGTGCTTCTTATGAACTACAACCATCCCTTTACTCAAATTGGCAATCAGATCTACCCGACCACACCTATCGTTTCTGGTGTTCGTGGCCGTGTCATCGAAGTGCCGGTGCAACCTAACGAACCATTAAAGACGGGCGATATACTATTTAGAATCGATCCAACACCTTTTGAGGCCGAAGTTGCGCGTCTTGAAGCAAAAGTAAAAGAAGCAAGCCAAGGGGCTTTAGGTTTAGAATCTGGGGTGCAAGAGGCACAGGCAGGCATTATCAAGGCGCAAGCAGAACGAGATAAAGCGAAGCGAGAGTTCGACCGCTACCAACGAGGGTTTGATCGAGGCGCATTTACCGAACAAGACCTAGATACTCGTCGTCAGGCTTATAAAGCGGCAGAAGCTACCCTTGAAGTCGCATTGCAACAAAGAGAACAAGCCCAAATTGCGCTAGATTCAGAAGTAGGCGGAGAGAATACCCAAGTTGCTCAATTGCTTGCCGAATTACGCAAAGCTGAGTTCAATTTAGATCAAACGGTGGTTCGTGCTCCGACCGACGGCTACGTTACCCAACTTGCTTTACGTCCTGGCGTGATGGCGGTACCTCTACCACTGGCTCCGGCAATGACCTTTGTTCATACAGAAGCCACCCAGTTCTACACAGCGGCCTTCAGACAAAACTCACTACAACGACTAGAGCCCGGCTTTGAAGCTGAATTCATGTTCCGTGCGATCCCAGGCCGAGTATTCCGTGGTGAAGTGGTTGAAGTTATCCCAGCAATCGGTGAAAGCCAATTCCAGGCACGTGGGTCTCTGTTAGGCACAGACGCACTTCGTACGAGTGGACGAGTGTTTGTCAAACTCAAAATTACCGATGACTTGAGTGAGTTCCATCTTCCGATGGGTACAGCTGTTGAAGTCGCGGTTTATTCAGACAGCTTCCACCATGTTTCTATCATGCGTAAAGTACTTATCCGCATGAAGAGCTGGCAAAACTATCTGTACTTAGACCATTAATACATGGACTTTGCTACATACTCACAAAGGGGCGGATATCCGCTCCTTTTTTATTTCTGCACCCTTCGTATACGTGAGTTTTATCACACACTGTTTTCAAACCGACCTTGTCCAAAGCCCAATCAATTGGGTTACTGCTAAGCTGTAATAAACAGCAAAATTATCGATAATTCAAAGTAATGTAAGTGAACGATATTCAACGCTGACTATTAAGCAGAGGCTATCTATGAATCTTTTCGGCAAAACTCTCATCGTTATCGCTAGCGGCGCTTTACTCTACGGTATCGGCGGCCTTCCTATGTTTGGCGTCCCTGTCTTTGCTAACACAACCCTAAAACCAGCCATGGCGATATTAGCCGTGTACTCGGTGTTATTCGGCCCTATTGTCGGTTTTTTGGTGGGCATTATCGGCCACTGGATCACGGATCAGTTCGCGGGTTGGGGCTTATGGTTAACTTGGGTGGCGGGTTCTGGCGTTGTCGGTCTGATTATGGGGCTCTTCCCCTACCTGACTCGTCACCGCTTAGACGACGGAGGCTTCGACAGGCAAGACGTTATACTTTTCGTGGTACTCGCACTGATTGGTAATATTCTGGGCTATGGCTGCTCAGCCTATCTTGACACCATCTTTTATGCTGAACCTTTTAATAAAGTCCTAACGCAGATGCTCATCATCGCCACTGGCAACACGGTACTTATTTCTATTATTGGCTACTTCATTATCCGAACTATAGCTAAACGCAATAAGGGCAGCGACAAGTTAACAGAGACTTAATCACACTAGCACTAAGCTTTATATCGTTCTATTCGGACACAAAAATGGGATGCCAGTGCATCCCATTGTTAAATCAGATCATCGTGAGCAAATGACGTAATAAATCTTAACTCCATCTCAGCACACGAGTTTCATTGCCTTCTTCTGGCTTGGCAGGAATGTTGAGCGAAAACAACAAACTCACTGCCGCCATACCAGCACCAATATAGAAAACACTTGAAGGCGAAACCAGCCAAATAACACCAAACGTAACTGGAATGACAACCGCAGCAATATGGTTGATGGTGAATGCTACGCCCGCCGTCGATGCCATATCTGCCGGATCAGCTATCTTTTGGAAGTACGTTTTAATCGCTAGTGCCAGAGCGAAGAACAGATGATCAACCACGTATAGCGCTGCTGCCCATTCCGCAGTTTGAACTAATCCGTAACCAACAAACACAAAGATCAAACCGACGTATTCAAACATCAACGCCTTACGCTCTCCGACAACACCAATAAATCGGCCAATTCGTTTAGCAAACAGGAAATTAAATAAGTAGTTAATCAAAAACAGTAAGGTGATATCCGCCGCTGAATAACCGAACTTCTCCACCATTAAGAACCCTGCAAAAACGGTGAAGATCTGACGACGAGCACCACTCATAAACGTCAACGCGTAGTAGAGCCAATAGCGTTTACGCAATACCAACTTCTTGTTCTGCGGTACTGTGGATTTAAACTGAGGGAAAGCAAATGCCATTACCAAGATAAGCACAAAGCCTATCCCACCCATCACCATATAAACCGTTTGAAAATCCAGTTTAAGTTGCTCTAGCATCACCCACAACGCGCCATAGGTAACCAGAGAGGCCAACGCACCTACCGAAATGAACTTACCAAGCATTTCTGGGGCTTCGTCTTTAGACAGCCACTGTAACGAGAGAGACTGTTTCAACGTTTCGAAATAATGGAATCCGGTGGACATTAACAAGGTCGTAAAAAGTAAACCGTACAGAGTGGGAAAATAACCTGTTATTGCCGTGCCTAATGTCAGCATGGCCAGAGAGACCAGCATGAAGCGTTGCTCGCGAATAAACAGCAGCACAAATACGGCGGTAAACGACAAAAAGCCCGGCACTTCACGTACACTTTGTAACAAACCGATGTCTGAGCCATCAAAGTTTGCTTTTTCAATAACGAAATTGTTGAGCAGCGCCATCCAAGTTGAAAAGGCGATTGGCACGATTATGGAGATGAGCAATAAGAAGTTTTGCGGTGTTCTCCAGCCTTGAGAAGAGGTATTCATGATGCATCCTTTAGATATGAAGGCATCATCATAGCCCTAAATGTAACAAATTCGCAATATCATTCTAATTTGACGCAAAAGTAAAATAACGCTTAATCGATATTCTTTACGCTCAGGCGATTTTTAAATTCAAAGACGTGTTCCGGGCACACATCCAAACAACGTCCGCAGCTGATGCAGTTTTGATCCATCACCCTGCGATCCCCTTCTTTTAACGGTAACCTCAAAACCTCTGGTTCTGGACAGACGTAAAAACAATCCATGCATTTGGTACAAGCTTCACGTCGTACAGCAGTAACTCTGAGAATACTCTTTCTACCGATGACACCGTAAGTTGCTCCTAAAGGACACAGGTGACCACACCACCCATGTTCTACCAGCAGTAGATCCAGAATAAAAACGAGCCCAACTAAAACCCAACCCGCTCCCATGCCAAACACAAGCCCTCGGTGCAACGCGGCCACCGGGTCTATCCATGTCCAGAGAATCGTGCCTGAGAATGCACTGCCCAACATCAAAACTGGAATTAACCAGTAGCGCAATGATGGAGACCAGCGATAACTCGCTTTAATATTCAGTTTTCGCCGCAGCCAGGCAGCAAAGTCTGTCACCACATTCAAAGGACAAACCCATGCGCAAAATGCTCGTGGCGCAAGAATCGCATAAAACACAATAACGATGGCTACCCCTAACAAGACATTAAACTCCGGTACATGCCCAGTAGCCAACGCCTGTAATACGATCAGCGGATCGCTCATGGGAACCGTATCGAGCAACATGCTAGAGGAAAGATTACCCGAAAAAACACCTAGCGTTGGCCCAGCCATAAACAGCGCGATAATGGAAAGTTGACAAAGCCTGCGTAAGATTAGGAATCGGTGTGCTCGCCACCAGCCAAGCTTTTCTATCGCCTCTTTACCTGCATCTTGAGCTAAGTTTTTAGCCATTACTTACCTCCTTTTAGAGACTCAAGTGCACCTGTCGGTACAGGGTTCTCTTCTGGAAGCACGTTCTCTAAAGGTTTATCTATTTCCTGCCAACCGAAGTTGTAATGGCTACCCACTTTGCCTTTCGCTAAGTCCGTAGGCACAACCTTAATTGCTGACACATCCAGTACACAAGCCTGCTCACATTTACCACAACCTGTACAGACCTCAGAATTAACGGTTGGGATCAGCTTAGCGTGGTAGCCTGTGCGGTCGTTGTGAATTTTTTCTAGAGTAATCGCCTCGTCAATAAGAGGACAGACTCGATAGCAAACATCACAACGTAAGCCTTGCCAGTTAAGGCACGTTTCGTGATCGATGAGGACGGCGGTTCCCATGCGGGCATCATCAATGTTGGTTAACTCAGGATCGAGAGCCCCACTCGGACACGCGACCACACACGGAATGTCATCACACATTTCGCAAGGTATGTCGCGTGCAGTGAAATACGGAGAGCCAGTAGCGACTGGAGACAGTAACGTGGCAAGCTTTAACGTATCGTATGGGCATGCTTGTACGCACAACCCACAGCGTATGCAGGCAGATTCAAAGTCGCCCTCTGGCAGAGCCCCCGGAGGCCTGATTGGGACCCCTTTGGTTTCGCGAGCTTGACTTTGCAAAGACTGTAGCCCCAATACACAGGCTGCAGCACCAACGCCCATTGCTGTTCGAGCAGTATCACGCAAAAATCGGCGACGACTTTGGGACATTTTTGACGGGAAAGATTTCATCACGTTTCCTCAAAGAAGCTCCTTTATCAAGTTAAGCATAAATAGCCCGAAACGTACGTCTTCCCCATACCTCATAAGAGGTAACTCCAACCTCTCTTGATTCAAATCAACTCTAGACGGCTACCCACTTCACAGTTTGAAAACCCTCTTTCTCCGCTAAAAACGAATTCACCACAATTGCCTATAAACGCGTAAAGTTTCAGTATAAAAATCCAACACATTTTCAATCTTGTCGGTATTTTCTGCCCTAAAACACTATATAAACTCAAAACACCAATAACATAAACCACTAATTTTAAACGTATAAATTCACTAAATCCTAAAAAATGCTATTCAAAAACCAAAACAGTGGTTAGATTAAGGTAAAACAAACACATAGGAGAGAAGCATGGAAATAATCGTACGTCCAACCATGGTTGAAGACGCAGCAGCGCTCGTTGAAATCTATTCCCAGCCTAAAGCGCAACGTGAAACCCTGCAGCTCCCTAACCCGTCTATCGCCATGTGGGTGGAAAGGTTGTCTAACATGTCTGCTGGCGTTTACAGCTATGTCGCTGAAGTGGATGGAAAAGTGGTAGGCAATATTGGCTTTCATCACTCACAACGCCCAAGAACGTCACATACGGCTTCTTTTGGTATTGGTGTTCATGACCGTTTTCACGGCCTTGGTGTCGGCAGTAAGTTGATTGAGACAGTGACAGAGTTAGCCGATAAATGGCTCAATGTGAGACGCATTCAAATAGAGGTGAACGCCGACAACGACGCAGCCATCGGCCTCTACAAAAAGCATGGCTTCGAGATCGAAGGCGAAGCAATTGATGGTTCCTTCCGCGATGGTGAGTTCATCAATACCTATTACATGGCACGTATAAGACCGAGTAAGAGTTAGAATTCAGCCTCCACATGGAGGCTTTTTCATTCAGATTGGCCTTTCAGATAAGCAATCGCTCTCGCGGTCAGCGCTTCAGTGTAGGGATTAATTTTCCAATGCTTTGGGCTCCAGCCTTTTAAAAAACGCTGAAAGTCAGCCCAGGCGACAGGAAACAACGGACGCCACTCTTGCTCGACCGCTTTTGCATCAAGCTGTGGCTGGTAGATTTGAAGAGCATGCCTAAGTTCTACGAAGTAGATATCAAGAACCCAACTTTCCATTTCTGAACACGCATCTGGCTCGACCGCACTGCTCATAAACAGCGCCACGTCCTTCATCGCACAGCCATGGCCAACATATTGAAAATCGACTGCGGCAACTAATGACTCTGTGTCATCAAAACAAAAGTTGGCTAATTTAGCATCGCCATGAACAATAGTTTGATATTTTGCGCAGGTAAGTGTGCTATCAATTAACGAAGCAGCTTGTTTTAACTCTTTATCTTCTAACGCGTCCAGTTCATCTGGCCTCGTTGCCAAATGCCAATACGTTCCAATATCCCATAGCTGATCGTGGTAAACCCCGATATAGCGGGCATGAAAATGCGCTAACCAAGAAAGACAAGCCTGTAAATGTTTTTTGGACGCTTGAGCCATCACTTTGGTGAACCCCGCTTCGGCGAGATCTTCCATAACGATCAACCATTCATTGTCCGTTTGAAAGCATTTTAACCCTTTGGGTATCCGACAATGTTCGTCGACAGATTGGCTAAAGTGTTCATACCAACTGACCTCAACCTGATAAGAGTGCAGTTTACGTTGATGGGAGCGATCGGTATTCCAGCCTCTTGGGTGCTCAGATGGTTTGGGAAGCGTCACATGTTTTACAATGATTGAGCGCTTAGAGAACTTCACTCGCACCAGTTCACCGTAACCTCCCCAAAGTGATTGAATCACTTCGACTGAAGCAAGATTACCCAGATCTAGCTCATTGCCAATGTTCACATAGAGAGGGTTGATCATTTGTCCCCCTACGCCAAAAGATGTGCCCACTGCTTATTTTTATCAATATAGTGCCCGACATAAGGACAAACCGGGACGATTTTGTAGCCCAATGATTCAATTTCTGGCAGTACGGCTTCCATCATCACCTTTCCGCAACCCTTACCTCTTAGTTCTTCAGGAACCACGGTCGACGTGATATGCATTGCGCCATCTTGCAGTTGATACACAACTTTAGCGCTAAAGCCTTGCTCAAGTTCAACCCAAAAGATGCCACTTTCACTGTCGTGCGTCACTTTTTGCATAACTTACTTCCTTATTTTCGGTTAACTTATTGAATCGAACTATATCACTGAATAAAATCAATACCACGCTAGGAAGCCCAGTCATTTCATATCAGTCCCTTTTCAGGTTCGACCATAATAATGAGAAATATGATAATTAGTGCCGGAGATGGCAAACGACCTTCTCAAAGTAAGAGGGAACCAGAACGTCAGGCGACAATACTCAACAGCACCGATGCAATGGCAATGGTGGAACACGGAAGCGAAGTTTCTTTAAACGTGACGACGCCCGTAGGAACTAAGTTTATAACCACCAGCACCTTTATTGGCTGTCACTCCAACCATACCGCGTTGGTAGAGCTACCAAATATTTCGGAAGAAGATCTCAAGTTCTACTTTCAAGAAGGATTCTGGATCAACATCAAAGCGTACTCTCAGCGTGGTGAAGGCGCTATTATTCCTTTTAGAGCGCAAATCCAGCATCGCTTGGGTGAACCTTATCCATTATTGGTTCTCAACCTGCCAAATACGATGCAAGTGTATCAGCTTAGGAAAGAAGTTCGTTACGAAGTCAATTTGAAAGCCCATGTCCGCTTCGAAACATATCGCAACGAATGTGAGATAAGAGACATTTCCCGAAGCGGCTGCCGTTTCGTGACGTCTCCGATCAGTCGTCCGCTACAGATTGGTGACCTCATTTCGTTAGATGTAACTATGCCGGAGGATAGCCGCATGCTAGCCCCACTCAATGGCCGCATTTGTAACCTGCAAAAATCGACTCATTACTCCCGTTACGGCGTGGAGTTTGATGACGTAGGCAAATCTAATGCAAAGCGCTTACTGAGCAATCTCAAATTTGACGGAACCAAACTGAAATTAAAGTAGTTCAGAATTTGTCTCATCGTTTTTCTTACAACACAAGAATAGAAAAAGGCACTGAATGTGCCTTTTTGTTGTTTGATTCAGCCAGATAACTGAATCTCTTTTCCGCGAGATTTGGTCTACTTTCTCAATGCATTAAGCTTAGCTTGAGCG
The DNA here is from genome assembly GCF_036350715.1 of Vibrio sp. YYF0003. Lineage (NCBI taxonomy): Bacteria > Pseudomonadati > Pseudomonadota > Gammaproteobacteria > Vibrionales > Vibrionaceae > Vibrio > Vibrio sp. YYF0003. The sequence continues at coordinate 1,157,022 of NZ_JAZDWA010000001.1, forward strand.
ATACCAAAAATCGTATCGATCGGATAAGAGCCTTCTTCTGTCGGTTCTCCGGCCACTTTTCCAGTAAACAGTTCAATCGCTTCGGTGACATGGTCTATCGCCCAAATATGAAACTCGCCTTTTTCTACCGCTGTGACGATATCGGATCGCAACATCAGGTTATGAGCATTCGACGCAGGAATGATTACCCCTTGACCGCTATGACGACCTTTAATGACACACACGTCATAAAAGCCTTCAATCTTTTCGTTTACACCGCCAATAGGTTGCGCTTCACCAAACTGGTTCATCGAGCCTGTGATGGCGATATCCTGACGGTTTGGCTGTTTTGAAAACGCAGAAGCAACCGCACACAGCTCGGCCATACTGGCACTGTCTCCATCGACCCCGCCGTAAGACTGCTCAAAGGTGATAGTAGTCGTAAGCGGAACACGTGCATTTTTACCGAACACAGACGACAAATACGCCGATAAAATCATGACCCCTTTGGAGTGGATGCTACCACCGAGATCAACACTGCGTTCAATATCAATCACCTCACCGTCACCATAGCAAGTGGTCGCGGTAATGCGGTTTGGTGCACCAAACATATAGTCACTGGTACTCAACACCGACAATGCATTAACTTGCCCGACTGCGGAACCTTCAGTGCGTATCAAAGTAGTACCATTGACATAGGACTCCATCACACTGTCACGCAAACGGCTCACACGCATTTCTTGATTCTTCAGCGCTTCTTGTACATGCCCGGTTCGAATCATGTTGGAGTTGGCCTGACGAGCAACGTAGTTGGATTCTCGGAGCAAGTTAGCAATGTTGGCTGAATGCAGCGACAACTTGGACTGGTCTCCAGACAAACGAGAGCTGTATTCGATAATACGGGCAATGGCTTTCTTGTCGCAGTGCAGCATGTTGTTATCGTGGACGACACTGGAAATAAAGCGCGCGTAGTGCAGCTCAGACTCAGGCGTTCGGCTCATTTCATCTTCGAAATCGGCAGTAACACGGAATAGCTCGCTAAATTCTGGATCATAGTGCTGTAACAACTGATAAGTTCGGTAATCACCAAACAGGATAATTTTGATATCTAACGGAATCGGCTCTGGATCGAGTGAAACCGCACCGGTTAACGTTACTTCTTTCTCTAGTGAGGTAAAACTTAACTGACGCGATCGAATCGCACGCTTTAGGCCATCCCATACATAAGGCTGCTCCAGCACTTTCTGTGCATCCATCAAAAGGACGCCGCCATTGGCTTTGTGCAAACTACCTGCCCGGATAAGCGAGAAATCGGTAAACACTGTGCCTTTAAACGTTGCCGTTTCAATTGAACCAAACAGCGAGTGATAATTAGGGTTCTCTTCGACCACAATTGGGAAATCACTGTTACAACGACTGACCAGTACATTCACTTTGTAGCGACGCGGTAACTTTTTATCTAAAGACGCGGTCGCGATTTCGCCTTGTTCACCACTTTGGTCAAGAAAGATATCGGCGTTCTCGACAATGTCTTTTTGAAGTTCAGTAAGATAGGTTTTGATCTCTGGATATTCAGAGTAATCAACCTTAAGCGTCTTAATGAAGTGAGTAATCACATCCAGTGTCACTTCATCATTGAGCTTTTTGATCTTATCACTAAACGTTTCTTCCCACTCAGTGAGCTCACGAACCATAGAGCGCAACGCCACTTCCAACTCATCAATGGCATCACTGAATTGTTCTTGCTCTTTTTTGCTCAGTGCATCAAACGACTCTTCGGTATGCAGCTCATCACCATTCATCGCAACGAACTGGTAGTCACCTTGTGTTGTGATCGTCAGGCTAATGCCTTTATCTTTCGCTTCTTTGCTAATACGATCCAACTCATTTTGTTGCTTGTTAGCAAGTTGGTTTTTTAAACGATCAGCGCGGCTAAAGTACATTTCGTTATCAAATGCCAATGGTAATGCATTGAGCAACTTACCCATTAAGGCTTCAATATCAACTCGTAACTTATTACCGATACCACAAGGCAGTTTCAATACTTTAGGTGTGCGAGTGTCTTCAAAATTCGCGACATAACACCAATCAAATAACGCTTCTACATCGTGTTGATGACGATTTAAGTAACGTAAAATCATGGTACGTTTACCTAAACCATTCTGACCGATTGCGTAAATATTGTACCCTTTCTCCTTGATTGACATCGCAAACTCAACTGCCTTTTGAGCGCGCTCCTGCCCCACGATTTCATCAATAGGAGGTAATTCCTTGGTAGACTTACATGGCATATTCTCTAGATCAGCTACAGAATACAACTGCTTAGGTTCTAGCCTTAGTATTGCCATATCCGCTTCCTTTTTCTTATTGTGTTCAATTGAGTGTAGAGATTATTTGTTTAATTTTAAGTGATTTACATTACATCGCGGTCTAACCGAACACTTTATGAACAACTAAACCACAAAAAATGACAACAATACACACTTGCAATTGATAACCATTTTCATTTAATATCATATTCAATCTAATTTGGGGAGTTGGACATGGATATCGAGCAATGCTGGATGCGCTACATGAAAGCTGGGCAATTAATACAACAGGGTCACTGGCCTGAAGCGCATCGTTTATATGAAGATGTACTCAATCATTTACCCAATCACATCCACTCAGCGTTAGAAAACGAACAAACCAAACCCTGCCAATTTATTTGTCTTATTAGCGGACTACGTGATGCTAGCGTGGCACAGTCAGAGATTCTCAATAGACTCGGTTCGCAACGTGCAGCTTTTTCAGCACTCAACCAAACTTATGCATTATTTCAGTTCTTACAATTGGAAAGCCATGAGCTGATTGAGCGCTTAAGTCACCTGCTCGCGCAGCAAAGTGAAGACTTACTTGCACACATGGCAGCATTTTGTACCGCTCAACGTAACGCGGAATGGATGATTGAATTACAGCACGTGACTCATGCACACGAACAATTTTTGCATTTGCAGGCAATGATATCTGCCGAATCGGCCAATATGCGTCTCTATAATTAAGCCTCAACCTCTGGTTCCGAAGCGATGCATAAATTGGCAAGAAAACTTTTGAATTACTGAAAATGGGCATAGCTGCCTTTCGGTTTGGCCGCCGAGACTGGTTGGTTCAACGAGTCAGACTTAGTCAATCTGATTCAATATACTGTTAACAGTATGACTTGAGTTCCCCCAACCATGAAAAATGCCGCGATTCTGTCGCGGCATTTTTTATTCTTCTAACTCATCGGTCGTTACACAGACTCGATGCCCATATTGTATAGGGTGAACGCATAGATATCGGTTGTAAGATCGATTTGTTTACTGAGCGGCATGCCCGCACCATGTCCTGCATTCACATCGATTCGAATCAATACTGGATTTTCGCCCTGATGTTTATCTTGCAGTTCGGCAATGAATTTGTAGGAGTGAGCAGGCACCACACGATCATCGTGATCGGCAGTGGTCACCAGCGTTGCAGGGTATTGCACGCCCTCTTTCACATTATGTACAGGCGAGTAACCCAGGAGATACTGGAACATCTCTTCACTTTGCTCAGACGTACCAAAGTCGTACTTCCAGCCTTCTCCAGAAGTGAATGTATGGTATCGAAGCATATCAAGCACTCCCACAGCAGGCAGTGCCACTTTGAACAGCTCTGGACGTTGAGTCATACACGCACCGACCAACAACCCGCCATTCGAACCACCACGAATCGCCAAGCGTTCTGAACTTGTGTAGTCGTTCTCGATCAAATATTCAGCTGCGGCGATAAAGTCGTCAAACACATTCTGCTTTTGCAGTTGAGTGCCGGCATTGTGCCAAGCTTTTCCGTATTCACCACCGCCTCGCATATTCGCTACGGCATAAATGCCCCCTAACTCAAGCCAGTTGGCCACATTACCAGAGAACATTGGCGTCAGGCTGATATTAAAACCACCGTAACCGTAAAGCATGGTCGGCGCAGTACCGTCGAACTTGGTGCCTTTCTTATAGGAGATGATCATCGGTACTTGCGTACCGTCTTTTGAGGTGTAGAAAACCTGCTTCGACTCATAGTCATTGCGATCAAATGGCGCTTTAGATTCTTGATAAAGCGGTGATTCACCAGTTTCCACATCAAAAGAGAAAATCGTCGGCGGAGTGACGTAATTGGTGAAAGTGTAGTAAAGCGTAGTTTCTTCTTTCTTCCCTGCTAAACCATATGCCGTGCCTTCGCTCGGTAATTCAACATCACGAATCCATTCACCTTGGTAGTTGTACTGCTGTACTTTCGACAGAACATCAACCATGTAAGTAGCAAACAGATAGCCACCGCCTTTACCCACTTCTAACGGCTGCTCTTGCTCTGCAATAACCTCTACCCATTGTGAGGTTTGCGTGTTGTAACTGACGACTTTGCCATTTGGCGCATCAAGGTTGGTGTAAAACAGCAGAGTTGCATCTTGATTATCAATAAGGTGCGTATCGCCTTGTGTGGTTTCGCGTAACGTCACAATCTCTTGTGCTGCTGAGTTTAGGTCGATATAAAACAGGCGGTTGCCAGAGGTTGATTCCGCGCCAGAGATAATTAAGTAGCGATCATCCGTTGTCGTCGTAGCGAATACATAGCGATGTGTCTGAGAGTCCAATGCGCCAAACACGACTTTATCTTCAGCTTGTGAAGTCCCTAGCTCATGATAGTAAAGTTTATGCTGCTCAGTACGCGCTGACAGTTCACTGCCTTCTGGCTTATCGTAGCTGGAATAGTAGAAGCCTTTGCTGCCCAACCAGGAAATGGAGGTAAATTTCGCATCGACAATTTCAGGCTCCAACTGTGCTTTGGTTTCCGCATCAATCACAAAGATCTTACGCCAGTCACTGCCACCTTCAGAGATAGAATACGCGACTAAACGGTTGTCTTTTGAAAAGCTCACTTCACCAAGAGAAGTGGTCCCCTCTTCAGAAAAAGTATTAGGATCTAAAAATACTTCTGCCTCACCCTCTCCTTTACGACGGTAAAGTACGCTTTGGTTTTGCAAACCATCATTTTTATAAAAATAGGTGTACTCACCGCGCACAAATGGCTGTGAGTATTTCTCATAGTTTTGGCTGCTAGCGACCAGATCGCGAATTTTCTGGCGATAAGGGATCTGACCCAGTAAATCAAAAGTCACTGCGTTTTGGCTTGAGACCCAGTTTGCCGTTTCTTCACTACGATCATCTTCTAACCAGCGATAAGGATCGGCGATATCGTGTCCGAAGTAGCTGTCCACGACAGAATCTTTGCGAGTTTTTGGGTAATGCATAACGTCCGTGTTACTCCACTTTAATTTTGTTTTAGCTTTAATTGAGACTAATTCTCAACACATACCTTAGGGCGCTAACGTTTGATTTCAACTAAAAGATTGAAACATTTATTAAATTGATACTTAACACGCAATTTGCATCGAAGACGGCATGAAGTCCAAGCCGCTAAAAATAGTGTGAAATCGTTAAGTAACGATCACGGATGTGCTCAATTAATAATTTTACTTTATTGGGTGGCTGGCGAGTAAATGGATACACCGCATAAATGCCCAGTTTTTTGCCAACCAATTCAGGAAAAATATCCACCAGCTGGCCATTACGAATATCGTGATACACCAAGCACCTTGGTACGTAGGCGATACCATGGCCACCCAGCGCCGCTTTGCGAAGCGCGGTGGCGTTATCAGTAGAGAAACTGCCCGACACTTTAACAATGTAGTTGCCTTCATCACTCTTAAACTCCCAATCGGAAGCACCTGTGGTTTGGTAGGCATACTGAAAACAGTTATGACGCGTCAAATCAATCGGTTCTACTGGTTTACCATTTTTGGCTATATAAGAAGGAGAAGCACACACCACCCATTGAGAGTCGAGAATATGCCTTGCAATTAAGCTGGAGTCTTCAAGATACCCCGTTCGAATCACGAGATCATAACCATCAGCCACAAGGTCAACGAAGCGATTATCGAGCGACATATCGACGGTTAAGCCCGGATGAAGGTTACAAAATTCGGCTACTGCATCAGCAAGAATCAAGTCTCCAGAAATAGATGGCACAGACATCTTGATATGTCCGCTTACATTCTCTCCAAAGCCTGCAACTGCATCCATAGCCTCCTGAGTGGCTTGCTTCACATTTTTAGCACTATGTAATAACACCTTCCCCGCTTCCGTCAGGGTCAATTTACGTGTTGTTCGATATAATAGCTGCGCGCCGATTTCTTCTTCCAACCTGGCGATTCTTTTACTAACTACCGAATTTGTAAGGTTATTTGCCTCAGCAACCTTACTAAAACTGCCCAGTTCCATTACCTGAGAAAATAGGATTAAGTCGTCTGCTCTCATTTGATTATGTCACTTTTGGAATTAATTATTTTCATTATTTCCCTATATCTAAAAAAAATAAAGGAGTAGATTCACGCCAAATTAACAAAACCATTACAACAAAAAGTCGCCTCTACAACGGAAACATACCGTTCAAAAAAGTCTGCGAACGAAGGATGTACAAATGAGTGAAACCCTACTTGCCCTCGTGGCGTTTTCGCCAATTGTTGTGGCCGCCATTTTATTGGTTGGTCTCAACTGGCCTGCTAAAAAAGCTATGCCTGTTGCGTTCGGTCTTACCGTCGCTATCGCCCTAATGTTTTGGGATATGTCAGCTACTCGCGTACTGGCATCCGTATTCCAAGGCCTAGGAATTACTGTATCTGTACTCTGGATTGTGTTTGGCGCCATCTTCTTGCTCAACACTTTAAAACACACTGGAGCGATCACAACTATCCGTAACGGCTTTACCGATATCTCTGCCGACCGTCGTGTTCAAACTATCATCATTGCATGGTGTTTTGGCTCGTTCATCGAAGGGGCATCTGGTTTCGGTACGCCTGCTGCGATTGCTGCGCCGCTACTCGTTGCGATTGGCTTCCCAGCAATGGCAGCCGTGCTTATGGGCATGATGATTCAGTCTACACCTGTGTCATTTGGTGCTGTAGGCACGCCGATCATTGTCGGTGTCAATAAAGGACTGGATTCACATAACATTACCGAGACATTGGTAACACAAGGTTCTTCATGGGAAGCATACCTACAGGACATTACTGCTCACGTAGCGGTTATCCACGCGGTTGTTGGTACTATGATTCCAGTGTTAATGGCTGTGATGTTAACACGATTCTTCGGTAAAAACAGAAGCTGGACAGAAGGTCTCGATATCCTGCCATTCGCTCTGTTTGCTGGTATCGCATTTACGGTTCCTTACGCATTAACTGGCGTATTCCTGGGTGCTGAGTTCCCATCTCTGATTGGTGGCCTTGTTGGTCTAGCAATTGTGGTGACCGCAGCGAAGAAAGGCTTCCTGGTACCAAAAACTAAATGGGACTTTGAAAGCGAAGATAAATGGCCAGCCGAGTGGTTAGGTTCTCTGAAAATCAACATTCAAGAGAAATCTGGTAAGCCAATGAGCCTGGTAATGGCTTGGGTTCCTTACGTATTGTTGGCTGTGATTCTTGTTGCTAGCCGTGTAAGCGCTGAGTTCAAGAGCTTCCTGCAAAGCATCAGCTTGTCTTTCAGCAATATTCTTGGAGAAGCGGGCGTTAGTGCAGCCATCCAACCGCTATACCTGCCTGGTGGCATCCTGGTGTTTGTTGCGCTACTTGCGGCACTACTGCAAAGCGGCAGCGCGAAACCACTTCGTGAAGCATTCGGCGAATCAAGCAAAACACTGATTGGTGCTGGCTTCGTACTGGTATTCACCATTCCAATGGTACGAATCTTCATTAACTCAGGAGTTAATGGTGCAGACCTTGCGAGTATGCCGGTAACAACCGCGAACTTTGCCTCAGACCTTGTAGGCTCTGCATTCCCGGCATTGAGCGCAACGGTTGGAGCACTAGGCGCGTTCATCGCGGGTTCGAACACGGTATCAAACATGATGTTCAGCCAATTCCAGTTTGAAGTCGCTCAAACGCTGTCTATCTCAAGTGTGATTGTCGTTTCACTTCAAGCAGTAGGTGCAGCAGCGGGTAACATGATTGCGATTCACAACGTAGTAGCAGCATCAGCAACAGTAGGTCTGCTGGGACGTGAAGGTGCGACGCTGCGTAAAACCGTTATCCCAACGTTCTACTACCTTGTTATGACGGGCATTATCGGTTTGGTACTGATATACGGATTCAACATGACAGATGCTTTGATGAAGTAAATAAAAGCGCAGGGTGTCAACGCCCTGCACAATTTTGACACAGCTATTAGCAACACTACCTGCATAGGTTATTTGACCTGCAAATCTCCCCCGGTAGCTGTGTCACCTTTAATCACATTATATAACTGATTGAATAATTGGACTGATTGTTCAATCAATTATGTAAATTGGTTACTAGAATTACTCTATCTGATAGTTGTACTTCTTTGTTAACCCGTATTCTGATGTCGTCAGCTACTCCGTAGCGATGAGAAACCACGCTCCACAACTTTGCTTAGAATAAACGCTAGGACACAATTATGATTATATCTGCTTCTACCGATTACCGCGCAGCCGCTAAAGCCAAGCTACCTCCATTTTTATTCCACTATATTGATGGCGGCTCTTACGATGAACGTACTCTGAAGCGCAATACTGACGATTTAGGTGATGTCGCTCTTCGTCAACGCGTCCTACGTGATATGGCTGATTTAAGCCTGGAAACCGAGATCTTTGGTGAGAAACTCGCCATGCCTATCGCACTTGCTCCTGTCGGTTTGACGGGCATGTACGCACGCCGTGGCGAAGTGCAGGCAGCAAAAGCAGCAGAGAAAAAAGGCATTCCTTTCACGATGTCTACGGTTTCCGTTTGTCCGATTGAAGAAGTCGCTCCGGCCATTGAACGCCCAATGTGGTTCCAGCTATACGTACTAAAAGACCGCGGCTTTATGAAAAACGTTCTTGAGCGCGCAAAAGCGGCTGGCGTGACGACGCTTGTGTTTACGGTAGATATGCCAGTACCTGGCGCACGCTACCGCGACATGCACTCAGGTATGAGTGGTCCTAATGCAGCAATGCGCCGCGTATTTCAGGCGATGCGTCACCCGAGCTGGGCACTGGACGTAGGCATGCTTGGTAAACCTCACGACCTGGGTAACATTTCCACTTACCGTGGTGAACCAACGAAGTTAGAAGATTACATTGGTTGGCTAGGCGCAAACTTTGACCCTTCAATTTCTTGGAAAGATCTAGAGTGGATTCGTGACTTTTGGGATGGCCCAATGGTAATCAAAGGCATTCTGGATGAAGAAGACGCAAAAGACGCGGTACGCTTTGGTGCCGATGGTATCGTCGTATCTAACCATGGTGGTCGTCAGCTGGACGGTGTGCTTTCTACCGCTAAAGCGCTGCCAAGTATCGCAGACGCGGTTAAAGGTGACCTGAAGATTTTTGCTGACTCTGGTATTCGTACTGGATTGGATGTGGTTCGCATGCTTGCTCTTGGCGCGGACTGTACGCTTCTGGGTCGTTCTTTTGTCTACGCACTGGCTGCACAAGGTGGTACTGGTGTAGAGAACCTGCTTGACCTTTACGACAAAGAAATGCGTGTAGCGATGACGTTAACCGGTGCTAAAACGATTGCCGACCTTTCACAAGACTCATTAGTGAAAATCCCGAGCTAATCCGATACATCAATAAAAAACGAGCCATCAAAGGCTCGTTTTTTATAGCTAATTAGCTAAGGGCTGGAGAGCGTAGTCGTCGTTCAAATAGTGATTGAGACCGGGCTACGAAAACTAGCTCACTTGATGCACGTATTCGATCACCACCTGGTTGCCTTCGATAAATACGTTGCTAATATCGCCATCCACCGTTACTCGGCTTTGCAGTTGTACAGAACCTATAGCAGACATTTCTCGCTCATTTAGAGTCGGAATCACTTGACTAGGGCGCACATGTAGCTGCTCGCATAGCTGTTTTACAAAACCCAATGTCAGGGGTGAACTACCACGTAATAAGCCAGAAAACTCATGCAAGCTCACGCCGAGGCGCTTCGCCATATCCATTTGAGTGATGTGCATTTTGGCTTTTTGTGACATCCAAGTGTTATAGAGCGCAATTCTATCCTGCTCTTTAAATTCCATATCTGCCTCCGCTAATTTTAAGTGGCAATACCCTCTCACACTTGCCACCGCTTAATGTTAGCGATAAGTCAAAGAACTTATAATTAAACGTTCAAGCCCTGTAAGGTAATGTTACTTACTCTACTGACAATAACGCTGGTGCTATACAATATTTGTTAAATTTCTGGGGTGAGCGTTTAATATCTGCTACCTTTCTCACCAAGACTCATTCGAAATAAAGTTACTTATGTCACAGTGGTTTATCGATCTTCAAAACTATATTCTTACCAACGGTGAAGAATGGAACAGCAGCGTTCTATTTATCACTCTCGCCAGTTTTATTGCATGGATCGCTTGGCGATTAATTCGCTCACGTTTAGCCATCCTGGTAGAGAAAACACCATTCCATTGGGATGACATGTTGCTTGAGGCTCTCAAAGCGCCGGTGAGTACACTCATCTGGTGTTGGCCCGCCACGGTGTCACTCGGCATTATTTTGGAAAGCGAGCTAAACGATAAGATAGATTGGCTGAGCACACTCAAGCTCATTTTGATCATCAGCATCTTGGTCTGGACCTTGATGCGGCTAATCACCAATGTAGAAGAATACGTACTCGAACACCAAAAACGCGACGAAACGACGGTGCAGGCTATCGCGAAAGTGGCTCGCTTGTTCTTCGCAACATTGGGCGTTTTGACGATCATGCAGGCATTTGGCCTTTCTCTGTCAGGTCTGCTCACCTTTGGTGGTGTGGGTGGCTTGATTGTGGGTTTAGCCGCGAAAGATTTGTTGTCTAACTTCTTTGGTGGTTTGATGATCTATTTCGACCGTCCCTTCAAAGTTGGCGACTGGGTTCGCTCGCCAGACAGAGAGATCGAGGGCACAGTTGAACGCATCGGGTGGCGCATGACGATTATTCGCACGTTTGATAAACGCCCGCTTTACGTTCCCAACTCGGTTTTTAGTAGCATTGTGGTGGAAAACCCGTCGCGAATGCTTAACCGACGCATTTATGAAAAAATTGGTCTTCGCTATGACGACGCAGAAAAAGTGCCAGAGCTCATCAATGCAATCAAGGAAATGCTGAAGGCTCACAAAGACATCGACGCTCGTCAAACGCTCATCGTGAACTTCGATTCTTTCGGGCCATCATCGTTGAACTTCTTTATCTACACCTTCACAAAGACGGTCAACTGGGTGCGCTACCATGAGGTAAAGCAGGATGTCTTACTGCAAGTGATCACTATCATTAAAGAGCACAACGCAGACATTGCCTTCCCAACTCAAACGCTTAAGCTGGATCCGATTCAAATGGCCAATCAGACAGAACAAGACGAAAACGGCTTTAAACATTAAATAACGCAAAGCCCACTCAATTGAGTGGGCTTTTTCATTATGGTTTAGCAGCCGTTATTGCTTGGTTAAAATCAGGCGCGCATTCAATGGCTGTACTGGACGATTATTTTCACCCATGGCTTGTTCAAATGTCGCGATTTGTTCTGCTGAAATCGTCTGAGGATCTTTAAGCACTAGCCAACGCACCCCTTCCGAGCATGGAGGCGTGGTCAAAGAGCCATTAAATCGATAGTAATCCTTCTCGCTCGGGATCAGAGCACTTGCATCAAATGGCGCACTGATCGTCACGTTACTGTCTTTTGCTGGGACTTTATCTAATAGCTGAGTCAACGCAGGGTTTGCATCCCCTTCTTCGAAGAATACCGCGACTACCGCAAGATTACCTTGCTCATCTGCGTGAACATAATGCGCCTCTAACGGATAGGATTTACCATCAACATGGTTTTCTGATGGCGTATGGAAGTGGAATTGCTTGAGGTTAAATGACTTACCGTCAACAAGCAGGTTGTTGTCGCCTTCTAGACTTGTTTGTAGCGTATGACCATTATTTGTCAGTGAAATAGCTTTACCATTGTAATCTAATTCCAGCTTGGCCAATTCCGCCTGAACCGTAGACTGAATATCAATTGGGCTCTGGTTTTTACCCTGAGCACATTCAGAAGCAAATTCCCCCCAATGCTCCGGGCCATGGTTACCCTCATATCCCCAATTTGCAGCATGCGCTGTACCAACTAATGCTAGAGATAAACCTAGCGCTGTAAGTGACTTATTCATAGTTTTACCTTATTCCATCAAGCGAAGTATTTTTAACCTCGCTATACTAATCTCAGAAGATCCTGTTGGAATAGTCCGAAAACTATGATTGCAAATAAACTTTGGGAGCAAGACCTCTTGTTATGTAATTGATAGTTCTCCCACCAGCTTCTGTTTCACAGAAAGTCACAAAAAGACAAGCATCGATGTGTTCTCATCCATCACATCAGGCTTAGAATGACGTCGAGTAATTCAGACACAACCTCACCATATTGGTCTGTTTTTGCGGGGATACAGGCCCTTGCTTGAAGCCCTGCCGGTATTTGGTAGAATCGCGGCATTATTCATGAGCGAGAACCAATGAGTGGCAAAACGTACTCCAGTTATAGAAATGACATCCTACGGTATTTATTCCCACTGGGATGCAAAAGCCAAAGAGTTGCCTCAAATTAAAGCGTTCACCCAAACGGTTACTGCCGATGAAGGGGTTGAATTTGGCTTTACCGTCAATATTAAGAAAGCGAAAGGACAGCTTTTACAGTTTTGCATCCATCATCCGGGCATTATCAATAAAAAGGGTAAAGTACTCGCGCCTTTTGATGGAGAAGTGTATGTACGAAGTAATGATTGGCACTTCTATCTTGGCGATACCATTCAGCTGCTGTGTCCGATTAACGGATTAGAAAGCAACTTAGGTGAATGGCGAATGACGCTAGAAATGCAAGGTAAGACAATCGCTGAAAAAACATTCAACGTTGTTGCTCGTGACGAAGGACAGTTCTGGAAAAGCCGAGGGTTTTAACCTGACTTATGCTTAAAAAACACTAAAAGCAGACTCATAGCGACACTTAATGAGCCTGCTTACTTTTCAATACTCAGTTATAGAGGCTTAACATTAGTCGCACACGGACCTTTTTGCCCTTGCCCTACTTCGTATTCTACTTTCTGACCATCCGCCAGCGACTTATAACCACTCATTTTAATTTCCGAATGGTGGACGAATAAATCTTTACTGCCATCATCCGGTGTAATAAAGCCAAATCCTTTATCTCCATTGAACCACTTAACTATTCCTGTACTCATATTCTCAATCTTCATCTTTGGTGAACTATGGATGACTTACTTGTTATCACCATTACAAGAGCCATTTTGTTTTAAAGTTTTATATTGAATTAAAAGTAAGCCAATTAATAAAAACAAATAAAACTATAAGTAACCATTAGCTCAATATAGGCAATAGACAAGAAATTGCAGAAAATATTTAGGCTAACCTGTGTAAAAATCCAACAGAAATCCACCATCAACCTAGCGCTGCCAACTTTATCTAACCACCTATTTAACATTGAATTATGGGGTGCACATCACACCAAAAAACAAAAACTCGAAGTAATCTCATGCATATAACTAAGTTTCATACCCAGGTAGGTATGAATAAATTTTTTGTCCGTTCGTCAGTAGGCTAATTTATATGCAACTTTATGGGATGTGCCCTTCGTGTAAGAAGAGTACGGTGTTTAATCGAATACACCGGACATTCATAGAAAAAGTATTCCGGAAAAAATACTTCAAATATGAGTGTATAAATTGTTCAGCAGAAGTTTTTTCTCATCAAACTCAAAGAGATATAGTTCTCCATCGAAATGGGAGCTTAAATGAACAATAACATCAGTTCTATGGATCAAGCTGAAGGTTTACGTCGTCTTGTTAAATCTCCAACTGGCTTAGATAAATTAAAGGCTCTACAGGTCGAATTACGTAGTGCCATCATCGCAGGGAAATACAAAGATGCGGACAGGCTAATGGCTTTGCTAGACAAAGCTCAAAAAGAGCTAGAAGAAACGCATTGGAGGTAACCTGTCGTTCGATCTGCTAGCCAAAACTCTACTTAGTTAGAACTTTCGGGGATTAATTCCAGACGTTTACTGGTTATTCATGTTCCCTAAAACAAAAAACGCCCCTTTCGGAGCGTTTTTCTAACCTAGAATGGTTATTCCCAATCAAGGATAACTTTACCAGACTGACCGCTACGCATAACGTCGAAGCCTTCTTGGAAGTCATCAATCTTGTAGTGGTGCGTGATGATTGGCGACAGATCCAGACCTGATTGGATCAGGCTTGCCATCTTGTACCAAGTTTCGAACATCTCACGTCCGTAGATACCTTTGATAACCAGACCTTTGAAGATCACTTGGTTCCAGTCGATACCCATGTCTGATGGTGGAATACCTAGCAGAGCAATACGACCGCCGTGGTTCATGGTTGTCAGCATTGAGTTGAACGCAGCAGGGTTGCCAGACATTTCAAGGCCAACATCGAAGCCTTCTGTCATGTTCAACTCTGCCATTACATCTTCTAGCTTCTCTTCTGCTACGTTTACTGCGCGAGTGACACCCATCTTACGAGCAAGTTCCAGACGGTACTCGTTGACGTCTGTGATGACTACGTGACGCGCACCAACGTGTTTTGCAACTGCAGCTGCCATGATGCCGATTGGACCAGCACCCGTGATCAGCACATCTTCACCAACTAGGTCGAAAGAAAGTGCGGTGTGTACTGCGTTACCAAACGGGTCGAAGATCGATGCTAGATCATCAGAGATCTCATCTGGAATTTTAAATGCATTGAACGCTGGGATAACCAGATATTCTGCAAATGCACCTTCACGGTTTACACCTACACCGATGGTATTACGACAAAGGTGTGTACGACCACCACGACAGTTACGACAGTGACCACAAGTAATGTGACCTTCGCCAGATACGCGATCACCAATTTCAAAGCCACGAACTTCCTGGCCAATCGCTACAACTTCACCCACGTATTCGTGGCCCACAACCATAGGTACTGGAATGGTTTTTTGTGACCATTCATCCCAGTTGTAGATGTGTACGTCTGTACCACAGATAGCCGTTTTCTTAATTTTGATCAGAATGTCGTTATGGCCAACCTCAGGTTTTTCCACCTCGGTCATCCAGATGCCTTCTTCAGGCTTTAGCTTTGATAATGCTTTAATTTTCATAGTATTCACCAAATATTGCTCCGCTCAGTGCGCAACAAAAAATTCTCAATAACTTTCATTATCACTCAATAGCGTGGGTGAAAAGGCTTAACCCAATGAGCCTTCTCCAAGGGAGATTTGGGCAAGCCTTTGTCATAAACCCACGTGAAACACGAGCGATACAGAAACTTAAATAATGCCCATGTCCTTACCAACCTGAATGAACGCATCAATCGCACGATCCAGTTGCTCACGAGAGTGCGCCGCTGACATTTGAGTGCGGATACGCGCCTGACCTTTTGGTACAACAGGGAATGAGAAGCCGATTACGTAGATGCCTTTTTCTAGTGCACGCTCAGCGAACTCAGCCGCAACTTTCGCGTCACCAAGCATGATTGGGATGATTGCGTGATCAGCACCACCCATCGTGAAGCCAGCCGCTTCCATACGTGCACGGAAATGCGCTGCGTTTTCCCACAGGCGGTCACGTAAGTCGCCACTTTCTTCTAGCAGGTCTAGAACTCGGATAGAGGCATTTACGATTGCTGGTGCAACCGAGTTTGAGAATAGGTACGGACGAGAACGCTGACGTAGCCAGTCGATCACTTCTGCTTTACCTGATGTATAGCCGCCTGAAGCGCCGCCCATTGCTTTACCAAGCGTACCAGTGATGATGTCGATACGGTCAACCACGTTGTGGTGCTCGTGCGTGCCTGCACCGGTTTTACCCATAAAGCCAACCGCGTGAGAGTCATCAACCATGGTCAATGCGCCGTATTTTTCCGCCAGGTCACAGATAGCTGGAAGGTTCGCAACCACGCCGTCCATCGAGAACACGCCGTCCGTTACGATAAGAATGTGGCGAGCACCCGCCTCTTTTGCTGCAATCAGTTGTTGCTCTAGCTCTTCCATGTTGTTGTTTGAGTAACGGAAGCGCATTGCTTTACACAGGCGAACACCATCAATGATAGACGCATGGTTTAGTGCGTCAGAGATAATTGCATCTTCTTTACCAAGAATGGTTTCAAACAGACCTGCGTTTGCGTCAAAGCAAGAGGTGTAAAGAATCGTGTCTTCTTTACCCAGGAACTTAGACAGTTTCTGCTCTAGCTCTTTGTGGATGTCTTGAGTACCACAAATGAAGCGTACTGACGCCATACCAAAACCATGCTCATCCATACCCACTTTACCTGCTTCAATCAGTGCAGGGTGGTTAGCAAGGCCTAAGTAGTTATTTGCACAGAAGTTCAGTACTTCTTCACCGGTTGAGATTTTCACAGCAGCTTGCTGTTGAGACGTAATAATACGTTCTGCTTTGTAAAGACCTTCAGCCTTCACTTCTTCAATTTGCTGTTGAATCTGTTGGTAAAATGCAGAAGACATTCGCAATTCCTTCTTGATTACGTTGGCGAGTTTTCACTCGTTTTGAATTTGGTTTAGCCTTTGTGTGACGGGCGTCACCGGCGATCACTTATCAATTAATTGTAGTGTAATTCAAAGCAGGAAGAGGGATTATCCCTTGAGGTGGAAAAGCATTGATGAACTTGAGGCACAAATATCATCAATGCTTAGCTATAACATTGTATTGAAAGGATTTACAACCAGCTTGGTTGCTTTAGTAAGGCTTCGAACTCCTCTGCGGGTACTGGGCGGCTATAGTAGAAACCTTGTCCAAACTCACAGTTTAGGTTGTTGAGATAATCGACATGTCGGCGCTCTTCGATTCCTTCAGCAACAATTTTGAGATTGAGTGCTTTTGCCATCGCGACAATTACACTGACCAGTTCTTGATCCGACTCATTTTCAAACACGTTTTGCATGAAAGCTCGATCGATTTTCAGACGATCAAATGGGAATTTCTGCAAGTAACTCAGTGCCGAATATCCCGTACCAAAATCATCAATGGTCAGTTTGGTTCCCAATGAACGCAAGTTGTTCAGCATGTCCAATAACTCTTGGTCATGGTTGAACAGTAAACTTTCCGTCACTTCGACATCAAACTTATCGGCTGGGAGCCCCGATTCACTTAAGTTTTGAGTTATCAAATCAAGTAATTTTTCACAATAACGGAACTGAACACTAGAGAAGTTGACCGACATAAATAAAGGCGTAATTGATTGCCACTGCGCAGCTCGCAGACAGGCTTGCTGGATGGCAAACTCACCCACTTGGTGAATCAATCCATTTTTCTCAGCGATGGAGATAAACTCTTCAGGATTAACAAATCCGTATTTTTCATCTTTCCAGCGCATTAATGCTTCTGCACCGACAATCTCGCCTGTTTTCAGCTCAACAATAGGCTGGTAATACAATTCCAACAATTGATTAGAAATTGCGTGACGCAATCGGCTTTCCAAATCAAGATAGCGTTGCAGATCCTGGTTCATGTTCTGGTCATAAAAACAGAAAGCATCTCGGCCATCTTGCTTAACGCGATACATTGCCATATCAGCACTTGCCAATAACTGCTCCGCAGTTTCACCATCATCAGGGAACACTGACATCCCAATACTACTGGTGAGGAAAAACTCATGGTTGTTCCACATCAACGGCGCATCAAAAGCAGTGAGTACACTAGATGCGACACGTTTGGCCGTGTCACCATCAGGCAAGTCAGGCACCACTAATAAAAATTCGTCACCGCCTATTCTGGCTAGTAAGTCGGTTTTTCTCGCGACACCGTGTAAACGTTGCGCACTAAGCTTAAGGATTTCATCACCAACAAAGTGGCCCATGGAATCATTGATCTGTTTAAAATGATCCAAATCGATAAACATAACCAACACTTTAGAGCCACTACGAGCAGCGCGGATCAATTCCAACGCCAATCGTTCTGAACCGTAACTACGATTTGGCAAGTTGGTTAAGGTGTCATATTTCGCTTGGAATTCGAGCTCTTTTTCTGATGCAATACGACGCTCTATTTCATTAGTAAGCTTTTGGTTTTGTTTAGAAAGAATATCCTTACGCTTTTTTTCTTCTTCAAGCTTTATTTTTAATTCAATTCTATTATTATTCGCGATGAAAGCGTAACAAAGACCGCTAACAATCATTACGGCAAGAATACTCAAGCCAATAATAAATAATCGTGAGGTAAGAACATCACTTTCACTTAAAGGCTCAAACCAGGCTCTCAATTTAAAGTGATAGCGTTCAACCGGCACTTCAAAATATATTTTACTTGTCAGTTCTTTAGGTTCTAGGGAACTCTCGTGTTGATTATCTATAGAATTCTTTGTTATTGAATCCCAAACAACCATCTCAACGTTTTTAACATTGAGAACCATCCGGCTATAGCTATCTTCGTGCTCTTGATTGGTTAATTGCTCAATCACGACACTTGTGTTGATGTCTGCAACAATAAAAGCGACTTGTTTTCCTGAAAACTGTACTTTTTTGACCACTTGAATGAGTGTGCCATCACCCTCATCAGACGCGTAAACTTCCTCTGTATGATTATGATCGATCATCAGTTTATGAACATCAACCGACTGTAACTTCTCAGGATTTGTAGAGATGATAATCGTTCCATCACCGCCCACCAGCGTTAACTTGTCATAAATATGGCTGTTATTTATTTTTTTACTGGCGATTTTACTGTCAAAACGATGCTTCAGATTGATCAGGCTCGCACCCAGTCCATACTCCATAGACATACCAGATGCCAAATTGGCAAAAAATGTTTGGACGGTCTTATCACTGGATAAATTTTCAATGTCTTCACTTGCAATCGTAAATAAATTATTTAGGGTACTTGCATAACTATTTACTTTTAATTCTAGTTCTCTATGTTGTGACTCTTTTAATTTATTTTGGCCGAGACTGGTAACAACAATAAGCATCGCCAAATAAGCCGACACTAATATTGCGCTTATTGTTATTATTTTTCTGCTGGATATTTTCTTAACAGCCTTTTTCATTAATTTTTCTTACTTTCTTCTATGAAGTAATCATTGTAAAAGTAGTAGATCGATGGATAATATTTCTTCACTAGCATTTCATACGTTCCATCTTGCTTAATCGCGTCCAAATAACGATCGAAGGCTTCGCGTAATTCTGGCGAGTTTTTTCGGAATGCTACCGCCATCTTTTGATTTTCTGATATGGGACCAATAACTTTTATCTCACCAGGCCATTTTTCTAGTGCGATAAGGGTATCAGCAACATCTAATAAAGTGCTTTCCGCGTCATTTTTCATAATTGCTGGCACCATCTCGTTGAGAAGGCGGTGACCATCAGGAAGAATCACTTTTGCTCCGGTGTCATACAAGTCATAAAGATTGGGGTCAAGACATGAGTGTTCCAAGGCTAGTACCTCTCGACCATCTATGAGATCTTTCACTATGCCGATGTCGTCATCAATTGAGCCAGTTGGCTTAATTGGAGACAGCGACGAATCCGTTCTGGATACTAACCAAACACCAGAAGGAAAGTAGTCCTTCGAAAAATCAACAACCTCAGTTCTCCAGTCGAGGATGGTCACACCATTTGCAATCAAGTCGCCTTCAATAGGTGTCGTTTCACCCAACACAGCTCGTTTATCTTGGTAATGAACATGTTGACCAATGAGCTTGCCGATCATATTGCTCCACTGAGCAGGCACGTATTCATAACGCACGCCCAAAGACTGAGCAAATCCTCTCACTATGTCGACATCAAACCCGGTGAGTGTTTCCATTTCACCTTGTTCGATATAAGAAACAAAATTGGCATAAGGAACACCGATATGGCGCAGGACTCCACTCTCGCGGATCTCTTGGAGATCACTTGACCAAACTGAAGAAGACATAACGGTGGCCGTTATTATCCCCATCGCGGCGATGGTTCGTTTAAGTATCTTGACTGACATAGTGCTTAACCTTTTTCACAAAGCGCCCAAAACTGGACGCTTACGTGATCAATAACAATCTTAGAATGAGTAGTACAAGTCTGTAATTGCTTGAACTAACCCTTCTACATCTTGCTCATCATGGAACAAGTGTGTAGAGATACGCAGCGCATACGTATTGTGTGAATCATCTTTCTTCAACTTGAAATCCGTTGTACGGATGATATAGCCATACTCCTCGCGCAAGCGATCCCGGAACAGCGTTAGAGCTTCACCGTCCGTCTCATCTGCAAGTGGGTTAAACGTCGTGATACCACTGGTTAAACCCTCTACGTTTGGTGAGAAGATCTTTGCTTGTGGTAAAGCTTCAGCAAGCAACTCTTTACACAAACTACCTAAGCCAAGGACACGCTCTTCAATTCGATCTCGGCCAATCTCATCCCACATTTTACAGCTGTCAGTTAACGCTTGTTTCGCTGGGAAGTTATCGTTACCAATGTACTGAAACTGAGTCTGTTGAGACATACCAGTATGAGCAAGTGATGAGTTAATCAACCAAAGCGGGTTTTCAAGTTCCCGCTCCCAGTACTCGCTTAAACGATCACCTTTCCTTACGTATAAAATACCAGTCGCGCCAGCACCACACTGCCATTTATGACCAGAACCTGCATAAAAGTCACAGTCTATGTCATGGAAGTCGAGATTTAACATACCAATGGTGTGAGCACCGTCGATCATCGTAGGGATGCTGTTCTCATTCGCAAGTTTACAAATCGCCTTGGCTGGCAGTGCCGTACCTGTTTTGTAAGTGATATGAGAGAAAACGATCAGTCGGACATTCTTACCAGCGTTAAGATTATCTTCAATCGCCTTACTGAACACGTCAACGTAAGCTTCTTCAGAGACCTCTTCGGTACCAGTAAACACCGGAAGTTGAATTTGAATCACCTCAGCTTTAAAACGCTC
Source organism: Vibrio sp. YYF0003 (assembly GCF_036350715.1). Classification (NCBI taxonomy): domain Bacteria; kingdom Pseudomonadati; phylum Pseudomonadota; class Gammaproteobacteria; order Vibrionales; family Vibrionaceae; genus Vibrio; species Vibrio sp. YYF0003. The sequence continues at coordinate 1,178,012 of NZ_JAZDWA010000001.1, forward strand.
TGCTGCCACGTGAAGAGGCGAAAGGGCTGCTGCATGTTCATGGTGCGTTGTGAGGATAACGTCACCCTCTTCGAAATCCAGTCCGTTGATGATTGTACATAAGCCATCAGTGGTGTTACGACTAAGAATGATCTCTTCCGCATCTGCACCAAAGCCCGCAGCAATTTCCGCGGCCATATTGGTAACTTGTGGCCAAGAACCAAACTTGCCTTGCATATCCCATGGGTATGTTGCTACTAGCTTGTTATTGTCTGCGTAGTTTTCCAGTACATGCTTAGGCATAGAACCTGTCGTGCCAATGTTCATGTACGTCGTTTTTTTGTCTAGAACAAACTGCTTTTGAACTTTACGCCAAAATTGTCTATCGTTTTTACTACCTAGACCTTGGCTGCCCCAGTTAATTTTCTGCTCACCTGCTTGTGCAAGGCCTGAGAAGGCAGATGCACTCACACCAGCAACAACGGCACCCGTTGCTCCTTTCAGAAAATTACGGCGGCTGCGATCAGTCTGAGTAGATTCCTTGTTGCTCATCTTTTTCATTCCTTGTCGAAATTAGCCATCTTATTGTTAATTAAATACACGTAACTATTTGTTACTAAAACATTATTACTTATTCAAACCAAACTTGAATTTTTTTCAACGTTGTTAAGTGATCTTTATTCCATTTTTCTAACAAAATGATGACATATTAGACACCCAAACTATCATTTATATTCACATAAGCTCATATTAAAATAGTAGTTAAATTAGAGCGATTTAGTAGGGAAAATTTAATTTATTCGCTCGAGTAAAACCGATTCGTTCATTCGCTTTTAGTTCTACACATCTGTTTTTCTTCATGGTTTCGAACAAGTTTGCCGTTGACTCTCCGCTTATCACGGTGATTCTTATGTCAAATATGTCTGATGTGCTACGTTTTATTAGGGTCAGAATATACGGTTCTGGCTTTAGAACTTTCCCCAGTTCACGTCAAAAGTTGTTTGAAGAGCATGACGCTACGCGTGTCTCTTTCCGACACTCGCACATTGAACTTACTAACATCCGAATAGTTATATGGAAGGGCAAACCATGTTAAAAGGATTACTGCGGATTTCTGCACCCGTAACATTGATTGGAATGATCGCACCTGCCGCTATCGCTCAATCGATCACCATGACTGATCTCAATACCAACAAAAGCGTTGGTACGGTTGAGCTATCAGAAAGTCAATACGGCGTTGTATTTTCGCCTCAATTGACCAGTATCCCTGCAGGGCTGCATGGCTTTCACGTACATGTAAACCCATCTTGTGAAAGTGCAGAAAAAGACGGAAAAACCGTCTTAGGCGGTGCAGCTGGCGGCCATTATGATCCACAAAATACCGGAAAACATGGGTATCCGTGGGCAGACGATAACCACCTTGGCGACCTTCCTCCCTTGTATGCGGATATGGAAGGGAATGCCGTTTCACCCGTCGTTGCACCACGCCTAAAGCTGTCCGATTTGAAAGGCCGAGCCCTGATGATACATGCAGGTGGGGATAACCATTCCGATCAACCAGCGAAACTCGGTGGTGGTGGGGCCCGCATTGTTTGTGGAGTGATTGAGTAACGACTCAAACCCTTGACTCATTCACACTTCTCTCATACCGCGGGAAGTGTGAATCGTTGGGTAAATCGTGACGCTGTCATTGCAGTTTCTAAGTAACTGTGATGCAACATTAAGATGGACTGCACAATTTTAGTTCCGATACCTAATGAACCTTGGTGAGACTCTGACGCAATGTGGTTGGAAAGCATAAAGTGGGCACTGGCTCTGTCATCACTGAGATTGATTCGACAAACGACGGTCGACCCTGACGGACTATGGCGTAACGCGTTTTCCAACAAGTTAAGCAGCATCCTTTCCAGCAGCCCTTTGTCGCCAATGGTCTGTATTTGCTCTTCCATCTCTACACTCAGCGTCACTTCCTTGTTCTGAAATTGACCTTGCATCGTTTCAGCACACTCTGTCACCAACTCAGCCAAATCTACGGGAAGATATTCGTAGCTCGGTAGCGTGGCTTCTTTTTTGGCCTCTTCGAGTAATGCATGCAGTTGTCTGGAAAGTTTTTCTCCATTTCGAAAAGCCACATCAATAAGAGGGTCCGATTCAGGATGTTGTAATCGCCACGTTTCTAAATACCCCAATACACTTGAAAGCGGTGTCTTTAAATCGTGACTTAATTGCACAAGACTTTGACGACGCTGAGAAGATTGATATTCAAGGTGTAAGAATTGCTGCTGGATGTGCTTTGCCATCAATTGGTAAGAATGAGCGACGGGTATTAACTCTGGAACCTGACGAGTAAACTCTGGATGCAGACGAAAATCATGTTCCGCCTGCTGTTGCAATTGATCGGTCACTCGCTCGATAGGATTAAGAAGACTGCGCTTCACCAACATATAGGCACCGAAAGCGAAGCCTAATATGGAGAGTAACACCAGCCCAGCGAGTGCGAGGTAAGGCGTATCAACTTGCGCGTTAGCAATCGCTGTGTGACGTGAGCTGCCGATCACCACATAAAGATAACCTACCGTTGAGCCAAGCTCTTCAATCGCTGCGACGGAAAACACTTTATGTTGCTCACTATTTCGCGGATCATCGCCTAAAATCGGGAAAGCATCACCGCGTAAAAACTGTTTGATCGGAGCAAGATCCACCGACTCCAACAGCTTTGCCCCATCCGGAGCGGCATGTGTGGTGATATTCCCCTGACTATCAAGAAAATAGATTTCGAAGTCGGGCCCAATCAACATTAAAGTATGAAAGATCGATTTTAGTGCTTTCGGGTTGTAATCGGTCCCTATCATCAACGGATTATCATCGCGCATATGACTGGCGAGTTCTTTGTGTAAACTCTGCTGAGTGCGAAGTTCGATGGTTTCTTTCTGCCAGTTATAAGTCAGCGCAATGGCAGCGGTAGCCAAACAAAACCATACCGTGGTAAACACAACCAAACGCGATTTGAAGCTCATCCTTTCGCCTCCTAACTGGCTCATTGGTGCGACTGAAATTTGTAACCCACACCCCAAACTGTCTGGATAAAATGATGCTCAGAATCCGAGAGCATCAACTTAGAGCGCAAGCGATTAATAGTGCTACAAACCGTGTGATGATATCCGGCGTGATTGGTATTCCAGACATGATCGAGCAGTTCATCTTTGCTATAGACCCTGCCGGGGCGAGTCGCGAGAAACTGTAACAACGAGAATTCCATCGCTGTCAGCGAAACATCTTTATTGTTGAGCGAAACCAGATGCAACGCCGGAACAATCTTTAACGCGCCAAAATTCAAAGCGTCTTCGGTCTCTGTCTCTCTGGCCTTGTTATCTGTCGTTTGGTTTGCTCGGCGTAATACATTCCTCACTCGAGCTTGAAACTCCAGCACACTAAAGGGTTTCGTTATGTAGTCGTCAACATCTGCCTCTAAGCCATCGACTTTGTCCATTTCACTGTCTCTCGCAGTCAGCACCAGAACTGGCGTCCAATCTTGCTGCTGACGCAAGTAATGGCAAAGTTCTAAACCATCACCATCTGGTAGCCCCCTGTCGAGGATAACCAGGTCAAAAGTCTGTCGCTGATACTCAGCTTTACCCTTTTCGATGCTAACGACTCGCGTGACATGATGCCCTTGAAACTTAAGGTGCATTTGAACCAGCTCGGCTAAATCATTATCGTCTTCTATCAACAAAATGTTTGCTGCCAAATTGATTGCTGGGTTAATTGCTGGGTTAATAGATTGCTGCGCCATGATCCTTTCCCTGCGAATGACTTTCTCTATCTGAGAAGCCTCATTCTGCACATGACCGGATCAAAGCATGCTTTCTTTCACTAAAAGGCTCCGGCGGCAAAAAGAAAGAGAATTAAGCTTAGCCGCCGGAAGCTCTGTTTACTCGATTCGTGTGATCGTCACCTTCGCGCCAGGGTTTAGAAATCGGTGATTCGCAGCCAAGGTAGAATTCGTCATGCCATCATCGTGGCTAATAACGCCAGCATGGAAAGCGACCATATCAGCGTTGTCATTGCGCTCTGCATTGAAACCTTCTCCGCCACCAGCCGGGCCTGGAATCGTCGCAGCGAGTTCATCATTGAGCTCGGTTCCGGAATCCCACACGTTCATGTTCATTTCGTAGCTGTCACCAACCGCGAGCGATTTAAGTGATAAGCCGGTCTCGCCAACAAAGGCATCGTTAGTGTTTACCAACATAGATGCCACCGACAAGTAACCATAGCGATGTGGATTAAGGGTAATCGTCACTTCGTCAGAAGCCCCCGGAAGTAACAATCCACTCCCCGATACACCCTGATAGACGTTGCTGTCGCTGTTCATCATCGCAAGCAACTCGGCATTACTGCCACCTTCAGCTAAGTGCTCTAAGGCGACCGAAGCACTTTGACCAATTTCAAATAAGCGGAAATCACTATTATGAGTAAGTACCGCCAGTGGAGACATAGGCTGATTTGCAGTGAGGTTCACCACATTTACCGTATATCGGAATGACGTTACCTCGTCGTTGTCATCATTATTACAACCTGCGAGTAGAGCGACTGACGCAGCCACTAGTAAGATTCTGTATTTCATACGTCCCCCTTACTTCACTACGATGGTGATGGTAGCTACGGGGTTTAACCAACGGTGACTGCTACTGTCTAGGTCGCTCATACCACCGAGCGAATCACTGTCACCCAAATTCCCCGGATGTACATGAACTTTGTCATTTGAGACCACAGTTTCAACACCCGTCCCGCCACTTCCGAAAGTAATAAAAGGCGGATTGGGTATGCTTGCCACTAACTCGTCATTGGCTTCTGTGCCTGCATCGTAGCTGTTCAATGCTGCTTTATAAGTACCTGCTGCCGTAGGAATTTCCCAGCTATCTAAACCAACAAATCCATCATTGGTCGGCAACAGCATTGCGCTGAGAGAAAGATAACCATGAACGCCACTGTCAAAGGTAAACGTGGTTGCAGTCCCCGGATTAAGGAAGCCGCCTGCCGGATTTTCTAATACAGTGCCCCCAGCGTTACCAATCACGCTGGATAAACCGGAAATGTCGCCTTGTTCAGCCATCGCTTCTAACTCCGATGTCGCGGCTTCACCCACTCTGAACATATGCAGATTAGCGCCATGTGCGGCCACAATGAGCGGAGTAAAATAGATGCCTTTGGTAGCGTTGGTTACGGTAATTTCTAATTCTGCTGCGCTCACCGATGCTCCGCCAAACGTCAGAGCGACAGAAGCCATGGCGAGACTAAGTTGGGTACGTTTTTTCATTGTGAGTCCATCCTTTAATGAGAGTGGTATCCAAGCCCGTTAACTCATCGTCTTACGGCTGCCTGGGTAAAGTTACGATCGAACGCCTTCCGTTCTGCTTCTAAGCATGGCGGGTAGATCTATCGGCAACTTCATCAAATTCTCATAAAATTCTCACAACTTCTGGTTCGGTTGATGACACGTAGAAATGGCCCTCTTCTTATCGGTTGAGCGCACTCTGATTACTGAACAAAACAAGCGATACATGCTTTCTGACGAAAATATCGTGAAAGCGAGACTGATACACTTGAACTCAGCCATGTCGTGCCAGAGAATACCGTCATTACGCGCTACAGAACCAAAACCTATGGTTAATACTAAACTTATCGCCCTCCTTCCTGATCTTGCCTCGTTTATCTTGGTAGTAAATGAAGGGAGTTTTACTGCCGCAGCGAAAAAACTCGGGGTTACGCCTTCAGCTTTGAGCAAACTGATCACGAGATTGGAGCATGCGCTTTCGGTAAAATTATTCGAACGCACCACTCGTAAGCTGCTCATCACTCAAGCTGGTCAAAAGGTATATGACCAAAGCATTGCGATGGTTAACGCAGCGCAGCAAGCTGTCGAACTCTCAGCAGAAGATCATACTGAGCCAAAAGGTGCGCTTACCGTTGCAGCACCAGAGGCGTTTTTAAACTCGGTACTTCAGCCTTTTGTTTTACCCTTCTTACAGCGCTACCCAAAGATTCAGTTAAAACTGCGCGCTGCAGATGGAGAAATCGATTTGTTTCGTCAAGGCATCGACGTCGCTTTCAAATTGACTGACAAGCCCGACGAGAATTTGGTATTAAAAGAAATAAGTAAAACCAATCTGGTGTTGTGTGCGTCACCGGACTACCTCGCTAAGCAGGGCACGCCAGACCATCCAACTCAGCTTGAACAGCATGACTGTATTTATCTGGCAGAAAACGATAAAGACAACATTTGGTCATTTTTTAAAGAAGAAGCCTTTCACTCTGTTGCCGTAAATGGTCGCTACGCGGTAAACCACTCTCAAATGCGATTAAATGGCGTTAAAGCAGGGCTGGGTATTGGAATCTTTCACGACTTTGTCGTTAAAGAAGCGCTAGAAACAGGGGAAGTCGTTGAAGTACTTGCAGATTGGATGATCAAGAGTAACTACCATGGTGCAATAGCCATGCAGTACCCTCAAACGAAGTACATGCCCGCGCGCTTGCGTGTGTTTATCGATTTCGTCAATGAACACTTGATCTCAAAGGAACCTAATCATGTTTAATGCGATTCATCACGTCGCCATCATTTGTAGTGATTACCCAACGTCAAAGCATTTTTATACGGAAATATTAGGCCTGTCCGTTATTGCAGAAAATTACCGTGCAGCGCGTGATTCTTATAAGCTCGACCTTGCGCTTCCTGATGGTAGCCAGATTGAATTATTCAGTTTTCCAGATGTACCTGAGCGCCCAAGCTTTCCGGAAGCCCAGGGCTTACGACACCTGGCGTTTCAAGTTGATGATATTGAGGAAGTAAAAACCTACCTTGAATCGAAGAACATCGCAGTTGAACCTATTCGAATTGATGAATTCACTGGTAAAGCGTTCACTTTCTTTCAGGATCCGGATCGGCTGCCTTTGGAGTTATATCAGAAGTAAACCGTGAAGATGGAAAACGTGGGGGTATTTGAGGTGCTCGGTTGGAAGGTAAAGGGATTCAGAAAACGTTAAGTGTTTGATTAGGCAATGGCTGGCGGCGCCCTAGGAACTGGTGTTTCAAATCGCACACTTAGAGCCAAAAAAGTGTAGCTGTCAGAAATAACCGAGCTCAGTCGTAAAAGTAAAGGTGTAGTTGGAAGTGAGTCGTGATGAAAGGGTGAAAAGTAACTGAATGGGCAGGGTTTCCCCTTATGTGTTACCGCATTGTCTCCCTCTTCAACCTGTACCAGTTCAAAACCATTAAGCGTACAAAGCGTTGCCCACACGCCCATGCTGTTACCATGAGCATTAATAACAGGCATCAGTGTTACCAGCGCCCAACTTAGGGCACTAACAAGCAGCATGGAGCGATAAAAAGGAATTAATCTACGCATAACGGTGACTTAACAAATTTCATACAGCGTAACCAATTCTAAGTACAAGCTCAATAAAGGATTTCAGGCGTAGTTCTATTTTCCATCAGAAACAAAAGACCCGCAGAGTTGCGGGTCTTGAAATCGTTGGGGGTTGTTCATACCCATCCCAAATCAGCCAAACAGCTTGCTCCAGATGCTTGGGTTACGTTTGTCGTGGTATTCTTCACGAAGACTATCGATTTCGCGCAGTTGAGCTTTCGCTTCGGTAAGATTACCCGCATCTAAGTCCGCTTCGATGCTGTCTAGTGTCACCGACAACTTGTTGAAGCCTTCAAGAAACGTATCAAACTTTTCTGGTGGGTAGTTACCACGCTTAGATTGCTCCACGATAGCTTGTAAGCTATCAATGGCCGTTTTCATGGTTTCAACATCCGACGCTTCGGCCGCTTGTTTGAAATCCATCTTCATTTGTTTCATGTTCTGTTTTAGATCGACAGCTTCTGCCATTGCGTAGCTTGAGCCCAACGCAATCGCACACCCTAAAACTAAAGGACGTAACATCTTCACTTCTCCATTTTTAGTGCCGAATTCTTTGTCGGCTTTGTTTATCACGATCACCCCTCATTAAGGATGATTCGGATAGTTGAGCTTCGCAGTGTAAAGGAAACGCGCTAAGGGTGCATTCCCAAAATGTAATCAAGTTTATGCGTTAAGCATTTCGTCATATTCTGCAATTGGCTCTCGTCCACGAAGCGCCAGGAACGACAAAAACTGCTTAGCCGAGTGAGTAATGACGTTCTCACTATTAATACCGACTCTGTCCATCAGTTCACCCACCAGTTCGAGATTACCGACATCATGGCAAAAATGTGCATCACTGCCTGTGGTAAAGAAAACCCCCACTTCTTTACCTATTTGAGCGATATCATGACAACGTTCAACACTACCCACACGGCTGTTGCCTTTCAGGGTTGTATTGTTTATCTCAATAGCAACGTTATGTTGTTGCGCACATTTTAAAACCGTCTCGAAATCAAAGTCATAATTAGGGTTACCCAGATGGCCGAGTGCATCAACACGACCACTTTGGATCACATTAAGTAGTGCTTCGGTATGGGTTTCTTTATTGGATGGAACAAAGACTGGCTCATGAAAACTGGCAATGACCCAATCAAGGTTCCGGTCAACGCTCAAAGGGATATCAATATCGCCCTCGATATTAAGAATGTTGGCTTCAACGCCACGAATGATAGCAATACCGTTGAGGTAACGAGGCAGAATCTTTTGGTTGGAGAAAAACCAATAATGAGGTGCACCCGGCATTGACTCTGCGTGATCGGTGGTGCAGAACATTTCGAGCCCGTTCTCTTTTGCCGACTGAGCGTTTTCAATCAACGTACTGTAAGCGTGACCGCTGGCATACGTATGTGTGTGGGTATCAACCTTAAATTCCATCATTTACTCTCTTTGGTTTGCAGGTTTCAGCTATTGTATACCCAAACGTTGTCAGGATGCAGGACATAAAACCTCAACTTCCCCTATCCACACTTGCCAGCATGCCTCTTTTCCTGACTAAGCCCCTTCATCGAGTATGAATAATGAGACTGGTAAGAAGCAATGTTGTACTTGTTGGAGTCTTGACTAAAGTAAATGTAATAACAAATCTAACAATAAGGATAAGGTTATGAGGTTACATCATGCTTTGCTCGGGACTTTCCTCATTTTGCCTATAACGACTTTAGCGGATACAGATACCAATCTATCACCACAAGATATATCTGTTGCTATCATTGGTGGTGAACCTACCACTTTGAATCAATTACCATTTTTTGCTCGCTTGATACTACACAAAACTGGGTCTAGTGAATTCGCTAACCTTTGCGGTGGTTCTATCGTGAATGATCGCTACATTTTAACCGCCGCACACTGTGTGGAATCAGAGGTATTCACAAACGGATGGAACACTGACGACTTACGTGTGTTAGTGAAAAACCCGACCATGGATGACGTTTATACCTCCGAATTTAAAGATGTTCGTAGAATTACGATTCACCCAAGCTATGCGCCCTACAATTTATGGATTAATGATCTGGCAGTGCTAGAACTTGCCCGACCAATCACTGATAACGTGCAATCCATTACTTTGCCACAAGATTTCGGAGATTACAGTGACGCCTCGGCTTATCAAATATTTGGCTTGGGGCAGACCTCAACCACTGACACTTCAGTGCCAAATTATTTGCGCTGGGCAGAAGTCGACCCACTGACTGACGCAGAGTGTGCTGCGTTAGTGACAGGCTTCAACTCCGAAGAAAGTTTATGTGCAAATGGCTTTGAGGGCAGAGATTATACGGGTATATGCCGTGGCGATTCCGGCGGCCCGCTCACCTACGTAGACAGCAACGGCATGTATCAACAGATTGGTATTGTCAGTTATGGTTCATCCATTTGTGAATCTGCCGCCATACCGAGTGTGTTTACCGAAGTTCTGAACTACACCACTTGGATTGAACTGCAAACCAGCGCTGGCGTAAAAACCAGTTATGACGCTGAGTTAGCCGCAACGGAAGATTACCATAGTGAAGGTGACTCTCGGATCTTTGAAGACAGCAGTGATGATGGAGGCAGTGGTGACAGTGGTGGTAGTGGTGGCGCTGTTGGGACTGGCTTGTTAATGATAGCGGGATGGCTGGGTTGGATACGCAGACGCCAATCTAACAACAAATGTGAGTTGAATTATCAACACCTCAGAAAATAGCGGCTCACCCGCTGTGTCTTACGATAAGAAAACAGCCTCCAAGACACGCAATACGTCATTGGACGGCTGTTTTTCTTCTAGCGACGAATGTAAATCGCGGTTGTACCGGCGGCTTTGCCTTCAGGAATACGAAAGCCCACTTTTAACATGGTATTGTGCAGTACTTTGTTAAATAACTCGAACTCCACCGTTTCTTTGACTTGGTTGAGGTGCTGCGTTTTTAACTCCGGGAATCGCATTAGTGCTTCTTTTCGTATATTTTTCAATTCTTCAGTATTAATGCTTTGTTTACTCAGCAGTTTATTACCGATGAAACTTTCATAAGCACGCGCGCATTTCATCAATCGCAAAACAAATTCATTCATTGTAGTCTTTCTTTTTCGTTATAGCCTGACGTTAAGAACACGTGTTTATATTGATTGTGTTCCAGCCTTCGAAAAAGATAGCAAGAAGTATCACTAGATAGGTGTAGGAAAAATCCTAACAGAGTGAAAGAAATTACGGACTATTCCTTTCTATTCAAATATTTAACAAAAGCCCTACAATTTGTAAAATTAAATTATTGAGTGATAATTTTATCATTAGTCGAATGGTCATCAGCTAGCTCCCCAGGCTGCAAAAGACAACTGGTATAACTAATCACTTAATCAACTAATTGAATAAATCACTTTGCCGCTACACTCATTCTATGCGCCCAATTTAAGGATTGAAGATGTTTACTTTTTTGCTGACCGTTGTTGTGATGCTCGCCTTTGCCGCCAACTCACTGTTATGTCGAGCAGCGTTGGTAGATGGACTGAGCGATGCGGGAAGCTTCACGATAATCCGGTTGATCTCCGGGGCGGCGACGCTGGTGTTTTTTCTCCTTATCACCGGAACTTGGCACTCTGAAAAACCAACAAGTCGCTTTAAAGTTCTCGCAGGTGTGACATTGTTTGGCTATGCGGTACTTATTTCTTACGCGTATTTGAATATGGATGCAGGAACAGGTGCACTACTCTTATTTGGGGCAGTACAGTTGACGCTTCTGACTTTGCATTGGTGGCAAGGCGAACGATTTAAAACTTTAGAAGTGATTGGTATCGCCGTCTCCATTCTGGGTTTCGCTTGGTTAATGCTTCCATCGGCGACTCGTCCGGATATTTGGTCGACACTTCTTATCGTGATATCTGGCGTTTGCTGGGCGCTCTTTACTGCACTTGGTAAGCATGCTCCTTCACCAAGTAGCGGGATCGCATGGGGTTTTATTGCAGCCTCGGTAATCAGTTTACTGGTCTCCCCTTTTCTTCTCTCTTCGGTCAATCTCACCATTGAAGGCATCTCACTCGCGATCACCTCCGGTGTGCTTGCATCAGGGATTGGTTATTTACTGTGGTATCACGTAATCCAGAAACTGACTCTACTGCAAGCTGCGGTAAGCCAGCTTTCGGTACCCGTAATTGCCCTAGTACTTGGGTCTATTCTGCTTGGTGAATCCCTTTCAATTCATTCCGTCCTCACTAGCACAATCATTTTAGGTGGCATCGCGCTGGTTTTTTTATCTCGCTCCCAAAATGCAAATAAAGAATAGTAAAACCTCTACAACTTAATAAAAAATAAAACTTTTCCTCTCAAAATCCCATTCATCATCTATGCTTTTTAAAGGTGTGGCATAGATGACACCAGACAAATGCCCCCTATTTAGTATCAGGCGATTGATAGATTTAAAGAAATCTTGGCTAGGAAAAACCAGTAAATCTGTTTCATAAATAAGACCACGTAAAAGTAGTGGTTTTGAGCATTTACCCAATGCCCCTAGTAATGACAAGGGGTACAGGTAAATTGATCGCTTTATATGCATTTAGTTTTGACACAAGATTTACAATCTGCTCCTTTTTGCTCGCTATATTCCGCCAACCAAAATATAGTTGGAACTGCAACCCTAAACCAACTTTTTATTAACAAATTCATCAACTTGAAACGATAAGCCTGAGCAAACTTTGACTATGAACGACAAAATTAAATTTGCTATAAAAGTATCGCTTAGCCTCACCCTGGCTTATCTGATCCCCTTTGCTATGGGGTGGCCGCAGGCGTCTACCGCAGCGACAACGGTGATGCTGATTGCCACAACCGGCAGTCGTCGAGAATCTCTCGCAAAAGGCACATTGCGCGTTCTCGGTACCCTAGTCGGGGCAGTTGTCGGCTTGTTGCTGGTTGGACTATTCGCACAAGATCGCCTGCTGTATATGCTGAGCGTGTCGCTCGTCGTTTCATTCATCTTTTATTTTCGTAACGCTTACCAAAAAGACCCTACGCTGCTGATGCTTACCGGGGTGATGACGTTAATGATGTCCAATGGTGGTGATGCGGACGGCGCTTTTCTTTACGGTGTTGATCGCGCCTACATGACTGTTTTTGGCGTGGTGATCTATACATTGGTCGGTACTTTTCTATTCCCAGTCAAAACCGAACAAAATCTGCGTCAGCTTATTGAGCAGTTAAATCAAACTCAACAAGCGTTATTCGCTACGATTGTGCATAGTTTTGAGCAAAGTCATAAATCACACCCTGACTCTGTCGATGGTTCAGAATCACCAGAGGAATCAGAACACAGAGCCTCACAACTCAATATCGACAAGCTCACCGAAGAAATGTTTGCTGCGCAAAATAGTCTGGAGCAACGATTTGCAACTGTGAGTGTTGAGTGCAGTGACGTCTCCGCGTATTTAAAAGAGTGGCGCTTGGCGGTTCACCTGAGTAAACAAATTACTCAGCAATTATCGGTTGCCGTGCATAGCCATTTTAGCCTTGAAGAAGATCGTCAGTGCATCACTAACTTTGACGAAACGATCGCGGAAATAGAACAGTTATTCCATACCTGTCAGCAGGTTTGGGAAGACAATGAACACGTTTACCGCACTAAAGAATTTAAGGTTGAATACAATCAAGAATTGCTAGATTCGGTACCACACCTGACTAAAGGCTCGACAATCACTTTAGGGTTTCTGCTGGAATCCATGCATCAGAACCTCTCACGCCTGGCTGAAAGCATTAGCTGTATTGACTCGGTGACGAACAATGTCTCGTTCAACATTGAACTGCCAGAATCGAAAGGCAAGTTCTTGTGGTGGGATGCAGAAAATTTCAAAACAGCAGTCAAAACCTTCGTAACCTACTGGGTTGCAGGGCTCATCTGGATCTATTTTAACCCTCCGGGTGGCTACTCATTTGTGATTTTCTCGACCATGTTCATGTCTTTGTTGTCCTTTGTTCCTGTGCATCCAATTTTACTATTGGTGTTATTCACCTTTGGTTTCCTGTTTGCGGTGCCATCTTATTTATTCATTTTGCCGCAACTGGATCTCGGGCTGGAGCTAGGCCTGTTTATCTTTATCTACACATTTATTGGTTTTTACCTGTTCAACGGACCGATAACAATTTTCTACATGGTCGGCCTGTTTGTACTTGGGCTGGACAATAATATGTTCTACCACTTCGGGATCTTAATGACGATCATGACACTGTTTTACTTGGTCGTATTCATGATTATTTTTGCTCATTACTTTCCGTTCAGTTCAAGACCCGAGCACCTATTCTTAACCATAAAAGAACGCTATTTCCGGCATACACGAGCTTTGTTTGTCACCTATCAAAAACAGTCTGAATCCTTTTTCACTCCACTTAAGCGCGCTTTGCACATAGTCACATTGAACGTGTCTGCGAAAAAACTCAAAGTGTGGGGTTCCAAAATCAATCACAAACATTTTGACCAAACGACACCAGAGGCGATCGGTGCATTCAGCAAAGCTTGTGACGTGCTATGCAGCCACATAAACGTGCTCATGGTTGCAGAGAAAAAATTGTTGTCTAACCCTTTGATAAACAAGCTCCGTCAACAACATCGTGACTCCATCATTCCTTTGATGGCGGGTGCATTAGCCAGCCACCAGGTAACAGAAGAACTCGACTCCGTATTTAATCAATACAGTCAGGATTACCAATCCTTCGAAGATAAGCTGGAAGATTTTTTTAATGAATTGGATTTATCTGACTACGCTTATTCAGAGATAGCTGGTTTTTATATCTTGCTGAATTTAAAACGGAACGTGTTCGAAGCAATTAAACATTGCAAGCAAACCTATGAGGATATCGATTGGGTGAACTTACAACAGAAGCGGTTTTAAAGGTAGGGGTATGATGCTTCAAAAATTAACGAAACCAAGCCTCGCCATAATGACTCTGATTGGGCTCAGTGCGTGTACAACTGTGGGGCCAGACTATGTCCATCCCCAGCAATCTGCTTTACCAAGTGATTGGTCATTGCAAAACGCAGTACAGGATACCGAGCAATCTGAGCAAAAGGTACAGGAGTGGTGGCAACAATTTAATGACCCAACACTGAATCAACTGGTTGAGTTGGCGAGCCAGCAAAACCTTGATTTAGAAGCCGCTGGGTTGCGTATTGTCCAAGCCCGTGCCTTAGTTGGCGTTGCATCAGGCTTGCAGTATCCACAGGTACAAACCGTATCCGGTAATTTGGCACGTGCTTACGTCAACGATCAAGGGTTCAACAATGCTGCGCTATCATTTGATGCAGCTTGGGAGATGGATATTTGGGGTAAATATGCTCGCGGGATTGAGTCGGTAGAAGCCGGTTACTATGCAACGATCGCGTCTTACCACGATATTATGGTAACCATCACGTCAGAGGTGGTGCGCAATTACATCAACTATCGAACCAGCCAAGAACGTATTCTGCTCTCTAAACGAAACATCGAGATCCAAGAGCGCGTGGTCAATATTACTCAAGTCCAATTCGACTCAGGTAACGTGACCGAGCTCGACGTTCAACAAGCACAAAACCAGTTGTACACCACAAGAGCCGCCCAGCCCAGCCTTGAAATTGCGATGAAGCAGTCACGATCCGCGATTGCGCTTCTGTTGGGCGTGTTGCCAGAAGAAGTCGACACCATTCTGGCATCAAATGGTCTATCCGAGCGTATCGCCGAATACGAAGCACAATTTAAATCAACAGGCAGAAAAACGGCGTTATCTGGCAATGACGAAAACTCGATTGTCCCGCGTCCACCACTTTTAGAGACACAAATCGACGCCAACTTGGTCATGCGCCGTCCAGACTTGCAAGTGTCTGAGATGCAAGCTCGCGCGCAAAGTGCCCAAATTGGTGTCGCCGAAGCGGCCTTGTATCCAAGTTTTTCTCTGTTTGGTTCGATTGGTATCGACAGTACCGTACCGGATGGCAGTAGCTTTAGTTTCAGTGACTCACTCACGATGGTCGCAGGCCCAGCGTTTAGTTGGAACATTTTCCAATATGGCCGTGTGAAAAATAACATTCGCTACGAAGATGCCAGCTTTCAGGAAACCTTAACCAACTACAACAAAAAAGTACTGCAGGCTGTCAATGAAGTCACCAACGCGTTAGAAGCTTACGACCTGTATTTAGAACAAAAATCGCTACGTTTGCAGTCGGTAAACTCTTCGATTCGTGCCTTCAACATTTCGATGACTCAATACGAAAACGGCCAAATCTCCTTTGAGCGTCTACTGAACTCAGTAGAGAAAATGACGCGAGCAGAAGATAACTACGCCTCTATCAAAGGCAATGTTGCCAACCAGGTCGTCGCTCTTTACAAGTCCCTTGGTGGGGGTTGGCAAGCACAAACCGGTAAGCCGTTTTTATCTGACGAGATTGCGAAACAGATGGTCGAACGCACCGACTGGGACGGGTATTTAGACCAAGAAAACCGAGTTCTACCGCCACTTCCTATTGAACGGGCTGGTGACAAACCGCCTAAAGGGGAGGAGCCATAATGCCTTATGAACTCTCTTGGGGTGATGTGTACTTTTCCCCGTTACTGCTAGTGCTGTTTCTTGCGGTCACCGCAACGTGGATAACCGTCATTCTGTTAAACAAGACTCGCTTATCTCGTTTTATCGCTTTTCCGTCGCTGACTTTCATCGCCATCATGGTCTGTTATGTGGTGGCGATAGACAGCTTTTATATTCAATTTTAGGTGCCAAACAAGATGAAAAAACTATTCGTAATTGCACTCAATCTTGTCATTCTTGGTGGCGCAGCTTGGCTCGGCTATCAAAAGTATGAAGAGTATTTCAATAATCCCTGGACGCGAGATGGTCAGGTACGTGCCAATGTCATCAAAGTTGCGCCTCGCGTATCCGGTCCGATTGTGAACGTTGCGATACAAGACAACCAAGAAGTCAAAACTGGCGATTTATTGTTTGAGATCGACCCAACCACCTACGAGGTTGCATTGTCGCAAGCAGAAGTGGGACTGGAAAAGTCCATCGTCAGCTCTCGCGGTAAGAAAATCGAGTACGACCGTTTAACGGATATCCGAGCGAAAGATCGCGGCGCAGTATCCCACAAAGATCTTATTCGCCGTGAGATTGCCTATGAAGAATCTCTACTACAAATTAAGGCGGCAGAAGAGCAGTTAAAGTCTGCGAAATTGAATCTTAGCTATACCAAGGTTTATGCGACCGTCGACGGTTTTGTTTCTAATCTGGATATCCGCAACGGTACTCAAGCGGTTGCCAACCAGCCTCTGCTTGCGCTTATCGACAAACACAGCTTTTGGGTATTTGGTTTCTTCCGTGAGAACCAGTTACAGCAAATCGAGCCTGGCAGCAAAGCACAAGTGACGCTGATGTCTCATCCAGAAACACCGATTGACGCAACCGTCGATTCTATCGGCTGGGGTATCGCGCCACGGGACGGTACCGTCGGTTATAACCTGCTGCCAAATGTTAACCCTGTCTTCCAGTGGATTCGTCTGGCACAGCGCATTCCTGTGCGTATTGCCATTAAAGAACTGCCAGAAGATATCGAGCTTCGATTTGGCCTTTCCGCTTCCATCATGGTGATGAAAGACTCATCAGAAAACAATGAATAGTTACTAAGTGAGAGAACAACTATGGTCATTGGAAAAAAACTCAAAAACATTAATGAAGAAAATAACTTCTTCTATCTCACACTGTCACTCATCGTTTTGTTGATTGGCGGAGCATCTGCTCAGGTGGTGGATGAAGGGGCAATCGAGCATATTTTACAGGCGTTTACGATAATCACGTTCATCGTGTGTTTTGCTAGTCTACGATTCGATAAAACCTGGTCTCGGTTCCTTTATACCCTTTTCGCAGTATGGGTGTTGGTCATCGTGATAAAAACGATTTTTCATATCAAAGAAATGAACGTCGTGATGCTCGCGTTAACCTTTGCGTTTTTCTTTGGCACCTTTAAATCTATTGCAAGACAAATCCTGTTTACTGGTCACGTCAACAGTAACAAAGTCATTGGGTCTGTTGCGTTATTCCTGTTGCTGGGTTTGATGTGGGCCATCGCCTACCTCATTTTACTGGAGTTTTCACCACAGGCTTTCACCGGTATGGAGGCGATATCCTGGGGGCAAAACTTCTCCAATGCGGCATATTTCAGTTTCGTCACCCTGACCACTCTTGGTTATGGCGATATCAGTCCTCTGACTCCGTTGGCTCAAGTCATCGTTTATTTAGAGGCCATTACAGGTGTGTTTTATATGGCTATTGTGGTTTCTAGCCTCGTCAGTTCCAACATTGATCATCAGGTAAATAAAAATGGATAAATCATCGGAAAGAAATGAAAGTAAGATTTTCATCAGTAATATGGTGGAATCGTCAATACGAATTGGCTTGATCTTCGTATTGTTTATGTTTACTTACGACATCATCAGGCCTTTCATCCTTCCCGTTATTTGGGGGGCGATCATTGCAGTGGCACTTTTACCCGTCACTAAAAGGCTTCAGCGAGCCTATGGTGGCAGGCGTGGTTTGGCAGCAACCACCATCGCTTTGCTTGGTATCGCGCTGTTAGTGACACCGCTTGTGATGGTTTCTGGTTCCATTTACGACGGTGCAACCCACGCACTGCAAGTACTCCAGAGCGGTGATGTCAAAATACCTGGGCCGAAGCCATCGGTTGCAGACTGGCCACTTGTCGGTGGTAAGCTCTACGACACCTGGACACTTTTCTCGACGAATTTAGAACAAGCAATTCAAACCTTTATGCCTCAGATAAAGTCAGCATTGACTTCCCTGCTTGGCATGATGGGTGGCGCTCTGGGTAGTGTATTGCTTTCTATTCTGTCTTTGGCGATTGCCGCTGGTTTTATGACTTACTCAGAATCATTGGCATCTGGCCTAACCACCATTGCCATTCGTACCGCAGGTGACAATGCAAAAAGCTGGGCGACGCTCATTGCAGCAACCATTAAAAGCGTTTTACTTGGCGTTGTCGGTGTCGCTGCGATTCAAGCGTTGCTGATTGGTGCGGGTTTCTTCGTATTTGGCGTGCCTGCCGCTGGCTTGCTTACTCTAATACTGATGATTTTGTGTATCGCTCAGTTACCGGCTCTTCTTGCAGTGCTACCTGTGATTGGCTACATGTACATGACTCAAGACAGCACGACTGCAACCTTGTTTACCGTATGGGCGGTCGTTGGTGCGCTTTCTGAAAACTTGCTCAAACCAATGCTGATGGGTCGAGGCGTGGACACTCCGATGCCAATTATTTTGATTGGTGCCATCGGCGGTATGCTTGTCTACGGTATCGTAGGCCTCTTCCTTGGCGCGGTTATTCTTTCAATTTGGTATGAGCTATTCGTTTGGTGGCTAAGCATTGAGAAAGCCCAACAGCAAGAGGAATTGGGCGACTTGCTGGAGGAAGCAAAAGACCAAAGTGAATCTGAAAACGGTGCAGGTATTTAAGCTCACCAAGCCTTAATCCGATACTCACAATCTTTCAAACCGTTGCATTGCAGCGGTTTGTTTTTATTGGTGTCACATTTTCATCTCAATAACGATGAAAAATGAAACTAATGTTAAATTTTCAAACTAATGACACTTGATTGTTGCAATCAAACGCATAACGATGCACTCTCGATGCTCACTAATAAATAGTGCTTAGGATAAAAACAATGAAATTGATCAAGCCTTTAACTTGCGCGCTCGCTCTGGCAATGAGTAGCATGGCATTCGCTGACGTAACGGTTAGTGTTCCTGACGACGTTTCGGTACTCGCAGCAAACGGTGAAAAAGTGAAGCTGGATGGCGGCTTCTTTGCCTCAGAAAGAACACTAACGTTACCTGATGGCGTTAACCAGGTCGTATTCCGATTTACTCCGTTTTTCAACAAAGGCAATGACCGTGTCAGTGTTGAAAGCGACGTGATTGTCACCAGCTTTACGTCTTCAGATTCTAAACTGGCGCTTCAGCTTCCAGAGTACCGTAACTTGAACGATGCAGAAGACAATATCAAAGACTTAGACTGGAAACTGGTTGATGCATCTGGCAACGCGATTGCCGTTAAGCAAGACAAGCTTATCAAAGAAGGTATGCAGATTGGCCGTGACTATGTTCGTGAAGTAGAAGATTACAATCGAACTGGCGGCGTGGCAGCAATTGCTGTCGCAGGAGCGATGGTTCAGCCAATGACGTTACCCGCTGAAATCCCTGAAGATATGAAGCAAGCACGTGCGGCGGTAAAAGCAGATTCAACCGCAGAAGAAATGCTGCACTTCTGGTACCAAAAAGCGGATGCTGAAACCAAAGCTCGCTTTAAAGCGTACATCAACCAACAATAAGTTTGGTCTTTCTGAGTTTAAAAGCCACATCTAATGTGGCTTTTTTCGTACTGTAATAACCTCAACTACTGCTGAGTTTTAATGTTTCCGATTTACCAGTAACGCTCGTAAATGATGTTACCACCAGTATTGACTCGAAACTTCTCTAAACCGCGTTCTTGCAATACTGGCAACGTGTCTTTAATCATTGCTGGATTACCACACAACATCACAAAGCTACTACAAGGTGAGAACTGCACATCCGCTCGATTAGACAGCTCTCCTGAGGCAATAAAGTCGGGAATGCGGCCTTGTAACTTACCTTCCACAGCTTCTCGGCTAACAATAGGCACGTACTTTAATCGGCCTTCATAGCGCTGCTCTAAGTGCTCAATTAAGTACTTATACACCAGGTCTTTCTCATAGCGAACACCATGAACCAAAACAATCTTTTCGTTATGAGGAAGCAGGTTAATGTCATCTAACAATGACAAAAATGGCCCGATACCGGTACCAGTTGAAAGCAACCAAAGGTCATGTGCTTGTTTGGGAATCGAATCATGGATCAAATCTCCGTGTGCCGTTTCACCAACATAGATACTGTCACCAGTCTTTAACTTTTGCAGTTTTGGCGACAATTGTCCCTGAGGGTCCGCAACAATCAAAAACTCCAGCCAGTCAAACTGTTCGCTCGGAGCATTCACCACGGAATAGGCACGGCTGATTGGGTTGCCATTCTCGTCTAACAACGCGAGTTTGGTAAATTGACCAGCTTTAAAGGAAAGTGGAGCGCCAGATACTCTTAAGCTGAACAGCTCGCCTGTCCAGTCTATTCGCTTCTCAACTCTGGCGAGATTGAAATTTTTCAGTTCTGCCATGAGACATCTCCCTTTTAGCCACTCTCAAATAAACTTACGCTTACAACGTTACTATGTAAAGATTAAACTTTACATAAACAACCAGTTTATTTCACACTTCAGGAACAATTTTATTACATTCTAAATAATTACATCTAGAATAAATACTCAGATTAATAAGTGGCTTCACAATTTGTGGCAACGTTGATGAAAAAGGAACAAAGAAAATGGACACACTACTAAAAGACTTCCCCGTCGTGACTGAGATCAGAGTAGCTTGGGGAGAAATGGATGCCTTGCAACACGTCAACAACGTCGTCTACTTTCGTTACTTCGAAACCGCACGTCTGGACTATTTTGAAGCGATTAATTTGCTCGTCGACCTGCAAACCTCGCAAATTAGCCCTGTTCTGAGTGAGACTCAGTGTCGTTATAAATTGCCGGTGACTTACCCGGACACGCTTCTGATTGGCGCTCGAGTGATCGGCATGCAAGGCGATCGCATGACAATGGAATATCAGGTATTTAGCAAAAAGTGGGGAAAAGTGGTCACCGTCGCGACGGCAACGGGTGTGATGTTTGATTTTAAAAATAACACTAAGACTGAGATTCCAGACAGCGTCCGCAAGTCGATTCTGGAACTGGAAGCGACTGTGGGCAGCACTCACCACCTAGAATAATTGTCGAGTTTAAATTCCCGGCGGCACACACTCGTGCTTTCGGGAATAATTGCTTTTTCAACAGCTTAACAGAAAGTTTCGATGTACAGCGCTTCAACTTTATCTCGTGCCCATTGCGTCTTACGAAGAAACTTTAACGACGACTTAATAGACGGGTCTTTTTTAAAACAGTTAACACGAACACGTTCATACATACCATTCCACCCAAAGTGCTCAACCAAACGGGTGACGATTTTTTCTAAACTCAACCCGTGCAGAGGGTTATTCGGTTGTTCGTTGCTCATGATTTCAATCCAACAATTTATAGGGCGATTTGGCGGGCTAATCTAACTGAAACAAACCTAATTCCCAACTGTTATTTACATCAGAATAAAAACAGCCCGACGGAAAGCGGGCTGTTACTCGATTCATCACTTAATGAATTAACCTCAACTGGGGTTAATTAAAAAACGATTTCACCCATAAAACGATGCTGTCCCAGATTTGGCCAATCCATGACGCGGGTTCAACCGCTTGATTGCTGACCAGAGGATAGCTGGCGACGGTTTCATCGTTATTTTTCCACACGACTTTACCAATCACTTCCCCTTGTTCAATCGGTGCCATTAAAGGTTCTTTCATTTCGACACTCTTATCTAAACCAGCTGTCATACTGCGAGGTAGGGTCAAATAAGCATCTTGCGGAAAGCTCGCTTCTATTTCACTCACCTTGCCTTTCCAGACCTTAACCTTTGATTCCACCTGTCCCTGTGTAGCCACCTTCTTAGTGTCATAAAAACGGAAACCATAGCTGAGCAAGTTTTTAGACTGACTGATGCGTGCTTGCGCGCTAGGCGTTCCCATCACGACAGATATCAAACGCATTTTACCTTCAGTCGCTGAACTGACGAGACTATATCCCGCATTGCTGGTGTAACCTGTTTTGCCACCATCCACTTTAATAGACTTATCCCACAACAACTTATTACGGTTGTATTGGGTAATATCGTTCCACTTAAACACCTTTTCGTTGTAGAGCGCATACACATCAGGTACGTCATTGATGATCGATTTCATCAACGTCGCCATATCCAAAGGAGAAGTTTGGATGCCTTCGCTATCCAGCCCATGAGAGTTCACAAAGTAAGTGTCTTGAAGCCCGAGCTTTTCGGCCCAGCCATTCATCAAAGCCACAAATCCATGTTCACTGCCTGCCACATGTTCCGCCAGAGCGACACATGCGTCATTTCCCGATTGGATAATGACACCGCGCATCAAGTTCGCAACGCTGATTTCATCTTTCGGTTTGATGAACATTTTGGAGGAACCGGGGAATTTTTCTGACCACGCATTTTCGCTGACAGTCACTAAATCATCCCAATTTAATCGACCTGCTTTGATTTCCTGACCCACGACATAAGCCGTCATGAGTTTGGTTAAACTGGCAGGGGCTAATCCGGCTCTCCCGTTCTGTTCTGCGATAATGGCTCCCGACTGAAAGTCCATTAACACGTACCCTTTCGCCTGTAACTCAGGTGGGCTTGGCGTGACCACCGCAAATGCGGGCACGCTAACTAAACAAGTCACGATAATCCATTGAGCCAGTGACACTTTCATTCAACATCCTCCACAATTCACACTCACTTTGTCGTCGCTCTAATGAGCATAGCTCATTCAACCAGTTGCACCAGTCGCTAATCGTTTCATTTTCTTGAACTTACGTTGATTTTACAAAAGAGATTAAACGGCTTAGATGTGACTTGCTCTACTTCGGATTCTTGGTTAAACCCTGATTTCGAAGTAAAGTAGCGAACGTAAGGTCTACTAGATGCTGAACCCAACAAGGATATAAATAAAACAATGAATGCTCTATCATTTATCGACGCAGGATTGCACTACACTCCCCACACATTTAATGTCCCTTTGAATTACCAGGAAGAGAGCAAAGGCACTATTGAAGTATTCGCCCGTTCGGTATGTTTAGTGGGAGACGAAGACTCAACCAAACCATGGCTTGTGTACTTTCAAGGTGGTCCTGGCTTCCCTTCTCCACGTCAAAATGGCCATAACGGCTGGATAAAACGAGCACTTCAAGAGTACCGAGTATTACTGCTCGACCAGCGAGGCACCGGAAACAGTTCGGTGATCAACCACCAAACGCTGGCGCACCTGACGCCACTCCAACAGGCAGAATACCTGAGCCATTTCCGAGCAGACAATATTGTTCGCGATGCTGAATTTATACGTCAGCAATTTGGTGTAGAAAAGTGGGCGATACTAGGTCAAAGCTTCGGTGGTTTTTGCTCTCT
The DNA here is from genome assembly GCF_036350715.1 of Vibrio sp. YYF0003. Classification (NCBI taxonomy): domain Bacteria; kingdom Pseudomonadati; phylum Pseudomonadota; class Gammaproteobacteria; order Vibrionales; family Vibrionaceae; genus Vibrio; species Vibrio sp. YYF0003. The sequence goes on from NZ_JAZDWA010000001.1 coordinate 1,201,579, forward strand.
GACGTATTTGTCGTTGTTCCCTGAAAGCCTGACCCGAAGCTACATTACTGGTGGCGTGCCGTCTGTTTCACGTCATCCCGACGATGTGTATAAAGCAACGTTTAAACGTACAATGGATAAGAATCAGGCGTTCTTCCAGCAATTTCCTAAAGCGCAGCAACTTTGCCAAACCATTGCCAATCACCTGTTAGAAAATGAAGAGTTTCTGCCAAACGGGCAACGCTTTACCGTTGAGCAATTCCAACAGATTGGGATTAATTTTGGGGTCAGCGATACCTTCTTGCCAACGTATTACTGGCTGGAAAGCGCACTCATAGAAGTAAACGGAAAAACGCAGCTTCGTTACAAGTTTTTAAGTGACATGCTGGCTCAGCAAAACTTCCAAACCAACCCTATTTACGCCATTTTGCACGAGTCTATATACTGCCAGGGCTTTGCTTCAAATTGGAGTGCACACCGAGTACGTCAGTCAAACCCGGAGTTTAACTATGAAAAAGGCCAACCTTTCTACTTTACCGGGGAAATGGTTTTCCCATGGATGTTTGATCAATACACCAACCTAAAGTCACTGAAAGAAGCTGCTGAAATACTGGCAAGCAAAGAGGACTGGTCACCCCTTTATGACCAAAACCAACTGGCGTTGAACAAAGTTCCGGTAAGCTGCGCGGTTTACGCCGACGATATGTTTGTGGAAATGGACATCAGCCGAGAAACATTAGCTTCTATGCCGAACTCAAAAGCGTGGATCACCAACGAATATGAACACAATGGTCTGCGTGCTGACGGCGAACGCATTCTGGATACCTTAATTGCGATGGGTAACCAGACTGCGGCAACTTTGGTTTAATAAGACACCACTTCTGCATACCGACGCCTTTTCACCATGAAAAGGCGTTTTGCTATCCAATACCGAGCATCACGCCAGTCGATTAATCTTTGATCCTTTTTATCATGGACTTAGTGATCACTCGATAGCCCATCTTGTGATAAAAATCTTCGCCTTCGTGGTTAAAAGAACCAACGGACAATCCGATTTCCTCTACGCCCAAGCTGCAAAGCGCACTTTCAATTCTATCCATTAACGATAAGCCTATTCCCAAGTTTCGATGGCTTTCCGCAACAACAAGCTCGTTTATAAAGCCAACGTATTTCTCTGGTGAAATGATGGAGTTAACTTCACGAGTGGTTCCCGAAATAAACCCCACAATGTTTCGATTTGAACAAGCTACAAATGCAGTGATATTGCCATCGAAGTATTTTTCAAAGATATTACGGCTATCCCTAATCTCGGCCATTTCTTGTGGTGAACGATAAAAGTCGGGCTCAGCTTGATAGTGAGAAGTATCGAGCTCGACTAAAAGAAGTTTGAGAAGCGGGATATCCTCTTCTCTGAGTCGCCTGATATGAAACTGCTGCATGTCTTACTAACCATTCCGTTGAATTAATTTTTGTTTTTTATCTTGCTGTACTGTACTGAGTGCATTTACGAGTAACGAGCACTCAACCAATTAAACGTACAAATTTCACACAAACCTGTCGAGGTTAACCTCGTCAATTCACTTAGATTTTTGTTGATAATTTGAAGACCTACAAGGTTTGTGGGGAAGCAGCTATCCATTCTGTATCCTCATTTTGTCACTAACCAATCAACATGCATGTTTCCTGTCCGACGGGTTTACCTGTATACCTGACCGTTTTAGTCGGGTATACTCCGGGCCGTTATAATTTAATGGTCGTCGACCACTTGTTTTATTAAAGCCTGTTTTTTTAAAGGAAATCTCATGAGTCAGTATGTTGTCTGTGCGCTGTACAAGTTTGTGGAACTAGGTAACTATCAAGAGCTACGCGAACCATTGCTTGCACTGATGGAAAAGAACCAGATTCGTGGCACCCTTCTGCTGGCAAGTGAAGGTATCAACGGTACCGTTGCTGCGGACCGCGCGGGTATTGATACCCTGCTTGAATGGCTAAATGCAGAGCCACGTCTTGCGGGCACTGTTTATAAAGAGTCGCTTGCTGAAACACAGCCTTTTAACCGCACTAAAGTAAAACTCAAGAAAGAGATCGTAACTTTAGGTGTTGAAGGTATCGATCCTCGTCATGTGGTTGGCACTTATGTGAAACCAAAAGACTGGAACGATCTTATTGCGGATCCAGAAGTGTTTGTTGTTGATACGCGTAATGATTACGAAATCGAAATCGGTACTTTTAAAGGTGCGGTAAACCCGAACACTGAAACTTTCCGTGAATTTCCAGACTACGTGAAAGAAAATATGGATCCGGCCAAGCATAAGAAAGTGGCAATGTTCTGTACTGGTGGTATCCGTTGTGAGAAATCAACAGCGTACATGAAAGAGCAAGGCTTTGACGAAGTTTATCACCTTGAAGGCGGCATCCTAAAATATCTGGAAGAAGTGCCACAAGAAGAGAGCATGTGGGAAGGTGATTGTTACGTATTCGATGGTCGTGTTGCTGTAAACCACCAGCTAGAGAAAGCGGACTACGACTTATGTAACGCTTGTCGCCTGCCAATCACAGAAGAAGACAAACAGTCAGACCTTTACGAGCAAGGCGTAAGTTGCCCTAAATGTCACGGTACGCATTCAGAAGAGCAGATTGCTCGATTCCGCGAACGTGAAAAGCAGATTTCTTTAGCGGATCAACGTGGTGAACAGCACGTTGGCGGTGAAAGCGCGAAGCAACGTGAAGAGCGACGTGCGGCTAAGATTGCTCAAAAAGAAGCACAGCGTAAACAAGCCTAACGCTTATTGGCGAACCATATGCCATGGTTCGCCAATTTACATATTTACGAGTGACGAAAGGTTAAGCGTCGCTGCGCTAAATACAGAAGTGACAGTTCTCTCTATCCAGGCCATGAGCACCAGCAAGATTTTTCAGGTGCGCTCTGCCCTCTGCAAGCCCCATCTCATAACCTTCAAGCAACACAGACTGACGCATTGATAAACGCTGTACATGAAAATTATCAGGCGGAGCAATAACGCGGATACGCGCGTCTTCCGGCGGGTTACGAATAAACGCCAACGATTCGTTATAGTTCTCTGTTCGGTGCAACATTGCTTCGACCATTTTAGGATGCTCGGCAAACAGCTTCTTAGTGAGCCAGGTTGTTTTGGCTGGCTTCTTCGAGTAATTCAGCGGGTGGGATAACACCACAGTAATGTCTCTCGCGCCTCTTCGGTAAGCTTCGCGAACCGGAATTGAATCCGCCACGCCTCCATCGGTGTAACAGCCACCAGAAAAGCAAGGGGTATGTTTGTATGCGATAGGCAAAGCAGTCGTCGCTTCTAGCGCGTGATGGAAGTTATCGCGATTGACTCGATAATAGTCTGCCTTACCTGTATCAACATTGGTTGTGGTCGCAAAAAATGGAATACCATCAAACAACTTCTTTTCATCGACTGGATATAAACGGTTAGATTCTTCAAATAACCATTTAACGTCAATAAGGTCACCGCCCTTTATAAAGCGGGTTGGATCGAAGAAACGTTTACAGGTTGCAAGCTTGGTGATGATATTAATGCTGCGATGTGGGTAATCAGTTAAGTAACCAATCAGATTTGATGCACCTGCTGATACACCAATTGCAAAATCAAACGGCTTGTAATTTTGCTCCATGAAAGCGTCTAGCACGCCACTAGCGAAGACGCCTCGCATCGCACCACCTTCAACCACAATTGCTTTTTTAACCATGTTTCCTCCCCAATACTGTGTTTAAAAATAGTATTGAAAGTAAGGCAATAGAAACAATTGGTTATTCTTATTATTTAGATAGGTGATTCCTATACTCAAGTAAGATTTCGCTACAAAGTACAACCTGTAACCATGCCTACACCTTACATAAGCCTAGTAGGATTAAGAGAAAACGTTCTTATACGCTTCAGCAGCCCCATCAATGAGCATTTGAGTGCCGATGACCGCCAATATCAGCCCCATCATTTTGGTCACAACATTGAGCGCACTAGGACCAACGGCTTTCACTAATCTATCGCCAAATAAAAACAAGATGTACGTGATAATACAGAGCACAGCAAAAGAAACGATGGTAATGATTGTTTGATCAAACCCGCCAGCGGTCGCAAAGTTCATCGCCGTTGCGATAGTGCCAGGGCCAGCCAATATTGGCATCGCGAGAGGGGAAACCGCGATACTTAACGCCGCTTGTTGTTGGGCAGGGGAGTAAGCCTTTTCTTTGGTCTTTTGATGGGTAGTATCACCTTGTAGCATGTTGTAACCAATCAAAAAGACCAGAATTCCGCCAGTAATACGCAGCGCATAAAGCGTAATCCCAAATAAATCGAAAATCAGTTTTCCCGCAATTGAAAACACCGCAACGATGATAAAAGCAATAAACACGGAACGCAGTGCTATGGAGCGAACCGTCTCTTTATCTTCATCCGCAGTTAAGCTCAAGAATATGGGAATATTCGCGATAGGGTTCATGATGGCGAAGAAACCCATAAATACCGTTACTGTGTGAACGATCAGTTCTTTCATCTTTTTACCGCATGTAATTCATTGATTTTAAGACAGTATATACCCATATCTTAAAGCGTGCCTGATAACTGGCTTTCTCTAGTAAAACTTATGGTTTAAGGCTCACTTTTTTCGTTTGAGCTTTTCTTTTGAGCTTTTTTCTTTGGAGAAAGTTTACCCAGCCATCAAATGCCGATAAGGTGAGTTCCACGAAATATGAAAACAATAACAAAGGATGTTAAAGCATCATGAACAGTACGATTGAAACTATAATGAGCCACCGCTCGATTAGAAAATTCAGCCCGCAACCAATAGATAAAGCTCAACTGGACACGATTATTCAAGCTGGCCTAGCCGCATCTTCTTCCAGTATGCTGCAAGTCGTTTCCATCATCCGAGTCACTGATCCAGAAAAACGCGCACAACTGGCGCAATACGCAGGTAACCAAGCTTACGTTGCGAGTGCGGCGGAGTTTTTAGTGTTCTGCATTGATTATCAGCGTCACTCGGCTATTAACCCTCAAGTACAAGCAGATTTTACCGAGTTAACACTCATTGGTGCCGTTGATTCCGGCATCATGGCGCAAAACTGTCTGTTGGCGGCAGAATCGATGGGATTGGGTGGCGTATACATTGGTGGCTTGAGAAATAATGCCCAAGGTGTTGATGAGTTGCTCGGCTTACCTGCCAATACTGCCATTTTGTTTGGTATGTGTCTTGGCCATCCAGAGCAAGACCCAGAAGTTAAACCTCGCTTACCAGCAAAAGTGATCGTACACGAAAATCAGTACCAACCTTTAAATATTGAAGACATAAAAGCTTACGACCAAACCATGCACGATTACTACGCCACTCGTTCAAGTAATCAAAAGCAAAGCACTTGGTCTGAGGAAGTGACGACGAAATTGGCAGGAGAGTCTCGCCCGCATATTCTGCCTTATTTACATGGCAAAGGATTAGCAAAGCGCTAGATAGTATTGAACGATTGCCTTGGATAGCCCTGCCAATCGAGGTGGGGCTTTGTTTTTATTAACGATTCCCACCCTGCCCCCTGATTTTTGGTTGCCAGTCACTCAGCCGTCGCCTATGATAAACGAGCTCACGCCTAAAGCACCCAACACTCGCGGAAAGAACTCGGTTCACGGCAATTTGGCTTCCCTGCATTTCCAGCAGGTACACTCTGTTTTTACCTTCTTAAAGCTTCTGTTCAGGCGAGTGTGGAAGAGAATAAGAAAGGTGAAAAATGCAACCTCACAACAGCTTCTCAATTAATCTCAATCAGCAAAAAATCATTGCTAAAAAGCGTTTAAAGGCAATTCGTCAACGTGACTTCAATACGCTGGGTCTCGTTAAACAGTTTCACTCCCAACCCGACACTCTATCTTTCGAGTCTATTCAGCTTGCTGATGTTCAACATGCTTTAGCAAGAGAGCTCGGCTTACCGAGTTGGAATAAACTAAAAGCTCACGTGGAACGTTTAGAATCGCATAAGAACGCTATCGCTAAACGAGAAAAAGCGTTAGACAGTGGCCTGAGTACGCTCCATGTTCGTTGTGGGCATGATATTCAGGAAAAACTTAAAGAGAGCGGCTTTGAAGGCCAGTTTCTCCCAATGATTGATCCACTATGCATGGGCCCTATTCCTAAAGCTGAGCAATCATTTTTAGCCATACGTGCTCAGTTCGTTGTTGATACGCTGCTGCCCGTTATGGGCCATAAAGAATCTGTTCAAAACATCGCTCAGCAAGAGCAGCGTAACGTAGAGACTCTGCTAGACGATAAGTTTGAGCGCATCGTATTTTGGGTGGAGCATGATAGCTATGATCAACTCATGTTGATCCGTTGCCTGACTTATCTTGAGAACGTAAAAGATAAAGTCATTGAGATCATTGAATTGAACCAATTCCCCGGTACAGAACGTTTTATCGGTTTTGGACAACTACCCGCAGAGGCGATTCGTTCATGCTGGCATGATCGCAAGCCGATAAACGCAAGATTAATGAGCCAGGCCAGTCGGTGTTGGCAATCTCTCACAGAAGAAACGCCAGATTCTATTGTCTCTCTATTAGATCAACATGAGTTGGATTGCTTACCAAATATAAATGCAGTTCTTATGCGGCATTTGCGCGAGCTCCCCCATTCAATATCAGGGTTGAGCTTCACTCAGCGTCTCTCATTAGATGCACTAAAGGAACAAAGCAACGCGATTTCAGTGAGTAAGTGGTTTCAGCTTTATCAGCAGAGCGAACCTTTGCCCTACCTGGGTGATGTGATGTTCTACGCACTGGTCCTTCCTTTAGCGACCAATGAGAAACCACTGATAACAGTAGACTCGTTAGAAAAAAACTGGTGGGAGCAACAAGTGTGTATAACCGAGCATGGAATACAGTGCTTAAACGGTAATGTTAAATTTGAGCAACAATATTGGGTTGGTGGAATTCCAAACAACAACAAAAGCCGTTGGGAGTGGGATCATCTGCAGCTATCTAGCCTGTCCCATGTTCAATGTTGATACGGCGCTGAATTTACCAACTTAGTGGCTAAAGATAACAGAGCGATGCGAATAGTGAGATAAATGTATTGCTCTAATTATCGACTACTAATGCGCATTATATAAACAAGTTTCAGTTGCATATTTAGTCCCACATTAATCAGGGGTGAATAATCACGAGTTCAATATGCAACCAAAACATAGAACACCAAAGTGTAACAATAGGTGAACATTAGTTTTATACTCGATAAAAGTGTTAAAAAACAGCCGTTACAACCAGCCTTAAAGTTAAATAACTGTTAAAATAATATTTTTTATGGTGACCGTGGTCACATCTACCGACCAAGATTAGGTTTTTTCTTTCGTGTTTTTTCACTCCGCTGCTAACCTGCACGCCACTTTGAAGTGAACTCAGAGTGCATAACTATAAGGAGTGTTCTCATGAATACCAAGAAACCGATGTCGCTTACCAGCCGTGTTATTTTCGGTATGGTGGCGGGTATCTTGACAGGATTTGCAATTCGCACACTTTTTGCTGACAACGGATTTGTCGACGCATACATTGTTAATGGACTATTTGAAGTTGGTGGACAGATCTTTGTCGCCAGCTTGAAGATGCTAGTAGTACCTTTGGTATTTGTATCACTCGTTTGTGGTACTAGCTCTCTTAAAGACCTATCTACTTTAGGTCGCATGGGTGGTAAAACCCTAGCTTTATACATTGCAACAACGGCTGTCGCTATCACACTTGCTCTGACTATGGGCACCGTGTTCCAGCCAGGTGCTGGCGCTGATCTTACTGCGGTAAGCTCATTCAAGTCAGCAGAAGCACCGTCTTTGGGTCAGGTGATCATTGATATGTTCCCGACTAACCCAATCAGTGCAATGGCTGAAGGTAAAACACTTCAAGTTATCGTGTTTGCCGTTTTATTTGGTATCGCGATCAGTGCTGCTGGTAAACCAGGCGAGCGTATCGCTGCATTTTTCTCAGACTTGAATGAAGTGATCATGAAGCTGGTTGCTATTTTGATGAACCTTGCACCATTTGGTGTGTTCTTCCTGATGGCGAAGCTGTTTACTGGTCTAGGCTTAGGTGCAATCCTAAACCTTGCCGAGTACTTTATCGTTCTAGCTGGCACACTGCTGCTACACGGTCTGGTAACGTACAGCCTAATGTTGAAAGGATTTACTGGCCTTAGCCCAATGACCTTCCTGCGTAAAATGGAAGATGCTGTGATGTTTGCGTTCTCTACTGCATCATCAAACGCAACCATTCCGGTTACTATGGAAACAGCAAAACACCGCATGGGCGTAGAAAACCGTGTGTCTTCGTTCACTGTACCACTTGGTGCAACCGTGAACATGGACGGAACGGCGATCATGCAAGGTGTCGCTACCGCGTTTATCGCACAGGCATTCAACATTGATTTAACCATGGGTGACTACCTGATGGTTATCATGACGGCGACTCTGGCATCTATCGGTACTGCTGGTGTTCCTGGTGTTGGCCTTGTCATGCTAGCGATGGTACTAAACCAAGTAGGCTTGCCTCTGGAAGGTATCGCTCTGATTATGGGTGTTGACCGTCTACTGGATATGATTCGTACCGCAGTAAACATTACTGGTGATAGCGCAGTAACGGTTATTGTTGCTAAATCAGAAGGTGCATTGGATGAAGCTCGCTTCAACGATCCAATGGCCGGCGCAGCCGAAGAAGAAGTGCATCTTAAACGCGCTGACGCTTAAACCGTTTACGGTTATCCTGTCTAAAACAAAGCCCCGATGGAAACATCGGGGCTTTGTTCATTGAGAAAGATTGATTAAGCAATCTTAAAGACTTTTAGTCATTAGCCATTAAATTCAGTTTCGCTCTGGCTTGTTCTTCATGCTCGGACGTAATAGCGTTGCCAACCGTGTTCGCAGCCAATGTAAGCGCTGCCATATCATCAGTGAATCCAACGCCAGCCAGCACATCGGGCACCATATCCGTTGGGAGAACGAAATACGCTAATGCCCCACCAAGAATCGCTTTATGGCGAACAGAGGTATTGGCGTCTGTCATCGCGAGCCAGGATTTAATCCCCATCACAGCAAGCTCTTCACCCGCTTTTCTGACCGAGTTTTTCATCTTGCGCCAAAACGTTTTCTCATCTGGCGCTTTTAGTGTTTCTTCAACGGCGTCATTAGGCGCCGACTTTAAAGACATGGCTGTAGTCATCGTTGCCTCCGGTAGTTATGACTCTGGCGCTAATACTACGAGCCAGAACCTGAACACAGGATTAACAACAGAGATCATCGTAAGTAACCGGTTTAAAGGAAAATAAAAAATCCCCAAACTTTAGTTTGGGGATTGAAAGCTATTTGGCCGAGAACGAACGTTTTATTTAGCTATCTTCTCTAGTACACGCATCAGCATCTTGATGCGTGGCTCGACAGACTCTAGAAGTAAATATTCCTGCTCTCCGTGGAAGCCAGCTCCGACGGAGCCAAGACCATCTAATGTCGGAACGCCCAGAATAGCGGTATTGTTCGCATCAGAGCCACCACCTACTTCTTTCCAATTGATATCAATTGCAAGCTCACTGGCAGCCTCTTCAACCAATGCCATTAAACCTTCGGTTTGTACATTCGGTAACATCGACGGTTTATACGCTTCTCGATCTAACTGAATGCCCACCCCATCAACAAACGGAGTTTTAGCTAAACAGAGCAGCTTGGTATCGACATCATCGTACTCTTCGTTGCTCCAGAAGCGCACATCGACGATCGCTTCAGCCTGAGCAGGTACTATATTTGCCCCGTTACCACCCGACACAATACCCACATTTAACGTCGTGCCCGAGTTAAAGTTGGTCATGCCGTTAACTGCAAGAATCCAGTTGGCCATTTCGGTAATCGCACTACGGCCATTCTCTGGCTCGTTACCCGCGTGAGCAGCTACACCATTGAAGGATATTTTGTAACGCGCCATACCTTTGCGTGCTTTCACCAAACCACCGTCTGCACGTGCAGCTTCTGCGACCAGCACATTCTTGGCACTTTTTGCTACTGACTGAATCCAATCGACTGAATAAAGTGAGCCCGTCTCTTCATCCGGATTCATGCAAATACAAATCGACAGCTTTTCTAATACTGCTGTATCCAGATTTCGCATCGCATAAACGATGTTTAGCAAACCAGACTTCATGTCCGACACACCCGGACCGTACGCTTTATCTTCATCCACAGACATCGGACGCTGCTCTGCCGTCCCTACAGGAAAAACCGTATCTAAATGGCCAATCAGCATCACATCGATCTGTTCTGCCTCAGGCATGTTACGAATTTCTAACCCTATCCCTGCTCTACCGCAATCAACTCGCTTAACACTCCAACCCAACATCGCATGAAACTTTGCTTCAAACTGAGAAGCAACAAATTCAATACCATCGGTAGTGTAAGTTCCGCAATCGACGTTAATTAATGGGCGTAACTCTTCAAGGTATTCATTGAGAGAAAACTGCATGTTTTACTCCTAAACAAACAAGTTCATGACCAACATTGCGCCAAATGCGTTCATCACTGAGATAGCAATCATGATTGGAATGTAACGACCTTCAGTGCCAATAGGACCCATAATCCGTCCCATGTATTGAACCTGCGAGCCCATCAGGTAGATTGCAGGCGCAAGAATCGCGATGTGGGTGCCATTAAGAATCCCTTGGTCAAACAGCGTGATAACCACACCCACAGCGCCACCCATTGACATCCAAGCGCCAATAAGTACGGCAGCCGCTTCACCTGGCAAACCAAATATCGCCATCACCGGAGAGAAGACAGTACCCATGAGATCCAGTGCGCCGGTGATCTGAAGTGCTTTGATAATTACAAATGCCATAAGAACGTTTGGTACCGTCGAAGTCGTCGCGATCACCCAACCTTTCTTTGCACCTTCAACGAAAATATCTGTCACCATAGGCTTGCTTGCTTTTACGTCACCCATTACGCGATCTCCTCTTTCAAGTTCTCAGTTTTGTTTTGCTCTTGTTTGTCTTCTTTACCTTCTGTGATGTTTAAGTAGATGCGGAATAAGTTTGCTCCAATAATCTTAAACGCAAACATGACCACAACCGCCAAGCCGATAGAAGACGTTACAGCCAAAGAGCCATCGGCCATGGTCAAAGTAAATAGCACGGCACCTGATGAGAAGAAGTTAACGATGGTTGCACCTGCAGTGAACTGGAACATAGTAAAGACATCGGTTTCACGTTTGGTAAGATGACCTTCATCTTTAAGTTGACGCGTCATCGCTGCGCCAGCATCGGTACTTTGAAGTGAAGCAATAAGGGCTAGACCAGAGTTGCCCGGAATGCCTACCATTGGGCGTAGTAGAGGAGTCAGCAGTTTGCGCGCCGCATCTAGTGCACCGCAATGCTCAAGAACATTGATCATGCCTAAAGCAAACATCACAGTTGGGATAAGAGTAAGCGCAAAAATAAAGCCATCTCGAGCACCGCTACCGCCTGAACCGCGAAGCGTTGTTGTCGCAACTTTTACACCGTCGGCCGTTTCAGTGACACCAGACGCCACCTTACCGAAAGAGCCATTTAATGTGGTGAAGTCAAACACGCCGTACCATTGGTTTGATTTCAACATACCAGAGAAAAATACGATAGCAAACGCGAGTGCAAGATAGCACCCAAGCGTCACCTTTCGCTCAGTTTGAACAGGGGTTTTCATAACGTTACCTAAACATGTGGAATTTGATACATATGTTTACCTGAACAATGAGTGATAAATATGATTAATATCAATAAGAGTAACGGGCTGATTAAATATTAATTAACCATACTTTATTTTAATATTTGATTACAATTTAAACTTTAAAATACATGATGATGAGTTTTGCAGTTTTTAATTTGGCATTAACTTGTTGGTAAATTAGATCCAGAATTTGAAATAAAAAGCCCTTCTTTGCAAAGAAGGGCTTTTAACTATTTATTGATCGCTTGTGAATTACCTATCTCGACCGACAAAAGCAACCACTACCTTGTCACCAGCAAGAGTACGAGAGAAGACATATGCTCCTTCCTGAGCGATTACGTGATGCTTACCCGCTCCAATCGCAGGGTGTGCTTTTCGGAACTGTCCTAGAGTCTGCCAATGTTTCAGCAACGATTGTTTGTCGTCAGTCAGATCCCATACCATGTCAGAACGAGTCCCTTGGTGGAAGTCGTCTGCATATGGGCCAATGTTACGCCCCACTTCATCGCCATAGTAAACCTGAACAGCGCCTGGGCTTAACAACAGCGCATTCGCTGCGTTACGCTGCATGGCGTAGTCTTTAAAGCGTGAGAAGAATAGCTCGGTGTCGTGAGAAGACATATAGCTGACCGGGTTAAAGTCTTTCTCCTTGGCTATTGTGTCGGCATAGCTTTGGTAGGTGTCAGCCATCTGACTGAAACAGGCTGCGCCTTTATCAAGTTTCTTCTGCATATCAAAATTGATCAGCGCGTCGAAGCCATCGTCAAAGTAAGGGCTGCGATATGCGGTGTGTCCCCATACTTCGCCCATCATCCAAAACGGTTGACCTGATTTACCGTTTTCTTTACGCCACTGCTCTAAGCTTTGAGAGGCTTCTTGCTTCAGGCGTTTCCAAACGTCACCTTCGACGTGTTTTACGGTGTCGACGCGATATCCATCAATGCCAAAGCGCTTCACCCAATCCGTTTGCCATTCAATTAGGTAGTCCGACACGGTGTAATTGTCACGCGCCTTAACACGCGTACCCGGATTATCGAGCAGCCATTGTGGTGGTGTCACGGCTTGCTCCGACTCCGTGATCAAGTCCGGCAGCCCGGCAAGCGACATAGTGATATCGCTGCTGCCCGGCTCAGGATAGCCCGGTAAACCTGCTCTTACCCAATCACCACCCCACCAGTTAGCCCAGTTCGGACTTTGGTAATCAATATAATGGTGGTAGCTGTGCCAGTTTTCACCACTCTTTGGTTGCCAGTTCGCCCATTTCTCTGGCAAATCAGCGCCCGGTTTGAGCACTTCGATACCATCAAACTGTAAATCGGCAAGTGTGGAGTAACCGGTGTGGTTGATGACGGCATCCATCAGCACTTTTAACCCGCGTTTGTGCGCTTCTTCCACTAGCGTCTTTAAGTCAGCTTCACTGCCGAAGTTTTCGTCGATCTTAGTAAAATCACGCGTCCAGTAACCGTGATAAGCATAAAATGGGAACGAGCCACTGTCGCCACCGCCAACAAAACCGTGTACCTGCTCAACAATCGGCGATAACCAAATGGCATCTGTCCCCAAGCTTTTGATGTAGTCCAGCTTATCAATCACTCCTTTGAGGTCGCCACCATGGAAGGTGCCGATTTCTTCTTTCCCGTCTTTTTTACGCCCATAGCTAGCGTCATTGCTGCTATCTGCGTTGTTGAATCTATCAACCATCACAAAGTAGATATTGGCATTTCGGTAGTTAAACGGAATTGCTTGCTTGGTTTTCTTCATCGGCTCAAGAAGTACGATTCCACCTGACGCTTGGTCTGGCACCAAAGAGACTTGTTGATTTTTCACTTCGACTACCTGCCCTGAGTAAGCATCCCGCAATTTGGTTCCATCGGGGAAACTATCACCCAATGCAATGGACACTTCGCCACCTTGATAAACTTCACACTGGACTTTTGGGATCGGGCGTTTGAACTCAGTCTTCGCCGCTTTCTTTGGTTCTCGCTTAAACAGAAGTGTTTTTGCCTGCTCATCATAGGCAAACGAGTAGTCACCGGTAAAACGTATTTTCAGCGCAAGTTCTGTCGGCTCTCCACAGTTCAGTGAAATGGGTGTATTGAACTTTACGTTTTGTCCGTCGGGCGCGGTACAATTTCCCTCAATACCGGTTATTTTTAGTGTGTAGCCGTCTTTGGTAAGCGGCACGACTAAAGGTTGCTCGGCACTGAGTGGAAAATCGCGGCTGTTCGTTGTGGTAGATATGGTGATATTGGGTTCAGCAATAGCACTTGCCGAGGCGAGTAATAATGTCGTCGTGATCAGATTCAGTTTCATCGTTCTATCCATTGATTGCGTACGTAACCTACGCAAATTTATTAGTTTTATTCACACTAATAGTAAATGGATGAAAATTTGAGCACATCATTCTAATAGACTACGCCCTAAAGCTTGGATTAACTCACATTTTTGCTTTATCAGGGCGTAGTTTGATATTTCTACAAATGAACGCTGCCTAGATTTCGCATTTGATTCATCGCCCATCTGGTGCGGCGCTGTGTATAGTCGCTTTGTGGGTAAACTTTTATACGATAAGGATTAGGCAACACCACGGCTAATTGCGCCGCTTGCCACTTCGACAATCTATCTGAGCTTACGCCAAAGTAGTTCTGAGCAGCCGCTTCTGTACCATAGATACCCGGGCCAAACTCAACCACATTCAGGTAGACTTCCAGAATGCGCTCTTTGCTCCACATCGCTTCCATAAGCAGTGCAAAGTAAAGCTCATAGGCCTTACGCACATAAGAATGGGCAGGAAACAAAAACACATTCTTGGCGGTTTGTTGGGTAATCGTGCTTGCTCCGCGGGATGGGCCATTTTCGTCCGCATTCGCTATCACATTAAACAGAGACTCAAAATCGACGCCATAGTGCGTCGGGAATTTTTGGTCTTCTGTTGCAATCACAGCAAGCTGCATGTTTTTGGAGATTTGCGACAAAGGCACCCATTCATGCTGACTGTGGTCAGGATAGTTTGTTGGAGGTGAGACAAGGCGACTGAGTTTCCAGCCCCAAATTGGAGGATCGATAAACTTTACCGCTCCGACCATAACAATAGGGGCAAGCAACAGTACCAACACGACTTTAATTAGAAATGACTTTAGCCTTTTGATCATTCTCAGTATCCCGACAACGCTCCGCTTTAAAAGCAAGCGAGCAAGATTGCCGTATTCTGCAAAGAACAACAAGTTTCTGAGGTTAAAGTTTGGTCAAAAAAAGCCCGATTTACATTGTAAAGCGGGCTTGATGTTTTCAGTGGCGCTTATTTAGCAAGCTTGTAGAACACCGTTGATAAAGGTGGGATGCGCAATCCAAGAGATTGTGGGAGCGACTCGCTTTCGATCGCTTCAGTTTCAACACTCTTGTGAACCTTGAAGCCACTGCCACCGTATTTGCTGTCATCGGTGTTAAGCAGAAGATCGTATCGGCCTTCATTCGGAACGCCTAAGCGGAACTTCTCATGTGGCACTGGCGTAAAGTTGGTGATAACCAAAATACGCTCACCGTCCTCACTAATACGCTCATGAGCCAGAATACTCGCATCCGCTTCATCTTGAAGACGCCATTCGAAACCAGCAGGAATACAATCTTGATCGTGCATAGCTGGTTCAGTTCGGTATAGATGGTTTAAGTCACGAGTCAGATCTTGAACCCCTTTGTGACGTTCAAACTCCAATAAGAACCACTGCAGTTGATCATCATGGTTCCATTCCGCTGTCTGACCTAATTCTGCGCCCATAAAGTTAAGCTTTTTACCTGGCTGGCCGTACATATGGCCGTAGTAAGCACGCAAGTTAGCGGTTTGTTGCCATTCATCACCAGGCATTTTGTTGTGGATAGAGGCTTTGCCATACACCACTTCATCGTGCGACAGTGACAATACATAGTTCTCACTGTGTGCGTAAATAAGCGGGAACGTGATGGTATTGTGGTGGTATTTGCGATGAACAGGATCTTCTTTCATGTAAGAAAGACTGTCGTGCATCCAACCCATATTCCACTTGAATCCGAAGCCCAATCCGCCCATGAATGTTGGCGCAGACACACCTGGGAATGCCGTCGACTCTTCAGCAATCGTCATAGCATTCGGGAAGTGTTTGTACACCTCCTCGTTCATCCATTTTAGTGTCGCAATCGCTTCATAGTTTTCGTTGCCACCATCGACATTCGGAATCCACTGATCATGACTGCGTGAGTAGTCAAGGTAGATCATGGACGCAACAGCATCGACTCGAATACCATCGATATGGAATTGTTCGAACCAGTACAAGGCATTCGCGACTAGGAAGCGACGGACGTGCTCGCGGCCGACATCATAGATATACGAGTTCCAGTCTTGGTGCCAGCCGCGACGTGGGTCTGGATCGTGGAACAAAGGTGTGCCATCGAAGTTTGCCAGACCATGGTCATCGGATGGGAAGTGCGCTGGTACCCAATCGAGAACCACGCCAATACCCGCCTGGTGACAAGCATCAACAAAGTATTTGAAGTCATCTGGCGATCCATAACGACTGGTTGGAGCAAACAGTCCCACTGGCTGGTAACCCCAAGAGCCGTAGAATGGATGTTCAGAAACTGGCATCAGTTCAACGTGGGTGTACTCCATGTCGACCAAATATGGCACTAAGTGTTCAGCCAGTTCACGGTAGTTAAGAAACTCACCCTGCTCATTGCGTTTCCAGGAGCCAGCGTGTAGCTCATAGAAAGACAACGCTTCACTGCGCTTTTCCGTTACTGGACGACTTTGCCATTGCGTATCCTGCCATTGGTAACGGTTGTGGTCGTAAGTGATGGATGCGAATGACGGGTACTGCTCTGAATAAAAGCCCCATGGGTCTTGCTTATGAGGCAACCCTTCTCCATGTGGACCTTTTAGTTCGTATTTGTATTGTACACCTTCTTCTAAGCCAGGAACGAACAAGCCCCAAATACCGTAATCGAGGCGTTGCATTGGCTGACGACGGCCATCCCACTGGTTAAATCCGCCGATCAAACTCACGGCTGACGCATGTGGTGCATAAACTAGGAAACGAACGCCAGAGATATGTTTACCTCCACGTTCTAGAGTGACAAAGTGCGAACCCATGTAGTGATACATGTCTTTCGGTGTGTGCAGGTGTTCGTACTCTTGGTAAATATTGTGGTATTGGTACGGGTCGTCAATGATTTGTTCAACGCCATTCCAATCTACAGCTAAGCGGTAATGTGTAAGGTGTAAATCGCGTTTTTCTTTGAGAATAAAACCGCTGTCACCTTCGCGTTCAAGGGCAACTCTTGGCTCCCCTTCAACCAATAATTCAACTTTATCTGCGCCCGGCATCCAGACTCTTAGGGAACCTTCACCATCATCAATAAATGGCCCCAGCGTCGCAAACGGATCCGAGTAAGAAGCCTGAGCTAGCAGTTCATAGGCACGTTCATACTTTTTCTTTGTTCTCTTTATTTTATTTGTTTTCGTGTTTTTCAAACCTTTCTCCCTAAAACCAATATCCACCTTAAACACACCGAGTTTAAGAAAATATTGGCTTGCACAGCCAACATTGTAAACTTACTAAAAAGCACTGCTTCGAACGTCAATGTTTGCAAGCAGCATCAAAAAACGAAAATGCCCGCTATTATTGCGGGCATAATAACAGTACTCCATCCTAACGGATTGTTTTTATAGAATGAGTGACGTAGATGGAAATTTCTTACCTAAGAGCAAACAAATTTATAATCAGCTCGCTTTCTCACTCATTCTATTCGTCCTTACTTGCTTGCCTGGGCGCGGACTTCCGTTAAACGTTTTGCAATTCGATTCACATCTTCACGACTGAAAATTTCGTCAAGGTTCATCGACAGCTTACGACGCCAGTTTGGATACTCATCAACAGTACCAGGGATATTGACCGGTTGATCCATCTCTAGCCAGTCTTCCAGCTGAACACTAAGCAGTGCAGAATCACCTGCTGCAACATGCAGTTGGAGCGCTTCGCTTAAGTACGAATCCATAGGTACGAACTGCGCATCATGGCCAATGCCTTCAGGCAGATAACCATGCCAGCGAACGCTATCCAGAATGCCTTGCTTGCACTTCAGGCGATCAGCAAACAGACCTTCTAGTTGCTCTTCGTCTGGGTACAGACCAATCTCACGACCCATTTTCAAGTCATCACAGTGCCAGAAACCGCGTAGCGTTGGCATATCGTGCGTACACAGTGCCGCCATAGATTGCTCAGCATAATGCTTAGGAGAAATGAAGCCGCCGTCGTCTTTTGAGGTTTCAAAGAAAAACACTTTGTATGAGTGCACACCAGCATCGCGAAGAATATCGACGATTTCATCTGGCACCGTACCTAAGTCTTCACCAATCACTGAACATTGATGACGATGTGACTCAAGCGCTAAGATTGCCAGCATGTCTTCTACTGGGTAGTACAGGTAAGCTCCTTCTGTTGCCTTCTCGCCTTTTGGAATCCACCACAGACGCAGCAAACCAAGTACATGGTCAATACGTAGCGAACCACAATGCTTCATGTTGGCACGCAGCAGTTGGATGTAAGCGTCGTAACCCGTTGCTTCAAGCACTTGTGGGTTTAGTGGAGGCAGCCCCCAGTTTTGACCTAGTGGGCCCAGTACATCTGGTGGCGCACCAATACTTGCGTCCAGAACAAGGTTACCTTCGTCAGCCCAAGTTTCACTGCCAGAATCCGCTACGCCTACTGCAAGGTCACGGTACAGACCTACAGACATGCCTTTTTCTTCTGCAAGTACTTGAGCTTCTTTGATTTGATCATCAGCGATCCACTGCAAGTACATGTACAGGTGAACGCGGTCTTTTTGATCTTTAATGT
This sequence comes from Vibrio sp. YYF0003, assembly GCF_036350715.1. Classification (NCBI taxonomy): domain Bacteria; kingdom Pseudomonadati; phylum Pseudomonadota; class Gammaproteobacteria; order Vibrionales; family Vibrionaceae; genus Vibrio; species Vibrio sp. YYF0003. Next base: position 1,220,176 of record NZ_JAZDWA010000001.1, read on the forward strand.
ATTTCTGCGTTCCTGCCGACTCAAATGTACGGTATTTTTCAGGGAACGCTGGCCAACCCCACATATTTGAGTCTTCAGCGTGTAGATCAGCATGGATTGCATCAAATGCCGCTTGATGTAACAAGCTGTCGCCGCCTTTCTCTACGAATTCTAGGAATGCACGTGCACGGTCTGTATTCTTGTCCAGATGACGCGCTTTGAACTCGCTAAACAGTAAAGGCAGTACGCTCATTTTAAGAGCTGAGACTTCGGTGTAATTAACCCAATGAGAATCACGAGCTTTTTGTAGACGCTGCTGGAATTCAGCACTGCCAACTTGTTGCTGCGCTTCTGCACTCAGAGCGAATTCCGGTACGGATACCACATCAATATACATGATGTTCAACCAGCGGCGAGAAGACGGGCTGTATGGGCTCGCACCTTCAGGGTTTGCCGGGAACAACGAGTGAATTGGGTTCAGGCCAATGAAGTCCCCGCCACGCGAAGCAATGTCACTAACCAGTTGCTTAAGGTCTCCGAAATCACCGATACCCCAGTTATGCTGAGTACGCAGTGTGTAAAGCTGAATACTCGGGCCCCAAAGCTTTTTGTGTTCGTTAAGCGCATCTTGTTTGTAACAAGCTTTTGGAGTGATGATCAGCGACATTTCATAAGGCGTTTTACGACGCTTACGACTGATGATCAGTTTGTGATAACCCCATGCCAAGTTCTTTGGCAATGCAAACACTAGAGGGCCACCCTCAGCACGTTCATCACGAACAATTTGAGACTGAAGATAGCCTTCAAGTACCTCTCCTTGCTCTGTTTCTAAACGCCAGCTGAATTCACTCTCACGAGCACTCGTACCTAGGTTTAGTTCCACTTCGACAGGCTCGCCGTCGCGTAAAACAAGAACAGGGGCTAGTACGTCTTTCTTATGCTTCTTCTCAGCAGAAGCCAATAGTTTTTCATCGCTGCTAGTATCGTAGCCAAGTGAAGCGAGCAAACGGCGCAGAGTCTCATCAGACACTTTAGCCTCATCTCCCCATGCACTGACGTAACTGTCAGCCAATCTCGCCATTTCCGCGACTTTCTTTAATGCTGTTAGTTCTTTCATCGCTTTCTCCGAAGGTAATGCAAACACCTTCCATGTAGGGTTTTATTGTTATCAATAACTTATATTTGAAAATAACCAAAGGTAGCGCAGGGCTACCTTGGTTTTTACTTGTCTATTAACGGTGAACCGGTTCTAGTTTCCAGATGTTGTTCACATAGTCTCGAATTGAGCGATCTGACGTGAACTTGCCAACGAGGGCGGTATTAAGGATGGCTTTCTTAGCCCAACCAGCCTGGTCTTTGTATTGCTCGCCCATATCTTCATGCGCTTTCACGTAAGACGCGAAGTCTGCCAGACATAGGTACGGGTCACCACCATCAAGCAGGCTGTCGTACGTTGCACGCAATAGACCCGGCTGACCTGGTGTGAATTCTTCACCGACAAGAAGATCCATTGACGCTTTTAGTAGATGGTCCGCATTGTAGTAATCAAACGGGTTGTAGCCTTGAGCTTTCAGCGCTTTCACACCTTCAACATCCAGACCGAAGATGTAGATGTTCTCGTCACCCACTTCTTCACGAATCTCAACGTTCGCACCATCCATTGTACCGATAGTAAGAGCACCGTTTAGCGCCATCTTCATGTTACCAGTACCTGACGCTTCTTTACCTGCTAGCGAGATTTGTTGTGATACATCCGCCGCAGGAATGATGATTTCTGCCATGCTCACGCGGTAGTCAGGAATGAATACCACTTTAAGCTTGTTACCGATGCGAGGGTCGCTATTGATCTTCTCTGCAATTTTGTTGATTGCGAAGATGATTTCTTTCGCTAGGTGGTAACCCGGTGCTGCTTTCGCTGCGAAGAATACAACACGTGGTACACAATCAAACCCAGGCTCGTTAAGGATGCGATGGTACAGAGACAACACGTGTAGCAAATCTAGGTGCTGACGCTTGTACTCGTGTAGACGCTTGATTTGAACATCGAAGATCGCATTGGTATCCAGCTCGATACCCATGTTCTCTTTCACCCAGTGAGCCAGGCGTTCTTTGTTCTCTTTCTTCACTGCCATGAATTCTTTTTGGAATTTCTCGTCAGTAGCGTATTTCGCGATGCCTTCCAACAACTCCAGTTTCGCTGGCCATTCGCCACCGATCTTGTCAGTAATTAACTGAGACAGACCTGGGTTACAGAACTTCAACCAACGACGCGGAGTAATACCGTTCGTCACATTGTGTAGACGAGTCGGGTACAGCTCATGGAACTCAGGGAATAGGTCTTTCTTAACCAATTCAGAGTGAAGTGCTGCTACACCATTAACCGCGTATGAACCGATTACACTCAGGTTAGCCATACGTACCATGCGGTGGAAACCGTCTTCGATGATTGACAGTTTTTGCTGTTTCGCAACATCACCAGGCCACTTAGCACGAACTTCTTGCAGGAAGCGGTGGTTGATTTCGTAAATGATTTCCATGTGACGTGGAAGCAAGTGCTGAATGAGCGACTCTGGCCATGTCTCTAGTGCTTCTGGAAGTAATGTGTGGTTTGTGTACGCGAATGTGTGCGAACAGATTTCCCACGCCGCTTCCCAAGACAGACCTTTCTCATCAACAAGGATGCGCATTAACTCAGGAATAGCGATAGTTGGGTGCGTATCGTTAAGCTGGATAGTCTCTTGCTTTGGCAGTTCTTCTAATGAGTAGCCTGCTGCTTCGTGGCGGCGAAGAATATCGCGTACTGACGCTGCAGAGTGGAAGTACTGTTGCATTAGACGAAGTGTTTTACCTTTCTCGTGGTTGTCATTCGGGTAAAGCACTTTAGTGATGTTGCCTGCGTCGATCAGCGCATGCTGAGCTTCGAAGTAGTTACCATTGTTAAAGCTAGCCAGTGAGAATGGTGCAATTGCCTGACATTCCCAAAGACGCAGTGGGTAAACCGTTTCTGATTCGTAACCTACGATTGGTAGATCCCAAGGCATCGCTTTTACTGTCATGCCTGGAACCCATTTACGAACTTCTTTACCGTTCTCGTTGACCACTTCAACATGACCGTAGAAGCCGATTTCTTGAGCAAGCTCTGGACGAGCCACTTCCCAAGGGTAACCTTCTACGCCACACCATGCATCTGGTGCTTCTTGTTGACGGCCATCTTTGAAAGATTGCTTAAATAGACCGTATTCGTAGTGTAGGCCGTAACCCACTGTTGGGTATTCTTGTGCGGCACATGAATCCATGAAACAAGCTGCCAGACGGCCAAGACCGCCGTTACCTAATGAAGGATCGCGCTCTTCTTCAAGAAGATCCGTTACGCTATGACCCAATTCAGCCATTGCTTCTGTTACTTGCTCGTACAGACCCATGCTGATTAAGTTATTGCCCGTTAAACGGCCAATTAGGAATTCTAGAGAAAGGTAGTTAACGCTCTTAGCACCTTTGATTCGAGGATCTTCTTCAGTAGCAAGCAAATCAAAAGTAGTGATCTCCGCTAGAGCACGACCCATTGCTAGGTACCATGCGCGGCTATCTGCGTTTTCAACAGTATGTGCGTAAGTCACTGATAGGTGTTTCTTTACGCTGTCTTGGAACGACTTTTTATCAAATTTTTTCTGTTGTGTAGGTTTCATTAAGAAATTCTCACGTCTTTTAGTAATTCATCTGCCATATATCGTGCATTTACCGGTGTGAATAAACATCCTCCTGTTTCTCCTCCTTTGAAGGAGGAGGAATGAGGGCGTAGAGGGGGGTACAACCGATCAGTTAGTGATCTGAATCTCAACAAAGCTTTTTACGCTCCGCTTCTTAGTGATTTCGATCACAGGCGAATATGAGAAAAGGCTAAAATTTACTCATGAAGTTTTTAAGACACTGTCGAAGCACGATGTAAATTTTGTCTTAGCGATCACACTCCCCTTGTTCACAAACACAAAAATTACATATCCATCGTGCAATAATTCCTACAAGGCATAACAAACCAGCCCAATAAAGTGATCAAACTCACAAATGCAGGGCGTAGTTGGTGCCATTTCCCTCATCTCGTGAGAATTAGGAAGTGGATCAAAGTAAGGTGTAATAGCGATGTCGTAACATCCCACTCGATTTATATTTTTGTTTACTTTTTAAACAGATTAAAATTTGGTGACGAAAACCGTTTTCAGATTTCGCTAGCTTACATAAATTAAGGACATAACGAATAATGTGGATTCCATCTAAGCTCACTCGCCCAGGCCGGTTACATAACGCCATTGTGCGTCCAAGAGTGCTGGACTTACTGCAACAAGCGCCTTATTACAAATTGGTTTTGTTTCGCTCACCTGCCGGTTACGGTAAAACAACAATGGCAGCGCAGTGGCTGTCGGATAAGCCTAATGTTGGTTGGTACAGTATTGATGACAGCGATAATGACGGCTTCCGTTTTGTCAATTACCTGTTGCAGGCATTAAACAAAGCGACAAACTTCAGTTGTTCTAATGCACAGAAACTGGCGGAAAAACGCCAAATATCCTCTTTACGCTCATTGTATAGCGAGCTGTTTGCCGAAATGGCTGACTTTCATCAGGAATGTTACGTGGTACTCGATGACTATCACTTAATCACCAATGATGAAATTCATGAATCGATGCGCTTCTTTTTAAAGCACATGCCAGACAACTTAACCGTCGTCGTCACAAGCCGTGCGACACCGCCATTAGGTACTGCAAACCTGCGTGTGCGTGACTTGATGATCGAAATCGGCAACGACATGTTAGCCTTCGACACAGAAGAAACGACCCGCTTCTTTAACCAGCGCATCGCTGACGGTATTGATGAAGACATGGCAAACAGTCTGAGAACTTATGTTGAAGGCTGGCCTTCTGCGTTGCAACTTATCGCTCTTCAGGCGCAGCATCAAAACCGTACCTTGGCGCAGACGGTAGAGTCTGTTTCGCAGTTCAACCATGCACATCTTTGGGATTACCTGGTAGAGGAAGTATTTGATCTACTCGATCATGAAACCCGCCAATTCCTGATGCAGGTTTCGGTTCTGGATCATTTCAACGACGAGTTGGTATTCGCGTTAACTCAGCGTGAAGATGCACTCGGTATGATTGAATCCCTGAATCGCTACGGGTTGTTTATTTACCCTCTCGAGGGTGAACATAACTGGTTCCGATTCCACAACCTGTTCGGTGAGTTTTTGTCTCATGAACGCCAGGCTCGCATTCCTCAGCAAGAAAAAGATCTACATCGCAATGCTGCATTAGCTTGGTTACAACAAAAATCGCCTCACCAAGCAATTCACCACGCTCAGAAATCTGATGATAAAGATTTAGTGGTTGAAATTCTTAACGAATTTGGCTGGAAAATGTTTAACCAAGGCGAGTTGAGCACCTTGGAAAATGCCATTCATCAGCTTGACTCAGAACTGCTGTTTAGTCATCCAAAACTAACGATGTTACGCGCATGGCTGGCTCAAAGTCAGCACCGTTACAATCAGGTTGGTCAGTTGCTTGAAGAAGCAGAAGCCGAGCACCAAAAGCGCGATATTGAGCTGGATGTCCACTATCAAGGTCAGGCCAATGCGCTACTAGCACAGGTTGCGATTAACAGTAACCAGCCAGAAAAAGCACTTGAGTTAGCAGAACTTGCACTCAGTGAGCTTGATCACACCATCTATCGCAGCCGAATCGTGGCGACCTCAGTCGTTGGTGAAGTCAATCACGTACTGGGTAAGCTCGATCGCGCATTACCGATGATGCAGCAAACGGAAAAACTGGCTCGCCAGTATCAGGTTTATCATCAGGCGTTATGGGCGATTCTACAACAAAGTGAAATATTGATTGCCCAAGGCTATGTTCAGGCTGCCTTTGAATTGCAAGATTCGGGTTTCCGTCTGATTGAAGAGCATCAGCTTCAGCACGTGCCTTTGCATGAGTTTTTACTGCGTATTCGTGCGCAAGTGCTTTGGTGCTGGAATCGTCTGGATGAAGCCGAAGAGTGTGCTTATAAGGGTTTACAGATCTTAGAAAGCCATTCGCCAAGCAAGCACTTACATAGCTATTCTATGCTTGCACGTATCGCTGTTGGACGTGGAGAGCTCGACAAAGCAGGTAAGTTTATAGAGCATATTCAACACTTGATGAAGCAATCAACTTACCACGTTGATTGGACGGCGAACGCATCATTGTCCCTCATCTTATTTTGGCAAGCTCGCGGCAATATGGATGCAATACAAGAGTGGCTCAACAGTGCAGTTCGTCCAGAATCTGCGTGTAACCACTTCTGTCAATTGCAGTGGCGTAATATTGTTCGTGCGCACATTAATCTTGGTCAATATGACGAAGCTCGCCAAGCGTTGAATTTTCTACAAAGCGAAGCGCATCGCAGTAACTTAGTCACTGACACGAACCGCAACTTAGTTGTTGAAGCGGTATTAGCCGCGCGTCAGAAAGATGAAGAACAAGCGAAAGCCTTACTTAAAGAAGCATTAGTAATGACCAACCAGACAGGTATGGTTGGAAACTTCTTGATTGATGGCGCAACCATTGGCGGTTTGTTAGAGAAGCTTAGCCTGCGCCACGAGTTGGGCGATTTAGAACGTCACCGCGCACAGCAACTGATGAAAGACATTTCATCAAATCAGCGCAGCCGTTCAATTCACTTCGATGAAGACTTTATTGAGAACTTGGTGAACCACCCGAACGTACCAGAGTTAGTGCGCACTAGCCCGCTCACTCAACGTGAGTGGCAGGTGCTTGGATTGATTTACTCGGGCTTCAGTAATGAACAAATTGCTCAGGAGCTTGATGTCGCTGGAACAACCATTAAAACCCATATCCGTAACCTGTATCAGAAACTGAACATTGCGAACCGTAAGGAAGCGATTATCACGGCAGAAAACCTACTGCAATTGATGGGTTACTAGAAGAGATAAACCACTGAGTAGCTTAAAACGAAGGGTTGGCGTGAAAGCGTCAGCCCTTTTTATTTAGCTTGTGCTTTCAGCATTGCACTTAGTAGCCTGAGCTGCGGTTGAGCAGAAATAGCCTTTTATTCAGACAAAAAAATAGCCAATCGCAATAATCGCGATTGGCTGATATTTAATGTGAACAATCTGTATTCACTAACAACGTCAGTTGGCTAGGTGACCCTCGGCTTAAGAAGGGTCGCGGCGTATTATGCATAAAGCGTGCCAAAATTGAAAGCTTTATTTTTGGCTCAATATCTCATATGAAAGCGCTCTAAAACATTATCTGTAGCAAAACGAAAAACGTCGTTGCATTTAGCAAATGCAATTTGCAAATAACACACTCCAAACACAATTATTGAGTGATACCTTAATACCTAAACAAAACATCTAAACTTAGAACAATAATCAACCGGTTAGAGAGGGATTTATCTCGTAATAACAATACTATTTCATACTTTTTTACCAGTAATGTTTGTATACTCTGCCCCATCATCAGAAATCAACAGTATGAAAATGAACTATCTAATTACTTTCTTTAAAGGAATGGCAATGGGTGCAGCCGATGTGGTTCCCGGCGTCTCTGGCGGCACTATCGCTTTTATTACAGGCATTTACGATACCTTGCTAGAGAGCATTCGACGCATCAACCCAAGGCTTTTATCCATCTGGAAAAGAGAGGGAACGAAAGCAGCGTTTAACCATATCAATGGTTTTTTCCTTATCACGCTGTTTTCCGGTATTTTCGTTAGCATTGCAACCCTCGCGAAACTGATCACCTGGCTTTTGAACACGCACCCTATTCCAATCTGGTCATTCTTTTTTGGGCTGATTTTGGTTTCGGTTTACCACATCGTGCGTCAGGTAGAAAAACGCGACGCTATTCGTTTCATTACCTTATTAGTTGGCGTTGCATTCGCTTACAGCATTACGGTGCTTAAGCCACTGCATATGGAACCGACAATGGTGAATACGCTGATCGCTGGCTCTATCGCTATCTGTGCCATGATTCTGCCGGGCATTTCAGGCAGCTTCATTTTGCTGCTCATCGGCATGTACACTCCCGTATTAGCGGCAGTAAAAGGCTTCCAAGTAGACATTTTGGCGCTGTTTTTAGCAGGTTGTGTTATCGGCTTACTGACGTTCTCACATTTGCTTTCTTGGTTATTGCGCCACTTTAGAGACGCAACATTAATGTTCCTAACCGGGTTGATGATTGGCACACTGCCTAAAATCTGGCCATGGAAAGAAACATTAACCTGGCGCACAAACTCAAAAGGTGAACAAGTTCCGTTACTTCAGCACAACTTGACGCCGTTTGAGTATGAACACATAACTTCTCAGCCATCACAACTGGTTATCGCCATTGTCATGATGCTGGCCGCGATAGCGCTGGTACTTAGCTTGGAAAAGTTCGCAGATTCAAGTAAATAAATGTCTTAATTTCATTACGGAGCCGATGGCTCCGTTTTTTTCTAATCTACTAAGGTAAATACATTTTCTCGGAACTTGTCTCGTTGAGCATCGCCCAGGTGTGCTACGATGCAGTTCTTATTAAGTCATAACTGCTGAACCTTAATGAAACTGTTGAATATCACTGGTGTCGCTGTGGCACTGGTCGCGGGGTTTTACGCCCCGACGCTACTTAAAAGTTTGTCGACCTCCTCTGAACTCAAACCGCTTGATGAATATTGTTTTCTATCTACGGAGGCCTGCGTCCAACAAGACGTAACCATGACACTTAATGTCGATAACACCCAGCCCTTAGTCCCTGCACTGCTGACCGTAGAATGGTCTGACAGCGAAGCGGAACAACTCGTATTGAGCTTGTCAGGACGAGAAATGGAAATGGGTGAGCCTAAGTTTTTATTAAACAAGGTGTCTCCAGGAAAATACATGGGTGAAGTGGTCTTGCCGGTCTGTACTCAAGAGTCAATGACTTGGGTCGGAGAGCTCACCGACGGACAAGACACCATTTATCCCGCCATCAAAATGCAAAGGTAAGGAATCATTATGAGCCGCAACTGGTCCCTATTTCTCGTGGTCGCTTTCGTACTCGGATTTGGCGCTAAAAGCTATTTAGACAGCCAAGAAGCGATCCCAACCGAACAAACTGAGCCAGCTAAGTCAGAGCAGACGGTGTTATTTGGCGAAAATGACCAGCCAGTCAACATTTTCGATGTCAATGACCCTCGTATTCGTATTGTGTACTTTGGTTTCACACGCTGTCCTGACGTTTGTCCAACCTCTCTGGCCATGCTAGCAGGAGCACTCAACCAAATTGACGATAAACAAAAGGCCCAGCTACGCCCAATGTTTATCTCTCTCGATCCTGAGCGCGATGAAGCGGATGCATCGGCAAAATACGCACACTACTTTCATCCTATGATTGAGGGGTTATCTGCACCGCTAGACATCACGACTCCGCTGGCACACAGCTATGGCGTTATTTTCCGCAAAACAGAATTAGAAGGCTCTGAGCTGAAATACACACTGGACCACAGCTCCTACTTCTACTTCTTGAAACCTGACGGAACCTTGATCACCAAAGTTCCTCACACGCTGACGCCTGCACCGATCGTCGAGGCAATCTCACAACTCACATCAAACGATACGTCGACGAAAAGCTAGTCAAGTCACAGAACTCCTGGTAACGACGCAGCACTGCAACGATTAAGCGATAGAGGCTCCTCAATAGGAGCCTCATTTATCTCGCTCTATTCTTACTGGCTATTTGTTTCAAAGTATAATTCTGTGCTATACCCCTCAAATGTACAGGTGCATTTACGCTATACATTAGTCTCCAAGTTCCAGAGGTAGACAACTACATGCTGAAAGGTTTCAAACGTATTTTAAAGTTCCTGACTCAGGTAAATCCAAACATGGATCAGGATGTCGACACGATTATTGCCGCGATTGGTGGTATCGAGAATGTCGTTGAAACAGGCGCTTGCGCCACACGTTTGAGGTTGACTCTGAAATCGACGGCAGTCGTTGATCAAAAAGCGTTGAAACAACATGGCGCTCACGGCGTAGTGGTTTTAGATGATAAACATATCCAAATCATCTACGGGCTGAAGGCAAATAGCTATTCACAGATAATGGAAGAGCGAATGAGCAGCCAAAGTTAGCTCTGGCAGCATGAGTTTCGCTACCGCAAACGAATGAGAGCGACTATACTCTCCCCGTCTTATTAACGAACCCAATTATCAACCAACTAAAGAGGACACAAAATGATTGTAATGCAAAACACACACTGGGCATCGCAAGGGTAAACGTCCAAAAGTTCAATTGGTGGCTTAGCCACAACCTCCCTTCTCTGCCCGGTTTCTCCGGGGTCAAATCTATCCGAATTAGACCCTAATGCAATTTGTATTAAGGCGCTTTGTTGCGTCTGGGATAATTCAACAATGAATAAAACACACTCTTTTTTTGCAACACTGACTTCAACCAGCAACCCACTCAAGCGTTTAGGTTGGAAACCGTTCTTTCAGCAGCAGCTGACTTTAGACGATTATGAAAACACGCAATTTGCGCGAGTGATTGCACATCATCGCAGTGGCTACTTATTGGCCAACGAGGACGGTAACATCCATCTCAATGCTCACTCATCTTTACCTAGCATGACGGTTGGTGACTGGGTCGTCTTAGATCAGAACCAACAGTTTGTTCGCTTACTTGAACGACGCAGCCTGTTCAGTCGTAAAGCGGCAGGTGACAAAGTGGCAGAGCAACTTATCGCCGCGAACGTTGATACGGTATTTATTGTTTGTTCACTGAATGACGACTTCAACTTAAGCCGTATTGAAAGGTATTTGACGCTAGCACATGAAGCCATGGTAGAACCGGTCATCGTTCTGACTAAAAAGGACCTATGCGATAACCTTGATGAGATAACAAGCCAAGTACAGAAATTGGATCACCTTTTAGCTATCGAGGCCGTAAACGGTTTAGACACTGACAGTGTTGCTAAGCTAATGAACTGGTGTCATGAAGGGCAAACAGTCGCGTTTATTGGATCGTCTGGCGTTGGCAAATCGACGCTCGTAAATGCATTGCTTGGGCAGGAGGAGCAAGCAACCCGTCATATCCGTGAAGATGACAGTAAAGGCCGACACACCACAACGTCTCGCTCAATACACCTTTTGCCATCTGGTGGTATTTTAATTGATACCCCTGGAATGCGTGAACTTCAGTTGGCAGATTGCGAAGCAGGGGTCAGTGAAACATTTTCTGACATCACCCAGCTAGCTGAACATTGTCGCTTTGGCGATTGTCACCACGATTCAGAACCGGGCTGCGCCGTTCAAGCCGCCATCGAAAATGGGACATTGGAACAACGTCGCTTAAAAAACTACCAAAAGCTATTGAGGGAACAAAGAAATAACGGAGCGACTCTAGCCGAGCAAAGAGCTAGAAACAGACAGTTTGGAAAAATGGTTCGCAATACGATGAGTGAGAAGCGTAAACGCTATCAAGATTACTAACGCTTTGACTTTCGTCGGTCAATTCAATTTAAGGAGACATTTGTCTCCTTTTTAATAACTTTGTTAAAAAGCATCATTCATAACCACCAAATTATTGCAACACAAACAACTTAATTTAATAACATTCAGCAAACATTTAATCCAAAAACAAACTAAAACTAGACACAAAATATTACCAAGTTAAGATATGGGCGGTTCAGTCAGAGAATGACTGACTATATAAAAACAGGATAATTGATAATCATGTGTCTTAGTGACCAGAAGCAATGCTCACCCCTTATTTAATAAGGGCATTATCGCCGTGTAATGTGTAGTTATTATTCAATCACTTAGGCATAACATTGCAGGAATGATGTATGCAACATAACAGCCTCGTTGCCCGATATGCTCGTGGTAACCTCGTTCTCCAGATCCTTGTCGGTATTGTCTTTGGTGTTTTACTTGCAACAGTTTCACCAAGTCACGCTCAAAGCGCTGGAATGATTGGTAGCCTTTTTGTTGGAGCGCTTAAAGCGATTGCTCCAATCCTAGTATTTATTTTGGTTGCTGCGTCTATCGCAAACCAAAAGAAAAACCAACACACTTATATGCGTCCGATCGTTGTGCTTTACCTATTGGGCACATTCTTCGCAGCGCTATCTGCCGTGGTTCTAAGCTTCCTTTTCCCAACCACTTTAACGCTTGTAACCGGCGCTGAGGGTGCTACCCCACCACAAGGTATTGCAGAAGTTCTACACACACTACTATTTAAAGTGGTAGATAACCCAGTAAACGCTCTAGTAGAAGCAAACTACATCGGTATTCTTGCTTGGGGTGTTGGTCTTGGTCTGGCGCTGCATCACGCTTCAGCCACTACTAAAGCGGTTTTCGAAGATCTAAGCCATAGTGTGTCTCACATCGTACGCTTTATTATTCGTCTAGCACCATTTGGTATCTTCGGCTTGGTAGCTTCAACGTTCGCAACAACAGGTTTCAGCGCGCTAGCGAGCTACGCTCACCTGCTAGCAGTACTGTTAGGTGCAATGTTTATCATCGCATTGGTAGTAAACCCTGCGATCGTTTACTTCAAAACCAAACAAAACCCATACCCATTGGTTTTCCAATGTCTGCGTGAAAGTGGTGTAACAGCATTCTTCACTCGTTCAAGTGCGGCAAACATCCCTGTGAACATGGCGTTGTGTGAGAAGCTAAAACTGGATGAAGACACTTACTCAGTTTCTATCCCTCTAGGCGCAACCATCAACATGGCGGGTGCTGCTATCACTATCACAACACTAACGTTGGCTGCAGTTCACACTATGGGTATTGAAATTGACCTATTGACGGCATTACTTCTGAGTATCGTTGCAGCGGTATCTGCATGTGGCGCTTCTGGTGTTGCAGGTGGTTCTCTACTACTTATCCCTCTTGCTTGTGGCCTATTCGGTATCTCGAATGACGTAGCAATGCAGGTGGTAGCGGTCGGCTTTATCATCGGCGTTATTCAAGACTCAGCAGAGACTGCTCTAAACAGTTCTACAGACGTTGTCTTCACTGCCGCAGTTTGCCGTTCAGAGCACCAAAAAGAACAGCAATAATCGAATTACGAGTCAATAGACAAATAAAATGGGGAGCCGATTGGCTCCCCATTTTTTATATCAACTTTGATTACACAGTAGCTAAGGCCACTTCTTCAATTGGGAAATGTTTAGCTGGCTCGACAAACTCTTGCTGAGCGGCGATTGTTTGTAATTCCCACTCACCAGCATGGAAAGTTGCACTTAGTACGCCATAACATGCATCATGACAGTGCTGGAAAGCCTGTTTCGGGCTCCAGCCCTTGAGTAGCCCAGCAGTAAAAATCGCTGAGATAAGATCACCCACACCAACTGGTTGTTTGGCAAATTCAAAATGCGGGCGTTTTGCCAGATAAATACCATCTTGCATAGCCAGTAGCATGTTGAAGCTGCCGTTATCCAGACAGTAAAGGTGTTTGACCAATACTACCTTCGGCCCTTTCGCTAGCGCTCGCAGACAGGCGGTAATAGCCTCTTCCAACGTATGAATTTCCATTTCTGCAAACTGGCTGAGTTCGAACTGATTTGGCACGATCACATCTGCCATTGGCATCAGACGCGTTAACAGGTTTTCAGCAATCCCCGGAGCAACGATACAGCCTTTATCAGGCGCGCCCATCACTGGGTCACATACATAAAGTGCGTCTGGATTCTTACTCTTAACTTGAGTGACCGTCTGTTCCACGGCGAGGCACTGTTCTGCACTTCCTTGGTAACCAGTTAATACCGCCTGGCATTTTTCCAGAGCGCCAATGTTACCTAAACCACGAACAAGCTCACTGATGTCATCGGCTGAAAACGCTCGACCTGTCCAACCCTCTGCATATTGGGTGTGATTGGAAAACTGCACGGTATGAATAGGCCACACTTCAAAACCCATACGCTGCATCGGAAAGACAGCGCTGCTGTTACCAGCATGACCAAAAGAAACGTGTGATTGTATAGAGAGGATACCCTGCATTGTACCTGTCCTTTTATTTTTGTTATCGATAGTTCAAAGACTGCGGCAAGCGCCAGTTTTGCGAAGCCGCTAGTGTATCCGACTAGCAAAGATTGTTTAACTCAATTCTTAACCATCCCTTACCGATGCCCGTATTTGGCCTTCAGAACCTTGTGCCGGCTTAACCGTGTTGTATAAATAAGAGTTTGCAGGCTGTTAAAGTAAAAGCCTCAAGTGTGAGGCTTATTCAATCATTACGGCTGGAGAAAGTTCTGGGTAAAGTCGAGCGCAGCTTTGGAAGGCTGAGAGGAGAACGATGATTTTGGTGTTGTATCCACCTCATCTGTTATTGACGCATGACAAGAGTTGGTCGTGTATCCTTCGATTGACTGGTCTTGGTCTAAATTAGGCTCATCAGCGATGACATCTTTTAACTCATCTTCATTAGGGAAGTACGCCTCACGTTTATAAACCTTGTTTAACGCACGAATGATAGAGTGCTTTTTTACCACGCCAGATGCCAGCATTCTTTGCAGCGGTTTGGCTATCACCTGTAAGCCCACCACCACATCAACGCCGATATTACCCGCGACTTTATCCCGTAATATTCGAGCTGCTTCGAACCCCATGCTTGCAGAGAGAAACAACCAAATGTAGGCAATAGCGTTGCCAGTTTTGCTCGAATCTTTCCAAGCTTCTCCTGCGTAATACATGGCTTCTGCACTGCCGAGCTCTGCAGCACTTTCCAGCCAATAACGGCCTTTCAGCATGCTTTTTTCAGTACCAATACCTTTGGTGTAACACAGTCCTACCTGAATTTTCCCAGCGATACTGTCTTTCTCTGCGGCCTTCATAAACCAATAAAGTGCGTCGGCATTGTGACCCGACGTATTTTCCGGGGATAACTGCCACTCACCCATATACAGCATCGCATCGACACAACCCTCGTCGGCCGCTTCTTCGATCAGTTCATGTCCTTTGGCGACGTTTTGTTCCACACCTCGGCCGAAAACCAGCGCTTTTCCGGTGATAAATTTCGCTTCCAAATCACCTTCTACGCCAGCGATCGCAGTGCGCCAAAAGTTTGCCTGCTCTTTTAGAACCACATCTTCACGCATACGCTCACTCATACGAACAATGCCGTACATGCCACTGATGTTGTCTAGCTTCGCCGCTTTATCGTACCAATACAAAGCCTGCTTGATATTGTTTCTTTCCGCTTCTTTCGCCAGAAATAAAATCGTCGGTATGTGCCCGGTTTCAGCCTTAAATTCCCGCTCTTTAAGCTCTTGCTCACGAGCTTTTTTCATTGCCTTGCGATATGCCGCCTCACGAGCCTGCCGCTCTGCTTCCAGACGTTGTTTTCGCATCGACAGCGAGATCATCCATACAAATATCAGGACAAGTGAAAGGACAGTTGCCGCAATGGCAATACCCATGCTACTCATAAACCGCCTCTTGTTCTCCATGATATAAATTGACGTTCCCCCATAGGGAAACCCTTAAATTGCTTTTGTCTGAATAGTTTCAGCACTTGGACTTTATATCGGCTACCCGATGAAAATCTGAAGTTGAGAAGTAAAGAATGACGTGATTAAAACTCAGACGCCTTAACTTATTTTTTATCGAAAATTATTGATTGGTTTTTTATAGAAGGTAGTCACGCTTTTGGGGCTGAGACATTCTCCTCCCCTGTCATCCCCCCTTCCTACTCCTATCAAAATTAACATTTTGAGTGTGTGTCACTCCTCTCACTATGCGTCCGTTTTATTAGTTAATTTGTGAACCAAATCCACTGTGTAAGAAAATTTTCATTTGTAAAAAACTAAACAGTCCGTTCTCACATTTTGCTGATGAGTCAGTGTATTAGCATTTCTTTGAACATTTCCTTTCGGCATTTGCACCAGATAGGACGTATGGTTCTTCCGTTCTTTGAGCCGAAGAACTGACGCGTTCTTTATATCAATTCAATAAAAATGGATTTGTAAACGTGGACAAAAAAACATTTAAATTATCAATAATTGCCAAAACCGTACTGCCTTTGATCTCCGTCGCGGTGATCAGCGGTTGTGGTAGTGACAGCACCGACGACAATACCACCAGCCCGAGTGCAGGACTGTACCCTGCGGGAGAGAATGAAGTTGTTGTTTACTATAAACGTGATGTTGCCTCAGCATCTTCAGCAAGCGGCTACGAGGGCTGGGGTCTGCACCTATGGAACGGCGAAGGCTGTACCAGTACTGATTTAGATGCCATGGGCATTACAAGCGGTGGTACTGATTGGGCATCGCCTCGCGAATATGACGGTATCAGCGAAACCTACGGTGCCTACTACGTACTTAAAGTCGATCCTGACGCCGCTGACCCATACGAATGTATGAACTTCATCTTACACAATGGTGATGACAAAGCCTTCGGCAGCGCAAACTCGAAAGTTGAGCTGACTAAGATTGGCGAATCTAAAGGGGTATTTGGCTTCCACGGCAGTAGCGAGCTGTTCTACGAACCAATCGAAGAGCGACCAGTTGACGTTGATGGCCAGAAAGCACACTGGTTAGATGCAAACACTATTGCTTGGGAAGCGGCAGCAAATGCTGACTCAATGAAGCTTTACTACAGCCTGACTAACGACATCCAAATGGATGAAGACAAACAGATCACTGGTGGCACAGCGATAGAACTAAGCAAAACAGGTGATTTGTCTGATGATCTGAAATCTCGCTTCCGTCACTTATCTAGCCTGCAAGCTGCTGGCATTGATGTGGATGACGCTACACTGCGTACGATTCTAAAATCACAAATCGTAATGGTGGCTTACAACGCTGATGGTGATGTCATTTCTGCAACTGAAGTGCAAAAACCAGGCGTACTGGATGCGGTATTCGCTGATGCTGATGCTGGTAACGCGATCGGTCAGGAACTGGGCGCGATTGTCGAAGGCGGCGCTGCAACCTTCAAGCTATGGGCTCCAACGGCTCAAGACGTTTCTCTGATTATCTACGATGAGAATCTGCAAGAAGAATCAACCGTTACAATGACGGAAGACAGCGTAACGGGTATTTGGGTTTCCGAGCCACAAAGTAACGTAGTAAACAAGTTCTACCGCTATCAGGTGAAGGTTTACCATCCAACCACAGGCGTTGTGGAAACACGTATGGTCACTGACCCATACTCATTAAGCTTGTCGCTAAACTCTCTTTACTCACAAGTTGTCGACCTGAACGACGCTAGCTTAATGCCACAAGACTGGAACAATTACGACCGTCCAACCGTTGAAAAAGACGAAGATCACGTATTGTACGAATCACATTTGCGTGATTTCAGTTTCAATGACAGCCAAGGCACACCAGCATATAACGGCAAATACTTAGCGCTAACAGAGCCTGAACGTGAGTCTGTTTCTCACCTACAAGCGCTGAAAGATGCAGGTTTAACAACGCTACACATTCTACCTGCATTTGATATCGCTACCGTCGATGAGAATGTAGACAACCGCGTCGACATCAACGATACCGTTGGCAAACTATGTGGCATTAAACCTGACGCTTCTGTCTGTGAATCAGAAGATGATGCGAAAATCATTGAAGATGTTCTGAACGGTTACGATCCTGCATCTGGGTCTGCACAGAAACTGATGAACGATCTGCGTATGCTAGACAGCTTCAACTGGGGTTACGACCCATTCCATTACACTGTACCGGAAGGCAGCTACGCAACGAACCCGAATGGAACACAGCGTATACTGGAATTTCGTGAGATGGTTCAGGCAACGCATAAGATGGAACTTAAGTTGGTGATGGACGTGGTGTACAACCATACCAACGCATCTGGCATCAATGACAAATCTGTTCTGGATAAAATCGTTCCGGGATACTACCACCGTCTAAACGTGAATACTGGTGGCGTAGAAAACTCTACCTGTTGTGACAACACCGCAACTGAAAACCTGATGATGGGTAAACTGATGGTTGACTCACTGAAGGTTTGGGCGAAAGACTACAAAGTTGACGGCTTCCGTTTTGACTTGATGGGTCACCAGCCAAAAGATGTAATGGTTTACGCTTTAGAGCAAATCCGTGAGATTGACCCGAACACACTATTCTACGGCGAAGGTTGGGACTTTGGTGAGGTGGCTAACGACGCACGCTTCGATCAAGCGACTCAGCTAAACATGGCTGGTACAGAGATCGGTACCTTCTCAGATCGCCTACGTGATGCAGTTCGTGGAGGTGGCCCATTTGATGGTGGTGTCGATTCAGATGGTAAACACTCACTTCGTTACAATCAGGGTTTTGGTAACGCGGCATACGCAAACGAAGAAACCAAAACAGATACTGACGCAGTAAATGGTCGTCTGCACAACCAAGATATCGTTCGTCTGGGTATGGCAGGTAACTTGGCAGATTACATCCTTGTCGATTACACCGGCGAAACCAAGCTTGGTAAGAACGTAGACTACAACGGCGCGCCTGCTGGCTATACTAAGATGCCTTCAGAGAACATCTCTTACGTTTCTAAGCACGATAACCAAACGCTTTGGGATAACAACGCGTACAAGATTGCGACAGGCATCAGCTCGGCTAATCGTGCTCGTATGCAAAGCGTATCACTTTCAACCGTGATGCTAGGACAAGGTATTCCGTTCATTCACATGGGCTCTGAACTCCTTCGTTCAAAATCAATGCAGCGCGACTCTTACGATTCTGGCGACTGGTTCAACCGTGTTTTCTTTGACGGTAGCGACAACAACTGGAACGTAGGTCTGCCTCGTGAAGACAAAGATGGCGATAACTGGGATCTTATCAAAACGATCATCAGTGACAGCACAGCGAAGCCTGATACAACTGACATTGAGCTAACCAAGCAGCAATTCCTCGAGCTACTTAAAATCCGTAGTTCAAGTGAACTGTTCCGTCTGGATACCGCTCAAGAAGTGATGAATCGTGTCGACTTCCGTAACGTTGGGCAAGATCAAGTTGCTGGTCTGATTGTTATGTCGATTGATGACGGTGTCTCTGCAGGTCAGGATCTGGATCCAAACAACGACGCAATTGTCGCAGTAGTTAACTCATCATCTGAGGCACAATCGTTTACCATCGCTGGTGCGAGCGGTTTCGAACTTCATACCGTACAGCAAAACTCTGCGGATGCTGTTGTTCAAGGAGCAAGCTTCTCTGGAGAAACCTTCACTGTACCAGCGCTGACGACGGCAGTCTTTGTACAGCCTCAAGCTGGCGCGCAAGGTGCGGGTCTGCCTGTGAATACGTCAAACAAAGACGTATCAAGCATCCCTCCTTACGGTGAAACGGTTGTTTACGTGAAAGGAACAATGAACGGTTGGGCAGATAGCTCAGACTGGGCAATGACCTTCATTGGTAACGGTATGTACTCTGTAACAGGTGTACTGGAAGCTGGTGACCATGAGTTCAAATTTGCAGACACTGGTTGGTCGAACCCAAATATTGGTTGTAGCGCAGCGGATCAGGCAAGTGATTCCCTTGACTTGGGAACAGGTGACAACTGTGCACTGACTGTGACTGAAACAGGGAAATACACCTTCATCCTTAATGCACTTAACGTTCAAGATGACAGCGTAGAAAAACCAGTTGTTTCGGTAACAAAATCAGCAGACGCACCAACGTTTGGCGAAACGGCACTTTACCTACGCGGTGATGTGACAGACGCTAACTGGGCTGCGATTGAAAGCGCGAAGTTCAGCTATGTCGCAAACGATGTTTACTCATTAGACATCAACCTGACTGCGGGCTCGTTCGAAATGAAGATCGCAAGTTCAGATTGGGCTGACGCCACTAACTTTGGCGGTCAGGGCGCAATTGAATTCGGTACACCATTAACGATGGAGTCTGGTGGCGGTAACATCAGTATCACGGTACCAGCCGACGGAAGCTATAACTTCCACTTCAATGCCGCTGATACAACAGCACCAATCGTGACAGTGACGCAAAACTAAGTCATTTACGATACAAAAAGGGGAAGCCATGCTTCCCCTTTTTTTGTGTTTTTATAAGCCCATATAACCCATTGTTTATTTGGCTGGGATTCCCACTTGAGCAGACAACTAAAAAGCCAAGGATGCCTTTTCAGATTGACAATCGCACTTGGCTTCAGAGAAAAGCGTCCAGAAGTTTTATTCAGAGACGGTAAAGAATCGAGCTTGTAACGGCGACATCGAGATTAGATACTGGCCATTGCTTGACGTAATGGTCTCGTTGGTTAACAGATCCACCAGAGCACTATTACTCCCTACCGATTCCTCACTTAGTATTACGTTTTTTGCACTTTCTAGCGTGTTCAACGCAAACAATACCTGATCGGTACCAGCTGTCTTTAAGTCGACATAGCTGCCATTACTCGACAACAGGTTAGCGCGAGAACCTTCATATAACGCAGGGTGCGCAGCACGCATTGTCATCAGAGATTGAACATAACTTTTAAGATCAGCCTGATTAGCATCTAAAGTTGCGGTAATACCTTCAATTTTCGCGCTGCTTCTGGCAACGTGGTCATCACATAATCCCGCCAAAGCACAAGTATTGATGTCTTCTTTTGCTGCAAAACCATCGACTTGGTCGCCAATTTCGTCTCCGTAATATAAAGTGATCGGCCCCGAGTAAGCTGCCTGGAAAGCAAATGCCGCTTTATGGCGTAACCAATATTCTGCATCGTTCACATCTGCAATCCCACCCCGTTGCAATAGATCACCAAAGCGCACTAAATCGTGATTGCCTATCATTAAGTTAGGTTGTGCATGACTTGGGTACTGTTGATGCGTAAGATAACCATTATCCAGCCAGTCTGCCCCTCTGCCGCCTACACCACTTTCGTTTACGGCTAACGTTTCGACAATGCGGTAACGCATCGGAAAATCAAAAGCAGAACACAAGGCAGGATCACTTTCTGTGCCATAGGCTTCATCTGCTATATCTGATTCCCCTTTCCAGATTTCCGCCACCATGTAGCCAAGAGGGTTCACCTGCTCACCGTCACTATTGGTGTATGTCACGTTTTGCGAGGCTTGATCCACCGCTTTACGCAGTTGTGCCCAAGCGTCGGTCGGTACCTGATAAGCCTGATCTAAACGCCATCCGTCTATCTTGAGCTCGTTGATCCAATAAGTCGCCACTTCTTTATAAAATTCAAGGCTCTGTGGATAATCAACAGGGTTATTTGATCCAGATGGTAGCAAGCCGGATGGAGAAGGTTTAATTAACCCCGCTTTATGGTGACCAAACACACCATCAAAAAAGACATACAAGCCTCGTCTGTGTGCTTCTTCCACCAGCGTTCTTGCGGTTTCTAAATCACCAAAGTGTGGATCTATAGTAAAGTAATCCGTCGCATAGTACCCCGTGGCATCCAGACGATCAGCCCAGTCATCTTGCCCATCAATGGCTTCAGACTCAAAAATTGGCGTTAGCCAAATTGCATTCATCCCCAAGCTTTGGATGTAGTCCAGTGAATCAATAATACCTTGCAGGTCACCATTGTGATGACTAGTGCCATATCCCGTGGAATAACCAATACTCGTATCGCCATCGACAAAGCTTTCAACCATGATCTGATAAGTCCGAAGCTGATTACTTTGCTCCAATACATTTGTCTGGCAAGCATAGTTACTGACTTCGGGTAAAGTTGCTCCGTTATCACCATCAGATGAATTGCAGCCCGAAAGAGCGCCTGTTACGGCTAAGGCCAGAAAAGACCGATATAGTCGTTTATTCACGTATAATCTCCCAAAAAATTAGCCCCAGCATTTTTCACATGCAGGGGCTAATTAAATAAAAATCAAATTAAGCTAACTTAATAGAATATTACTGGCACTTATTTACCATGACATGAAGAGGTTTACCTTCCCCTTCAAACTGAAGGCTCCAGACATATTTCCCGTCTTCTTTAATATCAACTGAAGTATCTGTACCGTAACCACCAAATGTTAATGGCGTTAATTCGCCAACATTCATTCGATTGCCTTTAGCCGTAAACTGAGGGAACCATAACTCTGTTGCATACTGCATTTTAAATGAGCCTGATTTTTCTTGAGTCACAGCTTGGTAGATATTATTTCCTTTGTAATTATATTGGCGCTGAGGCACATGTTTCCAGTCAGAATCTGCAAATGTACCAACGACAAATAACGGTTTCTTAATTGGTCCTTTGTCTGCACTATCTGGGTTATCACAAGCCTGCATGAATGCAATCGCTTCCGCATCAGACATATTCATAACAGGCTGCGCAGCCGTTTCAGACTCAGAGGTAGATTGACAACCAACTAAAGCAACAAGTAAGGCAGCAGCAAGAGAAGTCTTCATCATCTTCATATTCACGTCATTCCTTTTTAATTAGTAAAGCTCGATAGAACAGAGAAAGTTTAATATTGAGATTCCCTCATGCATGAGGTAAGAAAACTTTATCCTGCTGAGCTTATTTACTTGGATAGGTATATTCCCCCGAGCATAAAGTCAGGTTAGGAATATTGTTTAATTATTACTCTAATTAGTATTAAAAACAAAAGGATAAAAATAAATATGTGAATGAGGTAACTGTATGTAGGGGTAAATATTTAAACGTTAATTTATTATTTAAAAGGCCAGCATTGCACTGGCCTTTTTTATTCGATTATTTGCTATTTACCGCTTTAACAAATACATCTTGCGCGCCTTCTATACCTAACTCTTTCGCTTCATCGAGCAAGGTTAAGGCTTTAGGAATATTGTCTTCGGATACTGCTCTTTCAATTGCACGGTGGTAGTAACCGGTTAATTCCGCACCTTCTGGAATATTATCGTTTTTCGCAACAATCTTAGTCGTAACGATATCATTTGCAGTTACCGATAGACGGAACTGACCAAGAGGGCTGTGCTTTGCAAATGGATCAGCAATATCTGGCGGCTGAGTATGACGCGCTTTAGCATAGGCTTTCGCCGGATGCAGAATCTGAGTACTTCCTTTCAAATCTTCGGAAGTGGTGTAAATCAACACATGAAGGTCATTACCACTCATGTCAGGAATAACATTGAGATCGAGTACGAATTTGTCGTTATCCAACATTTTTGCAGGTACGTACTCAAACTTTGAAAAATCTGCTGAATAAACGGTTTTTCCGTCCGCATTAACCACGATTACATTTGGTGCGTAAAATTGAAGGTCAGTGCTAACGAATGTCTCTAGTTGTAAATCGAGACTGCCACGGTTTCCCGGAAGTGCAAACGCGGCGATAGCACCTGCACTGTTACCATCCAGTAGCATTTGGCTTTTATCAGTCAAAGCAAAATCAGTAACCACAGGTACATCAAGCGGTACCCATTGAATATCACCGGACTGGGTGATCACCTGTTGCTGGTCATTAGAAGTCATCTCTACTTGTTCTACAGACGCACAGCCAGACGCCAACATGCCCAGCAGTACGGGAGCAAGCCATTTTCTCATTACTGTCTACCTCGACTTTTTTATTGTTTTTGAAATAAATACAGCCAGATAGGTTCTGGCTGTATCATTCTAGGACAATTTAGGACTTAGTGGCTAGATGATTACCACCAAGCTTCAGCTTGTACACCAAATTGGAATGTATCGTCTGAACGACCGCCGTCAAATTTTTGCGTATCGTTGTCGTCGTCAGCTGTTAGGTAAGTCGCGTATAGACGGATTTCTGGACGAGCCCAGAAGCTAGAGCCAGCAGACCAAGCTTGAGCAACAGTCATCTTACCGTAAGTGCTTTCGAAACCATCGTTGTCGTCGATTGCGTAACCCGCTTCGAAGATAGTCTTGTTGTTTTCATCCCATTTAAACATTGGGCGAGCAACTACAGAGAATGTTTCCCACTTGTCTTGACCATCCCACATGTCGTTACCAACACCGTACACTAACTGGTGACCAAGTTCCCAGTTGTCGCCTAGGCCAATTACACCCCAGTTGATGATACGGTAGCCGTCTGCACCGTCGTTAGCTTCTGCACCGTACCAGCTACCATCGCCGTAGAATGCGAATGCTTTAGAGTAACCTTCAGTACCGTATTGGAATACTGTTTTGTTAAAGCCAGAGTCTAGACCTTGAGTCAACTCAGCAGTAACCATAACGCCGTTTTTCGCATCTTTAGTGCTGTTAGACGCATCTTCAGTTTCGTTTACGATTGCGTAATCCAGACCCATTTCTAGAGACGCATTTGACCATAGAGAAAGGCCTGCGTAGCGAAGGTCTAGCGTGTTAACGTTTGCTGCATCGCCGTCGTTACCTTCATCAGTGATGTCTGAACGGTCGTTACGAACCCATGCGAAAGATAGTTTACCAGGGCCAGCTTCGATACCTTCGATACCCGCGCCAGCACCAGAGATGTTCCAGTAGTAGAAGTCAGAGATATGAACGTCGTGACGTTGGTAGAAACGCTTACCTGCCCAAAGTGTTGCTTCAGGAGCGAAGTTTAGCAGGCCTTTTGCTTGAACGTTGAACTGACGTAGAGCGAACTGTGCATCATCAACACACTCAACTGCGTCGCCAGCGTCGTTTAAACCACAGTTAGTAGAAGTACTTTCCCAGTCATTAGAGCCGTTAGAAGTCATTGCAACCATAGAGTCTACGTAGAACGTTTTACCGTTGTTGTTGTAAACTTCTTGGCCTAGTTGTACTTCACCGTAGATATCGCCTTCGTTACCAAGACGACCAATTTTGTTCTTTTCAAATGTTACTTGTTGGCCACCGTCACCACTCACGCCAACACCAGCACGCATGTAACCATGAAAATCCACTGCGAATGCAGAGCCAGCAGCTAAAGAAGCAGCCACTGCTGCAGCAATTACACTTACTTTTTTCATTCTTAACTCCATTAAGGGTATTTATAATTCTGTCTTCCCTGCTCGCTCTAAAGATGAATAAAAGGCAGTTTAACTTCACCTAGAGAAAGAGAGGTAAGATGGGAACAAGTCCCCGTTTGTTTCAACAGAATCGAGATTACCCGAGGCGTACAAGGATGACTTCCTCCGCCCTAAACTAAATTAAGGGGGATGAGAAAGGCGTAGAAAATATACCGTATGGCGTTTCATCTAGCTATATCACGGATATAGGGCGTAGTCCGTAAGTATTTTTATTTATGGACTCGTACAAAATGATAGGAGGATCAAATTTTAAACACAAAAGTGAATATTTAAAGTAATTAAATTACATGAATATTTTATCTTGTTTTGTAATTAAGGCTGTTGACCTTAGTAAGACAAAGTTTTTAACTTATAGTTTCCTATAGGTAGCAATAATTATTAAATAAAGAATCTCAGATGACGCAATTTCGATCTCGCCCATACCCCTTGGGTGCAACACTGAATAAAGAAGGCTGTAACTTCTCTATTCATTCGCCCGAGAATAAAGACATAAAACTGGCGTTGTTTTCCGACGACGACAAGTACACGCTGCACGATTTACCAGGCGAATACGCTGGTATACGGCACACCTTTATTCCAAAAGTTAAGGCTGGTCAGAAGTACGGCTACATCGTCTCCCATAATGATGAACCGCTGCTCATCTCGGACCCTTACGCGAAATCAATCGATAAGGCGCTCCATTACCAGCCCCCTTACTCTGCAAAGAAAAGCTTTGATATGCCAAAGTGTGTGGTTATCAAAGATGATTTTGACTGGCAGAAAACGGAACACCCGCGAATCCCAAGAGAAGAAATGGTGCTATTCGAGACCCACGTAAAAGGTCTCACTCAACTTCACCCCAAAGTTGATGCCGCCAAGAAAGGACATTATCTCGGTTTGTCTACACCAGAGATGTTGGCTTTCTATAGGCAGCAGAACATTAACACGTTGCAGTTGCTACCTGTCGCCGCGTGTATGCACGAGCCCCATTTACTCGAAATGAAGAAAGCGAACTACTGGGGCTATAATCCCTACCTGTTCATGACCCCTGATCCCCGCTATGCGAAAAAGGACGCGGTTACAGAGCTAAAAACAACCATTCGTGAGCTTCATAAAAACGGGATCGAAGTCATTCTTGATGTGGTCTATAACCACACCGCTGAAGGCGGCGAAGGCCCAACAATTTTCAACCTCAAAGCCCTAGATTCACGTTTTTACATTAAGCATGGCACCCACTTTGCTAACTATACCGGGTGTGGCAATACCGTCGATCTCACTTATCAACCGGCTCTAAACTTAGTGATGGATACGCTTCGTTACTGGGTTAGTGAGTTCAAAGTGGATGGTTTCCGCTTCGATTTGGCCGCCACACTTGGCCGTCAGGGAGACAATTACAACCCTGAAGCGGCATTTTTCAAAGCGGTGGCACAAGATCCTATTCTTCGTGAAACCAAGTTAATCGCAGAGCCTTGGGATATCGGCCCTAACGGCTACCAAGTGGGTAACTTTCCGTTTGGCTGGAATGAATGTAACGATAAGCTTCGTGACATCTCTCGTAGCTTCTGGCGCGGAGATCAAGGCTACTTAAAAGAGTTCGCGACTCGCCTGATGGGTTCGCGAGATATCTATAGCGCTGCAAACTGGCCTTACAAACTGACCGTCAACTACATCACTTATCATGACGGCTTCACTCTGCAAGACCTGGTGTCCTACAAACACAAACACAATGAAGCCAACGGCGAAGAGAACCGCGATGGACACGGTGATAACCGCTCAGAAAACTACGGTGTAGAAGGTGAGACGGAAAACTTGATGATCATTGCGACTCGCGAAAAGCAGAAACGTAATCTGATCGCGAGCTTGTTGTTTTCATTCGGCATTCCTCACATCCTAACCGCTGATGTGCTGTCTCATACACAGGGAGGTAATAACAATGCCTACTGTCAGGACAACGAAACCAGTTGGTTAAACTGGAGCCAAACAGAGCGTAAGCAACATTTCAAAGTCTGGATGTCGCAAATGGTTGCCAATCGTAAGAAATACATGGTGCCATTTATTCGTTCGTTCAGTGGTGACAGCCGCAATAACAATCGTATTTTCTGGCGAAGAACTGATGGCCACTTAATGGAACATGATGACTGGAACCGGCTTAGCTCTGTTGCACTTCACCTTGGGATTGGCAAAGACGGGCAAGAGTTGGTGTACTTAATCAACCAAACCAATGCGACTGCGCGCTTTAAGTTGCCAAATGATCGCAAACAAAATTGGATAACGATTTGTGATACCAATGTACGCAACTTAAATCCAGGCCACGCTGAAGGCGAAGTGCTGCTTTCACCGACGTCAATGGTGATATTACATTACCAACCGAACTCGAAAGCTAAACCTTCAGCAGAATAAGCGTTTGTTTGGATGAAATAACAATAAAAAACCGATGCTTTAATTCGCATCGGTTTTTTATTTTTAGCTTAGGGGAACGTTCCCTAAAAGGATGTTTCCATCTAGCACGTTTCACGTTCGATGTTTTGGAACGTCAGCACCACTTTGCTCATCTCTTCACCACGGCCTTCAATACGTTCAAGCAACATTTTCGCGGCATTTTCCCCAGCCTTATCAAAGGCATAGTTGAAAGTAGATAAACTCGGAATACTGATGCTCGAAAGTTCATCATTACCAACACCCAGTACACGTACTTGTTCACCGACCTTTATACCCATTTCACGCAGTGCCTTAACAGCACCAACGGCGATACGGTCAGTCGCACAAAACAGTCCATCAACTTCTGGATAGGTTCTGATCAACTCTTGCGCTTGCTGATAGCCTGACTCTATGGTGAAGTCGCCTCTGGCATGGACGAGCAATGATTGTTGATGAAAGGCTAAAGCCTGCTCAAGTCCCTGAGAACGCTGTGCATCAACCGCGATGTCATCGCCCTGAACACCAATGAAAGCGACATGCTGACAACCTGCTGCAATCAGGCGGTTACCCGCTTCAAAACCAACACGTACATCGTCATGGACAACACTTGGTACATTATGCAGAGAGCCATCTTGCCCCACCAGAACAACAGGTACATTAGACTGTTGAATGGCTTTCACTAGTTTCGCATCTAGGTGCGTTGCATAGAGTATAATTCCTTCGACCCTTTTTTGATTAAAGATCTGAATATACTCAACTTCTTTTTCATAAACCTGATGTGTATTGGCTAACAAGACGTGTTTTCCGGACCGTTCAATAACAGCGGTCAACCCATCAACACCCTGAGAAATAGCATGAGAAGACACGCGCGGTACGATCACGCCAATAAGGTTTGTCTTCTGAGATTTGAGATCCTTAGCAACCTGATTCACTACGTAACCACATTCTTCCACCGCTTTACGTACTTTCACTTTGGTAGCTTCTTTTACCCCATACTCGTTGTTTATCACGCGAGATACGGTGGATTTCGACACACCAGCCAAACGCGCAACGTCGTGCAAACTTGCCATATTGCCCCTATTCCACTTATTTATTGGGATTGTTTGCAGAAAGCGCTCTGTATCCCTAGTCAATTAACGTGATTTTACCCTCGTTAAGCGGAATTTTGTTGACGAATATGGGGATCACACTCACACATTTTAGTCTTTTGTTTTGACCGCTTGTGAATAATCATCAAAAATCCATTTTGCAAACGTTCCCAAAAAATACAAAAACGATAAATCAGGTGCTAATAGGTACTCAGACCACAAACACAGGTTGGCTTGAGTATTATAAAGTCAAACATCCCCTCGATAACGAGTGGTAAAACAGGTGATTCAGTAACAATGAGCGATCTGTAATATTGGCGATAGCACTTGGATACATTTTAAATTTCAGTAATACCAATCGGGGTGTGCAATGAACTATCCAGTCATAGCAAAACAATTACTAGAGCACTTAGGCGGTAAAGATAACCTACAAGCACTTGCTCACTGCGCTACGCGTCTACGCTTAGCGCTAAAAGACGAAGAAAAAGTCAATGAAGAAGCCATAGGCGAATTAGACGGGGTTAAAGGTCAGTTCAAAGTTGCTGGTCAGTATCAGATTATTTTCGGCTCTGGCATTGTAAACCAGGTTTACGCCGAAATGGCGAAACAGACTGGCCTGGCCGAAATGTCTACGAACGACGTCGCGTCAGCAGGTGCTCAGAAACAAAATATCGTTCAACGTGCAGTGAAAGGACTGTCGGATATTTTTGTTCCAATCATCCCCGCGATCGTTGCCGGCGGTCTGCTTATGGGTCTTTTCAATCTGCTTACCGCACAAGGTTTGTTTATTGAAGGTCAGTCGATCATCGAAGCGTACCCAGGCCTGGCAGACCTAGCGAGCATGATCAACACATTCGCCAACGCGCCTTTTGTTTATTTACCTGTTTTATTGGCGTTTTCTGCTTCGAAGAAATTTGGTGGTAACCCATTCTTGGGTGCTGCACTCGGCATGCTGATGGTTCACCCAGACTTACTGAATGGTTGGGGCTTCGGCAGTGCATCAGTTTCGGGCACGGTCCCAACTTGGAACATTCTGGGCTTGGAGATCCAAAAAGTCGGCTACCAAGGCTCAGTACTTCCAGTACTCGTGTCTGCGTTTATTCTGGCAAAAGTCGAACTTGGCCTGCGTAAAATTATCCCTTCCGTATTGGATAACTTGCTAACCCCAATGCTGGCTATCTTTATTACTGGCTTTGTGACGTTCACTTTGGTCGGTCCGTTTACTCGTGACCTTGGCTTTATGCTGGGTGATGGTCTGAAC
Organism: Vibrio sp. YYF0003; assembly: GCF_036350715.1. Classification (NCBI taxonomy): domain Bacteria; kingdom Pseudomonadati; phylum Pseudomonadota; class Gammaproteobacteria; order Vibrionales; family Vibrionaceae; genus Vibrio; species Vibrio sp. YYF0003. The sequence continues at coordinate 1,249,776 of NZ_JAZDWA010000001.1, forward strand.
TGGCTATACGATTCGGCTGGTTTTGTTGGTGGCGCTCTGTTTGGCTTTATCTACGCTCCATTTGTTATTACCGGTATGCACCACAGCTTCATCGCAATTGAAACTCAGCTATTGGCAGACATCGCAACCACCGGCGGTACATTTATTTTCCCTATTGCTGCCATGTCGAATGTCGCTCAAGGCGCAGCTGCATTAGCGGTAGGTTTCACAACGCGCGATACGAAAATGAAAGGCATCGCTGTCCCATCTGGTATCACTGGGTTATTGGGTATTACCGAGCCAGCAATGTTCGGTGTGAACCTGAAGCTTCGCTACCCGTTCTTAGCAGCAATCGTAGGCTCAGCCGTTGCGAGTGCGTTTATCACCCTATTTAACGTGAAAGCGCAAGCACTTGGTGCAGCAGGCTTACCTGGCATAATCTCTATCTCACCAGACAAAATAAGCTACTACATCATTGGCATGATTATCTCTTTCATCACCGCATTTGCCCTGACCGTCGTATTGGGCATGCGTGAAAAGGCAAAACAGAATAAGCAAGCAACCGCTTAAACGTTTCGTCTCTTAGTTAACCACTGCCCTATCTCATTTCTCGCCCCAGAGAAATGAGGAGATAGATAAGATGAAATACGGCCCCCCCTGCCATTAGGTTTTAATACCAAGCCAGTCAAAAATTTTTTGACTGGCTTTTTTTATTTCTGCTGGTTTCCTTATCTTTGGTTCATTTGGTGTTGTAAGTATTAATGAACCAGCGTATATTTATGAACCATTACATTATATGAACCAAATTCTTTACGAGGCAAACCATCATGACAACCTACCTCTATTCTCGCTATTCGCCTCGAAATCGTGCTTACAGCGAGAACCTATCAATTTTGAAAGCGGCGGCTCCTGACGCGCAACATTTTGAAGACAAAGCGCGTGGCTGCATACCACCGACCGAGCGTGAGTCATTCCAACAATTACTCGAAATCATCAAACCTGGCGATACCATCATCATTTGGTGGCTAACGACTTTTGGACGTGATTTCAGTCAGTCACTCAATACCATCGAGCTATTACTAAATAAAAACGTGACACTGAAAACGGTGTGCGAGCCACTTTGTTTCGAGCCAGGATCGGTTGAAACCAAGACCTTGACCACCTTGCTGTCTGGTTACGGAAAAGTACAAACCCAGCATCGCTTGTTTGCCGCAGAGCAAGGTCGACGTGCTATTAAAGGTGAGCCCGATAGATGGAAACAAAAATTTCGCGGTCGCCCTGCAGACAAAGCCAAGCATCAACAAATCGCAACACTACTGCTTGAAGGTAACACGCTACACAGTGTTGCCCAGCAGTGTGATGTCAGCTTATCGACAGTAAAACGCGTTAAAGCCAAACTGAATGAATTTGACGATGAGGGCGGAATGAGAACACGTGGAAGATCTGGTCTTTCAAATGGTGAATCATCATGAAAAATGCCATTAACTTTCGTTCCATTTTACTCGCCTGCCTGATTATCAGTGTCGGTCAGCTGAGTATGGGATTGGTGATGCCATCTTTGCCATGGATAGCAAAAGACTTCTCGATTTCACTCGACCAAGCTCAGCTATTAGTAAGTATTTACTTACTTGGTTTTGGCCCGTCCCAGTTTATCTATGGCCCAATATCCGATGCTTTAGGCAGAAAAAAAGTCTTGTTAACCGGACTGCTGATTGCCATGTCAGGGCTACTGATGATCATATTTATGAGCCAGACTTTTACTGGCATGGTCATGGGGCGTTTTCTGCAAGGATTAGGTACTGGCTGCTGCGCTGTATTAGCCCGAGCTTCTACCCGTGATCGCTTTAGCGGTAGCGAACTTCCGGTCGCGATGTCTTACATTGCGATGGCAGCTTCTATAACACCTCTGATGGCACCCGTTATTGGTGGTTTTATCAACTTCCATTTCGGCTGGAGTATGGTGTTTATTTCGTTGTTAGGTTATGTGTCGATCGCCTGGGTAATCATTGCATTTCGCTTCACCGAGACAATTTCAAAGCGTTCTTCCATTCCGTCACCTAAGACGATGTTACGTCAGTACCGAAATCTACTGACCTCACGTTACTTCATGAGCTTTGCTAGCATAAGTTGGCTTAACTTCAGTTTGATGATCACAACCGTGTCTGTCATGCCATTTATTATGCAGGATCAAATCGGTATGACTTCCGATGAATACGCGATGTGGGCACTCATTCCCGCTCTGGGTATGCTGGGCGGCACAACCATTTGTAACCGCGCCCGCCCGATCATTGGCAACAAAAAGATGCTGCTATGTACGCCGGTGTTGCATATCAGTGCGGCGATATGGTTGTTCTTCTGTCCGGTAGAGCCGTTGTATTTGATGCTGGGGCAACTACTGATGATATTGGGTAACGGTATTGCTTTGCCGTGTGCTCAGGCTTTGGTCATGCAACCTTATAAGGAACAAGCAGGAACGGCCGCAGCAATGTCCGGTGGTGGCCAAATGATCGCTTCTTCTCTGGTGAGTTTGACGTTAGTCCAGTTCGGTTTGAGTGAGGCGTGGCACCTGTCACTGGTCATCGCACTGTTTACTGCAATTACATTGATGAATATCCTGCGAGGATTCAGTTCATCCCTACCTACAGAGCACATAGCCGATGAAGTAACTCAGGCTAGTTAATATCTGAATAGGCAACGAAAAGGGGCGTCACAGTGCAAACTGCGACGCCCCTTTATCGTTTGAGTTTCTGGTTAGAAATCTGCTGTCATACCAACATAGTAAGTACGTGGCGCTTCAACATAACCAATGTCTTCAAGCTCTTTCGACACACTCTCATCAGTTAGATTGGTGATACCCGCGCGAATGCGCAGTGAATCGTTCACATGATATACCGTACCCATATCTAACGTTGTGTAAGAGTCTTGAGTCAGCTCAGAGTCAATCTTACGTTCACCACGGTAACGAGCGCTCGCAAACAGATCCAAGTCTTTGGTTGGATACCAGTTCAGGCGAGCAAATGCCGAGTGCTTGTAGCGCTCATTCAGCTCTTCACCAGTCGACTTGTCTTCTGTATCCAGGTAAGTGTAGTTACCCGACATTGCCCACTGCTCAGAAAACTGGATATTGCCTGACAGCTCAACCCCTTGGATAACGGCTTTTGAGACGTTTTTAAATGACTTGTATGGGTTAGAAAGCTCACGATCAATTGGGTCACCATTCTCGTCAATACAACTCATAACAGAGCTTGACCACGTTCCTGTTTCACAGAACACATCGGTTTGCTCAATCAGGTTTTCAACCTCGTTACGGAATAACGCCGTTTCAATATCCCAGTTACGCGCACTGTACAGTGCAGAAAGCTCATAGTTGATGCTGGTCTCTGCTTCCAGGTCTTCATTACCCTGAATGTCACAGTTACCTTTACAGCTGATCAACTTAAAGTCTGGGTTATTTTGTGTCATGGTTGGCGCTTTAAATGCTTTGCCTACGCCACCTTTTAGAACCAGTGAATCTGTGGTTTGGTGTACCAGGTAAACACGCGGGCTGAACTCTTCACCGAATTGCTCATGCTTGTCCAAACGGCCACCAATGGTTGCGGTTAAAGTATCCGTCATTTCCCACTGATCCTGAGCAAACACAGCGCCTTGGTAAGCTTCTGCTTTGTTGCCCACGAGGTTTTCTGGGTTAGTCAGCTCACTGTTTTGGTAGTCCATACCAAACGTGAACGTATGACTATCGCCAAAATACGTTGTTGCCGATGCTTCCACAATCTGTGTCAGTTCTTCGATGGAATCCACACCGTCATTTGCCGCATCGATATTCTCAACGTTTTCGCGTGAGTAACGTACTTGTGTATCACCCCAAGACCATAAGCCAGTATGTGAAATTGCCTGGCTATCACGTCGAACTCGAGAGTTTGAAGACAAGACCGTCGTTGCGCTTTCAGCAACCGTGTCACGCTCGTCATTACTGTAACCTAAGTCTAAATCAATAAACTGAGTGTCGGATAAGTGCCATGACAATGTACCAAACATCGCTAACGTATCGCGCCCTTCTAAAGCCGTGATATCCGAACGATCATATTCAACGCCTCGCGCAGTCTTAGTGCCTGAATATGGCTGCCACGCATCACGACTGGTTTGAGAAACGGAAAAACGCGCGAACAATGTGTCATCAATTAAGGCACCTGATGTGGTTAAACCAACGGTGTACTTTTGACCACCATCACCATCGTTTGGTGTCGCGTTATCCAGACTTAACTGTGAACTCCAGTCATTTTCCGGCGACTTAGTGATGATGTTGATCGTACCACCCATGCCATCTGAACCGTAAAGTGCAGACATAGGACCACGGATGATTTCAACACGTTCGATTGAGTCCATTGGAATCGCAGAGAGATCGAAATCGTTACCACGGACAATCGCACTCGCAGAACTCATACGACGCCCATTCACCATAATGAGAGTGTATTTTGAATCCATACCACGAATAGAAATCTGCTGACGCCCAGCTCGCGTACTGTCGTAATCGGCTTCCACACTGGTTTGGTTCGCAACGATATCCGCTAACGTAATACCCGGATCATTCTCGATGTCTTCTGCCGTAATCACGGACATAGACGCAGGTGCGCTTTTCAGCTCCATCTGCGTACGTGTTGCCGTCACAACCATTTGTTCATCGACTTTGGTTGGGGTTGTATCAGCAAAAACTGACATTGAGGCGCATAGTGCACCGATCGCCACTGCTAATGGTTTTGGTGCTACCAGAGTAGTTTTAGACATATTAAAACCTGTTATTATTATTGAAAGTTATAATGATAATGGTTCGCATTAAATAGGTTTTATTTTGCTAAAACAAGTCTCCCCGTATACAGACAGTAAATTACCACTATGCAGAAAATGAATAACTAAAAATTTAATCATTCACTTTCGATGGACCCGTATATTTCTTTAAACAAGGACTTAACCCAGTTACACATCGGATCATTGTGGTAGCGCTTATGCCAATAGAGATAAACCGATTCACTATCAAGACGAATTTCTTCGGGTACCGTTTTCGTGATCAGCTTACGTCCAACACATGCCCCTTCCGCAAATGGGGTCGGCAAATGGAATATCACATCCGTCTCTTCAGCAATGGCTGGTGCTGCATTAAAATTGGAAAGCTGTATGGGTATCGACAAACTTCGGCTCTTATCCACTACACCAAGTTCGGCAAACCGATGGTAAATAGACAGCGTTTTGCCGCCCTGAAGAGAAATCTGGCCAAAGTTGCATTCAAGTAACATGTCTATCGTCAAATCTTCAACATCCGCTAACGGATGGGACTCGCTCATCAAGAATCGATAGTCGCGGCTTGCAACTTTCATGCGATACAAGTTTTGCTCAGAACTAGGGGGCGAAGCGGTAGAAAGCACAAAATGCACATCCCCCGTGATCAAACCATCAAAATGCCTTTTAGGAATAGAGTCGACATCGACAATCATGTTGGGTGCTTCTTGGCGAATACGTGAAATCACACTAGGCAATAACATAGTCACTTGAGGGACTAAACCATAGAAGCGTATCGTACCTTTACTCTTCTCCGGAACAAAAGACTGACCATGCATTAACTTCTCTAAACCCGTTAGCACAGTGGTTAGATCTTGTTTGATGACTTCGGCTTTGGGAGTCAACTCATAGCCATGAGCGGTTCTCACAAGTAGCTCGTCGTTAAACAAACTTCTCAACTTTTGTAAAGACCGACTGACGGAGGGTTGGCTCATATTCAACAAAACTGCGGTATTAGATACGTGTTTCTCTTCAAGTAAGCTCTTGAGAATAAACAGTAAGTTTAAATCTACCTGGGCTAAATTCACTTTTTGAATACTCACTATTCTGACAATTCAGTTGCTGGTTATAACCTATCTGATAACGTGTCTGCAATCAATAATCATTCTTATTTGATTTTAATCAACTTAAGTTTCAGTACTTTCAGATCATCTTTTGCTCTGTTTTCTTTTTTAAACGCTTTCCAGTTAGATGACTGACTTATAGACCTTTTTGGGAATCATTATGTTTGGTAAAACTTCTCTTCGTGTAGCAACAAGTGCGCTACTACTGGCATTAGCGCCTATCGGGGCATTCGCAAAAACCTACCAACACAGCATGGGATCGGTAGAAATTAATGAAGTACCGAAACGCGTAGTCGTTCTCGGCTACGGCAGCCTTGATTACGTCGATGCTCTGGGTGTTACACCAATTGGCGTACCAAAGACACTACTTCCAACCACACTGGAAAAGTACAAAGGCGACTCTGTGGAAAACACAGGCAGCGTGAAAGAAGTGAATTTCGAAACCTTGTTTACGTTGAAACCTGATCTGATCATTGCAGAAGCGCGCATGGCGACCATCTATAAAGATCTAAAAGACATCGCACCAACGTACATGTTCGAGATTGATACCAAAGACTACTGGAAAACCACACAAAAACACTGGCGTACACTAGGCGAAATCTTCGAAAAGAGCGATAGAGCGGATCAATTGATCAAAGACGTTCAAGGTCAAATAGATACGCTTCACAGTAAAGTGGCACAACATCCTCCTCGCGCTTTAACTGTTTCGAACAGCGGCAATAGCCTAGCTATGTTCGGCGAAAAGAGCCGTTTCTCGTTTGTATATGATGAAGCTGGTTTCGCGCCATCAACGTCTCAAAACGTAAAATCCGTCTCCGGTAATCACGGCAACCTGATCTCATTTGAATACATTGCCGATGCACAACCAGAAGTTCTGTTGGTTTTAGATCGTGAGCAGGCTATTGGCCAGAGCAACGGTAAAGCGAAAGCATTGTTTGATAACGACCTCGTCAAATCAACACCAGCAGCGAAAAATGGTCGCGTGATGTTTATTGACCCGGCGGCCTGGTACTTGACTGCTGGCGGTTACCACTCAACTCAAACCATGATTAAAGAGCTAAACCAAGTCGTTGTTAACTAATAAGCGCACGTTAATCACCCTATAAAAATGACCTTTCCGCTTATGGCGTGAAAGGTCATTGTCGTATTTATAAACCTAAATCTTCACTATGAAATTACATCATATTTTGGCGTTTGCTTTGCTCATCAGCCTCGCTGGCATCTCATTGCTAGTCGGGGTAGCGAACGTATCAATCTCGCAAATTTTGGCTGGTGACAGTCACAGTTTGAACATCTTGTTAGTCAGTCGACTGCCGCGATTAATTGCCATTGTTTTAGCCGGCGCAGGTTTGAGTATTGCTGGATTGATCATGCAACAAATTGTTCAGAACCGCTTCGCTGCGCCGTCAACAACTGGCACCGTGGACTGGGCAATGTTCGGTTACATCATCGCTTTGATCTTCTTTGCCGATATGAGCAGCTGGGTTCACCTCATTACCATCTTCGCTTTTTCTGTGCTTGGTACGGTGATTTTTGTTCGCTTTCTACAGCGTTTGAAGTTCAAAAACACAGTTTTAGTACCACTGATCGGCATCATGTATGGCAATGTGGTCTCTTCTATGACGACCTTTGTCGCGTATAAATATGATTTAGTACAGACACTTGGCTCCTGGACGGTCGCGAACTTCGCTTCTGTTTTACAGGGTAACTACGAGTTTTTATATTTGGCGCTCCCTGTATCGGTGCTAGCTTACGCTTATGCCAACCGCTTTAGTGCTGCCAGTGTTGGTGAGAGTTTCGCGAAAAACATCGGCTTAAACTACCAGCGCATCGTACTTATTGGCGTTATCTTGGTCGCGGTATTGTCATCGTCTGTCGTGATGATCGTGGGGATGATTCCGTTCCTGGGTCTTATCGTGCCGAACCTTGTGTCGATATTTATCGGCGATAACATGCGTCGCAACTTGCCTTGGACTGCCTATGCAGGCGTCATTCTGGTACTGACCTGTGACATTTTAGGCCGTTTGATTATCTTCCCTTATGAAATCCCTATATCGATGATCATCAGCATCTTAGGCGGTTCTGTTTTCATTTACCTGGTATTGAGAGACAAAGCGAATGCGTGATTCCATTAAAGTCATCGTACTCGCGGCTGTCGCAGTACTGATATGCGCCGTATTTATCGGCAAAGGTTTAACACCGGACAACTACCAATTTTTCTTGTCTCGTCGTGTGCCTAAAGTTCTGGCGATTGTATTGGCAGCAATTGCCATTGCTTCATCGTCATTGATTTTCCAGACCATCACTAATAACCGAATCCTCACTCCTTCAATTCTCGGTTTTGACTCCCTGTACGTGATGATTCAGGTGGTATTGGTGGTAATGTTTGGTGGCCTGAGTGTTTGGGTCATCAACAGCAAACTCAATTTCGTCCTGTCTACAGGCATCATGATTGTGTGTGCCATGACCCTATTCAGCTTCTACTTCAGAGGCCGTCAGCGCAACATCTTCACCCTGTTATTGATTGGTATCGTGCTTAGCAGCTTGTTCAGCAGTATTACTGGCTTCTTCACTATGGTGACAGACCCAGATGAGTTTAACTTCATTCAAGGTTCCATGTTTGCCAGCTTTAACAACATAAACGGTGAACTGGTTTACTGGTGTGTCGCTCCGATGTTGCTTTGCGGCGCTTATTTAATTCGTATCTCACATAAGTTGGATGTGATGTGGCTGGGTGTGGACAATGCCAAGAGTTTAGGTATCGACACACACAAACTGACGATGCAGGTGATGTTCATCATCACGTTGATGGTGTCTATCTCCACCGCGTTGATTGGTCCAATCCTGTTCTTTGGTTTAATTGTTGTCGCGCTGACGCGTCAAATTTTCACTGGTTACCAGCATCGCCTGCTGATCGTCGCCAGTTCTGTACTGTCTGTTGTATTGCTGTCTGGTGGCCAGTGGGTAGTTGAAAACCTATTCGATTTCGATACCACCATCAGTGTCATCATCAACTTTTTTGGCGGCGGTTACTTCTTAGTTCTACTTATGAAAAATAAATTCGATTAAAGGTACATCACATGATCCGTATTCAAGGTTTAAGTAAAAAATATAATGAAAAATACGTGGTAAAAAATGCTGATGCCCTTTTCCCACTTGGTAAAGTGACCAGTATTATTGGCCCAAATGGCGCAGGTAAAAGTACCCTGCTTTCCATGGCAAGTCGCCTGACAGAAAGCGATGCTGGTACCGTCGTGATCGGTGACAAACCGCTCGACCAATGGAACACGGAAGATTTGGCCAAGCGCCTTTCCGTGCTGCGTCAGTCCAACAATATCAATATGCGTTTTACTGTGCGTGATTTAGTCGCATTCGGGCGCTTCCCATACTCTCAGGGGCGCTTAACAGAACAAGACCATCGCATCATTGAAGAGTCTATGCAGCACCTTGAAATCGACCATTTGCAAGATCGCTTTATTGACCAACTGTCCGGTGGTCAGAGACAAATGGCGTTTATTGCGATGGTCGTCGCACAAGACACCGATTACATTTTTCTTGATGAGCCACTCAATAACCTCGATATCAAGCACTCCGTCGATATCATGAGTACACTGCACAAGTTAGCTAAACTGAAGAACAAAGCCGTGGTGATCGTAATTCACGATATAAACTTTGCTTCTTGCTACTCTGACCATATTGTCGCAATGAAGTTGGGTGAAGTCATTAAGGCGGGCACTGTAGACGAAGTCATTGATGAAGCGGTACTAAGCGATATTTATGAGATTCGTTTTGTCGTTCAGGAAATCGATGGAAATCGTATTTCTTTGTACTATCGACGTTAAAATAGCACTTTACGAAATGGCGACATCAGGTCGCCATTTTTGTACCGCAAGACAAAAAGATGTGTCTCTCCTTGCCAATAGTGGTACTGTACTGAACAGTCTGATTTAAGCTAGGTTTTGTTATGCGCGCGTCCACTCAACAAAAAAGAATTCGCATCATCGAAGTAGCCACTGAGCTTTTTATTACGCAAGGTTACAAAGAAACGTCATTGGACCAAATAGTCGCCATTTGCGGTGGTTCAAAGCAAACCTTATACCGCTATTTTTCCAATAAAGAAGGTCTATTTACAGAAGTGTTGGCGCACAACACTCAAACCAGTTTAGAGTCGGCTTTCCAGCTTTCTACTCAACAAAATGAGTCGCTACAACAAACGTTAGAAGACTTCGCCAAGAAGTATCTACGCGGAATTTGTTCCAACCCTGTTCTGTCACTTTACCGAATTATTTCTGCCGATTTTTATCAGCACGACTCAATACCAAAGCAGTTTTGGCAAACGAGTCCGATGCGGATTCATCAACACTTAATTGAGTTTTTAAAGACAGACGTCGTCAGCCAACAATTAGACATCGACGATCCAGATCTCGCGTGCGGGCAACTCCTCGCTCTAATCAAACTCGATTATCAGACCAAGGCGCTATTGGGGTTTGAGTTACCCAGTGATGCAGAGTTGAATACTCATGCTCGTAAAGCCGTCACCGCTTTTCTCTCACTCTACCAGCAACAATCAGCGTAACTCCTTATTAAAGGCAGAAGCCGCCTTCGAACATGGAAGTCGGCTTATGCCTCAACTTAAAAAAACCCTAGTTTAGACTCGCTTCTCGCTTTGCTACCAGTTTCTTGCCGATAAGGAGCACTGGGGCCAGCGCCAAAATCGAGAAAATAAACATAATCAATGAATTGCTTAATGCCAAAGTCGTGGCTTGCTCTTTGACGACAGCAACCACTTGGCCCGCTCCCATGGAGGAATTAGGCAAATGTCCATGAGTGAGAATCGTACTGGTAAGTGCCTGTTCATAAGCAGAAAAGGCATGGCTCGATTGCTCTAACGTTCGCCCTATTTCACCCGATGCTTGTGCACTATGAGTCTGAATTACGCCAGAAAAAAATCCACCGCCGATAACACTGCCCATGGTTCGGAACAAGTAGAAGTTACAAATCCCCTCAAGGCGCTCATGATTTTTAAAATAGGTTAACACAGCAATGGTTACCGACACGTTCAGCATCCCTACCCCAAAGCCACGCAAAAGCATAGGTAAAAGCAACGATTCCGGCCCGGCCTCACTTGGTAGCAGACTGAATCGATATACAGAGAGCAAGATCATTAAAACACCTAATGGAACAACCGCATCAACCAGCGTTCGTCTTAGGTAAAACACCATCACACTCAGCAGCATGCCCACAATCATCGCATAGAAGAATGGCAACTGCGCATACCCAGCGTTCAGATGATTGTAGTTCAACGCCATTTTAAGGAAATTCCCAAACAGCGCAGAACTCGCCATTACAGCAAAACCCGCCAAAAAGGCGTTATACATAAAGACATTGGTTTTCAGCGTATTATGCAATTGCGATGACGCGGTATTTAAACGCCGTCTTTTAACTAAGAGGTAAATCAGGCTTAGCCCTAATGCGGTCGCGACCAGCGTAAGTTGAATAAACGCCTCTGAATCTAACCAGTTATAGTAACGGCCTCGCATTAACAGATAAACGACCAAACCTGTGGCTAACGCTGCAATAGTATAAACACCAACATGCGATTTATGCTTTTCGACCATGTTAACTGGTTCAGGTTTGTAAATACTCACAAGAATAAGCGCTGAAAAGTACAACCATGCCGATAGAACACAAAATAGCGACCAGTCAAATCGCTCCAATACATGTGCCATTAACCAAGGATACAAACCCATCGGCACCAACGTCGAGAAGACTAAAGTCAAAGCAATGATTACGGGCAACCAACGTTGCTCAAACACATCGAGCAAAAAGAGATTAACCACCACCAGCAATACACTCATGAAAAAGCCAACGAACAGCCAAGTCAGTTTGAATAACCATGGGCTCGGCAGTTGCCAGTATAAGATCATACTTGCCGTTATCTCTATGAGCAGAGCAGTGATCAAAATCCGGTAAGCACACCAGTGACGAACCAACTTCGGTGCCCAGATAAAGCCCAACACTTGGGCAATCATAAATCCGATTTTAACCAGCTCTGTTTCATCAAGAGACAAACCTACAGTCGCCGCCATTTCATACGAAAGCTCACTAAACATCACGGAGTTAATACCAAATGCCGCAAGCGCGAATAACACCCAAGTCAATAAACGGATACGTGACTTCATGGCAATTTAACCTTGTTTTTCGGTTTTAATCGCTACCTCGACAGACAGGCCCGGATAGATACGCTGTCTCAGCTCTTGGGGAATATCTAACTCAATTCGCACTGGCACGCGCTGAACGACTTTGACAAAGTTACCCGTCGCATTTTGTGGCGGGAGCAAACTAAACTGCGCACCCGTTGCAGGTGTAATCGAAGCAACTCTGCCATGCAGTGGCTTGTCAGGGAACATATCCAAAACGACTTCAACGTTCTGTCCTTCAATGACATTTTCTAACTGAGTTTCTTTAAAATTGGCTTCTACCCAAACATAGTCCGGAACCATCACGATGAGCCCCATACCAGGCTGAACAAACTTACCAACCTGCACTTGTCTGTCTGCAATAAAACCATCAAATGGCGCTTTTACCACCGTTCTCGCTAGCGCAATTTTAGCAAGTTTCAGATTTGCCTGAGCTCGTTTCTGTTGTGCAATAAGCTGCTTTTTCTCGGTTTTTAATGCCTCATATTGCTTTTGCTCTGCGCTTAACGCCAATTTAACCGATTCTAAATGACTGCGCGATTCGATGGCTCGCGTTCTTTGCGCTTCAAATTGGTTCTTACTGACTGATTGCTTTTGTACCAGACGTGACAAGCGCTCTAACTCCGCAGCCTGATGATCGGAATTAGCTCTTGCGCTAGTAATGCTTTGCTTCGCCTGTTCAATTTTGACTAATTGCATTTCCGTTTTGGTCTGGTTCGCTGTGATTGCTGCGTTGGCGACGTCTAAAGCCGATTCTGCGATCTCCAGATTTGCGATGAAATCCTCGTCGTCAATTGAAAACAAAGGCGTACCTTTGCTCACCCATTGGTTGTCTTTGACGAATAGCTGGCTAACTTGTCCTGCGACTTCTGGTGAAACCGCTGTCACGTCAGAATGGACGTAAGCGTTGTCTGTCTTAACTATGTTCGGCTGATACAAGCTGTAACCAACGCCGAATAATGATCCAAAAACAAGCAATAATGCGATGGCTCTCTTTTTCATACTGAACACCTCAACTAATGATTCGCACAAACTGTACTGTACGGTACAGTTTTAGTAAAGCAACTTTTGATCATTTTGAAAAGTGAGGATCTAAGGGGATGAGTTGAACGATCTTCTGGGAAAATATGGAGCGCCACGCAGCTTGTTTGATAATTGGAGTAGATATTAATGTGTGGTTGCTCCAGTTTAAGCAGATTGAACACTGGAGGCCGTGTCAGCAACTCAACTCTTTTCAATCAAACTGTTTGTAATGCCTCGTTTGTAATGCCTCAAAAGAGAACAAGTACGTTTCACAATGGTGCACCACCTCTACATCACCAGAAGGAACTAAAGGTGATTTCTTTACAAAACAATGAGATATAAGTTGGTCTGTATTTTGCTAAACGAATATCGAATCGATGCTTCGATATAGATGCATCAACCATCAGCAACTTAAAAACGTTCGCGTTGTTTTAGGTTGCTTAGTTAGATTGTTTTGTTTACTTAGTTCTATCAAGGTGACTTAGTATGTTGTCTACAAACCATATCGCTAATTGGATAACCCTCGATTTTAAAATCGCCTTCTTTTTCCCTGCGCAATAACACTTCTTATTGGGCGCACAGCAATGTGCACTGTACTGCTATTACGTCTAAAAGCAGTACCACTCGATTAGCCCGAACCAAATATCAAGCATACAGAACAGTAAATCAGAGACTTATTTTGTTCGATAACTCACCTCTGGTGTTGATCAAGCAATAAGTCAGGTATTTACCGCAGTGCGTTTATTTCTAAATTTTAGATTTGGGAAGGCACTGTTTTATTTCAACCCATCTGTATGCCTTAAAAATATTCAAAAAATGACCTTTTAGGGAAAATAAAATGGAAAACTTTAAACACTTACCAGAGCCGTTTCGTATTCGCGTTATTGAACCAGTAAAACGCACTACACGTGAATATAGAGAACAAGCGATTCTAAAAGCGGGTATGAACCCTTTTCTTCTGGATAGCGAAGATGTGTTTATCGACCTTCTTACTGATAGTGGCACTGGTGCCATTACGCAAGAGATGCAAGCAGCCATGTTACGCGGCGATGAAGCATACAGCGGCAGCCGAAGCTACCATGCACTTCAACAAGCCGTTGAGGATATCTTTGGCTACCAATACACCATTCCAACTCACCAAGGACGTGGTGCAGAGCAAATTTACATTCCGGTTCTGATTAAAAAACGTGAGAAAGAGAAAGGACTAGACAGAAGCAAGATGGTGGCGTTGTCGAATTACTTTTTTGACACCACACAAGGCCATACACAGTTAAACTGCTGTGTTGCGAAAAACGTTTATACCGAAGAAGCATTCGACACTTCGATCGAAGCAGACTTTAAAGGCAACTTTGATCTGGAGAAACTAGAACAGGCAATCCTAGAAGCTGGCGCAGCAAATGTACCTTATATTGTCAGCACCATCACATGTAACTCTGCCGGCGGTCAGCCAGTATCGCTTGCTAACCTAAAAGCGGTTTATGAAATTGGTCAGAAATACGATATTCCAGTGATCATGGACTCGGCTCGTTTTGCCGAGAATGCTTACTTCATTCAACAACGTGAAGCTGGCTACGCTGACTGGTCAATCGAAGCCATCACCAAAGAAAGCTACAAATACGCCGATGGTCTGGCGATGTCGGCAAAGAAAGATGCCATGGTTCAAATGGGCGGCTTACTTTGCTTTAAAGACGACTCTTTAATGGACGTGTACACAGAATGTCGCACGTTGTGTGTTGTTCAGGAAGGCTTCCCGACCTATGGTGGTCTGGAAGGTGGCGCTATGGAGCGTCTTGCCGTAGGCCTTTATGATGGCATGCGTCAGGACTGGCTGGCGTACCGAATCGGTCAGGTTCAGTACCTGGTTGATAAACTGGAAGCGATTGGCATCGTTTGTCAGCAAGCGGGTGGCCATGCTGCCTTCGTTGACGCAAGCAAACTCCTGCCTCACATTCCTGCAGAGCAATTCCCGGCACATGCACTGGCGTGTGAGCTTTATAAAGTCGCCGGTATTCGAGCTGTAGAAATAGGCTCCCTTCTATTGGGCCGAGATCCTGCGACAGGTAAACAACACCCGTGTCCGGCTGAACTACTTCGTCTCACCATTCCTCGCGCGACCTATACGCAAACGCATATGGATTTTATTGTCGAAGCTTTCCAGGCGGTAAAAGAAAATGCAGCCAATGTAAAAGGCCTGGACTTTACTTATGAGCCGGAAGTTTTACGTCACTTCACCGCGCGTCTAAAAGAGGTTGAGTCAGAGACTCAAACTCCATCCATCACGACAGCAGAAACAGTATAAAAACTAAAAATTTAAGCGCAGCGTGGAAGGTTGCGCTTTTTATTTATTTTGATAAAGGAATAGCATCATGAATAAAAACCCATCTTTAGTCGGTGGCTCCTGCATTATTGCCAGTGTCTGTGTTGGTGCAGGTATGCTTGGCTTGCCAAGTGCCAGTGCAGGTGCCTGGACAGTGTGGTCCATTCTCGCGATTTTATTGACCATGGTCGTGATGACAATATCGGGATGGATGTTGTTAGAAGCGTTTAAAGAATATGATTTAAAAGTTTCCTTTAATACCGTAACCAAAGAGCTACTGGGTAAAAAAGTTAACTTTATTAATAACCTGACCGTCTATTTTGTCGGTGGCATTTTACTTTATGCCTATATTACATCCTCTGGGTTAATTATTCAGAACTTGCTCGATATCGATGGCAAAAGCGCTTCTGTTATTTTTGTGGCCGTTTTTTCTGCTTTCGTATGGCATTCAACGAGAGCGGTAGACCGAATCTCAGTTCTGTTGATTCTGTTCATGATACTTAGCTTCGTGTTTGGTGTTTCGGGGCTGGCAGCCAATATAGACACCTCTATTCTGCTAGACACCATCAGTCAGGAATCACAGTACGCACCCTACGCAATGGCAATTTTACCTGTGGCTCTGACGTCATTTGGTTACCACCACTCCGTGGCTTCTATGCGTGCCTACTACGGTGAAGAAAACAAAGCTAAAAATGCAATTTTGGGTGGTACTGTGATCGCTTCTGTTCTGTATTTATTATGGCTGACAAGCATCTTTGGTAATTTGCCTCGCGTTGATTTTGGCCCGGTCATTGAACAAGGGGGTAACGTAGATGTGCTGCTAAGTTCACTTGGCTCTGTGATTGAATCAGAAAAAGTGAGCCAGGCGATTAACAGCTTTTCAATGGCCGCGATTCTTTCTTCTTTTATTGGTGTGGGTTTAGGCGTGTTTGATTTTCTGGCTGACCTATTTAAATTTGAAGACAACCGCACAGGTCGAGCGAAAACATGGGCCGTAACTTTTGTCCCACCTCTGGTTTTATCTGTGCTGTTTCCATTTGGATTTGTTAGCGCCATTGGTTATGCCGGAGCCGCTGCAACCGTATGGACCTGCATCATTCCAGCACTGTTAGTGAGAAAAGCGCGCAAAACATCCGGCACGAAAGACGGGTTTAGAGCTCCTGGTGGGCAACCAATGCTCATGGGCGTCATCTTCTTTGGTGTCGTGACTGCCGCCTTCCATTTTATGAACATGATGGGGATACTGCCGACGTATTCTGGCTAGATGTCATGACTTACGGCTAGACAATCAGGGAATGCTTACAGGAACGTCAGCTAAAACATAAGAAAAGTAAGAAATGATTGGTCAACAAGAAACGATCACTGTTACGAAAGGCTGATTTTGTTAATATTCATGTTGAGTCGAAGCTGACGACTACACCAACCTAATTAAATTGGCTTATTAAGTCACGATATTAGGTTGGTATATCATAACTATCACTAAATCCTAAAAAAAAGCAGTAAAAAGGAAAACAATGACAATTGAAAGAATAGAATCTACAGAGCGTATGAGCCGTATTGTTAAACACAACGGTACTATTTATCTTTGTGGCCAGACAGCTGGTGATGCAGCGTGGGATATTACCGAGCAAACAGAGCGCTGCCTCGCTAAGATCGATGCCTTGCTTGAAAAAGCAGGCAGCCATCGCGATAAACTCCTATCCGTTACTATCTACCTTCGCGACATGAAAGACTTCGCCGAGATGAACAAAGTGTGGGATGCATGGGTTGCGAACGGAGAAAAACCTGCGCGCGCATGTGTTGAAGCTCGCATGGCAAGAGATGTTATTCTGGTAGAAATGTCCGTGACGGCCGCTCAATAGTCTGTAAATGCTTAGTTAGACATTTCAACGCCACCTATTCTAAGGTGGCGTTTGTCCTTCTTCATCCAGCTTTAAATACCGAATCACTTTGTAAGCCAACCATTCAGGATTATCCAAAGAAATATCGTGCCCGTCACTATGGTTGTAGATAATAGGCATGTTCCAAGCCTTAGCAGGGGCTTCTGTCGCGGTATGACTGACGAGATTATCTTCGAGAGACGAGATAAATAGGATTTCGTTTACCGGTTTGTTCGCCCTGAACGTCATGGCCGCGAGTAATTGCCGAAAAAAGTTCGAAGCCGTGGTTGGGTAGAGTCTATTCAGCATAACCCAATCATCGATTACCGTTTCGCTTATCGGCTTATTCGATACCATGGAGTAAATGATCGACTCTTTTTGCTCTGGGCGCGAAAACAACGCTTTCAGGATTTTGAGATAGTTCACGGGCTTTAATCGCTGATAAAAAGGACTAAATACCCGACTGCTGGTATTAATACAAACAACCCGCCTCACCTGATTGGGGTACAGCTCTGCCCACTTCAGCGCAATCATTCCTCCCATTGAAATCGCAACGATATCAACCTGAGCATTGGTTGCCAGCTGAAAACGTATACTCTCGACCATTTCCTCTATTGAGCATGGTGATTTCTCATCCGACAAAGCGCCAGTACCGGGAATATCTACAGCGATAACTCTCTGGTTTGGAAGGAGTTCACTCAGCAGCAGTGAAAACTCGCCCCAATGGTACTGACCACGAAAAAGCCCTCTAATTAAGACGATGTCATTACTCATGAAGCTTTACTCACGGCTCGTTTATTCGGGTTGATTGGCATCAACTAAAGGGCTAACCTCGACTTCAGAGCATGCATTGTGTGCTGTTAACCATTGTTCAACAGCGACACGGTCATCTTCTGAAGCTGAATCATACCTACGCTCAGGAACCACAAAACCATCAAAGCTAGAGAGATCAGCACCACCACCCATGACTAAACCTCGCCCCTCTAAAAACGACAAGAAATCATTGATAAGAAGATCGCACTCCTCTTCATTCGTTAAGTTCAAATGACAAAAAAATGAAAACCCCAACACTTTAAACTCGTCGACATACAGCTTTTTTCTTAATCTTCTCGATCGTTTAGTCGCCATAATATTGCCTCAAACACTATTAAACGGGAGTACAAGAATTTACTTTTATACAGTGTAGTAGCCTGATTAAAACGGGGGATAAATATTTTGAGCTAAAGATACGCGGTGAAAGGTATGAAGCTAAGAAAGAGGCAGACTCAAATTACGCCGTCATTGTTATAATGCCAAGGACTAAACAGATCAGATTAATAAAAATAAAGCCGGGTATTTCCCAGCTTTATCAAGAGTATTAGGAGTAAATAATTACTGTGCGTCAGGCTTTAATGCGTACTTGCCTGAACCAAGAAACATAATTGCAATTGAAGCAAACAAATAAACACCAATGCCTTCAACCGCCCATGCGCCAAACTTATTTAAAGCGAACAAATCTCCCATGTTTAAGAGATAGATAACCATTAAACAAGTGCCAGCGACAACAACAGAAGCCAAGCGAGTGTATAAGCCAATAATCATTAGGATTGGGGCAACCACTTCACCTAAGTAAACCCCGTAGGCTACAAATGCAGGCAGACCATGGTCGACCAACAAGCCTTGTATAAACTCGGTTCCGCCAATCACTTTATGGATGCCGTGCAATAAAAATAGGAATGCAAAACTGACACGTAACACCAATTTACCCAGATCGGGTTTTGCCAATATTCTATCGATAAAATTTAATAGTTCACCCATAACCACTGCCCTTTTTATGTCTAATAATTAACACTATAGAGGTCTGGAAAGGCGATTATCAGCTTAAAAGATTAACTGACTTCATCAATTTTTCCGAACAACATCATTGACATAAATCAATTAGACCACCAGCACATTGGGGTATGAAAATGTGTCGTTGGGAAGGACTTAAGTAGTCGGTGTGAATATCTGTTTGAGTTCGTCAAATAACCACTGAAATACCGGCCCATGCATTCTTCCCTTTTTAAAGACTAAATCGACAGGTGCATTCCAGGGCTTGTGGTCGAATGCCACTTTAATTTTATGTAGTTCACCAGACTTTATTAAGTCGTTGACCAAAAATGATGGCAAATAAGCCCAGCCAACCTGCTGTTTAACGAGCTCTAACGCGCTGTAATGGCTTGAACTCCACCAAACTTTAGGTGCAATGCTAATCAAAGCCTGCGATTCTACTTTTGATTTTCCTCGGATCGCCAGTTGTCGAAACGGTGCCAAATCAGATTGCAGCTCGACATCAATATCTGCAAGCGGATAATTCGGATGACAAACAGGAAGGTAATCAATGCTTCCAACATAACAGAAGTCGACTTGCTTTAACTGTTCAAACTCGGTGAACATCACTCCGATATCAACATCACCATTTGCAACTTCAGCAGAAATATCGCCAGACGCTAAACTCAACACATCGATTTGAATCGTAGGAAATTGATTATCCAAACGCTTAAACAAATCGGCGAACTTTGGATTATACACGCCGTCGTCAATGGCTATCGTCAGCTGGCTTTCTTCCGATCGTTCAATGGATTGAGCAATTTTTTCGAATTCGTCTGCCTGCGCCAACAAGTTTTTCGCACTGCGTATCAAACGTTCACCCGCGGGGGTTAACTTGGGGCTTCTGGCCGAACGATCAAACAATTCGATGCCTAAATCAATCTCTAAGGTACTGATACCATGGCTAACCGCAGATTGAACCTTGCCCATTTTCCTTGCACAGGCAGAAAATGACCCTAGCTCCGCAGAGAGTACCAACATCCTAACTTGTTCCAAACTCAACATATGAAAAAAATCGATAGTTATTAACTTTTATCCATCATAATAATCGATACCATAGCCTGCAAATGTTTTTCCTTTATCTAATTAGGTGGAAATTATGAGCTGGTTATATTTAGTTTTAGCTGGTCTTACGGAAATTGGATGGCCGGTTGGATTGAAAGTTGCTCAATCTGGGCACAAGGTGTTAGGGATAACAATGGCAGTGGTATTCATGGCGATAAGCGGCGCGTTGCTATTTGCAGCGCAGCGAGCGATCCCTATGGGTACCGCCTACGCAGTTTGGACAGGCATTGGCGCAGCCGGAACATTTTTTGTCGGCGTTTATTTCTACGGAGACCCGACTTCCATGGTTCGCTACATCGGCATCATGCTGATTTTGTCTGGCGTGGTCATGTTGAAGCTTGGTCACTAATGAGAAAAAGCATTAACGCAGCCTTATATCGCAAGCGTTAATGCTTACCTAAACATCATATAACGTTCTTTCTTCAACCAAAGTTCTTTACTCAATCAAAGAAAAGTCAGCGATAGTCAGGTCGAACGAGCTGAGCAGTGGGTGCGGCGTTACTCCAGAAACTAACACAATGTCGACCGCAGGCAACGGTGGCATATCATCGAGAATCTGTAGATCGTTTGTGACACTTAATCGTCCCATTGCACCAATAGCCAGCCCCTCTCGAACTATTGCCCTTTGCGCTGATGCGGTATTACAACACGCTAACAGCTGGTAAGAGATACCTCTTTTAGTTAAACCATCGATTGCAGCAGCGTGGTATTTGCAATCCGGCTGGAAAAGTGCCAATGGTAAAGGCTTAGTCTTATCCGTTCGGTAATCCTGACTGGCAATCCATACCCCTTTATCGTGAGCAAGCCAATGCCCTTCTTCACTTTCAGCGGAGCGCGTGAGTATAGCGGCGTCTATTTTGCCTTCATCCAGCCATTCTCTCAGTGTGACGCTGGGTTGGCTAAACACTTGAATAGAACAGGTTGGTTCCGCCTTTTTTAGAATCGCGATGACTTTCGGCAAAATGGCATCGTTGTAGTCTTCCGGACAGCCTAACCTTAGTGGCAGCTTATCGTGATAACGGCGTACTTGGGTCACCGCTTTGTTGTGTAAAGCGACCAGTTGCTCAGCATGAGCTCGTAACGCAAGGCCAGCTTCGCTGAGCACCAGATTACGTCCTTCTTTTTCAAACAGGCGAATATTCAGTTCATCTTCCAATTTACGCATCTGAGCACTGAATGCCGACTGGGTTCGATTAATCTGCTTCGCTGCTCGCGTAAAACTGCCTGTTTCTGCAAATGCCAGAAGGCTTCTTAAAGCGTCAATATCCATACTAAGCTTATCTATCGGTTTTATTAATGTGTCCCATCAAAACTATCCGTTAGTTTTCGATAAAACAATCTATTACCGTAAATGTTCCAAACCATCACTCAGAAATAAGGAAGCATGGATGAAACTTTATATCGGCAATCAAAACTACTCGAGCTGGTCTCTCAGAGCATGGCTTATCTTCATGCAATACGACATCGACGTTGAGATCGAGAAAATCAAACTGTTTACGGACGAATTTTACAACACACTGGAGGACATTACACCAACCGCCAAGGTGCCTACTTTGGTTTGCAATGATGTTACCGTGTGGGACTCACTGGCGATTCTCGAGTACGTAAACGAAGCTTTCTTAGACGGTAAGGCGTGGCCACAACCTCTTACTGAGCGAGCCAAAGCAAGAGCTATATCAGCTGAAATGCATTCAGGATTTATGGCACTACGTAACGAGATGCCAATGAACTGTCGCGCTAAGAGAACGGTAACTTTGAGCAAAGACGCGCTTAAAGACATCGAGCGTATTGACCAAATCTGGTCACTGCAAATGGAACAATACCCGGATGGTTGGCTATTTGGAGAGTGGTCAATTGCAGATGCGATGTATGCACCTGTGGTACTGCGCACGCTTACTTACGGCATCAAACTGTCAGAAAAGGCAACCCAATATCAGCAGAAAGTCCTGAATAGCGACACCATGCAGCGTTGGCTAACGGAAGCCAGCCTTGAAACGGACATCGTCGAAGAAGATGAAACGGGTGAGCCGATCTAGCCTGCTTATCACCTATCCCCTGATAAAAAGCCAGGGGATAGGTAAATAACCAAGAAAATTAACGCTATTTATTACTTGTTACTTGGAAATGCAAATTGCGCCGCTTCGTTAGTTTGCGGCTTTGGCCATTTCTGAGTAATGGATTTACGGCGAGTGTAGAAGCGCACGCCATCAGGGCCATACGCATGGAGATCGCCAAACAACGAACGTTTCCAGCCACCAAAGCTATGGTAAGCCACCGGGACAGGAAGCGGTACATTGACACCAACCATGCCAGCTTCCACTTCGTCGCAGAATATCTCAGCCGTTTCACCATCGCGTGTAAAGATGCAAGTCCCGTTACCAAACTCATGCTGGTTAATAAGCTCAATCCCCTCTTCAAGGGACTTAACACGGACCACACACAACACAGGGCCAAAGATTTCATCAGTGTAAATCTTCATGTCTGGTGTCACTCTATCGAACAAGCTGCCACCGATAAAGTAGCCAGCCGAGAAATCAGGAACCGAAAGCCCTCGGCCATCCACAACTAATTCAGCACCAGCCTCAACACCGCTTTCAATATAACCGGAAATCTTCTCTAAATGCTCTTTCGCAATCACTGGTCCCATGTCCACCGAGTTCTGAGTAAAGGCTCCGACTCGCAATTCTTGGATAAGCGGGGTCAATTCTTTCACCAAGTTATCTGCGACTTCATCACCCACACACACCGCAACTGAAATCGCCATACAGCGTTCACCACAAGAGCCAAATGCCGCACCCATCAGTGAGTTGATGGTGCTCGAAACTTCAGCATCCGGCATAATGATCGCGTGGTTCTTCGCGCCACCAAGTGCCTGTACTCGTTTACCGCGCTTAGTGCCTTCCGAATAAATATATTCCGCAACAGGCGTCGAACCAACGAAGCTCATCGCTTTCACTTCCGGAGCTTCGATCAACGCGTCAACAACCTCTTTGCCGCCATTTACCACGTTTAAGACGCCATTTGGCAAACCTGCCTTATGCAATAACTCGACAATAAATAAGGTTGAAGCCGGTACCTTCTCTGACGGCTTGAGGATAAAACAGTTACCGCAAACAACCGCGAGTGGATACATCCAAAGCGGCACCATAGCAGGGAAGTTAAATGGTGTAATACCAGCGACGATGCCGACAGGTTTGTGATCACTCCATGCATTAATGCCCGGTCCAGTTCCTCGGGTGTATTCGCCTTTTAATAACTCTGGTGCACCACAAGCGTATTCCACATTCTCGATACCACGCTGCAGTTCGCCGAGAGAATCTTCTATCGTTTTACCATGCTCTTCACTGATCAAACGCGCAATCTGATCTTGATTCGCTTCCAAAAGATCCTTGAACGCAAACATGATACGCGCTCGTTTTAGTGGAGGCGTTTTACTCCAGGCTGGATAGGCACGTTTCGCCGATTCTATTGCCTGATTCACGGTTTCAGACGTCCCCATTTCTACTTGGCGAATCGGCTCACCTGTCGCCGGGTTGTAAACATCAATCGTCGAACCTGAGTGTGAGAACTTGTCTCCGTCAATAAAGTGAGAAATAACTTCCATGATCTGACTTCCTTCCTTAATTTTTTTAATTTAGTTGATTCAATGTCTCGTAAACCGCGTCGAATAAGCGCTCTAGATCTTCAGCTTTGGCATTAAAATTTGGACCGAATTGAATCGTGTCGCCACCAGACCGTACATAGAATCCTTTTTCCCACAGGTCTAATGTACATTCGAACGGCCTAATCGTTGGATCATTGTCTCTCGGTGCGATCTGAATCGCTCCGGCTAAGCCGCAGTTTCTGATGTCGAGAACGTGGTTTGCACCTTTTATCGCATGCAGTTTATTTTCAAAAATCGGTGCCAGCTCGCTCGACTGTTGGATTAACGCGTCTTTTTCCAACAGGTCTAATGTTGCCAACCCTGCGGCACACGCGACGGGATGAGCGGAATAAGTATAGCCGTGAGCAAACTCGATCATATGAGGAGGTAAATCCTGCTCCATAAATGCCTGATAGATTTCATGAGACGTAATCACTGCGCCCATTGGGATTGCACCATTGGTAAGCTGCTTCGCGGTGTTCATAATATCTGGCGTCACGCCAAAATACTCAGCACCAGTCCAGCATCCCATACGTCCGTATGCCGTAATGACTTCATCGAAGATCAGCAAGATGTCGTGCTGGTCACAGATTTCGCGCAGACGCTGTAGGTAACCTTTCGGCGGCACAATCACGCCCGCAGAGCCCGACATTGGCTCTACAATAATTGCGGCAATATTGGATGCGTCATGAAGTTCAATGAGCTTCAAAAACTCATTCGCAAGTTCCACACCACCCGTTTCTGCGCAACCTTTTGTAAAGGCTAAATCAGGTTGCAGGGTGTGAGGAATATGGTCGGCATCAAACAGCTGACCGAACGTCTTTCTATTGCCGCCAATGCCACCCAGGCTGGTGCCGCCAACGTTAACGCCATGGTAGCCACGGGCGCGACCAATCAACTTAGTTTTCGACGCTTTGCCTTTGACACGCCAGTAAGCTCTTGCCAACTTAAGTGAGGTGTCGGCACATTCCGAACCAGAGCCAGTAAACAGCACATGATCGAGCCCTTCTGGCATCTTCTCGACGATTTTATCTGCCAGTTTAAAGGAGAGCTCGTGACCAAATTGAAACGCAGGCGAGTAATCGAGCGTCCCTAACTGCTCTGCTACCGCTTTTTGAATCTCTTGGCGACCATGCCCGGCACCACATGTCCAGAGACCAGACAGCGAGTCATAGATATCACGACCATTGGCACCTTTGAGCCAGGCGCCTTGAGCTTGAGTGATGATGCGGGGATTTTGGTGAAAGCTGCGATTGGAAGTAAATGCCATCCAATGAGCAGAAAGATCTGTATCGATTCCGTCTTGTGCAAATTTGTAGTTACTCATCGCTATATCATCCTTGTAGTGACTAGATTTATTTTTAGCACATGAGTATGTTAAGTAGATTATAAATTTACTTTACGTTAGTTATGAAAAAGCTCAACAATAAAAACCGAAGCATCATTAATCAGATCACCGACTTTGATATCAAACTGATCCGCCTGTTTAAAACCGTTGTCGAGTGCGGCAGTTATACCGCTGCTGAACCCGTTCTTGGCATTACAAAATCAGCCATATCGTTACAAATGAGTGATCTTGAAAAACGGTTAAATATGAAACTTTGTCATCGAGGACGAGGTGGTATTACCCTGACTGACGAAGGCGAAGCGGTGTTAGAATCCGCCGATATTCTGCTTGCTTCGATTGAGCAGTTTCGTAATGACGTAAACCAAATCAATAATGAGCTGCGTGGCGAACTTAATATCGCGCTAGTCAATAATTTAGTCACTCAGCCACACATGAAGATAACCCGCGCGCTAAAGCATATTCGGAAGATGAGTGAAAAAATTAATATCAACATCACGATGTCGACCCCAGCAGATATCGAAAAAGGCTTAATCGACGGACGGTTTCATGTCGGCGCATTCCCTGCCAATAACAAAAGTAACAACTTTGATTACCGCACTTTGTACAACGAAAATTACTTCCTCTACTGCAGCAATGAGCACCCATTGTTTATGGAAAGTGATCAGAATATAGAGCGCCTTAAACAGACCAATTCGGTCATCACAAGACACCGAATGTCTCCCGAAGTCACCGATCTGTATCAAAAGCTAAAATGCTCGGCGACGGCGTCCGATCATGAAGGTATCGCTTTCCTTATATTGACAGGGACTTACATCGGGTTTCTACCGCAGCATTACGCCGATTATTGGTGTAATAAAGGCCAAATGCGTCCTCTATTTACCGATACGTTTCACTTCAGTTCAGACATATCCTTGGTGACCAGAAGCGGGTTAAAACACAACCAAATACTAGATAAATTCTTAGAAATCATAGAGTAAACATTAATTAATAAATGTTATCCTGACGATAAAAAACTTGTTCTTTATTTGCTGTATTTTTTATTGCGCGTGAAAACTTATGACCTTAATATCGCGCTGCTTCTTGATGATAGCCAATCCGAGTACATCACAGCAGTTTTGTGGCAAGGCGATAGAGCAACTATCCAAGAGTTTCTTTGACGGCGGTAATCCCGCTCTTATTGACGCTCCACTTTTCATCACAATGCACATGAAAAGTGTCTACTTAACTTTGGAGGTTTGCGATGGCTCATTCTGCGTCTGTACTCGGTTTTCAATCTTTTTCTTCTCCGGCTCTACCAGCGGAGACGGTCGATCTTATTCAAACATCTGTTGAACAATTTGGCGCGCCATTGTTAATGCTCGACTGCGATATGATTCGTAAAAATTACAGAGCACTAAGCCAAGCATTACCGAATGTCACTCTGCACTTTGCATTGAAGCCATTGCCTCATCCAACGGTGGTTAAAACCCTATTGGAAGAAGGCGCAAGTTTCGATTTGGCAACATCAGGTGAAGTTGACCTGGTAAAACAGCAAGGTGTGCCTGCAGATCGTACGATTCACACTCACCCTATTAAACGTGACGGTGATATTCGTGATGCGTTAGCGTATGGCTGCAATGTGTTTGTTGTTGATAACCTGAACGAGCTAGAAAAGTTCAAAGCGTACAGCCACAAAGTGGAACTACTTGTGCGTTTGAGCTTCCGCAACTCAGACGTGTTTGCCGACTTATCGAAAAAATTCGGTTGTACGCCAGAACAGGCACTCAACATCATCGAAACGGCGAAAGAGTGGAATATTCGTATTAAGGGACTGTCGTTCCATGTTGGTTCACAAACGATGAACCCACAGAAATACGTTGATGCAATCCGTACTTGTAAGCAAGTGATGGACGAAGTTGTGGCTCGCGGTTTACCTGCATTGAGCACACTGGATATTGGTGGTGGCTTCCCGGTTTCTTACTCAGAAAAAGTGATGCCAATTGATGAATTCTGCGTACCGATTAACGAAGCGTTAAACGAGTTGCCAGAAACAGTACAGGTCATTGCAGAACCAGGTCGCTTTATTGTTGCAGAGTCAGTAACCAGCGTGGCATCAGTAATGGGTCAAGCAGAGCGTGACGGTCAAATGTGGTACTACCTGGATGATGGTATCTACGGCTCATTCAGCGGTTTGATGTTTGATGACGCGCAATACCCATTGGTGACGTTGAAGCACGAAGGCGAGTACTTACCAAGTGTGTTGTCTGGCCCAACTTGCGACAGCATTGATGTGATCGCAGAAAACGTAATGCTACCAAAACTAGAAAACGGCGACTTGATCATTGGCCGTATGATGGGCGCTTACACCAGCGCTACAGCAACGGATTTTAACTTCTTCAAACGTGCTCAAACGATTGTGATTAACGAGCGTGATGAGCGCAGCGAACGTCTGTTTGGTTAATTAAAAGCAAATAGAGATAGAACACAAAAGCTCCCAACCCTGGGAGCTTTTTTCTTTGATAAAACAGCAAATTAATCCTTCGCCACAAGCAACATCTAAATGCTCCGATATCACCCTAGCGCATGTTACTTACACACATCGACAAACCACTCGACAAAAGACATCACGTCTTTGGATGCATCTTTCCTTTTGCAGATGTTGTAAAACTTATCGGTATTACTCGCGATATCAAAAAGAGTAACTAAATCGCCTCTTTTGATTTCTTCCCGGAAGGCATCAATAGGGCAAAGTGCGACGCCATGGCCTGCGATAGCGGAAATCACGAGTAAGTTAAAATCGGCATAAGTGTTACCTGGAAGCCCTCCCTCCACATCGACTCCCGCCAATTTGAACCACTCTGTCCAACCATCTTTGTTTTCATCGTGAATCACCTCGGAACGGAGTAAGTCTTTGGGTTCATCAAACGGGCCATATTCTTCCAAAAACTTCGGGCTACAGACTGCGTAGGTGTTCCTTGAGATGAATGGAATTTCAATCACATCATCCGATTCCTGCTCGATGTAGGTGATGAGTACATCATAGGTACTTCCCGCCAGTTGATCCCGCATATCCACGTATAGAACCTGCACTTCAACGTCTGGGTAGAGCTTGGTAAAACTTTTCAGGTTTGGAACCAGCCACCGAGTTGCAATCGAAGGAATACACCCGACGACTAACGAACTTTTCCTGCCTCTGACTTTAAAATCCGTCGCTATATCCGCGAGCTCATCAAAAACACGCCCGGTTCTATGCTTAAGCTCATGTCCGGTTTGGGTCAGCATCACGCTCCTGCCCTTCTTCTTGAATAACTCAACTCCAAACCACTCTTCAAGGTTTGATATCTGATGGCTGATAGCCGTACTCGTGACGTGTAACTCCTCGGCGGCTTTAGAAAAATTCTCATATTTTGCTGCACAATTAAATGCTTTTAGAGCATTAAGAGGAGGTACTAAAAACCCTTTATTTTTACTCATCAATAGTCAACTTTTTCTCATCATTTAATCTAGATTTCATCATTTGTTTACAAAAAACTCAAGTGATAGCATTGTTTTCGTAACAAAAACTAGCCAAAGCCAACAGGATTGGTGAATTAATTTCATAAGGAAAACACATGTTTGTAAGAAGTTTAAAAGACGTAGCGACGAGTGATTACTTTGTTGATTGGGGTAACGGTACGAGCCACCGACTGCTTACTGAGCAAGATGGCATGGGCTTTACCGTTTGCCACACCGTTGTTGCACAAGGTTCAGAGTCAATCCTTGAATACAAAAACCATCTAGAAGCATGTTACTGCATTGCTGGCGATGGCGAAGTTGAAGACATGGAAGGCAATGTCTACAAAATCTCTCAAGGCGATATTTATGTTTTGGATAAGCATGATAAGCACTACCTGCGAGCTTCAGAGAAAAACGACATGATTCTAGTCTCTGTGTTTAACCCACCACTAAAAGGCACAGAAAGACACAACCTTTCTGGAGATGGCTCATCAAGCTACTAATCTCAGCGCCCCTTAAATAACAAACAACTACATTCAGGGAGGAATGTCTATGGGTTATCTATATACAGCCTTCATTCTCTATTTACTGGGAATGCTGGCCATTGGGTACTACTTCTACAGAAAAACGAATACGGTATCCGATTACATATTAGGTTCTCGTAATCTACCACCAAGTGTCGCGGCATTAAGCTCAGGGGCTTCTGATCTGAGTGGTTGGGCGTTGATGGGTTTACCGGGGGCGCTTTATGCCGGCGGCCTCGGATCCGTATGGATTATTGTATTTACCCTGATGGGTGTTTATCTCAACTGGAAGCTGATCGCACCTAGGCTGCGTTTAGAGACGGAAAAACTAAACGATGCTCAGACGATTCCAGAATATTTACACAACCGCTTTAAAGACAATACCAATGTTCTTCAACTTACGTCCTCGCTC
Organism: Vibrio sp. YYF0003; assembly: GCF_036350715.1. Classification (NCBI taxonomy): domain Bacteria; kingdom Pseudomonadati; phylum Pseudomonadota; class Gammaproteobacteria; order Vibrionales; family Vibrionaceae; genus Vibrio; species Vibrio sp. YYF0003. The sequence goes on from NZ_JAZDWA010000001.1 coordinate 1,279,383, forward strand.
GTCACTTTGCTATTTTTTACCCTTTACGTAGCAGCAGGACTCAGTGGCGGAGCGGTTCTCTTTGAAAGTACGTTCGGCTTAAGTTACGAATCAGCCCTAATTATTGGCTCAATTGTTATCGTCTCTTACACCTTCATGGGAGGTTACCTTGCGGTATGCTGGACGGACTTTTTCCAAGGGTTAATGATGGCGCTATCGCTGTTCATTACCGCTTTAAGTTTGTTCTTCCTGTTTAGTGCACCAGAGCAAGGCGTAAGCTACAGCCAAATCATGAGTGAGATTTCACTGGAAAGCTTAAAACCATCTAATGGCTGGTTCTTGGGTCTTTTATCTCTCAGTGGCTGGTGTATTGGTTACTTAGGTCAACCTCACGTGCTCGTCCGTTTTATGAGTGTACGCAGCGTAGAAGACGTGAAAGTTTCTCGCCGAATTGCCATGGTCTGGTCAACCATAACCATGATGTCTGCAGTCGTTGTTGGCGTGCTCGGGTCATACTATTTTGAGCCAAAGCTTGATAATGCAGAAACGGTATTTATTGCATTGGCACAGGCATTTTATCATCCACTGGTTGCCGGACTGATTATTGCGGGTGTGCTGGCAGCAATTATGAGCACCATAGACTCGCAGCTACTTGTGTGTTCAACCACTATCTCTGAAGACTTATACAAAACCTATTTGCGCAAAAATGCATCTGACAAAGAAGTGTTACTGGTTGCACGCTTTGGTGTCATCGCTGTCGCACTAATTGGCCTTGCGCTGGCATTCAACAAAGCGGATCAAACACTATTAAGCATGGTTGCCTTCGCTTGGGGTGGATTTGGTGCAGCCTTTGGTCCTGTCATCTTACTGAGCTTGTTCTGGCCAGCGATGACCAAAGCGGCCGCTATTTTTGGAATGATAACAGGTGCAGCCATTGCATTAGTTTGGGAAATTTTGGACGGAGGTATTTTTGATATCTTTGGTGTCGTGCCAGGATTCCTGATGTCCACACTCGTGATTGTTGTATCAACGTTGTTGTCAGCCAAAAACGACGGTAAAGAAAGCGAGACATCATTGCAGTTCAAGTAAAGCAATAAGGCTACTTTTGAGTCTCTAGAAAACTACCTTCAGACGAAGGTAGTTTTTTATTACAGGAAGACTCCGACGACACGGTGGATCAATTTACAAAACTCCCAGCCCCAGAACGTATAAACCGTCCCAAAAAAAGACGGATTACTCTTTCCTGTATAACAAAGAGGCGAGTACACGACTCGCCTCTTTGAACTGTAGGAATTTGTGTTAGTTCAACGTGATCTGAACAGAACGCTCAAGTTGTGCGTTACTACCATTCGTTAAAGGCTGTTGATTTGCAACACCAGAAGTGTGGATGCGTTCAGCGTCAATACCTTGATCGATCATGTATTGGGCAACATGCTCTGCACGCTGCGTTGAAACACGTTCATTGGTAGCAGCAGAACCAGTCGCATCCGTACGGCCTACGATTTCAGCAGTCAACTCAGGGTTGCTGCGCATTGTCGTGATCACTTCATCAAGGTTGTAACGACCGTAGTCATTTACATCAACCTGACCCACTTGGTAAGGCAGTGTGTAAGTAGAACGAGAAGTCTGCGTCACTTCTTTTACGACTTCTACTGGCACTTCAACTTTTTCTTCAACGACTAGAGGCGTTTCAGGTTGGCCGAATTTGTACGTCATGCCCCAGTACACTTGGCTTAGGTCAAGGTCATGGCCATTTTTCGCTTCAAGATTGTTGTAGTAGTCGTAACCGATTTTTGTCGTTACAGCATTAGTCAGTTGGTATTCAAGACCCACACCTGCAGTACCACTAAAGCTGTCAGTTTTTAGTTCGCTGCCATCAGCAAAGATGTACGTTGCACCAAGCTTACCGAACATCGACAAGTTGTCAGTGAAGTACAGATTTCCTTTCACGCCTAATGTGCCAAGGTGCAGTTCTGCATCGCTTAGGTTATGCATGTAATCGTAGCTGCCGTAAAGACCAAAATGCTTGCCGAAATCGTAACCCATTTCAAGTTTAGGGCTCAGTACTTCGCTTTCTCCAGCATCAGTATCAGATAGACCCATACCAGCTGCTGCACCCAGCCAAAATCCAGATTTATCGATATTTTGATCTAAGTCCGCTGCATTTGCTGCCGAAATACCACCAGCCACAATAATTGCCAGCGTTGCTACTTTTAGTTTCATATATTTTTCTGCCTTTATTCAATTATTCGATATAAAATTAAAATCGATCGTTATCGAAATAAAATAATCAATTAATTGAGTCAATAATGTGTAATTTAATTAAAACAAGGAACAACTAGTAATAAGAATGAAATTACATGGTATATGAATGCAGGTTTTTAATTAACAACTCAAATTTATCTCTGTCATAAATGACATTTATAGAATCCAGTCACATTACACTTGCTAATTAATTTCAACATCATTAATTCACGAGATGCATAAAAGCATACCATTTCGCTCAAAAATCAAACTAAATTAACAAATTACCTCTTTATAGAAAGAGAACGCCTCATTTTTGGAATTATAAATTCCATACTTGTAACTACATGTATTTCAGATAGTTCTTACAAAACCGCCAAATCGAAGATTATTATTCATCCGTATGTATTTTAACAGTGAGTTTTATACGTTAGATCTGATGAAAATTCACAATCCTTTTCTTTTCCTGAGAAATTAATCCATTAATGGCTTTAATAAGATTAATGTTTTTAATTATGTTGATGAAAAGCTAATCTCAGTCGGTTAGTCAGCCATCATCATTGTTGTTTAGTCTCATCAAATATAGTTTAGATGAAATTTCTACGTAATTTGTAAAAGTGTCTTTAAATAACCAAAAGGACGCATTACTTGCGTCCTTCTATTCTTAATTCACTTTTATACACTTAACGTTTAAACGCTAGGTTTCGCTACTTCATGTCTGGTTCAAACAATTTACGTTTCATGTAAAACTTCACCCAAACAACACTTATCGCTATCACTAAAGCCAAAATGCCTCCAGTAATGGTGTAAACCAACGATGTCATCTCCGGTGAAGGTGAGTTATTCAGCGCGACATAACCCATCCCGATAATCCCTAAGATCTGCGGCAGCGGGTAGAAAGGCGTTTTGTAGGGACGCTTGTGTTCCGGCATACGTTTACGCAATACGATGACATTGATATGAGCCACCATGTAAGCCAGTAACCAGCTTGTGGTTGCCGCAATCACCAACACAATCAGTGAGTCGATATCGAGAAACAAAAACGGAATAGAGGTACAACCAGCCATCACCACGATGCCTACCCAAGGCACATCAAAGCGATTAAGCGCTTTAAACTGCGGGAATGCCTGATCTTGCATCGCCATTCCGTGCAGCATTCTAGGGATAGAGACTAAAATAGTATTTACCGTGCTGCAGGTTGCGGCCAGCGCCATCACTGTTGCAATCACTAAACCAGCTTGCCCGAAGACAGCATTGATGTAATCAAGATATGGGATTGGTGAGCTCACTAACGTATCCACGTTGAGATAAAGGCTGGCTCCGTAGGCAAAAGCGAGAAATATTAGGAAGATCAACAACAAAGAAAGGTGCATAGAACGGGGGATATTCTTAACAGGATTTTTCACCTCTTTGATCATCGGGCAAATAAACTCGACGCCGACCATCAGCCACATTGCAAGTGCAATCAAGCCGACAAAACTACCATCAATGACACCACCAAAACTCCAATCCACCGTTGTGCCTGATAACTCAGGATGTGGCTCACTTAATCCGGTGATTGCGCACAACCCGACAAGAATAAGCGCTGCGACCAGAATAAATGCCAGCAGGTTTTGAACTCGGGCAAAAACATCCGCGCCAACCATGTTTGTGACACTAAGTAAAACAAGGATACCTAAAGGCACCACTTTTTCAGGTAATACACCCGGTAATAGCTCACTTAGCATGGCGTCGACTAAGAACAACTCAACCGGCAGTGCCAGCACGGACACCACGACATAGCCAGCAAATACCGCGACAATAGCAGGAAAGTGGCCGATGGCTTTTTGTGTGTAGGTCGCAAGCGACCCCTCCTGCGGAAACATCAAAGACAGTTCCGCAAAGCTCATCGCATTAAACTGGGCGAGGATAAAGGCAGCAAACATAGCAGCAACAAACGCCATGCCACCGAGGCCAATGCCCTGAGTCGCCGAGATCATGGCACCCTGAACAATAACCAGGCCGATACAAATCGCCATCATTGTTCCAAGCCCAATCTTTAACTTTTGATTCTTAGTCGCTGATCCTTCAGCTATATGAATGTTGTTAGTGTTGACTACATCGTTCATATTTCTATTCCTTAGATTCGTTAAATCAAGATAACCAACTACAATCGGTCAAATCGGTATGGCTCGGGATTAATAAGTGGTGTCGTGCCACTTATCAGATCGGCCGCGAGCATCCCTGCGGCTGGCCCTGTACCAAACCCATGACCCGAAAACCCGGTAGCAATAGTCAACCCAGGTATCGCGTCCAGTGTGTCGATAACGGGTTTGGAATCTGGCGTAATATCAATCAGCCCCCCCCACTCTTCAGCAATTTCAGCTTGCTCAAAGTCAGGCCATGCTTTGCGCAGATTTCTCAGTGCTTCTTGGTTTAATCCAGAGTTATGATCCGGATTCATTACGCGAATCTGTTCGAACATGGAAGATTTGTTGCGTGACCAGCGTTTTGAAGCTTTAAGATCTTCAATGAAATGTCGCCCGACCGAAATTCTCAGCGCATCGCGTTGCTGTTTCAGCTGTCCTAAATAACGGTGTCCAATCAAGAAGTGATCGAGTGTCAGGCGCGCTTCTATCGCGCCGCGCTGCATGATGACAAAGCCGCCATCCAAGTGTTTACGAAATGAAAAATCAGGTCCCGCAACGGCGATGTCCGTCGGGCCGTTCATCGGCTTAGAACGCATCACGGAACAAATCAAAGGCAACGAAGGCAAAGATACACCGTGGTGACTCAAGAAAGCTTTAGACCACGCACCACCAGCCAGCAGTACTTGCTCACAACGAATCTCACCCTTTTCAGTCACCACGCCGCTGACTTTTCCTCCTGACAAAGACAAATTACGCACCGCACAGTTCTGAATAATGACCGCACCTTTTTCAATGGCAGCTCTCGCCATCGCACTGGTGGCGATGGAAGGTTCAGCTCTGCCGTCCGAGGCGGTATAGATTCCACCCAGCCATTTGCCTTCACCGCCTGGCACCATCGCTTTGATTTCTTTAGCACTCAAAAGTTTGGAGTCCAGAGAAAGCGACTTAACCGATTCAAGCCACGACTCATAAGCGCCCATCTGCTTTTCGTTATCAGCCAGGAACATAATGCCGCTTTGCTTGTAATCCACATCACGGTTGATTCTTTCTGACATACCCGCCCATAGCTGGTCAGAAGCGAGTGCCAAAGGAACATCGTCCGCATGACGATTGGTTTTACGTATCCAACCCAGGTTGCGTGAAGATTGCTCCGCGCCAACAAAGCCTTTTTCAATCACAACAACTGGAATGTTTCTCTCAGCTAATGTCAGTGCCGCATTAATACCAACAATGCCGCCACCAATAATCACGACGCTGGTCGATGCTGGTAGCTCGTTTGGTGTCTCTACAATTTCGAGTGTTTTTATCATGTCTACATCCCTTTAGTAACCTGAACTCGAACCATCAAAAACTCAGCGATTTGCTTGTTCCAAGCTCAGGTTAAAATGATAAGAATCTACCTTGTTAGCCGATAATCCGATGTTCGGTATCGCTCTTTGAAGCGCCTCGGTAAGCCGTCACTTCCAACTCAACTTTGTAAATACTTGAGCCCAGAGGAGGACACGTGACTGTGGTCGTAGGATCGATTCCTTTAAACTTGCTGCCGATGTGTTCCATCACAGCGCCGACGTCGTCTGGATTTTGAATGAACACTTTTGACGTCACGACATCGCCCAAGCTCGCGTCTACAGCCGCAAGAGCCCGCTCAATGTTGAGAAACACCTGATCAGTTTGCTCGAACACATCGTCTGGCATTTCGTTGGTTTCCGGGTTTCTTCCCGCAGTGTTGGAAACGAATATCCAGTTATCGACAGTCACGACACGTGAGTAACTCGCAATCTCTTCGAATCGGGAGCCGGTTTTTACCTTGATTATTTTTGCCATCTCTACATTTCCTTTGTTCTGTTATGCCACTCGATTTAGCTAAGTACTGGCTCATCCCATAAATTCAGCGAAACACCAATGCCTTTCTCAACAGCGTTGCGGTAAATTTTGGTTGCCCAAGCCACATCTTCGACTGGCATGCCACCCACTGACATCACGATGATTTCTTCGTCGTTTTTTCGCCCCGGAGTAGCACCTGCGACAATCTCACCCAGATCTTCCAGTTCACTTGCAGACATATTTTCAGCGTCGATCATGTCCATAAAGCGCATTCCAACCAGAGGGATGATGTTGTGAGTCGGCTTGGGTACCTCTTCAAACCACGCCTCATACAGCCCTTTGTTATCCATTACTTTGCGAACATCAGACTTTTCCATTCCTTCATCGAGACGACAGCTGGCTGGCATCGCAAGAAATGCCCCCGGTTTTACCCACTCGCGTTTCACTTCCGGATAAGTAGACGGATCACCGGTCTCTCCTGAGTTGCAATAAGTCACCAGATCGGAATCTCGAACCGCCTCTTCTATGGTATCGACAATCTGTACATTGGTGATTTGAGGGTAAGAAGCGGCGAGCCAAGTCATAAAGCTGTCCAGGCTCTTTTTGCCACGACCTTTAATTTTGATGGTATCGACCTGCGGGCAGGCTGCGATAAAGGCGGCGACGGTGGTTTTGCCCATTACACCAGGGCCAAGCAAACCAATCACTTTGGCATCTTTTCTCGCAAGGTGGCGCGCGCCCACTCCGGGTACTGCGCCTGTGCGATACGCAGAAAGCAAGTTTGCAGACATATAGGCAAGTGGAGCACTGGTTTCAATATCGTTGAGGATGAACATCAGGATTGAACGCGGCAGGCCTTTCTCTCGGTTGGCGATGTTCGAGCCATACCACTTCACGCCGCAAGTCTGGAAATCACCGCCCAGGTATGCAGGCATCGCCATCAAACGTCGGTCAGCGGTGGGTTTAGGCATGTTCGGGAATGGGGACTCATCAGGAAATGTCACCATTGCGCCGTGCGAATCGTTGTTCGCACCTGCCATTCGGTAGTCACCTTTTTGGAGCAGTGAGAACATCTCTTCCATGGTGTCGACACACGCAGGCATATCCGTTACACCCGCTTTAATCATGTCCTGCTCTGAAAGGTAGATAAAATCAATTTTTGTGCTGTCTGACATAACGCCACCTATATCCATATAGTTTTTTGTTTGCTGCTTCATGCATTCATCAATGTGCTCAAGAAATCCGTTATATGTGAATCAGGCGGTTTCCTTCTTGAGCCATTGCTTTCGATACTATTGAGCAATGTTCTTGGCGTATTGAATTTTTGCGACATTGGGGAACACGGGGCTTCGCGGAAAAATATGGCACCTTGCTTGCTTTACTTGCTTACTTTGGCGGCTTATCGCTGAACAGTGAGGAGAAGTGAATGGTGGCTTCATCAATGATGTTCAATATTTCGGGGATTCACTCAAAACAGCCTTGGTTTGTTTTGAGTTCAGAGCAGTTTCTTACGCGTCTATCAACCAGCAACCCCGAAGTGTCTCACTTCTACAGCTTTAAAGCCGGAAGTTCAGAATCCTCAACGACTGCTATTCCAGATGGGTGTATCGATATCGTCTTTGACTGCGATGCAGACACATCCGGCGCATTAGTCTGCGGTACGAGATTAGAGGCTTCGTCGGTACTATTTGAACGGGGCCATCGCTATTTCGGTGTCCGTTTTAACCCTGGAGTTAAGCCCGATTTTTTACAGGCCTCAGCAGGCGAACTCACGAACAAAGAATATTGTTTACAAGATGTTATGCCTCACTCCAATGAACTCATTGACTACGTTTTAGCAGCAAAAGATTTTTCGAAGCAAGTTGACGCAGTAAGTCAGTTTCTCACTAGGAAAAGCCCGCGAGATTCGACGAATGTGACCCGACAAATCGTAGCCAAAATTTGCCAGCACAAAGGGAATATCCAAGTTCAGGAACTGGAGAGGTTTTCAGGATATACCTGCCGGACTTTGCAGCGTATGTTCAAAAATGATATTGGACTAACACCGAAAGGCTTTAGCCGCGCTATTCGTTGCCAGTCAGCCGTTTACGATATCAATCACAGCAACAATCTCACGTTTTCTAATTTAGCGACAGATTTAGGTTTTAGCGACCAACCCCACTTCCTTCGAGAGTTTAAGAAGCTAGTGAATGTGACCCCGCTCGAGTATCAAAACAGAGTAAAAGAAAAGACTTATCTAGAGCGAATTCATTGCTACTAAAAGCACTTTAATGGTGCGCTTTGCTCTAAATTCGTACACTTCTGCGTTCTTTTACTCACAATAAAAGTCACTCCTAAACGAGAATAAACAGTGGTAATCGAAATCTCAGCACTTAGAATGCAAGGACTGAAACCTATTACCAAACTAGAGTGATTTTATGCTTCGTGATTACACCTTCGATTGCCTTGTAACCATGCCTCGTCATGAGCTGGAAGAGTTTAGTGCTCGCATGATCAGCAAAATGGTGCCAGAAGACGTGATGAATGAGCTGTTTACTTTTGATCAAGAAGAAGTGGATAGTGAAGACCGCATGCTGTCTGCCCGCCTCGATGCGATGCTGCGTATGACGGCTATTGCGCTGAGTGAAGTTCAACAAGCTTTTGATGACTCCGAGAACGCGAAGCAAAACAGCGAGAGAATGACACGCCTGATCCTTTGGCATTTCTATGCGATCTCATTTCGTTTGGAAGAAGCCATCACTTTGGAAACGCATTGTGAGCAAGTAGAAAAGCTGCTTGAAAACACCCCAACGGATGTATTTGTGTGGGTTAAGACACTGACAGAGCTGCTGCACACTTATGCTGAGCTCAATGCAAAACTTAGCTCCCAAGACTAAGTTTGTTTCGATCTGTTCAGGCTATTTTGAATAAGGTGGAGCATCGGTCCACCTTTTTACAACGCTATTCTTAGACGCTGGCAGTGTAATCAGGACTGCCTCTACTTGGCTAGAAAATAGCTTATAGTTGAGGAATCCATTTCCCCCAAACACTCTCTGATAATCACCTGCTTTCAACAAAAAAATCAGATAAATTTTTTCGTATTATAACAATCTGAGCAAACAGAAAATTAATCACGATAGTGATACTATTTTCATATTAGATGCGAGCAGTCTGGAATCACGCAAAAAATTAAACAAACCTCTACACATTTATCAATATGCAACTTTGAGCATTTAAAAACTCTCCTTTTAACACCTAGCAATTACTTAAAAAATATCTTTTATTTTTACGCCGCCTCATTGTTAGTGAGTATTTACATACTTAATCAATATTATCGTTCTTAACCGCTCATTTTAGCTTGTTTTCAACGCCTCTTCTGTCTTGCCAAACTAGGCTGTAGCCCTTGCTGTATTTGACTTGACGATTGTCTTGACTAAAGCTTTATGCACGCAGTTGAGTAAAGTATAAATAAGAAGAGTTTGAGACATCTCTGCCAATGCAGGGGCAGGTGGAGTAGTAACGTGAATCTTACAAGACATGTTCTTATTTAAGACTGAATCAGCTGCTTCATTTGGTAACGAGCTTGCCCTTGTAAGCACGTGCTATCGTTCTGGCCAAGCAGTTAAAAGATAACCAGAAATCGAACGTAATATAATGGCAAAAGGAATTTATATTATGTGTAGAGACTTATGTATTATGCCTCCGGCCCCGGAGCTGCATAACAAGATAGACAAGTCCAAGGATGCTTTCTTACACGGTAGCCTACTGGACCAGGTCGATCAGGTCGACTTGCTTGATATGCGTACTTATACGCTTATCACCGGACGCCCGGCAAAAACCCGCTCTCATAACCACACTCTTGAGTCGGCTCCGGTAACCGGAGTGCGACGGGCACTGGTGTTGCTCGTCGACTTTTCAGATAAAACCGCCACGCAACCACAGAGTCACTTTAATAACCTGCTGTTTTCACTCGGTGGCAACAGTATGCGTGAATACTATCGCGAAGTGTCCTACAACAAGTTAGATGTACAGGGCCAAGTATCCGGCAGCGGTCCAACAGCCGGATGGTATAGAGCGCCGCAGCCAAAAAGTTATTACACCAACAACGATTTTGGCTTTGGTAGCTACCCTCGCAACGCTCAAAAACTGGCAGAGGATGTGATTGATCTGGCTGCACCTCATGTCAACTTCGCCAACTACGACAACAACGGAAATGGCAAAGTAGAAGCTTTGGTGATCATTTGTGCGGGCATCGGCGGCGAACAATCTGGTGATAAAGATGACATATGGTCACATAAATGGAGCATCTCACCCAAGAACGTAGATGGTGTAGTGGTCGATCGTTATTTTATGGCACCAGAAAATGGCCGGGTCGGCGTCATGTCGCACGAATTAGGGCATCTGCTAATGGGATGGCCAGATCTATACGACACCGACTATTCAAGTCGCGGTACTGGTAGCTGGGATTTAATGGCGGGCGGCAGCTGGAACAATGGCGGTAATACCCCAGCGCACCCGACCGCTTGGTGTAAGGTACAAGCTGGATGGGTCACACCTGGAGTGATCTTCAACAGTGCCCAGGCTATTAACCTCACCCCCTACAGCGACAACGCACAGGTTTACAAGCTTCCGATCGGTAGTGTCAACAGCAAGGAGTACTTCCTGCTCAGCAACCGTCAAAAAAGCGGTTACGATCAATACTTACCCGGCGAGGGGATGATCATCGAGCATGTCGATGAAAACAAAACCAACAACACCGATGAAAGCCATTATCTGGTCGATATTGAGCAAGCTGATGGGCAACGCCATCTCAATACCAACGCTAACTCAGGCGACAGTAACGACCCGTATCCATCGGGCAGCAATAATCGCTTCTCCAATACCTCGACACCCAACAGCAAAAGCTACAGCGGTGCCGACTCCAAGGTAACCGTCAGCGATATTACTCGCGTGAGCAACAATATCACGGCTAACGTCAATGTCGGCGGTGCAGCGGCGAAAGAATGGAAGCACAACGTCGCGGTTTCACGCACGTATGCCACCGTTCATACGAACAATTGCTGGGCCTACCTCGCCGGAATCGGCTGGCGGAAAATAGATGGTATCAGCAATGATGGCGTCAGTAATGTATTCAATCTATTGGTAAACGCGCGAGCCTTCGATAGACCCGTCTCGGTACAAATCGACGGTAGTAAAATTTATGCCGCATACATGAATTAGGAGAAATACTCATGAACTTTTCCAACAAAAAAATTCTTCGTACCTATTCGACTCCACACTCAAAAAATGTCTGGGGGTATATCGATACCATCGGCTGGCGGAAAATTAAGCCTAGCAATACCGATAGCTCAACTAATATGTTTATGATGCTCAATGCCGCAAAAGGCAGCGGTAAAACTGTATCCGGCACCATTGAAGACAGTACCAGTCAAATCACCATCCTTTATTTCTAGGGGGCTGCTATGGCACAGACTATTAATATCAATATTACTGAGTCACAACCTGATGTTCAGACATCGGCTCAGGCATTCGTCACAGACGACGGTCCTCCCCCTACAGGCGTTGAAGAAGTTGCAGAGAGTCACGATGAGCTGAGTGCACCGGCACCCAACGGTTCTGCTGAGTTCAACGAAGCGGCTGCGTTTGACGACGTGCCCGCACCAGGTCCTGAAGACTTCTTTCACGAAGAAATAAGCGACCTAAGTGTGGCTCCGCGACCGGATATGGTTGAAATGGCATTTTCCGACTCGCTCGATGAGCATGTACCCATGCCTGACGATTTCATGGATGCAGAGTTGACCATTGTCGCCATCCCCGAACCGAAAGAGCAACCGGTCGCTGAGAAGAAAAAATCCACCCGAGCGAAGAAGTAGAATTGAACGGGTACTTAACAAGCCGATGCACACCTTCTACACTGCTGGTGTGCATCTTGTTATTTTTTACGGAGCCAACTATGAGCGGAGTTTCGGCAGCCCCCAATCAATCCACCCTAACCGGCCAGGTGCTGGCAATTAGCCAGAGTGATAATGGTAAGCATCGGGTACGTTTACTCATCGAGCAGGTCGATCGTCAGTTTGGCCCTTGCTTTACAGAGCCTGGCTCCCATTTAGACTGTTTCACTTTTGACAACGTCGACGAGCTAACGGTCGGCAGCCAAATTCGGGGACAGGCCGAGTTTATCGGCGGGCCACATCATCAGGAATGTCTACTAAGTGGTATCAGTGTCGATTTTCATTAGTCTATAGTATTTCTGTAAAGGTAGACTTACCTGAGAGCTCCCCTTTACCTTCCCCCAAGGGTAACCATTATCATCAGATCGACATTTCTCAGTAATAAAGGACCAACCATGAGCTGCTGCAATAAACCCCCACGTGGTGGTAGTAATGATCTTGGATTAATGATGAAGTTTTTTCTGGTTATGCTGGCTGTTATTTTTGCGTTAGCCTTAATTGCCGGAATGTTTTAGTTAGTCTGTTTAGCGACTCTGAGGCAAATATGAACAAATTATGGCAAGCCATCACGCCCTTTTAGCTTGCCAAATTAAACTCTTATTTCTTCGCTCCCTCACCAGAGTAACGCTGAATCGGAGTAACCTTCAGTGGCGTAAGTTCTAGGTTACGGAGTACGGTGGTTCCTCCAACAGATACCGCCGTAAGATCATTGGCGTCCTGAGTTCCAAATATCAGATTAGACAGCGACATCTCACCATCGTTAACAAACACTTCGATGGTGAACGTATCGACAATGATGTCTAGTTTTACGATACCGTTATGGGCACGAACTACCGCTTTACGTTCCTCACGATATACATCAGGCATTGAGCTTGCTATTGCATCCCTATCACGTCTGATAAACACTGTTTCGTGTTCGAAGTCATACCCTACAATGGCAAAATTACCGTCCTTTCCTTTGAGTTGTAACTGGAACTCACTAGCGTTTGAGTGTGCGTCAAGATCGACTTTAAGGCGGTAAGCGTCAGATATCGGCTTGGGGAAACTTGTGTTCGATGATTCTAATACTTCAACGGCCGAGCGAGTATAAGCATCGCCTTCAAGCCCTGCTATTGCCTCAATCGGCTGGGAGAAAAGGACAGGTTTTCCATCTACAGTACGCAGTTTTATTTGACGAACAATAGAGCTCGCGGCTCCATGCCATGCTTTAATTGGCAACTCGTTGGCATAACCCCAATTGTTAAGCCAGCCAATCGCGTAGCGAGATTCAAGACGCTGGTCAGCACCTAAATTGGAATCTTGCCACGACACCATCGCATAAAAATCAGCTCCTGCGTCCAGCCATTGTGGTTCTTCACTTTCTGGTATAAAGCGCTTTCCATCCCAGCTTCCAATCCAGTAAGCCGTGCCCGTCGTTTTTCCTGTTCTGAAACCATTCGCTCCGGATGCAAGCACCCAGCGAATATTATTAGGATCACCATCAAGCGAGAGTTGAAACAGATCAGGACACTCGAGAAGACCAAGATCTTCACGCTGGAAATCGGATTGATATGTCCAGTGTTTAAGATCTGAAGAGGTATAGAAGCCAATTTTGTGCCCTTCCGCAAGCGCCATTACCCATTGAAGCTTCTCCTCATCCCAAATGACCTTGGGATCACGCCAATGTTCAGCCCCTGGGTTATCCATGATTGGGTTATCGTCATACTCTTTAAAGTGGTAACCACCATCGGTTGAAACAAAGAGTGACTGACGCTGTACACCATCGTGTTGCTGAGTCGCAATAGCAATAATCGCTCCGGCACCAAAGCCCGCCGTATTGTTGGTATCAACGACGACGCTCCCCGTTTGAATATCGCCAAGGCCGTTTTTATATTTGTGGATAGCCACACCATGTTCCTGCCAATGGACGAGGTCTTTTGATGTCATGTGATACCACGCCGTCCCATTCCCATTTGGGTAATCAGCGTTGTAGAGATAGTAGAAATGCCAGACACCATCGATAAAGAAAGGACGCTGAGGATCATTCATCCAATGTCTGTTGGGAGTAATATGTATAGCTGGCCGATAAGGGGGCCATTCTGAAGGGCGAGTAAATTGAGACGAGCTCGCAGACGCTAATTCAACGCCAGAAAGTGAGAGACTGGCAGTAAACAATGCAAATGAAGCACAGGCAACAGTGACAAGTGTTATGCCCGTCAGTGAGTTAAGTTTAAAGCGCATAATCCTTCTTATTATCATAGAGGGGCGGAATGCCCGCCCCTCTGATTTATGACATGTACAACTTCAGGAATTCTATTTAAGCGTTTTCTGGATCACGCCGCTCGGATTAACGTTTATATTTGCAGGGATATCCGCCCAGCCACCTAATCCACTAGTCCCATAAGAGTAATCGACTTCAGTAGTATCTCCATCAATCAGGACTTTCACTGTTGGTGCCAAAGTACCACCACGTCGGAAGTTTTCTTTAACGCCGATAGTATCGATGAATGATTGAATCAACCCATCAGGCATCACATAGTGTGAGTAAGACTGGAAGTGACCTGCTGGCTGGTTGTAGTCTGGGTCGTAAGGCGTTCCTGGGTAGAAGTTCAGGTTGGTTGGGTTACCAAGTACAAGACCTGAACCTTGGTTCAGTGGTTGGTAATCACTGCGGATACCATCACCTACAAAGCCATACACCCCTTCCGGACCAGTGATACCACTTGCAAACGTCGTGCTGTGGCTGATAGTGAATAGGTAGTATTTACCATCTTTTTGATAGATCTGAGGTCGTTCGGTCTGATCAGTAACACAGTTCGCCGAAAGGATCGGTGGTAAAAACTCCCACTCGGTAAGGTCATCATTCGTCGCTCGCGCTAAACCAACGTTACCAATCTGGAATGTCGCACCCGATGCATTCACATCTCTGACTGTTTCAGCGTACGGGTCACCATCCTGATAGCCAAGGTCTTCTTCGGTACACTTAGCCGAGCCCCTTTCCATTGCTGAGTTACCTTCAAACACCATGAAGGTTTCGCCTGGATGAGCAGGATCTTCGAACGTAAACGGGTCACGGAAGTTAAAGTAAGGGTTCTGCTCAGCCGTTTGGTAGTAGGTACCGTCAGCTTCCAGAAGATTAATCACCTTATCGAATCCGGTGAATTTTACGCCATTTTTATTCGCGTGTATCTTACCGACACTGAGTGCAATGCGTGGGTCATATGGCTTGATGTCATTGCCGTTTGAGTCACGATAGAACGCAACATCGGTAAAGAAAAGTTTCACTTCACCACCTGGGAAAATTCGGGCAGAACCAGACCATTGTGTCTGATGACTGTATGACTGATCCTCAAAGATTTGTCCGGTGACACCTTCGTCAAAAACAAGGCCACCATAAGTCCAGCCACCGTTTTCTGGGCGTTCCTCTGCTGGAATACCCGCTGGACGATAGAAGTAGCCGATCTTCGCATACTGGTGTCGTTCATCAAAACCTAGGCTTCTATCCGCAACAAGAGAGAAAATAATCTCCTGTCCGTTCACGCTATATTGGTTGGCATCCGCATCAGTCAGTGGCCATGAATCCCATACCCATACCTGCTCATTGGACATGTCAGGAAAATCCTGAGGGACGCTCGGCATCGTGTACTCTTGTGGCATAGAGTTCTCACGTGACCCAGCCATTGGATCAGACATACGCTTGAGCTGACGAGCATCAGCACGGGTCCATTTAGCCGTAAAATTACTCTCAGGAGCGTAAGCTTCTTGAGTGTGTAACGTTGGCTCTGGACCAGGTTGAAGTTGTGCTGCAAAAGCTAACTGACTTGCCGCTGTTCCCATTAAAATCCCTAAAATAGGGACTCCCGCTTTCATTTTTGTCGAACGCATTTTACTTACCTCTGTTAATAAAATTCTCAAAATATTCAATTTTCCAGAAGTGGTTAACCCTCAGAAATGTCACAAACTATCAACGGCATAACCCATTCGAAATCATCTAAAAATCACACTAATTTCGGTAACGTTCCCGAAATTAGGTAAAACTTAGCCATTCACAGACAAACAGAATCAACAAATGACTGAATGCATCCGTGAATGTAAATATCAGACCAAAGAGTTTGATACTAAAAATCGAACGAATTTAATAAGTCGAAATACAAAACTGGCGGTCCCGCTATCATAGGAAATGTCCGTTAGATCGGAGACTTTGCGTCACCCCCTTTCGGAGGTTTTGCCTTTTCAGTCATGCATCCTACAAGAGAAGAGATGATGAACTGAGTGTGGGTAAGCCTTTGCTAACCACGCGAAAAAGCATAACAACGAAAAATGACAATTCAAGATCAATAAGATTAAGGATATAAAACTCTGACAATAGTCAGACATCCGAACGCCTTTATATATGAATACGCGTACCTAACAAACCCTTAATGAAACTGACTTGGATCCGGTTACAATAAAATTGTTTAGATACATTAACGTCCCCTTCATAAACAACTGATTTATTAACTAAAAACTGTCATTTTTATGACAATGATTTTAGCAATTTAAATATCGATCAAATTTCATACGCAACAACAAACTCACATTGGTTTAACTAAGAATAAAAAGGGAACGTTACCAGTCGTTCAAAAAGTGTATTTGGTTAAGATAAAGCGATACATATCTGCCGTTACGATTTTCATTCAAGCAACGTTATGCAAATAAAAAATGTCTGGCATGGATACGCAAAAAGCCAGCAGAGATACTGCTGGCTTTTAAACAAGAACACTGATTACTCAGTCTGTATTTGACAGAATTAGTTCGTTAAACCAAATCGAACCTGTCAGCATTCATCACTTTCGTCCAGACAGCGATGAAGTCTTTGACAAACTTCTCTTGGTTATCGTCCTGAGCATACACCTCAGCGTAAGAGCGCAAGATAGAGTTTGAACCAAACACAAGATCCGCGCGAGTTGCAGTGAACTTCACTTCACCCGTTTTGCGATCACAAATGTCATAAGAGTTGCGGCCTGTTGGTTTCCAGAGGTATGCCATATCAGTTAGGTTGACGAAGAAGTCATTCGTTAATACACCAACGCGGTCAGTGAATACCCCATGCTTGCTACCACCATGGTTTGTACCAAGTACACGCATTCCACCAATCAGGACTGTCATTTCTGACGCGGTTAAACCAAGTAGTTGTGCGCGGTCTAGCATCATCTCTTCTGGAGTAACCGTGTAGTGCGTCTTCTGCCAGTTACGGAAAGCATCTGCCAGCGGCTCCAAAACGTCGAATGACTCTGCGTCAGTTTGCTCTGCTGTCGCATCACCACGGCCAGCGTAAAATGGCACGTCAAAGTCAAATCCTGCTGCTTTCACCGCTTGTTCAATACCGACGTTACCCGCAAGAACAATCGCGTCTGCAACACTGATACCAAATTCTTCCGCCACTTTCGTTAACTCTCCCAGCACTCGCGCCAGACGTTCTGGTTCGTTACCTTGCCAAGCATTTTGCGGGGCCAAGCGGATTCGCGCACCATTTGCTCCACCACGAAGATCCGAACGACGGAATGTGCGAGCGCTATCCCATGCTGTCGCAACCAAATCAGAAACACTCAGGCCAGTTGCGGCAATTCTAGCTTTAACCGCTTCAACATCGTATTCGGTATTACCTGCTGGAATAGGGTCTTGCCAGATTAAGTCTTCAGCCGGCACATCAGGGCCAACATACCGAGCTTTAGGGCCTAAATCACGGTGAGTCAGTTTGAACCAAGCACGAGCGAAGACTTCATTGAAATAAGCTGGGTCTTGGTAGAAACGCTCTGAAATCTTACGGTAGTCAGGATCGACTTTAAGCGCCATGTCGGCGTCCGTCATCATAGGGTTGTAACGGATTGAGGAGTCTTCAACATCGACTGGTTTATCTTCTTCGGCAATTTCTACTGGTTCATATTGCCAAGCACCTGCCGGGCTTTTTGTCAGCTTCCATTCGTGCTCAAGCAGCATTTTGAAGAAACCGTTATCCCATTGTGTAGGATGAGTGGTCCACGCGCCCTCAATACCGCTGGTCACCGTATCACGGCCAATGCCACGCGATGTATGGTTGTTCCAGCCAAGGCCTTGCTCTTCAATATCTGCAGCTTCTGGCTCTGGCCCCAATTCCGCAGCATCACCATTACCGTGCGCTTTACCCACCGTATGGCCACCAGCGGTTAGTGCTACCGTCTCTTCATCATTCATCGCCATGCGAGCGAAGGTCACGCGCATATCAGCTGCCGTTTTTAACGGGTCCGGATTGCCATCGACACCTTCTGGGTTCACGTAAATCAAACCCATCATTACAGCTGCTAGAGGGTTTTCTAGGTCTCGCTCGCCAGAATAACGACTCCCCTCAACACCCGAAGGCGCTAACCACTCTTTCTCCGAACCCCAGTAGGTATCTTTTTCTGGGTGCCAGATATCTTCACGACCGAATGCAAAACCAAAGGTTTTAAGACCCATTGATTCGTACGCCATGTTACCCGCCAGAATCATTAGGTCAGCCCAGCTGATTTTATTGCCGTACTTTTTCTTGATTGGCCACAGTAAGCGGCGTGCTTTGTCTAAGTTACCGTTATCAGGCCATGAGTTTAGTGGCGCAAAGCGCAGGTTACCGGTAGATGCACCGCCTCGACCATCAGCAGTACGATAACTGCCTGCTGAGTGCCACGCCATGCGGATCATCAAACCACCGTAATGACCCCAATCCGCTGGCCACCACTCTTGGCTATCTGTCATCAGATCTTTTAGATCATTTTTCAGCGCTTCTACATCCAGCGTTTTCAATGCTTCACGATAGCTAAAACTGTCACCCAGAGGGTTGGTCTTTTTATCGTGCTGATGAAGAATATCTAGGTTTAGGGCATTCGGCCACCAATCCATAACAGTAGACCCCGTAGATGTCATACCGCCATGCATCACCGGGCATTTTCCTGCTGAATGGCTATTTTTACTCATAAAGTTTTCCTTAAAGAGATAAATATCTTTTTGTAAGTGAATCTCATTTATCGCTAAGTTAGCATAAGCTCTAGGCTAATTTTCAAACACTTACCCCTTTAATCATGGTTTAAGAACTGTATGACAAATTGGTCAGAAAGGTATGACACACGCATACAGATCATCCTCACAAAACTTCAGTTCCCGATATGCGCCTTAAAACTCAGCCTCTTAGTTTATGAAGTAAGGAGGATTTACAAACTGACACTCTTGATAAAATAATCAGAATCAATAGGAAGATGGGCATTCACATGGACAAACGTCAAAAGCAGCAGATGCAATTTGAAAAGAGCGGAGAAAACCTCATCGTTGGCAATATTGACGATTGTCCGATATCTCCGGAACAATTGGCTCGGACGACGGAGGCTTCTCCTTATGTGGTGGAAGCTTTTCAAAGTGGATTAACGGCTGAAGTATTTCGGGTTCGGTTTGGCGGAAAAGACTACACTCTGAAAAAGAAGCGCCCTGAAGCCAAGGTGCAAAATCTTAATGGACAGTTGTCGTTCCTGAATGAAGTGCAGCGTCGTTCTGATTTGCAAAAGCAGAAAGATTCTACGCACACCTCCGTGGACTTCGAATGCATCGTGCCGACCGTGTACGCTGATTATCGCTTAGGCATCATTCTTTCTGAGTGGATAGAAGGGGAACCCGTCAGCGATGTATCTTCCTCATTGCTTTACCAGCTATTCTCAACCTTATCTGCGTGTGAAAAAATTGGCCTGTTCGAGTGGGACTTATGTAGTGGCAATCTGCTCGTAGATGACGACCATAAACTCTGGCTGTTCGACTTCGGTTACATGTACCCCTTCGACCCGCTAACGGAGCTCAACAGTGACGGCCTTAATGCGCCTATCTTTCAGTTTTGTGAGCGCTTTGAAACTCGATTCCTTTCGGGCTGGCTTGTGCAGCAAGGTTATTCTCACCAAGAATCATTAACCCTATTCAAAAACGTTAAACATGAAGCACTTAGCGTCTTACTAGAGCAATGCAAGTGGCTACGTCTTAACCACGCCAGTTCTGCCGTTTTAAACCACAAAGAAGCGCAAGTGACCAAATACCAAACCGCCCTTCAGAATAAAAAAGCCTTAGAGGACTTATTTATTGTTGAGATGTTTCGCTCGCATGTTTTGGATATCGAAGATGATATTGATGGGAAAAGTTGTACTGCAACAACGCTAAAGCGCGTCAATACGGTTCTTGAGATGGTAAACGAGCATTATGATTTTCTCAGCGAACAAGGTGCACTGTTCTACCAAAATGAAGGGAAATCAAAGCAAGAACTTATGGACTCCTACCGCGACAAACTTGCTTTGGTGAAGGAATATCAGCTCAGTAAAAACCACCAGTAACCACTGAATAGCCCAAGTAAAATGTCCATCTTCTCACTTGGGCTAAGTGACGATTGTGCTACTTCTTAATTGGATTAAGAATGATCGTTGTGCGTTTTGCTTTCGGTCCAAATACTGATCGCGCACGCGACTTAACCTCTTCCAAAGTGATGCTTTTAGCCGTTTGTTCCACATTCAACAACAGATCCAGCCCATAATCATGCACCAGATAACGACCATATGCCCATGCTCGCTGGCTAGGTCTGTCCTTCATTCCTTGCATGGCGACCACCAATTGTTTCGCTGCGATATCGACCTCTTTCTGGGTAATGTTTTTCGCCAGATCATCAAAAATTTTATTTAACTGACTGTCCATGATCGCCACATCTTTTGGGTCGACTTGCGATTCAAAGATCCAATCCGAGACTTGCTCACGATCCTGTATCATCGGGTAAATACTCGGACTGTAATCCAAACTCAGATCTTCACGTAATTGAGCCATTACGCGTCCAGCACTGATGCGCTGTAAGATATCGACAACCATCGTGTCTCTCGCGCTTTGGGTAACATCATTGGCGTTGGTCAAACGCTGCAAATAAAGTGAAGACGGCTCATGACCATCCGTCATTACAGAGCGACCAGATGCCTGCGGATTCAAAGCCACGTGGTAATCAATAGGCTCACCAGGTGTCATTTCGATAGAAGCAACAAACTTGGTCAACAGAGGTTCAAGTTGCTCTGGTTCTATGTCCGCAACCACCACCATTTTGAAGCCGTTATTGAACTTAAACAAACGCTTGTGTACCGCAAGTATCTGTTCTGCGGTAACGCTCTCGACACCATCGCTATCCAAAATACGATGGCGACTTTCCGGCAGATAAGCATTTTGATTGGCTTCCTGAACCAACTTTCCCATTGGTGACTCAAAAAACGCGCGACGCTGCTGTTTAAATTCTTGCTTTACCGCTGTCAGTTGGCGCTCATCGACCTTAATTTCTGTGCTCAGGTTATAAATTGCATTCAATGCACTTTCCAACTGTGCTTTTTGCGTGGTGACTTTTACGCCGTGACTGGTGGTATCTAACATCGGAACAATAGAAGTATTGTTGCTACGTAAGTAACTGTCTAACTCCGAACCTGAAAAGTACCCGAGCCCGCTTCTTACCGCTGCCATGGTGGCTATCTCATAAGCTGGGTAAAGCGGCTTATCTACTGCCGCTTTACCGCCTTGGCTTGCAAAGTAAATGTAAGCGCGCCCACCCGCTTTTTCGTCCTTTTGGAACCATACATCGACGCCATTAGAGAGTGTATATACCTCAAACCCTCCCGCCTCTTTGCGAGCACTGATAATGCTGCCTTCCTTAACTGGCTGAAGGAAACCACCCGCTCTCGCTTCCATCGACAATGGTTTTTCTCCGGGTTGGAAATAAGCCGTATTTAGAGATGAGAATACATCGGGAAACTGCGCGCGCGTTTCGTTTTTGCTCATCCCGATAGAAAAGCTTGGCGGCAAAGACAACAGCTCTGTAATGTGAGCATTCACACTGGCTAACGTGGCGTTGTCGAGAAACGTTGTCAGGCTATGAGCGTAACTTGATTTTGACTGGCTGACGCTGTTTTGCTCTAACTGGAATACACGCGCATCAGCGTAGCTATTGGGTTTACGCTTGCTCCAGTCCGAATCCAGATTGGTGAGTTCACCTTGCCAGTTAGCCATAACACTGTCTAATTCTGCTTGGGTGACGCCATAACTCCGAAGCGAAGTTAACGTGCTGATAAACAGGCGGTGCATTTTTTCGCGGCGCTCTGGCGCAAACGCAATACCGGCAGACATCATCCGGTGGTAGTTAGAATAGTAAGGTTGAGCGTACGCATACTGGAAAGGAACGGCAGCATCATTGAGGTCTGTGATCAGTCTCTGCTGGATCAATTGTCCAGCGACTTCATCCAACCACTCTTGATGCTGTTGTTCGACGGTTTGGCGTCCTATCGCGCCTCGTTCAACAACAAGATGCAGGCTGGGTGACTCAATGGAATTACTTGGCAGGATTTCATTATTGATGTTCACGCGAATATCGCGGCGTTTTTTAATCACCACATCTGACGTGCTTTTCCAGCTGGAAAAGGTCTTGTTAATGTCTTCCGCAAGAGCGTCGACATTAACATTGCCGGTCACGATAAGCTCGGCGTACTGCGGCTGATACCACTGTTGATAAAAGCTTTTCAGCGTAACTGGCGTCGCCTTTTCTATCGAAACTCGAGTACCAATAGGATCATGCTCGCCATAAAGTGTACCTTCTACCGAAGCTTGATACGCATTTAAAGCAAAAGGCTTATCATCCGGGTTCGCACGACGCCACTCACCTAAGATCACGCCTTTTTCTTTTTCCACTTGGGTTGGTGAAAAGGTCAGCCCGTCGCCAATATCGCGCATCCAGATTAGTGCGTCTTGCAATTGACTTGGGTCCGCGAGCTCCAGTTTGTATCCTGTCTGCTGATACGCCAAAACTCCCTCCGGACTGCTCGAATAATCTTATCGCCTCATTACCAGAAAAGTGCGTACTGCCATTAAATGCCATGTGCTCAACAAAATGTGCATAACCTTTTTGGCTTGTTTGCTCTTGAAACGAACCAATGTTCATCACCATTCGCACAGAGACCTCTTGGTCTTGTGTCGGGTAGATATGATATTTCAAACCATTCGGTAACTGATTAACGTACCAGTTGGTGTCAGCCTGAATCTTTGTCGAGTTAGGGGTAACAACACAGCCCGACAATATTAAGGTCGAGGCTAACAAACTATAGCGCATAGCAATGATCCGAGATGATGACCATGCAATACAAACTCTTTCTAGTCGCATAGCCTTAATATACGTGATGGGGCCTTCGGCTTAACTCCATGCTCCAGACCCCGCTTTAGCGGTGGCTTATATCCAATTGAAGTCCAGGTGCAAAACTCAAAGCATAGCCACCAGCTCAAGTTAAAGAAAACTAATGCAAGTGTAGGTCAAAACGAACACTCTCTCCGAGTCGATCAAGCTTGTCGGAAGTCTCGACAAAAAATCGATGACTCTCCCCTTTAGAGTGAAGATCTAAGTTGACTCTATCACCTCTTCCGGGTGTTGATATGGCAAATTGAAAGCCTGTCTGTGTTTTCTCACAAAGCAATAAACACGGCTTATCGACCTCTAAAGTGACACCTTCTTGCGTATCAGACTCAGGTATTTCAATACGACCCGGGTGACGAAAAACACAGCCAATATGGCCTTGATAAACCACCGCCTGAAGCGCAGGCGTATTCTCCAATACCTTAACATAAGGTTGAGCGGCATAACGTTTCGTCTCTGCTAATGAAGACCCAGGTAACAGCGTGTATTCATAACAGGTATTTTTAGGTTGAACACCATGGTCAATTGACAATTTAAACACCCTGCCACTCACTTTGTCTGTACTCAAGTGGGCATTAATTCGCTGCCAACTGCCTTGTTGTATGTGACTATGTAAGTGAGCATTCACATTACCTAGAACGTAACCCACATTTGCATGATGCAACCAACTTTTGGCTTTAACCAACGTCGACTCCCCATTATGGTATGCATCATTTACACACGCTGGGAAATCATAGTGGCACTGGTTAATCGTAGTCATTACCGGTTCAGGGTGTGTCGAACTTATCCCCGCACCAAGAGCGATAATAACCCCCTCACAAAAGAACCAAGATTTTAGCCCCTGGGTTTGCATCACATCCAGCTCGAAACTGGTCATGCCCCAACGGCGATTGCTGACGCCGCCCGTCCAGTCGGTTTGTTGTTCTATTCTTCCCCATTCGTGGGCTGGCATTACAATTTGTGGACACGTCACACCCGGAATCTTAGCCCAATCCCAATAAGGATAAATATCGTGGTACTCGTTACCCGTCACCCCAATATTCATACTGCCAAAGCCCAACCAAAAACCCGTCAGATTTTCCTGATTACCAGTTTCAATCGGCGTGATTCGACAAGAATTGGCTTTCACAGACACAGCGTATTTATTATTAGCCATAACCGCGTAATCAGAACGCCAGAAGTGTTTAAACCCAGAAAAAGGGTAGTCATGCCCCTGAAGGTGTTCGAGATATCTTTGCAACTGAAGGCGATAATCAGGGAACAAAGCCAACAACATCTTCGCTTGAGTTGTCAGCATGGTTCGACAATGCGGTTTTTCCAAATCAGGTTTGGCGATAGCCCGGCCACAAACGTTGTAATCCCAGCGCCCGGTCCGAGTCATCCACACCGAGCCTTGGAGATAGTAAGTCAATAACAAACGTTGTTGCTGTGATGAAAAACGGAATCGAGTCTGCGCGCAAACATAAGCCCAGGGAAGCGCAACATTGATAAACGATTCACCATAGCCACCATTTTGTAATTGCGGACCGTGCTGTTGATAGGAGAAATCAGCCTGTATGCCCTCTTCCTGAGTGATGGTAATCGTTTCTGCTATCGCTTCCATCGCCTTTGCAAAAAGTGATTCATCGCTTTCTAACAACCCACGATAGGCTATTCCATTGGCAAGATCGACTCGATTGGCGCCTGTCATTGACGCGTTATTGGGCAGATCTTGTATCAACTGCTTGATTAACGTTTCACTAAGCTCTTCACTGAGCAACAGAGCGATTGGCCCCATCAGTCGTTGCTTACCGATTTGGTTCCACCACCAGTTCCAGTTAGTTGGATTTATTTGATACCAATACGCCAAGGCCTGTTCAGCAATAGTATGCGCGTTTAAACAGCGCTGACGTTTAAATTGGCAAGCGAGAACCAGCACACGCTGTAAATAAGCATGGATGATTTGTCCATCCTGCTCGGCGTCTGCCAACTGGAGATCGGGCCAACCAGAATGAGGAGAAAAAGTGGCTTGCCACTGCGCTACTTGCCGTTGCCAGACTTGTTGTGTTTGAAGAGACAATTGCTGATCAACAATTGTTTGTGACACCTTATGTCGGATCTGCATCAAATGTTGTGAATACACGATGCGAATAACTCCTTAATTCAGCCAGAAAGGGGGATGCAACAGTCAACCTTGTTCACTGTCAGAAAATAAAAAAAGAAGGTGCTCTCACACCTTCTTTGACTTGATTAGTTATCGAACCAACTCCACTCATATGGCTGTAATGCCAATTGTTGTGGTTCACCTTGTGTATTGAATACCGTGACCTGCTGAGCTTGATCCGTGAAGTTCACGGCCGTGGCTTTGTTGGTCTCAGGATAAAAAGCAACATCGACGTACGGGTTGTTAGACAACCATGCGTGAGAAACCGCTTCCTGCTGGGTCAGCCACAACAGAATGTGTTGTAGCAAACGCGCGTTTTCCATACTGAATGGCAAGTTACCCAGATACACAGCTCGACCAGCACCGTATCCGCGCGCGGTTAACGCCAAATGTTGTCCCTGAGCTGCCAATACCGTCAAGTCATCCGCTTGTGGATACACATAGCTTGGGTTACCGAAGTCCTCGTCACCCTTAATGAACTGACTTAAGTAATGGTTTTCCGCGATTTGCAGTGGCATCGCGACGCGTCCCATCGTCAGGGAGGTTTCTTTCTCTAAACCAAATACATCGCCAAGCTGGAAGTAACGGCCATTTTTCTGCCATGCAGAAGGCTCAGACACACCCAGTAAGCCACCGCCTTCAGCAACAAACTGACGCAGTGCAACGATGACTTTTGGATCGTTCCAACACTCACCACCACTCCATGCAGAGTTCGCATCACCCGTGTTGATGATGACTTTGATCTCCGGATCGATGCCTTTTTCTGCAATGTCATCAAAGCTGATGAATTCAACGTCAAACGGCAAACCAGACAGACACTCAAGGATGTTGTTACCTACCAGTTCCATCACATCAGGGCGAGGTGGAACATAGAAACGCTGGTCTCGAGCCTGGTTTTGCAGCCAGCTACGTGCCGCACCCCATGCGCTTAACACGGCGACTTTTCCTGCTACTTTCTTCGATTCACTGCGTTGTGTGAACTCAAGGTAGTCACCGAACTGACTTGAGATTTCAGTCACATGGTCAATAAAGTGCGGGAACTGGTTCGCAAGTGACAAGTAGCCGCCATAGCCAATACGGTCCAACGGTTTTTGCAACATCGCACGGCGAATCTTGGTCCAGTTAGACATAGATTCAACCACAGGATCATTCCCCTCGCGGAATACATCCGGGAAGAAGTAAGGATAAAAACGCGCTTCGCGAATCTGATCACCACCTGAATCTGTTAAACGACGCAGAGCTACGCCATCTTCTACCGCGCCGACATTAATATCGATGCCAATCTTTTGGTAGCTCTCAAGGAACGGTTCCGTCCCGATCCAGTGGTCTCCCTGGAACATTGCGGTCTTTTTGCCGGCTTGATGAGCCATGTTGACCAGCTCTGCGGCAAACTCCACAACGAATTCCTGGACAAAGGTCATCCAATCTTGGTACTGCTTAGAAGGCACTTTATAGGTACCGTTGTAGTAACCGGCATCAACAAAATCTTCTGGAGACAACTTGTAGCCAAAACGCTTTTCAAAATCTTCTAGCGCTCGTGGGCTCACGGTTTCGCCATAGCCCGTCCAATCTCGATAGATGTCTTGGTTCTTTTCACCCGTATCGATAACAAACAAAAACGCAAAGGTGGTGAATCGAACTACTGTGGTATTTGGATGCGTTTCTAACCAGTGTGCAAAATGGTTTAACAAATGTGCACGACATTCCGGATGGTAAGGGTCAAGACTCTTAATACGAGGGCCTTTCCAATCGTTAGTCAGCGCGTTGTACATAGAAACGCTGTCCCAAACCTGGCGCGCCATAAAGGTAATGGTGTACTCGTGATAAGGGATCGCATCAAAGAGTTCAATACGTTGATGATCTGCATCAAATTCCCACTTGTCAGCCGGAATCACTTCGTTCAAGGTACGGTTTCTAACTTCCCACCAAAGCTTCGGCTCACTGTCATCATCCAGTTCATACTTGTCTTTGCTGTAACCATTGAGTGGGTAAATCTCAACGCGATCACTCATCGCCGTCACAGGGAACGACATCAGATATTTACGATGTAAGTACTCCGGATGTTGGTTCGCGTATTCCTGATCGGCACGAACAAGGCACATCACTGAATAGATGTCGCTGTCTTGCTCAGCTAATGAATCTGGCATGGTTGTACCATCGCTGTCGCGAAGTGCATCCGCTTGCCAACGCTGATATAAATCCAGTACTACTTCTTCCTGCCCTTCTTCGACAGGCAGGGTCATATGACCTTTACGAGAGGCAAATTGGGTCATGATAGGCTCCAAAAAGTTGGGAGAGACAGGGGGCTTTTATCCCCCTGAATGGATATTCGAGTGTGCTTACCAGAAGAACTTCTGATAACCGTTTGCGCGCATCAAAGCTTCTAGATAGTAGTAATCACCGTACGGCAACATGTTGTCGCACAGACCAACTTTGACAAACGAAGCACCGTGCGCAAGCAAGCCAAGCGCAGATTCATCGCCCGTTAAGTCACAGCTGTTCATCAGACCTTGCAACAGGAAGTTACCCCAATCTCGGTACTGCTTCGCTTCTTCTGGATCTTGAATACATTGCGAAATCAACAGTAAGCCCGCTGCAGTAATCGCGCCTGCTGAACTGTCTTTGTACTGAATTTCGTCACTTGGTAGCGAGTAATCCCAAACAGGAACGCCATCGTCTGTGATTTGCTCTACAGCGTAGCGAGCTAGCTTCTTCGCCAGCGTTAGGAATTTCTCGTCCTGGGTGTACAGATAAGTTTGAGCGAAACCGTGGATTGCCCATGACTGTCCGCGAGCCCAACAGGAATCATCCGCGTAACCTTGGAACGTCTCACCTTTGATCGGCTCCTGAGTGACCGGATGGAAGTTAAATGAGTGATACGTTGAGTAATCCTCACGCACAATATACTTCGCTAGCGTCTCGCTGTGTCGAGTTGCGGCTTGCGCATAAACAGGAGAACCCGTCACTTTTGACGCCCAAAATAGTAACGCAGTATTTTGCAGAGAATCGATGATCGATTTGCCTTGCGTAATTTCAGGGCCAAGAGGATGCGTGTCATTCCACGCAACGATATAACCACCAATCTTTCTGAAACGATGGATAAGGTGATCAGCGGCGCGAATTGCCATCATTTTTGACTCTTCATCGCCGGTCAATTTGTAATCGGCCACGCAGCTTAAGCTGTATTGGAAACCTAAGTCGTGATCTAACCAGAATGGGTCAAGCAGCATGTCGGCAAAATATTGTTTGCGCAACTTGGCACTGTTTTTAAACTGCTGATCAGCCGTCATTTGGTAGCAGAGCCATAACTCGCCTGTCCAAAACGACGAAACCCAATCAAACTGGTCACAGTAATCCCATTGATGCTCCGACGTACCAATTTTTGGATTACGCTCACCAATTTTAGGAATATTACGCTTAATCGCTTCTACTACCGTGGTTAGATGGTTCACCACTTTTGTTTCGTCCAGTGTGCCTGGCAACGGACGCAAAGTAATCGTTTCACTCATACCGAAATTCTCTTAAAACCTTTGTAATGCAAACTCAGGGTTATGCTCGATGATATATCTATAGTTTACAGTGATACTTTTCTATAAACGCATAACTCGCTCACATTTTTAAAACATCATTTCATTTTAAATATTAATTTCAAAAAAAAGCTGATCTTCAGCTTTCTATTACAGCGAATGGTCAAACTCGCCAACCGCCAACTACCTTTATGATTCAGCGGTTCGGAGAAGCGTTTCTTCTCCGAACGTCGCAAAACTAGTCTTGCTGCTTGTAGTGCGTCTCTGAAGCGTTGCGTAGACGCTCTGCCGCTTGCTCAGGCGTTAGGTCACGCTGGCTCTCTGCTAGCATTTCATACCCAACCATGAACTTACGTACTGTGGCACTGCGCAGTAATGGTGGTAAAAAGCTCGCATGTACTTGCCAATAAGCGTCGGGATTTCCACCTATAAACGGTGCTCCATGCCAGCCCATTGAGTAAGGGAAAGAGCACTGAAAAAGGTTATCGTACTTAGTGGTTAACAACTTAATTGTCTTGGCGAGATCAGCCTGAAGCTCTTGAGTCATTTCCGTCAGTCGACTTAGCTTAATTTTTGGCAATACCAAAGTTTCGAATGGCCAAGCTGCCCAGTAAGGAACCAAGGCCACCCAATAATCACTTTCGACAACAATACGCTCGCCAGACGCCACTTCACGCTGAACATAATCCAGTAACAGAGGACTATGGTACTGCGCAAAATAGCGCTGCTGCTGTTGGTCTTTTTTGGCTACCAAGGTAGGCAAAAAACTGTTTGCCCAAATTTGACCATGCGGGTGAGGTTGAGAGCAGCCCATGCTTTCACCCTTGTTTTCAAACACCTGCACCCAAGGATAACGCTGGCTCAGTTCTTCCGTTTGTTCTATCCAAGTAGTAATCACATGTCCAATTTCTTCCAGGCTCAACTCTGGCAAAGTGCGGCTGTGATCAGGCGAGAAGCAGATAACACGGCTTTCCCCTTTGGCACTATGAAGTTGAAAAAGAGGATCATCGCTCACTGGTGAATCAGGGGTTTGCTCTGTGAGGGCGGCAAAGTCGTTCTTAAACACGAACGTACCTTGATAATTCGGATTCACATCACCGCTGATCCGCTTATTCGTTGGGCACAAAAAGCAGTTATCATCATAGCTTGGCAGGTTTTCAATATTGAGGGTTTCTTGTTGCCCTTGCCACGGTCTTTTCGCGCGATGAGGCGACACCAGCACCCACTCACCCGTAAGAGGATTAAAACGACGGTGAGGATGCTCTGCAACATCAAATGATTGAGACATTATGTTTCCTTAAAGAATTAAGATTGGTAACCATTCGGATTGCGCTGCTGCCAGTTCCAACTGTGCTCAACCATATCCATTAAATCGTGATTTGCGCTCCAGCCAAGCTCTTTCTCAGCCTTATCCACTTCGGCAAAACACTGCGCAATATCACCGGCTCTTCGTGGCTCGATGCGCACCGGTAACTCTCGGCCGAGTACCTTATTCATCGCCGCAACCATATCTAATACGCTGACGCCATTACCCGTCCCAAGGTTGTAGACATGCAGCCCACTGACATTGCCTCGCTCTTCCAGTGCCGCCACATGGCCTTCGACGAGATCTTGAACATGAATGTAGTCACGCACGCCAGTGCCATCATGCGTTGGGTAGTCGTTACCGAAAATAGAGAGCGTGTCGCGTCGTCCAATCGCCACTTGAGTAATAAACGGCATCAGGTTATTGGGAATACCGGTTGGGTCTTCACCAATTAAACCGCTAGGATGAGCCCCGATCGGGTTGAAATAACGTAACAGCGTGATGCTCCAGTCTGGATTGGCAGCAGAGAAATCTCTCAAACAACTTTCGACCATATGTTTACTCGTACCATATGGGTTGGTCGTTGCGCCGGTTTGGGCAGTTTCAGAAATAGGAACTGTTAGAGGATCGCCATAGACCGTCGCCGATGAACTGAAGATAAAACGGTAAACATGTGCGGCTCTCATCGCTGCCAGTAAATTCAGCGTGCCTGAGAGGTTGTTATCGTAGTATTCGAGGGGTTTGGCCACTGATTCGCCTACTGCTTTTAACCCGGCGAAATGCATCACGGCACCGATTCTGTGCTGTTCGAAAATGCAATCAAGCACGAGTCGGTCGCGAATGTCCCCCTGATATACAACCAATGAACGCCCAATCAACTTCTCAATACGACCCACGGCCTTAGGGTTACTGTTGCTGAAGTTATCCAGCACAATCGGTTCATGTCCTGCAGCAGCCAATGCAACACAGGCGTGACTACCGATATAGCCGCAGCCACCCGTCACTAATACTTTCATGAATTACCTCTTACAAATGAGCTTTAACAATGGCGTCAATCGATCGGAAAAATGTTCTTCTCGTACCGATGTTGCACCATTTAATAGTGATGCTTTGGCGTTCGCTTTAAAGCGACAGAAATAGACGCTCCGCCCGCTGGTTGACACATAGTCATCAAGCATCTGTACGCCAAGGTGGTCAATAAAGTTGATCCCTCTTCCCAAAATAATCAGTTGCTTAGAACTGATCTTCTGCAACTCTTGGTGGAGGTATTGAACGCAACCAAAGAAAATCGAACCATTGATGCGAATAACCGCGATATCTTGCTGTTCATCAATATTCAGCTCGTCGCAATTTAATAATTCAATGGTAGGACGCGACGTTCTGCGCAGGTAAAAGAAGAGAGAAGCTGCAACGCCAACATAGATAGAAAGTTCAAGGTGAAGAAAAATCGCGGCTAGGCTGGTCACTGCCAAAATAAAGATTTCTTTACCATCATGTTTTGCAATCACTTTAATGTGATGAACATCCACCAGATTCCAGGCAACAACCAGCAACAAGCCTCCCATACCTGCAATCGGTATATAGGCTGCGTACGGAGCAAACAGCACCATGATGATCAATAAGAATAAGCCAGCAAACACGGCAGCTAGTGGGGTTTGTGCGCCGCTACTGTAATTCACGCCGCTGCGGGTGAAAGAGCCCGAGGAGACATAACAAGAGAAGAACGAGCCAACCATGTTTGAAATTCCCTGGCCGATAAACTCTTGATTACTATCAAGCTGTTGGCGAGATTTCATCGCAACTGAGCGGCTAATTGAAATCGCTTCAACCAGACCCAACATCGCAACCGCGAAAATACCGTCAAGCATGGTAGATATATGGCTAAAACCAACAAAAGGAGAAGACAGGCTTAAATAGTTACTGCTTACTTGGCTCACCATCAAAACCTCGTTACCGGCATGATTCATCCAAGTCGCAAACCCCATCGCCACCAAGGTCGCGAATAACATGTGGGGTAGTTTTGGCCAAATGCGTTTACACAAAACACAAACAGCGATGGTAACCATGCCCACTAATAGCTCTTTACTATTTAATGCATTGATATTACTGACTAGCAGTATGATATTTTCAACCGCCGTTTCGCCTGAGTCGTATTGCAAACCCAATACATGCTTTAGCTGGCTGACCCCGATAACAATCGCCGCACCTAAAGTGAACCCAAGCACCACAGAGTGAGACACAAAATTGACCACAACGCCAAAACGCAACAATCCGAAAAGCAGTTGAATAATCCCGGCACACAGGGTCAACGTAAAACACAGTTGGAT
Organism: Vibrio sp. YYF0003; assembly: GCF_036350715.1. Lineage (NCBI taxonomy): Bacteria > Pseudomonadati > Pseudomonadota > Gammaproteobacteria > Vibrionales > Vibrionaceae > Vibrio > Vibrio sp. YYF0003. Next base: position 1,311,995 of record NZ_JAZDWA010000001.1, read on the forward strand.
GTAAAGAGGCGTTCCCGGATCAGCGAATTGACTTATGGTGGTAAAGACAATCACCGAAAGAGCCGCTGTCGGGCCCGAAATCAAATGATGTGATGAGCCAAACAGTGATGCCAAAATAGCGGGAATAATTGCTGTATACAGACCAAACTCAGGTGGCAAACCTGCAATCATGGCATAAGCAATACCTTGGGGGAGCACGATAATTGCTCCTGTAAGTCCGGCTAAGATATCCGCTTTAAGAGTTTGAGAGTTTACCTTGGAAGACCAGCTTAAAAACGGAAACAGAAGGGACAACTTGCGATGTTCAACAGCGCGCATCACGATTCCTCTAACAACAGTCGATTTATGACGGGAAGATGATCACCTCGCTTTCCTGTACTCACCCAGAAACTAAAAATTCATACAGAAGCAAAATGAGCACAAAAACTATAAACAATCGCCCCGATGCAATCAACATTAAATGAAACGTTATTTCATTTTTAATTTTTATCAATTTCAATTATGTGACACAGATTATAAAACATCGTTTCAAAATTGATTTATCACTCCATAGTGATACTATTTAGCTGTGAACGCTAGTTAGCTATTAGCTGTTCTTATTTTATGAAATATTTCTTCACTATCAGATTAATATTTTAATCCAACGATATTGAATATGAGTCATTTAAAATGCGATGGTTTTAATGAGGTTAAGTTAGCAGCATTTGAAACTTAAAGTCTTTGATAGCTCAAAGTAAGTTTTAACTGGTATTGGCCCTACGAAAGTAGTTACTGGTTGAAATAAGATATAGCTTTATATTTCCTAAGATATTGTTTGCATACTAAAAGAGCCCTTATGGGCTCTTTCTTTTTAAATAAACAAAATCAAACAATTAACTTATTTATCACCACTTACACTTTCTATTAACAACCCATTCCGTCCCAAGGAAAATATAAGAAAAAACAATATTCCTTTATTTTATCGACCTTGTTTATTAATAAATAAATCGACAATTGAGTTTACACAATCGTAAATACCAACAATCACGCGATTAAATGGAACAATAGTAAACTTGGTTAACTTTGTAGCGTGATTTTGGATTCAAAACTGTTCTAAATTGAATTTTAAGGCGTTGATATAATACCACGGTCTAAGTAACAGCATTAGGAACAACACATGGCATCACAGATAGAAAAGACTCGTTGCCTGTCACAACTCATTCACCACAAGCCAATTCACTCACTTAATTGTCAGCGTGATTTTTCTCATTCTGGATTTTTCTCTATGCCGGATCCGTCACGTCACGTTTTTGATTTCAATGGGGGCTGGCTGTTCTACAAGGGTGATCCTCTAAACGCCAATCAACTTATTTGCGATGATAAAAACTGGGTATCAGTTTCTCTCCCACATTGTGTGGAATTGTTACCTGAAGATGCCAGTGGCACCATTAACTACCAAGGCGTCGTTTGGTACCGGAAGCACTTTCTTATCCCGGAGAATTTAAAAGATCAACGAATCGTCATTGATTTTGAAGCGATTCAAGGTAAATCAGAAGTGTGGATTAACGGAGAGCTGCTTGCCTCGCGTAAAGAAGGATTTCTACCGCTTGTTATTGATATAACGTCATTCCTGAACTTTGATTCAACCAATATTATTGCGGTCAAAGCAGATAATAGCGATGACTCAAGCTTCCCTGCAGGAAAAAATCAATACGAGCTTGATTTTACTTACGTTGGCGGTATTTATCGCGATGTGTGGCTTTTTTCCACACAAAAGATGATGCATTTTGGCCATGAAGGAATCGCTAACACTCCAACCCCTAATACCAAACATTCTGGATTAAGAGTTCGCTATCGCAACGTTTCAGAACAAAGTGCCACCATTGATCTTGGCATGCAGATCATTAATCAAACGAATAATACGCAGCCAGTCACTATTGAGTGCCAACTGAGCTCTTGCCAAACTGGACACGTTACTACCAAGCAGTCGTTGAATGTTTCGATAGAATCTAGTGATCAGTATGTCAGCTGTAAAATGCAAGTAGAGCAGCCAGAACTTTGGCACCCCGACTCACCTAATTTGTACTGGATAGACTGCCGACTCTTCGACAATTCTGGCGAACAGATTGATAGCGTACGATTGAGAATTGGCATTCGCACTCTCGAACTTAAAGCAAAAGATGGCCTTTACATTAACGGCAAAGCCTACGAAGAAAAGTTAATCGGTGTTAACCGCCATCAGTACTACGCACACATCGGCACTGCATTGAGCAATAGTCAGCATTGGAATGATGTAAAGAAACTCAAAGATGCAGGCTTATCGGTGATCCGCACTGCTCATTACCCGCAAGACCCAGCCTTTTTTGATGCCGCTGATCAATTGGGAGTATTAATTATTCAGCCTTCTATTGGTTGGCAATTCTGGAATGAAGAGACTCAGTTTGTTGAACAAGCCAAGCAAAACGTACGCGAAAAAATTCGTCGCGATCGCAACCACGCATGCATTTGGATGTTTGAACCCGCTCTAAATGAAACCCATCAGCCGAACTGGTTTTTAAAAGAGTTACACCAAATTGTTCATCAAGAAATGGATGAAACGACTTGGGTTCCACTCGACAGCTATATTGATTGTCCTGAAGCAAGAGAAGTGATGTATGCACACCCTAACCAAGTCAAAGAAGGTGAAGCGGATGAAGGGCAATTGACTTATCCTGCGGAATTTGACGTTCCCGTATTTACGCGCGAATGGGGAGATAACGTCGACGACTGGAATTCTCACAACTCTAACAGCCGAGTTCATCGTAGCTGGGGTGAACAAGCACAAATCATTCAAGCGCTGCACTACGCTACAGGCTCCGATAGTTCCGGCCATGAATATGCCACCAATCTCAACGTATTACATCAAACACCACGGCAGCATATTGGCGGCACTTTATGGCATGGTTTTGATCACCAACGTGGTTATCATCCTGAGCAGTTTTGGGGTGGTATTATGGATGCGTTTCGCCAAGATAAATACAGCTACCATGTATTCATGGCGCAGCGTAACCCAAACAAAACCCATCCTATTTGCCAATCGGGTTACCATTTAAAAATACTCCACGAAGCTACGCCTATTTCTGGTTCAGATATCGTGGTGGTGAGCAATGTGGACAGAGTTGAACTGAGCGTCGCGGGTCAATATTTCGGTACACAAGTTGTCAAAAATCCGAGAAAAGGCATTCCGTTTTTGCCTGCTATATTCAAAGGCGCTTTTGATTTTATGGACTTTAAGAATCTGCACCGCGAAGAAAGGTTCACCGAAGCCTGCATTATTGCCAAAGGCTTTGTGGGTGACGAATGTGTGATCACCGAAATCAAGTATCCGGCAAAACGACCAACACGTCTGCGCCTTAGTATCGACAACTCATCGCTCATCGCCAATGGTTCTGATATTGGTACCATCGTTGCTGAAGTCACTGATGAAGATGGAAATGTAAAACGCTTGGCCCGACATCACATAAAGTTTGAGGTTTATGGTGAAGCGAGCCTAATCGAAGCCGACAACATTTTTGCGAACCCAAGGGCGACGGAATGGGGGAGCGCACCAGCGTTGATTCGTACCACGCAAACGGCCGGCAAGATACTGGTGATTGCCCGTCCGGTAAATGAAGGGATGAATACGCTTGTACCCGCTATTTTGGAATTAGATACCAAGCCTAATACGCTTCCTATTCTGCAATCGGAGCTACCAACTCAATCATCCGATAGCATTGCGCGATTAGCCGAAATTAAACACTCTTTTGTTGAGGAAGTTGATAATAGAATCGCTCGCAACGCCTATATAAGAGCCAAGCATCGAGGTGTTGAACTGCAACAATCAGATTGTGGCGAATTTCATTTCTAATCTAACGCGCCAACTCAGTTGGCGCATTTTTCTCAGCCAAAAATCTTGGGTACTAAACTTACCCCGACTCTAAATACCTAGGTGTTAATCAATAATGCTCAGGCTAATTTAAGCTTTTCTCAATAAATAGATACGCTAACCCCTTAAGTTGTTGAGAAGTCGATAATTCACCAAAAATAACTTGAGTTTGATGCTGAGTCAGCTCGTCGTTGTCATTGAATGGGTGTGAGGCAATTGCTTCGCGAATACTGCTTAACCAAGCGTCACCCAACTCACATAAAGGGCCATACAGTAAAATTTGCTCAATGCCGACTAAATTTAAGCAATTACTTAACGTTCGGCCAATCACATTGACTGCATTTTCACTCAAACGTATGGCACTTGGATGATTCGCTAATACCGCATCAATAAAATGTGCATTCCCTATACACCCTTTCTGTAAAACCTTGTCCCACTCACTTTGTAATGCCGTTAACGAGGCAACCGTCTCCAGGCATCCTCTCTGGCCACAGCCACACTGCTTGCCATGAATATCCACCAAAGTGTGTCCAATTTCGCCATTCGCATGAGAACGACTAAAAAAGACTTGCTCATCGATGATAAAAGCCGAGCCAATTCCATAGTCTAAATTCACTACACAAAAGTGCTCAGGGCGTTCACTTTGCCACTTTTCTGCCAATGCCAATCCGACACAATCGTTTTCAACAATGACCTCTGTATCAAGCCGTTGCGCTAACAAATATCGACATTCAAAGCCGCCTTTCCACTTGGCAAGAGGCATATGTAAAGATGCCCCACTGTGCCTGGATACTTGACCGTGCAAGCCGATAGCGACACGTAGTTTGCGCTGTTTACTGGTGTTTCGTGCGTTATCATATACGTCACAGACCGCGTCAATTAACGCTTCTGGTGTTTCGACATTGATCTCGGTCTCTGAGGCTTCGAGTAGCAACTCCAGGTCTGCAGTAACAACGAGTGCCGCGATTTTGTTTGGTGATACATTTAAACAAAGAATGGGGCTGAGTTTATTACTAAGTGCATAGATCCCCGCACTGTTACCACGGCGTTGAACAGGTCCGGGGAAAAGCATGATTTTTGATTCAGCATCCAATTCCGACAGTATCTTGCTCACAGCAGGTATCGAAAGCTGAGTGCGGGACGCCAACTCTGATTTACTCAAGGGACCACTTTTCGCCAAATGCGTTAAGATGGAACGCTTATTGTGAACTCGAATCGCTCTATTGGATAAACCTAATCCTTGACGCATCTCCATCACTCACCCCAGCTTATAGTGCTCAATCAATTTAAGTTGCTCTATCGACAGCTCTTGTAACTTCTGTCCGTTTGCTGCCACTTCCACAGCACCTTTTGAATTCGAGGACGCGATGTCTGATATTCGACTGATGTTTTTTGCTATGTCTATCGCGGTGTTTTGTTGCTGTTCTGTCGCCGAAGCGATATGTGCTCCCAACTGAGCAAGTTCAGAAATTGAAGCTTGAATACCTTGCATTACCATGCTGGTTTGATTGGATGATTCGCGCGAGTGCTGCATATAAAAATGGCATTGTTCCACTTGCTGGACCGCCTGCTCAACCGATTTATGCAACAATTGAGTCATTGTATGGATCTCTTGGGTTGAACGACCTGTACGACCAGCGAGTTCCCTAACTTCGTCCGCAACCACAGCAAAGCCGCGCCCCATGCTTCCAGCTCTTGCGGCCTCGATGGCGGCATTAAGCGCGAGTAAATTGGTTTGATCCGCTATGGCTTGAATCACTTCGAGTACCCGGCCTATCTCTGTGCTTACATCACTCACTCGCGATATGGCATCTGCGGACTCTTTGAGAGCTTGTGAAAGCTGATGTTGAGCCTCAAGGTTGTCAGTGGTTTGTTGTTGTCCTTTCACGACCGAACGCTCAATATCGTTTAACTGAGTTTGGCTGGTACGTGTGGCTTGGGAGACCTCCGCGACCGAGCTTTCCATTTCGCTCATCGCCGCTGCAACACTTTCGGTTTCGATGCGCTGTGACTCCAGCGATTTTTGACTTTTAGAGGCAGTGACTTGATTGTGATTAGCAAGCTGGTTTTGCTGATGGGATACCGACTGTACCAATGCCACCAAGTGCTTGAGTGTATTGATCATTTGATCTATCGAGTTAGACAATTCGCCAAACTCATTCTTGCTTTTAATGCCGGTAGTTAACGTCAGATCGCCATTTTCTATACGATTTAACGACGCTTTAAGCATGTATAACGCGTTACGAATCGTCCGGCTTAGTGTCACAGCAACCATTGACACGATTAAGAAAGAGAATAACGTAACCAAAATGATAAGTTTTTCTCCCCTCGCTTGCATCACATTGACTTCAGTAACTTGCTGTTCAGACAGTTGTCGAAGCTGTTCAGACTGATGGACAAACAGATCGATTAACTGTGCCGTATCTGACTGAACCCCAGCGAGGAGATCGAAAACTTCGGCCTGTTGCAACATGGCGCGATAATGTTTGACCAACACGCCTTGCTCGTCCGTCGCATGATCGATCACAGTCTTCAGGAGTTTTTGATCGCGCGTTGTATAACTGCGTGTTTTTTCCGCGAGAGACTGACTGGTTTTAATAATCCGCTCGGCGACGGCGCGATTCTTTTTAATCAGTCCATCGATAACGTCTGCCGAATTCGAATTTAAGCCTTGGTTGGTATTAAAAATAAGTGAATCAATAGTGGCTGCTAGATTGTTTGCCATAAAGCTGGCATTCATATCATCAACCGAGCCAGACAAGCCATAAGCGGCACGTTTCATTTTGGTGCTGTCTAAAACAAACTGCCTAGTCCGATCCTCTACCCATTGCTCTGTGTCGACAACTTGTTGATACCGTTTGAACAAATCGTGTGTTCGAGAAAATAGGGCGATGTCATGTGGAGTTTTTAACAAATCAATTTGGTGTTCGTTGAGTTGGGTGAACAACGCATCCAACTCCAACAATTTTTCATCATAGCGCTCATGGTTTTTTAAAAACTGAGATTCGATTCTTGTATATATGTCGGCATCCAACGGCGTGAAATAAGAGTTAGCCAAGGCTTGGCTAGTGAGCAGATGCACTGTCACTCGATTCAACTCAACCATATAAGGAGAAATCACTTCAGTCACGATATGGGTACGCTCAGACTGCAAGTTACCCTGGAGCAAACTCACGCCCGCAATCGAAATCATCGCCAGCAGCAACAAGGTAAAGCCAATGTAGATACGTCTAACAATGGACAGATCTTGCCAAAACTTCATAGGAACCTTTTAATATTTTTATAATTTACGAATTGTGAAAATAAAAAAGGCCGCATAACGCGGCCTTTTAAAGACAACTTAAAGTCACCCTGAGTTAGAGTAACCAGTGAACTTTACGCCACTTCTTTAGGTAGTTCGGCAACAGGAACCGCTGCAATCAATTTTTGAGTGTATGGTTCTTGTGGGTTATGAATTACCTGCTCGATGGTACCCTGCTCCATTATCGTGCCGTGTTGCAGTACGATCACTCGATCACAGAAGTACTTCACGGTTGCAATGTCATGGGTGATTAAGATGAACGATGTGCCAAATTCGTTTTGGAATTCAATCAATAGGTCCAAAACCTGTGCACGCAATGATACGTCCAATGCTGCCGTCGCCTCATCTGCAATGATGAGTTTAGGGATCGTCACCAGTGCGCGAGCAATAACAATTCGCTGGCGCTGCCCGCCAGAGAATGCGTGTGGATAGCGACTTGAGAACTCCGCTGGCAAACCAACTCGACGCATCATATTACGTACGCGATCTTTACGTTCTTGCGCGCTCATCTCTGTGCGAAGCAGTTTCAGCGGCTCTTCAATGATATCCGCAACCGTCATACGTGGATTTAAAGAGGACCATGGGTCCTGGAAAATCAAACGTAGATCGGCAAACAAAGGATCGCGTTTCACACGCTTGTAGTCAGCAAGCTCAAGCTCGACGTCACTACTTTCGTCTACGTAACGAATGTTACCTGACGTTGCCGGCTGCATACCTAAAATCGCTCGACCTAAGGTACTCTTGCCAGAACCGGACTCACCAACAATTCCCAAAGATTCGCCTGGGTGCAGCGTCAACGTCGCGTTGTTAACCGCCGTCATAAATTGTTTTTTCTCGAACATCTTGCCCGGTTTTTCAAACACTTTAGTGACGTTGTTTACATCTAAAAGTGGCGTTTGCCCTGTGTAAACAAACGGTTTTTTCACCTCAGAAGGTAGCTCAAGCGCACGCGTCGCATTCATCAGCTTAATCGTATATGGGTGCTCAGGTCGCTCGAAGATTTGGCGGACATCACCTTGCTCGACAACTACACCTTTTTCCATAACGACGACACGGTCCGAGATTTGTGCCACTACCCCTAAATCATGAGTAATGAACAAAATAGCCATGCCTATCTCTTGCTGCAGTTTGGCAAACAACTCCAAAATTTCAGCCTGAGTGGTCACATCTAACGCCGTTGTTGGCTCGTCGGCAATTAATACATCCGGACGACTGGCAATCGCCATCGCGATGACAACTCGTTGACGCTGACCACCAGATAACTGGAACGAGTACTTGTTAATCAAACTTTCCGGCTCAGGCATTTGTACCTGAGTCAAAAGTTCAATTGCACGTTCATGAGCCACTTGTTTCGTGATGCCTGGGTCAACAAGACAAAGCACTTCTTTAATTTGATCGCCAACCGTATGAACAGGGCTCAGTGCTGCCATTGGCTCTTGCGATACCAATGAGAAGTTAAAGCGACGCAAATTACGCATTTCTTCACTACGCGGATGCAACGTGGTGATATCCACCTTGGATCCATCGGTATAATAAAGAATTTCCCCTGAATCAATGCGTCCTGGTTTGTCCAGCAGTTGAAGAATCGCGCTGGTTGTCACAGACTTACCAGAACCCGATTCACCGATGACTGACAAGGTTTCCCCACGATTTAAATGAAACGATACGTTTTTAACAGCGTGGAAGGTTTCCATCGTTGTCGGGAAGCTGACGTTCAGATCTTTAACTTCAAGAATTTTATCCGCCATTTTAAATACCTTATTTTGCACCTTGTTCATGGTAAGGGTCGCAGGCGTCACGTAAACCGTCACCTACAAAGTTCATCGCTAGAATGGCAATAACCACACTTGCTGCTGGAATTAACAGCCAGATTGCATCCGCTAGTGCACGGATGTTTTGGGCTTCTTGTAACAATACACCCCAACTCACCATAGGTGGTTGAAGGCCTAGACCTAAGAAGCTAAGCGCCGTTTCGCCCAAAATCATGCTCGGAATGGCTAGCGTAACCACTGCGATGATATGACTCAGGAAGTTTGGCACCATGTAACGGCGGATGATTTCAAATGGTGAGTTACCATCTAACCATGCCGCTGCAACATACTCTTCGCTCTTCAATGACATGAAGCGGCTACGGACAACACGAGCCATATCAGGCCATGCAACCAAACCTAAGATAATGGTGATCAGGAAGTAACGCTGCAACGAGCTCCAGTCATTAGGTAATGACGCACCTAGCGCCATCCAAAGTGGAAGCGTTGGTACCGATTTAACAATTTCCATGGTGCGCTGGATGAAGTTATCTACTCTGCCACCAAAGTAACCGGAGATACCACCCACCAAAATACCGATGAAAAAGGTAAAAAATACACCAATCAGACCAACCGACAGCGAGATACGCGCACCATGAATTAGTCGCGACAGCATATCGCGTCCCATTCGGTCAGAACCAAGGATGAAGAAAGGATCACGTTTATTCTTAGGTACAAGTAACTTGTACTTCATCGGAATGAAGCCCGCTAGCGTGTACGGTTCTACCTCACCAAAAAATTCAAAGTAAACTTTCTTCTCTGGATTCTCGGTGTAATGACGTTTTAGCGAACGAGGGTCGGTTTTCACTGTGTAGCCGATTAAATGTGGCGCCCAATCCCAACCTTCGCTGGTTTTCTCAAACAGATTTACCTGTTGCGGCGGCGCGTAAGTGTATCGACGCCAGTTGTCACTTGAGTTAAACGGTGCAAAAAACTCCGCGAATGCAGCGACAAAATAGATTAGAGCTAAGAACCACATACTGTACCAAGCCAGTTTGTGACGTCTTAATTTAAGACCAATCAATTGCCAGGCGGTTGCTTCCGTTAGGTCAATCTGTTTTTTCTTTCGCTTCCATACTCGAGCAAATATGCTATTGGCAGGAGCAGTTTGAATATTAGCTGTCATGATGATTACTCCTCGGTTAAAGACCAGCGCGTACGCGAGGGTCTACCCAATACATGATGAGGTCAGAAATGATGGTGCCGATAATGGTTAAGGTAGACATCAGCAATAGAATGTCGCCAGCCAGGTACATATCTTGGTTACGCAATGCGCTAAGCATGGTTGGTCCCATTGTCGGGATGTTCAACACCTGGCTTACAATCACGTCTGCACTGATAAGAAGTGGTAACTGCCAACCAATCGTCGCAGCAAGTGGTAGACACGCGACACGAATAGGGTATTTAACTAAGAGCGTAAATTCTTTTTGGCCTTTCGCTCGTGCAGTTTTTACATAAGGCTTTGTTAATTCATCGAGTAAGTTGGCACGCATAATACGAATGATACCCGCCATACCTGCGGTACCCGCAACGAGAATATACAACCAGCTACGACTAACACCGTCCATGAATTTGTCGAAACTCATAGGTTGAGAGATATACTCTGGCGAGTAAAGACCAGACAGCATCACGTCAAAAGAGTGATAACCAATTAGCAAGGCAACAATCGCAATAACAAAGTTAGGCGTTGCCATACCAATGAAGCCAAATATGGTTGCGATGTAATCGCCAAATGAGTATTGACGCAGAGCAGAGTAAACACCGATTGGAATAGCCAACGTAAATTTGAAAACCAGTACGGCACAGGCTAAAAGAATGGTAGGTAACAGTGTAGGCTGAATGTTATCCCAAACTGGTTTATTGTTAACCAGAGAAAGCCCGAGATCACCTGTAAGTAGACCTCCCATCCAACTTATGTAACGCTCATGCAACGGTTTATCCAAACCAAACATTTCACGCAAAACAAGTATCTGCTCTGGGTCGACATCTTGACCCATAGCGGCCATTTCTGCGATTTTTGCAGAAGCAAAATCACCTGGTGGTAAATCAATAACGACAAAAACTAAAATAGACACGACCAGCAAAGTGGTAAATACCGCCGCTAATCTTTGTCCTATATACAGAAAAAAACTGCTCATAATTATTCCTACATTTGCAACTTCGCAAACAGTTAAAACAAAAGGTTCGTTAGCCGCAGCTGCTAGTGACTGCGGCTAACAGGTCTGGTTTAACCATACCTAGTTCAACGAAATTACTTTGATTCCTTCCAAAGTTGAGCGGTACGCATGGGACCTGGCGAAGCGATACTGTATGAGTTTGGAACCTCAGTATCAGCATTGCGAACGCCTTTACGAATGATCACACCTTCATCCAGAGGCTGAACCGTACCAATTACATAGAAATTTTCTTTCGCAATATCAATAATTTGTTGCATCAGCTTAGACTGTTCTTCATGAGAAGACGTTTTCCCCATAGCTTGGTAAAGCTCAATTTGCTTCTTAACATGTGCAGGTGGCTCAACAGCATTAGCGTGTGAAGTATCTGTCATCCAGTAGTAGTAGCCTAAGCCCCAGGTAGACTCTGGGTTTTGAGGTGCATAGCTGCGGAAAGTATCCAACACACCGATACCACCATCACCTTTCGCTGGCGCTAAATCATATTCATTCGCCAAACGTTGAGTTTGCAGGTAAGAACCTTCAACGATACGGATATCCAGGAATACGCCCACGTCTTTCCAATCGTTTTTCACAAGCTCAAGAATGTCTGTAGTTTCACCAACGTGCTGTTGGTTAACCAACGCTTCAATACGCAGGCGGTTGCCATTTTTATCCAGGCGGTAGCCATCGTCGTCTTTCTTATTCAGACCGACTTTGTCTAACAGCTGGTTGGCAAGTTCTGGGTTGAACTCTGTGTATTGAGTTGCAAATTCCTCATCGTAGAATGCACTACCTTCTGAAGGCGCTGCTTGGTATGGCGCAACGACACCAGAGAAAATAGTCTCACTAATACCTTCACGATCAATTGCGTGAGAAAGTGCTACACGGAAATCTTTGTTAGAAAATAGTTCACGCTTAACTGGATCTTTGTGTGTTTGGTTTAAGCCAAGGATCTGCGCGTTCATGCTAGTACTTGGACGAGTCGCGTAAGTGTAGTCACCCTTCTTCTCGTTTTCGATGAGCATTGGACGGTACTTAGCTACGCCAATATGGCGAGTTTGGAAGTCTGTCTCACCAGCGGCAGCGCGAAGAACCATCTCTTCTTTATTCTCAGAGTAAGAGAAGTAAACCGTATCTAGGTAAGGTAATTGGTTACCCGCCGTATCGACTTGCCAATAGTATGGATTGCGTTCCCAAATTGCATATTGCGTTTGCGGACCTGGAGCGACTTTTACTTTCCAGGCGTTTACTGTAGGGCGGTCTGGGTTTTGGTAACTTTCCTGGAAGTAAATCGCACGACACTTAGTTTGGAAGTATTGCTGCCAGCTATCAAAGCCAGCAGCTTTTGCTTCTTCAGTCACTTTAGCGTTTACTTCAGGCAAAAATTGCTCACAGTAATGTTTCGGGAACTGAACGATGTTAGAACCATCCGTGTTCGCCAATTTACGAATGAACATACCATCGGCATTTTTTAGCGTGATTTTGATTGTGTGTTTGTCTACAACGGTACCGACTGCATCACCTGATTGACGAGCATAGAGTGGTTTGTTGCCAGACCAGTCTTCACGGTTAATTAAATCTAGGTAGAACTTGATGTCTTCCGCTGTAAACTCTGTTCCGTCAGACCATTTAACGCCTTTGCGCAAGCTGATCGTGTACTCTGTAAGCTCTGGGTTTACTGTGTAGCTAGTCGCTAGATTTGGCTCAATACCCGTGTAGTGACGGTTAAAGTTAAATAAGTTGTCGTACTTAAGCATACGCATACGGTGACCACGGTCCGCTTTTAAACCAAGCAGACGCAATTCACCACCGTATTGACCGATAGATTCAATCGGCTCAACAACAAGTGGGTTTTCAGGCAAACGCTCAGCAACAGGGGCTAGTTGCCCAGCTGCCACCAACTCTTTTAGCTGTGGGGCTTCGTTGTACGTATCCGCCAAAGCAGAAAAAGAGACAGAGGCTGCAACCGCGATAGCGACTTTGCCAAGTAGAGGTAAGCTATTCTTATAACTCATCAGTAACTCCCTGATTTGTATACAAATGTAAAGATTAATTCTTTCGTACTTCGCGTAGCCATTTAACTCAGCGAGGCACATTGCCAGCGTTCACGGCGACAATATACTGGTGTGTACCGGGTTCGATACGGCCAGTAATGGCCGGAACACTAGCTTGGGGATAAAGTAAATTGGTGTTGGGTGCGCATGGGTAGACTCGGGTTTTCCCCTCACCTTGCAATAAAATCAGTTCACTAAAGAGCCGCTCAGACTCCACTCGTGCAGGCTGAATCACCTGATGGCTAAACCAAGCTGACCAGCCATCTACGGCATACCCTGTCATCACAAATTCCAAAGCAAAGTCTGTGGTGATTTCATGGCTGCGAAGTTCACCCTGCTCAGTAAATTGTTGGCGCGTTTTCACCACACAACCTTCAAACGGCTGCCATAAAGAGACCAATGCATCGCCTTCACGATAGCTATTGATATTTCGGGTGCGGCTAAACCATTGACGAGTTTGCGGATGAGCAAAAGCGAAGATATTGTCTCCCGCCCAACCCTGCTCCAACCAATTAGTTGATTCAACACACAGCCCGTGCGCGGAGCTGTAGGCAAACTTGCTGTATTTGTCATTACAATTACGCAGCTCGTTTGCAGGTGCGCTATTGGTCAACAGATAACTGCCCTGACGGCGGGTAATCAGGTGGCGATCACCAATCCACGTGGCGGGCATATTGCTCGATAATGGTTGTTCTTCTACCGTCCAAAATGGATGCTGTTCAGGTAAATAAAGTGCGTTAAAGGCTTTAAGTGCCAGCATCGGTGACGCGTAACTGGTATAGAATTCACTCACGAGCAAGTTAGGGTAAGCAAAGCCCGGTAACAACTGTGCCTGTTGATCCCAGATTGGCTGATTCGCCCACCAGCGCATGGTTTGCATCCAGTAGCTTTTTGCCGTTGCGATATCAATATCAGGATGTTCAGTACGCGCTAATTCCGCCCAAAAAGCAGCACCAGCAAAGCGATAATTCAACGAGCGGCCGTAGCACAGAGGCTGACCATCTTCGCCAAACCAATATTGATAGCGATGAGAAAACTCTATTGCACGGTCAAGCAAAAGCTGACTGCCAGCACTCTGATAGTTGTCCCAGCGGGCGTACACCAATGCGTAAAGTTGGAAAGCAAACGGGTTGTAATAGTCCACCACACCTGTGAGACCATCTTGATACCATCCGTTTGTTAAATGCATTTCATCAATAAAAGCGAGGTCTTGTTCAAGCACCTGTTGCTGAATTTCCACACCCAACAACGATAGTGCTTTTAAGATCAGAACCCTAAACCAGCGCCAGTTATTAGGCGGCAACTCTAAATCGGAGACAGAATTTAACCAAGTCACAAGGTTAGTGCGCTGCTCGCGATCTAACGGCTGCCAGTAAAATTCGTTAGCATCGATCAACGCGACTGCAATCGATGACATCTCCACAACACGTTGGTCATAATTGCGTGGAAACTGCCAAAAGTCTTGGTGCATAGGATTGGTACCGTTGGCAATCAACTGGCGCAACTCGGCATGCTCATCTTTCAGCGCCTCTCCAGCTGGCACTGCGCCCCACATCAAACGACAAACATGTTCGATACCCGCGACGCTTTCTGTATAGTGCGCCGCGCTATTAAAGTGCGGCACGTCTTGTGTTGTTCCACGAACAACATCCATTTGGCGCTCTACAATCGCTTTTAGCATTTTCAGCGTTTCAGAACGGCCTGAGCATCCTTGCGCCGTATTTGCCAAACAATTCAAACTTATTGCCACGGGTTACTCGCTTAACAACAAAATCATCAATGAATGAATTAAAACTCATAACCTATAATTATTGAAACGCTTTTTTATATTTTTGATATAAAGATCAAAACTACGTTTTATTTTTTTAGTTCAATGCCCACCTAGCTCACAAAATTGAACTACCAAAAACAATAAAATTAAAACGATGTTTCATTTATCAATAATTTGCTTTCTTAGCATAGATTAAACGGGTTCTGATGTGCTGGGCTGATAGGACTACGGGATTGTAAGCACGCTGAAATAGAAAAATTAGCCTATGACAGCGTGCTCTTTAACAATGCCAGCAGAATTGCTCAAAGGATGGATGCGCACACCAGCCTAGGGATGGCGCATAAATCGAGCGTAATAGAGAGGTGGCAAGCCACGTTGCAAGCATCGCCCCATCGCATCAAGGTAAGGGCGAAGATGAGAGAAAAACTGATAATACCCGTCACACAGATAATGCTTTGCCGATATAGATAACTCCCCGTTTACATCGATCCGCTGCGCAGGGCAAGCGCCATGACATAGCGAACGTTGGTCACATCGCTGGCAATGGATTTGGCTACCAGTTGGCTTGCGGGTAGCAAATTGTTGCTGGATCGGCGTTTCTATCAAGTCAGGGTAATCTCGCTGGTTGATATTCCCCACTTTAAATTCTGGATAAACAAAATGGTCACAGCTATAGGCATCACCATTGTGCTCAATCACAAGATTCTCCCCACACTGAGGGGCGTGTACACAAATAGAAGACGGCATACCCAAATGCATGCCGAGCGCATTATCAAAATGGCTGACGTACACCTTACCAATGTCACCTTTGCGCCACTCTTCAAACACATCCACCATAAACTGACCAAACTGCTCTGGAGATACACTTCTCTCCGAAACACCTTTACCTTTTTCCGGTTCAACAATTGGAATGAACTGAATAAATGTCACCCCAAGTTGTGTCAGGTGCCGATATACTCGTTTACCATGATTGCCGTTGTGGTTTTGAATCACAGTCAGCACATTGGTATCGACCTGATACCTTTGTAGCGTCTGCAAACCTTGGATCACCTGACGATAAGAGCCCTTCCCACTGCGTGTTTTGCGGTAGTAGTCATGCAATTCTTCATCACCATCAATACTGATCCCAACCAAAAACTCATGCTGTTTAAGAAACTCGGCCCAACTGTCGTTAATCAGCACACCATTGGTTTGCAGCGTATTGATGATCTTCATTCCCGGGCGGGCATATTTTTTTTGCAGCGCCACTGCCTGGCGAAAAAATGCCAACCCTCTTAATGTCGGTTCCCCACCCTGCCAACCAAACGTCACTTCCGGACAACCAGCAGGCTGGCTCTCTATGTAGCTTTTTACGTGTGCCTCAAGTGTCGTGTCACCCATATCAAATTGCTTGGTTTGCGGGTAATAGTCGGTTTTGTCGAGATAGAAGCAATAGTCGCAATCTAAATTGCACAAAGGTCCAATCGGTTTGGACAAAATATGAAACGGACGCTTTGCTTTCGCTTTACTGATGGGAATAATAAGTGACACCGTAACTACACCTTGTTATTAGTTGACGAATTATTTTAAAACGCCATTTTAATTTATCATCAATCCGTGATCGCAAACAACATTTATAAAACAATGTTTCAATATAATATTTCAAACCCTCTACTATTGTGAATCATGAAAAAACCCAATTTACTCTATGTATTCCCCGATCAATTTCGCCTGATGTCGTTAGGTATCTGGCAAAATCCTGACTATCGTGACTTAATTCCCGGTGTGGGGGACCCTGTCCATACACCCCACCTTGATGCGTTTATCCAACAATCAACGTTGCTGAACAACGCCGTAAGTAACTGCCCAGTTTGTAGCCCACACCGCGGTAGCTTGATGACCGGGCAATTCCCATCACGCAGTGGTGTACCACTGAACTGTAACTCAGACCGCGTAGATTCCGAGTTGCCAGAAACCGCGATTTGTTTCACTGATGTCCTGTCAATGTCAGGCTATCACGTCGGATATATCGGCAAATGGCATTTGGATGTACCAACACCAAATGATCCAGTGCAGCCCGGTCATTACGTTGACCCGAATGTACCTGCCTGGGACTCGTACACCGAACCACAGCGCCGCCATGGAATCGATTATTGGTATGGTTACGGCACGTTTGATGAACACAACAATCCCCACTACTACGACACCGATGGCCGCCGTCACGAACCAAAGGTATGGTCGGCAGAACATGAAACCGACAAGGCGATTGAGTATCTGAAGAACGAACAAGGCCAGCGCGACGCAAACAAACCTTTTGCGCTGTTTATGTCGATGAACCCGCCACACAGCCCATACGACAGCCTTGACGATTGCCGTATAGAAGATTGGTTACGTTACAAAGACACGCCTGTTGATGAGCTTTTATTGCGCGAAAACGCTGATACGAGCCTCGAAAAAGCCAATAGCGCGCCTTATTACTTTGCCAATGTTACAGGCACCGACAGTGAGTTCGGCCGTCTGGTTGAGACACTGAAAGCGATGGGTGAATGGGACAATACCATCGTGGTATTTACCAGCGACCACGGAGAAACCTTGTGCAGCCAAAGCGTAAATGATGCCAAAAACTGCATCTATAACGAGGCATTTTCAGTACCTTTCATCGTAAAAGCTGCCGATCAGAGTCAGGCAAATCAACACCCAGCCTTTTTGAGCAGTGCTGATATTATGCCAACCGTATTGGGATTGATGGGGCTTTCATCATCTTGCCCAACCAATATTCATGGTCGCAATCTCGATGAGATTTTCCGCTCAGGTTCGATGGATACCAGCCCAACTTACGCTCTCTATCTGAAGAACATGAATACCGCGCCAGGTGCAGACGGTAAAATCCGTGGCTATTTCGCTTCAGTTCGAGGCATTAAGACTGAGCGCTACTCCTTAGCACTACATATTGATGATTTCGGCCAAGTCGAAAAAACCCAATTTTTCGACAACATCAAAGATCCCTACCAAACCAATAACCTAGCTTTCGACCCTGAACAAGCGGACCTTCGTCGCCTATTACGCGCCATGGCAGAAGAATTGGTTCGAACCGACGATCCATGGGCTGACGGCCGAGTGCTTGATCACCTGCTTCCATATGACTTGTTCATTCACAGTGGAACCGATAAGGAATTCTCATGAGTAACGATACACTCCCTAATGTAATTATTATGTATGCCGATGATCTCGGTTTCGGCGATTTGAGCTGTTACGGTGCCAACGACATTCCAACGCCTAACCTGGATAAACTGGCTGAAGAAGGGCTTAAATTCCATCAAGGTTATGCCACGGCGGCGACGTGTACGCCTTCGCGCTATAGTTTACTGACAGGCTCTTATCCTTGGCGTAACCCTAACGCAGCTGTTTTACCTGGCGATGCCCCGCAGATCATCACCATCTCTGATTTCACGATGCCAAAAATGTTCCAAAAGGTCGGCTATCGCACCGGCATCGTCGGTAAATGGCATTTAGGGCTCGGCAATGGTGAACTCGATTTCAATCAAGAAATTCAGGGAACACCAAACGATGTCGGTTTTGACGATTCCTACATTATGGCTGCGACCAATGACCGTGTTCCATGTGTCTACATCGACAATCGCCATGTTGATAACCTCGATCCTTCAGACCCGATTGAAGTGACCTACGATTGGGATCAAGCCTTTGATGACGTACCTACAGGCCGCCACAACCCAGAGCTTCTGGATGTCATGTACGATCATGGCCACGACGGCACGATCATCAATGGCGTTAGCCGTATCGGTCACATGCGCGGCGGTCAATCCGCAATCTGGGATGATGAAACCATGGGCGAAGTCTTTGCCGACAAAGCCATTGAGTTTATCGAGCAAAACCAAGATCAGCCGTTTTTCCTTTACTACGCCTTGCATCAACCGCACGTACCGCGTATTCCGAACCCTCGCTTTAGAGGCGTGACACCTCACGGTGTTCGCGGCGATGTAATCGTCGAAATGGATTGGTGTATTGGGCAGGTCCTCGATAAATTGGAAGAGCTGCAACTGGCAAACAATACGATCGTGATCTTCTCCAGCGACAACGGTCCGGTATTAAACGATGGCTATAAAGATCAAGCAGTTGAGTTCAACGGCGAACATCGAATGGCTGGCCCACTGCGCGGCGGAAAGTACAGCCTCTTTGAAGGTGGTACCCGAGTGCCATTTATTGTCCGCTGGCCAAACGGCGCTACCCGAGGAGAAACAGAAGCCTTGTTCAACCAAGTCGACCTTTATCACTGTTTTGCTCAGCTAACCGGCAGTGAACTGCAAGAGGAAGAAGCGCCAGATAGCCAACCACTGCTAGACACGTTACTGGGTAAGGAACCTCAAGGCCGAGACAATATGGTGCTTGAAGGGATGCAATACAAAAAGGTATTCAGAGACCAGCGTTACGCTTATATTCCGCCGCACGATGACGATTTTATCTGCCAATATACGGGGAATGAAAAAGGCAACCTCTCTAGCGCTCAGTTATTTGATTTACAGGATGATATTGGCCAGGTTGTTAACCTCGCCGAGCAGTATCCCGAAAAAGTAGAAGAGTTAGCTGCTCTGCTTGAAAAGAGTATTAAAGCACCAGGCACTCGTTAATTGCTTCTCTTAGATGTGCTGGTTATTGGAGACAGTTTACAAGCGATTTTTGGTACGCAGTCTGACTCAATTAAGTCAGAAGTGCACAGCGTACTTGCGACCTCCTGATCTTACCTCCGCCCATCTGGGTAAGATTTGCCAACCTCCCTGTGAGGTTGGCTTTTTCGTTTTTCCTTTATTGCAGGTTTTTGACCGGTGACGAATTAAGAGCGTTCCAAAAGCGCATTAAGGTTTCGGGCGATTTCTTCAGCCGCCAGCATTCCGCGGTTGAGTGACCACAGTTGCGGTGAAACCTCGATAACTTGTTGCTTTTTGACTGAAGTCAGCAATTTGAACAATGGATTTTTGCGCCATTCATCGACAACATTGGGGGTGGAATACAGCCCAATCAGTAACCAATCTGGGTTAGTTTTGAGAAGAAACTCAAAACTTGTCGGCAAATAAGCCGTTTGCGTTTTGTCGTCCAGAGGACTGTTTAGCCCCAGAGTCGTTAACACTCCACCAGCGTAAGACACCGGACTATGTAGCCACATCCCCTTATCCGAGACGACACCAAACTGTATAGTCTCTTGAGTAGCAAAGTGCTGTTTAAACTGCGCCATCGTTTGATGATGCTGCTCGACTCGATGCATCATTTGATCTATCTTTCCAATCGCGACACCAATTTTTAATGCAGACTCCAGATTCTCTTGGTACGTCTCACCACGACTTTTTAGCAACAATGTTGGCGCTATTCGCTGCAAATCCTCATAGATAGTACGATGACGTTCCGCGTCAGCAATGATGAGATCCGGCTTGAGTTGTGCAATCACTTCTAGGCTAGGCTGTGACCTAGCACCAACAGACTGCCAAGGTTCTACTTTCTCTCTAACGGCGGCAATGACGCGTGTTGGGTCTTTATCATCGGCAACACCAACTGGCGACACATCTACTGCGGCTAAGGCATCCACAAAAGAAAACTCTAAAACAACGACACGTTCTGGAATCGTTTCTATCTCGAATGTGCCCTGCTCATCTTGAACGGTGCGCATCTGAGCCATGGCTGAAGATGAAGCAATGACAAGCATAAGCAACATTAGTGAACACACCAAAAAACGGTCAGTCGCCAATCGAGCTTTATTTTCCATAACAATATTCTCCAATACTATGATCGGCAAAGTCGCCAACTTAAGCTGACGACTTTTTTCTAGATCAGTAAATCAAGTTCAAGGCGCTAAAACTGGTAGTTCAGATCAAGCGTGTAAGAGCGTCCAGGCGCTGGGTAGCGACCAACAGGGCTAGTATCGATTCCGCGGAAGTAATAATCTTCATCAAACAGATTGTTCACGGCGACATTCATGCGCAGCTTACCTTTTTCATCCTTGTATAAGTCCGTACCTAAGTTAAAGTTCCAGACCATATAAGACGGTACTTTACCAGTTGCTCCCGTACTATCCTCAGAGCTAGTGTTGGCGTTATCGGTATACGCATCGCTGAAATAGAAACCAGATAAAGTGGTATCTACGCCAGAGAAGACATAAGTCGCATCCCAGCCAAGTTGGTGCTTGGAAGAAAACGGTAGCTGATTGCCTTTGTTGTCACCGTCTTCTTCGAGTGTGGCATCTAAATAGTTGTAGCTTGCCCCCAGGCTGAGTAACGGTAATGACTCGGGAACATATCGAGCTGACAGTTCAATACCCTGATGCAGTGTTTTACCAATGTTGTCAAAAGTTTGCGTCGCACTCTGCCATTGCAGTTGATCCTCGAAATCAACGCGGTAAATCGCTGCGTTGAAACTTGTCTCGTTCTGAGTAAAACGCGCGCCCACTTCGTAGTTCCACGCCAACTCACTGCCCTCTTCACCCAAGCCTCGAATGTAAGCAATCTGAGGTGCACGCAGAGATTTTTGCGCATTTGCGTACGTGACCCACTGTTCATTTAGACTATAAGCCAGCGTCAAACCGGGTAACCACTCCGTCACTTTATTATCTGCGCTTTGTTCTTTTCCAAGATCGTCAAAGCTCATATCAACCGATTCAAAACGCAATCCAGGCGTGATTTTGAGTGTATCGTTGAATAGACCAATTTCATTGCTGATGTAACCCGCAAACGCATCGGTATCTAAGTGCCAGTCACGCGGTACATTGGTGGTACCTCCAGAGAGAGGCGTTTGCGTAAGTTTGTAATCGATATCTTCGTTTACGTAACGAGCACCAATAATCCAGTTTTGAGTAACGGACTGACCTTCACCAAAATACATTGCTAATTTCGGCTCGATACCATACACAGTAAATTCGCGAGGTGAGGTACGGATATCCGTGGACGGCAAAGCGGGATCAGCCCAGTGCCCACCAGCACTATTAAAGCCCCACTGGAAAAAACGCTCGGATTGATGACCAAAAGTTAGTAACTCAAGTTCAGCACTGTCTGCAAAGGCTAAATCGTGAATGTATTTTACGCTCCAACGCGTCGATTCACCCTGATACTCATCGTATTGGCGTTTCGACTGCTCACGATCTTGCTGATAATCTTCAGGAGAAAGTGCACCCGGCATTTGAGTGTCTGCTTCATAACGTTGAATAAATGCCTGAAGCTCTTGCGTATCACTAAGTAACCACTGAACTTTGGCTTGGAAATTTTTCACATCCGTATCTGAATGTTCACGGAAGCTCTCACCTTTTAAAAAGTTACCTTCCAATTGCAAAGCGAAAGTATCACTTAACCACCCCCCAGTTCTCAGGTAGAAATCGTTGAGCGGTGTATCTCCGCCTTCAAATACTGTCAGACGATTACTGATCTCCGTCTGCCAAGTGTGGGGAATCGGTTTGGTGACTAAGTTGATCACGCCACCTACGTTGTTTGGTCCGTACTGAACCGCCGCTCCGCCGCGAACAATGTCAATTCGTTCAATCATGGACAACGTCGCTGGGAAAATAGACTGACCAGTATGGCCATATGGTGCGAGAGTTAGGGGAACACCATCCATGAGCATTTGAGCATGACCACTGCGACTCGCATTTAAACCACGCACTGAAATGTTGGGTAGGACTCCCGTTCCGGTTTCATCCTGAACTTTGATACCAGGAACACTTTGCAGCGCGCCATCAATCGAACTTGCCGCCGTTTTTTTGATTTGATCACTGGTGATGATGGTTCGTGCGCCTGGATACTCTTTAACGTCTTCAATTTCAGAATTACCTATCACGCTACCCGTAACGACAACGGTTTCCATTGCTGTCGTATTGACTTCAGAAGGTGAAGCACTTGCCTGAGATACCATCGTTGTTGAAGCTAGCGAGGACACTATCGCAATAGCCAAAGGATGCATGGTCAACATTTTGTTCATTCGTTCATTCCGTTTCATTATATATGACATACAAATACGAATGAGAACAAATATTAATTATGTTTTCAACATTAACTTGGAAAACATTTTTTATTTACCTTAAAAACACAGACGACAACAAAAAACTAACGCAACATCCTCTCTTCAAAAACAAAAAACCCGCATTCAAACCGGAATGCGGGTGGCTTTAAGTAAGGTAAAGCAGTGGATTATTAATAGAACTGGAAATTAGAACGAGTATTTCGCTACAAACTTAAGGCCGTAACCGTCTTTCTTCTCTTCGCCTTCCTGTTCTACAGAACCAGTTTGAACGACAAAGTCTGTTTTGAATGAATCTGTTACATCGTAGCCAAGACCTAGGTATGCAGTTTGCGCTTCTACAGCCGTACCTTGTAGGTCACCGTCTGCGTATTGAAGTGAACCGTAAACTTTGAAACAGTCAAATGTGTACGCTGCTGCTACAGAGTAAGTTTCACCGTCGTTTGGAGATTCAAGAGTAAGCTCAACACTGTCGCTTGCTTTCAAGCTCGCTGCGTTTTCGAAAGAAATGAATGCCGCGCCAAATTTGAAATCACCCAGCGTTACGTCACCTGCTAAACCGACAGAGTTAGCTTTGTCACCGTCAGAACCA
The DNA here is from genome assembly GCF_036350715.1 of Vibrio sp. YYF0003. Lineage (NCBI taxonomy): Bacteria > Pseudomonadati > Pseudomonadota > Gammaproteobacteria > Vibrionales > Vibrionaceae > Vibrio > Vibrio sp. YYF0003. Next base: position 1,335,549 of record NZ_JAZDWA010000001.1, read on the forward strand.
TAAGCTACCGCTGCAGAAAAATCGTCTACTTTGTAGTTTAGAGATGTAGCAAAGTTTGCTTCGTTGTCTGAGTCACTGTCCGTTTCGTAGTTTGCTGAAAACTCAAGATCGTTGATTGTTTTCTTGTAACGGATACCTTGGCCATCTACACCACCTTGACCGATGATGTATAGGTTAGAACCTTCTCCTTGTTTCGCTTTTTCAACTGCACCGAATGAGTTACCTGTATCACCGAAAGAGAAGTTACCGTAAGTAGTGTGGTCAAATTCTAATTTAATATCAGCGAATTCTGCATTACGGTTTTCTTTTGTCACACTGTCGCCAGCATTAATTGCGAAAGAACCGATTAGTTTCGCATCTTCATTCAATTGATGCGTACCTTTAACTTTTAGGTGTGCATCGGTAAATACGTGTGGTTCTTTCTTTTTATCATCAGCATTAACGTAGATTGCGATACCTTTTGCCCAACCTGACATTTCAACTGTATTTTCGTCTGATTTGTAAATTTCGCCAGCTGCTGCTGCACCAGTAAATAGAACAGAAATTGCAATAGCTAAAGGTTTGATGTTCATATCGTACTCCATGTGTTGCATAATTTTCATCGCAACTAATTGTATTAAAAGTATTTATAGGCTAAGAGATTACATTCTTATGCTGAATGTGCTTCTGGGATAATATTATCGAAATAAATTAAATTTAATATTGAAATATTATTTTAATTTTAATAAACAAGATCAAGATCATAATTAAACCCATATTTGCAAAGTAACGATATGCAGTTTCATGCATTTAAATTGCTAGTTTACGGCGTATTTTATTGATTAAGATCAAACACAAGATCAATCATTATTGAGGTGGCGGGGTTTGATATATAAATATGTTTTAAAAACAAACAATACAGTGATGATAAAATTGTGAAATAATAAAAATAAAAATTAGATATGAATCGCAATTCTATTTATAGATATATTCTTTATTATTTTAAAAATGCTAAGGGCGGGATTGGATATATAAATATATCTCTGAACATTGAAGATAATTGATTTCGCATCTTTGAGGATTATGATTTTCACATGAATGAGACGCTGGCTAAACAGCAGACAAGAGCCCTAAATCCAGCATGATGCTCGAGTGCTTGCGCGTATAAATGCTGTGTTCCAGGTTTCTGAGGGGTGGGATGTTATGATGAGTTCGTAAGCTTTGCAGATTCAACCAACCAGCAAGACTCAGTAGATCAATGGGTTTTAAGATAGACAAAATAAAAAGTCCCCTCATTTCTGAAGGGACTCTTTCTAGTGATTTGTAGCGTTCTTAGGTCAGCAATTCATTTAGGCTTTTGCTGTCTGTTTGTAGCGGTCAAAGATAACCGCTGCTAGTAGAATTAAACCACGAACAACGTATTGAGAAAACGGAGACATGTTCAGGAGGTTCATCGCGTTTTCTACAGTACCCAGAATTAATACACCAGCGATAACGTAAGAGACTTTACCGATACCACCTTTAAGCGAAACACCACCCAGAACACAAGCAGAGATAACCACCAGTTCAAAACCAACCGAAGTCATTGGCTGACCAGAAGTCATACGAGCAGCCAGAATAACACCCGCTAGTGCAGCCATGAAACCAGAGATGGTGTAAATCATCATCTTGGTCTTAACCACGTTTACACCTGCCAGACGTGCAGCTTCTTCGTTGCCACCAATCGCCAGTGTATTACGGCCATAAACGGTACGGTTCAGTAAGAATGTGAAGACAGCGAATGTAATCAGTGTTAGCCAAATTGGTGTTGGAATACCGATGAAAGAAGAATTACCTAACGCGAAGAAGCTCTCTTCTGTGATACCTACCGCTTTACCGTCAGATATGATGTAGCCTAGACCACGAGCGATCTGCATGGTTGCGAGCGTCGTGATCAGTGCGTTGATTTGCAGTTTGGCGATAACAAAGCCGTTTAACAGACCAAATGCCACACCAGAAAGTAGGCCAGCACCCACACCCAGAACGACGCTGCTGGTCGCGTTGATAGCCACAGCGGTGACAACACCTGAACATGCGATTACTGAGGCAACAGAAAGGTCAAGGTCACCACAAGCAAGACAGAACAGCATGGCACATGCCACCATACCACTCATCGAGATTGCCAGGCCTAAGCCTTTCATGTTGATGAAGGTTGCAAAGTAGGGAACGAAAAGGCAGCAGAGTATAAACAGGCCTGCAAACACCATTAGCATTCCGAATTTATCCCAGATTTTACCGAAGCTAAAGCTGCCAGTTTTTGGAGCTGACTCTATCGCTTTTGTAGGGTTAGAAGTAGACATAATGATATTCCTTAATTTTAAGCGGCTGCCGACTCTTCTTTATCTAGCATGGCCAGACGAAGCGCGGTTTGTTCATTAAATTCGTCGCGTTGTAGTTCACCGGTTACCGCGCCGTCTTTCATAACAAGTACACGGTCAGAGATACCCAACACTTCTGGTAAATCGCTGGAAACAACGAGTACCGTTACTCCGTTTTCTGCCAGCTTAAAAATGAGTTCGTAAATTTCAGATTTGGCGCCCACATCGATACCACGAGTAGGTTCATCCAGTAAGATGACGCTCATTGCCGTTGACAACCAACGACCAAGAATCACTTTCTGCTGGTTACCGCCTGAAAGCTTGCCAATTGGCTGCTCCAGAGAAGAAGCTTTGACATTCAGCGCTTCTTTTTGCTTCGAGGCATTCTTCTTTTCCCAGTCGAAATCAATCAAGCTCTTGAATTTTAAATGCCAAGGGCGAGCACTGATGTTGGTGTTCTCTTGTACCGACATGATAGGAACGATGCCGTCTGCTTTGCGGTCTTCCGAACAAAGCGTAATGCCGTAACGAATCGCATCTTGCGGGTTTTTGACGCCAATTTTGACATCGTGTAAGTAAAGATCGCCGCCTGTTTTTTTATCTGCACCGAAAATAAGACGAGTAAGCTCAGTACGACCTGCGCCAACCAATCCAAACAAACCAAGAACTTCACCTTGTTTGACATCCAGTGACACCGGTGCGGTCAACCCTGGGCCTTCGAAGTTTTCAATGCGTAAACCACTCTTACCATGTTCACGCGGGCGGTAGTTGAAGATGTCACTAATTTCACGGCCAACCATCAGTTCAACTAGACGATCGTTAGTCAGCTGAGAAAGGTCAGTAAATGACTGCACGTGCTGGCCATCTTTGAAGATAGTTAATGCATCACAAAGATCGAAAATCTCTTCCATACGGTGCGATACGTACATAATGATTTTGCCCGCATCACGCAGTTCACGGATAACCTTGAATAAGTTTTGAATTTCGCGCTGTGACAAACTACTGGTTGGCTCATCAAATGCGATAATTTGTGCGTTTCGGCTCAGTGCTTTGGCGATTTCAACCATCTGCCATTGGCCAATAGACAACTCTTTTAGCTGGCAAGATGGGTCGAATGTTTCACCTAAACGCTCCAACTGAACTCGTGCGTTCTTGTTGAGGGTTTCTGTATCCACTCGGCCAGCCTTGGTCGGCAGTTGACCAAGATAAATATTTTCTGCAACCGTCAACTCAGGAACCAAGTTGAGCTCTTGATAAATAATGGCAATACCGTGCTCAAGCGCATCATTGGTTGAATTCAGCGCTACTTCTTTACCATCAATAGCGATGTGACCTTCCGTAGGCTTATGAAAACCACTTAAGGTTTTGAGTAAAGTTGATTTACCAGCACCATTTTCACCCATCAAAGCATGAACACTGCCCGCATCGGCGCGGAAGCTCACGTTGTTCAATGCCTTAACACCTGGGAAGTGCTTCGAGATGTTTCGAAACTCTATGTAAGAGGGGGACTTCGCCATGACATTCTCTCCGTTAAATCAGTTGGTGACGACCAATCCGGCCGTCACCGAAAGTGAGCTTACAGCCCTTTTTTCGCCAGTTCGTCTTTGAAGTTGTCACGAGTGATAAGAACAACGTCCGTAACTTCAACAAACTTCTCAGGTTGAACGTCTTCTTTTACCCACTTGTATAGAGACTCGATACTCTTGTAGCCGTGTACGTCCGGGCTAGGTAGTAGTGAACCGTAAAAACCGGTCGGTTGAGATTTCGCAAGTTCGTTAACCGCATCCACACCGTTGATACCAATGCCAATTACGTTGTCTGAACCGAAGCCCTGACCTTCCGTTGCTCGTACGCCGCCTAATACTGTGTTGTCGTTCATACCAACAATTAGCCATTGCTTAACAGTTGGGTATTGAACTAGTAGAGAGTTCGCAGCGTCCAGTGCTCCTGGAATATCATTGGTTTTGGTTGGTACGCGGTAAATTTGATCAGCTGGGAATCCAGATTGCTCCAGAGCCGAGATAGCACCGTCTACGCGGCGACGTGCCGTATCAAGTTCGTCCGCAGTGATTGCCATAACGCCAGTTGTCGAAGCATCCCAGCTACGCTTCTGCATTTCTTTGTACAGCTCTGTACCTTGACGTTCACCGATAGCAGTCGCTGCCATCATAACCAATGGTACGTCTGTCATTGGCTCGCCTTTCGCGTTTAGGAACTGGTCATCAACAGTGACCACTTTTAGATCATAGCTTTTCGCTTTCGCCATGATTGCAGGACCTAATTTAGGGTCAGGAGTACAGATAACGAAGCCTTTCGCGCCTTGCGCCGCTAGAGTGTCGATAGCATTCAGGGTTTTTTCGCCATCTGGCACCGCCATTTTTACTACTTCAAAGCCTAAATCTTTACCGGCTTTTTCAGCAAATGACCATTCCGTTTGGAACCATGGCTCTTCAGGTTGCTTAACTAGGTAGCCTAGTCGGGTGTCATCATTTGAACCGAAAAATGCGTTGGCCGAAGCACTAAGCATAGTTACGCCAGATAGGGCAGCGATTGTGAGTAGTTTTTTTAGTTTCATTGTTATCCATCCACTGGTAGAGGTGAGTGTTCGCTATACATATTTGTGGATTTAGGGACATTTGTTAGTGACAAAAATCACAGCGGAAAAATGTAGCGAATTTGTCCATTCATTTAGCCAGTGTGGCTATGACACAGATCTCAATTATGCGACCAATGATCCAAATTCTCAGTAAGCAACCCGATACCAGCCTAATGCAAACGTTGAATTCGCTGGTTTCTTGCTTTTCCGACCTGACAGAAGAAGGTGTTAAAAAGAACACAAAAAATCGTCCATGACGTTTTTGTCCATAAAGTTAGCAGACCTCTTTATGGGATAACGTCCCTCCTCTAGCTATAACAACAAGTAGATTTAGTTTGCTGACCAAAAGCTGGAGCAGTCATGGACACATTAAACACACAACAACAGCATGTCATTGGTTTGGACTTCGGTTCAGACTCCGTACGTGCCCTTATCGTAAATGCACAAACAGGCAGTGAAGTATCTTCGTCTGTCGTCTATTACCCGCGATGGATGAAAGGGCTATATTGTCAGCCTGCTCAATCTCAATTCAGACATCACCCTCAAGACTATCTGGATGCAATGACCAGTGCGATCCAAGAAGTATTGACCACGGTATCACCTGAGCTGGCCTCTTCCATCGTTGGTATCGGTGTCGATACCACAGGATCAACACCAGCCCCAATTGATGAAAACGGCAACATCCTGGCATTACTACCAGAGTTCGAGAACAACCCAAATGCGATGTTTGTCCTTTGGAAAGATCACACGTCGGTAACTAAGGCGGATCTGATTAACGAGCTTGCCCACTCAGGTGATTTCACCGATTACACCCGTTACATCGGTGGTATTTATTCATCGGAATGGTTCTGGGCTAAAGCCGCTTGGGTCAGCGAACAAGACGAACAAGTCGCTAAAAGCGCGTACAGCTGGGTAGAACTTTGTGACTGGATTCCAGCGATTCTCGCTGACGCTCAGCATCCGCAAAAACTGCGTCGCGGTATTTGTGCTGCCGGACATAAAGCCATGTGGCACGACAGCTGGGGTGGCCTGCCTGACCAAGCGTTTTTGAGCGCGATTTCTCCAACACTGGATGGCATACGCGATCGTATGTTCACAGAAGTATTCACTTCGGACCAAGCCGCTGGTTTCCTGTCAAAAGCATGGGCAGAAAAACTGGGCTTGCCAGAAGGCATTGCGATTGCAATTGGCGAGTTTGACTGTCACATGGGCGCGGTGGGTGCAGGTGCCGGTGCCAATGATTTGGTTAAAGTGATTGGTACCTCTACGTGTGACATCTTGATGGTTGAAGCCGATCAGGTTGGCGATCGCACCATTCACGGCATTTGTGGCCAGGTTGAAGGTAGTGCGATGCCAGAGCTACTGGCGCTAGAAGCAGGACAATCTGCATTTGGTGATATGTACGCTTGGTTTAAGAACGTTCTGATGTGGCCACTGCAGGCTTACGCTGAGCGCAATCCAGACTTTGCAAAAACCGCTGACGAAATTGCGTCTGACTTATTGCCAATGCTTTCGCAAGCCGCGGAGCAACAGGGTATCGACAAATACACACCTGTCGCGATGGACTGGCTCAATGGCCGACGCACACCATACGCCAACCAACGACTAAAAGGTGCTATCAGTGATTTGAACCTAGGCAGTGCTTCACCAGCTATCTTCTCAGCGTTGGTTGAATCAACGGCTCACGGTGCCAAAGCGATTGTGGATTGCTTCATCGAGCAAGACGTCAAGGTTGAACGCGTGATTGCCATCGGTGGTATTGCGCAGAAATCCCCGTTCGTGATGCAGATGTGTGCGGATGTGATTGGTCGAGAAATCATCGTGGTTGAGTCGGATCAATGCTGTGCATTAGGGGCAGCAATATTTGCGGCAGTCGCAGCAGGTGTTTACCCAGACACCAAAGCAGCGCAAGACGTAATGGCAAGCCCTGTTCGTCAAACATACTCACCAAACCCGCAAGTACAAGTTTTGCGAGCAGAGCGTTACGCGACGTATCGTCAACTCGGTCAACACATGGAACAAATGGCAGAGTTCCATCAATCTCAGGAGCGTGAAGATGTCTGAACAAACAACATGGAATGACGTGGACTCCTTCGCTGAACGCATGAAAACGCTTCGTCATCAGGTGTGGCAGGCGAACATGGATCTTCAGCGACATAACCTCGTGACCTTCACCTGGGGCAATGTTTCAGGCATCGATCGCGAATCAGGTTTAGTGGTGATTAAGCCAAGTGGCGTCGAATACAGCGAACTCAGTGCGGAAAACATGGTGGTTGTGGATCTGCAAGGCGAAATCATTGAAGGCAATCTTAAGCCTTCTTCTGATACCGCGACGCATCTAGAGCTATACCGCCAGTTCCCGTCAATCGGCGGCATCGTGCATACCCACTCGTCTTATGCGACGTCATGGGCGCAAGCGGGCGCAGCGATTCCAGCCTTTGGCACCACGCACGCGGACTACTTCTACGGTCATATTCCTTGTGCCCGCGCTTTGACTCAACAAGAGATTGAAAGCGACTACGAGCTGAACACCGGCAAAGTCATCGTTGAAACGATTGGCGCAACTGATCCAATGGCGATTCCCGGAATTTTGGTTCGCGAGCACGCGCCATTTACCTGGGGAACCGACCCACATAACGCAGTACATAACGCCGTGGTGGTGGAAGAAGTGGCAAAAATGGCGTTCCGAACACTCTCTATCAACCCGAGCACGTTACCGATTCCACAGACCTTGCTGGATAAGCACTACTTACGCAAGCACGGTAAAGACGCGTACTACGGACAAAAATAATCAACAATTGTCGCCTGGCAAGTAGCGAGGCGACTAATGTGACACAGAATAACAGAGGCACTTATGAAAGATTTAACAAACAAATCTGTATGGTTTATCACCGGTTCACAGCACCTATACGGTCCTAAAGTATTGGAGCAAGTGGCAAAGAACAGCGAAGAGATCGTGGCTGGTTTCAACCAGAGCAACGATGTGTGCGTGCCTGTTGTATGTAAAGAAACAGTGAAGTCGCCAGAAGAAATCCTTAACGTATGCCAGCAAGCAAACAACGATGAAAACTGTCTGGGTGTAGTGCTATGGATGCACACTTTCTCTCCAGCAAAAATGTGGATTTCAGGTCTTAAGCAACTGAATAAACCGTTTGTTCATCTCCACACCCAGTTCAGCGAAGCGCTGCCTTGGGAAAGCATCGACATGAACTACATGAACCTGAACCAAAGTGCGCACGGTGACCGTGAATTTGGCTTTATCGGTACGCGTCTTGGCTTGGACCGCCGCGTTATCGTTGGTCACTGGCAGAAACCTTCTGTACGTAAGCAGCTCGACCACTGGTGTCGCGCGGCAATTGGTTGGCACGAAAGCCATACTCTGCGTGTCGCTCGTTTTGGCGATAACATGCGCCAGGTAGCGGTAACTGAAGGTAACAAGGTTAGCGCACAAATCGAATTTGGCTTTGAAGTACACGCCTACGGTTTGGGTGAACTGACTGAAGTCGTGAACAAAGTCGAAGACAGCGCAATCAATGCCCTGCTGGAAGAGTACCGCTCAACGTACCGAATCGCTCCGGAGATTTTTGAAACGCCAGAACAGTTGGAAATTCTTAAGAATGAAGCGCGCCTTGAACTAGGCATGGAAACCTTCCTGCAAGAGCGCGGCTGTATGGCGTTTGTGAACACGTTTGAAAACCTGACTGGTTTGACTAACCTACCTGGTTTGGCAACACAACGCCTAATGGAAAAAGGCTATGGTTACGGCGGCGAAGGCGACTGGAAAACGGCCGCGCTGACACGCATCATCAAAACCATGGGTCAAGGTCTACCAGGCGGTACGTCGTTCATGGAAGACTACACCTACAACCTAACTGGTGAAGGCCAGGTTCTGGGCGCTCACATGTTGGAAGTGTGCCCGACGATCGCCGCTGACAAGCCATCAATTGAGATTCATCGCCATACTATCGGTAAAACTGACGATGTCGCACGTGCGATCTTCAGCGCGAAATCTGGCCCTGCATTAGTGGCAACCCTGATTGATTTGGGTAACCGCTTCCGCTTGTTGGTGAATGAAATTGATACCGTAACACCACCATCAGATCTACCGAACTTGCCTGTGGCACACGCGCTTTGGGAACCTCAGCCTAACCTGGAAGTATCTGCGGCTTCATGGATTCATGCGGGTGGCGCGCACCACAGCGTATACACGCAAAACGTCACTTTAGATATGCTAGAAGACTTCGCTGAGTTTGCGGGTATCGAGCTGGTTGTGATTGACAAGAACACCACCATCCGTGACTTCAAAACAGAGCTGAAACACAACAGTCTGTTCTACCGTTTTAGCAGCGGTATCTAAAAACACGCATGCACCTATTCGGCTGAGGGGGTCAGTCGAGTAGGTGTTTCGCTATATTTTGAACATCCAACTTCCCGCACATCATGCCACCCTCCCTATTAGCTTGAACAATTCCCTACCTCTCGTTTTCGTTACCTATTTTTTTACTGCGCAAAGTAATCGAGTAGAATTTGTGGGTTATGCGTATGCCAAAGGAACAAGGATAGCAGTGCGGTCTGTGACAACTATACTGATAAATCCATGCTTAGCATGACAGGTTGTGGCGTAGCGATGTGATATGCGAACTAGGTGCCTGCCATCGCAACAACATAATGGCTGCAACCGATAATTATGGTGAAGCGTTAAAACAACGACTTAAACAACGCCTCCCACTCTGGTTTACTTTTTTGCCGCGCGATTTTGCGGCAAGTTTTAATGCTGTTATACGGAAAATAGAATGCAAAACGATCCCTTGAAACCTGGATATGACTTCAATGCTCATTTAGTTGCGGGTTTAACGCCAATCTCAAAAGGCAACGATCTAGACTTTGTTATTGACCGTCCTCATGGGATGAAGGGCTTTATCATCAATTTGACGGTAAAAGGTCAGGGCACCGTATTTCACGGTGACGAATCCTTTACGGTTAATGAAGGCGATTTACTACTCTTTCCAACGGGTGTACCGCACTACTACCACCGCTCAGAAGAGGCTGAAGACTGGCATCATCGCTGGATCTATTTTCGCCCGCGCGCCTACTGGATAAACCGTCTCAAGTGGGAAAGCTGCATCAACGGTGTGTTTATCACTAAAGGTGTGCACATTGACGCTCAGGAAAAGCTCGAGCAGCTGTTTAAGCAGATTGAAGACCTGAGTAAAAAGGACGAGCCCTACAGCGATGAGTTGACGCTCAACTTGCTAGAGCAGCTATTGATACGCTGTAAAATGAACCAGCCGAACCTGATCAAGAAACTCGTTGATCCAAGAATCACCAACGTGTTGAATTACATGGCCAAACACCTCAATGAAGATTTCAGCAACGAAAAATTAGCCGATCTTGTGTGTTTGTCGCCCTCCAGATTGGGGCATTTATTCCGCGACGAGGTTGGGATGACGATTATCCAGTGGCGTGATGACCAACGAATCAGCCGTGCGAAACAGTTACTGGTGACATCGAACTATTCCATCAACCAAATTTCTCGCTTGATTGGCTATTCGGACCCACTCTATTTTTCGCGCGTGTTTAAGAACAAAGCCGGGCTAAGCCCGAAACTCTATCGTGAGAAAGTGATGTAAGTAACCTTAAGACGCTGAGTATACATGTCGGGCAGGAATCTCTCCTGCCCGAATTATTTATGATTATTGAAAGTTGAACTGGTAACTGGTTTGATGCTGATAGAACGACTTTTGAGTAATAAAGCGTTTGTTCGCCTCTGGCCATTCTGGGTGGTTTGGGCAATCCGGTAAGAACTGAGTTTCAAGCGCTAGGCCTTGATAATCGCGATACTCCCCATTGCGAGAAGGCGTACCTGCCAAGAAGTTACCGCTGTAAAACTGAATCGCAGGTTTATCGGTAAACACTGACATCTCCACCAGCTTATCTGAGCTAGTCAGGCGAGCGATAGTGCTGACGCCATCCGTTAACTCTTCGGGTAAGGTAAAAGCGTGGTCATAGCCTTTGGCTAGCTTCTGGTCTTCATCCTCTAACAATCGATCTCTGATTACCTGAGAGCGACCAAAGTCAAAACTGCTCCCTTGTACTGCTTTCAGCTCGCCAGTTGGTATGAGATCTTCATCAGTCGGCAGGTATTCGTTGGCCAGCAATTGCAGCTCATGATCGAGAATGGTTTTGCCAGATTCCGCGCCGTCTAAATTAAAGTAGGCGTGGTTGGTCAGGTTTATTGGACAGTCCTGGTCACAAATCGCCGAGTATTCGATGCACAGCTGATTGTTTTCCGTCAGCGTATAAGCCACTTCAGCAGTAAGATTCCCCGGGAAACCCTGGTCACCGTCGGGAGACATCAAACAGTAAGTAATGTGTGAATCGCTTTTGTCTTTCACTAGCCAGCGGCGTTTATCAAAACCTTCAATACCGCCATGTAGGCTATTGCCATTATTGTTGCGAGTAATTGAATAGGTTTGTCCGTTTAAGTTGAACTGCCCCTTAGCAATGCGGTTGGCGAACCGGCCAATAGTCGCACCTAAAAAAGCAGAATGAGACTGATAATCGTGCAGCGAGGTCATGCCGAGCAGAACTTCTCTTGGCCCAGAGGAAGTCGGAAGCTGACAACTTAGCCATGTGGCACCAATGTCCATAAAGGTGGCTGTCATGCCGTGATGATTACGTAGTATATGAACCGTCGCAGGCTTACCATCGGTGAAAAGATCGTGCTCAATCGCAGCCTTGATCGAGTCGGGTGGGATAATGCTGTTGGGCATAGAGGCTCCTTTCAAAAACACAGTACCTGCAAATCGCAGGTACTGATATAACAGGATTAAATCGCTTCGCCGAAGAGTGGGAAACCATCTTTCCAAATGAGGCGTTTGATACGCGTATGGCGGTTAGGGTCCCAGAGTGGGTCGCCTTCAATTTCGGTGTAATCACGCGCATGATAAACCAATAGGTCGTGGCCTTCTTCATCAACGGTAAAGCTGTTGTGACCTGGCCCGTAAATCTTTTTCTCCCAGTTGGTTTTAAACACGGGTTGTTTGGATTTCACCCAGCTTTTCGGGTCTAGCAGGTCACTACTTTCATCTGCATAGAGCAACCCCATGCAATAGTTTTCGTCGGTCGCACTGGCGGAATACGTCATCCAGAATTTACCATGGCGGTGAATTACCGATGGCCCTTCATTAACCCAAAAGCCGATTTGCTCCCACTCAAACTCTGGAATTGTCAGGCACTGTGGCGCGGTACGCAGCTTAGTTGGCGTTTCCAACTCAGCAATGTACAAGTTTGAGTTGCCGCCGATGTTGTTGTCCTTTTGCGCCCACACGTAGTAGTTAACGCCATTGTGACTGAACGAGGTCGCGTCTAAGCAGAAGGTATCCATACCAGTGTCGATTTGCCCTTCGAACGTCCATTCCGGTGTGATCGGATTCGGGTTCGAATTCGATATCGCGTACATACGGTGCTGGAACAAGCCATCGATGATTTCTCTAGACGGTGCGGCAGCAAAGTAGACATACCAAGCGTTATCGATAAAGTGCAGCTCTGGCGCCCAGATTAAATCACTGTATGGGCCTGTATCAGGCTTGTACCATGCGTTGATCAGTTCGCTGGTCGTGTCGAGCTCCGCGATGGTCTTTGCTCGACGAATCTCAATGCGATCGTATTCCGGTACCGAAGCGGTGAAATAGTAGTAGCCATCCGTGTGTTTGTAGATGTGCGGATCGGCACGCTGCTCGATAATAGGGTTTACGAAATCAGTCATACTGCTTACCTTAATTTGCGTAATTTGATTGTGGTTTTGAAGATTGAACGTCGCTTAGGTTTTTCTCTTCTTCCAGGATGTTCGTTGCCGTCATCGACTGGTAGTACTTATCGGTCACTTTGTATTTGAACATCAGCGAACCCATTAAGAAGTGGAAGAAACCAGGGATCACCGTCAGCATCAGTGCGATACCAGTCAGTGCGTAATCCGATTGCGCTTCATTTGGTACGTAGTTGAAGAATGTCAGTAGCCAACCTACCACTGCGCCGCCGATACCCATACCTAGTTTTTGGCTAAATGAGATGCCGCCAAACGCAAGACCAGACACACGTTGACCAGTTTTGTAAGCGCCGTAGTCGACCGCTTCCGCAATGGCTGACCAGAACACTGGCGCGTGTAAATCCACCACGAACGAAACTAAGAAATACAACACGAAAGCCAACGCCAAATCGTCACGACCAACGAACACGTAAAGCATCGCACTCAGTAACAGTACCGCGACCTGGCTGTAACGGAACAGTTTAATTTTACAGTACTTTTTAGTAATCCAAGTTGATGCCACCATCGCCAGAATCGCCGCGCCGACACCCGTCGCAAGGAAGGCTGAAATTGTGCCTGCGTCACCACCGAGGTAGTACTTAGCGTAATACGCAGCCACTGAACCACGAATTACGTAGCCGATAGTGCCCGTGACACATACCGCGCAAAGCACCAGCCATTGGTCGTTTTGCATCAACAACTTAACTTGGTCTTTAAATGATTTTTTGTCGACCACGTGTTCAATACGTTCTTTGGTGGTCGCGAAACAGAACAAGAACAGCAGTGTGCCCATCAGTCCCATAAGCCCCATCGAGTATTGGTAACCCAATTGAATGTTGTCTTGACCCCAAGCCGCTGATAGCTGCGGTACGATAATGGTGACCAGAAACGCCGCGATTTTAGCGAAGAATAAGCGATAGCCGTTCGCAGACAATCGCTCTTTCGGGTCATCGGTCATCACACTGATGAGGGAAATGTAAGGAATGGTCACCGCGGTAAACATGACTGTGACAAAGATGTACGTCGCGTAAGCGTAAACCAGCTTGGTGTTGTAATCGCCATCTGGCGTGCTGAAAGCGAGGTACACCGAGATTCCGAAAGGAATGGCTAGAAACAGCAGATACTGGCGGTAACGTCCCCAACGAGAGGTAAACTTATCAGTAATCATACCCATCACCGGGTCGGTCACTGCGTCGATTAATCGAACCACGATAAATAGCATCGCTAAGTCTTCGGGTTTAATACCAAAAATATCCGTATAGAAGAAGGTAATGATTAACATCATTGATGAAATCACCACGTTGACCGCCATGTCACCGGCTCCGAAACCGATTTTTTCAAGGACAGGTAATTTATATTTATACATAGGGACGAATCCATTGTTTTCACGATGACAGGGATACTACTTAGGAATCAGAGGTCTGGCTGTTAGGAATCTCATAGATACATGGTGATAGCGGTTTTGTGCATGCCTTCAGCCAATCTGTTTATGTGACAGGATGCGAATCAAGATGTCAGGACGAATAAATTACGATAACTACGGCAGCACAACCTTATATAAGACAATCAGTCACAGGTTGGAGTAAGGTTATCTTGAACACGACGCAGACACTGACTACAATGACGCACTTTCTTTACGGAATCCAGGTCATAAAATGAACGACACTACTAAACCAGCTCTACCAGATCGCCTTGCAGGTAACCCTCGTAGCCCATTCTTCGTGAAAGAGTGCTTCGACCACCAAATCGGTATTCGTTTCAACGGCAAAGAACGTACTGACGTTGAAGAATACTGCGTGAGCGAAGGCTGGGTAAAAATCGCGTCTCCAAAAGCAAAAGACCGTTTCGGTAACCCAATGCTGATCAAACTGAAAGGCGAAGTTGAAGCGTACTACGTGTAAGCCTTCCTTTCTGCTCATAAAGCCTGGTTTATCCAGGCTTTATTGTTTCTAGAACCACGCATCTGTGTTTCTATGTTATTTGGCAAATAGAAAAGTTTAGGACATAAAAAAGGCCAGCTTTGATAGCTGACCTCTTCGATAAAACTCATCCACTAAGCGGCGCTTAATAACCCTTCCAAGGCACCAGCTTTTTCTCCAGATAACGCATAAACAAATCAAACGCGTAAGCAATCACACCGATAATAATAATGCCTGCGATCACAACGTCTGTGACAAGGAATTCTGCGGCATTGAGCACCATAAAGCCAATCCCCGCTTCTGCTGCCACCATTTCACTCGCCACCAGCGTGGTCCAGCCAAAGCCAATACCGATACGCAGACCCGTCAGAATTTCAGGCATCGCACTTTTGATGATGACGTGATAAAGCACCTGAGCTTTGGAAGCCCCCATGGAATACGCCGCCTGAATCTGTTCACTACGCGCTGAATTCACACCCGCTCGGGCACTCAATGCGATTGGCGCGAACATCGCCAGATAAATCAACGTCACTTTACTGGTTTCATCGATACCAAGCCAGATGATCACCAAAGGCAGGTAAGCAAGTGGAGGTAAAGGGCGGTAAAACTCAATCAAGGGATCGAAGATGCCGCGAATCCACACATTAGAGCCGATAAGAATACCAATTGGCACAGCGGTAACAACGGCGAGGATAAACGCACCAAATACGCGCCCTAAACTTGCGGCCAGATGCTCCGTGAGTGACACGCCAGAAAAACCATTGACCACCAAGTCACCAAAACGCTCTATCACTGCACTCGGAGCGGGCAAAAATAGCGGTTTTACCCAGCCCATTTCGGTGACCAGTGCCCATAGTGCGATAAAGAAAATACTCGCAATAACCGACACTAATCGAGAGTCGCCCTGCCCCGGCTCGCCATAATAGTTGCCCGGTACTAAAGTCTTCTTCTTTATTGCTTTGATAAGCGCATAAAAAGGGGGCGTCTTGTGAATCACACTATCTTGCTTGCGTTCTTCAACCGTCACTTGTTTGGTTTGGTCCTGTACGCGATCTTGTTTCATTTCCGTTTCTGCGGATGTTTCTGTAACCGCACCTGTTCCTGTAACCATAGCTGCTTGAGTCATTACGCCACCTCCGGTACTTCATCTTGGTGAATGATGGAAAGGATCTTTTCTCGCATCTCGATAAAATCAGGCATCGACTTAACGGCTCGTGCATCCCGACATTCCAAAAAGCGTTTGTTGAAGTCCAGGTCAAAGCTATGGGTAATACGCCCCGGTCTTGGCGACATCACGATGAGGCGAGATGCCATAAACAGAGCTTCTTCGACACTATGAGTGATAAAGAACATCATTTTGTTGGTGGTCTGCCACGCATCGAGAAGCAGCTCTTGTAAGGTCTCGCGGGTAAGCGCATCAAGTGCACCTAACGGCTCATCCAGTAACAGAATGCTCGGGTCGTTCGTCAGAGCTCGGGCTATCCCAACACGCTGCTGCATACCGCCAGAAAGTTGATACACCTTGTGCTGATGAAAATCTTCCAAACCAACTAATTTCAGGTATTTGGCTGCGCGTTCCAGGCGTTCTTCTTTGCTCACACCTCTAAGCTTTAAACCAAATGCTGTGTTTTCGATGACGTTAAGCCAAGGAAATAACGCATGTTTTTGAAACACCACGCCTCGGTCAGCGCTCGGGCCCACAATTTGGTCGCCAATATCACGCCCTAAAGCCACACGAGGTAATCCTTCCACCGATGAGTTGCCCAAGGTTAAATACCCTTCTGTTGGAGTGATAAAGCCAGCCATCAAATTCAATAGCGTCGTTTTGCCACAACCCGAAGCTCCGAGTGCAACGACCAGATCCCCTTGTTCTATCTCCAAATTAACCCCCGATAGAGCAAGGACGGGTTCTCCTCCCTGACGATCTTCATACACGACCGACACGTCTTCTATTTTCAGTGTTTTCTCTGTAGACATACGATACTTCCTTGTATTTGTAGATGTGATTACTGAGCTTTCGCTGCTTCGGCGTAACTTGGGTTAACAAATACGCTGTAATCTGGCATCAGTGCCGATATCTTCTTCTCTTTCAACAGAAAAGCAGACGTTGCTTCGAGCGCCTTGCTCGCGCCTCCCTCTTTACCACAACCCAGCCATTGACATGACAACTGAGTATCCACATCCAGAAATTCATACAGGCTCATCGCGTCAACTGCGCCTTCTGGTTCACCACCAGCCAGTTTCGCGACTGAAACCGCCATTGGGTCTTTAGCGCTGAAGGTTTCTTTTCCAGCGCGGTATTGCTGATCAACACTCGCAACTACAGTGATAAATTTCGAAACGAAGTCACCGTTTTCAGCCGCAAACTGCTTGTTCGCAATCATTCCATCGAATGTCGGCTTGCCCCACGCGCTAAGTTGTTTTGAGCTAATAAGTACGCTGCCGTCTTGCTTGATCTTGCCCAAAGCAGGATCCCAGATAAACGCGCCGTCAATATCACCACGCTGCCAAGCCGCCATGATCGCATTCGGCTGCATGTTGATGAGCTTGACGTCTTTCTCGCTCAATCCAAATTGTTCTAGAGCAAATAGCATGTGAAAGTGGGTAGTAGAAACAAATGGAACCGCAATACGTTTACCTTTGAGATCGGCTGGCGAGTTAATACCACTGCCGTTTTTGACTACCAAGGCTTCTGCGTCTGCGATGTTTTCCATCACCCATACCAGTTCCATCTCAACGCCATTACTTGCCGCGCTCGCAATTGGGCTGGATCCAGCAACGGTCATATCGACAGCACCAGCCGCCATAGCCGTAATTGCTTTTGCGCCAGAATCAAACTTACGCCACTTGATGTCGTAACCAGTTTCTTTTTCAACCAGATTCTGATCAATGGCATACTTCATCGGATTGAACATTCCCTGGTAGCCGATCGTCACTTCTTTCGCTGCCCAGGTATTCATTGAACAAAGCAAAGTCCCCAGTAATACCGTTTTGCTCGCCAACTTGTTTTTCAGTGATTTATTCATCAGTGTCTTCATATCCACGTCCTTATGTGCTGTATGACATCTTCACATTACGAGTTGCTGTTGTGGTTAGGTAGTACCAGAGCATTTCTTTATTGGTCCAGTTACGCACCAATTCAGTGCGCCATCTTAGTGCATTTATTATCGGGTTTAATAACGAGAAAAAGCGCCTTGGCAATCCACGAAGGATCACCAAGGCGCTGTTGATTTTTATTGGTTTTAAATAGACGTTAAACCACAGGTTCTGCGACTTTTTCGGCAATGGCCACGTCAATAACATTCACGATTTCATCGGCTTGCTCTAGGGTGAGAGTCAATGGTGGACTTAGACACAAAGTGTTGTTGAGTCGTTCAAATGATCGATTGGTACGCCCGATAAGCACACCTCGCTTCATACACTTAGCCACAATATCGGCAGCAACGGCTTCCTTGACAGGTTCTTTGCTTGTTTTGTCTTCTACCAATTCAATACCAAGAAATAACCCTTTGCCTCGCACATCACCGACCATTTCATATTTCGATTTCAAGCGCTGAAGCTGCGCCATCAAATAGTCACCAACGTGAGCGGCGTTATTGATCAGGTTTTCTTCTTCAATGATTTTTAAGTTCTCTAATGCGGCGGCAGGGCCAATAGTGCAGCCGCCGAAAGTACTGATGTCTCGGAAGTAGCTGTATTTATCCGAAGGATCGTCTTTGAACTGTTGGAAAACTTCCTCTGTTGTCACGGTACAAGAGATAGCAGCGTAAGCCGATGCAACCCCTTTCGCCATCGTCACGATGTCTGGCTTGATACCATAATGTTGGTAGCCGAACCATTTGCCAGTGCGACCAACACCACACACCACTTCGTCAACGTGAATTAAAATATCGTACTTTTTACAGATACGTTGGATCTCTTCGTAGTAGCCTTTCGGCGGGGTGATCACGCCACCACCCGCCGTGATCGGCTCAACGACAATCGCACCTACGGTTTCTGGCCCTTCACGTAAAATCACCTCTTCTAATTGTTGTGCTGCTTTGATGCCGTAGTCATCGACACTGCCAAACTGAGAGCGATACTCACAGCAATGTGGAAATTCAACAAAGCCTGGGGTAAACGGGCCGTACTGTGCTCTGCGTTCTTCTTGCCCGGTGGAACTCAAGCATGTGATGGTTGTACCGTGATAGTCTCGCTCTCGGTAAAGGATCTTATGCTTTTTACCACCATACTTTTTGTGCGCAATCTGGCGTACGATTTTGTACGCTTTTTCATTCGCTTCAGAACCCGAGTTAGAAAAATAAACACGGCTCATCCCCGGCATTTTTTCGATGAGTTTACTGGCAAACTCCGCCATCACTGGAGATCCAGCGGAACCTGCAAAGTAGTTCAATTGCAACGCTTGGTTTTTTATCACCTCGGCAATTCGCTCGCGTCCATAGCCGACATTGACACACCACACACCACCTGAGCTCGCGTCCAAATAGCGATTGCCTTTAATATCCCAAACATACTCGTCTTTACCATGGGACATGATAAGCGGTGACTGGCTTTCAAATGCGGCATGTTGTGTTAAGTGATGCCAAACATGCGCTTTATCCCACGCTTCGACCTGTTCAACATCGCGCTGGGCTGGCTGCTGTGCCAAATGTGTTTGTCCGTAATCCATAAACGCTCTCCTTCGGTTTTCTTTCACCTTAGACAAGCTCCCTGTCTGGCATATAGATCCAGTTGTAGCTTTTTATGGGGTCAACACAGATTGCAGTAACTATTAAGTAAAAGGGAAGTTGGTACGGTTGATGCTTAGCGATTGTTAGTAGAATAAAACAGCACCGTTATAGGCGAGTTATGAAAAGTGAATATTTGATGCACATACAATTCTCTCCAGAGAGAAGCTTGCAAGAACAAATTAGGGAACACTTACTCGACGCAATGCGTAATGGCGTCTTCGAAGATAAAGCGTTACCTTCGTGCCGCAAGCTGGCATCAATGCTCAGAGTTTCTCGAAATACCGTTGTTCTCGTCTATGACAAACTGGTTGATGAAGGGTATTTGAAGTCGCAGGAGCGCAGTGGCTACTACCCAAATACAGAAGCATTACACGAAGATTTAAATATCGACGACACATCAACATCGCGTGATGAAGTCATTCTTGGTGCAAAACCTGCCCATTTTTGGACCAATCGAATTAAGAAAGATCTGCGTAATCAACGCAATATATCCAAGGCCAAAAACTGGCAAGATTACCCTTATCCGTTTTTGTTCGGACAACCTGACCACTCGATATTCCCTCTAAACCATTGGCGCGAATGCTGCCGCTTATCACAGCGTTCCGGTGTAGTAAAAGACTGGATATCAGACTCAATCGACAGTGATGACCCGGCACTTATCAAACAGCTACAAAATAACGTGCTCACCAAGCGCGGTATAAAAGCCCATCAGGAAGAAATTCTTATCACGATAGGTACACAAAATTCGTTGTATCTATTGGCAGAGCTGTTGGCAAATCAAGGAACGGCCATTGGTATTGAAGAGCCGGGCTACCCAGACGTGCGTAATATTTTTGCTTCTCGTGGCGCGCATATCGTACCTATTGGCATAGATTGCCAAGGGATTGAAATCAGCGACGAGTTAAAGCAGTGTGACTATGTCTACGTCACTCCGAGCCATCAAGTGCCCACCAATGTCACCATGTCGATGCAAAGGCGACAAGCACTGCTGGATGCCGCTGAAAAATATGACTTTGTGATCATAGAAGATGACTATGAGAGTGAAGTCAATGTGCTAAGTCAGGCGAGCCCATCACTCAAAAGTTTGGATACACATGGCCGAGTCATTTACATCGGTAGCTTATCCAAATCACTATCCCCAGGACTGAGATTAGGCTATATGGTCACTGAAAGGCCTTTGATTCAAGCAACACGTTCACTTCGACGCTTGATGTTCCGCCATCCACCAGCGAACAACCAACGCACCTGTGCACTGTTTATTTCGCTTGGTCATTACGACGCCTACTTGCGTAAGCTGAAAAATTGCTACCAAGAACGCTGGACTGAAATGCGAACTTCAATAGAAAAGCACCTGCCGCAATGTGTGACCACAGAAACGATGGGGGGCAGCTCATTCTGGCTGAAATTGCCTCGACCTATCGACTGTGAAGCTTTCGCCAAAAAAGCTCAAGATGCAGGAGTATTGGTAGAACCTGGAACCATTCACTTCGCCCGCTTCCATCTAGATAGCCGTCGATACATAAGACTCGGCTTCTCCGCGATAGACAAAGGCAAGATAGACGCCGGGATCCAAAAACTCGCCTCACTATTGTAAATCCGCCCGAAAGCAAGAGATTTACCGAACCAATAACCATACATTACGAACTTAACTCGTGATGGTTTTTTTATTATTTTTCATATCCTTACCTGTACCCATAAATAACCTCAACTGGTACTAAGGAATCCTTCCTAATCCAAGTAAATTAACATTAAGCATTACGGTTGGTTGATTAGAAAGGAAGGTCGCCGTGTCAGAATTTATCATTATTTCTACATTGATTGTTGCAGGTTTCATCAGAGGCTATACCGGCTTCGGTTTCTCAGCCTTGGTTATCCTAGTCCTTTCTTCTATGTACCCTGTTGCCGAAATGGTGCCTGCGGTACTGCTATTAGACTTGCTAGTTTGCTTGCCTTTGGTCGCTTCCGCGTGGAACAAAACCGATTTCAAAACACTGACCCCACTGCTGTGGGCAACGGGTCTTGGTGTACCTTTTGGTTACCTACTCTTGCTCTACCTGCCAGATAGTCTGCTTAAAGTGATCGTTCCGGGCGCGATACTTGCCCTTGCTGCACTCAGTCACAGCAAGCATGCCCTGACATTACAGCTATCACGGTCACCACTGTTATGTGGGTTTATGTCAGGCTGGACAACCAGTGCTGTGTCCGCAGGGGGCGCACCCGTTGTGATTTACATGCGCTATAGCAAGATGCCCATTGACGTGCAGCGCAATAGCTTAATCAGCTACTTCTTTCTTACTACCTGTTTTGTTGTCGGCAGTAGCTATGTGATGACCAAACAGTGGTACTTCATGCCCGATCACCCATTAGGTTATGCACTAATTGCAATGACGGCATTAATGGCAGGAAAACAGGCTTTTAAATACAAGAACTTAAATATCATTCATCAAGCGGCATTCTATCTGATGTTAATACTATCAGCTCTGGCGCTGCTCCGAGCAATTTGGATGCTCTAACGGAAAAAGGACATTGGCTATGAATCTACCAACTGTGTTTATCACTGGCGCAACATCGGGCTTTGGCCAAGCGGCAGCAAGATGTTTTGGTCATGAAGGCTACCAATTGGTGTTAACAGGCAGGCGTAAAGAACGTTTGAACGCGCTCGCGGATGAATTATCTCAAGACTGTGACATCCATATTGCGACAATAGATGTACGAGACGCTGAAGATGTGAAAGCGGTGATTGAACAATTACCAGAACAATTCAAGAACATCGAAATTTTGATTAACAACGCTGGCCTGGCATTAGGAGCAAGCCCAGCAAATGAAGCGTCACTCGATGATTGGCACACCATGATCGATACCAATGTCACTGGCCTGGTTAACGTCACGCACGCACTGTTGCCAATCCTGCTAGATCAACCAAAAGCGACCATTATCAATTTAGCCAGTATTGCCTCCAACTGGTGTTATCCGGGCGCACACGTCTACGGTGCCAGTAAAGCATTTGTGGCTCAATTTTCACGTAATTTACGTTCGGATTTCGCAGGCACGGGGCTCCGTATCACCAGTTTAGAGCCGGGCTTGTCTGAAAGTGAGTTCAGTTTAGTGCGCTTTAATGGGGATCAGGACAAGTACAATCAAATATACGATGGCACTAACCCACTGCAGCCAGAGGACATCGCAGACATCATGCTGTGGATAGCAGAGCAGCCAAGCCATATCAACATTAACAGCTTAGAAGTGATGCCAACTAGCCAAGCTTGGGACAACTTCAAAATTGTGAAGGCACCTACTATTAAAGCCTGCTGAAGAATGAGGAAAAACGAAACGCTCTGAATAACGACCGCCTACTCAAGTAGGTGGTTGAGATCGTAAACCCAAACTACCATCTCCCCGAACCACTCATCCATTCCCTTCTTTTTTGAGTACAAGTTGTCTGGAAGTCGACGTTAATCGCTATCGTTTTCAGTTTGTTGTACAGGGTCTGTTGACCTTTCGAGCTGATTTTTGCAGCAGTGTGTGGGTTCTTTATACAAGGCAGAGGCTTTGAAATGTAGTTACCCTACCTGATAAGCCGATAACACAGTAGAAAGGGCCCACAAACGCTGCCCGAAGGGTTCGAGCTGGGCGCCCCCGCTAAAAGCGTTTTACTCTTTGTTGAGAGGTGTTTTGCTTAGAATGACTAAGCTACAAACAACTAGCCGTCCGCCTCTCGCCTCGATTAAAACGCTTTTATCTCGAACAAAAATTAACCACGAAAGATAAACAGACCCTAATCTTATAGATATACAACCGCCGAAAGAAACGGCTCAAGTTGTTGGATTACAGGGAGAGAAAATGGGAAATCCGCTTGTCACACTTAAAAGTGCCAGCAAAAGCTTTGTTGATGGCAACGAGAACCACCGTGTGCTGGAAGATGTCGACTTCGCTCTGGCAAACGGCGCAAGCGTGGCACTAACAGGGGCAAGTGGTAGCGGTAAAAGTACCCTACTCAATATCATTGCTGGCTTCGAACCTCTATCAAGTGGCGAACTATGGTTAGATGGAGAAAACACCACCGTCTGGAAAGACCCGCAATGGAGCCTTTTTCGACATCAAAAGCTTGGCGTCATCTTTCAACAGTTCAACCTGTTAACGCCACTAAACGTTAAACAAAACATTGCCTTTCCACTCAATTTGAACCAGCTAAATTGGAACGAATGGTGTGACTATTTAGTGGAGACTCTGGCTATTAGTGATTTACTAAACAGACATGTCTCTACCCTTTCTGGTGGTCAGCAACAACGTGTCGCTATAGCCAGAGCCTTAGCCCACAAACCCAAACTCTTACTCGCTGACGAACCTACTGGTAACCTTGACCAAAAAGCCGGTTTAGAGGTCATGAAGCTGCTGAGTGACATTACCACGCAAGGTAAAACCGCAGTGATATTGGTGACGCATAGCACTGAATGTGCCGAATTCATGCAAACTCAACTGCGCTTGAAAAACGGTCACCTTGTCCGTAAGCAGGACAACCTCCGAGCCGCGCTATGAAAAAAACCAGATTTGCGCACACCAAACTCGCACTTTACCTGTTTACCGCTCATTATCGGCAAGCACCGCTGCAAGCCGCCGCAATTCTAATTGGCATCGTACTCGCCGTTACGTTGTTTGTCGCCGTGCAAGCCATCAATCTCAATGCCAAGCGCAGCTACGCAGAATCTACAGAGCAGCTGAGTGCTCAAGCACAAAACCTGATTATCCCACCAGCTGGTCAACGCTATTTGCCCGAATCGCTCTACTTTTCACTTAGACAAAAGGGGTTAAGCGCCTTACTGCCGGTGATTGAAGGTCGGGTCAGGGATGAACAAGGTCGTCGGTGGTCAGTGCAGGGAAGTGACCTTATTGCGGCGATCATCTCTGGAACACGCTATGCCTCAGATTCTAGTAACGAACAAGATATTTCCCTGTTTGATAGCACACTCCCCCTGACTCAGCTATTGGCTGGTGAACCGATTGTGATGATGAGTCAATCCCAACATCACAATCTAGGTGGCACAGATTTCATGATTCTGGATGAGGTCAAAACGAAAGTCGTTGTTCTTCCGGATGACTGGCAACTGGGAAGCCGGATGTTGATGGATATTGGCTTTGCTCAGCAGTTACTCAATAAACCCGGACAACTGAGCTATATCGCGGTTTTCAATAGTGAAGGCAATAATCTCGAGAAATGGCAAAGCTTAGTCGGAAAACAAGGACAATGGGTCGCCAACACCCAAAGCACCGATCTTGGCTCACTAACGGACAGCTTCCACCTTAATCTTACTGCGATGAGTTTGTTGGCGTTTTTAGTCGGCCTGTTCATCGCCTATAACGGCGTGAAGTACAGCTTACTCAAACGTAATCGCCTGTTGGTACAAATTCAGCAGGCTGGCATCGCACCGATAAATGTGTTCTCTGCGCTATTAGTTGAATTGATGATTTTGGTGGCATTCGGCGCGTCACTTGGCTTTGTCCTCGGTATGCAATTAAGTCATTGGTTACATCCAACGGTTGCCCTTACGCTTGAACAACTGTACGGCGCTACTTTACTTCCCGGCACGTGGCAATGGCAATGGTGGGCACAGGCGCTATTGCTGACGTTAGCGGCGGCTTTGCTCGCTTGTTGGCAGCACTTTAAACAGCGAGTCCATCAGCCGCTTTCTTCACATAGTGGTCTTTATCAAGCACCAGAAACATCCAACCAGAATCAACTGTTCCTTGTCGGCTTGGTGCTCGCCACGCTATCTCTGACAGGTTTATGGTTGAGTGACCACCATCGCCTGACCATGGCATGGCTTGGTGTGTTAGTGGTTTCAATTCCTTTATATCTACCGAAAACGCTCAGCGTATTAGCGTATTGGAGCGAGCAGCGAACCACACCTGGCTTAGTGCAATATCTGTTTGCTGAACTGAGTGAGCTGGTTTCTCCACTTTCTCTTGCGATGATGGCGCTGCTTCTTGCCGTGACCGCCAATATCGGTATGAACAATTTGGTCGGAAGCTTTGAATCCACCTTAAAGCAATGGCTCGAACAAAGGCTACATGCGGATATTTACGTCAGTCCATCGCAGGGTGAAATGGCGAATGTTGAGCATGCTCTGGAGCACTTCGACAACGTAGAAAAGGTCTATAAACAGTATTATGTCGATGCGAACTTGCAGGGCTTACCTATCCGACTTGGTACCAAAGATAAAGACACTTTAGAACAAACCATGGTATTTAAGTCCCGTGTTGATGAATTCTGGCCGCGCTTTTATCAAGGAGAGGTCGTTGCGATCAGTGAACCTACCGCAGTGAAACTTGGCTTATCGCTTGGTAGTGACCTGAAGCTCGATGCGTTGAAAGGCGAGACTCTGACTGTCGGAGCCATTTTTCACGACTACGGAGCACCCAATGGCGAAGTATTACTTGCTCCTAAATTGTGGCAAGAGCGCGGTTTTACAGACTTGCCGATTAGCCTTGGGATCAAAATCTCTGGCGACAAAAAATCCATGTATGACCAATTACAACAACAGTTGGCTCTGAATCCGAGTCAGCTCTACGATCAGGCTCACGTCAAATCAGTCGCGTTAGATATCTTTTCACAAACCTTCGCCATCACACACACACTAAATGGCGTCACCTTAATGGTGGCTGTGATCGGTTTGTTCAGCGCTTGCTTTATGTTACTCGATGCGCGCAAAGCCGCCATTGCAAGGTTGTATGCGCTTGGTGTGAGTCGTCGAAAATTGATGGAGATGGTGGTTGGGCAAATCGTCGCTTTGGTTAGCTTTACGTTGGTTATCGCCATACCACTTGGCGCAATGGTCGGCTATATACTGACTGACGTAGTAACCTTACGCGCTTTCGGCTGGAGCCTGAACTACCTATGGAGCTGGAGTGATGCACTCAGTATCTCCGTCATTACCATTTTAGTCGCGGTGATGGCTACCCTGTTCCCAATGTGGCGCTTGGTGAGCAAACCTGTGGTATCCAGCTTACAAAGTGAGGTACTGTGATGAATCAAATCATAAAACATGTCGCACTAGTACTTGGTTGTTTATCTCTTATCGGCTGTGAAGAATCCAAGCAACAAAATGTAGGGATGCTATTAGGAGGAAGTGAAGTACCAGCGGAGGCCGAGTCGTTCACTCCAGTGATGAAAGGTGTTGAGATCACCTTCCCTGCCGATCATCAAGCGCACCTCGATTTTCGTCATGAATGGTGGTATTTAACGGCAAACTTAACCGATGAAAAGGGCAACCCTCTCGGTGTGCAATGGACACAATTTCGCTTCTCTGCGGTACCACAGAAAAACAAACCAGAAGAAACAAAGGCCGTATGGCAAAGCCATCAAATTTACATGGCGCATAGCGCGATTACCACCAAAGACAAACATTACGCCGATGAAAAATGGTCACGGGATCACAGCGAGCTTGCCGGAGTGGACACCTCACCATTTCGTGTTTATCTGGATGATTGGCAGTGGATCTCATCCACCGATGATTTGTTTCCCGCTACGCTCAATACCAACTCCAAGAAATTTGGTTACTCACTCAACTTAACCAGTAATGCACCCTATCAAAAGCAAGGCGAGCAAGGATACAGCACCAAAAGTGCCGATGGTCAGGCCGCTTCGCATTACTACAGTCAGCCGTTTATTGATGTGGAGGGAGAAGTCACCATCGATGGCGAAACTCATCAGGTCTCGGGTAAAGGTTGGATCGACAGAGAGTGGAGTTCACAGTACTTACAGGAGTCACAGCAAGGTTGGGATTGGTTTGCGCTAAGGCTGGGTGAGGAAACAAGCCTGATGGTGTTCCAACTTCGCGATGCAAAAACCGGAAAAGCCAGTTACTCGCACGCTAAGTTGATGAACCAAGATGGCAGCGGAACCGCGATTCAACAAAACGAGCTCCGCTTAAAAGCTTCCCGAAAAACGACTATTCAAGGTCGTGACTATCCAACAGAGTGGCAGCTTTCGATCCCCAATCAGCAAATTGAAATCACGATTACTGCACTCAATCCTAACGCACAAATGCCCCTGTCGGTAACCTATTGGGAGGGTCCGGTGACCATCGACGGGTCTCATTCAGGCACCGGCTATATGGAGCTGACTGGGTATTGAGCACTTTATTGTGTGCATCGCTTACCTGTGTGAGGCTTAACCTATTGTTGAACAACAATATCTTTATTGAAAACAACCGACCGCGACGCATTTATCCAATAACAGCCTTGAAAGCTTGCCTTGTTACGATACGCTTTGAGCAAATCAAACAAGGATGAACCAATAATGCGCGTCGATTATCAAAAACGACTCGTTCCTGTTATTCGCTATCTGGAACAGCACTTTAACGAACCACTCAATCTACTCGAAGTGGCGGCGCTAGCGAACTTATCCCCCTATCACTTTCATCGTACTTTCAAAGCCGTGCAGGGCGAGACCTTAGCCGATTTCATCCGACGTTTAAGACTAGAAGCCGCAGCGGATGACCTGTTCAAATCCAAACAACCGGTGCTCAACATTGCTTTAGAGTACAGTTTTTCTAGCTCACAAAGCTTAGCCAAAGCGTTCAAACAACATTATGGGGTGACGCCAACGGCCTTTCGCGATTGTGAAAACTACCAACAGTTTTCTGAATTAGCGCGAAACAGCAAGATTGGACACACATTGCGCAAGAACGGAAACGAAGAAAATTCCAGCGATTCATATACTGGCTCTGAACTCACAACATGGAGCATTATTATGGAAACGCAACACTTTGACGCAACCAAACTGGCGTACATTCGCGTGAATGGTCCTTACGGCGAAGGCTATGAAGAGCCAGCAGGTCATCTATACCAATGGGCTGGCATGAAAGGTCTGGCGGGCAACACCTGCATCTTTATTTACCACGACAACCCAGAAATCACGCCGAACGAGAAATGTCGAACTGACATCTGTTTGATGGTGCCTGAAGACACCGAAGTTCCAAGTGGCATTGAGCTGCAAGACTTTCCTGGTGGTCAATACGCAGTCATGCGTCAACGCATCACGGAAAACGGCCAATACTCAAAAGCATGGGATGATTTGATGACTAAAGTGATTGAGTCTGGCATTGAAAGCGATGATCGTCCTTGCTTCGAGCTTTACCATAGCTTTGACCCACAAACTCACCATGCAGACGTCAGTTTCTGCACTGCCATCAAATAGTCAAAAAAGCCTGCGACTATTGCGCAGGCTTTCTTTAAGCAATCCAACTCAATTAAATCGCTTCACCATTCACGGTTACAGCAACATTGATATTACCGCGTACCGCATTCGAGTAAGGGCAAACCTGATGTGAAGTACGAGTTAGTTCAAGCGCCTGTTCTTGTGGTAAATCCAGCTCAACCGCCAGACTGACGGTAAGAGCAAAACCGCCGTTGCCGTTCTGACCAATGCCCACTTCTGCGGTTACTGGCGCATGTTTGAGATTCACTTTAGCTTCACGCGCTACGTGTAAAATCGCGTTAGAAAAACACGCCGAGTATCCCGCAGCAAACAGTTGCTCTGGGTTTGTTGCTGCACCTGTGCCACCCATTTCTTTCGGGTATGCTAAGTCGAGAGACAATAGACCATCGTCAGTTTTCACTTGGCCATTACGACCGGCAAGAGCAGTTGCTTGAGTTTTGTATAACGTCGTCATACGAATATCCCCTTTCAATTTAAGTTGTGTACAATTTAATTGTTTGCAATCTTATATCGAAACAAACTTCACTTGCAACTATATTGTGCACAATTTATTTTTATAACCTCCATAGTGAACAGATAGGCCAAGCCCATGAGTCAGTGCTACACAGAAAACCCATTGAACGACGATGAGAAAATTTTGCTGGAAAATCAAGTGTGTTTCCCGCTCTATAGTGCAGCTAACGCCGTCATTCGCGCTTATCGTCCTCTACTGGATGAGCTGGAACTTACCTACTCTCAGTATCTGGTCATGATGGTTCTTTGGGAAAAAGACGGCGCAAGTGTCAAAGAATTAGGCTCACGCCTTCACTTGGACTCAGGCACACTGACGCCTCTGTTGAAACGACTAGAAGCAAAAGGGTTCGTTACTAGGGGGAGAAGCGAAAGCGATGAGCGTGTGAGAGTTTTGAACCTGACCAGCGAAGGAAAACAGTTAAAAACACGCGCTAAATCCGTTCCTAATGCCATAGCCTGCAAAATAACATTAGAACTGGATGAACTGATTACTTTAAAGAATTTGTGCAACAAGCTGTTGGATACACTTGTGTAATTTACATTTAATTAACACTATAATAACAATAAATAAACCTAAAACTATTGGCTTGTGAAGCTTCTATCCAGGCGCAACATGGTCATCGCAGAGTGAAAAACAAAAACCTATTAATAGTCAGTACAAATTAGGCGTAATAGGTTTTTTCTATTTAGGAAAATAGGAATCAGCTATCAATAAGATAGTTAAAAGCAATTTTATTTAACCTAACTCAGATGCGAATATACTTTCCGACAGCAAGATTTGCTAATCCAAAATAACCGAAAGGAAAGTAAAGTAATGATCAATACTAAAATCAAACCATTTACAGCTACAGCGTTTAAAGAAGGCGAATTCGTACAAGTAACAGAACAAGATGTTCTAGGTAAGTGGGCGGTATTCTTCTTCTACCCAGCTGACTTTACGTTCGTTTGTCCGACCGAGCTAGGTGACTTAGCAGACCACTACGCAGAGCTACAAAGCCGTGGCGTTGAAGTTTACTCAGTATCAACAGACACTCACTTCACTCACAAAGCATGGCACGACAGCTCTGAGACTATCGGCAAAATCAACTACTACATGCTTGGCGACCAAACTGGCAACATCACAAACAACTTCGGCGTGATGCGTGAAGGTCAAGGTCTTGCAGACCGTGCAACGTTCCTAATCGACCCAGAAGGTACTATCCAGGCAATGGAAATCACTGCAGAAGGCATCGGCCGTGACGCAGAAGACCTACTACGCAAAGTTAAAGCGGCTCAGTACGTAGCTGCACACCCAGGCGAAGTTTGCCCAGCTAAATGGAAAGAAGGCGAAGAAACGCTAGCACCTTCTCTAGACCTAGTAGGCAAAATCTAATTCTAGATTAGCCAACGCTGGTTCAATCTAAGAACCAAAACCTAATTAAAGAGAGCAATCCGGGTTAGATACCTTGACGACCTTCTTCCCGGTTTGCTCTCTCCTCATGTTTTTATCCAGAGTAACCACTCTTCTGTTTATTAAAAGGTAATAACAACTATGTTAGACCAAGCGATCCAACAACAACTCAAACAATATCTGGCTAATGTAAAAGAAGACGTACGTCTAGTGGTTAGCCTAGATGAAAGCAAAGCGGCAAATGATATTTTGTCTCTCGCTAATCAAATCGCAGAAATGAGCGAGCATATTTCTGTTGTTCGTGACGACGCAGCCAGTGACCGTAAACCAGTAATGGCGGTAACCAACCCGACTAAAGGAACAGCACTTAGCTTTGCTGGCCTGCCTATGGGCCATGAATTTACGTCACTAGTCCTTGCTCTGCTTCACTCTGGCGGTCACCCAATCAAGCTAGAACCAGAAGTGATTGAACAAATCGCTGCGCTAGATAAAGAACTGGATGTAGAAATCTTTATTTCTCTGTCTTGTCAGAACTGTCCTGATGTTGTTCAGGCGTTTAACATGATGGCAGCGATTAACCCGAAAGTGAAAGCAACCATGATCGACGGTGCTTTGTTCCAAGACGAAGTGAAACAGCGCGATATCATGGCAGTACCAAGTGTATTCGTTAACGGTGAGCTGTTCGGCCAAGGCCGCATGTCACTTACAGAAATTCTGAACAAAGTCGACGACAGCGCAAGCGAGAAAGCAGCAAAAGCGCTGGATGAAAAAGAACCTTACGACGTTCTTGTTGTAGGTGGCGGCCCAGGTGGTAGTGCAGCGGCACTTTACGCAGCACGTAAAGGCATCCGCACTGGTGTTGTGGCTAAACGTTTTGGTGGTCAGGTTATGGACACCATGGCGATCGAAAACTTTGTCTCGGTGAAACGCACTGAAGGTCCTAAGCTGGCGGCTGATCTTGGCGAGCATTTGAAAGAGTACGACGTTGACGTTGTGACAGAGCAGCAAGCTAAAAAGCTAATGGGCGCAGCACATACTGAAGATGGTCTTATCCACATTCAGCTAGAAAGTGGCGCAACGCTTAAGAGTCAAAGTGTTATTTTGAGCCCAGGTGCTCGCTGGCGAGAAATGAATGTTCCTGGTGAGCAAGAGTACCGCAATAAAGGCGTTGCTTACTGTCCACACTGTGATGGTCCGCTATTCAAAGGTAAAAAGACGGCCGTTATCGGCGGTGGTAACTCAGGTATCGAAGCGGCAATCGACCTAGCAGGTATTGTGGAACATGTAACGGTTCTTGAATTTGCTGATGTTTTACGTGCTGACCAAGTACTGATCAACAAAGCGAACTCGCTACCAAACGTCGACATCATTACCATGGCACAAACAACGGAAGTTGTAGGTGACGGCAAGCGCGTGACTGGCCTGAAATACAAAGACCGCAACACAGATGAAATCAAAGAACTTGAGCTATCGGGTATCTTCGTTCAAATCGGTCTTGTTCCTAACACAGAGTGGCTGAAAGATTCAGATGTGAACTTGTCTCCACGTGGTGAAATTGAAGTAGGCAGTCACGGTGAAACCAGCCTGGAAGGTGTATTTGCTGCGGGTGACGCAACAACGGTACCTTACAAACAGATCATCATTGCGATGGGTGAAGGTGCAAAAGCAAGCTTAGGCGCGTTTGACTACCTGATTCGTAAGCAAGGTTAATCTCCAGAACTTCTGGAACAATAAAAAGAAAAGAAGCCCAAAGACTTTGCCAGCAGACCTCTATCTGCTGGCTTTTTGTGCCTAAAGAAATAGTAAGTACTTACATCATAAAATAATCAGATTCTTCAAAATATCTAAAATCGTCATGCTGCCTTCACGTTACCTCTGTCTTAAAAACACGACTCGTTGAAAATATTTGCGACTCTAACGTGCCTCGCCTGCAAAAATCCCAAAAAGATATTCAAACTCAAACCGAATGAAATCCTTGCACTATACTGATTTGGACAGTCAGTAGCATATGGAAATTAATCTATGAAAATCAAATCAATTGCAGCAATGATAGGAGCAGCTTTACCAGTAACGGCTCTGGCCGCTGAAAAGCCAAATATTGTGGTCATTTTTGGTGATGATATTGGTTGGCAAAACGTTAGTGCTTATGGCATGGGTACGATGGGATACAAAACACCGAACATCGACAGTATTGCCAATGAAGGCATCATGTTTACCGACCACTATGCCCAACCTAGCTCTACTGCAGGCCGTGCAGCATTTATTACCGGGCAATACCCGATTCGTTCGGGGATGACTACTGTGCAGATGCCCGGCGGTACTCTAGGGATTCAAAAAGGATCGCCTTCCCTGGCTGAGGTATTAAAAGAAGCAGGCTATGCGACCGGACAATTTGGTAAAAACCATCTGGGTGACCAAAACTTTTCCCTGCCAACTGTCCATGGTTTTGATGAGTTCTTCGGCAACTTATACCACTTAAACACCCAAGAAGAACACGAACAGAGAGATTTCCAAAACTTCGCCAAGGAATATTCAGGCTCAGTTGAAGAGTACGAGAAAAAATTTGGTACTCGTGGCGTGTTACATTGCTTCGCTACAGAAACCGAAGACAAAACGGTTGAGCCTAGGTTTGGGGCTGTTGGTAAACAAAAATGTACCGACACAGGCCCTCTGGGTCAGGAGCGTATGAAGAACTTTGACCGTGAAGAAATGCTGCCGGCGGCGGTCAACTTTATCGATAAATCCATAAAAGACAACAAGCCGTTCTTTACTTGGATAAACACCAGCCGAATGCACTTGTACACACGCTTAGATGAAAAATGGCGCTACGCAGCAGAGCATCTTACCAGTGAATATGATGTCTACGGCAGCGGCATGATGCAGCACGATGATGACATTGGTTTTTTACTGGAAGAACTTAAAAAAAGAGGCTTAACAGAGAACACCATCATCGTCTACTCAACAGATAATGGCCCAGAGCACTCATCGTGGCCTCATGGTGGTACGACACCATTCCGCGGTGAAAAAATGACCACCTATGAAGGTGGGGTTAGAGTACCGACCATGGTCAAATGGCCTGGCGTTATTCCTCCAGGGCAAGTACTGAATGGTATTCAAGGACACCAGGATCTCTTTACTACTTTAGCCTCTGCCGCGGGGGTTAAAGATGTTAAAGAGAAAATGATCAAAGAGAAAAAACAGTACATCGATGGTATTGATAACTTAGCGTACTGGAAGGGTGAGTCAGACAAATCGGCCCGCAACTCGATTTTTTACTATTTTGAAAGTCAGCTGTCAGCAATTCGCCTTGGTCCTTGGAAGTTCCACTTTGCCATTGCCGAACACTACTATGACAACTTATTACCTTTAGCTAAACCTAAAGTGTACAACTTACGTGCCGACCCATTCGAAAGTTATGATTCAGTAGACTCAAACGGTCACTTAGCTCAGAAAGTCTCTTGGATGCTTGCACCTGTGAGTGAAATGATGGCAGAACATGTCCAAAGCTTAGTGGACTATCCTCCGACACAAGGCGGTACGACTTTTGATATGTCTAAAGTGATAGAAGATGCAATGAGCGCTTCGCAGCAATAACATTCTCTGAATATCAATGCAAAGGGCGAACTATTTCCTGTTCGCCCTTTTTTAGTACCAAATTAACCTGTACACCAAAGAATATGTGGCAGACAGAAACAGTTTCGCCAACCCTTCAAAAGGATTGGCGAAACGTTTAGAGCTAAATTAGTTAGTAAGTACTTACAGCATAGCTTGACGGCTTGGCAAGAAGACTTCACCCAACATACAGCGAACAGAACCACCACCGATAGATTCGATTGTCGTCACATCAAACGGCAGTAACTTACCGTGCGTCGCTAACTGGTTTCTTTGTGCTGGTGAAAACGCATCGTATGCCGATTGAGACATCGCAATCACCTTGTCACCATTCACGGTTTCCAGTTGAAGGATGTTGCCGCAAAACTGATTCATCTGCTCAATCGAAATCGAGATCACTTGCTTGTCTTTCGCCAGTGATTTCAGCACAAAGCGACGCTCGAACTCAGGGATTACTTCGTCACAGATAACACAGAACTGTTCACCTACCGCCATCATTACATTGGTATGGTAAATCGGTGAGCCAGAAGGCAAACGTGTTTGGAATGAAATCACGCGATCGTAGCCAATACGATTTGCATAATCTTCCAGAACTAAACGGTCACAGCGCTGAGAAAGTGCCGCATAAACTGTCTTGTTAAAATGATCAAAAATCATCACACCAGTACTTTCCAGATACGCCTGATCGTTAACGTATTCGGTTAAGCTAGCTTGCTGTGATACCTCTCGTCCCGCTTTCGCTAACGCGGCGACAAGAGCGTCTGGACGAACTTCTTTCTGACGGTTTTCACACGCCATCGGGAACGTATATAAGGTCCCATCACACGTTGTACTGAACCAGTTATTCGGGAATACCGCATCTGGCGTCGCAACATCTGACAGAGGATAATCAAACTCCACCACCTGAACGCCTTCCTGACGCAAGGTTGCTACCATCGCAGCAAATTCAGCCATGGTTTTTTGAGAAACTTCTTTCTGGCTGAGTGACACCTGATTCTGAAACTCGTTGTCTCTCGCAGTTTCTTCGTTAAAGCGAAATTCTTTAGGTGGCACCATCACTACGCAGTTTGCGGTATGGCGCAGAGCACTTTGTGTGCTTTCTTCGTTCCCATTTGCAAATTGGGGTACTGATTCGTGTAATAGCATCCGATACATTCCTTCTCACTAGAATGAGGAGATTGTAAATACATTGTTACGTAAGGTTTTACTGTTTTCACGATTATTTCATCCTTCCAAAAGGAAAATTTACTGCCAAACCCCATAAACTCAGAAAAAATAATTGCCACCTTACAGGCTTAATTTTTTGTGTTACACGGGTTACAAATCGAAAAAATCAGTGTTACGAACTCAAATTATAGCCAATTACACAGAGTTAGCTTAAAGATATGCAAGATTCATTATCAAAATTGCTTTAAACATCAGAAATCACAAACAGACAACGCAAAATAAAAAACCTTAAAATGTGAATATAAATTCAGCAAATAAAATGGCGAAACAAGATATTTTCAAAGAAAAGACCGATCACCACAAATTGAAGATATGGAGACAGGAATGATGCCAAAAGAGCCAAAGGCAGCTGTGGTTTTCGCATTATCTAGAGTAAGGATAATCATAGAGAGCGTATAGATTCTCGGATATGAAACAACACGACACGATAAAAGCCGTACTATTCTGCTACTATCTTGGCTCATTGCGTATCCACAGCGATGAACACCTTACAGAGTCTCTGACTGGATCATTTATCAAGCTACGTTTTGATAACCAGCTATACTCAACAGACGGCTGGTTCTACCCAAACCACGATAAGTGGTCGCAGGTAATTAAACTGATAATAAGGTAATTGGATTATGTGTAAATGTGGTTCAATGCAGATCGTACAACTTAAACCGAGTTGGACTGACAAGCTATTTGGCTACTCAGAAAGATGGAAATGCCAACTTTGTTGTAAGATCTACCGCATCTAAAAATACAAAAATGACACTTAGATTTTCTAAGAAAAAGCAGTGACCCGACAATGATTGTCGGGTTTTATTTTTCTATCTCTCTAATAAATCTTCAAATCATTTCCACATCCTAGAACCAAGTCCTCCCCGCTGAATCTAGCATCTAGAGGTTATTTAGGTATAAAATCACGCCACTTAATTCACTGCTAATTTCTTACATAACTGGTCACTATGAACAAAAGTTTGTTAACGAATGTCCTCGCAATCATATTGATGGGTGCTGGCCATCAACTTCAAAACAACTATCTTTGGTATGCAGGTTTATTTGCCTTTTCTGGAGCTATCACCAACTGGCTAGCCATCCATATGCTGTTTGAAAAAGTACCCGGCTTATATGGTTCTGGTGTTATTCCGGCACGATTTGAAGAATTCAAACTCGCCATCAAGAACCTGATGATGGAGCAGTTCTTTACTGAAGCTAATATTGACCGATTCTTGAATAAAGAGATGGCGGGCGGCGCGAGCATCAACCTGCAACCTGTGATTAATAAGGTGGATTTCAACCCTGCCTTTGATTCTTTGGTGGAGGTGATCGAAGGCTCTCAGTTTGGTGGAATGCTGGCGATGTTTGGCGGTTCAGAAGCGCTTCAGCCAATGAAACAGCCCTTTGTAGAGAAGATGCAAGAATCCTTAGTTGAGCTAAGCCAAAGCGACTCAGTAAAAGAGGCGCTGAAAGAACAGTTTGAATCACCTGCGATGATGGATGAAATCAAACAAAACATCGAAAGCATTATCGATCAGCGCCTCAGCGAACTGACACCAGCCTTAGTGAAAGAGATGGTGCAGAAAATGATTAAAGAGCACTTGGGCTGGCTTGTTGTTTGGGGTGGTGTTTTTGGCGGCGTAATTGGTGTGATTACGACCTTCATCAGCTTCTAATCAGCTAATATTCTGAGCACAATTGACAAAGGAGCCAAATGGCTCCTTTTTTGATTGCATCAGATTAAGCTTAGCCCAGTAGCTCAGGGTTCACACCAAATCCGGTTTTATGTTCTTCTATGACCACTTCACTACGTGTCTGAATCACTCCCGGCAGGGTACCAAGCTTGCTAGACATAAATTCCTGATACGCTTTCATGCTTTTGACGCGAACTTTAATCATGGTATCGAAATCCCCGGAGAGCGAATAACACTCCTCGATTTCAGGCATCAACTCAACCGCCTTGGCAAATTTCTCAAATATCGAGAAGCTGGTTTGATCTAGACGAATGTGAATGAACACTTGCACGTCCAGACCCAATTTTTCTGCATTCAGCTCCGCATGATAGCCATTGATATAGCCTTCTTTTTCTAGTCTTTTAACCCGATCAGAACAAGGCGACGTCGTTAGATTTATCTGCTTTGCTAGTTCAACAACTGGAATTCGGCCTCGTGAATGAAGCACTCTCAAAATATGCAGGTCAATCCTGTCCAATTGATAACTCATCAACCACACCCTAGTCATATCATATGGAGGCTCACCATAATCGTTAGTAAGGCATTTGCAAACTGGCAAATGACTAACGTGTGAAACCAGCTTTGTTTTTGTATTGGATACGCATAAAAAGCAGACGCCAATGCCCACCAGCCCAACGTCATTGATACCAAATACGGTGAATCTCTCATTTTATCTCAGGTTAACTAAAAAGTAGCGTAGGGGAAAAAGCCGAAGAAAAAGCCTGAAGATGGATGAGAGACATTGTGTTCATGCTTGGGAGAGCAACACGGATTGCGCACGATTTGTCGATGCATAAAACAAAGGAACATGGCTTTGAAACACACGTATTGAGCCAGATTCAATGAAACAACAGAGAGATAGAGGCTGCAACTTATTTAAACCGTTTGAGCGAGCCAAGAGCTCTACATCACCGTTTAACAAAGTCACAAAACTCAAGCACCTAAATGTACTCGCTATTACTGTTCGACTCGCATTTAGGGTCAGCGCACTTTAACGAAAACCATCGACTCAACTACATAATTGCAGACGTTTGTCTTGTCGGATGTGACACCACTTCGCCAATCGCGCGGTGATTACAACGACGACAAAAATACTGAGGTTCCATCTCATAATAATGTTCACCCGAAACGAACTTCGCCATCAACTGTGTAAAGCTCAGAACTTTGCCAGTCAAGGTTTCAACTGGCTGCGACTCACAACGTCTCATGATGACCTTATGTTGAGTCGACTTTCTACAAGCTGAGCAATAAATATCCGGCATTTCTTTTTCTCCCAATTTTTTCTGTGCTACTGATAATTGACATATTTTGTTCAAAATAATTCCACATTAAAAAATACCCTTTTGAGTTTTGTGTCCTACCTCCAAAAAACAGGGTAATGTATTTATAAAATTGAGACATTGCTCAGATGTCAATTTTTGTTGTTATTTTGTGAAATTTAATGCCAATTACTGTCAGAACTTGATGAAACACACATAACCAATTGTTGAATATCACTATTTTTAAAACCATTCCTAAAGCTAACTGTTAGAAATCCCCCAATTAACGCTACTTTAAGTGGAAAATTCACGCGGTTAACTACATATTTAGTACTAACTTTCACTTTTTATTCAATGATATAGAGCCTTTATGCTGCATCCTAAATTACTATCAAGATGTCAGCGAATGCCCTAGAAAAGGAAAAATACGGATGCCGTTTGAGGAGGAGTTCTCAAAACATAAAAGGAAGGAGGAGTAAAAGTACGGTGAGAATGTCTGGGTGTACATTTGCAAAATTCAGGCAAAAATAAAGCCCGCTTTGAAGCGAGCTTTATTGGTTTCATCTGTGACTAGAAATTAGTCCAAATCAATCAATTTCTGTTTGTATGACTTGTGTTGCTCCAATACGTCGTGCGCAGCACCACCAGTCATTTTACTTACTACAAAGATAGCCAGTGTAGAGAAGATGATTCCCGGTACGATTTCGTAAACATCGAACCAACCGCCTGATAGCTGTTTCCATAGAACGATAGTCACACCACCAACCAGAATACCTGCAAGCGCGCCGTTACGGTTCATACCACTCCAGTAAAGGCTAAGTACTACTGCTGGGCCAAATGCGGCACCAAAGCCTGCCCAAGCGTAAGATACAAGTCCTAGTACTGAGCTGTCTGGTGTCATTGCCAAGAATAGAGCAAGCAGAGAAATCACGATCACGCCTACACGGCCAACCATTACGATTTCTTCTGAAGATGCGCCTGGTTTAAATACTTGCTTGTAGAAATCTTCTGCTAGTGCTGAAGAAGAAACAAGAAGCTGAGAGTCTGCTGTACTCATTACCGCTGCAAGAATCGCTGCAAGCAAGATACCTGCAATAACTGGGTGGAATACCGTGTTAACCAGTAGCATGAAGATTTTCTCTCCATCTTCTAATTGAACACCAGAGTGATCGCCAACCCATACAAGGCCAACAAGACCTACAAGCATTGCACCCGCCATTGAAAGCGCTGTCCAACCCACTGCGATACGGCGTGCAGTCGTCAAATCTTTGTTTGAACGAGTCGCTTTAAAACGCGCCAGGATGTGAGGCTGACCGAAGTAACCCAGACCCCAAGCTGCCAGAGAGATGATCGCGATAGCCGATAGTGGCTCACCTTTCACATCACGCCAAAGCGTCAGTAGTTCAGGGTTGATGTTATGCATATCTGATGAAAGCTGGCCTAATCCACCGTCCATCACTGCAACAGGCACGATCATCAGTGCTGCAGCCATTAGCAGGCCTTGCACCAAGTCTGTCCAAGATACCGCCAGGAAGCCACCGAATAGTGTGTAAGAAACCACACACACCGTGCCAATAATAACCGCATAGGTGTAATCTAGACCAAATACTGTTTCAAACAGTTTGCCCCCTGCTACCAAGCCAGAGCTGGTGTAGAAAAGGAAAAATAGAAGAATGAAAAACGCAGAGATTGTCTGGATCAGTTTTGATTTGTCGTTGAAACGACGTGACAGGAACTCTGGCAATGTCAGCGCGTCAGTCTGGATACTGTAAGTACGTAGACGTTTTGCACTGATTAACCAGTTCGCCCATGTACCAACCAGCAGACCACCTGCTAGCCAAAATGCCTCGATACCCGCAGCATAAGCGTAACCTGGTAGACCAAGTAGCAGCCAGCCACTCATGTCTGAAGCACCTGCAGATAACGCAGCAGGCCACGGACCTAGGCTACGGCCACCTAGGAAGTAATCAGATGAGTTGGCAGTCCTCTTATACGCAATAACGCCAATGGCAACCATGATTAATAAATACGCCACAAAAGTGGACGTGATAGCAATGCTATTTTCTATCATTAGATAGTCCTCGTTATAATTATTTCCTTCCTTGTCTTCTTTGATATTTTGCCATCTCAGCAATACAGCAAAGCAAGAGACACCAACCTGAAACGGTTCTCAGGGGAGCTATTCCAAATTGGTGTCACAAGTCAGGTTAGTGAGTTTCGTTCCCCAGCTCGAGTAGAGTTGCGTTACCACCCACCGCGGTAATATTTATCGTTCGAGTACGCTCAGTAATAAAGCGTAACGACAGATGAGGATCATGAGCCAATTTCGGTGACTCTAAATCCGTTTCAGAAACTAAGCCGACGATGGCACCATCGCGCTTAGCCAGTTGAAGATTGAGCGCGTGCTCAACCTTAGAATGCCCAACATAACCCACACTACGTACATCACTCTCAAGCAACGGTGCTGAGGCGTCATACGCAACTACCTGGACTAAGTTAGATGGGAGGTTCGTCGACGATACCGCTTTTGTAACCAGTTGGTTTAGCTCGATATTGTCGCTGCAAATCACAACACTGTTACCAGCAATTAAGGCACAGGTGATCATTGCAAATGCACTGTATAACGCGTTAGTCGTATTTTCGGTGTTGTTTTCACAAATCACCAAAGCTACGCCACGACCTGCAGCATACAGCTCGTTAGTTTCACCAGTAGGCCCTACTAACTGATGAGTTTCTGCAAGAAGTGCTGACGCCTGTTGCAAGTGGTATGAAACCACTTTTGCTACTGTGGCATTGTGCCCTTCTAGTGCAGATTTAAATGCCAGCGCGTGCTCGCATTTGTAATCAAAATCGGTCAGATTCCACTGTTCCCACGCAGAAAATGCATCTTTAAAATATGTGATCTGATGAACCATAATGCGACTCCTTATGCGTTCTCTGCTTGAGCAACTATTTGTTGAGCAAGAACAGGTTGAGTAAAGCGGTACAAGTAGTGAGGACCACCAGCTTTAGGGCCAGTACCAGACAAGCCTTGACCACCAAAAGGTTGAACACCTACTACGGCACCAACTTGATCTCGGTTGATGTAGCAGTTACCAACACGAGCGTGTTTTTCAATCCAACGGTAAGTGGTTTCGTTACGACTATGGATACCCATGGTCAGACCAAAACCCGTTTGGTTGATTTGCTCAACAACGTTTGGTAATTCAGACGCTTTAAAGCGAACAATGTGTAGAATTGGGCCAAATTGCTCTTCTTTCAGCACATCAATGCCTGAGATTTCAAACGCACTTGGTGACACAAAATCACCGTACTGGCACGCTTCGTTAAGGTTCAACTCAGCCACTTTCTTCTGAGTTTTGCTCATTTGCTCAATGTGAGCCTGAAGTTTCTGCTTCGCATTTTGGTCGATAACCGGACCAACATCGGTTTCATGCAGATACGGCAAGCCAACTTTTAGCTCATTCATCGCACCTTGGATAAGCGTGATGATTCGATCCGCAACGTCTTCCTGCACAAACAGTACACGTAGTGCAGAACAACGTTGACCAGCTGATGCAAACGCAGAACGAATAACATCACGTACAACCTGTTCTGGCAGCGCCGTACTGTCGACAATCATCGCGTTCTGACCGCCTGTTTCTGCGATAAACGGAACAGGTTTCGCTGTGCGCTCTGCCAATGTCACGTTGATACGCTGTGCAGTTGCTGTCGAACCGGTAAATGCCACACCAGCAATCGCATCGTGAGAAGTCAGTGCATGACCGATTTCACCACCGCGACCAGGAAGCAACTGAATAACACCTGCTGGGAAGCCTGCTTCCAGCATCAG
Source organism: Vibrio sp. YYF0003 (assembly GCF_036350715.1). Taxonomy (NCBI): domain Bacteria; kingdom Pseudomonadati; phylum Pseudomonadota; class Gammaproteobacteria; order Vibrionales; family Vibrionaceae; genus Vibrio; species Vibrio sp. YYF0003. The sequence goes on from NZ_JAZDWA010000001.1 coordinate 1,377,696, forward strand.
TTCAATTGCACGCGCTGCAATCAAGCTGGTTTGTTCAGCCGGTTTCGCTACCACTGTGTTACCAGCAACAAGTGCTGCTGTGACCTGACCAAGGAAAATCGCCAGAGGGAAGTTCCATGGGCTGATACAAACAAACACCCCCAAACCTTCACGGCTCGAAATACGTTTAACGCCGTCAAAGCCTTCTAGCTCGAATGGTTTTAGATTTTGTGCTTGCTTCGCGTAGTAACGACAGAAATCCACCGCTTCACGAACTTCATCGATACTATCGTGAATCGTCTTACCTGCTTCCTTGTGACAAATCGCCACCAACTCAGCAAGATTCTCTTCCATCAAATCAGCAAGTGAGTCTAAGCACTGTGCTTTCTGCTCAATCGCCGTATCTTTCCACGCAGGGAAAGCACTTTGAGCCGCTTGAATTGCAGAGGACACATGATCAAGCGTAGCAAAAGCGACTTTACCTGCTTCGATACGACGATCGTATGGCGCAGTAACGATCTCTGCAGCGTTATCCTTGATCATGCTTTCAGCGAAAGACTCACCATTGATCACAGGACCAGCTGTCCATGTGTTGTTCAGGAAGCTTTCAACTTGGGTCTCAAATGGTTTAGCTTCACTTTCGATATCCACGTTTACGCCATAAGAATTCTTGCGCTCTGGGAAAATACCCGATGGCAATGGAATCTTGTCGTTGTTCAACGTATCAAAACCAGTCAGCACATCCACAGGGTGATGCGTTAACTCGTAGATAGGGCAACGAGCGTCCACCAAACGGTGTACAAACGAGCTGTTTGCACCGTTTTCTAACAGACGGCGAACCAGATAAGGAAGCAGGTCAGCATGGCTACCAACTGGCGCGTAGATACGCACTGGCTGGCCGTATTTAGCCATCACATGGTTGTAAAGTGAGTCACCCATGCCGTGCAGGCGCTGGAACTCATAATCTTTGTGCTGCGCCATGACTGCAATTGCCGTCACAGTGTGCGCGTTGTGACTCGCAAACTGCGGGAAGATATTGCCACGAACACCGTCACTCAATAGGAATCGAGCACAAGCTAGGTAGGCAACGTCTGTCGCTTCTTTACGGGTATATACTGGGTAGTTGTCGTAGCCAGCTTGCTGAGACCATTTAATTTCGCTGTCCCAGTAAGCGCCTTTAACCAAACGCAGTGGGATAAGATCGCCCTGCTCTTTCGCTAGCGCATTTATCCATACCAATACAGGAAGAGCACGCTTCGAGTACGCTTGAATTACCAGGCCAAACTTGCCCCAGCCTTTCACTAGGTCGCTGCGGTAGACTTTCTCAAATAGTTTTAAAGAAAGCTCAAGACGATCGGCTTCTTCTGCATCAATCGTAATCGCTACATCCACTTCAATCGCACGTTTTAGCAACTGCATTAACGAGTCGTACAACTCGGTCATGACACGCTCTTCATTTGCAACTTCATAGCGTGGGTGCAATGCAGAAAGCTTAATAGAAATAGAAGGTGCTGGGCTGGTATCGCTGCCGTAAGTCTCTCGACCAACCGCTTCGATAGCCATTAGGTAATCTTTGAAGTATTTATTCGCGTCAGCTGTGGTCAGCGCCGCTTCACCCAACATATCAAATGAGTAAGTGAAACCTTTGTCGCGCATCGGGCGACCATTTTTTTGCGCTTCTTCGATTGTGCGGCCACGAACAAACTGATGACCCATGATCTTCATCGCCTGATACATGGCTTTACGAATCACAGGTTCAGAGAATTTATTCACCAGACGGTTTACAGCCTGACTTGGGCTCTGGCTGCCTTTTTCACCAAGACCAACCACTTTACCCGTCAGCATAAGACCCCATGTTGACGCGTTAACGAAAACAGAGTCTGAATTTTTCAGGTGAGATTTCCAGTCCGCAACACTTAGCTTGTCTTTGATCAACGCATCAGCAGTCGCAGAATCAGGGATACGCATTAATGCTTCTGCAAGACACATCAACAAGATACCTTCTTGTGTATCTAAGCTGTATTCCAGCAGCAGGGCATCAATCATCTGGATTGACTTCTTATCGGCACGAATGGCTTCGATAAGTTGGGTCGTTTGGATCGTGATCGCCGATTTTTCTTCCTCTGTCGGCGTCGCTAGCGGCAACAATTGCTCTAGCCATTGAGACTCGTCCACCATATACAATGGCGAGATCAGTGACCACAACTTATCAAGCGGCTGCTCGATAAACTCCGGTGTCAACACGTTTGTAGCTGTAAACATGTGTGTTCCTCAATCTCACTCCTCGAAAACCGCTTCGAGGATCATCAATGGCTGGCAGTGTATTTTGAGGCCGACAAGAATACTTGTCAAAAACTACGGTATTTTTGCTAAAAACTCGCTTTTATAACAAAACATCCACACAATCACGCTCAAATAGGTAATATTTTGTATCGGAAATTTTAATTTTTCTGGCTTATTAACAACAAAAAACCAACGATATCAATAATATTGTTCGTAAGCCCGCGGTCCTAACGGAATAACTCAGGACAGAATGCTGCTTTAACGTACAACTTGATGAAAAATGAAGAGAAAAGAGATCTAAATCACACTAATAAAAAACAAAAAACCATGCTAAAAGCATGGTCTTGAGTAAAAATCTTTGGAATTTATCCAATCTGTTTCTTATATTGTGAAGGCGATAATCCCTGAAGACGAGTGAAAGTATGGGTGAACGTACTTTGGTTAGAGAAGCCTGTGAACTCTGCAATTTGCCCCAGCGATAGCTGTCCTTGATTGATTAACTCTCGTGCCATATCAATGCGTTTACCCAAAACATACTGATGCGGAGTAATTCCCATTTGCTCTTTGAATAAGCAGTGGAACTGACTTTCACCTAAAAACACTCGGCCAGCGAGTTGAGCAACACTGATCTTATGGCTTAAATGCTGCTCGATGTAGCGGTCGATCGCTTCCAGATCAAAACGGGACTCTTTGCGGCTGGTTTCAAAAGCGGAGATATGGCGCTGCATCAGTGCGATGACCGTATCGTTACAAGCACGGCTCAATAACAGATCTTCTGGGTGACTGCGCATCTCCTGAACCAGCATCTGTATCAGCTTCTGAATTTGACTATCTAGCTTGAAGTACAGGTGCGAACGCTCCAAATTGTTGAGTTTATCCAACATTTCCGGATCGTCATTGGTCGGTTTTGGCATATTGAGTACCAAAATATCTGACTGATTTATCACCCCTCCGAAAGCATGATCAGAGCAGGCGGTTACCACGCATCCCTGACCCGGCCCGACGAGATTTCCCTGCCCGCGCACTTCAAACTCAGCTTGTCCTTTCAACCCAATGACAATCTGAGTATAAGAATGATCATGGCATTCCATATAAGATGGAAGCGTGATCAGTTCTGCAGGGCGAGGCAGCATAATATCTTTATATAGCGGGGCTTTCGGGTTATCTGAATCAGTCATTTCACACAGTCATCTTAAGCGTGAGGCTTACAATCACGCATGATATACCTTCTAGGGAAGCTTGCAAATCTTCCACACATTTATCGGACAAGATCAAAACGCGATGATCAACATGAATTACATGATCATCGTTCCGGAACGATGATCATGTTGGTTCAAACTACGGTTAACGACAAACCAATTTTGATAGTAAAAACGGATAGATAGCGAGCACTGTTGAATGTAACCACCATTATTAGTAAAGATCCTCACTTGCGATCGGACGCTTATGTAGACTCAATCTACTGAGCGAATAATCGATGATGAAGATTCTATTAAATCATTGCTCATAGAGGGAATTCCCCCCTTACTTATATTCTACCGATTCAATACATTAGACCGAGAACTTTAGGGAACATCCCCCTTAAGATCTAGGTATCTCGTTGATACCTCTAATTTACCTAGCAGGCCCTCGCTACGTAAATTAGAACCTCTTCTACAAGTCAATAAGATTAATATCTTGTGTTGCCAGCCCGTCTTCAGGCTGGCTTTTTTTATATGAATGAAAACAATAGCATAAGCTGATATCATATTGACCACCTAACTGTATCCTCGCGTTAACTATCATTTTGAGAAATCTTAATCACGCCCGTCCCAGCGCCAACCCGTTTTAGCGACACGACGAAAGCATGATCAAGGGCACTCTTTATGTAAATCGGTAAAAACCGAGACGCGAGCTTATTAACCTGAAATTACTCAGTCAGAGAGTAGTGAGTCCTGTTGTGAATATCCCAGTCAATAGCATAGAACAGTCACTCCTTCGACAACTTCCCGGTTGTTGGGGGTGCAAAGATAAAGATTCCGTGTTCCGTTACGTTAATCAGGAGTATGCCGAGCTAATAGGCCATACCAGCCCCGAACATTGTATTGGTAAGACTGACTTCGACATGCTAAGCCCAACCACTGAGTGTGCAGAAGAGTTTCAACGTCAGGATAAATACGTTATGGAGACTGGTGAGTCGCTGAAAATTCTTGATATTCATCCCTACCCAGACGGACACTGGCGCGCCCACATTTTTACTAAAACGCCTTGGCGAGATGAACAGGGAAATACCTTGGGTACCATCTTTTATGGAAGAGAATTGACCGACACGGCAGTTATCGAAGTGGGCTATTGGGTTTGCCGAGCGGTCGAAACCGATCCGAATCAGCAATCCATATTCCGTTTCTCGAATCTAGACTCCAAGGCCGTGACACTCACCAAGCGTGAGCAAGAAACGCTTTTCTTGTTACTTTACGGCAAGAAGCCGCAGTTCATTTCCCAAGTAATGGGGATTTCGACCAAAACGGTTGAAGGTCACGTCGCTCGCCTGCGCAACAAATTTGATGCGAACAGCAAAAATGAGTTGATTGATAAAGCGATGGAAGCTGGATACGGCTCTGTGGTACCGAAGACCTTACTGAAGCATCAGCTTTCTGTTGTTCTCAATGGTGACAGATAAAAGTAGCAGATAGCAAAACACCGCCGAGGTGGCGGTGTCTTTCAGTCAAATAGCCTGATGTCGTGGACTATGGCGCTAAGCGATCGATGTCCCATTTACCGTCATGCTGCGAAAACAAGAAACGGTCATGCAGTCGATGCTCCCCACCTTGCCAAAACTCAATGCTTTGCGGTTTCACTCGGAAGCCACCCCAAAATGACGGCACTGGAATTTCGCCTTTGGCAAACTTTTGTTTTAGCTCAAGGAACTTACCTTCTAGTACGCCACGAGCCGAAATACGACTGCTCTGCTTACTGGCAATGGCAGCAAGTTGACTTTCTTTAGGGCGAGACGTGAAGTATTTCATGTTTTCCATCGCGGTGAGCTTTTCGGCAACACCTGTGATGTGAACTTGTCGTTCAAGAGGGTGCCAAGGAAAGTGCAGACTGATGTTGCTGTTATGCTCAAGTTGTTGAGCCTTACGGCTACCCAGGTTGGTGTAAAACACAAAGCCATTTTGATCGACATTTTTCAGCAGCACAATACGCTGAAACGGCATGCCATTCTCATCAACCGTTGCCACCGTCATTGCGGTAGGATCAGTTAACCCCGCTTCAACCGCTTGCTGCAGCCACAGGTTGAATTGATCAATAGGATCCGCCGCCAAATCTTTACGACGCAGACCACCTTTCGTGTATTCACGACGAATATCAGCAAGTTCCATCTTTACTCCTTCACTATTTTTTGTCGATTGTGCTCTCGATAATAAGGAAATACAAGGACATCAATGGTTATGTCTCGTAATCGCTGCGCCTCACAGCATCATCAGATACCTTCTGATAAACTAGGCCTCAAGTGACTTATTTACCTTAATAACTTTAAGATGCAGGGAATATATCGAGACTATCAGAATCAATTATGATTGATTCATTAATCCCGCGTCTGAACCCAAAAACTCTCGCCGCCCCAATTAGGGATAGCGTTATAACTGGTGAGCCAAACGTGAACTTACTCAATCCCAAAGCACTTCGCCACTTTTTATTACTCCTGTTTGCTGTTGGTCTCACAGGGCTTGCTCTTACTCATCATTACGCAACTCAGTATCAACATGATCAATGGCAGCATAAACTTGAAAACCAAGCCTCACTGGTATCGCAAGAAGTCGACTACGAGCTGGCTAAATTTGAGCAAATTCCTAATCTGTTAAGCCACGACCCAAGATTGCTCAAAGCGGTACAGCAAGGCACTGCGTCTGATGAGCTCAATGTCTTGCTGGAAAACTGGTTAAAACAAAGCTTAGCGGACACGATTTATGTGCACGACAGCACGGGGTTGGTCATTGCATCAAGCAACTATCAGCAATCGGATTCGTTTGTCGGTTCCAGTTTCAGTTATCGCCCCTATTTTCAAAATGCGCGACGCGGACAAACGGCTCAATATGTCGGTTTGGGCGTTCGCTCGAATAAACGCGGTTACTTTTTCTCGTCACCACTTTGGGTCGATGACCACGTCGCTGGCGTAATTACCGTTAAAGTGAATCTGGAACAGTTGGAAAAGCGACTCGCTCAAAACGGCACCGATGTTTTGATTGCAGATAAACATAATGTTGTCTTCATGAGTAACTTGCCCGAGTGGCGCTACAAAGCACTGTACCCTTTGACCCCAGAAGCGATTGATGCGCTGACTCAAACCCGACAGTATGGTGATACCTTGCCGGAATACAACGGTTCACTTACTGCGCAAAGCAATGCCGACAACTTCTCAGGCAACCAGCTTTTGTTGTCGCCAAATTATCTCGCTTATGCGACCGAGCTGTTAGACAAAGGTTTTCGAGTTATCGCACTGATAAATCAAGATACCGTTCTTGCTGCTGTTCTACAGGCGGATGCCGTTTATCTGATCCTTTACGCTCTCATCGCTTTGATTGCACTTGCCTGGTTTCAAATGCTGGTCAACAAAGCCCATCTGGCCAATCTCAATGTCAGTTTGGAAGAAAAAGTCGTTCAACGAACGGTTGTGTTAAGCGAAGCGAATCAAAAACTGCAACAAACTATCCGCCAATATGAACAGAGCCAGCAAGAGCTTAAACAAACACAGCAGGAGTTGACCCAAGCGGCGAAACTGGCGTTATTGGGAGAGCTTTCTGCCAGCATTAATCATGAAATAAACCAGCCTTTAGCCGCATTGAGAACTTACACTGAGAACTCGCAACGTCTGCTGGCAATGGAACGCTATCCGATGGTCGCAGACAACTTGGAGAAGATGCTGACTTTGAATGACACCATTTCCGAAGTCATTGCTCGCCTCAAAGTCTTTACCCGTAAAACCGATCAAAACTCTTTCAGTGAAGTATCGATACTGCATGATGCTGTACACAACGCCACCAGCATCTTAAGTAACAAACTGATTAAACAGGGCGTCACGCTGAAAGTACCCGAGATCGATAGCAGTTTGCGTTTAGCCATTCACAGTGTTGAATTGGAGCAAGTCTTGATCAATATCTTTCACAACGCAGCGCAGGCAATGGATGGCTATTGTATCGATCCGCAAATTTCGATTGCCGTTCAATGCGATGACTCGAGCTGTGACATTCTGATTTCTGATAATGGTCCTGGTATGTCCGACGAGGCATTAGCGAAAGTCTTCGACCCATTTTTTACCACCAAACCTGAGGGGTTAGGACTCGGTTTGACCATTTCTAAACGTATTTTAGAAAGCTATCAGGGTTCGCTCAGCGCCTTTAATCATAACAGCGCTACAACAGAGCAGCGCGGCGGCATGACCTTTGTGGTCAACATTCCGATGACCAAGCCATACACAACCACTCAATTAATGGAAAACGATCATGCATAACCCTGTTTTCTTCGTAGACGATGAACCTCATATTCGAGATGCGGTTTCTCAGGCCCTACTTATCGAAGGTATAGACGTCACTTGTCTGCCAAATGCCGTCGAAGCGTTACGCGTGATCGATCCAAACTCCCCTGCAGTCATCATTACCGACATTCACATGCCAGTGATGGATGGTCTGGAGTTCATGCGAACCTTGCTGAGCAAAAACAAACACTTTCAGTTTATCGTGTTAACCGGTCACGGAGATGTCAAAACTGCAGTTGAAGCCATGAAAAGTGGCGCGTACGACTTTCTGGAAAAACCTTTTTCAACTGATCAGTTAATGAAATCGCTCAATAATGCCGACGATAAACTCAATCTACTGCAAGAAAACATCTGGCTGAAAAAAGAACTCGACATGCAAACGCATGTCGGTCCTAAAATGATCGGACACAGTAAAGCCATGGTTAATATTCGCCGGTTACTGATTAGCGTACCGACGAACCAACCATTGATATTCATTGGTGAAGATGGCACAGGACGCAGGCTTGCCACACAGTTTGCTCATGATATACACGCTACCGCCGACAGCGAATTAATCGCGGTCTCCGGAGAAGACTTACCAGAGCTTTCTGTCGATTCGTTAGATAAAACCATTCAACATTTAACCGAAGGGAAAAGCCATTGCAGCTTATATCTATACAATGCAGAAAACCTTTCTTTGGAGCAGTGGCAGAGCCTATTTAACCATCCGAAACTCGAACGTGTCTTTGGTGCTGCGACACACGTAGAAAAAGACATCAAAAACATAGCAACACTGATTCACTTACCCACCTTGGATGAGCGAAAAGAAGATATCGGCCCGCTGTACAAACACTTCGTACGCCATGCTGCCAGCCGTTATCAACTGCAACCACCACACATCAGCCTTGATGAAGTCAAATACATTACGGAATTGTCATGGCCTGAAAACATCAAACAATTGCGTCGATTTGCAGAATTGCGTGCACTCAAGCCTGATACCTTTCGTATCGAAGATTGGAATAGCGACAAAAGCATCGAAATTCAGAGTATGACCCAACGCACAGAACACTTTGAATATTGTCTATTAATTGATGCTTTACAGCGGCACAGAGGCAGACTTAAAGAGGTTCAACTAGAATTACAGGTATCACGCAAGACCTTGTACGACAAACTAAAAAAACATCAGTTGGACAAAACGAAGTTCAAGGCACTGTAAAGGCGGAAGCAGCGCCCGTGCCACACGGAGAACGGTATAACGTTGGGTGATTAACAGGGGGAGGCAATCCCTACACATTGATTCAGTCGAAGCAAGAGAACAAACGCATAAGACTGAACAGTAATTAGATCAAAAATATAATGAGCCATTGTGATCAGGGAATGTGATGGGCCAAAACAACTACAGCAAACTCAGCACTGATGAACTGGATTTTGTCGACGATAAAACCGCAGCTTTGCTTCTTAATACCCCCAGTAGCGCACGCTTGATGCTTTGGGTGATGATGTTTTTTTTCATTGCCGCTATTGGATGGGCCTCTTGGGCAAAAATAGATAAAGTGACCGTTGGCCAGGGCAAGGTCATCCCTTCTTCTCAAATTCAGGTCGTCCAAAACCTAGAGGGCGGCTTGGTCAAAGAAATTTTGGTGAAAGAAGGTCAGCTGGTCGAAAAAGGTCAACAACTCCTATTAATTGACGACACCCGATTTCGCTCTGACTTTCGTGAACGAGAACAGCAAGTCGCGAACTTAACGGCTTCCGTTCTTCAGCTTTCAGCCTCGATCAGCAGTGTGGAAGTCAATCGAGATTTCGATACAGACAACTGGAAACAGAGTGTCGTGCTGGATTATGGCAAACTCACCTTTCCACCCCTATTAGAAGAAAAACAACCACAATTGGCGCAGCGTCAAAAAGCGGAATACCGTGAAAACTTAGATAACCTGCGCAACCAACTGTCCGTTATCGATCAACAAGTCCAGCAAAAGCAGCAAGATCTCGTCGAGATAGAAGCCCGCGTGAGAAACTTACGTCAAAGCTATCAATATGTTCGTAAAGAACTGGATATCACCAAACCTTTAGCAGACGAAGGCGTGGTACCGCGTATTGAACTACTTAAACTACAGCGTCAGGTTAATGATACTCGCCGTGAAATGACGTCTAGCGAACTGAAAATTCCGGTGCTCAAGTCCGCGTTGAGAGAAGCCATGCTCAAGCGTATTGATGTCGCATTACAGTTCCGCTCAGAGCAACAAGAAAAACTCAATAATGCGCAAGACCAACTTTCAGAGTTAGTTGAATCAGCCGTTGGCTTGGAAGACCGAGTCAATCGCACCGTCGTCAACTCGCCAGTGACTGGCAAAATAAAAACCCTTTACGTTAATACCGTTGGCGGTGTTATTCAGCCAGGAATGGATATCGTCGAGATTGTTCCAACTGAAGATACCCTTTTGGTTGAAGCCAAAATCGCCCCGAAAGACATCGCATTTCTGCGCCCAGACCTGCATGCCATTGTAAAATTTACCGCTTATGACTTTACCAAGTACGGTGGTTTGGAAGGCGAGCTCGAGCATATCAGCGCGGATACTACCCAGGATGACGAAGGCAACAGCTTTTATATTGTCCGGGTACGCACAGACAAAACTAACTTTGGTCAGGATGCCGATTTACCGATTATTCCCGGCATGACCGCATCCGTCGATATCATTACCGGCAAGAGAACCGTTTTGGAATATTTGCTTGAGCCTATTTTGAAAGCCAAAACCAATGCGTTAAAGGAGTAGACGACACGTGGCACTCTGACTTCATACTGAATTTGCAACGATGAGTTTGTAAGTTGTTAAATAAAAAGTAATTATTTCTCACAGACGAACTCATTATAAGAGTACACTTGTGACGTAAATCTAATATGCAACCCATTTTTACACGTAAAGTCACATTACTATTTAGCTTAAGTTGTCTTTCGCTCCAAACAGGTGCGTTAAACAAAGAAGAGCAACAATGGGTCGATAGAGTCACGGCAGTGTACGGCCAACGAGCCGGAGTGCGTGTCAGTACGTGGAGAAACACACTGACCGAACTAAGCAATGTGGATACCCGAGAGAAGCTCGCAGGTGTTAACCGCTTTTTTAATCAATTGTATTTCGTTGATGACAAAAAGCTTTGGGGCACGTCGGATTACTGGGCAACGCCCCTCGAATTCTTAGGAAGTAATGCTGGAGACTGTGAAGATTTTACCATTGCGAAGTATTTCTCATTACTTGAACTGGGTGTGCCTGACTCTAAGATGCGTTTGGTGTACGTTAAAGCCATAGAACTAAATCAGTTTCATATGGTGTTGGCCTATTACCCGACGGCCAGTGCAGAGCCGCTTATTCTCGACAACCTAAATGCAGAAATTGTCAGAGCCTCTAAGCGCCGCGACTTGCTACCGATTTACAGCTTTAATGGTACAAACCTGTGGTTAATAAAATCTTCTGCTGGAAACGGAGAACTGGCAGGGAAAGCCTCACGTTTGAGCCTTTGGAATGACTTACGCTCGCGCGAACGTAAGTTGCAGTTAAAAAAACCTAAAATTAAATATGACGAGTGAAAAACATGACCCTATATAAGAAGCTAGTAGTGGGAATGGTTACGGTCTTTGTGCTCTTGATGGCATCAGTACTCGTAATCGAATTCAATACTACTCGAACCAGTCTGGAGCAACAGCAGCGTTCAGAGGTCAACAACACCATCAATACTGTCGGTTTGGCATTAGCTCCTTACCTAAAAGACAAAGATAAGGTTGCCGTTGAGTCGGTCATTAATGCGCTGTTTGATGGCAGCACCTATTCCGTTGTTCGTCTGACATCGCTTGACTCAGATTACCAGATCGTACGTTCTTACCCAATCAAACCAAGCTCAGTGCCACAATGGTTTATCAACTTAAATCTCTTTAAAGCGATTCATGATAAACGTGTGGTGACCAGCGGTTGGATGCAGCTTGCCGAAGTTGAGATTATCAGCCACCCCGGCGCTGCCTATGAACAGCTATGGAAAGGATTCATTGGTCTGTTATCTGCGTTCAGCCTTCTCTTTCTGGCAGGCTTGATTGCTATCTCCTACATTTTACGACGTTCACTCAGACCGTTGGCGGCAATCGTACAGAAAATGCATGACATTGCGAATAATCAGTTTGGAGAACCACTTACCCGCCCTAAAACCAAAGACCTGATTGCTGTCGTTGATGGTATCAACACCATGTCGGCTCAAATTGAGCTGTCTTTTAAAGAACAGGCGAAAGAAGCACAGCGTTTGCGAGCTCAGGCTTACCTCGATCCAATATCCAAGTTGGGTAACCGCTCGTTTTATATGAATCAGGTCGACCAATGGCTAGCAGAAGAAACACAAGGTGGTATAGCGCTACTCCATGCCGAATATATTGGCGATATTTACGAGACGAAAGATTACCAACGCGCTGATGCGCACGTAAAAGAGCTTTCTCAACGCCTGAAAAATACCATCGATGTTTCGGGAGCGACGATTGCTCGCCTATCGAGTGACGAATTCGGTCTTCTCTTCCCTCATATGGATGAAAGTGAACTTCGTCTTATGGCCGACAGCATCGTTAACTGTGTGAATGGGTTAAACACCGACCCAACGGGTCTTGCTAAACCGAAAGCAGCACTAGGTGTTGCCCATAGTAAAGAGCATAAAACCCACTCTGAAATTCTATCAATGGTCGATAATGCCCTGTCCAAGGCAAAAGCTCAGCCAGATAAGCCTTACGGATTTATCGGCAGCGATTCCCCATCTAACCTGATGGGTAAACAGCAGTGGAAAGCTTTGGTTGAAGAAGCGATTCACAGTGACTGGATCCAATTCCGTTTTCAGGCTGCTAAAAATACCTGGGGTAAAGTATTCCACAGTGAAGTCTTTTCAAGTATTGAAAAAGATGGCGAAACGTTCCGTGCGAACCAATACTTATTCGCGCTTGAGCAGCTAGAAGCAACCAACATTTTCGACCAGTACGTGATCGAGTCAATGATCAACATGCTAGAGCGTGGAGACATCACCGATCCTGTCGCGATCAACATTGCGCAAAGTAGTTTATCTCAGCCTTCGTTTATTCGCTGGACAACGAGCATGCTGGAAAAACACCCTGAAGTCGCGCCTAAGCTACACTTTGAGATTCCAGAAGAGTGCTTTATTGAGAATCCTCACCATACCGCCCTGTTGTGTAATGCTATTCGCCAGGCGGGGGCAATATTCGGTGTGGATAATTACGGTCGAAATTTCCAGTCGCTGGAGTACATTCAGGAGTTCCGTCCAAATTACGTGAAACTCGATTACTTGTTTACGCATAATCTGCACGATGAAAAACAGAAATTTACGCTGACTTCGATCTCTCGTACCGCGCACAACTTAGGCATCACGACCATTGCGTCGCGTATCGAGACTCAAATCCAGTTGGATTTCCTTGCTGAACATTTTGTTGAAGTATTCCAAGGATTTATTGTCGACAAAGAATAGAAGGTTCAACCACGATGAAAGACCCTTTGCTGAATTCGCTGATCTACGTTAGCCGTTACTATGGATTAGCTAACTCGCCGGAAGCACTTGTTAACGGATTGCCGCTCTCAGAAGGCAGGCTGACTCCGTTTCTGCTTCCCAGAGCAGCAGAGAGAGCCGGGTTGGTCGCCAAAGAAAACCGTGGAGAGCTGGAGAATATCTCCAGCTTGATACTGCCAGCAATATTAGTTCTGAAAGGTGGTGATTCTTGTGTTTTAAACAGTCTGAACCCAGAGACACAAGAAGCGGAAATCACCACCTTAGAAAGTGGAATGGTGCCTATCTCCATTTCATTACCAGACTTACTTCAACAATACGCCGGGCGCTACTTCCTGGTCAAAAAACAGTTCCGTTTTGATGAACGCTCGCCAGAGGTACTCAAAACCAATCAAGGACACTGGTTTTGGTCGACTTTATGGCAATCAAAACGCATTTACCGTGATGTATTTATTGCCTCGCTACTGATCAATATTTTTGCCATCGCTGCACCAATGTTTACGCGCTTGGTGTATGACAAAGTGATCCCTAACCTTGCCTTTGAAACCCTATGGGTACTGGCAAGTGGTGTATTTGTTGTCTTCTTATTTGATTTTATTCTCAAGACATTACGTAACTACTTCATCGATGTCGCGGGTAAAAAATCTGACATTCTGATTTCCTCGAAACTGTTTAGCAAAGTGATGGGGATTCGAATGGAATCCAAACCTCCTTCGGTTGGCGCTTTTGCTCGCCATCTACAGGAATTTGAATCTATTCGTGAATTCTTCACATCAGCAACCGTTAGCGCCCTAATCGACTTACCCTTCGCAATTCTGTTCTTAGTCATCATTTGGTTAATGACAGGTAACCTCGTATTCGTCCCTTTGGTCGGTGTCATTATTTTGGTTATTCACTCGCTGATAATTCAAAAGCCGTTGAGACGCTCGATAGAAGAAGGGTCGCGACTCGCTTCGCAAAAATACGCCAACTTAATTGAAAGCCTCTCTGGTATCGAAACCGTCAAAATGCTCAGTGCGCAAAGCCAATTCCAATATCGTTGGGAAGAAGCCGTAGCACACATGGCAAACTGGAATATTAAAAGCCGCCGTATCACGGACAGTATTCAAAACTCAGCAAGCTTTGTGCAGCAAAGTAGTAATGTCGGTATGGTCATTCTCGGCGTTTACCTGATTGCAGAAGGAGAGCTAACCATGGGGGGCTTAATCGCTGCGACGATGCTGAGTGGACGCGCCATCAGCCCGATGATTCAGCTTTCTTTGCTATCGACACGCTACAATCAAGCGAAGTCTTCAATGACCATCATTAATCAGGTCATGGAGATGCCGGATGAGCAAGAAGAAGGAAAGCGTTACATCCACCGCCCTATTGTTCAGGGTAAAATTGAACTTGAACGTGTCACCTTCTACTACCCTAACTCGCCTGTCGCATCGATTCGTGATTTGAGCCTGACCATCAACCCTGGTGAGAAAGTCGCGATTATCGGGCGTATAGGCTCAGGTAAAACAACATTAGAACGTCTTATCATGGGGTTATATCAGCCTACAGAGGGGCATGTGCGCATTGATGACACCGATATTGCTCAGCTTCATCACGTCGATATAAGGCGCAATATCGGCTGCGTACCACAAGATCCAACTCTATTCTTTGGTTCGATACGCGATAACATTACGCTCGGACGCCCTCTCACCGATGACCGTGATGTTATGGATGCCGCTAATCGTGCGGGAGTGACCGCATTTACTCAGTCGGATCCTGCCGGTCTGGAGCGTCAGGTAGGTGAAGGTGGTGCAATGCTATCAGGTGGGCAGCGTCAGGCCGTTACCATCGCCAGGGCTCTGTTAGGGCATCCTCCGGTCTTACTGATGGATGAACCGACCAGCGCCATGGATAACCGCTCTGAAATGCACATAAAGCATCAGTTAGCCCAGTTGAAAGAGAATGAGACGTTGATTTTTATCACTCACAAGACCGCAATGCTTGATATCGTTGATAGGGTTATCGTTTTAGAAAAAGGCAGCATTATTGCGGATGGTCCAAAAGCTCAGGTACTGAGCGATTTGAAACAAGGTAAAGTGCGTGCAGTAAGTTAACGTTCCAATATCGCCCCTTAAATCGACTGATTACGGGGCTCTCTCTATCTGAACCCGAAATAGTTCACTTCTTCCAAGAATACCCAGATAAGCACGAAGCCAACAATAACAGCCAACATCATAATCGCTTTTTCATCTTCTTCCATATGCCTCATTATTCCACCTCGCAGATCTAAGCTCCCTCGCTTCGTTAATCAAGTGAGATAACTTGCTGTCATAACTAGGGTCTGTTGACCTTATTAGATTAGCAGTAGAAAAGCGCGAATTCCGGTTCTCAGTGTGCTCAATAGGCACATCAATTTGAGATATGCGAGATAAATCAAGTCATATTCAAGTACGAGACAAAGTTGACCAGCTAAGATAAAAAATTGTGATTACTTAAAGTAAAAAATCAGCTATAACAGCCGTTTGTTAGTACCATCGAGTTGAAGAAAGGCGAGTTGAAGAAATGAATGATTGGATCCAATTAGATCAAGTGAACCAGTATTTCAACGAAGGCTCTCTTGGATATAAAGTGTTAATGGGCATCATTGTCTTGATCACTTATCGGATCCTGAAAAGAGTTGCCAACCGAGCCATCATAAACCTAGCCTCATCGAAAGGGGTAAAGAAGGCACGCTTAAGCTTTATTCAGCGTTGCTTTAACGTGGCACTGCTGTTTCTGACCGCATCCACTTTCGCGATTGTCACTGGCATCGGATACGGCGATGTATCGCTGTTCTTATCCTCCATATTTGCAGTCCTGGGGGTCGCCTTTATTGCCCAATGGTCGATACTGAGTAATATCACCGCAAGCTTTTTGATCTTCTTCGTATTTCCATATCGCGTCGGAGATCGGATCAAAGTCGTCGATAAAGATGAAGATATCAGCGGTGAGATTCAAGAGATCAGCATGTTTCATGTGTTGATCAAGCACGAAAACGGCAACCTTATCACTTATCCAAACAACCAAATATTACAGAAAGCGGTGTTAAAACTGGCCAAAAACAAGCCTGTCGCAACTAAAGCCAAGTCCCGAATTTACACCCGAAGAAAGTAACCCGGTGCTCGAGTAAGTTGGTTTTAGACGTGGGAAGCAGATAGTCAGTCTGCGACAAAAAATAGTGTGATAAAAATTAAAGCCCCGAGAGTTCGCTCTACGGGGCTTTATTTTTACTTCTTAATGTACAGGTCTTTAGAGTAAATTCGACCTTCTACGTTGTTTTTAGCAAAGCCACCAACGTTGGGACGCACTAATCTCGCCTGCATGTAATAGTAAATTGGGGCGATAGGAACATCTGCCGCAATCAGTTTTTCGGCTTCGTCGTAGTACTCCTGACGTTTTTTATCGTCTGTGGTCGCGAGTGCGTTGTCCATCGCCTGGTCGTATTCGTTGCTTTGGTAACGCGCAAAGTTACCTGAGGAATCCGATCTTAACAAACTCAGGAATGTCGATGCTTCATTGTAATCACCACACCAAGAGGCACGCATTACATCAAAA
The DNA here is from genome assembly GCF_036350715.1 of Vibrio sp. YYF0003. Classification (NCBI taxonomy): domain Bacteria; kingdom Pseudomonadati; phylum Pseudomonadota; class Gammaproteobacteria; order Vibrionales; family Vibrionaceae; genus Vibrio; species Vibrio sp. YYF0003. The sequence continues at coordinate 1,394,563 of NZ_JAZDWA010000001.1, forward strand.
TTACCTTGCTTACGCGCCACTAAATAAGATTTCCACTCTTGGTTTTCCAACTCTACCTTCGCGTCTAAGTTATCACTGAGCATAGAAGCAATAGCCACAGCAATGGCTTTATTCGACTCACTGGTATTGTAAAGAAGTTTAAAATCGAGCGGCTTATCTTTTCCATAACCCGCTTCTTCTAATAACTGACGAGCCTTTTCGTCACGTTGTAGCTGTGTCCAGTTGCTGTAGTCCGGTTGAGTCGCATCAAAACCAGCCGTATATTGGTGAGCAAACGTGTATGCGGGTAAGTTACCAACCTGGGTAACGCCATTGGTAATGACGTCCCGCATGATTGAATAAGACACAGCCTGACGGACTCTCACATCATCAAAAGGCGGACGGGTTGTATTGAACGCGTAATAATACGTACACAATAATGGCACTACTGTATACGCATCCTGATATTCTTGTTCTAGCTTCTGTGCCATATGTGTTGGTACATCAGAAGTGATGTCTACTTCGCCAACCACATAGCGATTAATCGAGGCATTTTGATTCTCAAACGGGATGTAAGTTACGTTGGTGAGATGCGTATTGTCTGCATCCCAATAATTAGGATTTTTCTTCAGTTCAATGCGTTCATTGACTACCCATTTATCAAGGACAAATGCGCCATTACCGACAAACTGTTTCGGATCGCTCCATGGTTTCCCACCCTGCTCCACTGTCGATTTATGAACAGGCATCATTGATGTGTGGCCTGTCATTGCCACAAAGTACGGGACTTTACTTTCTAGCTCGAAGCGAAGTGTGTATTTATCTAGAGCCTTAACACCTAACTCTTCAACGGGCAGTTTACCTTCAGCGACATCCACAATGTTCTTGATGCTTGTCATTTCAAGATACCAAACATTTGGTGACGCCAATTGAGGATCAACCGCCCTTCTTAACGCATACACAAAATCGTCTGCCGTTACTGGATCACCGTTGGACCATTTTGCGTCTTTGCGTAAATGGAAGACAAACGTTTGGTTGTCTTTCGTTTCCCACGACTGGGCGACACCAGGAACAATATTGCCATCACGATCTTGAATCACCAACCCTTCAAATAAGTCTCGCAATATATGCATTTCTGGCATCCCTTCGGCTTTTGCCGGATCGAGAGTGGCCGCTTCAGCATCATTCGCTCGCACTAAAACTTGCTCAGCGGCAAGTTGAACATCTTCAGGTATGACATCCGCAAACGCAGAAATCGTTACGACAGGGGTAAAAAGAGAGGAAATAAGCAATGTCTTTGAGAATTTTTTAATATCCATATCGTTTTTAGTTCTCCTAACTCGTCTTTTGAAGCCAACACCACAATTAACAATACAACCATTGACGAAATTTAACAGTTCGGTTTATCTAAGTAATTAAAATTAATATTACTTCATCTGGTTGGAGATTATGGTGAATCTAATTCCAAGAACGGAAAGAGCTGCATTTTTAATTAAGCCCAAAACCTACGGAAAGTCCGTTTTAGGTGCGCCTTTACTTTACTTCCCTGCTCAGGTGGAAAGCACATCACGTGGTTTGATATTAGCGGGAACACACGGAGATGAGACAGCTTCTATAACAGGTTTATCATGCGCGCTAAGAAGTTTGCCAGTAAACGGCTTACATCATGATGTGGTGTTATCGATGAACCCGGATGGTAACCAACTCGGTACCAGAGCAAACGCCAATCAAGTTGATCTTAATCGTGCCTTTCCAACTCAAAACTGGACTGAGCATGGCACTGTGTATCGTTGGAGTTCTCATACTCCGGTACGCGATGTAAAAGTAAAAACGGGTAATGCAAATCAACTTGAGCCTGAGGTGGCCGCGCTGATCAATCTTATCGAAGAAAGACGACCAACGTTTGTGGTCTCATTCCATGAACCGCTGGCCTTTGTGGATGACCCAAAATTTTCTCCCTTAGCAAAATGGCTCGGTAGCCAATTCGATCTACCATTGGTCGAAGACGTGGATTACGAAACTCCCGGGTCATTTGGCACTTGGTGTAGTGAACGAGAACTGCCGTGTGTCACTCTGGAATTACCAGCCGTGTCCTCTGATTTAACGATAGAGCAGTACCTACCCGCGATTATTGCACTGCTTCAGTATGAGCCTGTTAATTAAGGTTTTACGATAGAAAAAAGCATTTCATATATGCTTTGAAAAAGAAAGACATAGGTATGCGATTTACAGTGTAAAACGCCGTTATGTAAGTCGAGTCAAACAAGTATCGTATTTGAAGAGGCCTATTTTTGTAGATAGAGAATCACCCTACCCAACGATTGAAGACTCAGTTTAGTACAAGCGTCGATAAAGCCTGATTGTGATTCCTATACGCTAAAGGATTTAGAAACAAAAATTGGCCGTCTACGCGATGATGGATTCTTGCTCGAGATTTGCCGACACATTGATTTCGTATTGATTAAATCGAAATGTGCAACCGCCGTGGGTGCGTTTGGTTGTCACTTGCTCGTTACCAAACAGAACGGTTACCCGAGAAAAAACGTGTTCTTTCGCTACCACCGTATTTTCTTTTAGCGCAAGTTCAAAGGCTATCTCGGTCTGATCAAGTTTCAGCTTTAACTCTTCCACTAGGCGGTTATTTTGGGATTTTAACGTTTCTATTTCCACACCTTCTGCTTGATTACGTTCTGCTTTGGGACGCTTTTTGAATTCTAACTCTTTGCGGATGATATCCATTGTTCCAGCTTGTGCGTTTTTATACTGTTCCTTTAAGTTGCCAATATGCTCCTTATACAAAGAATAGCCTGAGAACGCTTCGACCCTGGTTGCTGTATCTCCTTCAACGCCCAGTTGCAAACACAACACATTTTTGGCGACTTTAGCGTGGCCACCACTCAATGTGCCATTTTTTCCACTCGCATCCAGAACTGTCAGGGTCTTACCGCAAGTGATTTCGTTATTCATGCTATGGACTGCGAGCTCAATGTCTTTACCTGCAGATAGTTCGCTATACTGCGCGTAACTAGCCCGAATCGAACCTTTGGTTTTCACACGACAACTTCTAGGTTGGCCATCACTAACGGTATGACCAATAATTCCTTTACCGACCAGAATGTCATCACGCGCTTGAACATCAGCGGACTCAATAAATCCACCTACCGTAATCGAGCCTGTCGCCTGAACAATCATGCCAGATTCAATGTTGCCGCCAATAATCACGTTTCCTTTAAATTTAACGTGGCCAGTATTAACGCCAACATTGTTAAGGCACAGTGCGTTGTCGACTTCAATCGTATTGTTCTTTATTAGTGGCGTACCTGAAATTGAAGCAATGAGAAGATTTGGATCACTTGGACAAACTTCACTACCTTTGCCCGGTTTGAGAGCGGTATCTTTGCCCGCATGCGCAGGTATAAGTCGGCCTTGGACAGTGAAGCCGGAGATTCCCTTAGTAGCAGGAGTGCGGCGCATGACTTCATCACCAACATTGACAGAGATTGTTTCGCCAAGATTTCTCAAGTCTATTTTGTCGCTACTCGATTGCCCCTGTTTTGGCTTGAGTATACGTTTGGTGATGTCTTTTACCAGAGGCGTAAATTTAGAGTCTTTACCTTTGATTGGCGGTTTACCAACAGCAACAGGTTGTGTGAACGTTTCTCCAGGCTTAAGTTGACTACTGACCAGCATTACTTTCTTTAAGGCGAGTTTGTTGATTCCCTTGGTAACCTTTGCTTGTGCAAGTGCCCTAACAATTTCTTCTCCACGTAATCCTCGTCCGCCATAAGCGCCGGTTACGGCGATGCTTGCAAGCATATCGTTATTGGACAACTCCACAGTAATCTGTGCGTCTTTCTTCTGAGCGACCACGACGCCTTTATAAGCTAGCGCGTCTCGAACTCTCACGCATTCAATAAATCGGCTGACCGCGTCATCCTCAACAAATAACGAATCGGCGTTCATTAACGTAAGTTGCGCAAGTAACTCTTTTCTATCGAACTCACTTTCCAAATCCACATCTGGTGACAGACGAGCGATTATCCTTGTTTTGTCCTCAGACCACTCAAGACACAGCTTCCACATAGCGATACCACTTTGCTGAACATCAACACCATCAGTCTAACTAAAAATATTTTCTCGACAAACTGTGCAGTCTTAATAATCAAGCTTATATCACTAATAGTGAGATAAATGTCAATTCCGCCAAGTCAGTGAATAGTATCGTGATTATAATCTAAACCAGCTCAAATAGGACAAATAAAAAAAGAGGCGATTTACAGTGTAAACCCCCTCTTCTTCGTTATTTTAATTTACAGTGTAAATCTAATTAAGGTCTGCTTTACAGTGTAAATTGTTTCAGAAGCAACTGCACTTCACGCCGAATTTCTTGTTCAACTTGCTTACGTCCAGTTAGATTGAACTGTTTCGCACAGCTCTCCCAATCATGGTTAACGAACAACTTGCAGATCATTAAATCGGAAACTGATACTAAGCCATTTTTCAATAGCCACTGTTTTAACCACAAAAACACAGATTCGTAACTACCACCACCCAGAGCGTAATTGCGAATAAGCGTAAGTTGGCAAGGATGGAGTACGATCTCCATTCTTGGCGCACTGAGTAAACTTCGATATAAACTAGGCTCTAACTTCGAGTAAACCAGATTGGCGCTCATCGACATAAACTCACATAAAAGTAGCTCAGCTTCATCAATCCATTTCTGCGGTTTATTGACCAACTGTCTGACCATCAATAGAGAGTAACAACCACTTGCGGCATCACGCATTGTTCCAAGTCGAATCGGTTGATAACCGACACTATTCCAAAAGCGCAACAGTTCATCTGTCAAACCAAAGCTGGTGGAAAGATAATTGACATGAGAAGGTAGAGACTGCTCAAGTTGAGGAAGCATCCGCTTCCCGAGCCCTCTGTTTTGTAACTCCGGATGCACCGCGATACGCATAATACGGAGCGTTGAAAGCCGACCCACACCAGGCATGCCGAGTTGATTGATAATAGTAACAGGGGCTAGATGACCAGGTGGACGACGTCTACCGAGTTGAATATCAGAAATAATCGAATCATCTAAACTGCCCTCTTCAACCGTCATGACAACGCCGACTATTTTCTTTTCACTCGTTGCTACATAAATAGAACTACATTCATCTTGAAGTAAATGCAGCAAATCATTCGGAGAAGTTTGATAGTGCGCATTCACCAAAAGAGCAAAACAGTCACGTAGTAAACTAGGATTAGAAACCAACTCAAGCTTTGCAATTTTTTCAAGTTGGAATTCTTGCGCAACCTCGGATGGAGGGGCCGTCAATTCAGCATCCAATACAAATGCTTGATATAGCCAGGACTCGAGAATATCGCCTTCGCTCCAGCGGATTGGTTGTTTAAGATGACAGGTTTTCATTCCGGCTCTTTGCTTTCTCAGCCAGTCAACAAACTTAAGCGTAAACCCGCGTCCACAACCCTCGTAACCGTGAATGGTGCTAGAAAATACAAGGCGATGGAAATGAGCCGTCATCTGCTGCAACATAGGAACTGGAATTGCAGCGGCTTCGTCGACAAGTAGTAAGTCACATTCGGGTAGCGACGCGAGTAACTCGTCCGGCGCGATAAATTGTATGCTCCCCTGCTCGGCTTCAAATCTGTCTTTTCTGATACGCTGGCCGCTTGGCAATATTCGTTCTGCGTGTAAGAAAACCGGTTCTACCGCTTTAATAGATGGTGCTGTCACTAACACTCGCAACGGCTTAGTTTGTAATAAGTTCGCACACGCGATCCCAAGGGCACTGCTTTTCCCACGGCCACGGTCTGCGGTTAACACTAAAGGGCGTTTTCGATGGCCTGTTACCACTTTTTCAATAGCAGCAACTGCCTGCTCTTGTTGCGTATATCTTTGGGCTTTACTGGAGGGTTCAAAACTTGGTAACTCAGGCACAGGTTGATGTTGCTCTAAGACAAATAACTTCTGCCACTGAGACGCCATCCACTGTTGAGCGCAGTTTGATGGCTCAACATTATCGGTAGCCACAATCAGAATTCCACCACCAACTAGTGAGCCCAATGCTGCAGAGAAACTGTTCGCATCAAAGTTTTTACGCGCATCATAAACGAGCACATCACATTCTCTTCCTAGCAACATATGCCCTTGTTTGCTAGATACTGAAAAGGCGTCGCCTAACGACCATTCACCGACACAAAACCAACGTAATTCTTGATGAGCTTTATAGAACGAAGCGATAAGTTCGTTTTGCCAGTCGCCATCACCCTGGATCGCGACGCCTACGCGTTGGAAAGACTGAAATGCCTTTTGTTGAAGTAAAGCGAGAAACTCAGTTTGTGTGTGCATGCTCTATACCCAAGGTTTAACCAACGCCATATTACCACAACTTAAACAGGCAACTGATCGGCAAGCAAAAACAACAGGCATAAAAAAACCGCCCGAAGGCGGTTGAAGTTTTGACTAACGTTATCGCAATTTGCTGTGAACAAAAGCAAGAATTTCTTCCATCAAACTGTCATCTACTTTTTTAAGGTTCAGTGCCAGATTACTGCCTTTGCGGCTGTAACTCGCGCGACCTTTTATCAAATCGACTTTGTCTACCTTTGGTGATGGTTTGGCTGGTGATAATTCAGTAATCCAACTTTCTAGGCTTTCTGTGACTTCTTTTGTTAGACGAGCAACACCTTGCGCTGTGCTACGCTGCCACAAGTATCCTTCTGTTGTACGACATTTATCTAACAACCCTTGCTGATGTTCAGGGCTTAGGTTCGTAAACTGCTTGTGCAATTTAACAATGGTTGGGCGACCAAGGTCGCCAACATTTGGATACGCTTGAAGCAACTCTAGTGGTAAAGAAGCCGCTTTTAACGCTCCACTTACCAATGCCTCACTGCATTGGAACATTTTCGCAAGCGCTTTCTGGTCTTCTGCTTCACCGCTGTCTAACTTGGCTTGCATCTCCTTGCCTTTTTCATAAAGAGAGAGAGGCTTGTGAGCGTTTGCCACATCAGACAGGAACTTAGCATGATTAGAGTTAATGTTGTCACCAACATAAACCAGAAAATCTTGCTCAGCTAGAATACAAGATTTACGACGACGACTACCGTCTAATACCTCAATCTTGCCATCTTCAGTGCGACGGCCGACGGCCGGATACTGTTGACCACGCTCTTTTAACGTAACCAATACATCGGATAAAGCATGCTCATTCAAGAAAGATTGTTCGCGTGCGTTATCGACAAACACTGTCGTTTCAGACTCAACCTTGTCAGCAGGAATGCGAACCAACTCGAATTGAACGGTATTCTCACCTGCGACCGCTAACTCAATGGTTTGCGTTTTTTCTTTTGCAGCAGTTTGCGCTTCTTGAGGCGTAGCTACGCGGCGTTTATTAGTTTTGCCAAATAATTTTGCGTTTAATTCAGACGTTTTCAAAGCCATTTACTTATTACCCCTGATTCAATGACGGCCAATTAGAGTGCAATACACGCTCTAGTTCAAGTGCGCTCTTATGAACGGCGTCTTGAGCGGTTGCGAGCGTTTTCTTACCACCTTCAAAATCACTCACAGTGAGATCAAATACCGTACTGTAGGTGTCAGCACAGGTTTCAAACGCTCGACTACGCGGAATGGTAGCCATCATAACTTGGTCACCTAGAAGATAGTTCATTTCAGTTAAAACAGAAACTTGCTTCTTATTGTCGTCTTCAAACATGGTTGGCATTAAGCGCACAAACTCAAGGCCATTCCAATCTTCTGGGAACATTTCATACACTGTCGGTAAGTGTTGGAAAAAGTTTACCGTTGAAGCCCAGTCAAGACGTTTGGCTGCACATGGAATCAGCAAGGCGTTAGAAGCATACATTGCATTCCAAACTAGCGGGTCCACGTGCGGGCCGGTATCAATCATGATGATATCGAAATCATCTGCAATAATGTCGATAAGCTGCTCTTTTAACAAACGCACGATATCTAAAGATGGGTCTTCAGATAAGGTTTGCCACGCTTCGGCATTAAACATCGCGTCTTCTGGGAAAGCAGAGATTGACTTCAAGTTTGGATATTGCGTAGGTAGCAATACATTCTTATGCAAAAACTCACTATCAATCTCAACACCGTCTGGTACGTTACCTAACATAATATCAACGGCAGAATAGATATTATCGTGTTCAGCGACACTGATTTGTGGGTTTAGGAATAGACGTAATGAGCCTTGTGGATCTAAGTCAATCAAACAAATACGGTAGCGTTTATCTAAGTTAAGCGCTAAACAAGCCGCTAAATGCACCGCCGACATCGATTTACCCGTACCACCCTTTTGGTTTTGTACGTTGATAATCCACGGCTTATTACCATTGTTTTTTTTACGCTCGTGGAATTTAGGCACCTCAGCCGCATCCATCAGCATATGTGCTTCTTCTAACGTAATGGAATAATGATTGGCGTTATTCTTTGTAAATTGATGGCCAGCGGCTTCCATTTTACCAATCGCGTCATCGAGTTTTCGACGAGTCAAACCCGATCGGGTTTCCATCATTGCCTTAGACATTGGAGGGAAGTAGTTGTCACTTCGCTCTTCCAAAACAATCTCAATACGGTCAGCTTGAACTTGTTGTGTGAGTTCTGCTAACTCATGAAGATTTTCAATCGTTTTTTCTCTTTTCATGCCAATTTCCGTTGAAAGGATATCTGATTGCAATTGTACAGCAGTGAACACCAAAAACAACAAAAAGGTGCACAAACATTTTGAATAACAATCACATATAAAAACAATAAAATCGACTCTTTTATGAATTATGGTAAAAAATATATCAAAATATAATCAAACAAGTTCGCACAAACCGCTTTGCTAACTCTATAAATTAAAAGTGTTACAGCGTCACACATTTACAATGTAAATTAAAATTTATACGGAACGATTATATTGACCGGCTAAATTACGGATTATGTAAAATCAACATGTTTACAACAAAAAATGCAGAAACGGGGGCAAGATTCATTCACGGATACCCTCTTGATCATGCTTCCAAAGCATTTGAGGCCGTTTTTTAATAGATGGACCGGAAAGATGATCAAGAGGCTTACTTGATCATCTTTCCGTGTTATATCCAACTTACGAAAGCATGATCATGGCAAAAGTAGGGGAGTGCATGAGTAGATGGACGTTATTCTACGCGATCAAACCATCGGAAAAATGATCAAGTAAATAGGTTTCTCGGAAGCATGCTTTTTACTCGCCATTTTACGGACGAATGCAGATATACTGGGGCATTCAGAGAATCAAGCGTAAACAAACCTCGGAACGATGAAATAAAAACATGGTATTTGATAAGTACGGCTATCATGATCATGCTTCCTAAATTTAGAACAGATATAGGATTTACACGCTTAGTACTGATATCTGATGATATTTTCAGCACATGAATAAATTACCGCCGAAATGAGACTTTAACTTGGCATTAACGCAACTCTTGATCATCGATCCGGAACCAAGGAGGCGGTAAAATCCATGGTGTTTACACCTTTGTTAATCAAGCAAACCCGCATTTCTGTGGATAACCTGTACAAATGTCATGATCATCGTTTCAAGACCATTTTGATCATCTTTTCAGAAACTTAATGATCATGCTTACGAGAGGATATGATCATGCTTTCAAGATATTGTTGATCATTGTTTCGTTATATTCATGATCATGGTTCCGAAAGGGGTTTCAATAATTCCCTTTTATAACAACAACTTAAAATAATGAAAATTGCCAGATCAATAGATCATATAATCAATTAAGATCAGAATAATCAAAAAGATCAGTTATTTAAAAAACAAGATTTTTTCTTTATTTATGATCTGTTTTTCTTTATTCTTCGGAACCATAGCACAACTACGGCTAGTGTGATCTGGATCTAAAATGATGGCTGATGAAAAAATTCTGATTAAAGCACCAAGAAGCCACAAAGACGGGCATCTTTTTGAAGTGCACGAATCTTCTGCAGATTGGGTAGAACAATACCAACACTTCAAAGGGGTGACCAAAAGCATCTTAGAATTGCTTAATCTGATCTCGTTGAGAGGTTTCAGCAGCAAAGATGGACTTGTATCAACCACTGAAATCGTTGAAGCAACAGATGGTCAACTGACTCGTGCTGCGTTACAACAACGATTACGAGCAGCGGTGAACATTGGTTTATTTACGCAAACTCCAGTTCGCTTTGAAGAAGGACTGGCAGGTAAAACCATGCTTCACACGTTTGTTAATCCCAATAAGCTCATTTCCGCTTTGGGTGCAACGAGCTTAGTTACTGAAAAAGTCCGCCAGAATGAAAAACAAAAACGCTCAAAAGCACTAGCTCAGACGCAAGTAAACAAACGCTTGCTGACAGAACATGGCTTAAACACGCCGCCGACGATGAAAGATGAAGCGGATCAATTCGTCGTATCTCCAACTAATTGGGCAGGGATCATCGACCAAGCTTTGGCGCCACCACGAACTCGTAAGAGTTATCAGAAGTCGATGGTGTCGATCTCTGGTACGAAAGCGGTAATAGAAACTCGATCGTCAAAAAATATCATGACAGTCGATGATCTGATGACCTTGTTTGCGCTGTTTACCCTGACCGTGCAATACCATGATCATCACAAAGATCAGTACCATCTTGATGCTGCTCATGTACCGAATAAAACACCGCTGTATATCACCGACATCCTGTCATTGCGTGGCAAAAAGGACAGTGGACCTGCTCGTGATTCCATTCGTGACAGTATCGATAGAATCGAATTCACCGACTTCCAGTTGCATGAGCTTACAGGCCGCTGGTTAAGTGAAAACATGCCGGAAGGTTTTAAAAGTGATCGATTCCGCTTTCTAGCGCGAACGATCACCGCATCAGAAGAAGCGCCAGTTGAGGGCAGCGACGGTGAGATCCGAATCAAACCTAATTTGTACATATTGGTTTGGGAGCCGTCGTTTTACGAGGAATTACTGACTCGTGATTACTTCTTCCTGTTTCCACCAGAGATTCTGAAACAACATACTTTGGTGTTCCAGTTATATTCCTTTTTCCGTAGCCGCATGGTTCGTCGCCATACGGATTGTATGTTGCTTAGTGAACTGAATCAGAAGTTAGCGCGTAACATCGAGTGGCGTCGATTCTCCATGGATCTTATCCGGGAACTGAAACGATTATCTGATGGAAAAGGGACGGAAGATCTTTTTGTTGTTAACTTATGGGGCTACCACCTGACGATCGAAACCATGATCGAGAAAGGTAAAATCATGGATTACCAGATCGATATCAAGTGTGATGTTGAGGAAGTCTTGCGTTATTCACGTGCTCGTACCACAAACGCAGGAAAGCGTAACATGGCTCCTACGCTGCCAAACCCACTTCGTAATGAGATGGTATCCAAACAACAGCTAGAAGAGCTCTCAGGCATCATTGACGGCGAATTTGAGCCTATTCAGCGCAAAGCACCGTCTCCTCGTGGTAATTTAGGGCGTAGGATCAAGCAAAGAAAACATCTGGTTGAGATTAATGCAGATGAAATTACCATTACTCTATCCAAATATACCTCACCAGAGGCTCTGGAACGCAGCATAACGGCGTTATCAGCAATGACAGGGCACTCGTACGCCTCGATTAAGGAAGAGTGCTCTGAGTACATTGAGAAGCTTGATTGGTTAAGAGTTGGAGATGACCCATTACCTTATGAGACTCTGAGTAAGACCGTTGAGCTGTTCAATACGCAAAATGATCTCAAACATCTCACTATTGAGCGTCTGATTGCTGGTTTAGCTGTTCGGCGCAAGGTCTGCAGACAAATTTATGATGGCCATATGGATGAGATGGTGTATCGAGCTCTTGATGAAATGGCGATTTAACATCATTCAGGTTTATGAATTGAAACCGATTAATGTGACTGATTGATTTTAAATGTAAATATATATTTCGATAATAGAAAACAGACCTAACTCTAACAAAATCATGACATAGCGATTCAGAGTCGAGACTAAGCTTGATCTCGAATAGACAACCTTTTGTCCTTTCTGATGATTAATAGATAGGCTCATATATTGTTACATTCATTCTGAATAGACTTCGCGAGTTTCTGCTTAGGAAACTCGCTTTTTTTTGTCTCAAATTCAGGGAAAACCTTGATCATCTTTCCGGGTTAATGACGTAAACCTTGATCATGCTTCCTGGTTTCATTCCAATTTAAAGATCGCATCAACGCCACATGTGACTCGATCAAGCTGTGAGCTTGTTGTTGCCACTCACTTTGATCGCACTGCTGATTACAAAACTCTAAAGCGAGCACCGTGAGATGCTGCAAACGTTTCAAACACCAGTCCTTAATCTCAATATCGGTTGATACCTGACACGCAGCTTGTTCCAATTTTGCACTTGCGTAGAGCAAGGTTTGGTAGGCTTTTAGATGGTCATGATACCTGGCGTGTTGGAATACTCGTAAACAACCGTCAAGCCAACAAGCAATCGCTTTACTTTGTCGCTCGCACAGCTTAGGCCCAAAGACCTCATCTGGTGCCTGGTATAAGATCGTTTCCAATTTACCAACTTGATCATTCTTCCGATGTTCATACCACATCGAGATCTGATCTTGCCAAGTACTCAATTCCATTACGCTGCCTCAGTCCATTGTTTTACAAAGTGATTTGGCCCTATTTGATCAAATTCGTCGACAATGATACTGCTTCGACTACGAATCTCATCGGCGTCTACTGAATAGTTTGGCTCATTTTTCACTAAGTTACCAAAGGGGAGGTCTGGATCGGGCACGGCAGAAATCAACAGCTTAGTATAAGGGTGCTGCGGGTTCTTGAGTATTGAGTGAGTATCACCCCATTCAACGATTTGCCCCTTGTACATCACCGCGGTTTCTTCTGCGATGTAGTGTGCGGTTGCCAGATCATGAGTTATATACAAAAAGCCAATGCCAAGCTCTTGCTTCATTCTCTGCATTAAATTCAAGACGCCCAAGCGAATGGATACATCAAGCATTGATGTCGGTTCATCCGCGAGAATTATTTGTGATCCAACGGCGAGAGCACGCGCTAAATTAACCCGTTGGCGCTGGCCACCACTTAGCTCGTGTGGGAACTTATTTAACGTTTCCTCTGGAAGTTCCACCAGCTTCAACAGCTCCAGCAAGCGGGCAGATATGTCACGATCAGTTTTGACTTGCTTATGAATTTTGATAGGACGCGTGAGGTGATGGCGAATAGTATGCGTTGGATTGAGTGAGCCAAAAGGATCTTGAAAGACCATTTGTACTTTACTGCGGTACGCTTGGATATCAGATCGAGACGTGATCTCATTGATGTCGGTACCATTAAACAGGATCTTGCCCTCAGTTGCCGGATAGACTTTCGTGATCAAGCGCGCACAGGTGCTTTTACCGCACCCTGATTCACCGACCAAAGCCAGGGTTTTCCCGGCATAAAGATCAAAACTAACACCTTGCAGAGCGCGAAAGGTTTCTTCTTTCTCAAGACCGCCGCCGACTTTGAACTCTTTAATCACATCTTTCATTTGGATAATAGGCTGGTTCATGATTAGGCTCCTAGTGTCTCAGGTTGTTTGTGGACGTCGTGGATATTGGGGAAAGAAGCCCAAAGCTTCTGCGTGTAGGGATGTTGAGGATGATTGCGAATGTCGTAAGCTTGGTTGACTTCAACAATTTCTCCGTGGCGCATGATGGCGATTCTGTCGCACAATTGGCTCATTAGTGCCAAGTCATGGGTGATAAAAAGAATCGAGAACCCGAATTCATCTCTAAGCTGATAGATTTGCTGCAAAATTTCTCGTTGTACAACTACATCTAAAGCTGTCGTTGGCTCGTCCATAATGATCAGTTTCGGATTAAGAGACAGGGCGATGGCAATGACCAAGCGCTGACGCATCCCGCCAGAAAACTGATGGGGGTATTCGCTTAGTCGCTGTCGAGGAATGTTGACCAAGTCCATCAACTTCTCGGCTCGATCCTTCTCTTGAGCATTGGTTAAGCCTTGATGGTGACGCAATACATCGGCAAATTGCTCTTGAATCGTTAAGACAGGGTTAAGTGAGTTCATCGCACTTTGAAAAACCATAGCGATTTCACTCCATCGTAAAGCCGTTAGCTCAGAATCCGAGAGATTAAGGATATCTTTTCCCTCAAACAGTATTTTGCCGCCAGAAATAAATGCAGGTGGCTTATGGAGACGATTCACGGAGAATGCTATGGTGCTTTTCCCACACCCTGATTCACCAGCAAGACCAAATATTTCCCCTTTGCCTATGTCAAAACTGACGGATTTCACTGCGTTAAAATCACCATTATCTGTGATGTAATCGACACACAACTCTCTGATCTGGATGACCGGATCATTGTGGTATGCATGATTTAAGTTAATACCACTCATATAAACACCTTACCAATCTAAAAGATAATTATTATCATTAGCATGTTGGGACGGTTTTTAGAAAGTGACAGATAGAGAATCGGTGAAGTGACTCGAAAGTTAAGTGAAATAAAAACAGGTTTACGGTGTACGTTAAAAATGTCTGAGAGGACGAAAATGAGAGCTGGATCAGCACACTTTTCTTAGGGGTAATCATTCAAATTTAATCCTAATTTGTTACTTTGGCAAAACTTAAATGATGAAACTATTAATGAGTTAACGAAAGGTCGGGAGGGTTCACATTTCCCTACTGTTTTGCTTACCACACCTGATGGGGTTTGCTATAGATTACTCATCGAAAACATGGTGTGTTCGGAGGAAATATGTCCATTAATTCTATCGACCATGAAGAAATGAGTAACATCGCTCACAAATGGGAATTACCTGAAGAAGAATCCGTTGTGCAGCCTGACAAAACCGTGAAATCGGCAGAAGCCAGAAGACGCATTGAGGCACTTCGTGAAATCCGTGAAAGTGGTTTGACGATTGAAGAAGCCAAAGAACTGGGTTTGATCCACTGATTCATCTTTGTCATCAACAAACAATTCAAAGGGTAGCTCATTGCTACCCTTTTTCATTTTATGACTCATCGAACCAACTTCAATGGGTAATGTTTTTGTCAGCTTTCCTTGTTGTAAAACTATAGCCGCACAATGACAGACTTTGCTGGATACCATGCTCGCTGGCCTATGGTTATCACTCGCTGTTTTACAGTGTAAATAAGATTTTTAAGCAGGGGATAGCAGTGCCGCGCGTCAACAGAATTTTAATTCGTCGCCAAAAGCGTTGAAATTCGATGGGATAGTCACATCGGTAACTTGAAATTGATCAAGATAAGTGCGTTTCTATTCTCCAATCTATAGTCGGTATGCTATAGTGCGCGGCTAGTATTTAAAGTACCTTGAGGCTGTGAATGTCGTTTAATCTATCCCTGTTGCCGCCTGATGAAAAAAACAAAATCGAACTGGATAAGCAAGCTTCGTTTTTGGTTTGGAAACTCAGAGAGGCCAAATCTGGCCCCGAAGCAATAGAAGAGCAATTATCTAAGATTAACGATGCTGATGAAAAAGCATTTTTCCAGCAATCGGTTGAAAAGTACAAGCGAGTAATGGGCGTCGCGTAAAGCGAATCGTGGCCTTGATAGGAATCAACGCGGCGAATGAGGTAACTTCCCCCATTCCTCAGCAGAGCGAAAATTGAAAACGTTTCGCTTTTTGCTAAAATCCTTCGCATTAAATTTGAATTTAGAGAGAACATCCCGATGGGAAGAAGTTTTGAAGTGCGCAAAGCCTCTATGGCGAAAACTGCAGGCGCAAAAATTAAAGTTTATTCCAAATACGGTAAAGAAATTTACATGTGTGCGAAAAATGGCGGTGCAGACCCAGACATGAACTTGTCTCTTAAGCACCTGATCGCGAAAGCGAAAAAAGACCAAGTTCCTGCACACGTTATCGACAAAGCGATTGATAAAGCGAGTGGCGGTGGCGGTGAAGATTACGCTCCTGCGCGTTACGAAGGCTTTGGCCCAGGTGGCACAAGTGTCATCGTTGATTGTCTAACCGATAACGGCAACCGTACTTTCCAAGATGTTCGCCAGTGTTTTGTAAAAACAGGCGCGAAAATTGGTGTTGAAGGTTCGGTATCTCACATGTTCGATCACCAAGCGGTATTCCAGTTCAAAGGCGATGATGATGAAATCATTCTGGAAACGCTAATGATGGAAGATGTTGATGTCACTGACGTTGAACTAGAAGACGGTGTGATCACAGTATTTGCACCTCATACTGAGTTCTTCAAAACGAAAACAGCTTTGAACGGCGCATTCCCAGATCTAACGATTGATGTGGAAGAAATCACTTTCGTTCCTCAAACTCAAACGCCAATCGCGGGTGAAGATGCTGAGAAATTCCAGAAGTTCCTAGACCTTCTTGATGACTGTGATGATGTTCAGCAGGTTTACCATAACGCTGAGCTGTAATTCGTTCGCGAATTCGATTGAAAGGCTTCCTTCGGGAAGCCTTTTTTGATCGTGTTGGGTAAGTCTTTAATCTTTCTGATTGGGAGGCCGATACAACCATTCATCCGTGCTGGTCCCCATTCACTCCGCAAAAACACCATTGGTCGCATCCCTAAGCAGGGGAGGGCACCTTTCCTTAATCTGAAACCATCTAATCCATATTAATAAAGGACAATTACTATGATGGTTTTCAATTCGTACTTCCGATCGGGATTTCAATTATTCATCGCCTTGTTTTCCGTTCTCGCACTGAACAGTAGTTTCGCATTTGCCAATCCTACGGAGTCGTTACTTCACCGATTTAATCAAGCTGAACAAGGGAATTCAGCTTTGGTCGACAGCGTTCATGACGAACTAGTGGTTCTTATCGAGCAGCAAGGCGCTACGCCTTTGACTTTGGTGTACCTCGGCTGCACTCAAACTCTTCAAGGTCGGGAAGCGTTTATGCCTTGGAATAAGATGAAATTTACCGAGTCAGGTCTGGCGACGATACAAAAGGGTTTGGATTTAATGGCTAGCCAGCCGATACCGGTTCAAGAGCAGCAACGATTGCAAGGCTTACCAGAATATCTGTTAGCGACTGCGATGGCGGCGACAACATACACAGCACTTCCTGATATGTTCAATCACTTTGAGCGAGGCTATGAGCTGTTTCTTGCCTTGATCAATGATCCAAGTTTCCAGCAACAGCCTTTTTCCGCTACTGCATGGGTTTACCGTTACGCCATTGATTCTGCTTTACGCGCTGACGATCAGACACAAGCCCAAGCTTGGTTGGATGAGATGGAGCGCTTAGGTTATGACAACATTGAAACGCAAAACGCCAAGGAACTGCTCGCGAAGCAGTAAGGAGCCACTGTGATCACTTTCAATCAACTCAGTCGTGATTATGTCTTAGGAAGCCAGACGGTTCATGCACTGCGAAATGTGTCGGGAGAAGTGTTTGCCGGAGAGATGGTGGCGCTGTGTGGTCCTTCTGGTTCGGGAAAAAGCACGCTCCTCAATATTCTAGGCATGCTGGATACGCATTATCACGGGCAAGTGACCTTTAAAGGAAGCCCATACCCAACCGGGCAAATACAAGCCGCTAAAATGCGCCGAGAAAAGCTCGGCTTTGTATTCCAGAAATTCAATTTAGTGCCCGTGATGACGGCTTTAGAGAACGTTGCTTATCCGCTGCATCTCAACGGTTTTTCCAAAGCCGAACAAACCAGACTCGCTCACGAAATGCTAGACCTCGTGGGCCTTGGGGAGTTTGTTCACCATATGCCAGATAATTTGTCGGGAGGGCAGCAGCAGCGCGTCGCCATTGCACGAGCGTTGGTCCATAAACCGGCATTGGTGATTGCTGATGAACCCACTGCCAGTCTGGATAGCCAAAGTGCCAATAAGGTTATCGAAATCATGAAAAAACTGGGGCACGAAAGGGGCACCACTTTCATTATTGCGACTCACGATATGCGAATGGCTTCACGCTGCGATTGTACTCTTGAGCTGGTTGACGGAAACATGACTCACACGCCTCTCGGGGCTGAGGAGGTTTCATGGGCAAGTTAATCCCAGATTCAGTTCGTCTTGCGTGGCTCAACCTACAGCGTAACCGCCGCCGTAGCCTGCTTTCGATGCTGATTATCGCCATTGCTGTATTTGCCCTGACCAGTGCAGGCGGTTTCGGCTTATATACCTATGACAGTTTGAAAGAGGCAACCGCGCGCGATACCGGGCATTTAACCCTAACAACACCTGGATATTTCACGAAAGAGGAGGAAATGCCTCTAAGCAATGGTCTAAGCCATGTTGATGCTTTTACCAAGCAACTTATCGGTATTAATGAAGTACGAGGCGTGCAGCCGCGTGTGGAGTTTAACGGGCTGGTTTCCAACGGCAGTAAGTCATCCATTTTCATCGGTATAGGTGTGAATGACCGGGAGTTCGATATGAAAGGGCCATTTTTGGATGTGAGAGCAGGGCAGACGCTGTCCAATATCCACGCTTCACGTTATGACCCAGCTGAACCGGAAGTGATGTTAGGTGTGGATCTCGCCAGCAATCTAAACGTAAACGTAGGCGACTGGATCACGCTACTGGCTACGACGACGGACGGCGCGCTCAATGCGTACGACTTTAAAGTCCGCGGCATCTATTCAACGGGCGTTCCAGAGCTGGATAAACGTCAGTTGTATGTACACATCCATAGCGCGCAGTCTTTGCTCGGTTCGGACAAAGTCAGTACCTTATCGGTTTTCTTATTCGATACCAATCTGACAAACAAGGTCAGACAAGATGTGGCAACAATTCTGTCGAATCAAAAACAAAGCTTCGGTAATCAAGAGGTTGAAATCACACCTTGGCAGGAAAGAGCGTTCTTTTATCTCAAAGTGAAGGGATTGTACGACCGGATCTTCGGCATCATGGGAGCGGTAATGGCACTGGTGGTTTTTGTCGCGCTGTTTAACACCATGACTATGTCCGTTACGGAGCGAACGCGTGAGATAGGTACGTTGTCTGCGCTGGGAAGTTATCCGCGTGAAATTATAGCCGGGTTCTTAAGAGAAGCGGGGTTGCTTGCCGTGATTGGCAGCTTGATTGGCGCGCTGCTGACCGCCGTCGTAACGGTTTTATTGATGGTGGTAGACGTGCAGATGCCGCCACCGCCAGGACGCACGGAAGGATATCCTCTCACTATTTACTTCTCTTGGGATCTCGTTGCGGTTGCCGGATTTGCAGTACTACTGATTTGTCTGGTTGCGGCGTTTTTCTCGGCACGCAAAGGGGTGAACAAGCCTATTACGGAGGCACTGATTTATGTTTAATTTCAAACGAACCATGCCACTGGCGGTGATAGTAATCTGCGGCGCAGTCTCCGCAAATGTGCAAGCGCTGGATACACAGCAAGTGGCGCAATTGATGGAAAAAGCCGATGGCTACCGCTTACAGGATCAATCATCTAAAGTCGTATCGTTGGTGCGCTTGTACCAAGATCAAGAATTGGATAAGACTCGCTTGTACCATGTTTATACTCGTCCCAATCGAGAGTCACTCGTGGTGTTTAAATCGGCAGTCGAAGCCGGTCAAAAAATGCTGATGATGGGTGATAACTACTGGCTGCAAATGCCTAAAAGCCGCCGCCCGATTCGCATTACACCAATGCAAAAGTTACTGGGTGAAGCATCGATCGGAGATATATCTACACTCACCTGGAGCCAAGATTATCAGGGAGAGTGGAAAGCGACAGAAACCACCTCTGTTAGCGGCAAGAGCATTGCCACTTACCATCTTGTCCTGACCGCTAAAACTGCAGGCGCGAGCTATCAGAAGATCGATCTATGGCTGGCAAAGCAGGATGCGTTTCCAATCAAAGCTGATCTTTATCTACGTTCAGGCAAACTCGCTAAGCAAGCGTACTACCGCCGAGCAACGAAAGAGACGCGAGATTACGTCAGTGAGATGACCTTGTTGGACAGCATCCAGCCAAGCAAAAAGACGGTGATCGAGTATCAGGCGATCTTGCCATGGCAGTTGGACGACAAGTTCTACAATCCCAGCTATTTGCCAAAAGCGAACACCTCGCAATTGTAGGCTGCGGTAGGGGACCAATATGCGATTTTGTACTACTTGTATCGTAAGCCTTTTGGTTGGCGTTTTCGCTTCCCCCGTATTGGCGGGTAACGAACTGAGTCTCGAATGGGATTGGGCGTTGAGCTACGAGACCGTTAAGCAACGCGATACTCATTTCATTCCAGCGCAAGGAGACTCTCGTGACTCGCTCAATGCGCTGCTTGATGTGCAAATGAACTACCAAAACATCAGTGGCTTATTTTCGTTTTATAGCCAAGGCTTGTATCTGAATCAGCATGGCCGAAAAGGATGGGGGAGCGAATCAGACAACCAACTCTTAATACGAGAGCTTGTCTGGCAAGACGAATGGCAAGTCGGTAATGCTATTCTCGATATCAGTGTGGGTAAATTACGTGTCGATTGGGGCGTGGGGTATGGCTACCGTGTTTTGGATTTGTTCAAACCCTACCGACAAAATCCAGTTGGTTTAGTGGCAGAAGAAGGGGCGGGCGTTTTTTCTGTTTCTCATTACGATTTAGCCGGTGAATGGACTTTGATTGCCACAGACTCAAGTTGGGGGCAACAAGATCAAAGTGCATTGGATCAAGCGACCGAGCAGCAAGGTGTTGGTGTACGTCGTTATATGCTGGTGGATGACACGGAATACCAATGGATTGGTTATTACGATGATGTTCGCCGCGGCTTATTTGGCGCCAGCGTGATTACCGTTTGGGACGAGTCGATAGCCATGCACAGTTCTCTTCTATGGCAAAAGCAGAGTGTCAGTTATCAGATTTCTGATCAGCTTGAACAGCCTGTGTCTGTTGATAACCAAGGCAGTGTATTTCAAGCTTTGGTTGGACTTAACTGGGCTAACCAAGCTGGGCATAACGTAATCGCAGAATATTGGTATGACAGCCGTGCCTGGTCAACGAGCGAATGGGAGAAGGCGATAAGCCGTGGTGACTTACTCTCTTCATTCCCCTCAACTTGGTTGCTTGCGAGCAGTTACGCGCAAGGTTTTCAGCATGCCAATATTGTGCAACATAACGTGATGCTGCATTGGAGTTGGGATGTAGAAGCCTGGGCGTCATGGAGTGGCGCGACGTTTATGACAGAGAATATGGGTTGGTTAAGTGACGTCACACCAACGCTTGATGTCTTGATTTCTCCACAAGACGGCGGTGCGATAGTGACTCAATGGGTGAGTTACCAATGGATTGATACTGGTGAGCAAAGTGTGGAACTGGAAGCTGCTGCACGATTTTTATCTGGAGATAAGCAATCCGCGTATGAGCAGATCAATGATAAATATATGATTGTCTTTAATATAAAAGGGAAATTCTAAATGTTCTCAGGGAAGTCAATGAAAGAAGGTGGATGGCGAAGAAGTTTGGTGGAGACCTCTTTATTCTGCCTATTTATTGCTGTAATGACGCTCTTTGTATGGGGCGGCCCGTTATATATTCATTTACTGGTCAGTTTTGGCTTTGGCTACTCGGCCATTTTTTTCTCGTGGTTGATCGACAAACTCTTTCCCACCATCCCGCGTGTAATGGAAATTACCATTTCTCTCACCGCATGTTTACTGTTTGGGGTGGTAAATGCACAGTTTTGGCTTGGTGAATACTTCGGGATCTCTGGCATGTTGCCCATCGGTTTAATGGGATTGTTGTTCAGTGCCATGTGTTTTTTCTATTTTCACTCGCGAGAGAAGCAAGCCATCGCACAGCGTGAATTGGAAACCATCAAGCTCGAGAAAGCGGAAAAAGAGCGCGCCTTATTACTCAGTCAATTGAAACAGATGCAAAGCCAAATTGAGCCGCATTTTTTGTTTAATACATTGGCGAACATCAGTGCGCTAATGTCACAAGACGTGGATAAAGCCAGAAAGATGCTTGATCAGCTCACCGCATTATTGCGTGCGACATTAAAAAGCTCACGTGAACAAAACACGACCATCGACAATGAAACCGCATTGATTGAGGCGTATCTCGCGATCCAACAAATTCGCTTAGGTGATCGCTTGCGATACTCCATTGACGTAGAGGAAGGAACTGGGCAACTCGAGCTGCCACCAATGATGCTACAACCGCTGGTTGAAAACGCCATTATTCACGGCATTGAACCGAAGCGAGAAGGGGGAGAAGTGAGTCTGCGGATCAAACGTGACAACCAGTTACTTGAAATTGAAGTCCGAGACTCGGGTGTCGGGCTGAACCACGTCAGCCAACATTGTGGATCGGGGATTGGGCTTAGCAACTTAAAGCAGCGAATTGATGCTCTATTTTCCGGAGAAGGGCAGGTGTTAATCAGTGAGCTTGCCGAGGGTGGTGTCAGTGTTCGTTTAAGCTGGCCAATTGAGTGGTAATCTAAACAAGGATATGGAGAAATGAAGACTGGAATCACTGCAATTATTGCCGACGATGAGCCGTTGCTGAGGCATCATTTGGACAAAAGCCTGGCTGAAGTATGGCCAGAACTGGAAGTGGTCGCAAAAGTCGCGGACGGTGAGCAGGCTTGGAGTACCATTCAAAATAAACAACCCGACATCGCCTTTCTTGATATTCGCATGCCCGTTTTAGACGGGGTGAGTTTAGCGCGAAAAATTAATCGTATGGTGAATCCACCTTTGATTATTTTTGTTACCGCATACGACGATTACGCGATTAAAGCGTTTGAACAAAATGCGGCAGATTACCTACTCAAACCTATCTCGGATGATCGGCTGCAAACCACTTGTGAACGTGTTCAAGCGCGCCTTGCTAATCGTGTGCAAGACAGCGGCAACATGCAGATGAATAGCTTGTTAGAGCAGCTTCAGCAAATGTCTGCGCCCCAAACTCCCCAATATCTGCAATGGATTAAAGCCACTCAGGGGGAAGACATTCATTTGATCGCTACCTCTGATGTGCTCTATTTCAAGACAGAAGAGAAGTACGTCTCGGTCTATGCACAGCAAGGGCAGGGGAGGGTTGTGGAATACCTGATTCGAACATCGTTAAAAGAACTGATCCAACAACTTAATCCTGACCAGTTTTGGCAAGTTCACCGTTCAACTGTCGTTCAGGTTTGTAAAATCAATAAAGTTAACAAAGATTTTTCAGGACGAATGCTTGTCCATATTGGTGATACGAAATTGGCGGTAAGTCGAGCCTCACAAAGTTTATTCAAAGGTATGTGACCGTGACTTTGCAAGGCGCTTTGTTCTTTACACTGTAAACTACGCTCTTATTCCATTAACAGTATATCTACCAATTTTTGTGAAATTGTGGCGTATTAGTGTGCACGGAGGTTTAGTCCCTGACGGTCACTTTCTCGATAATAATCGGATCGCAAGGAACGTCATCATGACCGAATTTAGAGGTTGTCTTCACATCTGCGATGCGATTGACTACATCCATACCAGCGGAAACTTTGCCAAATACTGCGTAGCCCCAGCCGAGATTTGTCGTTGCGGTGTGGTCGAGGAAGTCGTTATCTTCCAAGTTAATGAAAAACTGTGCCGTGGCGGAATGTGGTGCATCGGTGCGAGCCATTGCAATAGTACCAATAGTATTTTTTAAGCCGCGATTTGCTTCATTTGCAATAGGTGCTCGGGTAGGTTTCTCTGCCATGTCTTCAGTATGGCCACCACCTTGGATCATAAATCCCTTAATGACACGATGAAAAATCGTACCGTTATAAAAGCCGTCATCACAGTATCTTTTAAAATTTCTTGAGCTTACGGGGGCTTTTTCGGTATTCAGTTCAATTTCTATATCACCGAAATTGGTTGTCATAATGATCATGAGTGGTTCTCTAGTGGTGTTTGGGACTGGCATTATAGCCCAAGCGATAACATGTTCGTATTATCTTGAGCATTGATCGGTGCCACAGCGCGATGTGCCCGTGAGCCAGTAAGAGATGCGGTATCGGTTGTTGGCGAATTTTATATACAGCCAGTCGGCAACCGGTCTAATCAAAGGCCAACGTAATGGTGCATACAGCCAACCTCTACCCACCAGCTGCCAGGCTCGATAGGTGACGTCCAAACCAAGCAGTAAATTACCGCAGTCGTCCAAAGCGTGGAGTATGGTATTTGCTTTGGCGGCATCGATTTGTGGGTAAGCAGAGAATGCTTCACTATAAATATCGACGATGCGGATATGTTGAGGCGTATCGCGCTTTGTCAACGCTCTCATCTCTTTGGCACAAATCGGACAGGTACCATCATAAAATATGGTGAGTTTTGCCATAGCTGCTCCTTACGTTTCTGCTAAGAATACCGTTTTGAATACACTTTGTTATACGTTGTGTCAGCGATGTTGATTCTAGCCTATTCCATTTTATATTTTCGATAGAGCAATCGTGCATTGTGAATAGGTTTGACTGCAAACCATAGGCTACATGAATGTTATTGAAATAAAGACAGTTTTTGCTGATATGCTATAATCTGTCTCCGTTATAGCGAACATTTTTGTTGTTGCTTGAGAGTTTCTCTGGATTCGGCTCATTTAAATATCCATGAGTCAGAGTAAGTAAACTACTCGATAACAAGTCCCCCTTCTGCTTACATTTTAATGCGCTCTCATAGAGTCTATCGCGCATTTGCATGATCTTTAGAATATTTTTGAACACATCAGTGAGAATATTTGCTATTGGAATACGGTTAAATTAACACTCAATCATTATGGAGGATGAAGAGGACAACAATAAGAGGTGATATGAATCATATAATATCTATCGGGGCTCTGGAGTCCTTCATGGTTGCGATCAGTGTGCTATTTCTAGGGCATTTCGTGAATGCCAGATTGCCAGTTTTAAGTAAGTTCAACATACCAGAGCCGATTGTAGGCGGTCTTATCGTCGCCTGCATTATTACGACACTTCATTTCTACGGCATCGATTTAGAGTTCGATCTTCCATTACAAAACACGTTTATGCTGATGTTTTTTTCAACCGTCGGCTTAGCGGCAAATTACACCCAATTGATGAAAGGTGGCGCTAAGGTTTTCATCTTCCTGGCTGTGGCTTCATTCTACATCATCATCCAAAATGGCGTGGGCGTCTCACTCGCAGCAGCACTGGGCTTAGATCCACTAATGGGGCTGATTGCTGGCTCTATCACGCTTTCTGGCGGACATGGAACTGGCGCGGCCTGGTCTCAAACTTTTCAGGACGTATATGGATTAAATAACGTTTTGGAAATCGCGATGGCGTCGGCCACATTTGGTTTGATCATCGGCGGTATTATCGGCAGCCCGATGGCTGAGCGTCTGGTGGATAAGCATGGTATTGAATCGGAATATGGTCGCAGCGC
The DNA here is from genome assembly GCF_036350715.1 of Vibrio sp. YYF0003. Taxonomy (NCBI): domain Bacteria; kingdom Pseudomonadati; phylum Pseudomonadota; class Gammaproteobacteria; order Vibrionales; family Vibrionaceae; genus Vibrio; species Vibrio sp. YYF0003. The sequence goes on from NZ_JAZDWA010000001.1 coordinate 1,419,891, forward strand.
AAAAACGCATGAAAAATTCCCAGAATTAGTCACCTACAACGAGTATGAAGAAGACAAAGTGACCGCTAAAAAAGTGGTTGAGAAGCTGTTCTTTTTACTGATTTGTGTCACTGGCGCTAAATACTTAGAGCAATGGGTAAGTACGTTTGAAATCTCGTGGCTGATGATTCCTGATTTTGTGTATGCCCTGTTTATTGGCGTGATTGTGACCAACTTCCTCGAAGTGACCAAAATTCGCAAGTTGGATGCAGAAACGGTCGATATGCTCGGGACAGTGTCGCTATCCCTGTTCCTGGCGATGGCATTAATGAGCCTGAAACTGTGGAATATCTTCGATTTGGCGATTCCATTTTTGGTGATTCTGGCTGTGCAGTCTGCGGTACTGGCAATCTTTACCTACTATGTGACGTTTAAAGTCATGGGGCGCAATTACGATGCTGCCGTCATTGCTGGTGGACACTGTGGTTTTGGCTTGGGTGCCACGCCAACAGCGGTAATGAATATGGGCTCTATCGTTAACCGTTATGGTCCGTCACCTCAGGCATTTATGGTCGTGCCGATTGTGGGGGCTTTCTTTATCGATATCGTCAACTTAGTCATCCTACAAGGATATATCTCGTTTCTTGGCTAAGAGAAAAGAGAAGTGAAAAAATGGTCACAACGAAAGTTGTGACCATTTTTTGTTTTTGAGTTCAGCGTCGAGCTTCTACCGCTATTGAATGGTTCGGCTGACTCTCAGGCATGCTGCCCAGGCTAATAAGCCAATAAAGACATAAATTCCGAGATTAGTTTTTCCAACTTCAGCTACTGCATCCAGTGGATTTGGCGCGATGATCGCGTGGAAAGGCAGGGTGAATATCTCAGAAAAGAACTGATCCACTCCGTAATAACCAAACAAAGCGATCGGCATCCAGCGCAGCGCATAAATAGCGATAAATAAGATCACCAGCGGTGAGTTTACTTTCTGTGAGATAACCATGGTGGTTAAAGCCAAAGGTAGCAGCAGAAAACCAGCCAACCCCATCCTTAATAGAAACTCACTCCAATGCAGTAAGACATAGCCTACTGATGAGTAGCGATACAAGAAACCGATTTGATGATTGGTGGATACGTTGAGTGACCACAACATAAAATCGGCAATGATCACCAAGGCAGAACACACTAAAGGTATCACTAACAGTCCAAAGACGAGCTTGACGACGTGCGTCTGAACATCGCTGATCGGCATACTACGCCAGAACATGATACTGCCTTCTGAACGCTCTTTGCGTAGCGTTCTTGGAAAATATTGGGTACCGAGTAGAATGGAAAGTAAGCCTGCACCTCCCGCAATGAGAGAACTTAACTCTTCCCCCAGCTGTTTTTGGATACCATTGGCATCACCGCCGACACTCATTTGGAAGAAGAAATTTTGCTGAAGGTTCGAGTTGCTCATTAAACCGATAAACAACAAGGTCCCACAGACAAACATAAAAAATGGCACCCGAGACACGAGTGGGTTTTCTAGCCATTCTTTATTTAACATCGTCATTATAGAACGCATTAAGCTACCCCTTTTTGCAACGCGAGAAACAGATCAGCAAGCGTGACACCGTGAATGTCACCTAAGCCATCGACTTGTGCGGCGTACCTTGAAGGGAATAACCACTTCGTTGTACCAAGCCCTTTTTGGGAAGAGAGAGGATGCATCGCTTCAATTTGTCGATGGTATTGATCTTGTGCATCAAGAATGAAGTAGTCTTCATGGATTTTATCCATCGAGGTTTGCAAAACAGAATGACCGTGTTTGAGGATCAGGACATCCGTTAACAGGTGTTCGATTTCGGCCACTTCATGGCTGGCGATGATCAATATGCGTTCACCATCGTGAAACCATTCCAGTAGATGGCGATAAAATGTATCTCGATAAACTAAGTCTAAACCGAGAGTAGGCTCATCAAGGATCAGAATTTGCGTATTGGTCGCGATGACTATCGCCAGATGCAGCTGTACTTTCATCCCTTTTGACAACGCGCGAATGCGAGACTTTGCTTTGATATCAGTTTGGTGAAGTATGGCATCGGCTTTATGACGATCAAAACCTGGGTGAACCCCCTCGGTATAGGCCAGCAGCTGTTCGACTGTCATCCAGTCTGGCAACACATTCACATCTGAAATATACGACAAGTGCTGCATGATTTTGTGGCGTTGCATGACGGGCTCATAGCCGTTGATGCGAATCGTGCCTTTATATTCATGAGCGCCGAGCAGCGCGTTAATTAACGTCGATTTACCAGCGCCATTGTGACCGAGTAAGCCGAGCACCTGACCAGGATGCAAGTCAAAACTGATATCGTGTAGTGTTTCTCCTTGTTGGCTATAGTGTTTGGAGAGGTGCTTTACACTGACGGTTGCGTTCATTGGTCACCTTTAATTTGTAATTTGAGTTGCAGGATAAGTTCATCGAGAGACATATCCAGATGCTTTAACGTGTCGGCTATCTGAGGGATTTGCTCATTAAGGAAGCGTTTTTTTTCTGTGGCGAGTAATCGTTGTTTTGCGCCAGATGAGACAAACATACCCTGACCGAGTTTCTTTTCTACGACGCCTTGTTCAACCAAGAGTTGGTAGCCTTTCATGACAGTCAGGTGGTTAATTTTCATATCAGCAGCGACACTACGAACAGAAGGCAAAGCCTCGCCCTCCTTCCAAGTTCCTTGCAGGATTTGCTGAGTGAGCAGGTCCGCCAACTGACGAAAAATTGGCTGGCGATCATGCCAATGTTTCATGATGAAACCCTTTGGCCAAGTTAGTGTTATATATAGGTATAACACCTTGGCGTTTATATAGAAAGGTCTGTAAGAAGATGAGTGAGAGTCATGGTTTTATTGATTGTCTAAGAGGTTTGTCATAGGTGTCACTTCAAGTAATAAAATCAATAAGTTAATATTCATCTAATTGATCAGCAGCCAGAGGTAGAACATGTCTGAAAAAGTATCGACGTCAGCATTAGCAAAAATGCGTAATGTAGAAGCCAAGCTATTGTTCGCCGATCTTCAGCGAGCGGGTTATATCACACGTCAAGACGACAAATGGCTGTTGACGGAAGAGGGGGCTAAATTCGGCGGAGAATATGTCGAACATGCCAAATTTGGTCAATTCATCGTGTGGCCAACCACACTGCATATTGAACTCTCTTCAACGACTGGTAAAACACTCAGTGCGACGCAACTAGGGGATAAGCTCAACTTAAATCCGAAGCGCATTAATCAACTATTGAGCGAACTGGGTTGGATCAATAAATCAGAGACAGGCTGGAACGTGACTGCCACGGGGCTTCGAGCCGGAGGAAAGCAGAGAATTGACAAGGAATCTCAACATTCTTTTGTTGTTTGGCACGAAGTCGTTCTGAAAAACAAGCGCTTGAAACAGTCTGTGGTCGAGTTTTTAGGTCATGATGCGGAGTCTCACTCGACGGACAAATCTTTTTCTAGTTTTCGTCAAAAATTTGAAGCCAAACACCGCACTTTAGACGGACATTATGTGCGCTCGAAAGGTGAGCTGTTAATTGATAACTGGCTCTATTTGGCTGGAGTGGTACATGCTTACGAACGCCAACTGCCGATTGAGCAGGATGTCACCAGTGATTTCTACTTGCCAACTGGCAAAGTCTATTTGCAGTTTTGGGGAAGTGATCATGGTGAGATTAGCCAAGATAACCGAGAGACAATCCGTTCTGTTTATGAGCAACACCAATTCAACTTGATTGAAGTTGATGCTAGTGAACTCGAAAGGTTAGATGAGGTATTACCACAACGGTTACGTCAGTTTGGTATCAAAGCGTATTAAACGATAAACAAAAAAACCCGTGAGTGATCACGGGTTTTGTATTTCTAGCGTGGGCTAAAAATTGTGCTGCGATTAGAAGCCTTTGATGTTTTCTGCTTCTAGTTCAGAGAAGTATTTTACTGTCTTCACTTTTAGCTCTTGCTGAGAAGGCTCGTCACATACGATCACGGCTTTCGGATGCAGTTGAAGTGCTGAGACTGTCCATAGGTGGTTAACGCAGCCTTCTACCGCAGCTTCAAGAGCAAGTGCTTTGTTGTGGCCTGTTACCAGAATCATTACTTCTTCAGAATCCAGAAGTGTGCCAACGCCGATAGTCAGAGCGTATTTTGGAACTTGGTTGATGTCGCCGTCAAAGAAACGAGAGTTCGCGATACGAGTGTCTTCCGTCAGAGTTTTGATTCGAGTGCGAGAAGAAAGCGAAGATGCTGGCTCATTGAACGCAATGTGACCGTCGTTACCCACACCGCCCATGAACAAATTAATCTTACCGTAAGATTTGATCTTATCTTCATAGCGTTTGCATTCAGCATCGTGGTCGTCAGTATTGCCGTTCAGCAAGTTGATATTTTCTTCTTGGATATCAATGTGGTTGAAGAAGTTGCTGTACATGAATGAACGGTATGATTCAGGGTGATCGGCTGGGATACCGATGTATTCATCCATGTTGAAAGTCACAACGTGCTTAAAGCTGACTTCACCCGCTTTGTGCAGTTCAATCAATGCGTTGTAAGTTGCTAGAGGAGTGCCACCAGTAGGTAGACCCAGAACGAATGGACGTTCAGCAGTAGGTTGGAAATCGTTGATGCGTTTTGCGATGTGTGCTGCTGCCCACTTACCTACTTGTGCTGCTTGAGTTAACGGGATAAGTCTCATTTTGTGCCCCTAGTAATTGAATTTAAGATGTTCTGAAACATTAATTCGCATTATAAAATAAGTTATCGGCAACTGCTATTGTTTTAAGTCAAAAATTTGCTTTTTCTTTGAGCGTTGTTGTTTTTATCAACAAATGAGCCATCAAAAAACACTAAAAAGGACCAGTATGCCGTTTTTTACTTCTTATTAGCTTAGAGTGTATTGAGGTAAATTTCATGGCTGAAATTAAGTTTTTCATCGTGTGGAAATACGGTCGTGACGCAGAAAAGTCACAAGCATCGGTAGATATGAGAATGTTTTGATTTCAGATAAGCTCGATAATGGCAAGGTGTCAGTTCCTTATCCATAATTAAGGCGTGTGTATTGGTGAGGAACTCGCTATGAAAAACGAATTAGATCCAAGCAAAGTATTATCGGCATACGAAAATGTTATGAACAATGGTACCCCAACTGAGTTTGGGAAGATCTATGAAGGGGTTGAGGCGTTTTCTGACTATGATGGCTACAACGTATTTTTGAGAGGCAACGGTGTGGAGTTAAAGATTGGTTTCCACAATACCTACAATCTTGAATACGATCAGGAACACTTGAAGGAGAGTTTTTTGAAAAAGATTGCCATGCTTGCCAAGTAAACCAACACGGTTTTATGATCAAATAAAGCCCTCGGGAGAACGCGACCTTGGGCTTTAGGAGAAGAAACAAATCACAAACGTTCACTCTTAAGGCGAATGAACGCTTGTCTAAGTCTTCGACTTAACTATCTATTAGATAGTTATACTGGTTAATTAATCGTCTTCAACCAAACTCTCTTCCGTGTAGTCTTCCGTTGCATCCGGCTTGTTGCGTCCGTTTAGCGTATGGAAGCGCTTACGACCACGAGCGAGTTGCGTGTATTTTAACCACGTACGCTCAATTTTGGTTTTTGCTTTGCCTGGGTGTTCTAACACCTTAACGAAGTGTTTCTCTTCGCTGTTTTCCGGTGTTAACTCGCCTGTTTCCAGACCAAGCATTGTATCCCCATAAATTGTTAGAATTTCCTCTTCTGCAAGAGTAAAATCACCAGACTTTGCAAATCCGCGTGGGAATTTTACGTTATCGTAAAATCGTTTTTTGCCATGACGGAATTCAGTGTCAGACATGTCAACAGCCTCTGTAACCGTTATTGATGAATGTAATGAACTAAGGCGAAAATTAGGCGCAAACCTAACAAAAGAAAAACAAATTTTTTTTATCGTCATGATTTTAAATAGTTGTTAATCTGGTTTGATATTAACCAGGAGATGGTTTATGGATGTAAAGGTCTTTCGAACATTTTTAGAGCTGGCAAGGGTTCGTCACTTTGGACGTGCTGCTGAGAACTTGTATATTACCCAAGCAGCGGTCAGCGCTCGCATCAAGCAACTGGAAAGTTATTTCGATACTCAATTGTTTATTCGTGATCGCAATAACATAAAGCTAACGTCTGCGGGTGAGCGATTAATTAGTTACGCTGAGGTGATGGTCACCACATTGCAGCAAGCCAAGCTGGAACTGTCACTCGATGATGGTAAAGCGCTGCAACTTACCTTAGGTGGCACCCCGAATATTTGGGATGCGTATCTACAGAACTGTTTGAGTGTGGTCACCGATTCTTTCGGCGGCTATGGCTTTATGGCGGAAGTCATGGGGCGCGAAATGCTCAGCCGTAGTCTTTTAGAGCGTACTCTGGACATGGCATTTGCCTTTGACCAGATAAAAGCGGATGAGCTGAACTGTAAAAAAGTGGCTGATGTTGTGCTTGTTCTGGTATCGACCGAACAAGATTCGCTAGATACGGTATTTGATAAAAAATACGTATACGTTGACTGGGGCACCCGTTTTGCTTCTGAGCATTCCGAGCGCCACCCGAAAATTCCGGCGCCGTTCTTACGGACCTCAACTGCGCGTATTGCACTGGACTTTATTCTAGAAAAGGGTGGGGCCGCCTACCTACCGATATCTCTTGTTGAGCCATTTATTGCTAATGGGCAGCTCTACAAGGTGTCTGGAGTGGAAGACTGGCATCGCCCTATTTACTTGAGCTATCGCAAAGCCAGCTCGTCTGTAGAGGCGATTAAGCAGGTTGAAGAGATAGTGAAGCAGGTTGATCCCCTTACCGCATACAGCTTGCAGCAAATTGGATCAGGTGCGTCTGACGAATAAGCCATCATTTGCTGTGAAATGAACACAAAGTAAAAGCCCCTGATGTGATATCAGGGGCTTTTTTTACGCTAAGTCAAACACCAGTGCGAGAGTCTGTGCCGTGGAGTGATTACGAAATGTGACGCTGTTTTGCTGCTGAATCTTCGCACCATCACCTTCAGCCAATGTTGTGCTGTCGACATCAAGCGTGCTTCGTACCTGATGAACATACAGGTTTCTGCTTTGCTCAACGCTAAACGTCAGTTCTTGGTTTGGGTCTAAAATCAACTGGTATAAACGCGCATCCTGTTTGATGTGTAGGGTGCCATTTTCACCTGTTGGCGTCGCAATGGGCGTGAGTCCGCTGTGTTGGCCAAAATTCTTTTGTTGGTAACCCGGTTTGTTTCCAAATGAGTTTGGCTGTATCCAGATTTGGAGAAAACGCAGAGGGTCGGTGTCCGAAGCGTTAAATTCGCTATGGTAGATCCCCTTACCTGCCGACATTAATTGAAATTCACCCGAGGGTAATTTCTGCACATTACCTTCACTGTCTTTGTGAGCAATTACGCCCTCAAGTACATAGCTGATGATCTCCATGTCTCGATGACCATGAGTGTCAAAGCCAGCGTCTGGTTGGACTATGTCGTCGTTGATCACACGGAGATCCGAAAAGCCCATGTGTTGAGGATCGTAGTAGCTGCCAAAAGAAAAAGTATGCTTACTGTCCAGCCAGCCAAAATCAGCTCTTCCTCGATCTTTTGCGTGTCGCACTGTGATCATCTGTGTTTCCTCAGTATTCGTGTTCAGATATGGGATTCAGAGTGGAACTGCACTCTGAACCGTACTTCTAAAAAGGGAAATTAAGAAAGCTTCTTGTTTAAAAGGTTATCCAGACCAGCTTTACCAGCACCTGAGAAAATCAGAGAAACGCTTGCTGCTAACAGTGCTAATCCAAACTCATAACCGTTGTTTGCCAGGAACAGACCGTTCTCGAAGTGAACCGAGAAAATAGCGATAAGCATGGTAAAAGAAAGTACGGTCGCTGCTGGTCGAGTCAGTAAGCCTAATAGAATAAACAAACCACCAAAGAACTCACCACTACCTGCTAAGAAAGCCATTAAAACACCAGGACCTAAGCCAATCGATGCCATCCACTGACCAGTGCCTTCCAGTCCGTAGCCACCAAACCAGCCAAATAGCTTCTGAGAGCCGTGTGCCATAAAGATGATGCCGATAGGAATGCGAAGTGCCAGCGTGCTGAAACCTGCGTTTGATGCGGTAATTTTTTGTAGAAGTGCTTTCATAATTCTGTCCTCATACGATGTTTTTTGAGCGGGAGTCCATTCTCCCTTGCTGTTGAGTACAGTTTAGGTCGGGTTTATACGATAAAAAATTGGGGTTATTTGATGCTCTAGTTCAATAAATTCGAACTAGTAGTTTTTTACCTTTTAAATCAGTTTATTAAGATTGTATTTGGTGTTTTTTTTCCTGAAAAAATCGAGGTTTCTTAATCACTATGTCATTTTTTTCGAAAGAGAGGGGGGATTAACTTTGGTGATAAATCTATGAAACTAGAACAAAAAAATAGAGCACGGGGGCGTGTGCTCTATTTTTTCGATATTAATGAGGGAGGAGGCTTCCTCGGGAACAAGAATTAGAGATTCATCAAACTTTCAAGCGACTCCTCTACATTGTTGTAGTGATAAGTCCTAATATTACCCCCATCGGTAGTATTGATTTGAATTTCTGAAATCTCGTTATTTGAGTCTCGCTCAATTATTCCGATAGAATGATCAACGGATTTACTCGTAATAACCTTTTGGTTTCTAAGCACAATTACGCATGTGTGTAAGTCCATACCAATTCCCTTTTAGCCGACGTTGTTGTGATGTTCTGGTCTTAACTTTAGTGTAGAAATACGCTAATGCCAACTATTCTCAATATTGAGTTCCGAAAATGGCTAACCTCAGTAAACACCTCGTTCTACAATGATCATATAGCCCATTGAGCAGATGAACTGCTCGTTAAGATTGTGCAAGCAAGGACAGCATCATGCTTATACACCCCTACACGTCATTGACGTTTGAGCAGTGTCAGAAAGCGCGTATGTCACGTGATAGCCGTTTTGATGGTCGATTTTATATTGGTGTTAAAACAACCGGTATTTTCTGCCGACCAATATGTCCAGCTAACTTACCGAAAGAAGAGAATGTCGAATATTTTACGGACAAAACTCAGGCTATTAAGGCAGGTTATCGCCCTTGTTTGCGCTGCCGACCTGATAGTGCGCCTGGTTCGTGGGCCTGGAGAGGAGTAGAAACCACGTTTCAACGCGCTATCTCTATGATTGATAAGGGGGAGTTGCATCATCATTCGGTGTGTGAACTAGCAGAGCGTGTAGGAATATCTGATCGTTATTTGAGAATGTTGTTCGAACAGTACCTAGGTATGTCGCCCAAGCAATATGCTCAATATCAGCAATTGATGTTTGCCAAACAGTTACTGCATTCGAGTTCGATGTCTGTTACAGAAGTGGGCTTTGCCGCAGGTTTTAACAGCACGCGCCGGTTTAATGATGCTTTTCAAAAGTTTCTCAAATTGACACCGTCTCAGGTTAGGCGTAATGAGTTTGAAAAAATGGAAACGAATCGGATCGTGTTACCGTTTCGCGGCGAATTTAATTGGCAGCATATGTTGGACTTTTATCGTTTAAGGGCGATAGAGGGCGTGGAAGTACTAACGGAAAACAGTTACAGCCGTACGGTTTGTATCACAGGAAGCAAAGCGTGGTTTAAAGCGACGAAAGGTGAAAGCCATCTCGAACTGGATTTCGAAATTGAAGACGTCGCCAAATTACAGAATTTGGTGACCAGTGTTCGCCGAATGTTTGATCTTGACGCTGATATTTGCACGATAGAGCGGCATCTCAGTTATGTTGCCCCTGGGGTTGTAAAGAGTAGTGGTATTCGGATACCTGGCGTGTGGAGTACATGGGAAGCGGGCGTTCGGGCAATTTTAGGCCAGCAAGTTTCGGTTAAAGCGGCGATTGGCCAGTTGAATCTGCTGGTAGATAAACTCAGTGCAGAAGGAGAAGTGAGTTATTTTCCTGAACCAATTGACATCGTGAATGCGGACGTGGGTTTTTTACGCATGCCTCAGAGTCGAAAGAATACGTTAGTGACCTTTGCGCAATATATGTTGGATAATCCACAAGCGGAACCACAGCAATGGTTAAAACTTAAAGGTATTGGGCCCTGGACGGTGAGTTATGCCGAGCTTCGGGGAGAGTCTCACCCTGACTGTTTTTTGCATAACGACTTAGTCGTAAAAAAGGCAATGCAGCGCTTCCCGTCTCTCAATAGCCATACCGCGTCACCTTGGGGAAGTTACGCAACTTTTCATTTATGGAATCAATCATGAAAACAATCTATACCGAAATGCCCAGCCCGTTAGGCACCGTGACGATACAAGCTAACTCTGACGGCTTACTTGGTATTTGGTTTGAAACCTGTACAACAAAACCGGATGATTTGGGTGAGCGCGATGATCGCCAGCCAATCTTGCATCAGGCCGTTGTTCAGTTAGGGGAATACTTTTCTGGGTTAAGGAACGAGTTTGATCTTCCCTTGGCGGCCTCGGGGACGGATTTTCAAAACCAGGTCTGGCATTCACTAACAACCATTCCATACGGAGAAACCTGGAGCTATCAACAGCTTGCGGATTCAATAGGCAATCCTAAGGCCGTGCGTGCCGTAGGGTTGGCCAACGGGAAAAATCCAATTTCTATCGTCGTTCCCTGTCATCGTGTCATTGGTAAGAGTGGGAAATTGACGGGCTATGCGGGTGGCGTTGAGCGTAAGCAGAGGTTACTGGCTTTGGAGCAGGGCAAGCCTCTTTGATTGAGATGAGAGCGTTCTCAGACTGAACCGAACTTAAGCTTACTTACTTTTATTGAGTATAAAAAAGCCCCGAGACGTTGGCTCGGGGCTTTTTCTATTTCTTCAGGCATTGTCAGGCGATTATGCTTCCTGAGGTTTGGGTTGGTAACGGCCAGGTTTATGATTCATGGCAAGAATCAAGTTGATAATCACAGCCCCCATTACAGATAGAGCGATGATGTAAACATCCACGATAAACAGAGACATGATGACAATGGCACAATCCAACGCCATCTGTACTTTACCCGCCCGGATTCCGAAGCGTTCCTGTAGATACAGCGCCAGAATGTTAAAGCCACCAAGGCTCATTTTATGGCGAAAGATAACCAACATTCCGATACCGATCAGTCCACCACCCAGAAGTGCCGCATACACCATATTGATTCTTGAAATTTCAATCACTTGATGCAGATGGTCTACCGCGAAAGAGACAATCGTCACCGCAATAAAGGTATTGATGGAAAATCGCCAGCCCATACGTGTTACAGAAAGAATGTAGAACGGGAGGTTGAGTGCGAAAAAGATTTGACCAAAACTGAAATCACTCACTTTGGTGAGGAATATCGCTAAACCTGCTGTGCCGCCAGTCAGCAGTCCAACTTTGCTGAAAATGATAACCCCCAAAGACACCAACGCACTGCCAAGCGTCAGAGCCAAGAGGTTCTCTCTAAAGCTATGATCTTTATCCATAAAAGTTTTTCCTTGGTTTAAACCCTTCCAGCCACATTGGCAGCTGGAGTCGGGGATGCGGTCGCCAAAGTGGCCACCAAAATATTTGCAATAGTATTGATATAACCTGATGACGTTATGCTGCTGCGTGAGATAGGGAGGTTGGCAATACTTCAGAAAAACACGCCATCGTTAGCCTCCCAATTGTCACTAAAACCGCTTAAGTCTGGGTTACTTGCGCATAAAATGTCTTGAAAAGTGACCAATGTCGAGTTTTCAACAAACATTGAATTTTTGTTAGCCTGTTTAACATAATGTACACGTTGTAAAGTTGAGCTAGAAAAAGAAAGGAAAATCATGATAAAGCGAGTTGGACCAACTGAAATTAACCCTATGCACAGGCTGAGTTGTCATTGTGGAGCAGTAGAACTAGAGCTTTCACTACCTAATGGCATTGAAAAACCAAGACGATGTGATTGCTCTATGTGCCGCCGGCGTGGTGCTATTGTGGCTTCTGTCCCCCTAAGTGGCATTCGAATTGTTAAAGGAGAAGAAAAGCTTAAGCTTTATCAGTTCAATACCCTTACCGCAAAACATTACTTCTGTAGCGAATGCGGTATTTATACCCATCACCAGCGTCGCTCAGACCCTACTGAATATGGTTACAATGTCGGGTGTCTTGATGGTGTAAATCCATACGATCTAGGTGATATTGAAGTGATGGATGGCGTGAACCATCCATCAGACAGATAGCGTTACTGAAACAAGCCACCATTCATCCAGACATGTGCAGCGATGCTGGTGGCGTAACCCAGAGCAATCACCGGTGTCCACTTTAAGTGGCCAAAGAAAGTGTATTGACCACGTGCTGCGCCCATTAACGCGACGCCAGCGGCCGAACCGATAGAGAGTAAACTACCACCAACACCCGCAGTGAGTGTGACCAGCAGCCAGTTGCCGACAGACATATCAGGCTGCATGGTTAATACGGCAAACATCACTGGAATGTTATCCACGATGGCTGAAAGTATGCCAACCATTACGTTCGCCCACATTGGATTCCATTCGGTGTACATCACATGAGAAACCAGCTCTAAATAACCAAGCAAGCTAAGCCCACCAACGCACATTACGACTCCGTAGAAGAAGAGTAAGGTATCCCACTCCGCACGTGACACACGATGGAACACATCAAACGGCACGACGGAACCGATACGTTTCAGAGCCTGCTCGTCGCCATTCGCAATCGCGATTGCCGTTTTTTTCGCTAAAGACTGCTTGAGTGTCCGACGTAGGAAATAGCCAAAAAATTGCAGGTAAGCCAAGCCCATCATCATGCCTATCACAGGAGGGAAGTGCAGCACGGCATGGAAAGAGACGGCGGTAGCGATGGTCAGAATGAATAACAGAACAATGCGTCTTGCTCCGCGTTTCAGCTCCACGTGCTCATGTTTGGTATTGGGTTTGGTGTTTGGTACAAACAGCGACATCAAAAAGGCTGGGACTAAATAGTTGACCAAAGAAGGGATAAACAGAGGAAGAAATTCAGAAAATCTGACGTGACCCGCTTGCCAGACCATTAACGTTGTAATATCACCAAAAGGGCTGAATGCACCGCCCGCGTTGGCGGCGATGACGATATTGATACAAGCCAGATTGACGAATTTTGGGTTGTCGCCAGAGACTTTCATTACTACAGCACACATCAACAGTGCCGTCGTTAAGTTATCTGCGATGGGTGAAATAATGAATGCGAGGAAACCTGTCAGCCAAAATAGCTTTTTAAAGCCGAAACCCTTACCCACCATCCACGCTTGTAAAGAGTCAAAGAGTCTTCGCTCTTCCATGGCGTTGATGTAAGTCATCGCCACTAATAGAAATAGCAGCAATTCTGCGTATTCAAGCAAGTTGTGCTCTAACGCAGCTTTAGCGACATCCTGTTGGTTGTGTTGAGTAAAGGTGTACCCGATCAGAATCCAAATTAACCCTGCTGCAAGCAGCACAGGTTTGGATTTTCTCATCTTGAGATACTCTTCCAGCATAACCAGAGCGTAAGCAATAGAAAACAGAACTAGAGCGGTATAGCCAACGGTAGAATTAACTAGGTTGAGCTCGCTGGTGACCGCAGCCATGCTGGAGCTTGAGAATAACAAACAGCAGAAAGCCACAATTGGGTAAATTGGCATAGACATTTCTCCCTTGTCTTGTTGGAGAAATAGTAGCCATAAATTAAGAGGTTAGTTGTGAGAAAGCTCGAATTAACGTTAGGAACCGGGCGTTATGCCACTATTTTCTTAGTGACACGATACCCGCTACGCAACATAAAATCGCTGCGGCATACAAACCGTAAGTCAGCCAATGGCTTATTTCTAAAAAAGGAGTGACTCCTTGAGATGCCCACATACAGCCTCCGTTAAATGAGCAGTGTTTTATTTATTGGGTAAATCTAAAGGAAATGCTCAATGTTTTTTGTGAGTATCGACAAAATTATTGAGGCTCATAGCGCTAAATTATAGTCAGTGAGAGCTCACTCTCATTTTTGTTTGGCTTGCCCCAACGAACGTGTCAGAGCAAGCTATGGCTCGCATCTAATTGATTTATCTTAGTAATAGTTTTCTGAGTGGTGAAGCCTCAATACTTTTGACTAAAAGCAATGTGGCGACAATGGTGGTTGAGTAAATGAAAACATCTTTAACTAAACCTTGTAATAGGAGAATGCCTGCTACATTCATCATGATAATTACCACCAGTAAGTGGCTAACGTAGATACCTAAGATGCTCGGTGACCACTTGTGCACCCATGACATATTGCCAAAATTGGGGTTAGCAAGTAGCCACATGAAAATACCAAGTGACCAAATAACGGTCCCAAATAAGAAATCATGAGTGTTAAACATAACGTTGTGTTGCATCAGTCGATTGGCTTCTGCAAAGTGAAGCCCCAAACCAATCACCATCAGGAATAAGGCTTTGCTGCTAGACCATTGCCATTGTTTCTCTCTGGCGAGATAACCCAGTACAACCAGTAATGTACTAAAGAAAGGGCCATTGCGAGTGAAAAAGGGAGCTGGCAGTTCAGTTAATGTAGAGTAACTTCCTGCTAAAACTCCATACACGTAAAACAATAAAGCGATAGGAAGTAGGAGTCGTGACTGCCCAGCTTTGACCAGAAAAGCGATAAGTGTCACGGCTATCAGGAGTGCCGGCAGGAACCACAAGTGAACCAAGCCCCCTTCTAGCAATGAGTTAATCGGGGATTGCATCAGATAATCCCAGTAACCTTGTCGCTCTGCTAAATAACCCGCTTCAGAGACAGTTTGCCATCGGAACGGTACGACTAGGCAAATTACACTCCACACCACCCAGATCCTGATTAACGGTTTGGCGTAGCTCTTCAGTGTTTTAATTGGATTGGTACTGAGTTTGGGCTGAATCAAATAGCCAGAAATAAGGAAAAACAAAGGAACCGCAAAACGTGACATCTGGTTAATAATGTAACCGACCCAGGGCACCTCTCCCCATTGCCAGTATGTGAGAGCCATTTGACAGTGAAGACCAATTATCGCCAACATGGCGATGATTCGGGCAAATTCTAAACTGGCGATCTTCTTTTTGGTTGTCATAAATTACTTACCTGAACATAAAACTATTCAGCGAAAGTAACAGTTCCCGAATAACGGTGTACGTGAAGAAATCAACTCATGCTCTCTTGGTGACAGGTAATGTTTTAAATTCAGACGTGGTTCAAGCTTCTCATTTATATACCTATCACGGAACTCAATATACCGATCGTTGCAATTGTTCTTGCCAATGAATGGTTAGACCAGAACACTAAACCTTGCATAAAAGAACGACCGTGCTAAAAATACTGTTATGAAAAAAGGAAAAGTAACGAAAGAGTTTATTCTGCAAAGAGCCTTTGAGATTGCCAGTGAACAGGGGCTGGAAAGCCTTACCATTGGTGAACTGGCAAAGCTGTGTGGGATGTCGAAAAGTGGCCTGTTTGCTCATTTTAACTCTAAGCTGAATTTGCAGCTTTCGGTACTCGAGCACGCGAATCAAGTCTTTACTTCTCGGGTGATAGAACCTGTTCGGGAGCTAGGGGATGACCACATAGAGAGAAAAATTCGTGGGTTGTTAGATTCATGGATGACTTGGAACCATTCTTTTCAGGGTAGTTGTATGTTTCTTGATGCCTGGAACGATACTGCAGCGGATGATTGTCCGTTACAAGTGGCATTGAGAAAGTCGATCAATACATGGTTGAACTACTTAGAAATACAAATCGCGAAAGGTAAAGATAATCGTGAGTTCTCAAGTGATTTAGACACCAAGCAGGCAATCTTTGATTTGTACGGGCAGTATCTAAGCGCGCATGTGTTTTATTCGATTAAGGGCGAGGCAGAGAGTCAGAGACTGTTCTGGCAAGGGATAGATAACTTGCTTGCTCGCTGGAAGGCGTAAGTATCCCGTTTCCAGTTTGTTAAAACACAAACACATTCAAAACTTTAGAGAGGGCGACAGAGTTCGCTCTTTCTTATCAGCACAAAAAGCACGACCGTTCTATTTTGTGCTGCTAGTTAAGGGAAAGATCATGAGCGACAAAATTTACTTTAATACATCGCAGCGCTTTAGCGTTAAACGTAGCTTGGTTAATATCAGTACCCGCCTACATCACACTCTGGCACCGTCACACGCCAAAAGTACTGCAAGAAAGCTTCTTCTTACGCCTGTTCGTACTAAACCGAAAAATGCGGATCCTCAAGGTTTGGTCAAAGGGGAGATCCAAGGGTTTGATGGTGTGATTAAAACCTACTCACTTGGAACTGGCCCTATTTGGGTTCTGACTCACGGTTGGTCGGGAACCGCGAGCCAGTTTTTTCCTCTGATGGAACATATCGCCGCGAAAGGCTTTACCGCACTGGCTTACGACCATCCTGCTCATGGTGAGAGTGAAGGTCGGTATGGTCACATTCCCGGTTTTATTCGTGGTCTTGAAGATGTGTTGGATTCGGTTGATGACATTGCGGGAGTAATTGGTCACAGCATGGGTACCGCTTCTGCACTGGAATGTCGTCACAGCAAACTGGAGAATAAGCCATTTTTGCTCATCGCGCCTGTTCTAAACTATGTAGAAAACCTGTTTGGCAGTATCGCGCGCTCGGGCTATTCCATGAAACTGTTCAATGCAGTGGTGTCAGAAGTAGAAGCGCAGTTTGATTACCCGTTACAGTCAATTGACCCACTAAAACGCCTTTCTGAGCGTGAGTCAGTGACGATTATTGTTCACGATGAGCAAGATAAGTTCACTAAACACAGTATCTCAGCAAAAGCGGCGGAGGACATCGCCAATGTTGAGTTGGTCACCACGCAAGGTCAAGGCCATGGCCGAGTCATGAAGTGCGAGCAAGTGTTCCAAAGTTTTGACCGCTTAATCGAATCTAAAGCGTAGTGATTTTATAAAAATAAAGGACAAGGAAGCGAGTGCTGCTCTTGTCCTTTATACATCATGGTTATGCTTTAGCTTTGTAGAAAGTAGCCTGGCTAGTGCGGCTTAGTTGCAGTTCGCTGTGCCTACTTGTTTCCAAACACCCCATTCACCTGTCGTTGTTGGGTCCTCGCCGCGAGTCCACCACTTCGCCTCCCAAGTACTGCCAGCATGCGTCACCTGATCACCCCCTGTGTAAACCGCATCTGAATCCCAAGCGTTATCACATGTGCCCGTATTTGGATCTGTGGTGTATTGTGCAACGACTATGGTTGTACTTGCGGTCGCGGATGCTTCACCGTCACTCACACTCACCGTGAAGTTTAGGCTGGTATCCTGGGAGTACTCAGCAGCAGTAAAGGTCACTTTCGCACCTTCAACGGTCGCGTTTAAACCTTGTGGTAGCGTCCAGCTAAATGTGAGTGTGTCGTTATCCGCGTCGCTAGATCCCGACGCGTCTATAACCACAACCTCACCTGCATTCGCTGTTGCTGGAGCGGTGATTTGTGCAACTGGCGCTGTGTTTTGAGGTGGTTCGATAACGCCTGCTGGCTTCACGGTGACCACAACAAGATCAGAAGCGGTTGCACCTTCGTTATCTGTTACTGTGAGTTTGAACGTCAGTTGTTCTTCTGCGGTTACTTCCGCCACATCGAAGCTTGCGCTCGCACTATTTGCTCCGGTCAGGGTTACTGCCGTACCCGATATTTGCTCCCAAGCGTAGCTGGCGATCGTACCGTCAGAATCGGTGGACTGGCTGCCATTTAGCGTCACGGTTGTAGGACCTGCTACGGATTGATCTGCGCCAGCGGTTGCTGTTGGAGCGCGGTTTGGCTGCTCAATAACCGCACCAGACATACCTTCGTGCATGGCATTGAGGATATCGCCGTTATCTGCATCAATCTCCCAGGAGAATAGACCCGCAAGCCCAAGCGTTTTAGCGTAGTTGCCTTTTGCTAGTACGGAACGGTGGTCATCAAAAGTAATCAGCTCGCCCGTTGAGCGGTTCCATACCCACGGCGCTTCTGCCAGATCATCGTAACCGTATTCAAAGCCGTTGATCCCAGTGCTATTCGCTCCAAGCATGAATGACTTAATGCCTTTGTAATCGATAACGCCAGCTTCCCAGACACCTTGTGTGGTACTGCCTTTTAGCTTGCCAGTTGCAGTACCTGTCATTGGATCATTTGGATCGGTTAGAGTGTCCGGTGTTACCCCTTCCCAGCCACGACCGTACATAGCAGTGCCGAGTACGAGCTTGTTGGCAGGGACACCTTGGGCGAGAAGAAGCTGGATACCGTTGTCTGCAGTATAGGCTGGCCCTTTGAACGGTTCGCCGTTTTCATCAACACCACTGCCATCACACTGGCCTGGGCGCATGAACGAACCGCAGTAAAGGGCGGTCTGATGCCCCGGTACGTTGTTCCAACCGCCATAGAAGTCGTAGGTCATCGCGAAAATGTAATCCATGTATTGGACTGCGTCCGCGTAGTCAACGTCTTCGATCTTGTCGTAACCCACACCAATGGCTGAAGTGAGTTCGTATGTTCGGCCTGTCTCTGCCTCTAACTCATCCAACATTGCACGCAGTTCACGCATTAGAGCAACATATGCGGGGCCATCGTTGACGGGGTCGCCTCGGTCTGTCGCTGCACCGCCGCCGCCAGGGAATTCCCAGTCAATGTCGACGCCATCGTAAAACTTCCATGTGTTGAGGAATTTTTTAACGGAAGCCACAAAGGTGTCTCGATTGGCTTTATCGACGAAATCAAAGAATGGATCAGACAGAGTCCAACCACCAATCGATGGGATGATTTTCAGCTCAGGGTTACGTTGTTTCAAGGCCATCAGCATTGCGTAGTTACCCTTGATCGGAGTGCTGTATTCATGACCGGCTTGTGGGAAGCTCTTTTGGTACGCTGCCCATGGATCATGGATAACGACTTCATAATCAGGTACGCCGTTACAGGCGGTTTGCAAGGCGTTAAAGCTATTCCCGCCAACGGATTTAACGGATTCATTAGGGCCACAAATTGGGATGAAGCCGTAAAGGATGTGGGTTAGGTTGTCTGCCGGAATATTGTCGACGGTGTAGTTACGGCCATAAATGCCCCACTCAACAAAGTAAGTCCCCATCACCACGCTAGGGTCTGTGCTGTAAGATTTGTTGTTTGGATCCACATTCATCGTAAGCGGTTTTAAGTGCGAGCCATCAGTGTCAGCGATGGTAATTTCAGCTGGTGCACTTCTCGCACAACCTGTTTCATCACACGCTTCGATCTCCATCTGATACAAACCGCCTTGACCATATTCGAACTGGGCGGTGGTTTGGCTACTGGTAATGGTGCCAGTGGCAACTTGGGTACCATCAAAGTAGATGTTGTATGTGTCGCCCGTCGAGCCGCTCCACTGGTTGAATGTCACCGCAATTTTTGCTTGGTCATGGTAGGTCACCATATTGTGGTAACCGGATGTGGTTTCCATGGCCAATTCAATTTTAGAAAACTGAAGGTTGTTAGATCCATATAGATCAATACTTGGTGCAGTTGGAGCAGCGACAGTCGCTCCGGATAATGCCAAAGCAACGCCTGCGGCACATAGGTTAAATCGAATCATAACTTCTCTCTATCCTTAGATTCATGTTCTATCACAAACACAATCTGCTCTTACGCCAAAGTCCGGCACCACCTGCAAAAGCATCACGTTTAGCATTTCAGAGAGTTTTTTTTCGTCAAAAAAAATCAAAGCGTTTTTCGAGTCACTTGAGAGAAGTTAAATAAAACTCGTACGCTGTTACACGTGAAATACAATCTTGAGTCAATAATCTAAAAATATTCTGCAGAAGCAGTATTTATCGTTTACGCACTTAAAGAAAAAACAAAATGAAGCGTATTTATTTGTCTGAATATCTTGGGAATTATTGTATCTAAAGGCGTAAGAGAGTTAGGGTTCAGGTGCCACATTGCCAATTTTTTATGCCTAAATAATCACCGGTTTTGATGTGCTATGCATGATAAGAAAACCTAGTTATGAACCTATTTGTCACTAATGTTTAATTAGAAGGCTTTATGGGCTTGAGTCGTGGAGAAAAACAGGGTAAAAAAGGTCAGATTTTTAATGAGGGAACTGATAATGAGTATCAAGGAAA
The DNA here is from genome assembly GCF_036350715.1 of Vibrio sp. YYF0003. Classification (NCBI taxonomy): domain Bacteria; kingdom Pseudomonadati; phylum Pseudomonadota; class Gammaproteobacteria; order Vibrionales; family Vibrionaceae; genus Vibrio; species Vibrio sp. YYF0003. The sequence goes on from NZ_JAZDWA010000001.1 coordinate 1,439,995, forward strand.
ACAGCTATTTTGCAGGCGGTGTGAAGTCACTAGGTTTTAGTCAACACGAGCAAGAAGTGAGTGTCGGAGTGATGCTTCCAGGAGAGTACACGTTTGGTACACAAGCTCCAGAACGCATGACAGTAGTGAAAGGTGCCCTTATTGTTAAACGTGTAGGTGAAACTGACTGGACAACATACAACAGCGGTGAGTCTTTTGACGTTGAAGGCAACTCATCGTTTGAACTACAAGTTAAAGATGCGACAGCGTACTTGTGTGAATATCTATAAAACACCGTCTTGAACCGTGAATAGAAGCCACCTTCGGGTGGTTTTTTTGTGTGTATACTTAGGGTCTGTTGACCTTTCTAGCTGATTTTTGCAGCAGTTGCTGCCCAAAGGGTTCGGCTAAAAGCGCTATACTCTTTGTTGAGAGGTGCTTTACTTAGAATGACTAAGCTACAAACCTCTCGCCGCGATTAAAGCGCTTTTATCTCGAACAAAAATTAACCACGAAAGATAAACAGACCCTAGAGAGTACTCATCAATCCAAGGAGGAAATGATGTCAGTACAACGCAAACACACTGATCTCCCTCCACGTTACGAGGCTAAGGATTTTACTACAGAGCAAAGACGACGCTTCACAGCAGTGGCGAATGCTGCGCAAAAGCGGCGAGATTTGTATAAACGAGTATTAGATAACGAGCTGGTGGGTAAATTGAGTCAACAAACCTGCAAACCTAACGAGGCTCCACATCAAGGAAAAACCAGACGCGCAAGCCAAGTCATCTGGTTAGTGGTTATCCTGCTTGTTGGTTTATGGGCGACGTATTGGTTCGCTTATTAGTATTCTATAAACGTTCACTCGACGAGCTAATAAACCTCTCCGATTTCTGGTTGGCGCAACTGTTGGGTGCTCAATTCTTCCAACTGCACACAATCTTCATAGTAGGCGTACTGATTTTTTCCGGTGTGTTTTGCTACATACATGGCTTTATCTGCACATCGAATCAGTTCCGATAAGTCGTTTGCATCTTGTTTATAAATCGCCGCCCCGACACTCATCGTGATTTCATTAATGAGGTCGTAATCTAGAGAGCGGTTTGAGAATACATTAACAATGCGTTTTAACACTTCGTCCAAACTTTCTTTGTTAGGCACATCGTGTAGTAGCAGGACAAATTCATCACCGGCAAACCGAGCGATAGAATAATCATTCTTCGGGGGAGTGTGGCCAGCTAAGTGAGCGCTCTCTTTCAATCGAGATGCAAATGTCTTTAGAACGTGATCACCAACGTCATGGCCATAGTTGTCATTGATGAGTTTAAAGTTGTCGAGATCGAGGAAGATAACGGCGGTCAAACCTTTGGTTTGATAGCGATCGATTTCGCTCAGTTTTTGTCGTGCCCAAGTTTCAAAGCTCCAGCGATTGGCCAAACTGGTCAGTTGGTCAAAATAGGCCAGTTCTTCAATGCCTTCTCGATAGAGGACTTGAATGTAATTCAAAACCTTGGCGTAGTAATAAGAAAATGTATGACAAACAAAGCTAATCGCAATCAACGTCAACATAAACCGACGCTCAATCATAGGAGTGGCGGTTGGTAATCTATCCAGAAAAGCGATGCCGAAAAAAATAAAGAGTATATAGGTACAGCTAAAGAGAAGCCCAACTTTAAACTCGTTGATAAGAATGAGTGTCGCGACAATTGGATACAGCCACAAGATCTTCCCTGAAGGCGCGTCATTAAACAGTAGTAACAGCAAACCTTCTAGCATGAGTACTGCGCTTAAAAGTAGATCGGCATACTGGTGATGCTTTTGTACTTTTATCATGTAGCAAATCGCAAAGCAGGCAAGCGCAGATAAAGCATGGAGCAAACACAGCCCCCAGTGCTGCTCAAATGCTTGAACAATCGCACCATAGACTAGACAAGTGGCGGCGATGCTCGAACATATAAAAACAATCTTCTTTTTTCTCGTTGCGCGGATATCCGCCATCTCTTCTAAGCGTGCCCCTGCCAATGTCGACATCTTGTATCCCTAACTTTATAGTTTTAACTCTATTCTAGTTGTTAACTGAGCGATAGATAGAATAAAAGTTCGGCTAACTGTGAAGTAAATCATTTTGAATATGGCGATGAGTAATTGAATTAAAAGTAGATTTTCGAGGCGGCGATGATGTTTCACGTGGGTCATACGCTCTTCAGCTATTGTTTTTTGTATACGTCGAGAAAGTGCCTTTCATATCGTCAATGAGTGACCGTGAGATAAGAAAAATATTACTCATTTCGACGAAATTTTGTTGCTGTTGTGACCGGGATGCGAATAAAATTTGCGCATAGCAACTTTTCGCCCATTTCAAGTATGAATGGCTATTTTCTTAAACTGCTTCACAGTTTCCTGTGAAGCAGTTTTTCATTGTGTGAAGGTTTACAACTATGCCTAAGAGCCAGAACATCAACCAGCGCATGTCCATCGTGACACTCGCTTGGCCGATACTCGTGGAAATTTTGCTAAGGACGGCTTTAGGAACCAGTGATGTATTTATGCTGAGTGGTTACTCAGACAAAGCGGTATCAGCTGTTGGGGTTATTACCCAGTTGACGTTTTTTCTCATCATTGTTTCAACATTTGTGAGCAGTGGGACGGGCATCTTAATTGCACAATACAATGGCGCTGACCGTGAGAAAGACTCGGTTGATGTTGGTGTCGCGAGTGTTGTGCTGTCAGTGATTGTGGGGATTTTCCTCAGCGTGATAGCGGTACTTGGTGCGATATTCTTTTTGCCATATTACGGCCTTGAAGCCCAAGTGGAAGAATACGCGCGCAATTACTTGTTGATCAGTGGCTCGCTGACATTCAATGTCACCATTGGCATCGTACTAACCACGATTCTGCGTAGTCACGGTTTTTCGCGCTCACCAATGGTGGTTAACCTGCTCAGTGGCGTGCTAAACATTGCAGGTAACTACATCGCGTTGTATCAGCCGTTTGGTTTACCCGTTTATGGCGTAGAGGGCGTTGCCGTTGCGACCGTCGTGAGCCAAGTCGTAGGAACATTGATGTTGTTGGTGGTTGTGGCGCGTTCAAGCATCCAGTTACCAATGTCGACCATGAAAAAAGTGCCGGCGGACATCTATAAAAAGATTTTGAAGATTGGCGGCATGAATGCCGGTGAGGTGTTGTCTTACAACATTGCGCAAATCTGTATTGTGTACTTTGTGGTACAGATGGGCACGGCTTCGTTGGCGGCATTTACCTATGCGCAGAATATTGCGCGTTTTTCTTTTGCTTTTGCACTAGCGATTGGTCAGGCAGCGCAGATTCAAACCGGTTATTACATTGGTAAAGGTTGGGTGAGCAGCATCCTGAAGCGTATTCAGATTTATTTCTTGGTGGGCTTTGTTGCTTCTACCGTTGCCACGACCGTGATCTACGTATTCCGAGAAGATATTCTCCGCGTGTTCACTGATCAGCCTGAAATCCTTGCTCTTGCTGGCTCATTGGTTCTGGGGTCGATCCTGTTAGAAGCTGGACGTGTGTTTAACCTGATCTTCATTGCCGGTTTAAAAGGTGCAGGTGACATTAAATTCCCGGTGCAAATGGGTATCGTAAGTATGTGGGGCTTAGGCGTGTTGTTCTCTTACGTGCTTGGTATTCACATGGGCTACGGTGTAGTGGGAGCCTGGATGGCAATCGCTTTGGATGAATGGGTTCGTGGCATCATCATGGCGAGACGCTGGCGTTCACAAGTGTGGACGAAATTTAAAGTCAGTTAAATGCGTCATAGCCGATAGTGGCAAAGACTGAGTCGGAATATGCTTGGTCTGAATTTAAAAAGGCACTGAATTCAGTGCCTTTTTAGTTTCTTCAGATTAACCGTGCTGGGTTTAAAACTCACAATCGGCATGGAAGCTCATACGCTCTTTGCTGTATGGATGATCCAGTTCCAGCATTTCTGCATGCAGGTGTAAGCGATTCGCCTTTTCGCCATACAGGCCATCGCCGACCATTGGCATATTTAATCCCATGTGATGAGCGCTGTGGACACGCAGTTGGTGGGTACGGCCAGTTTTAGGGTACATATACACCTTGCTACGGCCATTTTTAACTTCAATCAACTGCCAGTGCGTCTCCGCTGGTTTACCATGCTCAAAGCACACCAATTGGCGCGGGCGATCTTCTGGGTCACCACGCATAGGTAATGAGATATCACCCTCGGCATCATTAAGTTCACCTTCCAGCAGAGCCATATAGCGTTTTTGTACGCCACGAGCCATGAACTGCTTCTGTAAACTTTTATTCGCGCGTTTGGTCAGTGCAAACACCAAAATGCCTGATGTCGCCATATCTAAGCGATGGATGACAAAAGGCCCTTCAACGTCAGGGAACATTGCCTGTAGCCTTGTGTACGCCGAGTCTTTGATGGTTTTGCCCGGTACAGACAGCAAACCTGATGGCTTGTTTACTACCACCATGGCTTCGTCCTGATAGAGAATTTCCAGCTCTTTATCTTCTGCCCAGTTTTCCGCCAGCGGGTTGGGTTCGACGTTCATACCTTGCAGCATGTGGCCCAGTATCGGTTGGCACTTACTGTTGCACGATGGGTAAAACTTCTTGTGCTGGCGCACTTCGGACTTTGGTGATTCCCCCCACCAGAACTCGGCAAGCGCCAGCGGTTTAAAGCCATGTTTAAACGCGTACTGAAGCAGTTTCGGGGCAGCACATTCACCTGCGCCTGCTGGTGGCACCGGATTCGTGGTGGTAGCAAAAATATCCACTAAATCGCGTTCTTGTCCCAGTCCGTTAAGAAACCGGTACTGTCTGTGTAGTTTGTGCTGTAACGCGTTAGACAGTGTTTTTCGACGCTCTTTAAGTTCTGAAAGTTCATGTTTTAAAGTGGCTAAACGCTGCTCTTTGACTGCCAGTTTTTCCTCCCACGCCATCTTGAGGTATTTGAGCGCATTTTTCTCGGCCACACTTTGCTTACCCAAGTCGTCTAACAACGTCTTTAGTTCATCGGGACCTAGTGTTTGCTCACCCTGTTTTCGCTGTAGTTTTCGATTCGCACGGCCGTTTATCATGATTTGGCGTTGCGCCTGTTCTTCTTGCTGGTATGAAGCGCGATCGGCTTGAATCTCTGCTTTGAGCTCAATTAATTCGGGGTTATCTGCACACTGCTTGTATTCGGCATTGATTGCATTGATGGCGTCGGTTTCAGCGCGGAAAAAACCTTCGTCAGTCAGCATGTCATACACTGGTGGTACAAACCCAGGCAGCAAGTTTTGATCGGCGATCTTGCCGGAGAAAGCACTGAGATAACCTAGCTCACCTTGTTGATTTTGTGCCAAAAGCACGCCGAACATTTTCCCTCGTCCCGCTTGCTCATCCTCTAACCCAAAGTCATGCTCAAAGTCATTTTGCGTGAGTAAGTGCTGTTGCAGTTGTTCAGCGGCTAATACGCATAGAGGGTGCGGTGTGTAATAGAACGGAAACGTAAACTGCTCTGGTAACTCATAACCAGAAATATCAGCAGTAAAACGAGTAAAGCAATGTTCAGGCGAGTGCATGATGTGTATCCGCGCGAGTAAAAATTTGAGCGAGGATTGTACCTGTTTGATTCAAGATTGCCATGTTGATATTGCACCGTGAAATCGCTCTTTCTGCGGCTGAAAGAGCGAATCTATCTAGTGGCTTACTGCAGCTGTTGTAATGCGTTCTGCCATTGATCTGGTTTACCGTAATAAGCCGTGTGAGGAATTCTAAAGAATTGGCCTTCTTTTTCTACCAGTAAAGTTGGGAATCCACTCACTTGCAACTGGCTCATTAACTGCTGGCTGGAGTGAATTTCGTTGATCAATACGGTTTGATTTTGCTCCATCAGTTCGTCCCAATCGCTTGTGTCCAATCCGAGTGTTTCAGCAATGGATTTAAGCGTGGAGGGCTCATTTACTTTGAGTCCCGATTGGTAATGAGCAGACTGAATCGCTTTCAGCATAACCCATGGGTCTAGACCGAGTTTCTCCGCGGTTAAGATGGCTAGCGTAGGCAAATAGGAATCTAGGATGAACTCACGCTCTTGCTTCACTCTTTGCACGTAAGCATCGCCAAATACAGCGCCTGTCTCCGCAGCTATACGTTCGTCACTGCCAATAATGTGCTGGCGAAATTCGGAACCAATCTCGTGCTGATTGAGCATGCCACCCGGATGGAACACGACATTAAATTGCGGAGATGTCACCAGAGGTTCTATGAGGTCTGATGCGCCATAGCACCAACCACACATCGGGTCGAAAAAGTAATGAATGGTAACCATGAAAGATCTCCTTAGGAATGAAATTAGTCAAACGGCACGGTTCGTTTGGGTACAGAGGCTATGTTATGAAATTGATACGCTCAGAAAAATACACAATAATGTGCAACACTGTTTCTTATTCCGAGCAAATCAATGGATAGACTAACCGCCGCTAAGGTTTTTATTGATGTGGTGTATTCCGGCAGTTTTACCGCAACGGCTGAGCGGTTGGAGATGTCCCGGCCGATGGTGACGCGCTATGTGGACGCCATGGAAAACTGGCTGCAAATTCGCCTGCTGCATCGAACCACGCGCAAAGTTTCACTCACCACCGCTGGAGAACGCAGTGTTGCGCAAATTGAACGTTGGCTAAAGCAGGCCGACTCCCTGACCTCGAATATTGTCGCTGACGGTGAACTGGCAGGTAAAATCCGACTCGCGTCGAGTGCTTCTTTTGGTTTTTCTCAGTTGATCCCTGCCGTACACAGTTTTATGCAATTACATCCTAAGGTTGATATTGACTTGGATCTGCAAGACTCCGTGAGTGACCTGACGGAAGAACGTATCGATCTGGCGATTAGAATAGCTTCGAATCCGGATCCTGCCTTGATTGGCAAGCCCATTGCTGACTGTGATTCTGTCCTAGTGGCTGCGCCTGAATATCTGAAGAAACAGAGAGTGATTTCTCAGCCAAGCGATTTGTCTGATCATGATTGTTTAGGTTATAAAAATTTTGAGCGGCGCGTCTGGCATTTATCCCTGGGTGAGCAGTTTGAATCGGTCAGCATTCATTGCCGATTGACGTGTAATGAAGCGACTGCACTACTACACGGGGCTCTGCAGGGGATGGGTGTTGCCTTACTGCCCACGTATTTAACCACGAAGTATGTGCAATCTGGTGAGCTTGAAATCGTACTTCCTGACTGGAAACCGAATCGGCTACACATTTACGCACTGTACTCTTCCCGCAAACATTTATCTCCGGCGGTGAGAGCCTTCATCGACCATAGTGAACAGCACTTTAATCGCCATCTATGGTAGATCAAGAGTCAATATCGCAAAGCAATAGAACAACTCAACTTGAGATTCACTCACGATCCTGTACCTTAAACGTAATCGCAGTTTTCCTTCCCTAATTAGAGTTTTAGTTCATGTCACAAGCTAGCATTAAATTTATCGCCTCCGATATGGATGGCACGCTACTCGATCAGTACGGTCGTTTAGACCCAGAATTCTTCGATGTCTTTTTACGATTAGAAGAACAAGGTATTTTGTTTTCGGCTGCCTCTGGCCGTCAATATTATAGCTTGCGTGACACTTTCGCTCCGATTCAGGATCGCATTCTGTACGTGGCAGAAAATGGCACTTTGGTGATACACAAAGATAAAGAACTCTATAGCTGTACCATTCCGAAACCTGAAGTAGCAGAGATAATCAAAGCGGCGCGCGGCATAGATGGGGCACACATTGTTCTGTGTGGTAAGCGTTCGGCTTATATCGAAATTCAGGATCAAAAAACGTTGGAAGAGTTTCAAAAGTACTACCATCGCTGTGAAAACGTCGACGATTTGCTTGAGGTTGATGATGAGTTCATTAAAGTTGCGATCTGCCATTTTGACGGTTCAGAAGAGTTAGTCTTCCCGACGATGAACGGCCAGTTTGGTGACTCACATAAAGTCGTCGTTAGTGCCAAAATCTGGTTAGACGTGATGAACGCAAAAGCTTCTAAAGGGGCAGCAATTCAGTATCTTCAACAAACCATGAATTTTACGCCAGCAGAGACGATGACATTTGGTGATTACCTAAATGATTTGGAAATGCTGCAAGTGAGCGAGCACTCTTATGCGGTGGCCAATGCTCATGAAGAGATTAAGAAAATCGCCCGTTTTTCTGCACCAAGCAATCAGGAATCTGGTGTGCTCACTGTGCTGAAAGAAAAATTTCTGAACAACTAGTCGCGCAGACTCACCCTCAGTTGTAATGAAAAGCCCCGCTTCTTGAAGAGCGGGGCTTTTGTATGTTTGAGATGTCACTCTGTTCTATCTTTGGAATTTCATCTTGTACATGCGTTTATCTGCGATATTGATAAGGAAGTCGATATTATCGCTATCCATCGGATACCGCGCGATACCAATACTGGTCGAAAGTTGATGATCGTTTTCTGTTTTTAGTACCGGGTCATCAAACACGGCATTAATATGACGCTGTATTTCTTCTTCGCTGATGGCTTTGTCCTGAACGACGATGGCAAACTCATCACCACCCATTCGGTAAGTGGTAAAATTATTGATCTCCATCGACTTTAGCCGGTTAGCGATAGCTCGTAAAACTTTGTCGCCAGCTTGGTGTCCGTAAGTATCATTAATTTTTTTAAACCCGTTTAAGTCCAGGATACAGAGATAAAACGTGTTTTTTTGTTGCATGTTTTTTCTGAGCGTCACAAACAGCGCGCTTCTGTTGCCAAGCCTTGTCAGCGGATCGCTGAGTGCCAGTTTTCGGTGGAAACTTGATTCGCGGTAAAAGAAATAAATAAGAGAAAGTGTCGACAACACAAAAGTCGCAAACAGCATATATTGCGCTTGTACCAGTCGCTGTGTTTCACCTTTTTGTGCTTCATATACTTTGCTGGTGAGTCGGAAGTTTTGATTCACAAAATCCACTAAGTCTAAGTACAGCGTCTGGGTTGAGCGATAAAACTGGGCTGCCGCCTGACGATCTCCGTTGCTCGCCTCGACAAGAAAAGGCTCAAGGTCCTTGAATTGTTCGAAGAGTTCTAAAAAATACTGCTGAATATTGTTGCGAGAAAAGAAAGTGTACGCATCATCGCTGTTGATGAGTAAGTCAAAGCGGCTCCAGGCGAGCTCATACTGTAGCTCTGCGCCATTTATGTCCTGTATGTCTTCATCAAGCCGACGAGCTTCTCCAACTAGTTCCGACAGCTCTTTAGACAGCTGAAACAAAAACCACGTGGCTTGTTTTTGCTCGTTAGTAAAGTTTTGCGCTAATGCACGCGTTTGTTGAAGCAGCACGACATTCGCGAGTAATAAAGAGGTAGCAAAGACGAACAGCAGCAGTTTGCTGAGTGTTGTGTATCGCCACTTTTGGGGCTTGAGTGGATAGGTATCTGATAATTTCATTATTTCTTTATCAATTTAATTTCATTCACCTGCCAGACCATTTGGGCATGATATGCGGATCGATTTAGCTCTGGGTAAAGGTTCAGCGGATATACAACCCAATATGGGCCTTTGTCCCTGATTTTTATGTAATGTTTATCTTTTTGATAGGCCAAAATCGGCTCATATCTAACGATATCTGGTCGCGTTACGGTCGCATGGTAATTGTTTAAACCACTGATATCGATTTGCGCTGGAATATCACCATATACGTAAGTGAGTAAGTCACTCAGCTTTACTCCAGTAAACTCAGACTCCCCTTTACTCCAAGGTAACTCGGTGGTGTAAGTGGTTTCTGGCAACGATTGAATGTCTTCTAATTCCAATGCCACACTGGACTTTTGCGGACCGTTACTAAATGAAACGGTATGTGCAGAAATAAAAGGGGCAAAACACAGCAAGCCTAATACGAGTATCTTTTTCATTCTATTCATTTTGGAGTTTTATGCTTTTACTGAGCTAGAGAAAGCGACGCTAGCCGTGATTTATTTAAGGTTTCGATGATTTGAATAAATGGATAAGGTTGCAAAAATATATCTTGTTTGAAAAGTAACCTTACGCTTACTTTACGTCAAGGCTATTACGTGACTTCTTAAATAAATGAACGATGAAATGCAGTGATTAGAGGAATATTAGGACTCTTAGCGTATTTTAAGTACTATTCAATAAAAATCGATATAATTATCAATTAATAATTATTAGAAGAAAATTAACATATTCAATTCAATTTTAAAATTAATAATATTTCTGAATAACGAATAGATATTCAAAAAAGAATAAAGCCACCTTTTTGGGTGGCTTATTATTATGTTACTTATTAACAACTTACTCGAACAAATACTTAGCATGAAAGTTCAAATGGTCATCAATAAAGCTCGAGATGAAGTAATAACTGTGATCATAACCTGGCTGCATTCGAAGCGTTAGTTCTGAACCATGCTTATTCGCCGCCGCAACGAGAAGTTCAGGTTTAAGTTGTTCACTCAGGAACCCGTCTGCGTCGCCCTGATCAACCAGAATAGCCAATGGTGATGGACCTTGTTTCAGCAACTCACTCGCATCATATTGTTTCCAGTTTTCGATATCGGTACCTAAATAAGCGGTAAACGCTTTTTGGCCCCAAGGACACTGAATAGGGTTACTGATAGGGCTAAATGCTGAAATTGAGCGATACTGAGCGGCATTTTTTAAGCCGATAGTCAGTGCACCATGCCCGCCCATGCTGTGGCCAGAAATAGACTTCACATCAGAAACCGGGAAATTGTTTTCGATGATTGCTGGTAGTTCTTTCGTGATGTAGTCATACATGAAGTAATGCTGTGACCAAGGTGCCTGAGTTGCATTAAGATAAAAACCAGCACCCTGACCGAGGTCGTAATTTTCATCATCTGCCACACCTTCGCCACGAGGGCTGGTGTCTGGGGCAACAATGGCAATGCCAAGTTCGGCAGCCATACGAAATGCGCCAGCTTTCTGCATGAAGTTTTCATCGCTACAAGTGAGACCCGATAGCCAGTAAAGCACTGGTACTGGGTGGGACTTTGTCGCGTTTGGCGGCAGGAAAATAGCGAATCGCATTTGGCAATTCAGTGAACTAGATTCGTGAGTGTATTGTTTGTGCCAGCCACCAAAAACTTTGGCCTGACTTACGTTTTCTATCATCATGAATAAACTCTTAAGAAGCAGAAATTAGATTCAACGGCAGGACACCGTTAATACAATAAGGCTCTCCCTAGGGAGAGCCTGCAGAGACATTATTTGTCCATGTGAATCACGCTACGGATACTCTTACCTTCATGCATCAGGTCGAACGCCTCGTTGACGTCTTCAAGTCCCATCGTGTGAGTAATGAATTCTTGTAGACCGAATTCACCTGCCATGTATTTTTCTACAATTTCTGGAAGCTCAGAGCGGCCTTTTACGCCACCGAACGCACTGCCTCGCCATACGCGACCAGTTACCAGTTGGAATGGGCGGGTAGAGATCTCTTGACCTGCACCAGCTACACCGATGATGACTGATTCACCCCAGCCTTTGTGACAGCACTCAAGAGCCTGACGCATCACGTTGACATTACCGATACATTCAAACGAGAAATCAACGCCGCCATCTGTCATTTCAACAATGACTTCCTGAATTGGCTTGTCGAATTTCTGAGGGTTAATCACATCGGTTGCGCCAAGTTGTTTCGCAAGATCGAATTTACTCTCATTGATATCGATACCGATGATGCGGCTAGCGCCAGCCATACGTGCACCAATGATTGCAGACAGACCGATGCCGCCTAGGCCAAAGATGGCTACTGTGTCGCCTTCCTGAACTTTTGCTGTATTCAGTACTGCGCCCATACCGGTAGTCACACCACAGCCAAGTAGACATACTTCTTCCAGAGGTGCTTCTTTGTTTACTTTCGCTAGTGAAATTTCTGGTAGTACAGTGTACTCAGAGAACGTCGAACAGCCCATGTAATGGAAAATTGTTTCGCCATTGATTGAGAAGCGACTTGTGCCATCTGGCATTAGGCCTTTACCTTGAGTTTCACGTACTGCCTGACAAAGGTTCGTTTTGCCAGATTTACAGAACTTACACTCGCCACATTCTGCTGTGTAAAGAGGAATAACGTGATCACCAACTTCAACACTAGTCACGCCTTCGCCTACCATTTCAACGATACCGCCACCTTCGTGACCAAGAATCGCAGGGAAGATGCCTTCTGGATCGTCACCAGATAGCGTGAATGCGTCCGTATGACAAACGCCAGTTGCCACGATACGGACTAAAACTTCACCTTTTTTAGGCAGTTGTACATCCACTTCTTCCATTTTTAATGGCTCGCCTGCCGCCCATGCGACAGCCGCTTTAGATTTGATCGATGTTTGACCTGGTTTGATTTCAAGTGCCATTGGATTTCCCTTATCTAATCAATAGGTAGGCGTAGTAGTTAAGCGTAGCTGAGCTTTCGCTTTTCGCCTGTAGTTTTATTTATGCTCATTTTATCTATTTCATTAAAAATGATAATCCGTCGTTTATGAAAATGATTTTTACATATAAGTAATAATAAGAGTGTTAAACCGGATAGAAGATAAAAGGATTTTTGATGACAATAGGCGTGCTGTGGGGCAAATGAAAAAGCGCTTATCATGTTTATGATTCAGCGCCTTTTTCTTTATTGATCAGTCTTTGTAGCGTGGGTCGATTCGGTCCAGTTTGCGCAGTAATGCTGGCCATACGATGGAACCATCCACGCCTTGTGTTTTCACCGCTTCAGTTATCGAGCTGACAATCTTAGGCTCAATATGAATGAGCTCACTGCCACCCGATTGTGCGGCTAATTGGATTTGGCAGGTGGTTTCCAAGGCATACATAGACAAAAATGCATCCGCGACGGTTTTGCCTACCGTTAATAGCCCGTGATTGCGCAGCACAAGGAAATTTGCCTCTCCCAGATCTTGCTGCAAACGAGGTTGTTCATCTTCTCTTACTGCGACGCCTTCATAGTCGTGATAAGCCAATGACGACAGCACATAAGTTGACTGTTGACTGATTGGCAAGATGCCATTTTTCTGCGCGCTGATCGCGACACCAGCTCGCGTATGTGTATGAATAATACAACCCACATCATTACGCGCCTCATGGATACAGCTGTGGATGATAAATCCAGCGTGATTGACGGAGTGAGGTGTGTCTTGCAGCTTATTACCATCCTGATCGATTTTGATAAGGTCAGAGGCGGTAATTTCATCAAACATCATCCCGTAAGGATTGATCAGAAAATGATGCTCAGGGCCTGGAATTCGTACACTTATATGGGTAAAGATTAAGTCGTCCCAGCCGAATTCTGCGACCAGTCTGTAGCATGCGGCTAATTCCACACGTAACTGCCATTCTTGTTCGCTAACTTGATTTCTCATTGATGAATTCATGATCGCCTCTCGCTATTCTGCTGCTATTTTGTCTTGAGCTTGTTTGTAAATCGAGCGAACGGGACGCTCAAATACCTTGCGGATCATCGGCTCAAAGAATTCTAGCTGTAGGGTGTCTAATTCAGGATCAAAGGCTGGCGCGTCATATTTACGCACAAACTCCTGGGTGCGTTGGTAACAAGGATGATCGATGTACGCTTTGTGCATCTCTCTGTCCATATTCAAGTGATGGAAGAAGTAATATCCCTGAAAAATACCATGATGTTTGATCATCCAGTGATTTTCTTCACTGACGAAAGGCTCGAGGATAGTAGCGGCGATGTCTGGGTGGTTGTACGAACCCAACGTATCGCCAATATCATGCAGTAGCGCACACACTACGTACTCGTCATCCTTACCATCTCGATAGGCGAGTGTTGCACATTGGAGGCTGTGTGTGAGCCGATCAACCTGAAAGCCACCAAAATCACCATCAAGCAATAAAAGGTGTTTGATGATTCTGTCTGGTAATTCTCCCGCATAATCAACAAATTGTTCCGCGATGATCTTCCAGTCTTGTGCTGTGCCATGTTCCATATGAGTAAAACCAGCTAATGGGGTATTGTGCTTGGTCATTCTTCTGTCCTACTTGTGGATTCAGACGCTATAAAAACACAGCTCATGTTTGTTCAATGTTAAATCGTTTACATTTAATTAACTTTTTGTATTGAGGGGTATAGATAAAGGGAAGTTTCTCCCGGTCAGAGTTTGTGTGACAATGTTGTCGTTAAATGATTTGACGGGAACAAAGAAATGGCGAATTGGGAAGGTGTTACTGAGTTTGTAGCCGTTGCAGAGACAAACAGTTTCACTGGCGCTGCAAATAAACTTAAAACATCGGTTGCACAGATCAGTCGTCGAGTTTCCGCGCTAGAGCAACGTTTAGCGGTGAAATTGCTTCATCGCACCACGCGTAAAGTTTCTCTTTCTGAGGCAGGTCAGCTTTATTATCAGCAGTGTAAGCACCTGTTAGAAGGACTAGAGTTAGCCGAGCTTGCCGTGACTCAAATGCAGGCAGAGCCAAAAGGCATACTGCGGGTGACGGCTCCGGTTACCTATGGAGAAATGAACCTTGCGCCATTATTGCACCAGTTCTTAGAGAGGCATCCTCAGGTGAATCTCGACTTGATTCTGACTAACCAGCGACTCGACTTGATAGAGAAAGGGGTGGATGTGGCCATACGCCTGGGGCGATTACAAGATTCAAGTATGATTGCTAAGCGCCTTTCTTCACGCCAAATGTATGTCTGTGCGAGCCCTAATTATCTGGAACGATTTGGCGAACCCCATACACTATCAGAGTTAGGGCGTCATCAGTGTTTGGTGGGTTCTGTCGATTACTGGCATTTCAAAGAGCAGAACCGAGAGAAGTCGTTGCGCGTCTCTGGACGGATCAAATGCAACAGTGGTTTCGCTTTAGTGGATGCGGCAAAGCGTGGGCTTGGTTTAGTGCAGTTACCGGATTATTACGTTCAAGAGGCGTTAGATTGCGGTGAGCTGGTCGAAGTGCTCAGTGATTACCGGGATGATCGTGAAGGTATTTGGGCGCTGTATCCACCAAGTCATAAACTATCGCCTAAAGTCAGATTACTCATCGACTTTTTAGCGAAAGAGTTGGCGTGATCAGCGCATCAGCTGCCGAAGCGTTAAATAAGGTAAATTGCGAAATTTAATCGCCCTCTCAATATTTATAAAGTAGGCAATAAAGCAGCCGTCTAGCTGCTTTCCAGACTATGCGGGGTAGTTATGATATCCCAAGTGCTCGGAAATATTTTTGCCTGCTTGATGCAATAAGCCAACATACTCTTCCATTCGTTCTTCTTCAAAGCGAATAACAGGGAATGAGATAGAGAGAGCAGCAATGATTTGACCAAAGCGGTTATAAACCGGCGCTGCGATACAGCGAAGGCCAGGTTCTTGCTCTTCGTTATCTTCTGCAAAGTGTTGAGCGCGCACTTTTGCCAATTCTTCTAGCACTTGTTCCGTGTTTTCTAGCGTTTTTTCAGTGTGTTTAATAAATTCTACACCGCTTAACACCTCACGGACGAAGCTTTCATCGCGCTCAGAAAGTAACACTTTACCAATCGCAGTACTGTAAAGAGGGTTACGGCGACCAATGCGCGATTGCATGCGTAGGTTGTAGCCAGAATCGATTTTGTGGATGTAAATGATGGCACTGTCATCTAGAGCACCCAGGTGCAAGGCTTCATTGGTTTGTTCTGAAATATGACGCATTTCTTTATCGGCCAGTTCAATCAGATCAACATACTCGAGCGATTTTGAACCCAACTCAAATAGCTTGAGTGTTAGTGAGTACTTATCGTCTTCACCTTCTTGCGATACGTAGCCTAGTGACTTCATTGTTTGTAGAAAACGATATGTTGTTGCTTTCGACATCATTAGTCGTTGGGAAAGATCGGATACACCGATGGATTTTTGCTCCCCTAGTGCTTGAAGAATGTGAAACACTTTCAGTACTGATGAAACTGCTTCAGGTTGATTTGAGGTTTTCATTGATGTCCTTGTGAATTTTTTGTTTGCTTCATTATATCTTATAAAATCTGTAGCACTAGTATTTATAAAATACCTTTTCAATAATTTGGAATTAAATTGGGGTTCGGTGCAGAAAAATTGGATCGTAATCTATTTTTTGAAACGTCTTTTCAAAAATAATTGAAACTAATTTCTTTTTTATTCAGTATATGTGTGTAGAAAGTGACATGGCCAGTCGCCAAATCACGAATTATCTAATTATTGAGGAAAAAGACATGATTCTTGATTCATTTAACCTTGAAGGCAAAGTAGCCATTGTTACGGGTTGTGACACTGGTCTTGGCCAAGGTATGGCGCTTGGTTTAGCAAAAGCCGGTTGTGATATCGTGGGCGTAAACATCATTGAGCCGACAGAAACTATTGAGAAAATTGAAGCCGAAGGCCGTAAATTTGTTGATGTCCGCGCTAACCTAATGACGCTGGATGACATCCCTTCAATCGTTGATCGTGCAGTCACAGAGCTGGGCCGTATTGATATTCTGGTAAACAATGCAGGTATCATCCGTCGCGAAGATGCGATCGAGTTTTCTGAGCAAGATTGGGATGACGTAATGAACATTAACATCAAATCGGTGTTCTTTATGTCTCAAGCCGTTGCAAAGCAGTTCATCGCTCAAGGTGAAGGTGGCAAGATCATCAACGTCGCATCTATGCTGTCTTTCCAAGGCGGTATCCGCGTTCCTTCATACACTGCCTCTAAGAGCGGCGTTATGGGTGTTACGCGCCTAATGGCGAACGAATGGGCAAGTCACGACATTAACGTGAACGCGATTGCACCAGGTTACATGGCAACAAACAACACCGCTGCTTTACGTGCTGACGAAGAGCGTAACGCTGCCATCCTTGAACGTATCCCTGCTGAACGCTGGGGCTTGCCTGAAGATTTAGCTGGCCCTTGTGTATTTTTGGCATCAAAAGCGGCTGACTATATCAATGGTTACACGATCGCGGTTGACGGTGGATGGTTAGCTCGCTAATCGATTTGTGAGAAGTTGATTGTGGATACCGCAACATTAGCGCAAGTAGTAGGGTTTATCAGTTTTGGTTTGGGATTCTCCGTCTTTTACCAAAAAAATGATAAACGCCTAAAAATCTTGATGCTGATATTTAATCTCAATCATCTTCTCCATTTTTTATTGCTTGGTTCAATGACCTCAGCGCTTGGGGCGTTCCTGTCGACAATCAGAACGACCACAGCAATATTTGTTTCGTCGAAGCGAATCGCTGCTGCATTTATTGTTATCAGTTTAGTTAGTGGTTATTGGGCTGCTGAGCAGTGGCGTGACATTTGGCCTATTTTGGGAACGATTATCGGGACCTACTCTGTATTCTGCTTGTCGGGAATTCAGATGCGTGTGGGCTTTTTGATTGGTGCTTGTTGTTGGCTGACCAACAATATTCTGGTGGGTTCTATTGGGGGGACACTGCTGGAAATGACCGTGATCGTTATGAATTCAATGACAATTTACCGTTTATATCGCCAGCGACTGGAGCCAATGCTTCCGCCTTGTGTGAAGACGCTACAAACTGATCAAAATCAGCTTGAAAGGTCATAGATTCTAAGAATTTTGTTTAAGAAACTTTTTGAATGCGGTTTGTACCGCAGGAGTAACAGATGAAAATTGCACTAATGATGGAAAACAGCCAAGCCGCGAAAAACGCAATGGTGGCTGGTGAATTAAACACTGTAGCGGGTGGTCTTGGCCACGAAGTATTTAACGTTGGTATGACTGATGAAAATGATCATCATCTAACGTACGTCCACTTAGGTATCATGGCGAATATTCTACTGAACTCAAAAGCAGTAGATTTCGTGGTAACGGGTTGTGGAACTGGCCAAGGCGCGCTGATGTCAAGCAACCTACATCCAGGCGTAGTATGTGGCTACTGCCTGGAGCCATCTGATGCATTCCTGTTCAACCAAATCAACAACGGCAACGCTATCTCTCTAGCCTTCGCTAAAGGTTTTGGTTGGGCTGGTGAACTGAACGTGCGTTACATCTTCGAAAAAGCGTTCACTGGAAATCGTGGTGAAGGTTACCCTATCGAGCGAGCAGCGCCTCAGCAAGCTAACGCTGCGATCTTGAACGACGTAAAAGCCGCAGTCTCTAAAGATGTGGTTGAAGGCTTACGTGCCATCGATCAAGAGCTAGTGAAAACGGCTGTTGGTAGTGCGCAATTCCAAGAGTGCTTCTTCGCACATTGCCAAGTGCCTGAGATCGCAGAATACGTGAAGTCTCTACTGGACTAATTACTTAATTTATCGGGAATTAAGTACAAGCCAGCCATTGTGCTGGCTTATTTTTTGTACCACTAAGGAGGCTCCCATGAACCCAATCAGTCGCGTCGCTATCATCGGTGAATGTATGGTAGAGCTTAGGAAACATCATGGCGTGCTACAGCAAGGTTTTGGTGGTGATACCCTCAATACTGCTGTTTACCTGTCTCGTTTAACCCAACAACATGGCGTCGAAACATCCTATGTGACTGGGCTGGGACTCGATCCGTTTAGCCGCGAAATGCTGACAGCTTGGCAGGACGAAGGCATCAACACCGACATGGTCTATTTCTCTGAAGATAAATTGCCGGGCATTTATGCGATTGAAACCGCGGACGATGGTGAACGAAGTTTCTTTTACTGGCGTGAAGACGCAGCAGCAAAATATTGGCTACGCGAGCAAAACTTTGAATCTTTGGTTAAAGATCTTTGCCAACATCAAATGATTTATCTGAGCGGTATCAGTTTAGCTATTATCGCTGAAGAGCATCGTCAAACGCTGATCGACCTGCTGGCTGCCTGCCGTAACGAGGGCGTTACGATAGCGTTTGATAACAATTTCCGGCCAAAACTTTGGCCAAGTATAGAGTTGGCTCGTCGATTCTACTCGCAAATTCTCAGTGTTACTGACATGGCATTTTTGACTTTTGATGATGAGGTCATGCTATGGGGTGACAAAGAGGAATCTGAAGCCATTAATCGTAGCAAAGGCTTTGGAGTGAAAGAGATCATTGTTAAGCGCGGCGCGGACGACTGTTTTGTTGTGACACAAGACCAACAGCACTCCGTTGCGGCATTGAAAGTAGACGCTGTGGTCGATACGACGGCAGCTGGCGACTCTTTCAGTGCAGGTTACCTTGCAAAACGCATTCTAGGCGGAGACGTTGCTGAGTCTGCGCTGGCTGGGCACAAAGTGGCTGGTTCTGTTATCCAACATCGCGGTGCAATCATTCCAAGAGAATCGATGCCGACTATTTAAGGAACGATGAAATGAAAGACCTAAATCAACAACTTTCTGAAATTAAAGTAGTCCCTGTTATTGCAATTAAAGATGCAAGCAAGGCTGTAAAATTGGCTCAGGTATTGGTTGAAAACGGCCTGCCTTGTGCTGAAATCACGTTTCGTACTGAAGAAGCGGCACTTGCGATCAAGAATATGCGCGACGCGTATCCAGAGATGTTAATTGGCGCGGGCACTGTCCTAACCAGTGCTCAGGTGGATGAAGCGATTGAAGCTGGTGTCGATTTTATTGTTAGCCCGGGCTTTAACCCAACCACCGTTAAATACTGTCAGCAGCGTAACATCGCTATCGTACCTGGTGTAAATAATCCAAGTCTGGTTGAACAAGCGATGGAAATGGGCCTTCGTACCCTTAAGTTTTTCCCTGCGGAGCCATCGGGTGGCACAGCAATGCTTAAAGCACTTTCAGCGGTATACCCAGTTAAATTCATGCCAACAGGTGGAGTAAGTCCTAGTAACGTAAAAGATTACTTGGCTATTTCTTCTGTATTAGCGTGTGGTGGAACCTGGATGGTGCCTGGTGATTTGATTGACAACGAGCAATGGGACGAACTTGCGTTGTTGATTCGTGAAGTTGCAACAATTATTGAATGATTTATACCCTGCTAAGCCTGAAAACTATCGTTGATAGTCAAAAAAGCTATTAGGCATTTTGCCGACGCCCGGCTCCACCGGGCGTATTTTTTATCGTGAATTGCTATTGATTGGATTCGGCATCTTCACGCTTAATCACTTTGTGCCCATCTTCTGCCACGCCTTGTTTCCAGTAGCTGCTGATGTAGATATTTTCACGCTCGACTTCTTTTTCATTGCGGAAGTACTGGCGTAATGCGCGCATAGAATCAAACTCACAAGCACACCAAACGGCGGCATTCCCTTCCAACCATTCCAATTCGCGAACGGCGTCTGCCAGATTTTGTCCTTCAGTCAGCCAAATCAGTTCCATACCCGCCGGCGCGTGCAGTGGTTGAATGTCTGCGGCGGAGATGACGCTAATTACAGCATAGCCCTTTGCTTCTTCAGACAACGTTCGGATTTTGGCGGATAGAGCCGGGAGGGCGGTCATATCGGCTGCCATGAAAAACCAATCTGCGTCGGTATTGAGGTTAGAAATACTACCCGGACCAACGATGTTGATGGTGTCTCCTTTCTGTGCTGACATCGCCCAGCGAGCGGCAAATCCACATTGCAGATCTTGTGTGATATGACGAACAAAATCGACTTCAATGCTGCATTTCTCTGGATGATAACGGCGAATGGTATAAGTACGCATCAACGGGCGATTATCTTCAGACATCGCTTGCAAGGTGGTACCACCGTCTTGATTAAAAAGCAACTTAATGTAGCTACCCTCACAGTCTGCCGGGAAATGGCTGAGTGCGTCTCCTTGCAAAGTAAGGCGCTGCATGTTTGGGGTAATCGTTTCTGTGTGCGTAACGACAAGTTCTTTAGGTTCAGGTTTCTTTTTCATCTTTACTTTTCTCGATAATTATTCTCTTTCTCATTTAAGAATATCAATATCTCTCTTGAGAGAGTAGTGTCTTTAAACAAATTTACACTGTGAATTGAAACTGAAACTGAAACTCAAATCTAAGCTAGAATGTTCGCTTGTTCGATGATTATCCCTCAAACATTAAAAAAACCTCCGTAGAGGTTTTGATTGGGATTCAGTTATATCATTGGAATCGTCGATAAAAGCAGTAATGCCGCCATGCCGTAATTAAACCCTTTGACACGTTTAGATGTGGTTAACCAGCGCTGTAGCTGTATCCCGGCAGCGGTCCAAAAAGTGACTGAGGGTAGGTTAGCCAAGCAGAAGATGCCTGCAATAAACGTCAGCTCTAGCCATTCGGCACCCGAGCTGTACACCGTGACAGCCGTGAGCGCCATTGACCAGCCTTTTGGATTCACCCACTGAAATGCCGCCGCACCGATAAAGGACATTGGCTTAAAATCATTTTTTGTTTCTGCTTTACCACTGGTGGCGATTTTATAAGTCAGATACAGCAAGTAACTTAAGCTGAGTGCTTTTAATATTGTATGGGTAACCGGATACGCGTGAAATAACCCCATTAAGCCAATACCAACCAGAATTAGCATTGCACCAAAGCCAAAAGTAATACCTAACATGTGTGGAATGGTGCGTTTAAACCCGACATTCGCGCCTGATGTCATCAGCATGATATTGTTCGGGCCCGGAGTAAAAGTCGATACAAAAGCAAACAATGCCAGAGCGCCTAATTGATGGTATTCCATAGTTTTTTCCTTACATCAAAACTGTCCTGAGTGGACGTCATCTTTCAAACAACTATAAGTAGAAACGTCATCAATATTGTGCTTTTATTGACCTTGAATGGATTAATTAAGCAATAAAAAATCACTATGGATAAATTTGACGAAAGAATATTGCAAGAGCTTAAGTTGGACGGAAGAATCTCCAATGTTGAGCTGTCTGAGAGAGTTGGTTTGTCACCTTCTGCGACGTTGCGCCGTGTGCAAGAATTGGAGCGTCAAGGCGTGATCAAAGGCTATCGCGCGGTGCTCGACAGTCAGCAACTGGGTGTCGGTTTTGTCGCCTATGTTTCGATAGGGTTAGCTTCTCACTCTAAACAGGCGCAGCACGCGTTTGAGGATCACGTACGTTTTGTGAAAGAAGTCGTTGAGTGTCATAACATCACTGGCGCGAACGAATATTTGTTGCGAGTAGAAACGCGGGACTTAGCCGCCTACAAAGCGTTTCATGCTGGCGTTCTTGGGGAGTGTGAGCACGTTCAGGGGATTACAACCATGGTGGTGATGGACACGCCTAAAGATGAGCGATGATAGCCTTACCACTGCTGCTTTTGGCGGTGTCTACGTGGTTTCCCACTTTTTCCAGTTCAGCATGGCGTGATCGGCAAGTTTGAGCATCGGGATATCTTCATGAGTATCACCGTAGGCATAGACGGAGGCAAAATCATTCAAGTTAAATGATTCGTGTACCCGTCTTACTTTTCTTTCCAAACTGCAATCGCCTTGCAGATATCGTCCGCTGATTGTGGGCGTGTTGGTCAGCAGTTCACTGCATAGTAGATGGTATCCGTTTGCTTCACACCACGGCCGTAAATACGCGTTTAGGGAAGCTGATACCACGACAATGGTATCGCCATTTTGTTGATGCCAACCCAGTTTATCTGCGGCTTCTGGTCTGAGGTATTGGGGGATAATCTCGTTAGCGAATTGAGTACCGATGGCGTTAACGTGCTGTGTCTCTTTACCAGCAAAGGCAATAAAGCTCGCAATTGGACGCATAATGTGCGCAGGTAATATTCCAATTTTGTACAACAAGTAGAATGGCGTGAGTACGAACTTACCGACGCTCTTTCGTTTGCCTGATGCGGAATAGTGCAAGAACAGGCTGTACATATCCTGATTGGTGATGGTGCCATCAAAATCAAACAGTGCCAATGACGGCTTTTTCACATCGTTCACTATGAGTGCCTACTTGTTTTCGCTTTTATCAAGGTAACTTGATTTTGAATTATTGGTAAAATACCGCTAACCAAATTGTTTCCGTATCGGGGGCGGTCCAACTGACTTTGTGTTTAGTGTGTGCCGGGATATCAATGTAATCGCCTGCTTCTAGACGTTTGACTATATCGTTCTCAAAGGTGAGTTCTCCCGCTCCTTTTAATACCAGCACC
The DNA here is from genome assembly GCF_036350715.1 of Vibrio sp. YYF0003. Classification (NCBI taxonomy): domain Bacteria; kingdom Pseudomonadati; phylum Pseudomonadota; class Gammaproteobacteria; order Vibrionales; family Vibrionaceae; genus Vibrio; species Vibrio sp. YYF0003. The sequence goes on from NZ_JAZDWA010000001.1 coordinate 1,462,941, forward strand.
CACTCATTTTCTTCTTGATCGTACCAACCAGTTTCGGGAGAAGTCTGCCCGTAAGAAACAATACGTTCAATACGCAACTTGTCGTAACACAGCAGATCTTCAAATATTTCTTCATTAACATCATGAGGTAAATCTTTAAACAGGTTCATCGCGTTTCCTGAGCTTGAAAAGTGTCTCACTCATCTGATGATAAGTGATTTATCGTCGTTCAGCCTGCTTAAGCTCGTGCCTCTAAAGGGGCAAGAGCTTCTCACACGCACATTTTGCATTACAAGGTTGTGTATCATTTGCATAATTTGTTGATCAATTTGGCGTTTTCTAACACAGACTCGCTATATTTTTTACAAATTGATTTCCGTCAAAATAGTAAGGTTTTTATGTGCTAGATTGCGCGCAGTTAACAAATATAAATACCCGGGTTCGTTAACACTCTGACTTTCCATTGGATATTGCAGAGTTTCATGAACCAGTGACGGGTACAAAAACGAAGCCCTATAAAAGGAAATAAAAATGAAAAAAACAATCTGCAGTTTGGCAGTGGTTGCTGCGCTCGTGTCACCAAGTGTTTTCGCTCATAAACAAGGTGACTTCGTCCTTCGCGTGGGTGCGGCGTCTGTGGTTCCTAATGATAGCAGCGATAAGATTCTTGGCTCGTCAGAAGAGCTGAAAGTGGATTCTAACACTCAGCTTGGTCTGACATTTGGCTACATGTTTACGGACAACATCAGCTTTGAAGTGTTGGCAGCGACACCGTTTAGTCACGATATTTCTACAGATTTAGGCAATCTTGGCGATATCGCTGATACCAAACACCTGCCACCAACGTTTATGGTTCAGTACTACTTTGGCGAGCCACAAAGTAAGTTCCGTCCATACGTTGGTGCTGGTCTGAACTACACCATCTTCTTTGATGAAGGCTTTAATAACAAAGGTAAAGTTAATGGCCTGTCGGATCTGAAACTTGACGATTCATTTGGTTTAGCGGCAAACGTTGGTGTGGACTACATGATCAACGATCAATGGTTCCTAAACGCATCTGCTTGGTACGCGAACATTGAAACAGAAGCAACCTACAAAGCAGGTGGCGTGAAGCAAAAGACTGACGTAGAAATTAACCCTTGGGTATTTATGATCAGCGGTGGTTACAAGTTTTAAACAATAACCAGTAGTTTTCAGGTCTTTTGACCGCTAGCAATTTTTATAACGCGCAAGGCTAGAGGCCCAGCGTATGACAGGTTTGGCATGACTTTAGGGGCGGTATTCGGGCACTGCCCCTCTTTTTTGCTCTCATCTTTAAACCATAATGCACTAATCAAACGTTACTTCACTAAAATGTGGGTTGGCTTTTAGCGCTCGCATCATGAGCAGTTGTTCGGTCGGAAAGGCCACATGTTCGCCGTCAACATCAAGAAACAAACATTCTTGTCGCTGCATATCAAAGCCGGTATCAAACGCTCTCCCCTGATGGCTTTCACCATTCTTCAGAGTAATTTCAACAGGTAACTGAAACATACAGGCTATTTCAATAAAATCGTATTGATTGCAGGTCACCATCGTTGTTCTCCCTTTGTACCAAATCTATTTGCTTTAAGTATACCCAGTACAAAATGTTTGGTTTGAGATTCCACTCGAGGGGAATCGTCTCCACTGAAACCTAATCTTCATTTTACGCCTCTGGTTGGTCATAAAATAGACATGAAAGGGGGCTTTACTAAACCTATCGTCGAGCAAACGAAGCTAAGAAATGTCTGAAACGACCCTGAAGAGCAATTTTTTGAGCCCTGAGCGTAAACTAGGCTCACCGATTAAGCCGCAAACTTATACCGCGCAACTCGCACATCGTATTCATCACTCTCCCCAGTTCGAAAATGGCCGGGTCAAAAATGCCATGCCGAACGTGCCAAGTCATCAGTCGCTCTGGCAGGTTTGCTGGAGCTATTTGGGAGGCCGCGCGCCACTGTGTCCCAATGGACATTTACCTTATTCCCCAATCGTTCAAGATCAGTTTTTACACCGCAGTGATTCTATGCGAGTGACCTGGCTTGGGCACTCAACCATGCTGGTGGAAGTGAATGGGGTTCGTATTCTGACCGATCCGGTATTTGACTATGCTTCGCCATTGATCGCAAAGGCCTGGTTTGAGCGTAACATCCCGAATACACATGCACGAGAGAGTTTGCCCATCCCAGATGTTATCGTGATCTCGCACGATCATTATGATCACCTGGAGGCTTCGAGTATCCGTTTTTATGCAGATAAATCAGTCACCTTTTACGTGCCGCTTGGTGTCGGGAAACACCTGATCAAGTGGGGAGTGTGTGCTGATGATATTGTTGAGTTCGACTGGTGGGAGAGCATACAGTATGCCAATGTCGAGCTTATTTGTACGCCCGCTAACCATAACTCAGGGCGAACTTATCTCGATAAAAACACCACATTGTGGGCTTCATGGGTCATTAAAGGGCGAAGTGAGACACTGTACTTTAGTGGAGACAGTGCTTACGACCAGCATTTTGCCAACATCGCACAGCGGTGCGGACCAATCGACATTGCCTGTTTGGAAGTAGCGGCGGATGTAAAAAACAATCAGGGCTATCCAGTAGAAAACTGGGGCCACATGCAAGCACACCATACGGTTCAGGCATTCAAGGACTTACAGGCGAAAAAGTTATTGCCTGTCCACTGGGCAACTTATGAGTTGTTCACGCATAAATGGGATGAGCCAATTGAAGATTTGATTCGCCACTGCCAAAGCGAAAGCGTAACGTTACTCACGCCTATGCCGGGAGAGAGTTTTCTTGTTCAGAACGAATACAAAAACCGAACTTGGTGGCAGAAGGAATTCAGTGAAGAACGCGTAAGAGGGGTTGAGGTGTAAGCTGTTGTTGCATCTTATGCTTATTGACGCCTCAGTGTGGTTAAGTCTTGAGCCTATTCTTCTCTGGTTCTCTGGTCGATTGGGTTTACTGATAGGCCGCGAGAGCTTGTTGCCAAATTCTAAGCATCTCATCGCTAAACAGGTAAAAGTGCATCTGCAGCGAGTGGTATTTCGGGCGCTGACAGACTGAGAGTGCCACTTCGGCGGCTTCATGTGGTGGGTAACCATAAACGCCGCATGAGATGGCGGGTAGCGCGACAGTCTTACAGCCGCTTTCCAACGCCAGATCGAGTGCGTTTTTATAGGCCGATTCTAACACCGCTCGAGGGTCGTGAAATTTATCGTAGATCGGCCCAACGGCATGAATAACGTAACGTGCGTCTAACTTTCCAGCGGAAGTAATGCGCGCGTAGCCAAAAGGGCAGCGAATACCATCGATTTCTTTCACTGCTAAGCAAGCGACATACAGCTCGCGTCCAGCGACATGGTGAATCGCACCATCGACGCCTCCTCCACCGAGCATGCTTGGATTAGCGGCATTAACGATAGCATCGACTTTTGCTGTGGTGATGTCTCCCTTAATCAGTGAGATAGCGTTCATTCTGTTTGCCTTATCGAAATCATGTTGAGATAGCTGAAACTTACTCGATTATCACCTGAGGTTTGAGCTCGACAACATTCCCCTCGGGATCATTAATATAGAGCGAGCGTCCAAAACCTTGCGCGCCATAACGCTCGGCAAAATCCTCAGTCTGAATATCGTGGGTGTGCAGATATTGGATGAGTTCAGCTTCTTCAAACGGCGTAAGTTGCAAACAAAAGTGATCGACGTTCCTACCATTTTGTACAGGAGGTTTTCCGCCCAGTTTGCCCAGTTCACTCTCTACTGTGACGATATCAATCAATGCTGTACCGGCTCTGAGCTGAGTTAACCCCAATTCAGCGAGCTCCCTTTCTACCGGGCAACCTAGTATGTCTCGATAAAAGTACAACATGGCATTGAGATTAGTTGTTCGCAAAACAATGTGATCGAGTGCTTTTATCTCGATGGGGTTCTGACTAGGCATGTATTCCTCCTCCTGTTTGCTATTGAGAATAGCATATGGGTGAAGAGTGCTTGGACATCTGTGAGAGTGGCCAGCAGTACTTAAATCAAGATTAGGAACTTATGTCTGATAGAAGAGTTGTAATATTAACCAGCTAACGCAGAAACGGCCTGCTGAACACTACTGAAATGGATTTTAATGATGCATCTTTGAGCCTGACTAAATTCATGAGATTGAATCAGCGTAGTGACTTCCTCGACAGACAGGGTTTTGTTATTTGGATTCAGGGTTATGTGATTGGCATTATCATGCTGCAAGCCGAAAGTTTGACCTTTTGAATCAATCACGTAATCTTCTTGTCCCCAAATGAGTGCCTGACACTCAGTTTGTAACTCTGAGTGGGATTGCAGATAGATGAGTTCGTCATCGCCCTCTAGTTTCAATAAGCACGGCCACATTACGGTGTTTAGCGTCATTCTATTGCCTTGTTGTTTACTGACCTTAAAAGCCAGAATTTGGTGTTTTCAAAAACTCAACTTCCTCTGGTGTACTCGTTCTTCCTAATATCGCATTACGATGTGGATAACGCCCAAATTGGTCGATGATGGCTTTGTGTTTTAGCTCAAAATCGTAGTTGTTTTCAAGCCCCGGAGCTCTAAACAATTTTTCTGCTTCCACATGGATGACACGAGATTCACTATGCATAAACGGCATGTACAAAAAACTACGTTGATCGCGATTCAGCGCTTTATGCAGACCAAGTCGAATGGCCTCTTGTGCTAACGAGAGCGCGAGTGGATCTTGTGCAAACGCTTTTGGCGTATTGCGGTACACATTACGCGAAAACTGGTCGAGTACAATGATTTCGGCTAATCGACCTTGTGCACTGTCGCGCCAAGTAAACAGTTCGCAGCGAGCCGCTTGTTCTAGCACTGAGGAAAACCGAGATTCAATGAGTTTATCCAGTTCAGGATTACTTTCGAACCAATTTTGTGGGGTCAGTTCTTCAAACCAGAACTTGATGATTGACTGATGCATAGCGCTTCCTTTTGTAACCATGTGTCAGTAGCAAAGAGCCAGAACGCAGATTCTGGCTCCTCTTTTTACTATCGACCGTACGTTTCTACGATGTAACGTTCAAAATCGTCACACATTTGCTCGTCGGATGTGGTATTGCTTGCGAGTTCCTTACTGCCGTCGACGACTTTAATTGTCGCGTTCAGCGATGCTACGGGAGCTCGTTCACGCGTGGCAAGTGAGTTGATTTTCTGCTGCTGAACTTCCCACGCTTGCTCTGCTGACAGGTTACATACGTCGGCAAGATACTTGGCGTTGAATCCTTCACCTGTCAGGCTAACAATCGTTTCGTTGTGCGACAAATTGTTGCCTGCGTGCCAGTAATGCTGCGCTAGTAGTGGACCGATTTCTGGGTTGTCGGTTAGGTAGCCAAATTTATCCAGGAAGTAAGCTCGGGTCTGATACACCGCCATATGTGCGAGCAGATAACCTTGATAAGCACAAGCGGCTTCGTCAGAGAGCAGGTGCGGAATTGCCATGAGTGGGCGAGGGCTGCATTCCAACCCAAGAATCTGCTTCTCACAATCACGTGCAAGCTTGGTGATGCGCTCTGGCGTTAACTCTTCATCGCTGAGTTGATATAGCGCACGCTCAAAATATGGCACAACTAAGATACTGCGTTCTTCGTAGGCTTTGAATGGCTGACGGCTGTTGATCATCGCTTGAATGATCTCATCAGGAACGGGGTTACCTTCATCATCCAGTGCGTACTGTTTTAGCCAGTCTGCATCGGTCAGCAGGCTGTCACAGAACATTGATTGTGTTTCTGCATACGCCATGGACGTCGGTGCAAACTCCTGTGAAAAACAAGGAGCATTCATTTTAACGTTGGCAAAGTGCGCGGCGTGGCCGCCTTCATGGAATAACGTATTAATGCCATCGTAGCCGCTGCCTACTTGGTCTGGTTTAGCATTACTGGTGAAGTTGACCTGCGCAGCAACCCATTCACCTTGGTTGTAAAAAGAAGGAATAGGGCCGTGGCAGAATCCGTTCGGGTATTTACCTTTGCGATCCAGTAAATCCAGAGTCAGTGTTGCGCCTGAGTAATCAATGTTCAGACGGCCAAACGACTCTACCCAGCGTCGCAGAGATTTCGAGAACGGTACGTATGGGTCTAGGTCACGCATGACGTCACCTGCGAATGAATAGATAAAGTTGTGGCCTGTCAGCGCACTTTGACCTTTCTCTTTCGCCAGGTTTTCTAAACTATTCAGGTGCGCATCTCGAGTACGCTGTTCGAAATCTTCCAGAATCTCGAACAGCTGCTCAGAGGTCATCTTCTCGGTTTTTTGTACTGAGTAATCAAAGAAAGTTGCATAACCCAATGAACGAGCGAATTGATTACGCAGTTTGATCAACTCAATAAAGCCATTTTCCAGCAACCATTGCTCAAGGTTCAGCAGTGCCTGATGCGCAGATTGGCGCACTTCTTCATGATTATTGGTTCGAATGGTCGAGCTCAATACCGGAAGCGAACCTTCGGTTTGTTTGCCATTTTCATCGGTAAACGTTTGGACATGGTTCTGTTTTTTTTCAAAAAGCTCGGCTTCAAAGGCAATCAATTGATTTTTTAATTCTTGCGCTTTTTCACCTTCGATTGCATGTGATTCAAACATCGCCAGCCAGCCTGACAAACCCGTGATGGTTTGCTGCTTTTCTTGCGGGTCAGAAATGGAGTCAGCGGCTTCAAGCTGTTGTTTGATTGCGGTAATTTGTTCCGCGTTGCTCAAAAAGCTTGTCCATGCTGTTTGTGCTTGCGTCGAACCGTCATGGTCATCGCTGATCCCCATGTAAGTTTCCCAAAAGAAATCTTCCTTGGTGCGGTGAATCGCGAGGTAGCGCTGATTGAGGTCGTTGAGGTAATGCGTTGCGGTCATTTTGATCCTTCAAATGGTTGCGTTATGTAGACGGTTGATTATGGCACGCTTGGGAGCAAGAAAGGAGTGTGCACTTTATTTACTGCTTTTGCTGTTCGTAAACGTGGTTTTACTATTCGTTTACATTTTAATGGGTTAGTGGCTGGTTTGTTTCTAAGCGAGCCTGAAAATTAAACCTGGTTGGTTAAAGCGTAGGCGATTGTTTGCCTCAGTCTCGTCGTTGATCACGGCATTTAGCATCAAAGCCATACACAGATAGTTTTTGCATATATAGTTTATGCATTCTCTTTCAGCAACGATAAAAATTAAAATGACAAAGAAAACAATTACAACGTTACTGACACTAGGTTTGATGTTGACAGGGTGCTTGTCGGTTACATCGCCACAAAAGGATTCCGTGAATAGTATCCAAGAGAAATGTGCACTTATTCTCAGTAGCCATATGTCCGAGGATCAGCGCTGGGCGGTCTACAATGACTTGCTGCAGGAGTACGCAATACATGCGTTACACAATCAGGATGACGGTGACCGATTCAATGCGTTTATCCAGTTTGTGCAATCGGATGAAACCAGACAATTAATGACGGAGTTGATTGAGGTGACCGATTGGGGATGCGCCAATGGTAACTATCTCGAAGAGATGACGATGTTTATCGAAGAAGTGACAAAATAAACCGAGCGTAGGCCGCTCGGTTTTGTGTCTGTTATTCAGCAGGAGTTAAAACCACAATCGGCTGTGTGATTACTCTTCAGGGTATTCCCCCATGCCTTGAGTTTTACCTTCTGCTTTCCAATGCTCACCTGGGTCAAACGCTTCATCACATAAGTCAACGGTATAGCCCATTTCGGTAATTTCTTTCAATGTTAGGTTGTCAGCGATTTTTGCAACTTCGCCGGCCTTATTGTGTAATTCCATGGTTGTTCTCCCTTACTTCCGTTTTTCGCCAAGTGACTTCAACGTGCTGCTCCAAGTACATCGAAGTGCCTTTGGTTTAAGTATATATGCCAGACGTGATAATGACGTATAAAACCCTATTTTTAATAAGTCTAATAAAGCGCTGGTAAGAGCTACTCGTCTAATTTGTATTAACGTCATGGTGATATTGGACAGTTTGTGATTTATTGGATTGTTCATTGTTTAGGAAGGAAACGTTATGGTGATTCTGGATCATGTGCTCGCACAGGAGATCGTCGACAGAACCATGTCTATTATTGGTCACAATGTTAATGTGATGAACTCATCTGGCATCATTATAGGCAGCGGTGATGCCAAGCGAATTGGGCAGGTGCATGACGGGGCGGTGCTTGCGATAAGTCACGGGGAATCCTTAGAATTAACCCAACAGCAATGTTCCACTTTGCAGGGCGTGAAACCGGGTATCAATATGCTGCTCAAACTTCATGGTGAAGTGGTAGGCACGGTAGGTGTTACTGGAGAGCCAGACACCATCCGCGATTTTGCGAGTTTGGTTAAAATGACAGCTGAGCTCACCATTGAACAAGCCGCATTGGTCGAAAAGTTTCAGTGGGATAGGCGTCATCGAGAGGAGTTTATTCTGTCTTGGATCAAGGGCAGTTTAACCGACGAAGAGCTTAAAGATTGGGCAATGCGACTGTCGATTGATATTACTCAGCCCAGAGTCGCGACGGTAATTGAAGTTTCGACTTCATCAGCCTCGAAAAGCATGAAAAGTGTGCGAAATATTGTTGAGCTGTTGGAATATCCAGAACGAAATAACCTTGTCGCCATTGTCTCTGTAAACGAAATTGTCGTTCTTAAGCCGTGTCAAAGTATCAAACAGTGGAACAGCCAAATAGAAAGCGAACGGATTGATAAATTGATGTCTCGCTTAAGTGACCATGACTCACATACCTTTCATATTGCTCTTGGTCAGGTATTTAGCGATCCCAAAGATGTGGCGTTATCGTATCAAAGTGCTAAGCAAGTATTAGCCGTTGGGAAGCAGTTTTACCCAGAGCGACGTAAATACTTATTTGATGATTTACGCTTGCCGGTGTTGTTGGCTCCATTGGCGGATATTTGGCAGGGTGAACAAATTATTGATAGTGTGAACCAGTTGAAGGGTAAAGATAAATCTGGTCAGCTGCTGAAAACACTGGATGTATTATTCGAATGCGACGGGAACGTGAAAGAGTGCGCTAATGCTATGTTTATTCATAGAAATACACTTAGGTATCGTTTGGATAAGATCACGGAAATTACCGGTTTATCCACTACAGATTTTGTGGGTTTAGCTGAGCTATATATTGCGACCCGGCTCTCAAAAATGACCTAATATTGTGCATTGGCCCAATAACGGCCAATTTTCTATTCCGATCATTTGTCACTCGGCCTAAAGGAATTTGATCGCAATCAATTGATAATTCTAATGTCCCTACATATTGAGTGAGCGAGTCGTTTGACTCAGCTCGATACAATAAAAATAAATGGAGTTATCATGAACCTTATATTAATCCTGCTCGGGGTGATCGCGTTTATCGTGCTTACCACCACCAAATTTAAGTTACATCCCTTCCTGGCTTTAATAATCGCGGCGTTTCTTGCTGCGTTTGCATATGGCTTACCTGCCGATAGCATCGCTAAAACCATCGCTTCTGGCTTTGGCGGTATCCTTGGATACATCGGTTTAGTTATCGTCCTAGGTACCATCATCGGTGTTATCCTGGAAAAAAGTGGCGCAGCGATAACCATGGCGGATACTGTGATTAAAGTGCTGGGTGAGCGTTTTCCAACCCTCACGATGAGTATTATCGGTTACATCGTTTCTGTGCCAGTATTCTGTGATTCTGGCTTCGTTATTCTTAACTCTTTGAAAGAGTCACTGGCCAAGCGACTCAAAACGTCAAGTGTGGCGATGAGTGTGGCACTAGCAACAGGTTTATACGCGACACACACCTTTGTACCGCCAACTCCGGGCCCTATTGCAGCAGCAGGTAACCTTGGTTTGGAATCTAACCTTGGTTTGGTTATTGGCGTGGGTATCTTTGTAGCGGCGGTCGCAGCGTTAGCAGGTATGTTATGGGCAAACCGATTCAAACATGTTGAGCCTGATGGCCTTGAAGCAGAAGAAATTCAACATGACTGGAAAGCTCTGAAAGCCTCTTACGGCAAACTTCCGACCGCAAGCCAAGCATTTGCTCCAATTTTTGTTCCAATCTTACTGATCTGTTTTGGCTCCATTGCAAAATTCCCAAGCTTGCCGTTAGGTGAGGGTATGCTGTTTGATGTACTGACTTTCCTAGGCCAACCTTTGACGGCATTGGTCATTGGCTTGTTCCTTTCAGTTCGCCTATTAAAATCAGACCGTAAGATTGAAGAGTTTGGTGAGCGCATTAGCCAAGGCATCACGGCGGCAGCGCCTATTCTATTGATTACTGGTGCTGGTGGTGCATTTGGAGCAGTGCTAAAAGCGACGCCGCTTGGTGATTACCTTGGTACGACATTATCAGCGTTAGGTGTTGGTATCTTTATGCCGTTTATTGTTGCCGCAGCTTTAAAGTCAGCGCAAGGTTCTTCAACCGTTGCTTTGGTGACTACCTCTGCTTTGGTAGCGCCAATGCTTACGCAGCTTGGTTTGGATTCAGAAATGGGGCGCGTGCTGACTGTAATGGCAATTGGTGCGGGTGCGATGACGGTTTCACATGCAAACGATAGTTTCTTCTGGGTTGTTTCTCAGTTTAGCCGAATGTCAGTCGGTTTGGCGTATCGAGCGCAAACCATGGCAACTCTAATTCAAGGTGTTACTGCAATGGCGTTGGTATACATTTTGAGTCTCGTTCTCTTATAAGTCTCAGGAAATAGATATGAAAGTGGTAATTGCACCTGATTCATTTAAAGAAAGCTTAACCGCCAAGCAAGTTAGCGAAGCGATAAAGGCAGGTCTTGCTCGTGTTTGGCATAATGCTGAGTTTGTTACGGTCCCCGTTGCCGATGGTGGCGAAGGTACTGTCCAGTCCTTGATTGATGCAACTCAAGGTCAGCAAGTATTCACTACTGTTTTTGACCCTTTAAATAAAGAGGTTCAGGCGTTTTACGGCATTCTCGGTGATGGTGAAACTGCCGTGATTGAGATGGCAGAAGCCAGTGGCTTGCATCTTGTTCCTGCGGAAGATCGTGATCCTAAACTGACCAGCAGTTTTGGTACTGGTCAGTTGATTAAACATGCTTTAGATCGTGGTATGCAACGTTTAATCATTGGTTTGGGCGGGAGTGCAACCAATGACGGTGGTGTCGGTATGTTGGCTGCGTTGGGTGTTAAATTTCTTGATGAATCGGGGAAGGCAATTGCCACAAACGGTGGTGGCTTAATTAATCTCGCTTCCATCGATACGTCAGGCCTCGACGTCCGTTTAGCACAATGTGAAATACTCGTAGCATGTGACGTGGATAACCCTCTTTGTGGTGAAAAAGGTGCTTCGGCAACTTTTGGGCCTCAGAAAGGAGCGACAACCACTGATATCTCTGTGCTGGATAATGCATTGCGTAAATTTGGTGAGTTGACAGAACAAGTCACAGGTAAGCATGTACTCACCCGAGAAGGTGCAGGTGCTGCGGGTGGCATGGGGGCTGCACTGCTAGGTTACACACCTGCTCGTTTACAACCGGGCATTGAAATTGTATTAGAGACGGTCAAACTCGCGGATCATGTTGCCGATGCTGATATTGTTTTTACCGGAGAAGGAAGAATTGACCATCAAACGGCTCACGGGAAAACTCCGATGGGGGTCGCGAAAGTGGCGAAGCAATTTAACCTACCAGTAATAGCGTTGGCTGGCTGTGTGGGCGACAACTATCAAGCCGTTTATCAATGCGGTATTGATGCGGTATTTCCTTGTGTGCCAAGAGCCATGAGTTTAGCGGATGCGATGACAGAAGCGGAAACTAACGTGGCTAATTTGGCCGAGAACGTCGCACGGTTATGGACAAAGAAATGATTTAGATCTGTCTGAGACAAAAAGATAAAACTCCACGTCATGTGGAGTTTTTTGTTGATATGGTGAACGATGGTACTTAGTCTGAAACCAGCTCTGACAAACAGCGGATTTGCTGCTCAATGGGTTGACCCGGAGCGGAGTCACCAGCAGCGTTAAACCATATAGCATTTAATCCCGCTTCGATCGCTGGGTAGATATCTTTGTTTGGTATGTCACCAATCATGGTCAACTCTTTTTCTTTAACACCCAGGATTTTCGCCACCGCTTGGTAAAATTCGGCACGATTCTTTTTAATGCCGACATTGGCAAAGCAAAAATAACCGTTGATGTACTGGTCTAAATCAACTCGCTGGAACGCCCGCTGGACATCTTCCGTTACTGAATCTGACGCACTGGTTGCGATGTAAATCTGATGATTTTGCGAGAGCGCAGCCAAAACCTCTTTGGCCTGAGGGATCGCTTCGACAGTGTTCCAGTCACACATTTTCCCCTTTGCGTGAGGGAAGTCGACCATTAATGTGTTGCCCCAATCGAATAGATAAATCATGTTTGAATTTTCCCTCTTTCACTCTATTAACGTTCTTATATTTCCAGAGCGTAGATTTTGTCTGCGAAACGAATACCACCTATTTCATAAGCCTCTGGGATGACTTTCACTAAGACAAAGCCGCATTTTTCCAACACACGTTCAGAGGCGATATTCCCCTCAGTCACCGTGGCAGAAAATACATTGATCTGATGTTGCGTATGTGCCCAGCTTATTACGGTTTCGAGAGTTTCGGTACCTAATTGCTTGCCATGAAACTCTGGCAGAAGCAAATAGCCGACTTCTGCAGCTCCGTTATGAACAACAAACCCGGTGATACCTATCGGTTGTTCGGTTAAGGAATCTTTTATCACCAAGCAAAGCCAGTGTTTGCTCTTCGGTGTCCAGGTTGATAAGCGCGATGCGAACTTTTCTCTTAACTGTTCCTCGTTGGGTGCATCGAAACAGAGAGAGATGATATCCCTTTCAGTATGAAGACGATGAAATAGTGCCCAGTCGTTTTCCCCGATAGGTGTCATTATTGTTCTGGGAGTGGATAAGTGAATGGACATACGCTTCCTATCTGCATGAGGCTCAACAGACAGTTTCTCACCTTTTTTATACATTGTTCAATTGGTTGCATCTATAAAAGGCATTTATTTTGCGAGTGACGAATTATTCAAATTATTAATGCTGAAACTTTATTTATGGGATCAATGTGGCGATATTTCATTCTTGAGATACAGAAATCAGTAGCGTATGACGTGGATCATGTGCCACCTACCCACAAAGTATTAGTTTACAACCTACAATTACAATTTGTGAGCAAGTGTTGCGAGTTATTACAATGAAAAAACGAACTATTATTTTGTTATTAGCGGTTGGGATAGGGGTTGGTTGGCTAACCCTCGGGGGATCGGCTGCGGTGATGCATTACACTTCATCTACGGAGTTTTGTGTCTCGTGTCATACCATGGAAACACCTTATAAAGAGTATCAAGGGTCTGTTCACTTTAGTAACGCAAAAGGCATTCGCGCAGAATGTTCTGACTGTCACATCCCTCATGAACCTGTCGACTATTTGATTACGAAAATTCGTGCATCGAAGGATATTTACCACGAGTTCATCACAGGCAAAATAGATACGCCTGAAAAATACGAAGCGCACCGGAAAGAATTGGCTGAAATGGTTTGGGAGCAGTTCCGCGAAAATGATTCTGCAACCTGTCGTTCGTGTCACGACTTTGATGCGATGGAACCGTTTGAGCAATCACGTGATGCTGTAAAAATGCACGAGTACGGAATTGCAAACAATCAGACCTGTATTGATTGTCACAAAGGTGTGGCTCACTTCGCACCAGAGGCCGAACTCGACAGTAAAGCGTTTGAAACACTCATGAGCTTTACTACTCAAACTTCTCCGGGAGCAGAAGTGGTTTACCCAGTCACAGCTATCGATATGGGTGAGTTGGGTACTATTAATCCAACAACGAAGTTAGACGTTGTCAGTACGGAAGGTGATGCTCGCACGGTTAAACTGAACGCTTACCAAATGAAAGGGGCTGAACAAGTGCTCTACATGGGTGAAGGTCAACGTGCAATTGTCGCCACACTGACAGAGCAAGGTCAGCAAGCGCTTGAAGGTGGCGAGTTTGCTGCTGATGTATACGGTAACGAATGGCGCTCTGTTTCTCTAACTGGCACGATTGATTCTCCAGTCGTAGATACGCTAGAGCCAGTATGGTCATACGCAGAAGAGTTGGACAATGTTTACTGTGCAACTTGTCATGCGAAGATTCCTTCAAATCACTTCACGGTGAACGCATGGGGACCAGTCGCGAAGAGTATGGGTGATCGCACGGATATTACCGCCGAAAACCTAGAAATTCTGACGAAGTTCTTCCAGCACCACGCGAAAGATGTGGTTGGTCACTAACGATAAATAGAAGGAAAAGATTATGACTAATATGACCCGCCGCGGATTTCTAAAAGGCTCTGGTATGGCGGCCGGTGCGATGGCATTCACTTCATTTTCACCGTTGTCCGTTGCCTCTTCGGATGCGCGTGGTAAAGGCATCTTAACGGCTGGCCGCATGGGCCCGATGCTGTGTGAAGTGAAAGATGGCAAACTGATTTCTACAACGAATGCGCTGCCTCAGACGGTACCAAACAGCCTGCAAAGCACTGGGCCAGACCAAGTGCATACTAAGGCTCGAGTTAAATACCCAATGGTGCGAAAAGGCTACCTGGCAAACCCATCCTCACCCGAAGGCCTTCGAGGCAGTGATGAATTTGAACGCGTTTCCTGGGATGAGGCTTACAAGCTGATTCATGAGCAACACATGCGTATTCGTAAAACCTATGGTCCAGCTTCTGTTTTCGCCGGCTCGTATGGTTGGCGTTCTAGCGGCGTGCTGCACAAAGCGCAGACCCTGCTGCAACGCTACATGAGTATGGCGGGCGGTTATTCTGGTCACCTAGGCGATTACTCTACGGGGGCCGCTCAGATCATCATGCCGCACGTTGTCGGTTCGATTGAAGTCTATGAGCAACAAACCACTTACCCTGTTGTTCTTGAGCACAGTGACGTGGTGGTACTTTGGGGTTTAAACCCAATCAACACCCTAAAGATTGCGTGGAGCTCAACTGATTGCGCGGGTCTTGAGTTTTTCCATCAACTGAAAAAATCGGGCAAGACGGTGATTGCGATTGACCCGATTCGTTCTGAAACCATCGAATTCTTTGGTGATAATGCCGAGTGGATTGCGCCGCATCCAATGACTGACGTAGCGATGATGATGGGTATTGCGCACACTTTAGTCAAACAAGGTAAGCATGACAAAGCTTTCCTCGAGAAGTACTCCACGGGTTACGATAAATTCGAAGCGTACTTATTTGGCGAAGAAGACGGGGTAGAGAAATCTGCCGAATGGGCGTCAAGTATCTGTGGTGTGCCTGTTAAGCAACTAGAGCTGTTGGCAGATATCTTCAGTAAAAACCGCACCATGTTAATGTCTGGCTGGGGCATGCAGCGTCAACAGTACGGTGAGCAACGTCACTGGATGCTGGTTACGCTGGCCTCTATGCTGGGTCAGATTGGCTTGCCGGGCGGTGGTTTCGGTCTCTCGTACCACTACTCTAATGGTGGCAACCCTGCCCGAGATGCGGGTGTACTTCCTGCAATTTCAGCATCGTTAGGTGGCGGTTCATCTGCGGGTAATGACTGGGCGGTGTCGGGGGCTGTACAAAGTTTCCCTGTGGCGCGAATTGTGGAAGCTCTGGAAAACCCAGGCAAAGCTTATCATCACAATGGTCACGAGCTGACGTTCCCTGATATCAAAATGATTTGGTGGGCTGGTGGCGCGAACTTTACTCATCACCAAGATACCAATCGTCTTATCAGAGCATGGCAAAAACCTGAACTGATCGTGATTTCAGAACCTTACTGGACAGCTGCTGCGAAGCATGCCGATATCGTTCTGCCAATCACCACGTCGTTTGAACGTAACGATATGACCATGACGGGTGACTACAGTAACCAGCACTTGGTTCCAATGAAGCAGGTGGTTGAGCCTCAGGGAGAAGCGCGTAACGACTTCGATGTTTTTGCTGATATGGCGGAGATGATCGCTCCGGGTGGGCGTGATGTTTACACCGAAGGCAAAACGGAAATGGAATGGCTGTACGGGTTTTACAAAGTGGCGCAACAAGGTGGTCGTGGTTCTCGCGTAGCAATGCCGAACTTCAGTAAATTCTGGGAAGATAACCAGCTGATCGAGATGAAATGGAACGAGAAAAACGCTCAGTTTGTCCGCTATGCTGACTTCCGTGAAGATCCTGTTTTGAACCCTCTTGGTACGCCTAGTGGCAAAATTGAAATCTACTCGAAGACAATTGAAGGTTATCAGCTAGAAGATTGTTTGCCGCACCCTGCTTGGTTCGAACCAACAGAATATACGGGTAATGCGCAAGATGGTGAGTTGCAGCTCATGACAGCACACGCAGCCCATCGTCTTCACAGCCAGTTTAACTATGCGAAAATCCGCGAAGAGTACGCGATTGCGAACCGTGAACCGATTTGGATTCACCCGGATGATGCGAAGCCTCGCGGGATTAAAACGGGTGATCTTGTGCGTGCTTTTAATGGCCGAGGTCAGGTGTTAGTCGGCGCAGAAGTGACGGATCGCATCAAGCAAGGTTCGGTATGTATTCACGAAGGTGGCTGGCCAGATCTGGATCCAAATACCGGGATTTGTAAGAACGGTGGCTGTAATGTGCTGACACTGGATATTCCGACCTCCAGACTCGGCAATGGCTGCGCGGCAAACTCGGCACTGGTCCGTATCGAAAAATATACCGGTCCAGAGTTAGAACTCACCGCGTTTGAACCACCTAAAAATGGGTAGCAACAAGTAGCATTTGAAAGCAAGAAGCCAGCAATTCGCTGGCTTCTTTTTTATCTAAAATTCGTTCGTATTAGCGCGGCGCCAAAGCAACAAACGGCATCTTTTTAGTGACCTGAAATGTCGGCAGAAGTGTAAATATCAAGGCGACAAATACCACTGAACCTATCAAATCTTCAGGGCGATGCATGCCTAACCACAAACGGCTGTACGCGACACTGATTCCCCAAAACCAAAGAGCAAAAGCGGAGAAGTAACATTGCTGTTGCAGCATTAAGCCACCAAAGAAGGCCAGACAAATTGCGACGAAAATCGTGTGTCCAGAAGGAAAAGAGTAGTCTTTTTCTCCTTGCCAATGGCGGGTTCTCCAATCGCTGACTTGGTTTGAGACGTGTTCAATCGCGCTCGATTGTTGTTCTGTTGTTAGCTGATAAAAAGACTCTGGTGTGTCTATAAGCTGTTCGGCAACCAGAAGTTCGGTATATGGGCGTGGGCTTTCTGTCATCAGTTTTAAGCCTGCTTTACAGACAAAACCAATCACTAACAGTAAGCCAAGCATAGACAGCTTCTGCATCCACTCTTTATAGCTGGGTTTAAATCGATAGAGAGACAGAATCAACAAGATAAGAGTGATAAGAAACCCCTTACTGCCAGCGGAGTCTGTTAATAAAGTGAAGGTGATACCGAGTCCGTCCGATACTGGAGAGGAGAGATTCTGATATGAAGAGGAGAGTGACAATGGGATGATGCCAAGAACAAACAAGGCGAGCATCATCAATCCGTATTTTTTTGTTTTCATTAAGAACTTTTACAACCGGGAATATAGACAGTTATCTTACGCCACTGGGCGTGAAAAACTTATCAAAGATGTGTCAAATCGCAAAAGTAGAGTGAAATTGGTTTGAAGAAACTCATTACCTCATTTGTTCTTGGTATATCAGGCCATTAGGCTAAGTAAGTACTCGCAAGCCAGTTTAGGGTCGTCGGCATGACAGATAGCCGATACCAGAGCCAAACCGTGTACACCTGTTGCGCTTAGCGCTGGGATAGTGGATTCGTTAATCCCGCCAATCGCGACGATCGGCAGAGATGTGGTATTGAGTGCCATTTTTAAACCATCTATACCCCAGTGTTTTTGGGTGTTGGTTTTTGTCGGTGTCGCATAGATGGCACTTAAGCCTATGTAATCGATTGGTAGGGCGTCGACTTCCGCGAGTTGTTGCTCATCCTCAATGGATAAACCGAGGATTTTATTTGGACCAATCAGTTCGCGTGCGATATGAGCAGGCATGTCCGATTGACCGAGGTGCACGCCGTCAGCATCGACTGCAAGTGCAACATCAACTCGGTCATTGATTATCAAAGGTACGTTAGTATTTTTGAGGATATCTTTTACCGCTTGAGCCCGTTCGATGAAAGCACGTACGTCACCATGTTTCTCACGAACTTGCACCATGGTCACGCCACCTTCCACTGCTTTACTGACCACATGCTTGAGCGTGGCAAGATCTTGTTGGTCATCGGTGACCAAATACAAACGATAGGCGTTCATTTTGTTTCCTTTATGCCTCCAACTCTTCGTTATGAGCCGGAGGCATTGATGTTAAGTTACTAGTCTTGAATGACGGTAAGCTTGAGTCGTTTTGCCAGTGTTTGTTCATCAAGCTGATACAACTCGTCAAGCAAGGTTAATTGTAAGCTGCCCGGACCGCGCGCTTGTTCGGCGGCGATTTCACCCGCTACGCCAAGTACGGCAGCTGCCGCCAAACCTGTTTCATCGCCTACAGCGGCAAACGCACCAGTGAGTGCGGAAAGCGTACAACCCATTCCCGTTACGTATGGCATCATTTCGTGGCCATTGCCGAGTGTTACGGTCTGCGATTTCGTCACGACGTAATCCGTCTCGCCAGAAATCACCACGTTTGCGCCATACTCTGCAACGAGGAACTGCGCAGCGCCTAATGCTGCATCGCTGCTATCCAGAGAATCGACACCTTTGCTCTGAGATTGTTCGCCAGCCAGAGCAATGATTTCTGAAGCGTTACCACGAATGATAAGTTTGTCTGCAAGACGCGCTATCTGACGAGATGTTTCTGTTCGCAGTGTGCTTGCGCCGCAGCCTACAGGATCGAGGACGACAACTTTACCATTAGCATTGGCTTGCTCTACCGCAAAGATCATACGAGGTGTCCACTCGCTGTCGAGCGTGCCAATGTTGATCACCAGCGCGCCAGCAAATGACATCATTTCTGCCATCTCTTGTTTGGAGTGCGCCATGATTGGAGAGGCACCAATTGCCAGCAGAGCGTTCGCCGTGTTGTTCATTACAACGTAGTTAGTGATATTCACAACCAACGGCTTTTGTTGACGTACAGCGGTTAATGCTTGAGTGATATTTTCAATTAACATGGGCGTCTCCAATTAATCTTGCTGAGCATTTAAGCCTTGTTGCCAGAAAGCGACTTCCATACGCGTTGCCGTTTTGAATACCTGAATCAGGTTCTGGCCGCGCTGGCTATTGATATCGATTTCAGCCAATAGCTCGTTAAAGTGCGCTGCGCCCTCCGCAACACCTGACTGGAATTCTTCACCGCCATAGAGGGTGATCCAGCTAGCGTACGGGTTACCTTCAATGATGGTGTTTTCATCTTCCATCAACATTTTGCCAATAACCGCGTAGCCGATAGAGCAAGGCGCTAATGCCGCATACAGGTCAACCAAATCCCCCGTCATACCTGCATCTAACACATAGCGTGTGTAGGCTACGGTGCCGAAATCTTCCGGTTCGTTTTCCAGATCGGATTCAGTCAAGCCCCATTGACCACAGTAAGTAACATGGTGAGCGATTTCTGAATCCAACAACGCATGAACGCTTGGCAGTGCGCGACGCATGTCATACAAAGTTCGTGCTTTATAAATCGCTAATGCGTAAGCGCGCGCGTATTGCTTGAGAAATAAAAAGTCCTGTTTCAAATAATGCAGAAAACAAGGTTGAGCAAGCGTACCGTTCGCCAGTTGCTGAACGAAAAGGTGCTCGGTGTATTCCTGCCAGTCTTGACGGCAAGCGTCGATCAAATCTTGGTATTTCATAATGGGATAACCTCAGAGTTAGTCAAAGCTAGGCACGTAATCTTTTGCTTTTGGTAGCGTTTCGATGATTTTTTGTGAGTACATGAACTCGGCGTAATCGTCGTAGCGTTTTAGATCAACTGCGGATGGGCGAAGCGCGAAACGAGTCAAAGTGTCATTCCAGGCGCGTTGGTTCAGTTCATTGTTCAGCGTGTCTGGGGAGTAAGCAACAAACTCTTTCCAAGATTGTTTTGGATGGTTCACGATGTAAGTAGTGGCTTGCTCAAGCGCTTTGTTGAAGGCTTTGATGGCCTCTTTGTCGTATGTATTTGCATTCGCGACAAACACAAGTTCGTCATATGCTGGCACGCCGTGTTCTTCCGGGAAGAAGGCTTTAGCTTGGTAACCCTCTAACGCAAGCTGGTTAGTTTCGAAGTTACGTAGTCCACCCCAAATCGCATCCACTTTACCTGAAGCCAGAGAGGAAGATAGCGCCCAGCCAACGTTGATGATTTGTACGTCAGAAAACTTCACATTCTCTTGTGCCAACATTGTGCCGATGGTTGCTTCTTCATTCCCCGCGATAGCAATACCGATCTTCTTGCCTTTTAGATCGGCGAGGCTGTCGTTTTTACCGTTGTCCAGCACCATCATGGTATTCAGTGGTGTTGCGATTAACGTAGCAGAGCGGATAAGTGGCAGGCCTGCGGCAACATCAATCGTCAGACTTGGTTGGTATGAAATCGCCATATCCACTTTGCCTGCGGCAACCAGTTTAGGTGGCGTGCTTGGGTCGGCAGGTTCTTGAATGTTGATCTTCAAGCCTTGCTCTTTAAAGTAACCACGCTCTTTCGCAATAACGATAGGGCCGTGGTTCGGATTCACGAACCAATCCAACATCAAAGTCAGCTCTTTTTCGGCCGCCAGTGCGTTAGTTGAAACAATTGAAGCAAGCAGAGCTGCAGCGCTAATAAGTTTGTTTTTATTCACGGGTAATCTTCCTTTTAGGTGATCTCTATTTGTTTTATCTATTTGCTTTCCCAAGGGATGGCTTTTTTCAATAATTTGTCAGTGATGAAGTAGAGTGCGATGGACAGCACGGCGAGGATAAACAGTGCGGCAAACATTTCGTCGATGATCATGCGTGCGTTGGCTTGTAACATGAGATAACCCAAGCCTTCACTTGAACCGACCCACTCACCGACGACCGCTCCAATTGGGGCGATAACGACTGCGACACGAATGCCTGAAGCCAATGTTGGCAGTGCCGCGGGCAATTGAATGTGACGCAGCAGTTGCCATTTAGAAGCGCCCATCGTTTTCGCCAAATCCAGGTATCCGGTTGGGGTATTGCGTAAACCGTCGTAACAACAAGTCGTAACAGGGAAAAAGATGATGATCGCTGCCATCACGACTTTTGATGCGATGCCGTAGCCAAGCCAAAGCATCAGAACAGGTGCAATGGCAAATACCGGAATCGCCTGGCTAGCAATCAGAATCGGTAGCAGCCAGCGTTTTAGTGGTTCGAACAGCAACATTTGCAGCGCAAACAGCAAACCCATCGACAAACCGAGTCCAAGACCAAGCAGGATTTCCTGTGCCGTGACCCAGGTGTGTGCGAGCAACACGTCATAGCGGGAGATCAATCTATTCAGCACATCAACAGGCGCAGGCAAAATGAAGCTGGGCATATTGAACGCCACGACAATCAGTTGCCACAGGCTTAAAATGACCGCAGTGCTGATCACCAAGCGCAGAGCTGGATGGGTGACTCGTTCTTTTTTGCTGATACGTTCTGAGACGGAGTTGTATTGAGTCATATCACTCATAATCTTTCTCCAACTGATCCAAGATCGCTTGTTGCAAGGAGGCACATTCGCCATCAAGCACGCGAGGAGGCATCGTATCTGGCACCAGCAGATGTTTAGCTTGTGCAGGTGTGCCTTGCAGTACATACAACTGATTGGCAAGACGAACGGCTTCTTGCGGATCGTGAGTAATCAGCACGACCGTTTTTCCTTTGAGCAGCGTGGCCGATAAGGTTTGCAGCTTATGACGAGTAACGGCATCGAGTGCAGAGAAAGGCTCGTCCATCAAGACCACAGGTTTGTCCTGCATCAGTGTACGAGCAAGAGCAACACGCTGGCGCATACCTCCGGAAAGTTGCGTTGGCTTAGCGTAGGCGTAGTCAGCTAATCCAACTTGTTCGAGCAATTGAATCGCTCGCTGTTTCTCACCTGCGGAATTTGAGTTGGCGTGAGAAAAGCGAGAACTCAAACAAACGTTGTCCAGCACGTTGAGCCAAGGCAGTAACAAATCCTGTTGAGCCATGTAAGCGATACGCTCGTGCAAAGCTATTCCGTCAGTGGTCGTCAGTTCACCTTGCCATTTCACCTGTTCATCAAGTAAGCCAGCGAGATAGCGCAAAATGGTGGTTTTACCGCAGCCGCTTCGCCCCAGTAAAACCGTCCACTTACCTGCAGGAATGGTCATGTTCACTCCTGCCAGCGTGGGTGCCTGGCTGTCGTTGTATTGCAGACTAGCGTGACTAAACTGAATACCAATCGCGTTAGCGCACATACGTGTGGCCTGCGAAGAAGTGGTGGACCGGACCGTGACCTTTACCGACTTCCAGCTCATCGGCATGGGCAATCGCTTGAGAGATGTACTGTTTACCTAAGTGCACGGCTTTGTGTAGGTTATTGCCTTGTCCAAGGTAAGACGCAATAGCAGAAGAAAGCGTACATCCCGTACCGTGTGTATTCTTGGTTGGGAAGCGCTTCGCGCTAATGAGCTCTGAAGAGTCTTGCATGATCAGTAGGTCGCTACTGTTTTCACCTTTCTCCAAGTGACCGCCTTTCAACAAGACTGCTTTTGCGCCGAGTTCACGGAGATCCGCAATCATCTCATTCATTTCAGCTTCGGATTGCGGTGCTGCTTTTCCGGTTAACGCTGCGCCTTCAGGAAGATTAGGGGTGATGATGTCTGCGAGAGGGATGAGTTCTTCTTTTAACGTGCTTATCGCAGAGTGTTCCAGCAATAAATCACCGCTGGTGGCGACCATTACCGGGTCAATGACCAGATGTTTCGGTTGGTATTGTTTAATTTTGTTAGCCACCACTTTGATGATGTTGGCATCGGCCAGCATGCCGACTTTAACGGCCACGATATTAAGGTCAGTGAATACCGCATCGAGTTGGCTTTCAACGTGCTCAAGTGGAATAGGAAAAATGGCTGAGACGCCTTGAGTATTTTGCGAGGTAATTGCAGTAATGACAGAGCATGCAAAACTGCCCGTTGCAGACATGGCTTTAATGTCTGCCTGAATACCAGCGCCGCCACCGCTATCTGATCCAGCGATCGTCAAAACGATTGGGGTTGCTGCAGATGGCGTCTTGTGGGGATTAGGCTGTGATTGCTGCGTCATGGTCGCTCCTATTACAAGACGTATAGGAACTGACTTTGACCACGGTAGGCAGATCGATTTTCGTATCCGCTGCAGCGTGCCTAGTAAATTAGGCGAAAGGCAAAGTGCTCATAGTTCCCTACGTCAGTGCTAACTGAATCAGGTTCAACGGGTCTCGAATTTCGATCTCAGCCAACGCGTAATACGTGGCCCCCCGACTATTTCGTTTTGATGATAGCAGGACACTTACTTGAGGGATACGTTTTTTAAGTGTTCATTTGTGTGTTGTGAGTGATAGAGTAGCCTTTATATGTTTTGTAGCGCGGAATTGACCAGTGCAACTCTCTGGTTTATGTGCAGAAACTGGAATATTTAATAAACAATCGTGGTCTCACTTAGCAAGGATTAGCACAAAACAAGGTTAATAAACTGTTAAAATTTAACGTGTTGCCAATTTAACTTTACTGAATTAACAGTAAGTTATTTAGGAAGGCTAAGACGATCATCAAGCAAGGAGACTTCATGCTTAATTCTGTAACAGCGAAGTCAGTGATCGATCATGCTCTATTTCTAGGAGCTGATTTCGCTGAGCTATTCGTTGAACATCATCAAACTAACACCGTCCAGATCGCATCTGGTGAGGTGGATAAGGTCAATTCCGGTATTGATTTTGGTATCGGTATTCGCCTCTTCTTCGGTCACAAAGTGCTTTATGGGTACACCAACAGCACAGACGAAGCAGAACTCAAACGCGTCACCTCGTTGCTGGCTGCGAAAGACAAACGTGAGCAAATCGCATCTGCGGGTTCTCTTAATTTGAATCGCTACCCAGTTCAGCACGGTTGTCGTTTGCCACTGAGCAAAGACGCCAATCTGGATTCTAAAATCGCGTTCCTTTTAAAAGTTGACCAAGCGGCACGAGCGGAAAGTGAATACATCAGCCAGTTTATTGGTAGTGTGCTACAGCGAGAGCAGCAGGTATCTATCTTCAACTCGGAAGGTTTACACGTTGATGATACGCGTCATTACATTCGCGTCGCAGGTAACACCGTTGCTCAAAAAGGCAATGAGCAATCTTCTGGCATGGAAGGTCCTGGTGCACTGGCTGGCTGGGAGTTCAGTGAGCAGTTAGATGCCAAGGAACTGGGTCAGACTATCGCTCAGCAAGCTTTGGTTAAGCTTGGAGCGGATGCCTGTCCATCAGGTGAAATGCCAGTGGTTATCGGCAATGGTTTTGGTGGTGTTATCTTCCACGAAGCCTGTGGTCACTTGCTTGAAACAACATCGGTCGCGAAGAAAGCATCCGTATTCCATGACAAGATGGGCGAAATGATTGCTCACACGGCCGTGAACGCAGTCGATGATGGCACCATGACCAACGAGTGGGGCTCAATTCATGTCGATGACGAAGGGTTGCCTACTCAGCGCACTCAACTTATCAAAGACGGTAAGTTAACCAGTTTTATGGTCGACAAAATGGGCGGCATGAAAACGGGTTATGAGCCAACCGGTTCAGGTCGTCGCCAAAACTACAAGTTCGCTCCAACTTCTCGTATGCGTAATACCTTTATTGAAGAAGGTGAGCATTCACTGGACGATATGCTGGCAGGTGTTGAGCGTGGTATTTACGCCAAGAAAATGGGCGGCGGCTCTGTTCAGCCAGGTACGGGCGAGTTCAACTTTGCAGTACGTGAAGCTTATCTGATCGAAAACGGCAAAATCACTAAACCACTCAAAGCGGCAACGCTGATCAGTACTGGCCCTAAAGTTCTGAAAGAAATCAGCATGGTTGGCAAGGACATGGCGCTTGCTCCGGGTATGTGTGGTTCTGTGAGTGGCGCTGTACCAACAACCGTCGGTCAGCCTTCGCTGAAAGTCGACAATATTCTGGTAGGAGGTGGTAACTAATGAGCCAAGAACAACAACTTCTTAATGCCGTTGATTACGTCCTGTCAGAAGCTAAACGCCAAGGCGCAGAAGCGGATGTGATTGTTAACCGCAACAGCAGCTTCTCTTTGAAAGCGAACCAAGGCAAGCTGGATGAATACAAAGTAAGCTCGAGCCAGGTACTCGGTGTTCGAGTGGTAAAAGACGCACGAGTAGCGACCAGTTATTCTGAGTCATTAGAACAGCCAAGCCTAGATTTGATGCTGACTAATGCGTTGCAGAGTGCTCGCTTCTCCAAGCAAGATGAACATCAAACGATCAGCTGTGTAGACAGCCAGATCACGACGGATGTTGCGGAAATTGCGCAGGAAGACACCACGTCTGTTGATGAAAAAATCGAGCTTTCTCTTGCGCTTGAGCAAGGTGTGGTCAGCTTACCTCATGCTTCAAGCTCGCCATACAACGGCTATAGCGATGGTGAAACTCAACTGATCATTGCTAATACGCAAGGTACTCTGTGTCAGCACTTCGAGCGCTCTTTCAACTGTTACGCCTACACGCTTTTTGAAAAAGACGGTAAGCAGTCGATGGCGGGTAAGATGTCGGTAGGGCGTCGTTTCGACGAGTTGAACTCGGCTTTCTGTATTGAAGAGGGTTACAACTTAGCCCGTGACTTGCTTGATGGCGGTCCGGTTAAAACTGGCAACTATCCAGCTATCTTCCATATCGATGCACTAAGCAGTTTGTTTGGTGCATTCGGCAGTGCTTTCTCTGGTGTAA
The DNA here is from genome assembly GCF_036350715.1 of Vibrio sp. YYF0003. Taxonomy (NCBI): domain Bacteria; kingdom Pseudomonadati; phylum Pseudomonadota; class Gammaproteobacteria; order Vibrionales; family Vibrionaceae; genus Vibrio; species Vibrio sp. YYF0003. The sequence continues at coordinate 1,488,846 of NZ_JAZDWA010000001.1, forward strand.
GCGCAGTGAAAGGGATTACACCATTGGGTAACAAGCTTGGTCAAAGCGTTGCAAGTGAATTGATCACCCTGACTGACACCGCATACATGGCAAATGGTATGGCGATTTGTGGTTTCGATAGTGAAGGCTTTGCAACGCAGGACAACGTGTTAATTGAGAATGGTCAGCTCAATACGTTATTGCACAACAGTCACACTGCAAGCTACTTAGGTGCCGTTTCAACCGCGAGTGCTGCTCGAGGAGCGAAATCAAGCCTAGATGTTGCTGCTAACCACAAAGTGATTGCTACGGGCAAGAGCAGTGTTGCGGAAGTTAAAGCGGGTGAGTACCTTGAACTAGTAGAACTGCAGGGTGTTCATTCTGGTGCCGATGCTGTCAGCGGTGATTTCTCGTTTGGTGCTAGCGGGTTCTTATGCCGAGATGGTCAACGAGTTCAGCCAGTGCGTGGTATTACTGTTGCGGGTAACTTCTACAAAATGCTGCAAGAAGTGGACGCGGTTGGAGATACTCAGCTAATCAATGACAGCCGAACTTTCTTTGCACCAGATGTGCGTTTTGCACGTTTGAGCATTGGTGGTAAATAAGGCCACCACCAGAAATTGAGAAACAAAAAGAGGACTCCATGGAGTCCTCTTTCGTTCTTTAACCATCTGTCAGTGACACTATTCGTAAGCGAAGAACTAGAATTCGCGAATGTCCAATTCATTGTGAATCAGTACTACACACTGAGAAGCAAACAACATCTTAGGACCAAGGCTGATCTTTTCTGTCCCAAGGCGTTTCAAACTGTTGAATGACTTCTTCGGCATTGGAATGTGATCAGTTAGCAAGAAACAAGGGTTTGCCCCAATTTCTGCATCACGAACGAAATCGCCTTTCTTATCCAGCATATATAGCTGATGGTCCTCAGCAAGTTCTTGAACCAAACGCTCGAAACTAATGGTACGAACCGTAATACCTGGCTCAACGTCACGCAGCTGCTCTTTGCCCATACCAACCGATGCATCCAAAGCGCGAGCTACAGCAGCGATCAACGTCGACTCGTGGAATCCACCAATATTAGTAATATCATTAGATCGAATCGTAATCGTGCGGGAGTAATCTTTGGTGCTCTCAAGAACCAGGTACACAACTACGTCTTCACGATGTGACTGTGCAACAAACATAGTGTTCATCATAGTGTGAGCAAGGATCTCAGTGTGTGCTTCCTGACCGACACCTTCGCGTAGTGCTTTGCTGGTGGTTGGTGCAGCACGAGCTCGTAAAACAAAAGAGCGCATGAATTTAGCCTCTATATATGAAGAGTGAATGCGCGGAGTATATACCCAGACGACGCTTTGATGCGAGAATTATGAACTTACTTACAAAGCTACGATTGTGGTGCCGATTCTCGCCGCTACAATAGGGGTAACCCTTTAGGAGTGGTATATGGAAATTAAAAAAATCAATAAAGAAGTCTATAAAAAGAAAGTAAACCTGGTGATTGGCGGCTTTGTTGTATTGCTTGCTGTCTCTTCATTAGCCTTCAGTACGCTACTCATTAGTCTTTTTGGCAATACCAACATTCAACCGGAACAATCTACAGGTAACTTTCATTGGAATTTGATTGGCGTACTTCTGTCTCTCGCGACGTCCCTCTCTTTGCTAAACCAATTTAAAACTCACCCTTACATGCGAGAAGTTCTGTACGTTTGGAAGCTTAAGCAAATACACAACAAGATTTACCGTAAGCTAAAAAATATCAAAGCTGCTGCAAGTACGGATGATTTGAAAGCGCTGACCATTCTCAAGTTCTACTACACCACGCAAAGACAAGTATTCGAGTTAGACAACAACACGCTCACCATGAGTAGCGTAACTAAAGAATTAGAAACCATAGAAGAGATCGAAGTGAGCAAATCGCTTTCACTTGATATTACAAGCTTTGAAGAGTCTTGGTTGGATACATTCTGATTGCCTATTTGCTACCTGGTATTAACAAATGAGTACTAAAAATAAGCGTTTGAGTGAGATTTCATCACTCAGCGCTTTTTTTTGAATTTTTTCTTCAAAAAGGGTTGCCAAGAAAAATCATCTCCCTATAATGCGCCTCCGTTGTCAGGGCAAAGCGGAAACGCAAAAGCAGTTGGCAACAAGGCGAATTAAAAGCTTCTAAAAATTAATTTAAAAAGTGTTTGACACCAAGAATTAGTTCATTAGAATACGCCTCCGCTTTGAGAGAAAAGTTTCTCGAAAAGCAAGCTCTTTAACAATATAGACCTATCAATCTGTGTGGGCACTCGTTGATGATAATCCAATTAGAAATTTCTCTTAATAAAGAGCGGTTTCAAATTAGGTTTCAATGATACGAAGTGACCATTCGAATTGGGAAGCAGCCTTGAGCTGTTTTGTTTTACTTTTTCAAAAGTGAAAACCAATAAGAGCACAGTCAATTCAAACATTACGTTATGTAATGTTCAGTATTCATTGAGCCGACAAAATCTTAAATTGAAGAGTTTGATCATGGCTCAGATTGAACGCTGGCGGCAGGCCTAACACATGCAAGTCGAGC
>NZ_JAZDWA010000002.1:0-866516 GCF_036350715.1 Vibrio sp. YYF0003
AGAGAAGCGGCACGGAAGATTTTGTCTACTTGCTCTTGAGAGTAAGTAGAGAACTCTTCTTGCGCTTTCTTAACGCGAGTGACGAGGGCATCTAGTTCTTTAATATTAGTGACTGGCATAGATTACTCCAATAATTTAAGGTTTCATTTCTAAAAATCATGTTACTGGCCCGAACTTAAACATTCAGACCTCGTTAATTCATCGTTTAATTCAGAAAATTAAATAATTAAAATAAGAAAGTTTCTATCTGTTTAATTATTTGACCCATACGGAATTTGCCTTGTTTTCACAGAGGTTATGGGGTGATCAATATTCACGGTTTACAGGAAAACGAATGTACAATTTTACTAAGCTTATGAAGCCTTATCCTTTAAATGTGCTGAAGGGTAGGGTTTTATACATCAAATCCCATGATAACAATGACTTAAGGTTATAAAAGTTCAGGCGCGACTCGTGCTGAGTAGTCTGAGTTGCACACCTGTTTTCCCACTTACTTGTTCAATTCTTTTTCGCTCTAGCTGTTTGGAGAAGATGATGTGCAATATTAGGGCACATCATATTCAGGAATATTATCCTCTATTTTTCCAAAGGTGGATTATTTCTAGGTAATTTGATTTTATTTTGTTAATAAACGCTTGGTCATTAATATTCCCAGACAACCATTCTTTAGATGGTTCACCAAATATAGTTCGGCCAACCATAAAACCTTTAACTAAGTCGTGGCCAGTTGTTTGGTCAAAGCCTTTTTTAAGCTCTTCTACAGGGGCATCCAGACCGAGAATCACCACACCACGACAATATGGGTCTTGTTCGATGATTAAGCTGTTCATCGTATTCCATGAATCGCTTTCAAGCGCTGGTAACTTCCACCAATCTGGTTTGATTCCCAAAGAGTAGAAGCGGCTTACAGCTTCAATGTATAAGCGATCTTCTTTCACTACACCGTCTGGCAGGATGACTTCGAGTAGCAGTTCATGCCCAGACTTAAGACAGGCGTGGTACGCTTCTACTATTTTCTTCTCTTGCAGAGTGCGCATGCTTTCATCGTCTTCCGGGCTGTAGAACACCAGGCATTTCACCACATGCTCTAAAGGCCAGTCGATCAGTTGCGATCCAATGTTGCCGTGTTCGAACTCTAGAGGGCGAGATCCAGGCATTTCGATTGGACGACCGATCCACCAATTGTCACCCGTTACGTCATTAAGCACATCCTGACCGAAGGTGCTATCACAAAGGAGTCCTGACTGACCTTTTAAACCGGCTTCTCTACTTACCTGACGACTCGCTTCGAGAATGAGCTTTTTCAGCGCTGGAATTTTTCCAACATCTGCACCGACTTCTTTCGCCATATCGACCAATTGGCTGCGATGATCGAACGCTAATATACATAATTCGTCCCATGCTCCTGTTTTACGTGTCGTTACTCGGTGCAAGTGGTTAAGCTGAGGATCTAAATCAGGGCGCTTAACATCGTTAGCGCGAGTTAAATAGTTGTCTAACTCGACTTTGGTTGGCATTGCGGGAGCACAGCCATGACGAGATACCACCAGTGCGCCACAAGCGTTGGCATAAGTGCACGCTTTTTCCCATCCTTCACCGTTGAGGTAGCCACGAAGAAGACCAGACATGAATGCGTCACCAGCGCCAAGCACGTTCAACACATCCACACGCACACCGTGTACAGTAATGCCTTCATCCAGAGTTTCTGGGATTGAATCCGTGTAGACAGAACAACCAAGAGCACCGCGTTTACAAACCAATTCTGCGCCAGAAACCTTACGTACGGCTTTGAGTGCTTCAACGGTATCTGTAGAGCCGCCACAAATGTGGAACTCTTCTTCTGTTCCGACAATTACATCGAATAACCCCAAAACGTCTTGCAGTTCTTCGGTCACTTTATCTGATGCGATAAAACGGGTTTCACCGTCACCCAGTGACGTTAGGCCCCACAGCACAGGACGATAATCAATATCAAGCGCGGTTTTAACTCCGTTACGGCGGGCATATTCAAGGGCAGTCAAGACGGCGTCGCGAGTTTTTGGGTTTGACAAGTGCGTACCAGTGATAGCGAGACAGCGCGCTGATGCGATGTACTCTTCTGTAAAATCCTCTTTGCTGATTGCCATGTCAGCGCAGTTTTCACGGTAAAAGATAAGTGGAAAGGTGTCTTCGTCTTTGATGCCTAAAATGACTAGGCCAGTAAGACGTTCTTTATCGGTAACAAGGTGGCTGGTGTCGCAACCCACTTTTTCCAGTTCTTCACGTAAGAAACGTCCCATATGTTCATCGCCAACGCGGGCAAGCATTGAAGATTTAAGGCCTTGAACGGCAGTTCCATAAGCAACGTTACCTGAAGACCCACCGAGATACTTGGCGAAAGTACCCATATCTTCTAAGCGAGAGCCGACTTGTTGGCCGTAAAGGTCAACAGCGATTCGTCCCATACAAATCAGGTCTAATTTCTTTTCAGTTTTCACTTTGAGCCTCTCACGGTATCGCGTTAACAAGCGAACTGCTTTAAATTTGTGGAATTTTTATTTCATTACTAATTGTAAGTAAAATTAAACTCCTGTTGTGTGATGGGTGTTGAATTCACAAATTATATGATGAAATTTTTATTCCATATCGTACAAATAGGTTGGAGTAGAGATTGGTTCACTACTTTCTGCCAGCTAGGGAAGGGGACCAAATGAGCGCTGGAAACCCTCTTACGCAAAAATGGAGCAACTCGTATGAGCTACTCCATTCGATGTAATTTCATTCAGCGTGTTTCTTGGGCTTCGATATCTTAGCACCTAAACAACAGAGAATAGCAATTACTGGCTGATTGTTGCTTTCAAAGCGTCGATAGAGGTTTCAACACCTGCATCCACTGTCATGGTCAGGTCTTCCATCTCTAGTGACACATCACCGTTGTAGCCCATCATATGACATACAGAGAAAAACTCTTTCCACCACTGAAGATCTTGACCACAACCTACTGCAACGTAGTTCCAGGTACGGTCTGCACTGTCTTCAACTGGACGTGGCTCTAGCAGGCCATCAATGTCAGCTAGACCACGTTCGATACGAGCATCTTTGCCGTGCACGTGGTAGATACAGCCTTTTAATGCGCGAGCAGCGGCAATCGGGTCCGCACCAAGAATGATCATGTGAGATGGGTCAAGGTTGATGCCGATCATTGGGTCAACCGCATTACGCAGTTTAAGCAGCGTTGACGCACTCCAAACCATAGTGCCAGGAAACTCTTCGATCGCGATTTGTTCTACGCCGCACTTCTTGCAGTGATCGACATATTCAGACCAAAACTTGATAGTGACTTCCCATTGGTACTCGTAAGCTGGTGCCATGAAATCAGGCCAAGATACTGTCGATGTGATCCAGTTTGGTGTTCTGTCTTCAGGAGAACCAGCAGGCAAACCAGCCATAGCAACAATTTTTTTCACGCCAAGTTTGCCAGCTAATGTTGCACACTCGTACATGCTCTTCGCGTATTGCTCGCCCGTTTCTGATGGCCAAAGCGGGTTACAAGATGTATTCAAAGCAGAAATACGCATACCACGTTTTTCTAGCTCAGCTTGGAACTCCTGAAGTTTGGTTTCATCGCCCAGAAGCTCTTGAGTGTTCACATGCTTACGCGCACCCCAGCCACCAGCTGTCATTTCTACAGCGTCAATACCCATTGACTTTACTTTATCTAACATGTCTGTGAATGAAAGATCTGCGTATACATCAGTACAAATTGCTAGTTGCATAGTATTAACCTCGATATTCTAAATTGTTCACTTTTGATTCAAAAACTGGATAAATCTCTTAGCACCTTTTTGCAACCGGGTGCAAAGTTGGTTAGTTTCGCATTTGTTGACCAAAAAGATTGATCAACGGTGCGATTAATGACACTTTGTATTATTTCGTGATTTTATATAGTCACAGAGTCATGATTATTTTAAAATCAATTTAAATCCTATAAAAATAAACTGTCAATATAATTGTTGAGCCAATGAAAGAAAATAAAGACAAAGTCACAAAAAATATCACTGCTCGTGATGTGGCAAAACTTGCAGGTGTATCAAAATGGACTGTTTCCCGAGCATTTACTCAGGGTTCTTCAATTTCTGAGTCTAGTTTAAATAAAGTGCTAAAAGCCGCTGAAGAACTTGGCTATAAGCCTAACTTACTTGCAAGAAGCCTAGCAAAAAATAAAACAAATATGGTCGCTATACTTATTTCAGAGTTAGGATCTCCGGTTGTATTGACTGTTTTTGATGAACTCACATCAAAACTACAAAATAAAGGGTTAATTCCAATAGTTCTCAATATTCATTCTAAAAAAGACTATAAGAATGCCCTTACGTTAGCAGGTCAGTTGCAAGTCGACGGCATCATATTTCTTGGTACCGACTTACCTCAAGAAATCGTTGAAAAAAACATTGAGCATATTCCTCTCATTTCTCTGTATCGTCATTGTGATACGCCAAACGTTCACTCTGTCAGCACTGATGGCATAACGGCGGGTCAGCAAGTGGCCAATCTTTTCATGCAATTAGGTTATAAAAGAATGGCTTACATGTCTGGCCCGGAACAAAAATCAACAGGGCTGCGACGCTTTCAAGGTTTTAACAGTCGACTTTCTGAGTGTGATATACCACTCGAGCACAGATTTAATATCAAACACTATGCCAGAGACCTCGCATTTAATTGCCTTTCTGACTACATAAAAACAACCGATGTTAATCAGAGAGTTGACGCTATTTTTTGTGAGAATGATATTTTAGCCATAGGTGCTTTGGATGCATTACATCACCACAAAATTGATAACACTATTGCAATTGTAGGATTTGACGATATAGATCTTGCGTCATCCCCTAAATATAGACTCACAACATTCAGGCAGGAGCTCATCCCTTTGGTTAGTAAATCTGTTGAACTACTTAATTCTGATATTAATAGTAATAACAAAATACTTATGCCTGGAACGTTAATTACACGTCAATCACATTTAATAAATCGACAATAATAATGTTTTAATGGTACGGGACAGATAATATTGCCCCGTACCTGGATAATAGTTAGAACTATTATATTATCGAAGTAAGAATTCTCTTTCTAAACGCTCTCTTGCCGCTGGTGCTTGCACGTCCATCTTTTCTGGGAATCCAAAATAAGAAACACAAGCAATTGAATCACCACCAACTGCGAATTTCTTGTTCGCAAAATCCATATCTCTTAGTGTTGAGAACATAGTATCGAAATCTACATCGCCTTCACCCATCGCTAAGTGCTGGTGGATAGCTACATCACTGCGACCTTGATTGTTTAACCAAGGTGGGTTAGCGATATAACGACAATCCAATGTTTGGTTGAAGGTATCCGCAAACAATACATGAGAAAGATCGTCACCTGCATACTCTAACATTGAGCGAACGTCACCTTTGCCTTGATCATAGAAGAAACCGTGAGGCGCAGAGTATACGTACTTTAGATTGTCCGAACGGTAGGATTTAACTAGGTCACACGTTTCATTATTCAGTTCACAGAAATCCCATGGATGCGATTGCACTTCGACACGAATGCCTTCTCTTTCGAATAGAGGTAGTAATTCATCCATAGAGCGGAACCACATTCCGTTACAGATTTCTTGTTGGTTTGGATCGCCCGAAAGTTCTGTGTTGATTACTTCTACACCCATGTTAACAGCGATTTCTACGATTTTTTTCCAGTTTGCTACTGCATGTTTACGTTGTTCTTCAGTTGGGCCTGACCAACGATAAACAACGATAAAAGAAGAAAGTTCAACGCCAGCCTGACGTAGGGCAGTTTTGTATTCTCTTTCACACTCACGAGAAAATAGTGGGTGCTTGTAGAACGGGTTGATACGTGGATGAGGCGATTGCTCGATATACTTGTAACCCCAGTCAGCAACTTTGTGCACCATATCCGGGATACTCATTTGTTTTGCTAGTACATCAACGTCGAATGCGATTTTCATAAAAACCTCCAAATAAAGTGTATATCAATCAACCTATTATTGATTTCACGTGTAATTATTAAGTCGTTATTAGTTAGTCTGGCAATTTGTCTCTCATCGATACATTCCTAAGTATGAGCGACAAATTGCCAGTGGGTTTATTGGACCTATTAAGCAGGTACGTCTACTTTTTTGGTCTGTTGGCCGTTCCAGTTAGTCATAACATGCTCTTCCATTCTCTCTAGTGCTACACCATTGGTTTCTGGTAGGTAGCGATTTACGAAGAAATAAGAAACAATCATGAAGAAAGCAAATACCCACATCGGGAATGCGCCACGGAACATCTCATTGAGAAGCGGGCTGTCATTCATTACCGGGAAGATTAGACCGATCAGGAAGTTAGTTACCCAAAGGCCACCGATAGCAAATGACATACCTAAACCACGGTAGCGGTTAGGGAAGATTTCAGATACGACAATCCATGCACCTAAGCTCCATGAAAACGCAAAGCAAATCATGAATACCATCATGCCAAACAGTGTCCAGTAACCCATTTGGATAGCGGCTTCACCTTGCAAACCTGCAGATTGGTAAATGAAGTAAGACGTCAACAGCAGGCCGAACGTGGCACCCAATGAACCAATTTTTAGCAGTGGTTTGCGACCAACTTTGTCCATGAGCAGAGAACCGATTAAGGTACCCACTAGCTGAATCACACCGACCCAAATAGTCAAGAAGAGCGCGACCTGGCTGTTACCTGTTACTTTTTCAAGTACAACTGGTGCGAAGTACATCATTACGTTTACACCACTTGCCTGTTGGAAGATAACAATCATGGTTGCGATGAAAACGAAAACCCAAAAGCGGCGTTGTTTGTGAACTTGAAGCTTTTCAACTTGCGCTTTGTTTTCTGCTTCTTCGTGGATAGAGTTATGAATCGCGTTAATAACCGTAGGCGCATAAGCAGGGTTGAAGATTTTACCAGTGACTTCAAGCGCTTCTTTTTCGCGTCCTACAAGCACTAACCAACGAGGCGACTCAGGGATGAAGAATGATGCAAGAACAAACAACGCACATGGGATAGCTTCAGAACCAATCATGATACGCCAGCCTACATCAACCAGCCATTCGTGAGTCATACCTTGAGCAATTAAGAAGTTAACAACGAAGATAACCACTTGACCGAATACGATGGCAAAGTTTTGCGAACTTAACGCACGACCACGGATTTTCTTCGGTGAGACTTCTGACATGTACATCGGTGATACGGAAGAGGCAATACCAACCGCTAATCCGCCAATCATGCGATAAACGATAAACCAGAAGAACGTGTCAACAAGGGCTGCACCAATCGCTGAAATAGTAAATAAAATGGCGGATAAAATGAGGGCCTTTTTACGGCCGTATTTATCAGCGACCTTACCGGATAGGAACGCACCGATAATACAACCAATGGCAACGTTTGATACAGCCCAACCGACGCCGATAGAACTTAGTTCAAAGTAGGTGGCAATAGGGGTAATTGCTCCCGAGATTACTGCGGTGTCATAACCTAGTAGCAGGCCACCAAGCGCTGCAACAGCACAGATGACGAGGATATAACGTAAATTATAACTTGTATCTACAGTTTGATTATTAGTGGACATGAATCCTCCTAAATGAATTTTATTTTTCTGTGTAGGGCAACAGAACTGCTTTGTTGCAACCGGGTGCAAATCCCTGCACCCGTATACACTGTAGGTATTACTCGATATAAATTGTTTAGATTTTGAATTTGTAACCTAATGATTTATAAATCATTGATTAATTGTAGAATTCAGGTTTTTCTGGAAGTTCGATTTTCTCGATGCCACCAGAGTATTTTGCTTTCACACAAGCATCGATCGTTACTGATACGCAGTAGCCGTCCCATGACGTTGGGCCTGTTAATTGGCCTGCACGAGCGCCATCAATCCATTCTTGGAATTCAACGTCGAAGGCGTCAAAGAAGCGGTCTTTCCAATCTACAAAAATTTCTTGTTGTAGTGTCGCGTTGGTACGAATCACAGTTGTCGCAGGATCAGGAAGGGCAGCAACACCTTTCTCACCGGTAATCTGACATTGAATATCGTAGCCATACTGACAGAATACGAAGCTCTGAACCGAGATATGAACACCAGATTTAGTACTTAGAATCATGATGTGTGGATCTTGTAACTCTGGCTCAGAAGAGATTTGAGTTTTACGAGGAAGGATAACCTGTGCAGTCGCGTAGTCTTCATCCAATAGCCAGCGCAGAACGTCTGCTTCATGAACGAATGAGTCAGTAATCGCCATGTCACCACTAAACCCTGGTGCTTCTGGTGCATGGTGCCAGGCATTTAGCGTTAATGGCTCACCAATGATCTTTTGATCAAGTACGGATTTGAGCTGGCGGTATGATTTGTCGTAACGACGCATGAAGCCAACCTGAACAAGGCGCTTACCGCAAGCCATTTCAGCATCAATGATACGGCGACAGCCTTCTTCCGTTACTGCTAATGGCTTTTCACACATTACGTATTTACCAGCTTCGATTGCTGCTAGTACGAACTCTTCGTGCGTTGGGCCCCAAGATGCGACAACAATTGCATCGACCATATCGGAATTGATTAGGTCAACACCATTATCAAAAACTTCCGCTTCAATATTTTCTTGAGTCAGCCATGAGCGTACTTGGTCATTGTTCACGTCAAATACTGCGGTCACATGAGCACCCGTGAGATAGTTCACACGTTTGATGTGCTCTTTACCGATAGCACCAACACCAATTACACCTACTTTTAGATCAGTAATGTTTAAAGACATGATATTCATCCTTAATTATGTTTTTGTGCGGATAGTGATTTTTTTGTTTCACCATTCAGACTTTGATTATTGAATTAGTAAGTAACTTACTCATTTACCGATAATCTGGAGGCTAATATAGCATTCGCGTTGCCAAGCAAATGTGAAGTAGAACTTAAAATGGAATATTTATTTTGCTTTTTATTTAAAGTGAATGTTCTATTTCATTAAATCGCTGACTTAAAAGTAGAGCGTATCGCTAGATATAACGGTGTCTGCCGCACCTAAACAGAGTAATGGGGTAAGGGTATTCTCTTCAATAAACCGCTTGTTCAAAATGTGATCTTAAGCTGAAAGGAGAGTAAGAAAATTCTGATTGTGTGGCCTCACAAATAGTCACTCAGTTGCGCAATAAGGCTTGTTTTCTGGACATGACGGGTTTTCACAGTGAATTGATAGCAGCGAGAATATTGCTATTGATTCTAAATACGGCGTATATTGGACGCTATTTATCTATACCTACCCATGGCTGGCCTACATTATACAGGTACGATGGTTCAGACGACGACCAGAAGCTAAGTGTTATCAGTCACCTGGTTGCCTTCAAGTTATCTTTCGATGTGAAAATTTTATTTCATAAAATGTGTTAATAGAGGCTGGGCATCATTTTGTGATCTATGTTCAGTTGTGAAGGGAAAAATCTTAAAGAAGACTCTACATAAGGGTATTAGCCGATCTTTATCATTGTTTTTGAAATCTTCATTTCATATTATGGGTAAAATTGAAATGTAAAGCCCATTTGGGAAGTGCACATTAATACGCATAAGGAACAGTTGAATGTCTAATCTACTATCGAAATATCAAGCGTCTCCATCTGACGGTTGTACTCAAAACATTACCCCAGAAAATGCTGATTGGGGATATGTTGGATTTAAAGCTTATGAGTTAAAAGCAGGTGAAAGCCTTTCTCTGCCAGCTTCAGAAGTAGAGACTTGCCTGGTATTGGTTGCTGGTAAGGCAACTGTGGTGACGGACTCGGCAACATACGAGAATATTGGTGATCGCATGTGTCCATTCGAGCGCAAAAAACCTTATGCAGTTTATGTGACACCAAGTGATAACTGTGAAGTGAAGGCATTGACAGATATTGAGCTGGCAGTATGTACCTCGCCAAGTAAAGGCACTTATCCTACTCGTTTGATTGCACCAGAAAATATCGATGCTGAAGCGAGAGGCGTTGGTAACAACAAACGCTATGTTCACAACATTCTTCCTGATTATGCCGAAGCAGACACATTGCTGGTTGTGGAAGTTTACACTGATGAAGGCTGCACAAGTTCCTTCCCGAGCCACAAACACGACACGGCAAACGAGCCAAATGAGACTTATCTTGAAGAGACGTATTATCACCGACTAAACCCAGAGCAAGGCTTCGTTCTACAACGTGTTTATACCGATGACCGCTCATTAGACGAGTGTATGGCTGCTTATAACAAAGATGTTGTGAAGGCACCGAAAGGGTATCACCCTGTTGCGACGATTGCGGGATACGATAGCTATTACCTCAATGTTATGGCCGGCCCTTCACGTAAGTGGTTATTTACTTGGGAAGAAGACCATAACTGGGTTAATGGCCCAGAGTATGCGGCAAAACATGATTAATCTGCGATAGAGCAGGGCGATTTTGTCTCGGCTCCAACTGAATCACGAAGAATAAATCCGCCCCAGAAGCCATGATTTTCATGGCTTCTTTGCTCTTATCGATAATGAAAATACCCACCAACGATGGCTGAGTGAACACCTGCTCAGTACTCCCTTTTACTTTTAGAAGAAGACTGTTATGGATACGACAACTCGAATCATACCTGCGAGTAAACATATCGCGTTAGTTGCGCATGATAACTGTAAGGCTCAACTCCTGAAGTGGGTTGGTGCAAAACAAGAGCAACTGAAACCTCACACACTTTATGCCACTGGTACTACGGGGCATATGATCCAGAAGAATACCGATTTAACCATTATTAGCATGATTAGCGGTCCAATGGGCGGCGATCAGCAAATTGGAAGTCTCATATCTCAAGGGAGTCTGGATATGCTGATCTTCTTTTGGGACCCGCTAAACTCGGTGCCACATGACCCTGATGTTAAGGCGTTACTTCGTATTGCCAGTGTGTGGAATATTCCTGTTGCCACAAATCAAGCGACGGCGGATTTTTTGTTTGCATCTGAGTGTATTTCGGGAGAGGTGGAAATCGAAATTCCTGATTATGAAAAATATTTGAGTAACCGGACCTAGCCTTTTCCTCAGATTCTGAATAAGAAAATCGGTTATAGGAAATGAATGAAATGGAAACAAAAAAGCAGAGTAAGAATACTCTGCTTTTAGCTATATGAAGGACTCAAGAATTCTATCGATACTGATAGTGAGAGTAGATTTACACCACGCCCATGGACGCGAAAATTAAAACAACACCAGTCGCAACGACAGGAATCGCCAGCGTACAGACAAAAATATCTTTGTACGAATCGCGGTGAGTCATGCCACAGATCCCAAGCAGTGTAATCACCGCGCCATTATGAGGGAGTGAATCTAATCCGCCGCAAGCTATCGCTGCAATACGGTGTAAAGACTCAAGACTAATCCCTAACTCCAGAGCTTTTTGAATATAAACCTGACCAAGCGCATCCAACGCTATACTCAGGCCTCCGGAGGCTGAGCCTGTGATGCCTGCAAGTAAACTGGTCGACATCGCAAAGGATAAAAGTGGGGTTCCTGGTATCGAAAGTATCCCTTCTTTGACTAATTCAAAGGAGGAGAGCGATTTGATCACGTTACCAAAGCCAACGGCGGCGGCGGTATTCATGATCGGCATGATGGAGCTTTCACCGCCTTCGTTAAGAGAAAAGCGTATGTCCTTCATGTATTTCTTAAACAATAAGAGTGCGACGATAATGGCGGTGGTTAGCGCGATGATAAGGCTCCACATGCCATTTACTTTTTGCAGCGTAGTATCGTAGTTGGCAAGGTAACTGGTATCGACACTTGGGAAATAGAAAGTCACGATCAGAAAGTTTAAAACCAGCACGATAACGATCGGGATAAAGGCAATGGTCGCTGAAGGAATGTTGTTATTCTCTTCGCTATCGTCACTTTCCGACTCATCGTGAATGCCGTAACCTTCTCCGTTTGTTCGAGCAATCGCTTCACGGCGTTTAAGCCAAAGCATGCCCAAGCCAAACATGGCACCGGCACCAACTAATCCAAGCGCTGGCGCAGCGTATGCCGTGGTACCGAAAAAAGGCATCGCGATGGTATTTTGGATTTGTGGTGACCCTGGTAAAGCGGTCATGGTAAATGTGAAGGAGCCTAGCGCAATCGTTCCTGGAATCAGACGTTTAGGCACATTGCTGTCTTTAAATATTTGAGCGGCAATAGGGTAGACTGCAAATACCACCACAAACATCGATACACCGCCGTAAGTCAACACCGATACGGCGAGCACCACGGCTAAGATCGCATTATTACTCCCAACCTTATTCACAATGACTTTAGCGATTGACTTTGCAGCGCCAGAGTCATCCATCACTTTGCCAAAAATCGCACCAAGCAAAAAGGCCGGAAAATAGAGTTTTACATAGTTTGCTGCGCTTAACATGAAGACTTCTGTATAACTGGCCATCATGTACGTTCCGGCAGAAAACAGAGCAGCAACTAATGCCAAAATAGGTGCTAACCAAATGACTGACATGCCTCGGTACGCGAGGTACATCAACAAAACTAACGACAGCAATATGCCCAATATTCCAACGTCCACGGTAATCTCCAATATGTAATCAAATGTTATTTCCAAAATATGTATAAATTGAAACATTCATTTTATTTTAAATAAAGTGAAAGATTGAGTTCATGTAGGTAAATCATCCGATATATTGATCAAAGACAGTAAAACACTAGATAAGGCGTATTTGGACTGTTCATTCTTCACATAAAATGAAAAATTCATTTCAATAAGTTTGTTTCGAATGGTACGTTTAAGAGCAAGTATTTCATCTACTCTTAGAATTCACGACCAATGTAATGATTAAGGAAATAGAATGAGCGCAAGAATCGTATTACCAAGGATTATGCATGTAGGCAAAGGGGCATCACTTCAGGCTGCGGATGTAATGGCAAGCGTAGGTGCATCTCGACCGTTAATTGTCACCGATAAGATGATGGTTCAACTAGGTTATGTAGCAAAAGTTCAAGAGGCGCTAATTGCACAGGGCATCGAGGCTTCCGTATTTTCTGATACGATTCCAGAGCCGACAGTAAGCTCAATCGAGGCAGGTGTACAAATGGTGCGTGAAGGAGGATTTGACTCCATTATTGCTATTGGTGGAGGAAGTCCAATCGACAGTGCCAAAGCCATCTCAATTGTTGGTAAATTTGGTGGGCAAGTAAGAGATTACAAATTCCCTCGTGATGTTAGCGAAGCCGGGCTTCCGATCATTGCCATTCCTACCACTGCTGGAACCGGCTCTGAGGTCACGCGCTTCACGGTGATTACAGACGATCTACATGACGAAAAAATGTTGTGCTCTGGCCTTGGATTTATGCCTATCGCTGCGCTGGTGGACTACGAACTAACTATGTCACTTCCTCCACGCGTCACTGCTGACTGTGGCCTGGATGCGCTCACTCATGCTATTGAAGCGTATGTTAGTCAAAAAGCGAACCAATTCTCAGATACTCAAGCTCTGATCGCGATGGAAAAAATTGGTAAGAGTATTCGTCAGGCTTATCACAATCCAAAAGATGAGGCCGCTCGCTCTGATATGATGTTTGGTGCGACGTTGGCTGGAGTGGCATTCTCTAATGCATCAGTGGCATTAGTGCATGGCATGAGCCGACCGATTGGTGCGTTTTTTCATGTTCCTCACGGCTTATCAAACGCAATGTTGCTACCTGCTATCACCGAGTTTTCCATTCCAAGCGCTGAGCAACGTTACGCAGAGTGTGCTCGCGCTATTGGTGTTGCTTCTATGTCTGACACCAATGCAATTGCATGTAAGAAGTTAGTCAATGAACTGCGTGCACTAAATACAGAGCTATCCGTTCCTACGCCGTCTCAATATGGTATTGATAAAGAGCGTTTCTTTGAGCTTCTATCGACCATGGCGCAACAAGCACTGGATTCTGGGTCACCAGGTAATAACCCTCGCGTTCCTTCTTTAGAAGAAACCATCGAGCTTTACAAAACGGTTTGGAATGAAGGCGAATAGAATAGTCCGAAGTCGACAATCGATTGCCGACTAAGCCACACGATTTCAAATCATGTAGCGCGCTCTTCCAAATTGCTTTCCAGCAGCTGAAGAGCGCGTCTATCACCCTAAGCCTGCTTACTCTTGCCTAACTTACACTCACTGCTTTGCCACTCAGTATTACTTCTCTTTACTCGTTGAGAGACGGTTCTTTCCTGCAATTTTGCCCACTTATAAACAAACTTTTCGTTTCAAGTTCGCTCAATTACGTAATGTATTTTTCTTACAAGAAGGCATTCCGACTTAATTTTTTGCTGCGCGCTTACACGGCCTGGCATTCTTTAGCTGAAAAAGTGCTTTGTTTTCGTTGTCCTGAACGCCATGAAACATAGCTTCGGCAGGCTTTAAATTGAATTGTCCAATAAATTCAATTGATTATGTTCTGGTGTGGAAATGTTTATTTTATTTGTGTGTAAATTTAAAATATCTATTGCATTTTGTGTGAGCTGGATCTATATTTACTCCCGTTGATGTAGGAAACTTACAAACATTTGGAGAATAAATTATGTACGCAGCTATCGCATATAACACTTACCACATGGTTAAAGACGCTCGCGAGAATCAAGTCGCTTCAGAAGTCGAAGCCGTGAAGAAAGAGAAAAAGCGTTTTTCATTTAAAGCACTTTTCAACAAAGCAGTACTAGAACCACAAACAACTCAAACTGTATAAGGAATAACGATATGTACGGAGCAATCGCATACAACACTTACTACATGGTTAAAGACGCGCGCGAGAATCAAACTGTCTCAGAAGCCGAAGCGGTAAAGACAGAGAGAAAGCGTTTTTCATTTATGGCTTTTTTCAAAAAAGCGGTACCTGAACCACAAGCAACCCAAATTTTATGAGGAGAATGATATGTACGGAGCAGTCGCTTACAACGCGTACTACATGGTAAAAGACGCGGAAGAAAACCCAGAAACCAATAGCATTAAGATGAAAGCGGACCAAAAGCCTTTAGCGTTTCTTTTTAATGAATTTGTACAAAACAACATGCCGATGTTGACTAAGAGTAACGGTAGTGAGTTGTATTTTCTGCTACTTCTGGTGACATCATTTACAGTGTTACATGGATAAAAGTTAATAAAAACAGCTGATTAAATGATTTTTTAATTTAGAGGTATATAAAGAGCTTACCTCGTATGCTGTCAGTAGTTTAATAGATAAATAGGCAGTAATACTTCGCGGGAATAGTGGAAAGTTGAGTAGTCTACCCGACTAGGGTGTTAAGGCGAGTCTCAAAGCTGGTGGCACTATGACCAAAGGACAGCACAACAGTCAGTGAACTAAAACGCCAATGTTAGTGTTGATGATGAACTTAAATTACCACCAGATAGAAGCAGCAGGGCAGAATAGTGGCACAGTCCACTATGAAATACTGGATGTACTTCGAGAAGAATCATAACGTATCTCACCCAAAAACATGACTCGCCAGAGTCTGTTCATTTCCAATTTAATCAAGGACGTTCCTGCTGTCAGTCATTGTAGCGAACACCAACCACTCACATTGAATTAAACGCTCTGACTTCAGTGTACAGATTCGACGAGTACAGCGTTTCAGTCGTTTGCGAACCCACACCTAAAAAGTGTCCTTATTTCAAAATACTTTCCGTGGTCCTTAAATATTACCCTTCACTCCCTTAGAGAAACCAACCTAGTTGTAAAGGACTTACTCTGTTTCTATCTGACGTATGTTTCTTTTTGTGATCTGGCGTTTCAAAAGTGTAAATTAAATTTTTCATATATATTGAAAATGAAAAATTAATTTCATAGAATGGTTTCGTTCGATAAGGAAAAGCAAACCTGACATCAATAAACGAAGCTCAATTTGACGTTAGAAACCGCTTTTTAAAACAGAAATAGCCATAAGTACAACGCGAAACAAGTCGCTCAGTCAGTCTAAAATAGGAGTTGGTCATGGAGACTATTCATAACTATATCGGTGGAAGCATTCAGGAAAGCCAAAGCGGCAAATTTGCTCCAGTTTTTAATCCAGCTACTGGTGAACAAATTTGCCAAGTCGTTCTTAGCTCAAAGAGTGAAACGGAACTGGCAATTGAATCTGCTGCTAAGGCATTTCCTGCATGGTCGAAAATGTCGCCATTAAAACGTGCTCGAATCCTATTTAAGTTCAAAGAGTTAATGGAAGCTAATATGGACAAGCTTGCCAAAACGATTTCTACTGAGCACGGAAAGGTTTACTCAGATGCAATGGGCGAGCTAACTCGAGGCCTGGAAGTGGTTGAGTTTGCTTGCGGCATTCCTCATCTTCAAAAAGGTGAGCATTCAGCTAACGTGGGTACTGGTGTTGATAGCCATTCACTGATGCAACCACTAGGCGTTTGTGCGGGCATTACTCCTTTTAACTTTCCTGCGATGGTTTCAATGTGGATGTTCCCTATTGCACTTGCGACTGGTAACACATTCGTTCTAAAACCGTCAGAAAAGGATCCAACAACTTCTTTGATTCTGGCTGAGCTACTTTCTGAAGCAGGTCTTCCTGACGGCGTGTTTAATGTAGTGAATGGCGATAAAGAGTCTGTAGATGTACTACTAACGGATCCACGTGTTCAAGCGGTTAGCTTTGTTGGCTCAACACCAATTGCTGAGTACATTTACTCAACGGCATCAGCACATGGTAAACGTTGTCAGGCTTTGGGCGGCGCTAAAAACCACTGTATCTTAATGCCAGATGCAGATTTGGATATGGCAACGAACGCGATTATCGGTGCAGCATTTGGTGCGGCTGGCGAGCGTTGTATGGCTCTTTCTGTGGCAGTAGTCGTTGGTGACGAAACAGCGGATCACCTTATCGATAAACTGCGTACCGGCGTTGATAAAATGACCATTGGCCCTGGCATTGTCGAAGGTAAAGAGAATGATATGGGGCCGGTGATTTCTCAAATTCACAAAGAGAAAATCATTGGTTACATCGACTCAGGTGTAGAGCAGGGGGCTGATCTGCTTATCGATGGTCGCTCTTTGAGTGTTGATGGTTTTGAAAATGGATACTTTGTGGGTCCAACATTGTTCGACAATGTGTCACCAGAGATGACTATCTATAAAGAAGAGATCTTTGGCCCTGTGCTTGCGATTGTTCGTGTTCCGGACTTTGAAACGGCTATCCAACTGGTTAACCGTCATGAATATGGCAATGGTACGGCTATCTTCACTCGTGATGGTGAAACGGCTCGTCAGTTTAGTGAAAATGTCCAAGCTGGCATGGTAGGTATCAATATCCCAATCCCAGTACCAATGGCATTCCACAGCTTTGGTGGTTGGAAACGTTCTGTTTTTGGTCCATTAAATGTGCACGGTAATGACGGTGTTCGTTTCTACACAAGAATGAAAACAGTATCTAGCCGCTGGCCTGCAAGTGATGTTCGCCTAGAGCAACACTCAAGCTCATTTAATATGCCAACATTAGGCTAATCAAACCTTTTATCCGTTTTGGTAGGGCATGGTAGGGGCCCGGATGGGTTAGCGCGTGGCAGAGCGCGCTACCTTTTTTTCTTTTTGCTGGCGAATAGCCAGCTTTTTTATGCCATTAAGATATTTCCAGGGTTTATAGATTCACTATAAAGGCTGGTTAATCTGCCGTTGCCCTAATCCAAACCCAAATCCAAACCTATGCCTGTTGTTGAACTAAGCCATTTTGTATCTCATCCCGCTATGACCGCATACTCTATTGTCCAACCTTGGAATGAGCAAGGTATCGACGCAGCTTGATTTTATTTGCTTATATGGCCGCTTGGGCTTCCCAATACATGATAAGTTCTGCTATTAATGTTAAAAGTAACAATACTTTGACATAGGATGGGTTCACACTGTGTGTCAGTTGTCTATTCTATCCGATGTGCCAGATTCAATTGATTATAATAACGTGATTTGCGGATATTTTGCTGCTGCAAATCCTTTCTTAATGTGGGGTTAAGCTTTGGCTGGGGATATGAAAGTGGCAAGAATTGTTATTGTAATCACCTTGCTGATGCATGGTGTGTTTTTCATTGCGCTAAAGAATGTATGGCTCCAAGGTAGCGATCGTCACATCATAATGTTCACTGCAGTATGGTTTTGTGGTTCAGTGATATCTTTAATCAGGCTGCGTAAGGCGATTAAAGTTCAGAGTCTTACTTCACTTTTTGATAAAATCGGAAGTGCTGTTTTGTGCGTAATTACGCTTATTCCACTCGGTGTGGGAGCTTATTTATTCTCCTCGCTATGAATAGCGTCGATTTGAGGTGGTTTCTGGCAGCGTTCATTTTTAGATACATCAGAGGCATTTTCTCAAGAGTAGATAATGGAACTTCAGCAGATAAATAAAAAACAACTTCATCAATTGATCGCGGATACATCGGGTATAGACATTGAGTTTTGTAACGGTTCTATCCCACCAAAGCATGTTCTCACTCGTTCAATTCAACACGCTCAAAACGCGATGGCTGATATATGGTCATTACCTTACATGATGTTATCCCAAGATCATGTCGTTGGTTTTTGCGGCTTTAAAGATGCCCCTAAAGCTGGTGAGGTGGAAATTGGGTACAATGTTGCGCCTCAACAACAAGGTCGTGGGTTGGCAAAGTCTGCCGTTAACCAACTTTGCAATTTAGCGTTCGGCTCTGGTGCCGTTGAAAACGTAGTTGCTTTGATTTCGTCAACGAATCTGGCTTCACGGAATGTTGTCAATGCTAATAATTTCGTGTTTACAGGCATGGTGGTTGATGATGATAACGAAGAGCTCGAAAAATGGGTGCTAAACAAATCGCTTTGGATATAACACGCGTGTGAAAGTGGCGCCCAAGGCATGGGTTTAACATAGCATTCCTATCTACGGTTTAATGGGTTAGGTGGTATGCTACTTCACCACTATCAAAAATAGATGAGCCAACTAAACCTATTGTTATGACACCGATAGAAAGCCAACCAATCGGCTTTTTCGCATATAGCATTGATAATATCGATGCCGTGGCCATAGCCAGAGTGGCAGTCGGGGTCGATGTCATTCGAAACCACCAGTCGATCGTACTTTAATTCTATTGCCACACTATTGGCGCTATAACTAAAGGCATTTCTTAACACATTTTGTATCACGACATGGGCCAGTATTTTATTCACCGATTTTGAATTGAGACTGTATTGAACCGACAGTATGTCAGCCTTGTCTGTTCTTAACTGTTGTAAGCAGTAGTCCAGACTTTCTTGTAACGACAACAATTCTACCTGCTCGGTTTTGGACTCTCGGCTAATAGAAAGAAAAGTGTGAATTAAGGCCTGCATATCTTTATTTGCACTTTCAATTCTACTCAACGCTGGCTGCGCTTTAGCAAGATCCGGTGAGTAGGCGATGACTTCCAATGCCCCCTGTATAATAGTGACTGGCGTTCTGAGCTCATGGCTGGCAAACCGGGTAAAGTTGTGCTCTCGCTCGACAAATGCTCGTATTCGCTGAAATGCGTTAGTAAAACTCCGACTCAACTGACCTAGCTCATCTTGCCTGTCCAATACGGCAGGAGGTGAATCAGGGCTGGCACATTCAATATTTTTCTGCAGAGTGGTGATGGGCTTAACAATAATCCGGGTGATGTAAAGACTGGCAATGAGTCCTATGCCCATTAACGCCATTACACCGATAACAACATAGTATTTGAGCCTATTCTGATAAAGGCTTCTCTCTAGATCTTTCTCAGGGAAATAGAGCAGATAAAGCAAGCCATCGGAAAATGGAGAACTGACTACTTGCACGTGCACTTTCGGGTGTTCAATTTCGAATACCCCTTGTTCTGTTAAGCCTGACAAATAAAGTGGTAAGCCTTTATCCGACCCCACAAAGCTGGAAAACATCGGAGAATTGACTTTGACCAGGCGACCTTTTTTGATGGAATCATCTAGTAAGAAGCGCATTTGCTGATTCAACTTTTGATTGACCAGGCTGTCTGTGTGCAGTTGCGCGTTAATCCAAGCCATTAGTAAAAGGCTAAGGGCTAATAATAAGACCAGCCCCATAATCAAAGCGAAAACTCGGTTATAAAGCCGATTTTGAAAATATTGACTAGTTAATCTCATTGAGGCGATAACCCTTTCCTCGTACGGTTTCCAGTAATCCTTCAGGCAGTACCTTTCTCAGCCGATAAATATGTGTTCTCAGAACACTACTATCGATGGTCTCTCCATGCCAAAGTTCGTATTCAAGATCTTGTTTATGTACGATACGGGGAGCGGACAGCAGTAAGGTTTTTAATAGCTTGAACAACAGTGGGTCCAGCTTTAATCGGTTGTTTTGAAAGAAAGCTTGTTCTGTTTCGGTGGAAAGGGTCAAACCGGAAAAAGTGATCTCATGACTTCTGCCGCCTTTGGCTCTTAATGTGAGCGCCTCGAGCCTTGCTAGTAACTCCTGCATAGCAAATGGTTTGACTAAGTAATCATCGCCACCTGCAGCGAAACCAGCCAGTTTATCTTCCAACGTATCGCAAGCGGTGAGAAACAAAATAGGCAGGTGTTCACGACCTTGCTCCCGTATTTTCCTGCACGTAGACAGCCCATCTAAGCCAGGCATCATAATATCCAAGATCATCACGTCGAATTGGTTCTCGGATAATAACTCGAGAGCTGCTTGTCCTGTGTAAGAAAAATCTACCGAGTGACCCATTATTTCAAGGTATTCACCAATATTCGCCGCGATTTGAATACTGTCTTCGACGATCAATACACGCATCCATCTCCTCCGAAAATCAAATGATGTGCATGGAAAAAGGCTACCTGAGGGGTTAACCATCAGATAGCCACAGTTAGCCAACTATAGGTTAGTTAACGACAATCTCCCGACCAGCACGACCTGTGCTGGCTATCGAACGTATCTTCACGCCAGCTTTCACTGTTGGCTTGTTTGAATGATCGTAGTTTTGCCAGTTTGTGCCATTGACCGAGTATTGAACGGTAACACCAGGGAATGCACTATTAATGGACAGCTTTCCGCTTTTGTCGATTTTCGCTCCGGGAACTGGAAGGCGGTAGGCCACACCTGCGGCATCCAACTTCGCAAACTCTTTATAACCCAGAGTATTGGCAAATTCGGTCCAGTCGTTATCACGGTTTACTATTCGTTTACCCATATGGTCAGTGCCTTTATATCCTGAGGTATTGGTTCGATACGCTTTTTCAGCATCGTACTCTAGTTCCCAGTCCGCTTTTGACCATGCTCGCTCTGCAATGCCTAAAATGCGAGGGAAAACACGGTGATCCAACTGTTCATCAGTACGAACCATTTCTGTCCATACGTGGCCTTGCATACCTTTAAAGCGCTTACCATCCTGAAGGGCTACTGTGCTGGCAGGGATTTCGAATGGGTTATTGTCTCTGTCCGTCATGGTCTCAGCATTGGCTGGTAAGTTCTCCGGCATAAAATTAAAGACTTTTTGCGTATCGGTATAACGTCCTGCCCAATAGTTCCCCGGTTCTCTTGGATCGGCTTCGTATGGGTGGTCAAAGTAGGTGACCTCAGGCAATGACAAAATAACGTTATAACCTGCATTGGCTAGGGAGTGGGCTTCATTCGCACCACCCCAGAATAGGGCTGACCAGGTATAGGCTGAAGCGTCACCAGCAAGCTTGGTTGGGTCCATATAACTGCCATGTTTTAATCCGTCATTCCATGCGGCGAGGTTTAGTTGTCTGGCTTCCAGGATATGGCTGATTCGTTCAATGAAATATCCACCAAGGTCGGCCACGTTATCGATATTATTGGTCGGATCGACAAACAGTGCTCGACACACCGGGGAATCAACCCAAGCTCCGTGGGTTTCATCAGCGCCGATATGATAGTCCACCAGAGGTTGCCCCGCGTTTTTATGTTGTTTAGCAATCTCTGAAATGACTTTGTCCATGAAGACAAAGCTCGATTCCATACAAGGGTTAATCGTGTTGTCAGTGTAGTTTTGAACCGAGAAATACTCCGAGCCGTCATGCCTGTCAGTAAGTAGGTACATTTCAGCCGCAGCCATATCTCCAAGTTCCGCATATTTGTGATAGCGCGCTTCCATTGATTTTACGGCTGCTCGCGCATGGCCGGGCATATCCATAGACGGGATAACCTGAATATTACGTGCTGAAGCGAAGGCTAAGATCTCCGCATAATCGTCAACACTGTAGTAGCCAGAGCCAGATGTGGTGTCATCCGGACCTGAGCCAACTTGTGGTAACAGGCACTGACGTTCGCTCAAATCATGACAACGTTGTGCGCCAACCTCGGTGAGCTCTGGCAAGCCGGGAATCTCCAAACGCCAACCTTCATCGTCTGCGAGATGGAAGTGAAACTTATTCATTTTGTATGCGGCCATTTGATCGAGTACTTTCTTGATCTCAGCCTTTGATTTGAAATTGCGAGCTACGTCCAAATGCATACCTCGATGTTCAAATCGTGGTGCATCGTAATCAATAGTGACTTCAGGAATAGTCTGGCTGCCGACTGTGACGAGCGCCGCTAATGACTGTACACCATAAAATGCACCTGCTGGGTCAGCCCCAACGACCCGGACTTCTTTTGGTGTCACCTTCAGGGTATAAGCTTCCTGCTTAGTCTTTCCTTTAAATGCCTTGTGTTTAGGGTCGACAGAAATTACAACGGGGATCCCTTTATTCGGTGTGACGCCAAGCTGGTTGAAGCGGTGTTCGAGCGCGTCTAGCTGGTCTGCCGTCAGGCTATCTTCTTCTATTTTCAAATTTAGCCCGGAGCTGATGTTAACACTGCTGTTATGCACCTTTATATCGATAGGGGAAGGGATGATTTTGGCAGAGACAGATGATAAGCCGAGATCTTTTACTGCAAGGTTTCTTTCATATCGTGTTCCAGCGGTTGCCATGATGCTGCTGTCTTCTGGGTAACGTTGCCACATATTGGCGTCTTCCGGTGCGGTACTGATCAAATCCAGGTAACCGGACAAGTCGGCTAGGCCATCTCCTTCCTGCGGAATAGTATTTGGAATAACTCGAGCTTCGGCTCCTTGTGCTGCCACGTAGTAGCGAGGCATGTAGTCAGAATCGACGATTTTCCAGTGCTCGGCGTCAAACTGAATTGCTACGGAATCACCTGGTTTCAAGCCTTTAAATTTGCTGGTTGGGACGATTCGATGAAGATCGCCATTCACGTGTGTAATTTCGAATAAATCTGATTTTGTATCCAAAATACGGCGAAGGTTGGAGAAGTAGATTTCCCAGTCTCCAACAATCTCTTTTTTGCCTTTATTTGTCAGGGTGATCTCAGCGCGATAGCAATATCCTCCGGGACATTTCGCCTTGGTATCAGCTGGCTGATGCTCAATTGATGCGATGTGAACTTCAAGCGAAGAGGCGACAGTATCGACTACCGATTGTATTACTTCTGTCTTTTGTTGATTTTGTTCTGAAGAATAAGCATTACCTGCCAAAAGAGACAGTGAAATTGCAGTCGCAACGGCACTAATATTTACATTCATGTGGAATACCTTAAACGTCGTATAACCTTATTATTTAAAAACCACCAAATCGGAGTCACTATTCGCGCGTTCAAAAACCATCCGCTTGCTCTATACCATTCTTTAGATATTGATAAACAATATGCTTGTATGGTCATATAAAAAGTAAGGGCAAACAAGAGCATAGTTTCTTAGCGACCCATAACCTGATCGCATCCTTTTAAATTCCATCGCCTGATACAACAAATGTTCAGTCGATGTTATCAGCACATACGTGCTCACCGGAATATAAGACTAAGGTGATCAAGGTGGTGGGAATGTCAAAAAGTCCGTCCTTTATGGATGATTTATCACAGGCAGTGGGGAATGCGACGGACTTCAAATGTTTCCAATTACTAAGTGATTAAGTAATTAAAAATAAACATTTGGTTTTATGATTTAAATCATCTGTTGTTGTTTGGAGCTATCACTTTTTTAATCCGGTCGAATATTTGGAATTTTGTAGTAGTGATTTTCTAACAACTTACTAGCATGTGATTTCAGGTTGCTAAAGATGGTTAGAAATGAATAAATCACAGTTTGAGCATTGGTCAAGAACGCGGACCAAAGGGTTCCTCCAATATGTATTATTTAATAGCATCTCTATTTTATTCGTCGTCTTCGCTATTCGTTTTATCGTGCATTCTATAAATAGCGATGAAGTGTCAATGATAGACTTTATTTTCGAACAATCACTCGAGATGGTAGTCATTCTTTTAGTTTTACCCTTTTCATTTTGGTGCTCATGGGGCATTCAAGAGGCACGATATGAAAAAGAAAAAACAAAAAGTGAGTCGTAGTTGATGTTAACTCAAGTTTATGTTTTTAATTGGTATATTGATACTTTATCTGGAGAGTTATGAAGTACTTTCTGTTTTATGATGAGAAGTTGATGAAAATTTATGACTTCTCCAATGCTAAGTTTATCTTTATTGTATACGCGCTAATGTGTACTTGGTCTAGTTTGACGCATAATACGCTGCTATCTATTTCTACTGCAATCGACCATTATTTTGATATCGATTTAAGTTCTATTTATTCATACGCCGAAGTGTGGGGTGGCATTGATTATTTTTCATTGGTTGTATTAGCTCCTGTTATTGAGACAATTATTTTTCAGGTCATTATTCAAAATGTTTTTCGTAAAATTACACGCAGTATATTTTTATCTGTACTCATTGCGAGCTTTTTATTTTCTCTAACTCACCTGACTAATAATATTGCAAACGCGGTAAATGCGTTAGGTCTGGGAGTGGCGTTTGCAGTGACTTACGAATACTTTCGAGTTAAATATGGACATTGTTGGGCCACATTGGTTACTATTTTACTTCATGCTTTTTGGAACGCATCTTTGTCTTATTCATTTTACCCAGAAAAGCTGATGGGTTCAGGCATGTAAGTTTTGAATATGTATTAATACGCTATCTTTACATGGTCAGACGAAGTGTAAACTTAAGATACCAACATAGTGTGTGATTGCTTATGGGGCGTATCTAACCAATGGAAAATACGGCATCAAACCCGGATGAAAAAATCGAGCAATTAAAACGCAAAGTTGAATCCATGGGATTTGCCTGCCACATCGGTGGTTAATACGACACTCAATCGGAGGAAGCCGATTCGGTGCTTGCTCCGCATTCACCCTTTGAATTTTGGTTATATTAGCAAAATATAAAATACCATATTACGTGCTTCACACCTTAACAAAGCATCAATAGACATAAGAAAGTTGATATAGCAGAGTAGGTTAGTTCAACAACACTCTAAAAAGGACATATAAATGTTTAGTCACGTTATGGTTGGCTCGAATGATATCGATAAATCCAAGCAATTTTATGACGCCATCTTAGCCGTTCTGGGCTACCAAGAAGGTGTCTTGGATCCACATGGACGCTGTTTCTATTTTCATCCTGAGGGGACTTTTGCTATCACCGCGCCAATCAATGGTGAAGCTGCAACTTCAGGAAATGGTATGACTATTGGCTTCAAAGTGGAAAGCCCAGAATTAGTCGAGTTGTGGCATAAAGCCGGCTTGGAGAGTGGTGGTGTTGACTGTGAAGATCCACCAGGTGTAAGAGCGGTTGGTCCACGCGAAATGTACCTTGCCTATCTACGTGATCCTGCGGGTAATAAGCTTTGCGCTACCCATATCATGGCTTAGGTAATATCACGTAAAAGTTAGTACTTAAATTGATATTCGCAACGTGTAGCGTTTAGGTGTACGTTGCGTTTTTTTTGTCTGGCGAAGATATCAGACAGGGAACAAGGGTTAACGCTGGTGAAGTTAAACAAAGGAACCTGTATAACGCGTGGTTAACCAGGCTCCGAAGGCTGCTTAGTTTTGAGCGAATTTAACTCGGATTTTGCTCTTGGCTACGCTAGTGTGATGAAGGTTTTCAAGTGCATTTTTCGCTTCATCTTTATCTGGCATTTCAACGAATGCGAAGCCTTTAGATTGCCCAGTTTCTTGGTCTAATACTAGGTTGCACTCAGTGACGGTGCCGTAGGCTGAAAAAAGAACACGAATTTCATGTTCGGTCGTGGTTCGCGCAAGATTGCGGACTAAAAGTTTCATATTGTTTCGCCTGTAGTAAGTTGTGACCATTGTCTCAGGTAAGTTCTGACAAACCAAGTAAAGAATTGTTGTCACTAAGGTAGAGCGAGCCTAAAAGCGTGTTTGCTGTGCAGTTTATTTATAAATTAGCCATCCTTAATCAATGCTAGCGTAAATATTTCTTATAAAGTTCCGAAAGTCATATTAGATTTAAGGTATCATGCACAATTGACGAAATTGTAGTTACCCATGAATATACCGATTAAAAATACCTCTCCAGAAGCACCGTCTTGCTCAAACTGCAAAGCGTGTTGCTGCCGCCTCGAAGTCATGATCATTTCAGATACAGGTGTTCCAGAACAATTCATTTCCCGCGACCAGTATGGTGGTGAAACCATGATGAGACTGGATGATGGTTGGTGTGCGGCTTTAGACAGAGAAACGTACATGTGCTCAATATATGAAAACCGGCCCTGGATATGTCGCGAGTTCGAAATGGGGTCTTATGAGTGTATTGATGAGAGAGTAAAGTTTCTATAGGTTAGTTACTCCTTGATGATGCCGTGTTTTTGCGATGGGGCATCGTTCGAATCGTCACAACTCAATAAGCTCGCGTACTTTATTTACTCTCTCCAACTGCTGTTAATCGTCAATCATTTTGTTCAGAATTTGAATACATTGATGGGTAACATCTTGGCTATTTCCACTTACATGCGCAGTGACAATTGCGCCTTCTTTTAAAATGCAAATGGCATTTAGTAACGTACTCTCCGTACTTTTTAGATGACTGGCGATGATTTGTCGGACTTCTTCTTTGTGATGCCCACAGAAACGTGCGATCTCACTATTCAAATCACTGAATTCTGCCGAAGTGTTGATAAAAAAGCAGCCTCTGAAATTCCCTAAATCTTGTTCCTGATTGTTGAACCAGCTTGCTAATGCTGAAAATAGTCTATTTATCAATTCTTTATCTGACTTCGATCCTGCTAGTTTTTGATCTAGCCAGTTAGAAAACGTGTCGTGCCTTTGCTGCAAAGCGGCCAGTACCAGCGCTTCTTTACTTGAGAAGTGAGTGTAAAGTGTGCGCTTAGCCACGCCAGAGACACTCAAAATTTCATTGATGCCAATAGTGTTAATTCCATTGGCATAAAAAAGTGATAACGCGGTATCCACCAATAACTGACGTTTTTTACTCATAAGGCTCCTCCTGTAAAAGTAGTTTGACAAAAGTAGACCGATTTGTCTATTTTAGTTTAGTAGACAATTCGGTCTACTTTTATTAGGAGAATAGTATGACGAATTTTGGTTTATCTGTTATCGCAGGCATTGGGGCATTTCTGGCAATAGGGTTGCTTTCATTTTTTGATTCCACAATGAGCGATGTAGCGCTGCTCATGGCACCTTTTGGAGCGACGGCTGTACTGGTTTTTGGCGTACCCGAGAGTCCGTTGGCGCAGCCTAAAAATGTCATCTTTGGGCATTTAATTACTGCATTTGTAGGGGTGTTTTTTACTCAATATATTGGTGTTTCACCTCTGACTCTGGCACTGGCTACTGGGATTGCAGTGAGTCTGATGCTAGTGACGAAAACCACGCATCCGCCAGCAGGGGCAAATCCGTTGTTGATTATGCTGTCAGGGCAGGGATGGGCTTTCCTTATTACTCCTGTTTTACTTGGAGCCGTTCTTATTGTGTTAGTCGGAAAGAGTATGCAAGGGTTGCTCAGGCAATGGGTAAAAAGCTAAAGTGCTAACAATAGCTTATGTGCATGGAGGCACTATGAATATAGGAATATACATCTATGACGGGGCAGAGGTGCTGGATTTTTCCGGGCCTTTCGAAGTATTTAGTACAGCAAAGCGATTAGAGACAAGTGATTGGAATGTGTTTCTCGTCGCAGAAACTAAAAACACCGTTGCCGCAAGAGGTGGCTTCAACGTCTTACCTGACTATTCTATTCATGATCATCCCGATATTGATTTGTTGGTTGTAGTGGGCGGTGTACACACTGAGGAAATGACGAAGTTACCCGTATTGAACTGGATCAAATCGGTTGATCAAGGTGCAAGTCGGGTGGTGTCGGTTTGTACCGGTGCGTTTTTATTAGCCAGCGCTGGTCTGCTCAACGGTTTAACGGTTACAACACACTGGGAAGACTTACCTGATTTATCGCGTCGCTTTCCAGACCTAATGGTGATTGACGATCAACGCTGGGTCACATCAGGAAAATACACCACTTCTGGAGGTATCTCTGCCGGTATCGATATGAGCTTATATCTGGTTTCACAGCTACATAGTCGTGAGCTGGCCGATTTGGTCGCGCGTCAAATGGAGTATACGTGGCAGGAACGATCATAATTGAGCGATTGATGGTTCAAGTAAGGGAAGAAAAATGAAGACAGTAGGCATGTTAGGTGGAATGAGTTGGGAATCCACCGCCAGTTATTACAAAGCACTGAATGAAGGCGTGAAGTCAAGGTTAGGTGGCTTGCACTCAGCAAAAATTTGCTTATACAGTGTCGACTTTGACGAAATTGAAAAACTCCAGCATCAAGGGAAATGGTCAGAAACCGCTTTGATCCTTGCCGAAGCAGCCAAGTCAGTAGAACGTGGTGGCGCAGATTTTTTAATGATATGCACGAATACAATGCATAAAGTTGTACCAGAAATTGAGTCGAAGATATCTATTCCAATTTTACATATTGCTGATGCGACCGCAGAAAGCCTGGTTCAAGACGGTGTTACCAAAGTTGGTCTGTTGGGAACGCGTTTTACAATGGAGCAAGATTTCTACAAGGGCAGAATCTCAGAGAAATTTGGCATAGACGTGGTTGTCCCTACTGCCGATGAGCAAACCGTCGTTCACGATATTATTTATCAAGAGCTTTGCCTGGGTGAAATAAAAACCGAGTCGCGAGACCGTTACTTGAAAATCATTGCCAATTTACACGCTCAGGGCGCCGAAGCGGTGATTCTGGGATGTACTGAAATTGCATTATTAGTGAAGCAAAGTGACACGACGGTCCCTTTGTATGACACCACGGAAATTCATGCAGCGCATGGCGTTGAATGGGCATTAGGTAATTAAAAAATAAGGATAATTTATGGCTCTACCAAGTAATGAAGATATCTCACGTTTACACCGATACTTTGCTATTGAGAGTAACAATGAATTTTGGTCTCTGTCTGAGAGTTCAGCAAATGCAGAAGAGAAACAGAGACTAGTAACCGTTGCGTTTTCATCACTATATCATTGGTCAGAAGTAGGCACCGATGAGAATAAACACCTCGCTCATTTAGCCGTTGCGCGAGCACTGTGCGTGAATGAATCGAAGTTAAGCCTTCAGTTCGCAAAAATTGCTTTTGACTATTTTGATGGAACAGGTGCTGATTGGATTCAGGCGTTTACCAATGCCGTCTTAAGTCATGCATTTCAGATTGCGGGTGAACAAACCAATGCGCTGGAATGCTATGAACGAGCGCTTGCATTTCAAGGGCTGCTATCTGAAGAGGATAAAGCAATCTTTGATGCTACATTCAATTTGATACCTGTCCCTGAAGCGTAAAAAGTAAACATCCAGAAGCGGGCTAAGAATCCGTTAGCGTGTTAGCCTGTTTCTCTAAATACCTCGTTATATGCTTAAAGGAAGTTGGCATGGAAATCATTACTGGGAACAGCTCATAGATCATTCAAAAAGCACAAGCTATTCGTTATCAGGTGTTTACTGTTGAGCAGCAGATACCGAGAGAGTTAGACCTAGATGGATTAGATGAAGGTTCCATTCATGCATTGGTAGAGGACAAGGACGCTCTAGTTGCAACGGCACGATTAACGATAAAAGAGGGCGGCTCTTCCGTTATGGCCAGAGTTGCGGTCACAGAGCCTTATCGAGGAATGGGAATTGCGTCTAAAGTTGTCCAAGCGCTAATGGATTACGCTCGAAATGATGGGGTAAGTTCTATCGAAATTCACGCTCATGGTTATTTACGCAATTACTATGAGAAATTTGGTTTTGAGTTTATTCGAGAAGTTGAAATTGTTGGTGAACATCAGCTCATCGAAATGCAGTATCACATCAAAACGAATGCATAACGATTGAAGGTTGAATCGCTACGTGCGGCGCGTTTTGTGTCTGAGCTTCTGTTTAAGGAGCTCTCATTTAAAAGGATTTTTTCATGGAGTTAGTTGTACCATCAGTAGAATTAGAGTCTTCCTTTGCGCATTTTTACGATGACTTTGCTCAACATGATGTTGAAAACTCAGAGTACTACCAAGAGGGTAAATCCAATTTCGTTCATTACGTTCAACGACTGACTGATGAAGCGAATGGGGTTAACCTGAGAGAAGGATACGTACCCTGTAGTCATTTTTGGCTCGTCAATTCAGACAAAGCCATTATTGGTGCGATTCGTGTCCGTCATAATATCAACAACGATTTTCTGACATTAGAAGCAGGCCATATTGGCTACGACATTGCGCCTTCCTATCGGTCTCAAGGCCATGGAAAGTACATGTTAAGGCTGGCTTTGCGTAAAGCCAAAGAGCTGGGTATTGAGCAAGCGTTAATTACTGCAGATGACGACAATTTCGCGTCACGAAAAGTTATCGAAGCCAACGGTGGTCAACTTGAGAATGTAGTAATGGGTAAGGTGTTTCCCAATCTTTTGGCCAGATATTGGGTGGCTTGTAAGTGACGGTGTCACTAGTTTTGGTGCATCGAAGCGTAAAGTCCATTAAGAGAAAAACAAATGAAGATGGAAACCAGCAGATTGATTCTGCGTCAGTGGAAAAGTGAAGATTTCCAGCCTTATGCTGAACTATGTTCAGACCCCCATGTGATGAGGTATTTTCTCTCAACACTTTCCCAGCAGGAAAGCTTTGAACAAGCGGAAAAAATTCAAAACCTTATTGCTGACAATGGCTGGGGATTTTGGGCGGTTGAACTCAAATCAACAGGCCAGTTTATAGGCTTTGTTGGGCTGCATCAGCAAGATGAGAACAGTGGTTTTCCCAATGCGCCGTTTATTGAAATCGGTTGGCGGTTGTCATCTGAGTTTTGGGGACAAGGCTACGCGCCTGAAGCCGCTAATAAAGCTTTAGAATTTGCTTTCAAAGAACTGGATGCGCCTTCTGTTTATGCGTTTACGGCTTTACAAAATGAGCCTTCGAGGCGCGTTATGCTGAAGATTGGTATGGTTGATACAAAGCAAAACTTCAATCATCCTAAGGTTGAAAAAGGGTCTCCACTGGAAAGACATTGCCTGTACAAAATCTCGAAAGATACTTGGTGTGGAATCGAACAGTGAGCGATGTGTCGTTAAATACTTTTAATGGAACGGTTATTAGTCGTGAGCTCAATGTCACTTAAAAACGGATTTAACGCTAGGAGGAAGGGTTGCTTGATTTAATTAAAAAGGTACTGCTCATTAACATGGTTGCCGCATTAACTGTGTTTGTTCTGTCGAAGTTTGTACCATTCTTTGCAGCAACACAGCTCGTCGATTTTTTATTTTTTGTGGTCATCGTGATTTGGATCTTGGCGAAGCTTATGTGGGAGCCGGGTGTAGACAGTAAAGCATTCAGACTCGCCAATCCCAGAACTGATAAAGTCTACAAAATGGTCAAAGGCCATGATTTTGACAAAGAACAGCAGGAACAACGTCGACTTAATTATCAATCAGGGCTAGTGTTGTTTATCGCGGGCTTACCAGCATTTGTGACTTGTTTGGTGCTGCAGTTTTTTTGAGTAAGAGTTGTACGTCTCGCATTGCTCTAATTATTAGATGCTCACATGAAGAATACATTTTTGTTCATTCGGTATGCGGCAGCTAGACGGTAAGCATTCAATAAACTATCACTTGGTGTGGTAACGAATCAGACCATTAGGAATCGAAATGAAGCAAAATATTGTCCATATAGCGTTAGTAGTGAAAGACTACGACGAAGCCATCAATTTTTACGTAAACAAGCTTCAATTCGAGCTTCTCGAAGACACATACCAGCCGGAAGAAGATAAACGCTGGGTCGTCGTAGCTCCACCTAATTCACATGGCGTGGCATTACTACTGGCAAGAGCTTCAAAACCAGAACAGCTCGATTTTATTGGCAATCAAGCGGGTGGGCGAGTATTCCTTTTCTTAAATACTGACGATTTTTGGCGTGATTACGAACGAATGAAATCCATAGGAATCAACTTTGTCCGTGAACCTAAAGAACAAGATTATGGCACCGTTGCCGTATTTGAAGATTTGTACGGAAACCTCTGGGATCTTCTTCAGTTGAACCCTGACCATCCAATGGCCAAGAGATAAATTTTGACAGATTATTGATGGAGATTCGTCACTCGTGGCACTTCCGTTTTTTATGGTGGTGCTTATTTCGTTTTGAAGAGCGTTACATCGTGTATCCGCTTCTGAAATAGACAGTAAGAGAGGAGTACAAAATGGAATCGAACACTATTAAAAATGTCGTTTTTGACATCGGAAATGTGGTTGTTCGCTGGGCGCCGCTAGAAATCGTCAGGTTAACGTTTGGAAACATCGACTCCGCAGAAGAAAAGGTGAAAAGTATCTTTCAGTCAGACACTTGGTTAGATCTGAACAAAGGCATTATTTCTGAAAGTGAAGCAAAACTTCAATATCAACAACTTCTTGGTTTCTCCGAACTTGATTGCGAGCGATTGTTTTATTACGTGAAGCAAACCCAGATTCTAATTTATGGCTCGGTCGAGCTGATCAGGCGAGTTAAAGCGGCTGGCTATTGCGTGTTTGCACTCACGGATAATGTGCATGAAATTGTCTCGTACTTGAAAGAGACTTATGCGTTTTGGAATCTCTTTGAAGGGGCCGCAGTCTCGGCTGAGCTAGGGTTATTAAAACCGCAACCAGAAATTTATCAGTCTTTGCTAACTCAGTACGCATTGAAGGCGTCAGAAACCGTGTTTATTGATGATATGCCATATAATGTCGGAGGCGCTAAAACGGTTGGCATGGCGGCGATTCAGTTTGAAAACGCCGGGCAATGTGAGGCAGACTTGAAATCACTTGGGCTAAAGTTTTAATTCACAGAGAGTTAATGCCTAATAGAATTCACAAGGAAACGTAAAAACCACATCACAAGGGATTAGAGTGATCGATCATTTTGAAATTAAAGTCGTTGATTTTGAAAATTGCCGCGACTTCTACCAACATGTACTGTCTCCACTTGGTATTGAGTTAAAGTGGGCAGATGACTTTGCTGCAGGCTTTGGCTTAACCACAGAACCAAACGTCAGGTTTCTAATTGAAAAGGGTGATAACAACGCGAAAAGCCACATCGCTTTTTCTGCTCTTAATAAAGAACAAGTTATCGAGTTTCATCAAGCAGGCTTAACTCATGGAGCAAGTTGTAATGGGAAGCCAGGGTTGAGAAAAAAGTACGCACCTAACTATTATGCCGCCTTTTTGTTAGATCCTGATGGCAATAATGTCGAAGCCGTGTTTTACCTTTAGTGTTTAGCTGGAGAAAGGAGAATGATGAACATTTCATTTCGGTCAACGGCTGATTTTTCTGAGTCAGCTGAGATCACTTTTAATAATATGCGTTCTTATTATGAGCATTATTCGGTTGACTGGGATCAACAGCAGATATTGGAACACATCGCCAAACTAGAAAGTTGGGATATCTTGTTTGATGGTGAGGTCGTTGGCGCAATCCGCCTGGAATATGATGATGGGCACTGCTACTTACGTGACCTTCAAGTCCGATCTTCATTTCAAAACAAGGGAATTGGCGCCGCAGCGCTGGCTGAAACTGCAAGATTGGCGAACGAAGCAAAACGAGTTCTTATTCGGCTCAAAGTTTTCAAAATTAGTCCGGCTTACCACTTGTACCAGAGGAGCGGTTTTCAGGTGGAAAAAGAAGACGACAGATTCTACTACATGTCCCGGGCAACCTCTTGATACTCTATAGTTAATGCGTTTAATGATGATTTTGGTGACGAATTGTCTTTAAACCACTAATCAGATTAGTCATAAAGATGAGAGTGTTTAACAAGGCATTAGTTAAATCGGTCAGAATATAAGGAGATATCATGGCTGGAGAAATTATTAAATCGTCTACTGCTACGATACAGGTTGGTGTAGCAAGAGCAGATGGAAAGTTGTCTTTGACAGACACCGAGGTCATTTTTAAACCCTATAGTCAGAAACTTGCATTTGGCCCCTACATTTTAAAGCGTGATGAAATTGTTTCAGTAGAAAAGTGCATAGGAAAAGGGGCTGGTATCATGCCCGTTACCAGTGAAGCAATTCGCATTACGTTATCTGATCAACGTGCCTACGAGTTTGTTATTGCAGAGCCCAATCAGTGGTTGGCGGCATTGGGTGAACTAAACGTTGATTCTTAAAAAGCAGTGAGCGCTAACACGAAGGAAACATTGTGCCTGTAGAGTTTATTTTAGGGTTCATTGCGATGGTAACCTCGGCGATTGCTGGGTTTATTGGGTTTGGTGGAGGGATGCTATTGATCGCCGTTCTTCCCAGTTTTCTCAGCCCGAGCTTAATCATACCAATCCATGGGGTGACACAGCTCGCCAGCAACTCATCGCGCATGTTCTTCTCGCTCGCTCATGTAAAGTGGTCGTTACTTCCCAAGTTTTTGGCTGGCTCTTTAATCGGTATGCTGGTATTTGGTTTTTTTCTATCGAAACTCTCTTTCGAGTATGTCCCTGTCGCAATCGGTTCGTATATCTTATTGAATCTTTGGAGTAAGCGATTTGCGCACTTTATACGTCGGTACGAAAGCTACTATTTGATTGGTTTTCTACAAACGGGATTGGGGCTTATTGTTGGTGCTGTGGGCCCTTTGTCACTCGCCGTACTGACCAAACAGTTGAAATCGAATGACGCTGTTATCGCAACAAGCTCTATGTTTTTGACCATCAGTCATTTGGCTAAGATCCCAGTATACGCTGCGGTTACAAGTGACCTAGTTTCAAACTTAAATGTTATTGTTTATATGGTAGTGGGATCGATTCTCGGCTCGTTTATTGGTACAAAGGCGAGATTTAGCGCGGGCAATAAGAAAGTCATTCTGATAATCAAAACGTTACTCACCTTATTGGCGATTAGGATGTTACTAGCAGTTTTCCTATAAGATTAGCTACGCTGACTAATATCAGTGCAGGTTTAGTATGGCTAGCGAGTAAATTTACTTGATACGCAAAGGAAGGCAAATGACAGAAAAGGTGTTTTGGAACAATCCATATCAAACCGTGATTATTTCCGTCGTTACGCAAATTACAGGTAATAACGTTGAACTCTCTCATACCATTTTTTACGCAGAGTCGGGCGGGCAGGAAAGCGATGAAGGAACCATCGCTGGTATTCCTGTGGTTAAGGCTGAAAAATCAGGCTCGCGTATTATTTATACTCTTGAAACCAGACCAACTTTTGCCGTTGGCGATGAGGTTGTGACTGAGATTGATTGGCCTCGACGCTATGCGCTTATGAAGTTACATTTTGCGGCAGAGGTTGTGCTTGAGCTGTTTACGCAAAACTTTAACTCGATAACTAAGATTGGCGCGCATATTTCAGAAGACAAAAGTCGCATCGATTTTGAATGGCCGGAAAACATCGCTCCGCTTTTGCCCGCACTTCAGTCCAAAGCCCAAGCTTTAATTGATTCTGACTCGATCATTACAAGTGAATTTTCTGACCAAACAAAAGAAAGGCGTTATTGGAAGGTAGAAGGTTTCGCTCAAGTTCCTTGTGGTGGTACGCATCTGAAACGAACGTCGGAAGTGGGTAAAATCGCTTTAAAGCGTAAAAACGTTGGCAAAGGAAAGGAGCGGGTAGAGATAACGTTAGTGAGGGAAGACACCTAGGTATTGCGTGCATTTTTAGCGTGACGTATTAACATAGCTTCCAGATTTTAATAGAAAAGAGATAACTATGGCTTTCCCTCCTTGTCCAAACTGTCAATCCGAATACGTTTACCAAGACCAAAACCATCTCATTTGTCCTGAGTGTGCTTATGAATGGAATCCGTCTGAAGTTGAAGAAGCTTTTAGCGTCAATGATGCGAATGGCACATTGCTAGCAGAAGGGGACAAAGTCACGTTGGCGAAAGATCTCAAGGTTAAAGGCAGTTCTCTTGTTTTAAAGATTGGCACTAAAGCCGTGATTAGACGCATCGTCGAAGGTAAAGATCATCAACTGGATTGCAAAGTAGATGGCGCTGGTGAAATGATGGTCACCGCGAAATTTGTCAAGAAAGCTTGAGTTTCATCATTTATTAAGCGTTATGGAGAATATCTGAATGGCAGGGATAACCGAATTAGATGAGTTGCTTAAATCACCGCGCCCTAAGCTCGTCGACTCTGAGTTTGTGTTTTGTACCGTTTCAGGTGAGCTTAAAACCTATTTGTCACTTAACCCTGTTGCGACCTTTACCGAAGCTGAAGGGCTCACTTTGGTGATCGAAAAATCGGTTGCGCTGCAAGCTGGTTTATCGTATGAAGGCTCGTTTAAGCAAATTACACTGACGGTTCATTCAAGCCTCGAAGCCGTCGGACTAACCGCTGCGGTGGCAACGAAACTCGCTTCAAAAGGCATCAGTGCTAATGTCATCGCGGCCTATTACCACGATCATATCTTTGTCCAATCATCAAAAGCTGATGCTGCAATTGAAGCGTTGTGTGAGTTATCCGCGTAACGCTTCATTTCTTAATGCCAGTCCTTTTGAAAAAGAGAATGTGCCCTACAACCGAAGTACACCGTAGGGCACATGTTGTGGAGCTGGTAAGGGTTTAGTAAATATATCGTCGAAGTTCGTGCGGGTAGACGCGCATTCCATTTGAGGTGTTTTCGTAAACGGATTGTTCTTCGATATAAGACCAGACATAAGGCTCTGTACTTGTTTGAGCGGCGAGTTGTGAGATCACCGTATCTACATCGTGACCAGAGTAATCTTTGGGATGAACCAACATTTCCTTGATAGCTGACAACATAATAATTCCCTTCAATGTAATTAAATTACCATTTGGTATGATTAAAACGTAGTTTGGTTTTTTAATGTGATCAAGTATGGATTGTGTTTTAATTTAAAATTCATTTTTGTAAGTTAAGAACATGATTTGAGGTGCGACCTCACTCATGTTGCTTACGGCACTCAATTTTTCGTTGACTAGTCATCCAGTGATGCTTGGTGAGTTCTGTATTTGTGGTGTGATAAAAGAAAAACGGCGCAGATAGCTAGCGCCGTTTTGATTAAGAACTCGTTGAGTTCTTTTTTGTCTAATCGTTCATTGAGTGTAGACGAGTTGACCTTCTTTGTATGTTTTTCATACTTCAGCCGTGTCTGCTTTTACTACTGAACAATCAGTTAATGTAACCACTACCAATAGCACGAAACGGCATGTCTAAATCAAGCTCGGGAACTTGCTGACCGACCCACGCAGGGAAAGTATTACTGTTTGGACCCGGAAATAGCGTGTATTCGTTCGCGTAAGGGTAGTGCTCTACAACGCGCTGAATTTTAGGAATGAGATTACGGGCCTTTTCACCTTGAATCGAGAGCACTTTTTCGGGACGAGCGCCATACCAGTAACGATCAGGTGTAGCTGTTTGATAGGTATAAAGTGCGGGTTGTCCGCGGCCGACACGCCACCCAACCACTTCATAGACGGTATATTCATTCGCATTCTCTGGCTTAATCGCTAGCCAGGTGTGTACTGCAAACCAGCCACGCCATCCAAAAGCATCCGCAGCATAGAATTCGATCACCGCTTGTTTAACATCAGTAGGGTTAGGAGCAATGCCTGCAGGCTCGCGGCTGGCAGTGCGCCAGTCACCCT
Source organism: Vibrio sp. YYF0003 (assembly GCF_036350715.1). Classification (NCBI taxonomy): domain Bacteria; kingdom Pseudomonadati; phylum Pseudomonadota; class Gammaproteobacteria; order Vibrionales; family Vibrionaceae; genus Vibrio; species Vibrio sp. YYF0003. The sequence continues at coordinate 37,955 of NZ_JAZDWA010000002.1, forward strand.
GAGTGCAGGCGCTAAGTAACATGCAAGCAATTAACACAATAGGTTTAATTAAAGAACTCACTTTAAGTTTATATTGCATGATGCACTCCTATTACGTCCCTGTGCTACTGATTTAGTAAGACATCTCGATTTCGCTTTTACCCTGCGGCGAGCTATTGTCCAACTCGTAACACTAATACGATTCTTCCTAAACATAAAACTACAACGATTTGACCCATTTTGTCACTGCTTGTGCAAAAACTAAATTCTCTTTCTACGTTAGGCAGAGGCATGCAAGTTTGAGTCTATGTGGTGGGAACACGTGCTCAAATTGCCAATAATTGAAGTGGGTAGAACTCTGACAGGAGCATAAGGGCGGTGGCTGAACTCAATACTGTTTAGCCGTTGTGTGATGGGCTAGTGGGGTGGGGAGAAAAAACAAAGCCCCGCTATTTTTCAGCGGGGCTTTTGGTATTAAAGGTCAGTGATTATCCAATAACAAGGAAGAAAATTGCTGTTGCGATAATACCGATCAATGCATAAGGGAACTGTGTTGTTGCGTGTTGCATTGAAGTACAGCCAGAACCTTGTGCAGAAAGTACGGTTGAGTCACTGAAGAAACATGAATGGCTACCCGCAGCAGATGCAGAAAGTAGAGCCGCAACTGTTAGATGCAGTGGTACGCCAAGTTGCTCACCCAATGGCAGAACGATAGGCATTGCTACTGCGAATGTGCCCCAAGAAGATGCTGTCGCGAATACTAGGCCACCGGTAATCAGGAAGATGATTGCAGGGAAGTAAGAAGCGCTCAGGTATGGGCTAACTGTCTCGATCACGTATTGTGTTACACCTAACGAGTCGTTGACATTTTTCAGCATAAAGCCGCCGATTACTGTCGCAAGCGGTAGTAACATGACTTTAATGCCATCATAAACAGCTTCAAACATGTCGTTCATCGAGATGAGTCGTTGTAGACCGTAGAAGCATACAGTGAAGATAATTGCTACGAATACACCAGCCAATAGGTCAATACCGAAGTACCAGCTTGCTGCAACCAGAACAACCATAGGCAGTAGGAAGTTAATCAGACCCATTGTTGGATTCGTATGAGCCGCAATATCAGAGCCAAAATCTACATCGGTCGCGCCATCAGGACGAACTTGACCATTCTTAGCTCGTTGTTCTGCTGCTTTCATTGCGCCTAGATCTGGAATCTTTTCCATCGCAACCAACAGAACGATTGCTAACGTTACCCAGCCATAAGCCATGTATGGGATCGCTTCAATATAGGTTTGAATACCTTTACCTGTCTCAGCAACGCCATTTGACTCAAGAAGAGAGCTAAAGAAGATAGCCCAAGTCGAGATTGGTACAAGAATACAGATTGGTGCTGCAGTTGAGTCCACCAGGTACGATAGCTTTTCTCGAGAGATTTGGTAGCCGTCGGTTACCTTCTTCATTGATGAAGAGATAGCAATCGCGTTTAAGTAATCGTCGATAAAGATGACAATACCAAGCAAAAACGTCATTACCATCGACTGTTTACGGCTCTTAACCTTTGTCACCAACATGTCTGAGAAGCTCAGGATGCTGCCACCTTTCTCAAGGATAGCTATCAGGCCGCCCATCAAGCCACATACCAGGATGATCCAAGCAATGGTTTCGTCCATCATCACCGTCATTGAGATATCAACGATTTGTTCTACCGCTTCAGTTGGGTTAAGTAATAGAACCCCGGCAATTGCGCCGCTAAACAGCGCTTCTACAGTTCGGTGCGTCGTTAACGCGAAGACTAAAACCAATGCGGTTGGAAGAAGGCTCATCCATCCGTAGGTTTGCCCCTCTTCGTGATTTAATCCGATCGTCGTAAATAGTACGAATGTCGCAACACAAATTAACGAGATAATCATATGTTGCATGTTGAATTTTAACGGCGCATCCATCGCCTTTGTTTGCGTAGTCATAAATTACATTTCCTTTGTTTATGCCGAGTGCAACATCCAGTCAATTTCCAGTGGCGTGATAGCGCGCTCAAATTCAGCGAGTTCACTGCGCTTGCAAGCTAAATACATATCGATAAAGTCCCTTGAAATGTATTGAGCCAGCTCACTGTGTTCCAACTGCTCTAGAGCTTCTGACATACGCACAGGTAAGTCAATCGCGTCGTCGCTTAAGGTTGATGGACATTGGTCTTTGGTATAGTTTTCGCTCGCTAATACCGCGGAAAGTACTACTGCAGCGAGGATGTAAGGGTTAACGTCAGCTCCCGCGATACGATGTTCGATGCGACGGTTTTTACTATCGCTGATAGGAACACGTAATGCGACACCACGATGGTTTTCGCCCCAGTCCGCTTTTGTCGGAACGTAAGCTCCAGGAACAAAGCGGCGGAAAGAGTTAACATTAGGACAAATTAATCCCATGGCATCTGATGTTTGTTCCAGCATCGCCGCCATAGTTTGATAAAAGAGGGGACTCGCTTCGCCATCTTGTTGGCTAAAGTGGTTGTTGCCAGCGCTATCCATCAAACTTAAGTGGATGTGCATACCATTACCAGCTTGTTCGCCGAAAGGCTTAGCCATAAAGGTTGCGTCGAACCCGTGCTGGTGGGCCACCTGACGGATCAGGCGCTTAGCGATGATGATTTCGTCACACGCACGAAGGACATCTTTTGAATGGTTAAAGTTGATTTCAAACTGGCCTGGAGCAGATTCGGAAAGAGCGCCTGAGGTATTTAAGCCCTGTTCCAATGCGATTTTGTTGAGATCAGATAAAAAGTCTGCATAGTCATCAAGCCCATCTAAGTCGTACACCTCGGTATCTTTCTCACGTGTTTTCTTAGTAGGGTTGATGGCGGTTAAAGGTGTGCCATTCTCACCGCGCTGTTTATCAATTAAGTAAAATTCCAGTTCTAGAGCAACACAAGGGTACTGATCTTTAGCTTTTAACTTCTCAAGCATCGAAGCGAGGATATTGCGAATGAACAAAGGATTTGGTCGTTTTCCTGAATCATCCATCATGCTCAGTAGCAATTGGCCAACTTGTTCTTTCGCGGTTGGCATCAATGTACCGCTGATTGGGAAACAAAGATTGTCCGGTTCGCCCAAGTCTTCGCCTAGTCCTGCCGTTTCTACCACATTACCTTTCGTATCGAGCGTAATGGTTGAAAGAGGTAATGCGACACCTTTGTTAAGCTTTTCCAGAGCCTCTACCGGGATACGTTTGCCTCTTGGTGTTGCATTGATGTCGGTAAAGATGAGGTCGACGAACTCGATGTTGGGCCACTGTTGTTTAAAATTTTGAACTTCCTGTAGATACGATTCCATTTTTTTCTCCAATAGCCAGATGAGTAGAAATTAGAGATAGCTAAATTAACAATTAAATTACAAAGCGTTAATTAATGTGCGTGTTAATTCAGTTATATTTAATTTAAACAACCACTTATCTTGTGTTCTGACTTTTTAATGGGTTATTTTTGTGCTTTGTTGTTAACTATTTTGTAACAGTCGTTTTTGTTTTGTTCAATATAATGAGCATAAATATTCAATTTAATGGCCTAAAAAGTGCTCTGTGTCACATTGTGGCGATAATATCGAACGTCGATGTTGATAATTTTGTACACGGTTTGTAGTGTTGATGTTAAATAAATTGAACACGGATATGTTATGACAACGACACGCAAACCCATCATTGGCGTTGTTAGCTGCACCAAGGAGTTAGGTGGTTACCAAATTCAGGCAGTCAATGATTTTTACCTACGCGCAGTGAAAGACTTTGGTGGTCTACCTGTTATGTTAGCGCCGGATATGTCGAGTGATGAAGTCGACTCAATCCTGGAGCTTTGTGACGGTTTCTTGTTCCCGGGCAGCCACTCAAATGTTGCGCCACATCGCTACAACGCTAGCCATACTGAGAATAAGAAAGATGAAGCGCGCGATGAATTGGCACTGAACCTGATTCGACACGCGGTAGATAAAGACATTCCTTGTCTTGGTATTTGTCGCGGTTTCCAGGAGATGAACGTTGCATTAGGTGGCACTCTTAACCCTGCGGTTCACGATTCTGGTTTTAATGATCACCGCGAAGCACCTGTTGATGATTTCGAACAGAAATACGCACCTGCTCATGCAGTATTAGTTCAAAAGGAGAGCTTATTTGAACAATGGTTAGTTGAAAATCATTGGGAAAATACGACTTTCTTTGAAGTCAATACGCTGCACAATCAAGGTGTTGATCAGCTAGCGCCACAGCTTAAAGTTGAAGCGAAAGCACCCGATGGTTTGATAGAAGCTTTTAGCCTGGCTGGGCAAAAATATTTCGTTGGCGTGCAGTGGCACCCAGAATGGAAAGCAAAAACCAATCATTTCTCACAAATTTTATTCAAAGAATTTATTATGGCGGCTTCTCTTTAATTTTTGGAGCCACATGAATGGACAATCAAGAGATTGGTAGAAATATTGTTCAGTTAAGAAAAAAACATGGATTGTCACAACGAGAATTAGCCGAGCGAGCGGGCATTACTCACAGTGCTATTTCATCGATTGAAAATGGCAAAGTGAGCCCTTCGGTTAGCTCGTTGCAAAAAATAGTGAACGTATTTTCTTTATCTCTGTCGGAGTTTTTCATTTTTGAACAAACTCAGAATGATGAAGTGAAAGTTGTCGTTACGCCAGAAGAGCTGGTCGAAATGGGCAGTGAAACCGTTTCGATGAAACTGGTGACTAACGGCACAAAAGAGCAGGTGATTGGATTCCTGATCGAAGAATATGCACCACACGGAACAACAGGTTCAGCTGAAATAAAACACGAAGGCGAAGAAATTGGCACGGTACTAGAGGGTGAAATCACTCTGGAATACAAAGGCCGTTCGTTCGTCATCAAAGAAGGCGAGTCGTACGTTATTGATACGACCCAGCCACACAGATTTACGAATCACACAGACAAGGCTTGTCGAATGATAAGCGCGCATACGCCAACCACATTCTAAGTGGTGCTTGCCTTGTGTGATAACAAGGAGAGCGTATGAAAACTCAAGAACAATGGATTGAACTTAAGAACAATCTAAACATCGAAAACAGGGCGTACATCAACGGTGAATACAGCGCAGCATTAAGTGGAAAAACGATCCCTGTCGTTAATCCAGCAACAGACGAAATATTTACCGAAATTGCTCGTTGTGAAAGTGAAGATGTCGATCTTGCGGTGTCATACGCTCGTAAAGCATTTCAATCAGGTCAGTGGAGTGAAAGCAGCCCTGCACATCGTAAAGCGATTCTAAAACAGTTCGCTGATCTGATAGACCAAAACCGTGAAGAGTTGGCTCTGCTTGAAACTCTGGATACCGGTAAACCTATTTCTCACAGCTTCTCTACAGATATCCCTGGCGCAGCTTCATCATTACGCTGGTACGCAGAAGCGATCGATAAAGTCTATGGCGAAGTCGCGCCAACAGAAAAAGATGTTCACGCGTTTATTTCTCACCAAGCGATTGGTGTTGTCGCGGCAGTTGTTCCATGGAACTTCCCACTTTGGCTAGCTTGCTGGAAGCTTGGTCCAGCTCTTGCGGCAGGCAACAGCGTGATCCTGAAGCCGTCAGAAAAGTCCTCACTCACTGCTATCTTCTTAGGTCAACTTGCAGAACAAGCTGGTTTGCCAAAGGGTGTGTTCCAGGTCATCACAGGTTTTGGTCATGAAGCGGGTGACGCGCTGGCAACACACGAAGACGTGGATTGTATCGCTTTCACTGGTTCTACGCGCATCGCTGGCCAGCTGATGGTTCGTTCTGGCGAAAGCAACCTGAAACGTGTCTTTGCAGAAGCGGGTGGTAAGAATGCCAACATCGTATTCGAAGATTGTGACGATTTAGACCGCGCAGCGGCTGAAACGGCAGCGGGGTGCTTCTATAACCAGGGTGAAGTGTGTGTGGCAGCAACGCGTCTGCTGATTCATGAAAGCATTAAAGAGCAGTTCATTGAAAAAGTGATCGAAGCGGCTAAAGCTTTTGCACCAAAAGATCCAATGGATCCTAGTTCTTCTATGGGTGCGCTTATCGACCAAGACCACAAATCAAAAGTGTTGGAATACATTACATTAGGCCAGTCTGAAGGCGCAGTGTTGCGCTGTGGTGGCAATGTTGAAGGTCAAGGTGCGTTCGTCGAGCCAACTATTTTGGATAACGTGGATAATCAATACCGCGTTGCTCAAGAGGAAATCTTCGGACCAGTACTCTGTGTGATTCCATTCAAGGATGAAGCACAAGCTATCGAAATTGCCAACGACTCTAAGTACGGCCTGGGCGCGGCACTTTGGAGCAGCAACATCAACCGTGTTCACCGAGTCGCTAAACGACTACAAGCCGGCTCGGTATGGGTGAACAACTACAACGAAGGCGACATGACGGTTCCATTCGGTGGATTCAAAATGAGCGGAAATGGGCGAGATAAATCGCTGCACGCCATTGAGAAATTCACGGAAACCAAGACCACTTGGATTCGCCTTCACGCCTAAAAAGGCACACGTTCTAACCCAGCTGACGATTAATAAAGGAATATCACTATGAACAAGCATACGGATTCGTTCTACGCGCACTCTGTGCCAAACATGCCGGACTACCCACAACTTCAAGACAATATTGAGTGTGATGTGTGTGTGGTTGGCGCAGGCTTCTCTGGTCTTTCTTCTGCACTGCATCTAGCAGAAAAAGGTTTCAAAGTAGTTGTGCTGGAAAGTGCAAAAGTAGGTTTTGGAGCAACTGGTCGTAACGGTGGCCAGATCGTCAACAGTTACAGCCGAGATGTTGACGTCATTGAAAGCCGTTACGACCAACGCCAGGCAAAAGCATTGTGCGACATGATCTTTGAAGGTGGCGACATCATCCGTGGTCTGGTTGATAAATACGACATTGAATGTGATTTAAAACAAGGTGGCTTGTTCACGGCGCTGAATAAGAAACAGCTTAAAGGTCTTGAAGAGCATAAGAAAAACTGGGAACGCTACGGCAACGATCAGCTCACTTTGCTGGACGCAGGTGAAGTTGAAAAGGCCGTAGGCACGAAAGTTTATACTGGCGGTCTGCTGGACATGCGTGGTGGCCACATCCACCCGCTTAAACTGGCGTTAGGCGAAGCGGCGGCATTTGTTTCTCTGGGAGGCCAAATTTTTGAACAGTCTGCTGTGCTATCGATTGATAAAGGTATTAATCCAGTAGTGAAAACGGCGCAAGGCAGCGTTAAGAGCAAATACGTTGTGCTTGCAGGTAACGCGTACCTGGGTGGCCTGGCACCGAATATCAGTAATAAAGCAATTCCTTGTGGAACACAGGTTATTGCTACGGAACCACTGAATGAAGAGCAGCTAAAGCAAGTATTAACCAGTGACTACTGTGTTGAAGACTGTAACTACCTGCTGGATTACTTCCGCTTAACGGCAGACAAGCGAATGCTTTTCGGAGGCGGCGTAGTTTACGGTGCGCGTGACCCAGAAAACGTAGAGTCGTTGATTCGTCCAAAACTAGAAAAAGTCTTCCCACAGTTGAAGGGCATTAAGATTGATTATGCGTGGACAGGTAACTTCTTGCTGACTTATTCACGTATGCCTCAGTTCGGCTCATTTGCAGACAACATTTACTACCTACAAGGCTACAGTGGCCACGGCGTTACGTGTACACACCTTGCAGGTAAGCTTCTAGCTGAAGCTTTAACCGGACACGCGGAACGCTTTGATGCGTTTGCAGCACTAAAACACTACTCCTTCCCGGGTGGCCGTCACTTCCAAATTCCATTTACAGCAATGGGTGCGGCTTACTACAACTTACGTGACAAACTAGCGATTTAAGAGATAAGGAATATCCAATGAGCAAAGTAGTTAAATTTGCAGCTCTTCAACTGACTAAGAGCTGGGATCTGGAAGATAACCTAGAAAAAGCAAAAAAGGCGATTCGTGAAGCGGCACAAAATGGTGCGAATGTGATTCTTCCTCAGGAACTATTCGCAGCGCCTTACTTCTGCAAAAAACAAGAAGCGAAATACTTTGAATTAGCGGAAGAAACAGAGAATTGTCGTCTTATCAAAGAGATGAGTGCTTTGGCTAAAGAGCTGGGTGTGGTTATTCCTGTTAGCTATTTTGAAAAAGCGGGTAATACCTTTTTTAACTCGCTAGTGATGATCGATGCTGACGGCACGGTACTGGAAAACTACCGTAAATCTCACATCCCTGACGGCCCTGGCTACAGCGAAAAGTACTACTTTAGCCCTGGTGACACTGGCTTCAAAGTATGGCAAACCAAGTTTGGTAAATTTGGTGCGGGCATTTGCTGGGATCAATGGTTCCCAGAGCTAGCACGTAGTCTGGCTTTGCATGGTGCAGAAGCGATTTTCTACCCAACGGCAATCGGCTCTGAGCCACAAGATCCAACACTGGATTCTCGTGACCACTGGCAGCGTACGATGCAAGGTCACTCTGCGGCAAACTTAGTGCCGGTAATCGCTTCAAACCGAGTCGGTACAGAAGTGGATGACGGCATTGAAACCACGTTCTACGGATCTTCTTTCATTACTGACCACACGGGTGCAAAAATTGCGGAAGCGCCACGTGAAGGCGAGACGATCATTTACGCAGAGATCGATCTAGAAGCAACAGCAAAAGCTCGTCACGCTTGGGGTCTGTTCCGCGACCGTCGTCCAGAGCTATACACAAGCGTTGGAAAGTTGGCTGTTTAAAGAGGCGTTACTATGAAGTTATCTACAACACCAGCACAAGATGGCTTCTATTTTCCGGCTGAATTTCAGCCGGTAAGTGAAGTCTGGCTAGCATGGCCCGAAAGACGTGATAACTGGCGTGACGGTGCGGTTCCTGCTCAGGAGACGTTTGCCAGAATCGCAAACGCAATTGTCGACGTGACCAAAGTCAGTGTTGCAGTTTGTTCTCACAACTTTGACCGCGCGCGAAAGTTGCTTCATCCCGACGTTCGTTTGGTAGAAATTCCATTTAACGATGCGTGGATGCGAGATATTGGCCCAACGGTTGTTGTGAATCAAACGGGTGATCGCCGTGGTATTAGCTGGAAGTTCAATGCTTGGGGCGGAGAATACAACGGCCTGTATGAAAACTGGCAGCAAGATGATTTAGTTGCAGGCTCAGTGTGCGACATCATCGGTATTGATTACTATCGTGCCCCGTTTGTACTTGAAGGTGGCTCGATTCATACCGATGGAGAAGGGACGCTTTACACGACAGAAGAGTGCCTGCTTAGTCCGGGTCGTAACCCTCACTTGAGCCAAACGGAAATTGAAGAGCAGTTAAAAGTTTACCTAGGCATCGAAAAAGTCATTTGGGTTCCAAATGGTTTATTCAATGACGAAACTGATGGTCACGTGGATAACCTGTTACATGTGATTGCACCGGGTAAAGTCGTGTTGAGTTGGACTGACGATCCTAGCGATCCGCAGTACGAGCTTTCCAGACAAGCTGAAAAAGCGCTGAAGTCGCAGCAAGACGCAAAGGGACGCGATATCGAGATTGTCCGTCTACCAATACCAGGGCCACTGCACTACAGTGAAGCTGAAGCCAATGGCATTGATGCGAGTGCAGGAATGAGCCGACAAGCCGGTGAGCGCCTCAGTGCGTCATACGCGAACTTCCTCATTGTGAACGACCATGTATTTTTGCCGATGCTCGACGAAGAAACGGATGCGATCGCAATCGAAATTTTGCAAAACGCGATGCCAGAGCATCAAATCATTGCTATACCGTCAAGAGAAGTGCTGCTTGGCGGTGGAAATATTCACTGCATTACACAGCAGATCCCAGCTTAAAAAGCGAAATACATCGCCACGACTTGCTTCGTTAGTGTGGCGCTGTTGAAAAGCGGTTAAAAGGAATAACCATGGAACAGATTAAAAACAAAAGCCTTCTTTCGTTCATGGTGGCGAGTGAGGTGCAAGGTACAGCGGTAACCAACCCAGCCACGGGCGAAGTGCTTGGCTACGCGCCAGTGACGACTGAAACCGACATTCTGGACGGTATTGAACGCGCTAGCGTTGCACAAAAAGAATGGGCGGCGCTGCCAGCGAAAACTCGCTCTGGCTTACTTCATCGTTGGTACCAACTTCTGCTAGAAAATAAAGAAGATCTTGGCCGACTGATGACTCTAGAGCAAGGCAAGCCGTTAGCTGAAGCTCAAGGCGAAGTTCTTTACGGTGCAAGCTTTATCGAATGGTTTGCAGAAGAAGCGAAACGTACTTACGGTGACACGATTCCAGCACCAAGCGCAGACAAGCGTTTGGTGACCATCAAGCAGCCAATTGGTGTAGCGTGTGCCATTACGCCGTGGAACTTCCCAATCGCAATGATCACCCGTAAAGCGGGTCCGGCATTAGCGGCAGGTTGTACTTTTATCGTGAAACCGTCAGAAGCCACGCCATTTTCTGCATTTGCAGTGGCTGAACTCGCTTATAAAGCGGGTATTCCAAGAGACGTACTTCAAGTTGTTCTTGGGGAAAGCTCTCGTCAGATTGGTGCAATTTTCACGTCACACCCACTGATCCGCAAGCTTTCGTTTACCGGTTCTACTCAAGTCGGCAGTGTGCTGATGCAGCAATGTGCGGGTGACGTAAAACGCACGTCCATGGAGCTGGGTGGCAATGCACCATTCATCGTATTTGATGATGCAGATATCGATGCCGCAGTAACTGGTGCTATGGCGTCTAAATTCCGCAATGCTGGCCAAACGTGTGTTTGTGCGAACCGTTTCTACGTACACAGCAAAGTGTATGACGAGTTTGTCGCTAAGTTTGATGCCGCCGTTCAGCAGCTTAAAGTTGGCAATGGCCTGGAAGAGGGCGTGAATATCGGCCCGGTGATCAGCGAGTCAGCGAAGCAGGGCATCCAAGCGTTAATTGATGGTGCTATCGAGCAAGGTGCGAAGCCAGTCACTGAGCTTAAAGAGCTTGATGGCTTGTTCATGCAGCCAGTGGTGCTAAAAGACGTGACTCACGACATGAAGATTGTCTCTGAAGAAATCTTCGGCCCTGTCGCGCCAGTGATTCGCTTTGATACTGATGAACAGCTTATCGAAATGGCAAACGATACGATTTACGGCTTAGCATCGTACTTCTATAGCCAGAACATTCACCGTGTTTGGAAGATCGCAGAAGCGCTTGAATACGGCATGGTGGGTATTAACGAAGGCATGATCTCTACTGAAGTGGCTCCTTTCGGTGGTGTTAAACAGTCCGGCATCGGACGTGAAGGAGCAAAACAGGGTATCGATGAATACATGGACGTGAAATATCTCTGCTTTGGCGGTAACTAAGGATAAAAACAATGACTAACCAACAACTACACGAAAGAAGAAACCAGGTAATTGCTCAAGGCATGGGTGCGTTATACCCGCTTTACGTAGAGAAAGCAGAGAACGCGCATGTTTGGGATATTGAAGGTAACAAGTACATCGATTTCGCGGCGGGTATTGCGGTGACTAATACTGGTCATTCTCATAAGCGCATCAGCGAAGCGGTAAAAGCTCAGCTCGATAACTTCTCACACACTTGTGCAATGGTGACGCCTTACGCATCATTCGTCGAGCTGGCGGAAAAATTAACTGAACTTGCTCCGGGTGAGACTAAGAAGAAAGCCATCTTCCTGACAACAGGTGCAGAAGCGGTAGAAAACGCCGTGAAAGTAGCACGTGCTCACACTGGCCGTAGCGGCGTGATTGCGTTTAAAGGTGGCTTCCACGGTCGTACTAACATGACAATGGGTCTAACGGGTAAAGTCGCGCCATACAAAGCAGGCTTTGGTCCTTTCCCAAATGAAATCTACCACGCACCATACCCGAATGCGTTCCACGGCATCAGTGTTGAGCAAAGCCTACAAGCGATCGATGATCTGTTTGCTTGTGATATCGAGCCTTCACGCGTTGCAGCGATCATTTTTGAACCTGTACAAGGCGAGGGTGGTTTCTACAAAGCACCTGAAGCGTTTGCACAAGGCTTGCGTGAGTTGTGTGACAAGCACGGTATCATGCTGATTGCCGATGAAATTCAAACAGGCTTCGCCCGTACGGGTAAGATGTTTGCGACCGAATACCTGGGTATTGAACCAGATCTAATGACGATGGCGAAAGGCATTGCGGGTGGCTTCCCAATCTCAGCTGTGGTTGGTAAAGCAGATGTCATGGACTCTGCACTTCCAGGTGGCTTAGGCGGCACGTATGCTGGCTCTCCACTAGGTTGTGTTGCTGGTCTGGAAGTCCTGAAAATCATCGAAGAAGAAGACTTGTGTGCGAAAGCGATGGGCATTGGCGAAGTGGTTAATGCACGTATGACTGAGCTGCAAAAATCAGTACCTGCGATTGGTGAAATCCGTACCACTGGTGCCATGATGGCGATTGAATTTACTGATCCAGAAACGGGTAAGCCTCTGCAAGATATGACTAAAGCGGTCATTGCTAAAGCGCAAGAGAACGGTCTCATTCTGCTTTCTTGTGGGGTAAAAGCGAACGTTATTCGTCTGCTTCCACCGCTAACTATCGAGTCAGAAGTACTGAACGAAGGTTTAGACAAACTGGAAAAAATCATTCTTGAGCTGGCGTAGTGCCCAGTAAACAAATCGAGCCTTAATTCAAAGAGGAAGTCAGCTGACTTCCTCTTTTTGATCAATCTGTACCGTCCTAAATAAGGTTGGTCATGCCTACTTGAAAAATTTCATCACCAGTTGCGGTAGTAGCGATACCAGAATCATACCCAACATCAAGCTATATTGAACTGGCGTAAAGCTTTCTCCAAGCAGTAACAAGCCAGATAAAATACCGGCAATCGGATTAATGATGTTGCCAAAGGTAAAGTCAACCACAGACATTCTTTGCAGAAGCCAGACATACATGGTGTAGCTTAATGCGGTATTAAGAATAATCACCCAGAGCAGCCCCAGGATGTTAGTAAGCGATGTATTTCGTACCGCACTTAAGTATGGCTCCGGATCGAGGCTAGCCATCACGGCGGAAACAATTGTCAGAATTACGCCACCAATGATCAACTGCCAAGTCAGGACCGTCCACCAATGCATTCTTGTACCGAGTGCTTTAGTAACGCTGCTGCCGATCACAATACACATAATGGCAGAAAGCATGGCAATCAATCCAACCGGATTCAGTGTGATGCTTGCCGGGTTAAATAGCAGCCACGCGAGGGCAACCAAAGCAAGGCCTCGGCATACCTGTAACGCGTTAGGTCGGCGTTTATAGACCACCCAACTGTACAGCATCGCAAATACGGGTAATGAAACCATACCCACGCCTGAAATCGCCGCAGGCAGTGTGAGTGCCATGACAAAGACAAGGCAGAAGAACAGCGCGATGTTGATCGTGCCTAATACAAGCAGGGCTCTCCACTCGTGCTTTTTCGGCAATGTCGGCTTTATCGCGAGCAGCAGTAAGCCCGCTGGCAGCGCGCGCAGGACACCCAGCAGAATAGGAGGCCAATCTGGCACCGTATACTGCGTAACCGCGTAAGTCGTGCCCCAGAAAAACGCCGGGATCATGGCGAGTAAAATGTTCATGTCAAATATCTTTACGTTAAGATAATTAAGTGCAAAGATACGCCTTAGGTTACTTTTTGTAAAGTATCTTCATGTTAAAGTAATTAGACAAGCCGCGTTGCTTTGGAGAGAAGTAAGAAATGGACGCAATTGATAGACTGGTAGAGCAGTGGTCTAAAGAAAAGCCTGAGCTCGACACACAGCCGATGGCCATCATGGGGCGATTAATGAGAATTGCCAAACACATGGAGACTCGAGTCGCAGATCTTCATAAGCAGTATGACCTTAAAATGGGTGAATTTGATGTACTGGCGACGTTGCGTCGAGCAGGAGCGCCATACTGTTTGACGCCATCAGCCTTGATCGAGTCAATGATGCTTACTTCCGGCGCGATGACTAACCGATTAGATAAGTTGGAAACGAAAGGTTTAATTGTCAGAGAACATAGTAAGGAAGATAGACGCAGTGTTACGGTTGAATTGACGGCTAAGGGTTTGATGCTTATCGATAAGTTGATTGTTGAACATGTTGAGGTTCAACGAGGCTTTATGCATGGCTTGTCTGATGAAGAAAAGTTAAAGCTTAATGAGGCGTTAAAGAACTTGTTGCCACAGTTTGAATAAAATCAATTGCGGGGTGTGGGATGCAAATCAAAGCGTTAGAAACGTACCTTAATACGTTTATGTGCGCGGAAAGCGACTTTCCGTTTGGACCTGAAGCTTTAGTCTTTAAGATCAAAGGGAAAATGTTCGCAATACTTGCCCAAAGAGAGGGTCGAGACTACGTCAGTGTAAAAGTAAAACCCGAGGATGGTGAAGTGCTGACTTCTCAGTTCACTGATATCACCCCCGGTTACCATTTGAATAAAAAACACTGGGTCACGGTGTATTTCAATGGAGATGTCGAGGATGGACTTATCCAGGATTTATGTGAACGTTCATACGAGCTTGTCATTGCTAAGTTGACGAAAGCACAGCGAGCTTCGTTAGGTTTCGCGTAGTTAGAGCACAGATAAATCAGAGTATTGGCAGGAGAACGTGACGGATATCTAGCTCTTATCACCATGACCGAATTGAATTATTAGCTCGTGTTTCAGAAAAACTCGCGCCTTTATTAAGTACAGGCTATATAAAAAGTATAAGGGCAAAGAGGGAAATGCTATGCGAGCACTATCTGACTGGCTTAAAGCCTATGGGGAAAGTCATCAAAACCCAATCAATCGAAAAATTCACGCGATTGCCGTGCCCGGCATTTATCTTTCTGTCGTTGGGTTAATTTGGTCGATTCCTCAATTGTCTATCCTCGGTTATCAAATAAATTGGGTATGGTTAGCCGTGATTCCCGTTTGGATATTTTATTACCGGTTGTCTCTCAGTGTCTTCATGATGATGCTGGGCTATACATTGGCGTGTATTGGCTTAATCTGGTCATTGGAAGTGCTCCAACTTCCGGTCCTGTATATCTCTTTACTTATTTTTGGTGTTCTCTGGATGCTGCAATTCATCGGGCACAAAATAGAAGGAACCAAGCCTTCATTTTACGAAGACTTACAATTTCTTCTCATTGGCCCTGTCTGGGTGTTTAGAAAGCAATAATCACATCTCATCTGGTTAACCCTGCATGAGCAAAGGCTTGGGTTATATCTTGTTTTGCCACTAGCCTGCATCGCTTCATGCTCTCCATAACGCTGTCCAAAATATTTAGGCTGATCGGCTGGTTTGGACAGCAATGCCTTGTTATTCACACTATGCTTAAAGTGATGTGGCGCACTGAAACCAAGTGGTTATGTGCTGAGTGACAATGTCACGTATGGAGGGGAGATGTATAACCGCGAGCACAAATATAGTTACTGGAAAGAGGAACGTAAAAAAGGCAAATGGCACTACATCTTAAAGTCGTTTTTTATGATTTGTTGTGCGTTGCTGGTCGGTAAAGTAATTGGTTTATTCATTTTTGGCGACTTGCACTCCTTTATGGATATCATTGAACAGTTGCCAGCGGATTTGTTTATCATGATGCTGGTGGGATTCCCTATTAGCGTATTAGGTTGGTATCACGAAGAGTCGAAATTTTTTAGAGCGTTAAGGCGAAAAGATAAGCAACTCAAAATGAAGCAGAAAAGTGCCAATCAACAGAAGCAAAACTAGAAAACAAAGTTGAGCATTAACGTATACATGTTGGCATTATCGTCTTCCGGCATTGATGAGAAGGTACCTAACCCATCACCAAACGCCTTAAAATATTGCCATTCTGCATTAAGAGATACGTTGTATGTAATGTCATATCTTAATCCCAACAGGTAGCTATCTCCGGTTTTATTTTCATGTTCATCGAAGATTTGCCCGTAGACAGTGTACGGTGTGAATTTGTTCCTATTATAACTGGCGGTGGCGTACCAAGTGGTTGAGATATCACTGGTTTGGGCTTCTGCCGCTAGAGTGAATCGATCTATTTCATACTTAGCCCCCAACGAATACAGGTCTATCTTTGAGTCATTTTCTGTAAGCGTTAAACGGTCGACCACAATAGTGCCAAGGCCTGGAACGTCTTGTTCGGCGTTCGAAAGAATGGTGGTTTGGTCATAGTCTCCGTTTAAATAAACAAAGTTCCAGCGATAGCGGTCACCACTTAGCGTCACATTGATGCCAACGACATCATTCACATCCACTTTAAGTTTTGTATTGTCATTGATGGTGATATTGCTATCGTCTTTGAAGCCTACAAATGGCATAGCAGTAATCATCGCTTTGTCATTGAGGTCATAAAGCCAACGAACTGAAAATCCATTATAGGCCGTGATACCGAGTAAACTGTCATACACTTCTGTGGGAGCACGAGCGGGCGTGAGCGCATGCCCGACGTAATAATACTCGGACGCTAAAAATAAGGGCAGCCTTAATCGGCCTGCGTAAATATCGTAGTTTTTGTACGTATAGGCAAGATACGCCCATTCGAGCTGCGGGTCACTCCAGTGATCTTGTGGCCTTTTTACCACTTGTACTGACGACCGCAATGCACCGGAGAAATAATCTAGCTGCACACCAAACGTTGTATCACAATCAAAGCAGCTTTCGTCTTTGATGAATCGGTTGATCAGTAATGGCGTGTGGTTATCTGATCTCGCCCAAGAGGCTGAACCAAACCCACTCAATGAGAGGTTATCTGTTATTTCAATGGTTGCTAAGCTCGGAAAAGCGATGCTGGTAAGTAGTATTGTGGTCAGATATTTTTTCATATCAATTCTCCGAGCTTACAACATATAGAATGTGGACGTTAGATGGCAGACTGTTTACAGGTGCGTAGCCAATTCGATTGGGTTGTTCTTGCATCCATGCCAATAGAGCATCGATACTTGGCTGTTCGATGACTTTGGGCGGGCGGGCTTTACCTGAGAACGACAAACTCGCCCAATGTGCGTTCATTTGGGCAAGGTTTTTATTAAGAAGGTAGCGGTAAAACTCTGTCCGTTCGGTTGACGTTTCTGGCCAGTCAGAAAGCTCAACTCGCTCTCCTTGTAACAGGCTTGTTTTACCTCTGTAGAGTTTTCTTGCCTTGTTTATTGTTAGCGCATCAAACTTTGAGTTAAATGAAAAAATGGCGTAGTTATCAGCGGCGTACAAGGGCTCACTCAGGATCAGAAGATAAACCAGTATCAACGTGCTTGTCGCAAGCGACCAAGAGGAAGGGCGATAACGAGGACCGAGACTCACCATAAGCCGTTAACCTAAATCATCGTTTCGATTTGATGCAGTAGCTTTTCTTTTCTCACTGGTTTTGGCACATAGGCATCCATCCCTGAGTCAAAGCAACGCTGGATATCATCATCTACGACACTGGCGGTTAACGCGATGATGGGCGTTTTTTTAAGCCCGTTTTCCTTTTCAAAAGCACGAATTTGCCTTGTTGCTTCGAAACCGTCCATCACTGGCATCATGCAGTCCATCAATATGACGGCGAAGTCGGAATCTTGCTGGAATTTTTCCACCGCTACCTGGCCATTTTCTGCAATTTCATATTGATAGCCTGCCTTATCCAACAGTAACGACGCCACTTTTTGATTGACTCGGTTGTCTTCTACCAGCAAAACTCGTTCTGTTTTCAGTGACAAAGCATTAATCGTTGGCTCACCCACACGTTGAGCAGGCAAAGGTGAGGTTTCGGTTACGTCTTTTACTTCTGGTATATGCTCGGCGCTCAAAGGTTTCTTAAAGCGAAGACCAAATGCTTTATCCAACTTCTCCTTTAACATGTCGGCTTTAAAGGGTTTTGGAATGTAGTCGTCCATTCCAACAGCTAAGCATTTTTGAATATCATCATCGACCACGCTCGCGGTGAGCGCGATGATCGGGATACGAAAAGGTCGTTGTTCACTGGCTTCAATTTGACGAATGTGTTCGGTGGCTTCAAAACCATCCATTACTGGCATCATACAATCCATCAGTATCAAGCTGTATTGGTGCTTTCTGAACATATCGACGGCTTCCACACCATTCTCGGCAATATCAAAGTTAAACCCCGCTTTAGTCAGGTGCAGGCCTGCTATCTTTTGATTAACGGTGTTGTCGTCCACAATCAAGACGTTCGGCAGTGTGGGGACGTGAAGGGGAGCAGAATGAAGTGAGTTAGGTTCTGAGAAACTTGCTTCACATCTTTCAAGTGCTGCGAGAAGGCGTTGGCCGAGTAGTGGCTGAGTGATAATGACGCTGACCACTTTGCCAAAATCAAATTGGTCACTATGCAAATGTTTAATTAAACAGATGCGAATGTTTTGATTTTCAAGCCTACGCATATAATCGGATGTTGTGATCGCCACATTGGGTGCGCCCTCAGCGTAAACAATGATGATATTTTCGTTATCGTTAATCCAGGTTGGTAAGGCGCTGAGTTTATTGACCGACTGATGAATGTCGATCTGATAGACGCTCAACTCATCACGGAGTTTCATTTCCATTTCGGCGTCATCACACACAAGCCAAATCTGACTTTGGTTTAACGTATGGTGAGGCGTAAAATGTTGCTGAGCCACCGAGGCGGTCACTTCAAAGAAAAAGCGGCTTCCACGTCCCTTCGCTGATTCCAGTTGTATCGTTCCTCCCATTAAGTCGACAAGTTGAGTACTGATGGCGAGTCCTAGACCTGTGCCTCCAAATTGTCGTGTTGTGGAGTTATCTTCTTGAGCGAAGGGAGCAAAAATAATTTGTTGCTGTTGCTCATCAATCCCAATGCCAGAGTCTTCAACGGCAAACTCAATGGTGGCGCAAGAGTCGGTGAGCGCTTTAATGGTAACAGAAAGCCGTACATAACCTTGTTCCGTAAACTTTACGGCGTTGGACATAAAGTTCATGATGACCTGGCGCAAGCGGTGATCGTCAACCATCACATGGTATGGCGTATTTCGGCTGATATTGACTTTTACATCAATGCCTTTCTCTTTCGCTTTAGGGCATATGATGGAGGCGATGTCGTAGATTGACTCGCGAATGCACGTTGAATGTGGACTAATTAAAAGCATACCGGATTCAATTTTAGAAAAATCCAGTACGTCATTGATAAGGCCCAGCAACAGTTGTGATGAGGTTTCTATCGTATCGACGTAGTCGCGTTGTACCGCGGTCAGAGGCGTATCTGACAAGACTTCGGAGATGCCAATGACACCATTTAACGGCGTTCTTATTTCGTGTGACATATTAGCCAGAAAACTGCTTTTGGCTTTACTCGCTTCGATCGCCTCATCTTTTGCTTTTTCTGCGTCTTCTTTCGCTTGAGTTAATTTCAGTTTGGTTTGCTCGCGTTCAAAGCTGAGCTTATCGACTTCACGGGCAAACCTGCTGAGCTCATCTTTGCCTTTTATCAATTCGGATAGCGGTGAATCTGAGTTATAACTCTCGCGAGCAAGGAATTCGAGGACGACATTTAAATTTCCGGTCACTTTACGAATTAGTCGTATCGTCAGGCTAATCACCAAGATAGTGACGAGCGAGATGGCAGCGATAAAGACTAAACGATGCTGAGTTGTTCTGGTAATCGACTGACTGATACTCGCTTGCAGCTGCTGCTCAATTTTGTTGTCGATATCGTGGATGAGAGAGAGACGTTTGTTTAGCGCTTCCAACCCGTCAGAAATTTGTTGAGGGCTGAGCATCTGGAGTTCTTGTTCTTGAAGTAAACTGGTTCGAAACTCTTGGCTTATTCGAAACACATCGTCGGTAAAAGTATCAATGAGCAAGTTGACCTGCTTTTGGTTGGCGTTCAGTGTCACGAAGCGCTCTATCAATAGCTGCTGGTTCTGAACCAGTGACTTAATTTCGTCACGAATATCCGAGTTGTAGTGCTGATCTTGTTCAACTGACTGGATGAGAAAATGACTGAGTTGATGCTCTTTGGTCGACCAAAACATAAGCCATTCCAGCTGGAGAATCGAAGACAGATCGTTACTGGTTTCATGGCTGATATTATCAAAGTAGATTTGATCTAAGCTCAGAAGGATCTGTTCATAAAGATCCGTTCGCCATTCTATAGCGTCCAGTCGATCATCATTTTCTTTGGCAGACAGTAATGAGGCATTTGCTTCTTCAAAGCTCGTTAACAGACTAGAAATCTCGGCATTTGATCCGAAAATAGCAGGAGTCCATTTTTTAAGCTCAAGCGTGAGCCTCTGCGCTTCCTCGGATTTATCGCTAACTTCCGGATTATTAGGTAAGTCGTAAAGGTAGGAGACGATATCGATATAGTCAGTAAATCGTTGCGCTCTGTGTAATTCTTGGGCTTGGGTTGAAAGGCGGTGTACGTGCTGGCCTGCCAGTATAAGCAGTAGCATAATTGGCAAAAGAACTAAGCCAAATAGTTTTTGCTTTACAGACAAGTTATCCCAGGAAAAAATTCCGCTCACAGTACACTTCCATATTCATAAAGTTGATATGAAAAGTGTAGTTTATCTAACTAAATAGTTAGTCTGGTAAACAGAACTCTGACGAAATAGAGAATAGAAGTGTGACAAGACTTCAAATAGACTCCCTATTAAAAACAGGGACTTTCAGACTGATTCATCTGATTTGTTACATTTGGTCGAGTTGTGTTCTGTACCTTTTTTCCAGAGCCTCATTTCCAGCCACACGTTCTAGCTCAACCATAAGTTGTAATGAGGGCTTTTTTACCCCATACATTTGATTGAATCGCATTAAGCGAATTCTGGCATCGGTAAAGTCACCCGACTCAATTTCCAGCTTCGCGAGTTGCAGTATTGATTTTGGTCTGTGAGGATCGTGCTCAATAGCGCGAGTAAAGTAATATCTTGCTTTATCGTTGTCTTTGGATTTAAGAGAGCAGAACGCGGCGTTTTCATAACTCGCGGGGATCAAATAGTAGTAGGGTTGCTCAATGGCTCGTGTAAACATCAGATCTGCTTTTTTATATTCTCCACGTTTACACAAAAACGTGCCGTAGTTGTTGAGCACGTTACCGTTTTTGGCATGTTGGTTGAGTGAACGTTTATACATTTCCTCGGCTTTTGACTCTTCGCCGACAGACTCGTAATAGTGCGCCATAGAAAGTTGTGCACGGTAGTAGTTAGGTGCGTGAGTAAGCGCTTGTCGCAAATTGTCATGAGCACGGATAGTGCTGCCACCTTCCAGATAACCTAAGCCGAGGGCGATACGGGATTCTGCCATAGCGATTGGGTCGGGCTTAACGATCGGAGAGCCGTCTTCTTTTACGGTAACGCATCCCAGCAGTGAAAATTGAGTCATCAGCAAAAGTGTGCCCAGCTTAATCGTTTTCATTTCTCGTCCCTGTATCCCTAAATCTCACAGCATGATAAGAATTGCGAGATAAAAACCTATTGACGAAAAATTACTATGCGAGCGGGTTTGCAAACTGATATGAAAAAGCCGCCATATGGCGGCTCGGTTCACAAAGTTAACGCATTGGATTAGTCATCTTTAGTGAAAGCAGACTCACTGAAATGGTCAAGATCGTAAGGTGTTTGTTGGTAAACACAGTAGTTTAGCCAGTTTGCGAACAGCAAGTGACCATGGCTTCTCCAGCTTGCACTCGGAACATTGTCTGGATTATTGTTCGGGTAGTAATTCACCGGAATTGCTGGCTCCATTCCTTCGCCCAAATCACGAATGTACTCATTGTGGAGAGTATGAGAGTCATATTCAGGGTGACCCGTCACAAATACGTTTCGTTTATCTTTGGTTGTCGCTAGGTAAACGCCAGCCACATCAGAAGTCGCTAAGATATCCAGGTCCGTATGTTCCTCAAGGAAGTGAGGTGAAAAGTCTGCATAGCGAGAATGCGGAGCCAAAAACGTGTCATCAAAGCCGCGTAATATTGGATGATACTGGTTATGAATTTGATGGTGGTAAACACCTGAAAGCTTCTCTTTACGCGTCTTTTTAGGCAGGTCATACAGTAACTTTAACCCGGCTTGAGCTGCCCAACATACGTAAAGGGTAGAGGTTACATGATCTTTAGCCCATTCCATGATTGTTTTTAAATGGTCCCAATAAAGTACATCTTCAAACTGTACTAGGCCGAGTGGCGCGCCTGTGATAATTAAGCCATCAAAGTTTTTATTTTTAACCATCTCAAATTGACGATAAAAATTGTCCAGATGTTCGGTAGGCGTATTTTTACTTGGGCGATCATCAATCCGCAATAATTCGACATTGACTTGCAAAGGACTGTTTGAAAGCAAACGCAAAAACTGCGTTTCAGTCTCAATTTTTTTAGGCATCAAATTCAGAATCAGTACTCGCAACGGACGTATTTCCTGACTAGCCGCTCGAGTCTCACTCATCACGAAGATGTTCTCTGTCCTTAGTATGTCAGTTGCTGGTAATTGATCTGGAATTCTAATTGGCACGACTTTCTCTCCCTAATTCTAGTCATCTAGACGTCTATACATCTAAAGCTAACTCAAATCGTTATAGATGTCGATACGAAATGTGACTTAAAACAAGTTTAATGCCTGCGCATTGATCTGAACAATAAATACATCTGCGCTTTTCGTGTCTGGTATACCTTCATGGCTGGCTAATTGTGACTAAATCAGAAGTTTTGATGAGACATCATTGAAACACAGTGAACTGTATTTGAAGGTCATTATGTGATCACGCTAATATGGCTTTGTTGACTGAGTAAGCAAAATTCGAGTCATGTAAAACTTATCCATCTCAAAATAATACTGTGGTTTGCAGTTTGAGATGAATCGTCATTGGAGGACACTATGTTCGGTATTTTTAAGAGAAAAACGAAAATCCAGAGCATCGCTCAAGAAGTTCCCAGTTTACTGCTCAGCATGTTTGGCGATAAAAGCACTTATGCTCCCGATGAAATTGATATTGCCTTGCTGCAACTTGGTTACGATAAGCAGAAAGATATCCACCATCACCAATATGCTTATGGCATGTTCAGTAGTGAATCGAGTTATCGACAGCTGGGTTTAATCGATGAGCTTGGAGACTACAGACACTTTCAGCGTGAGGTTGGAAAGATGCTACTTAATACTCCTGAGCCTATTGATATGCATATCTATTTTGTTATCTCTCAGGAGCATCACAAAGTGGCTAATACGCTACATTAATGCTTTCACTGTGTCGCGACTGTTTTCAATAGCGTGGCACAGTTTTCTAGCTTGTTTTTCCAACACATTTCTCTAACACCTCTCTTTATCGTCCTTTCGAAAGCGTATGCGCTGCATTTTCGGGTAGGAAAATTCTATTTATTCAAAAGTTCATGAAAGTATGTAGGTAATTTACTCTAACCAATGTTAACGTGCTCTAATCTTTTGTCGCCTTTACAATTTAATTCGAAGTCAGTTTGGGTTCCCTGTGTAGTGTGTCGAAGATCCATAAAATACCCGCGCTTTAACTTTTTTTGAAGTGCAAACAATGATAAACGTTTATGCAATTATCATTAACTTTAATTACTTATAGATGGGCACATCTGGCGATTCTTTCATGAACAAACAAAAAGAGCCTGTTTTCGAGGCTCGGTTCCTAATGCCTCGGTACTGGGGAACTCTACTCATCATCGGGGTGATGTATTTACTTAGCCTTCTTCCTTTCAAATTTCAGTTATTCCTGGGACGCAATATTGGCCGTTTGGCTATGCGATTAATGAAAAAGCGTCAGGTCACCATTCGTCGCAATTTAGAGCTCTGCTTCCCAAAGATGGACGAGAGCAAACGAGAAGCGATACTGAAGGCCAACATCGATAATTCTGGCATTGCACTGTTTGAGACAGCGATGGCTTGGTTCTGGTCGGATCGCAGGGTTAATAAACACGTAACGATAAAAGGGATGGAACACCTAGAAGCGTTAGAAAAGGACGGTAAAGGGGTGCTGATGCTTGCCGTTCATTCCATGAACTTAGAGCTGGGTGCACGTGCATTTGGCATTCAAAAATCTGGAATGGGTGTTTATCGACCGAATAACAACCCTTGTTTTGACTATTTTCAGTACAAGGGTCGTTCGCGTTCTAATCGTACTTTGATTGATCGTAAAAATGTTAGAGGAATGCTGGACGCTTTGAATTCAGGCAAGCGTGTTTGGTATGCGCCTGACCATGATTATGGAACCAGAAGATCGACCTTTGCGCCTTTGTTTGCTGTCAAAAACGCCTGTACCACAACAGGCACCAGTTTACTTGTCGATGCAACAGATTGTGCCATTGTGCCGTTTACCATGGTAAGAGGGGATGATGGCCATTACACATTAACGATCAGGGAGCCAGTTGATGGATTTCCTAAAGGTGATACCCGAAACGCGGCGATTTTTATCAATAAAATTGTTGAAGAGTCGATTATGGCCAGCCCTAGTCAATACATGTGGTTACACCGTCGATTTAAAACCAGACCGCAAGGTGAAGATTGTTTGTACAATCCTCAGTTAATCCCCGCGATGAGTTAGTGAATCGTTTTTAGCTGTTAATGCTAAGTAGTGGTTTAACATTTTGAAGCCCCCAATCGTTCACGATTATTGGGGGCTTTTTATTTGGATAAGTGAAACGATACGGGGATTGAGCCTTTTTTTTCGATAGGCTAGATCACTGAGGCCTGTCATTTCTAACCTGTTTAATCTGCTATTTTTTTTACATTCATTGGGTTGTATAGTGAATGTACTAAGCTTTTCTAACAATCCGTTTATATCAAGCCAACACCAAGAATCGAGAACTATGCCCTATGTTTGACGAGTTAGCTTTTGCCGGGCTTCTGTTTAGTCCGTTGGTGGTTTTTATGCCTCTTGCTTTTTTACTGTCATGGAGTACGCGTTTTGTGCTGCATAAATCAGGGTTATACGCAAAACTGTGGAAGGCACCTTGGTTTGAAGTCAGCTTGTATGTCTGTTATCTCGCGTTAGTCATTTATCTATTTGGGAGCTAATCATCTATGGGAAAATTCGTTCGCATCTCCCTCACACTTACGACTTTGGTTATTGCCGTTATTCTTGGCCATTGGATTTGGCAACATTATCTGTATTCGCCTTGGACCCGTGATGGACGAATAAGGGCTCACGTGATAACGATTGCTCCGGATGTTTCTGGTTGGGTTAATGATGTTGAGGTCAGCGACAATCAGGATGTCAAAAAAGGCGATGTTATTTTCACCGTTGACGATGCTCGCTATAAAGCGGCGATAGCCGAGCTGGAAGCGCAGGTTGAAAATAAAAAATATGCATGGGAATTAGCAAAACATCAGTACTCACGTCGTGAGACATTAACCAATAAGCAATTGATTAGTGAAGAAACGGCGGAGAGCGCCCGTATCACTACAGAACTTGCCAAGTCCAATTACAAACTGGCGCAGGCCCAACTTGCCAGCGCCCAAATCAACTTAGATCGTACCGTTATCAAAGCGCCAGCGGATGGCAGCATCATCAATTTGACTCTTCGCGTTGGTAATTATGTCAGTCAGGGTAAATCGGTACTTTCATTAGTGAAAGCGAACTCTTTTTATGTGACGGGGTATTTTGAAGAAACAAAAATTCCACTGATCAAACTTGGCCAGAAGGCAAAGATCACCCTAATGAGTGGCGGTAAAGCATTAACCGGAACGGTTACGAGTATTGGTGACGCGATTGCTGACAGTAACACGACTGCGAACAGCCAATTGTTACCTCAGGTTCAGCAGACCTTTAACTGGGTCCGCTTAGCGCAACGAATCCCGGTGGATATCCAATTGGATGATTACCCTGATGATTTAAATCTTAGTGCCGGGATGACCGTTTCTATTCATTTAGATGAGAACATGCAGTAACCATGCAGGCACTGTTTAATAGTCTAATTTTCCCTGACAAACAGGCGATAAAGTTTGCTATCAAAGGCGTGATTGCGATGGCGCTGTCTCTGTACATCGCCATGTTCCTGAATCTAGATCGACCGTATTGGGCGTTAATTGGTGCGGTATTTCTACAAATTCGTCCTGAGGGTGGTTTGGTTGTTGAAAAGGGCATGTACCAGATTATCGGCACACTGGTTGGCGGGTTTGTCGGTATCACGATTCTTCAATGGTTCGCACCTTACCCTGAAATAGCACTCGGCTTATTAGCGCTCTGGTTGGGTATCAACTCTGGGCTATCAGCAATGGTGCGCCGTCAGAATTTAGTCTACGCCTTTGCGATGGCTGGCATGACAGCGTGTTTAGTCTGTTTGCTTGTTATGATTCAGCCAGAGATTGCGAGCAGCCAGCGCGTTTTCGACATTGCTCAGGCCCGAATTAGTGAGATAGTCATTGGTGTTATCTGTGCGACTCTGGTCAGTAAACTTATTTGGCCAGTGAAAGTGAAAGATGGTCTGGTAGTCAACGCGAGGAACGTGATTAACCAGACGTTAGGCTATTTAGTCATTGAGCTGGATAAAAATGGTACTCACCAGGAACGTCACCACACAATTGATAGCATACTCGAATCGGTGACGGCTCTGAGTGATGACTCCAGTGCGGTGAGCTTTGAAGGTCCGGAAGGTTTAGGTCAAAGCAGAGCTGCCAATGCGATTGGTAATAGCGTGTTGTCGCTATTGGCTCTGGTGCAGATATTCGGGCGCTTACAGCGTCGCCATCCGGAGCTTGTCGGCGAGGTTCTTGAGCCAGTACTGGACTCAATGCGCACGAGCTTTACGCAAATGACAACCTCAAGAGATTATGATGAGTGCTACGCTATTGTCCAGTCACTGCGCCGCAAGCAGATGGAATATGCCAATCAGGTTAGTGAGAAAACTCCGCTGCAAAAACGGTTACTTAAGATTGCTCTTGAGTTGAGTGCTGAGTTGATTGTTTTGCTGAAAGGTTATGCCAAGTTATCCAGCAAAGAGACGACCAATTTGAATGCACCGAGTTTCCAAAGCCATCGTGATCCGTTGGTCGGAATTACTACCGGGCTTCGCAGTGTGTTGCTATTTCTGGTTGGCGCCGGGCTCTGGGTGGGGACGGGTTCATCCTCGGTCATGATGATTATGATACTGCCTGTGGTATTTTCTATTATGATGGCTCGCTTGCCGATGGCTATTCTTACCACAGTATTGAAGCGGTTATTGGTCGGTATTGCTATCGCCTTACCATTGGCCGTTTTTTATGCACTACCGTTAGTCGCGGCAAGCAGTAAAGATTTTGAGCTACTAGTGCTCATACTGGCTGGTCCATACTTTTTAGGTCTGCTGGCGTTAGCGAATCGAGCAACCTTACCGTACGGTCTTGGTATTTGTATCCCGTTTACTACCTTCGTTATGCCGAGTACAGATATGACCCGGGCACTAACCATTAACACGACGATCAGTAATGGAATGGCCATTTTTGTTGGTGTAACGGTGCTTTACTGGATTTTTAAATTAGTCACAGGCCCAAGTTTGCCACTCATGCAGTCTCGCCTGATGAAAGCGACTCAACGTGATCTTATTGATATGGATAAGCACGCCGCGCCAGAGCAGTGGTTCAATGCGCGAATGGGGGATCGGTTATTAAGAATTTCGACTTATGATAAAGCACTCAGTTCAGAGAGAAACGTTACAGACCTGGCGTTAACCGGATTAAATTTTGGTCATGTTTCCATGCGATTGCATCGTATTATTCGAAGAGTCGCAGATAATCAATTGGATTCATCTTTGAGATTCTGGCAGGAGGCGCTGGCGAATGCGTACCTTAGCGCTTTTCATGGTAAAGAAGACCCAAGGTTTCAGCTTGCCAATGAGTCACTGTTGTCGAAACTGGATGAATTTGGTTTTTTGCAGGAGCAGAAAGACATACTCACTGGTATGTGTGAACGCATTCAACTGACTCTTGAACGGAGCGCACAAGCCATCGCGGCGGAAAAAGCCTAAATAGAGATGTGTAGGGCAAAGGACATCATTGGATGTCTTTTGTTAGTTGGGAGGACTTTACCCTCAAATTACTACCGGCCTGATTTTGTGAACGCGATATCGGCGCAGATGATGTTGCTGGCTTTGTTGCCGTCAACTAGTCCGATAGGTTTACGTCAGAATTGTATGGGTTTTATGTTTAACTCGTCGGCGTTTACCAATAACCTGTAAATCAGTTCAGTCGTTTCTGCAGGTTGGCTGATTTTTCGACAACACTCGATCACCGGCCCGCAGATTTCGTTTACTTCCAAACTACGACCACGTTCCATATCAACTTGCATGGAAGTTTTGATGTCGCCAAAATTGCTGATTAAATCAAACATTTCTTCTACATCAGCAGCGGATATTTTTACGCCAGCCACATTTGCAGCGCGGGCCGTCTCTTCCATCATATTGCGAACGGTACGACTTAAAATAGGGTCTGTAGTTACAAAACCTGTTTTTTGAGCCGTCAATGCGGTCAGAGGATTGACTCCGTTATTCAAAACGAGTTTTCGCCAAAGCGCATAACGGACATCTTCATAAAGACGAGTCTGTATGCCAGCACCCTTAAAAACAGCCTCTAATGTATGACAAAGCTCAGCCATTGCTGGATTACTTTCTGTATTCGGCCACGCGCCAAACTCGATTTGTCCCGCCCCTTGTACTTTTACATGTCCCGGACTTTCAATATGGCCACTGATATAATTTCCTAACCCACCAATTGTTCGTTCTCGTCCCACTTGCAGCTCAATGTGTTCCTCATTGGTTACTCCGTTTTGAATGGACAACACAGGCGTGTTTCCTTGTGCTAACCAAGGCTTCATTTCATCAAGTATTGAACTTGTTGCGCCACTTTTTGCGCCAAGGATTAACAAATCAAAATGGTTACAAGCGTAGTCCTGACATAATCCGGCCACGTCGGTGCTTTCAACCGAAGAATGATACTGAAAGTCAGGGTGCTCCAGATGCAGTCCATTAGTTTGTAATGCTTCTAAGTGCTCACCCCTTGCAACTAATACACATTCATGGCCAGCATCAATGAGTCGGGCTGCAAAATAACAACCGATGCCTCCTGCACCTAACATCGCAAATTTCATGGTATTTCCTTTTTACTAACGCTGTTGTATTTGTAATTTCAGTATTTTTTCTGAATCGATTTTCATCCAGAGCATCGACCGCCAGAAAGCTCTGCGTACGCCATTTTATTGGGGTGGAGAGTCAGTATTTGGCTCAAGCCTAATGCGATTTCTGAGTTAGGTGCCCAGTCGGACACCTAACTACTGGCTCTTATAAATATCGATTGACCAGGTGATGTTTGAAGTGGGTTGGATTCAGAGTTTCACCTGTCGCTTGTTGCACTAATTCTTCAGTGGTGAAGAGACTGCCTTTGCTCCAGATATTATCTGACAGCCAAGTGAAGATAGGGCTTAAATCACCACTTTGGATAGCACCGTCAACGTCCACCGTTTTCTTCATCGCCGCCATGAACTGAGCCGCATACATCGCACCTAATGTGTAACTTGGGAAGTACCCGAATGCGCCATCGGTCCAGTGGATATCCTGCATGCAGCCGTTTTTGTAGTTGTCTTTGGTTGATAAGCCCAAGTAGGCCTGCATCTTTTGATCCCACAACTCAGGGACGTCGGTATGCTTGATCACACCATTCATCAAGTCACGTTCGATCTCGTAACGCAAGATAACGTGAGCAGGGTAGGTCATCTCATCGGCATCGACACGGATGAAGTCTTTCTTCACTCGCGTGTACAGCTTTTGGAAATTGTCTTGCGAGAATAACTTAGGATCGTGGTCTGTGAAGTGAGCGCCAGCAAGACGTGCTAAGTGCTCAATAAACGCATTACTACGACCAATCTGCATCTCAAAGAACAAAGATTGAGATTCGTGAATTCCCATAGAACGAGCCTGACCAGACGGTAAGCCAGCCAGAGATTTCGGCAAGCCTTGCTCATAGCGAGCATGACCTGTCTCGTGGACAATACCCATCAGAGATTGCACAAACTCGCTTTCATCATAGCGCGTGGTGATACGAACATCAGTGGGAACGCCACCACAAAATGGGTGGACACTTTCGTCGAGTCGGCCATGTTCGAAATCGAATTGCAGAAGCTTCATCACATCCAAGCCCAGGGCCTTTTGTGTATCACTCGAGAAGGTACCTTTAGGCTCAATGAAATTCTCAGCAGATTGCTTTTCGATCGCTTGGTTAATCATTTCTGGAAGCCAAGTTTTTACGTCGCTGAATAAAGCGTCTAATGATGCAGTGGTTGTGCCCGGTTCATAAATATCAAGCATTGCATCATAAGCGGAAAGACCAGTTACTTCAGCGCGGATTTGGGCTTCTTCCTGAGACAGTTTGACGACTTCTGCCCAGTTCTTTTCAAAACCTTGCCAATCATTTTCACCACGTTGAGTACGCCAGGCATGTTCACACTTTGAACCGGCTAGCGATTTTGCTTGCACCAGGTCTTCTGGCAGCACATTCGCTTGCTGCCAGTTACGTTTAAGCTCGCGAAGCGTCGCGCTATCTTGAGCGTTTAACGTCTCTTGCTCTGCCTGAGCAAACCAGTCTGCGAGTTGTGGCTGCGTCTGCAAATTATGCATATGAACATACAACTCTGCCATGGCTTCTGAGCGAGCCTGACTGCCTCCGTTTGGCATAACTGCCGCTTGATCCCAGCCGCAGATTGCCGCGAGGTGTTGAAAGTTTGAGAGTTTTAATGAGTGTTTTTTGAGTTTTTCGAATGCGCTCATGTGCCGCCTTCCATGACTATAGAAAACAAAAGTTTACCAACCCTACAAAGGCTTACCAAGTGATTCACGCAGAAAGTTGGATTTATTCCAATTTGTTTTATCAACATCTGCGAAAGGATTTTACGGGTAAGCAATCAAAATTCATTGAAATAACAGCGTAAATATGACAATAAAGGAGAAGTTTCTCTCTTTGCTTGGTGGATGTAAGCTTGATACAAAATTTTGAAGCGTTTTTAATCGCTATAACCATACTGACGCTCACTCCGGGATTGGATACCGCGTTAGTCATTCGTAATTCGTCACGTGGTGGATTTACTGATGGAGCGGTCACTAGCCTTGGTATTTGCCTTGGGTTATTTGTTCACGCGACATTTTCCGCGATCGGTATTTCTGCGATCCTTGCCCAGTCTGCAGAATTGTTCCATATGGTTAAAATGGTCGGTGCGGCTTATCTTATCTACTTAGGCTTTACGACGCTGAAAGGGTTATGGAACAACACGGCAGCACCGCAAGATGCTTCTAGGGGAATTACCCGTCACGAATTCAGTTTCTCTCGTTCATTGAGAGAGGGTTTTTTGTCTAATGTTTTAAACCCAAAAACTGCGGTTTTCTATCTCGCATTTTTACCACAGTTCATCAACCCAGAAGGCTCGGCATTTTTACAGTCGACCTTTATGGCGGCAATCCATTTTGTTATCGCCATGGTTTGGCAATGTGGTTTGGCTGGGGCATTAACATCGGCGAAAAACTTACTTAAAAGTGCACGTTTCATGAACTGGATGGAAGGCACGACTGGTGTAGTGCTGGTGGGGCTTGGCATTAAGTTGATGTTAGAAGACAAGTAGTCTTCATACAAATAAGTGAAAGAGCGACTGGTTAGTCGCTCTTTTTTATTCTGGTTACTGCATTTGTTCACTTTTTAGCTCAGCGAGCAGTTCATAAGAACGCAGTTTTTTCTCGTGATCAAAGATAATCGAGTGGGCAATGATTTCGTCCGCTTGAGTACGTTCTAACAGCGAGTTGAGTTTGTCCAATACGAGGGCTTTGTCACCGTGAATCGACTCTCTGAGCTGATGAGCGACTTGATGCTTTTCATGCGGTTGCCAGAGCTGATCCATGTCGGTAACAGGGGCAGGAATTTTACCTTGGCCACCGCGGATCAACTGCAAGAATTTCTGATATTCCGTCGTCGCTAAATAATTGGCCTCTTCAGTGGTCTCGGCAACGACTACATTAACGCCAATCATCACGTAAGGTTTATCAAGTTGCTCTGATGGTTGGAAATTCGTTCGATAAATGTCCAACGCGCGTAGCATTGCATCTGGTGCGAAGTGTGCTGCAAAGGCAAAGGGAAGTCCTTTAACGGCGGCAAGGTGCGCACTATACGTACTTGAGCCCAGTAACCAAATTGGAACCGAAGAATCTGCGCCCGGGCAGGCTTTTACTGGCTGTGATTTAGAAACTGGCCCCATAAAGAACTGTAACTCTTCGAGCAATTCAGCGAAGTCCGGGTCCATTCTTTCTGGGTCTCGGCGTAGGGCATGCATGGTCGGGTAGTCGGTTCCTGGCGCTCGTCCTAGTCCGAGGTCAATACGCCCCGGATACAGAGCTTCTAATGTGCCAAACTGCTCTGCAATGACTAAAGGCGCGTGATTTGGGAGCATGACGCCACCAGAACCAAGACGAATGCTTTGAGTTTGAGCGCCAATATGACTCATCAGCACTGAAGTCGCTGCACTGGCTATGTCTGGCATGTTGTGATGCTCTGCCAGCCAAAAACGGTGGTAGCCCAGTTTTTCTGCATGTTGGGCTAGGGATACCGACTTTTTATAGGTTTCCGTATAGTTGGAGCCTTCTGCAACGGGCGCTAGATCTAAGATGGAGATTCGTGGGAATGGCATATGACCTCAGCTTTTTTTCTTCGTTCATATAAAGTGGAGCCTTTGTAGTACGAAATAAACCCCTAATTCGTCAATGAAACGCAATCAGGTTATCACTAAGGGATATGCTTAGAAGAAATTCGCAATGTAATCAATACAATCCAACTAGGAATCATGTTTCGCCAGTTCAACACGCTCTAGCCAATGGAGTAGGTAATCGCTAAGTGCTTGGGGCTGTGCTAATGGTAAGTCGTGCGCATCACAATCAAAATGTACTATTTCGATTTGCCAGGCTTTAGCAATGGCTTCCCCACATCGGCTATCAACCAGTTTATCTGCTGTGCTGACGATAACTTGACTCGGACAAGCAGGTGGCGAACTTTGGCCTTTAAATTGCGCAGCCGCATACAGCTGGCGAATGGTGTTGCTGAAACTGACGGGGTGTTGTCGAGCGAGCTTGATATGGTGTGTGAGAACGTCTGGCTGATTGACACTGACTGGGCTGGTCCATTTTAGAATCGATTGTTGGAAAGCTTCGCTTCCTTTTAACCTAGAAACTGCGATGCTGAACAGCGCATAGATGTTGATTCTGCGCCAAAAAGGACTGTAACGAGAAAAGCTCGGATTGATCAGGGTTAAGCTGGCAACTTGATCGGGTAGGGTATATGCCCAGTGGCTGGCCAGCATGGACCCCATTGAAATGGCGACCAGATGATAACGTTCACACTGGCCAGGGAGTTGCTCGATCATGGATGGGAGCATCTGTTCAATCTTCAGCGGGCTGAGTTCACGATATTTTTCACCATTCCCAGGTACGTTAGGTGTGATGATAATCAACTCTGGTGAGATTTTTGTCAGTGCATTGAGCATACTTTGCCAATGACCACTCTCTCTTAGCAAGCCTCTCACTAATACTATCGGTACCATAGCTTTGTTGCCTTTTCCGTATATTTCTTTTCTACATTCGCATCCATGTTTGCTATCAAATCATTATTAAGTACCTGAATTAAATAGCTTAAAAAAGTGCTGTGACGGCGCTGAACTCGTTTAATACGGTGGGATTTAGTCGGATGAAAAAGCTGACTAAATCGCAGCATTTGAATTGGGTTTTTCTTCACCCACAGCCATGATCCTAACTCTAGGGTCAGCGGCAAAAAATGATGCTCGGATTGCGCTTGATGTTGGATCAGCATCCAGTCCCAGAAATCACCATGAGTGGTGTATTGATGCCACTGAGGTTCAAACTGATAGAGTTCATAGTGCGGATAGCTTTTGCGAAATAGCCTGTACAGTAGATAATACTGAGCTAGGTTACTCGGAGGATTTGTGTGATGGGCATAAGGAAACCACAGCCGATCGCGAGTACCAAATCCGCTATGAAGATCCAAAAGAATGGTGGTGCGAGACTGCTTTGTGACGTTTAAAACGTAACGTGACAACACCTGGAGCTCTTGTTCCATTTCGTTTGGATTTCCTCGATACCAAGGCAAGCATGAGCTAAAACTTTGTCCGGCATAAAGTTGGTAAACAGAGTTGTCACTATTGATCGGTGAATTGCGCATTAAATCCACGCCATTGTGATTTGCCCGCTTTTTAAGTGCCACACCCCAAGGATTCACAACGGGCACCGCGATGATACGCAAGTTATCGAGAGATTGTTTCAGTTGTCGATCCCATTCCAGCCGTCTTAGCAAACTCTTCAGAAAGGCGAGAATTATCTGGCTACCGATACGTTCAACACCATGAATCGCACCAGTAAAAAACAGACAAGGTGCATCGTTGTTGGTTGAGCCTAATTCAAGCGCATAAATCGGTAGCGATTTATCTTTATAATCGACGTCGTCAAGAAGGTGTAGGCGTATATTCTGAGGGTATTGCTCCGCGAGTTGCTCTATGTGCTGTATTTCACGAGGAATGTGTCCAGTCATCTCGATGCTCAGATAGGGTTTGAAGTGATACCATTCAAAATAAAGACTTGATCATAATCGTCAGTTGACAACGTAGCACACTGCCTAATTGCAATTGCTGTTCGAATAACGATCCGCTGCACTAATCGATTTCCTTGACGAAATCGAAATCATCTATTTGTCCAGACTGGCATAAGTGTAGAACGGGTTGAATGTTGGTTTGGTGAAGTATTTGTTTCAGTCTGAGTAACTAGGAATAAAAAATGCGAAGCTGGTAGGCTTCGCATCATGTTACTAACGTTTCTAAATTGGTAAAGAACTATGCCGTCACTTTATCGCCCATAGCCGATGTAACGTGCGCAAAGTATCTTTTGGTTTCTTCTACAACGACTTGGCGGAGTGCAATCAAACCGATCAAGTTCGGAATGGCCATCAGTCCATTTACGATGTCAGCCAGAATCCAAATCATGTCCAGATGCAGGAACGCGCCTGAAGCGACTAAACCAACAAAAATCAGTTTGTATGGCAGTACCGCCTTAGTGCCGAACAAGAACACGACACAACGCTCACCGTAGTAGTTCCAACCAAGAATGGTTGTAAAGGCGAAAAACATCAGACCAATTGATACCAGCATTGGACCAAAGGTGTCAGCATTTAAACCAACCGCAAAAGCGTGGGTCGTCATTGCTGCGCCAGAGAAGTCACTTTGCCATGCGCCAGTCAGGATAAGAGCAAGACCGGTCATAGTACAAATGATGATGGTATCGAAGAAGGTACCTGTCATGGAAATCAGACCTTGTTTGACACAAGAATCTGTTTTCGCTGCTGCCGCCGCCATTGGTGCACTACCCAAGCCAGATTCGTTTGAGAATACACCTCGAGCGATACCCGATTGGATAGCCAGCATGATGCTTGCGCCCAGGAAACCACCTGTTGCTGCAGTAGAAGTGAAGGCTGATACCAACACTAATTCAATAGCGTTCAGTAGTTGGTCTGCATTCATGATAATCACGCTTAGACACGCCAATACATAGAATACAGCCATGGTTGGTACAACTTTACCAGCGACCTTAGCAATAGATTTGATACCACCTAAAGTGACAAAAGCGACTAATAGAGTCAGGATGAAAGCAGATAGCTCACGGTTAGCACCGAAAGAAATCTCTGTCGCATCCAAAATCGCGTTCACTTGAGGAAAAGTACCGATACCAAAACAAGCCACACCTAAAGCAAATACAGCGAACATGATCGCCAGTGCTTTAGATCCTACACCATATTGTAGGTAGTA
This sequence comes from Vibrio sp. YYF0003, assembly GCF_036350715.1. Taxonomy (NCBI): domain Bacteria; kingdom Pseudomonadati; phylum Pseudomonadota; class Gammaproteobacteria; order Vibrionales; family Vibrionaceae; genus Vibrio; species Vibrio sp. YYF0003. Next base: position 73,651 of record NZ_JAZDWA010000002.1, read on the forward strand.
CATCGGGCCACCGATCATTTGGCCTTTATCATCAACTTGGCGGTATTTTACTGCAAGTAGACACTCAGCGTATTTGGTTGCCATTCCGAATAGGGCAGCAAGCCACATCCAGAACAAAGCACCCGGACCACCAAGTTTAATTGCGGTAGCAACACCAACAATATTACCAGTACCGATAGTGGCTGAAAGTGCAGTACATAATGCTGCAAAGCTAGAAACGTCACCCTGTTTATCAGATGACTTATCTTTACTAAATACCATCACTAACGCGGTCGGTAGATGTTTAAACTGGATTAAGCCGAGGCTAAAAGTGAAGTAAACACCGGTACCCACAAGCAAAAGCAGTAGTGGTGGACCCCAGACAAAGTTATCGATGGTTTGAAGTAAAGATTGTAGGTCGTTCATGATTTCCCCTTAATAAAACAACTAATAAGGAGAAGAGGGAAAGGGCGAGATACAAGATCTCTAATAGAACAAAGCTATTTAAAAGACGGGAACGCCAAATAGTTAGGTTACAACTTTCCACTCCTCTGTCCTTTTGCCTGAGAGTTTCACCCTGTGCATGACACAGGACTTGCTCCTTCGGCGACCGATTAAACGGTTCTCTCCAGAGGTTCCTCCAACTACAGTCCCCGCTACCTAAGTAGCACCTGAAATAGTTAATTCTTCGGCAGGTTATGCTAATCAAAAATTAAATTTTGATTAATAACCACTCTCCTGCAGTCTTCATCGGAACAATTACCTGAAATGATTCACAAACTTAGCGAATGTTACTAAAATGTTAAAAAGTTTCAGATAATCAGATAGTTAGCTTTCGCTAACGCAGGTAATCTATCAAAAGTGTGATGTAGGTTTCAAGTTGTTTTTGAGTGAAAAGCACAATTTGTACCCCAGTTTGTATGCCAATTTAAACTTGGTTTGAGCGCGGTTCAGCAAGTCTTGAGTAGTCACCTTAATAAGCAACAAATAGTACTGGGTTTCGTTAATTAATTGATAATTAACCCTAGAGAGGCAGAAAAACTGCCAACTGAAGAATCCCACCCGGCTATTACATAGATCGCTCAAAAGAAATTATGGACAATTTTATCCATAATGATTGGCCAAAATGGCTCTGTTTCTGTTACCTCGTGATAGGTAATATGCACCGCATCGGTAACGCAATAAGGAATTATAAATGTCACATCCAATCATCCAAGATTTGAATCGTCGCTACACAGCGAAAAAATATGACGCAAGTAAGCGTATTTCACAACAAGATATGGATGTAATCAAAGAAGCGATCCGTTTGTCAGCATCTTCGATCAACTCACAGCCATGGAAGTTCATCGTGATTGAGAGCGATGAAGCGAAGCAACGTTTTCACGATACTTTCGCGAACATGCACCAGTTTAATCAACCGCACGCGAAAGAAGCGTCACACATCATTTTGTTTGCACACAACCCGAAGTTTACCAAAGATGATTATCGCAAAGTCGTCGATGTGGAAGTTTCTTCAGGTCACTTACCAGCAGAGATGTATGACAACATGCTCAATGGAGCATTCGGATTTGCAGAGTCACAAACCAATGAACTTGGCTTTAATGGTCACTGGACTAAAGCGCAAACCTACATTGCCCTAGGTAATACTCTGCATGTGTTGGCACGCCTTGGCATTGCTTCAACACCAATGGAGGGCGTCGATCCTGAAATGATCGGCAAAATCTTCGAGAAAGAGCTTGATGGCTACGTATGTGAGTTTGCACTGGCGATGGGTTACCATCTTGAAGGCGAAGACTACAACTACGGTTTACCTAAATCTCGCCTTGCAGCAGAAGATGTTCTGGTTACCCTGTAATTAATAAAACAAGATAGAATCACTAAGCCACCCGAGTCATTCAGCTTGGGTGGTTTTTTTATCTTCATTTAGCGGAGTTTTGGCCTCGATATACTCAAGCCAGCGTGGTGGGTTGCCTATGTATGCCTCTACTGCGCTTATAAACGCTTGAACCAGCCGAGTTTGTTTACGGTGCGGATAGAGGGCGTAAATAGCCTTATCCTGCGTGACAATGTTGTGCTTGGGAAGCAGTTGTACCAATCCAAGCTCAGAGAGTGGTTGCGACAGGTTTGAGGCATCAAGACGCGCATAACCGACGCCATCTCTGACCGCTTCAATCAGGGTGCGCACATCATTAACCCGATAGCGTCCTTGCATCTTATACTCTTGATAATCCTCGCCATTGGCAGTTTCACTGATAGTAAAAGTATCCAAAGTGACATCATTATTGCTGTAGATCACCGCAGGCAAAGCGTTAAGTTCCTTCGGCGAGGTTGGCAAACCATACTCTTTAACAAAGCGGTTTGCAGCCACTAAGATAAAGTGGGATTTGGCGATAGTCTTGGCGATCAGGCTTGAGTCGGACAACTTACTCAAGCGAAAGGCGAGATCGTAATGATCAGAGATAATGTCAGATTTTCTGTCGTCCAACGAATGGTGGATCTGCACATCGGGGTGGGCGCGCATAAACTCGGTGATCACTGGCCGTAAATATTGATGACCAAAATAACTGGGCGACGTGATACGCAAGACCCCTTTGGGTTTTTCCTGATAGGCATCTGCGGAGAGTTGGATCTCTTGCAAGGTATTGCGCAGAGTTTGTCCGTAACGGAAGATCTCCTCACCGGCTGAGGTCATTGAAAATGAGCGCGTAGAGCGATTCAGTAGCTGCACGCCCAGATCGCTCTCAAGGCGCTTGATCTGTTTAGATAGTGAGGAATTATCCATTTCATTGAGCGCTGCTGCTTTGGAAAACGAGCCTTGCTGTACAACATCGACAAACAGCAGAATTTGGTTGGAGTTGACCATGATTTTCCTATCAAATAAGGGGGAGTGAAAGCTAGAAAATAACAGTTCATTAGAACCAGATCATAGCTCGTATTTTGTGGCGCTAGCCACTTTCCGAAGCCAGTTCGATACTGGACTCAAACTTGCCGTAGCGTCTTGTTATGTTACCGCTTAAACCTAATATGTTCAGCGCTGCCGATGCCTTCCTTATCATTTGCACAATATGACTCTGAGTTATTCCATTTATCTCTTCATTCAATCTGATGAAGTCACGATATAGCCCCTGGAGCAAGTTCCTCATGACAGGCGATGTTGCATTCTCTGCATCCTTTCACTTGGTTTTGGTTTGTTGCGAAAAAGTAATAGGGATGTGGATTCATTACATTAAGGTAACATTTTGCAACCACTATCGAGTTCTGTGATAACGCTTCATTTTGTTACATCATAACACTACGTATTCATTTCCAATGCATTGAATGGATTAGCATATCGCCTTAGCATAAAAATAGACCTCGGTATCAAAATTATGCCTAGGTCTCAAAATTACGACAACTAATGGATTAGGAAAGTAAATGGAAAGTCTTAGTTTTAAAGCTAGGTTAACTAGTTGTATAGTCGCGCTATCTTGTTGCTCAACAACAGCTTTAGCGAATCAAATCGCCGATGATGGTCGTGTAAAAGACCGATATATCATTGAGTTCAAAGGCAAGTCACTCGCTGATGTTACCGATGCAAATGAAAAAAAAGCTCACCTAGAAGATATACAAGCAGAACAAAACGCTTTTCGTAGCGAAGCAAAGAAAAAGAAACTTAATTTTAAAGAACTTTCAAAATTTAACCGATTGGTGAATGGTGTTTCAATCGAAGCCAATTCTGAAACGATTAAAGCTTTTGAAAAGTTTTCAATGGTAAAGGCTATTCACCCTGAATACGTTTACTTCTCAGGCGAAGAAATCGAAGAAGCAGTACCTGATGCTACTCGTGAAACCATAACAGTAACTAACCTTACAGGTGTTCCAGAGGCGCATGCTGCAGGTTTTACCGGTAAAGGTATTACTGCCTGTGTGGTTGATTCTGGTATTGATACCGAACATCCGGCATTTGCAGGTAAAATTTTAGGTGGTTATGACTTTGCCGAGGGTGATTCTGATTACTCAGACTCTGGCTACCATGGTACCCATGTCGCAGGTATTCTTGCTGGTAATGGCCCAAATATGGTGGGTGTAGCACCTGATGCTAAATTACGCATTTATAAAGTATTTGGTGGTGAAAACAGTGGCTATACATCAACAATTTTGAACGCGCTAGAGCAAGCCGTTGCGGATGATTGTGATGTTGTTAACATGAGTTTAGGCTCAATCCGTGGTGGGGTGATTCAAAAGTCTATTTTACCGAAAGCGGTTGATAAATTAGCGGTAAAAGATATAGCGCCGGTCGTATCTATTGGTAATGCGTCTGCAGGTCCTTTCCTTCCTGCAGCGCCCGCAATTGCTAAAAAGTCAACAGCGGTAGCCTCTGCTATTGGTAGTTACTATGATGCGGCGTTAGCGTTTAAAATTGATGATTTAAAAGTACCATTTGTTATTGCGAATAATTCTTCTGTCCCTCTAGGTGGCAGCAGTGAAGTGATTAACTATGGCGCATTTGACTGTGATGTTGAACCGGTTGGCCCTTTTGAAGGCAAAACAGTATTAGTTAAAAAGCCGAAAGGATCCATCCCTTATTCATGTACCTCTAAACAGGCTGCTTTGTTGGAAAGAGAAGGCGCAGGAGCAATTATTTGGTGGGATGAACCGCTGTATGATACAGACTTTTGGTTGTATCGTTGGGCCAGCAATATGATTCCATATAAACAAAACCTATCGATTCCTGTAGCGAAGATCAGACCAATTGATGTTCCGGCATTAGAGGCCAAAATTGAAGCTGGAGAAACAACAGTGATTTGGGGTGACTATGTATCTATAGATAACCCGTATGCAAATACTCCTTCAATTACATCTACTTGGGGCCCAACACACGAGTTAGACTTCAAGCCGGAAGTAATGGCTCCGGGAGAAAGAATTTATTCTGCGATGCCAAGCCAGTATGCGCATTACGGCTTTTTAACTGGGACATCAATGGCTTCACCCCATGTAGCTGGTATTACAGCGTTAATGAAGTCAGCAAACTCTAAACTTAAGCCTGGCGATATTCGCAACATCCTTATGAATACTGCACAGCCACAAGTCATTGGTTGGACTGGCGAAGTTGGACCAGCATCAACAGCATTGCAAGGCGCTGGTATGGTAAACGCTATTCAAGCATTAACCACCGAAGTTACTGCGTTACCTGCTAAATTTGCTATCGGTGATTTGAACGGTCATAGCTTTGATGGGTCAATTGAGCTAAATAACGACTCTGATCAAACATTAACGTTCCATGTTCGTCATGAAGCAGCATTGACTGCAGCGCCACCTATGACTCAGCGATGGATTGCAAGGAAAGAAGCGGCTGAAGTAACGTTTAACGTTGATCAAATTGAAGTATCTGCAAGTGGTAACGGTACAGTCTATTTTAGTATTACAGAGCCTACCGACGTGCCAGAGGGGGCAGTGATTTCAGGTTGGATCGTATTTGATGCAGTTGAGACGGGCCAAATCATTCGTGTTCCTTATTTAGGTTTAAAAGGCGACTATCACGCCTTACCTATAGAAAATGAGACATTGACCGAAATTAACCCAAGTATGAGCTCATTCTTTACACGTCCAGAAGCAATACCGAACTGTAGTGGCCCTGTTTGGACGCAATCGCCATGTTGTAACCAAACCGAAATTGCAGGTTCTTGTGGTCCTTCATATGGTCCGGGTGTACCTGTAACTTTAGACTTTACTAACGACAGTGCAAAAGACGATACGGTGTTCATGGGGATATCACAAGCCTTCCCTATGTTGCGAAAATTTAAAGCACAAGTGCTAAACAACAAAGGTAAGGTTATTGCTCCTCTGGGTTGGCGTAATATGCCTGAAGGCGTGACGATGGAAGATGTTCAGTACATGGTGCGTACTAGTGGTGCAGGTACTGGATTAGAATTCGGTTTTTGGGATGGTAAACTTGCTGATGGCACCGATGCTCCAGCGGGAGAATACATCATCAAGCTGGAATTCCATAAGTTACTTGGTGAAAACGACATGTCACCAGACATCGAAACTTGGGAATCACATCCAATTACATTGACAAGGTAATTTCCTTTACGCCGTTTATACGCCCGCGAAATAGCGGGCGTTTTTATTAATGAGCCCAAGAAAAAGGGTCGTGACTCAAAAGTGGATCGACCAATAGAACTCACGCTAGTTAAATGTTCCGAAAACCTTTTCATGCATCTTGACTGACTTTGAGCACCCAATGCGGATTTATTTTTCAAATAATTATTTGCAAAGAGCGTGCGTAATCATGGCTAGCTAATCGTTTTGCGTTATACATCGAATAAACTTCACTATTTTGCAGCGTAATGTCGACCAGATGTTCCATAGCGTCAGGTAATGGTTATTCTGTGACTCTAGGTAAGTAGTTCAATTAAGAGCACAAAATTGATCAAAACACCCGCACTCACCTTAAAATCTACGCTATGTTGACGTTGAGGAATATAGAAATAGGTTACAATAAACTTTTGTGAAACTGTCTATGGATTTAGACGAAGTCACAATCGGACAAGGAGGCTGTATGACCAGATTGTTAGCCATAGTGGTTTTGATCGTGTTTGCATTCGTGCTATTTCGTTATCGAACCAATGAAAAAGTCCAAAAAGCGACCATCATTATTTTGATAGGCGCATTCCTGATTTACACCGCATCAATAATGGTCGCGGAACTGATTCGCTAGCAAAATAACAAGATTCCTTGGAGTAATATACGGTGAGTTCTCAGAATAACATTGAAGAACATGAAGACGTGGTTGTGATAGAGCAGCGTGACAAGCGCACTCAAATTTATATCGCAATTGCAGCGGTCTTGGGCATTGCCTTGGGTGGCTTAGTCGGCTCCATTTTAACTGCGAACAAATGGGAATCGGCGTATCAAAGTTTAGAAGAGAAATATGAGGTACTTGCTCAGGATAAAACTCAGCTGGTATCGCAAGTGCAAGTTCGCGAAGCGGGCTTAGAAAAAGAAGTCGAGGACAAAGTAGCGGCTCTTCTTGCGGCAAAAGAAGCGGAGCATCAAAAAGAGCTGAAAGCGCTACAGTCACAACTTACCGAAGTCGAGAAGGTAAACTTGTCTCTTGAATCTCAGGTTAAGCAACAGAACGACAAGATTAGTACCACTAAATCAGAGAACGAAAAACTGACTCGCCAGAGTGGTATACAAGCGACAATGCTGGAACGTTCGCGCGAAGTTTTCCAAAAAGAGCTAAAAGTATCCCAAGAATTAGAATCTTTAGAAAAAGAGCGTGAAAGTTTACTGCCGAAAATTAGTAAGCTGAAGAAAGAGTGCGATGTTTACTTAGAAGGCAAGTCTTGGGACGTGAAATCTGATGTGTGTAACAAACATGACGAAGCTACATCACGCTTAAGTCAGGTTGATCAGCTGATTGAAGTCCACAAAATGGATTTAAAGCAGATCAAAGAAATGAGTGAAGACATGGGGCTCTAATTAGTCTGACTATCACTTCACATAAGCATAAACAAAAAGGAGCACCAATAAGTGCTCCTTTTTTCGTACACTTGTTTGTTTTAAAAGCTAAATACGTGACGCGTCGTAGCCAGACGCCAGCAGTAGCTCTCTTTCGCGTTTAATCAATTGCGCACGATCTTCGATTAATTCGTTTAACGCTAGGGAAGGTTTACCCGCGAATGTCTTGAATTCAGCGAACGTTGTCGCCTTGGAAATTTCATCGATCATACCGCTGATGACGTTACGAGCTTCACACGGGTTATCAACGGTTTTGAAATATTCAACTTGTTGTGCTGCTGCTTTCATTTCTGTCAGTAGTTCAAGAGGACTACTATCCTTTGCCACTGCCATGTAGTTATCAAGCACGCGTTTTGCGTACAGGAGTTCGGTTAGTGGGATATCTCGTCCGCTTTCGATTAGGGACTCGCTAAGGATCATACTTGAGCTCATTGCCATTCCTTTTTTGTCTTCTACACAGCTGTTGGTTTTCACTTGAGTCTAATTTATTGAAGTCCCAATGGGAATGGTTGAATGGAAATTAAAATGATATTTTTAGTCTTTTTTGGTGAATAATAATTCATTTTGGAGTTGAGGACTAAAAATGTGGTTTTTCCGCTACGAACTTTACATTCGATGTCGAAAAGCTAAGGGTCTTTTACAAGTAGAAAGAGGAGCTCAAATGGCTCCTCTTTTAATCAGTGTTAACCCCAAATCTTCTTCTTATTGAGATGAGTACCAATCATGTTTATATGCTTTTGAAGCAAATAGCGCATTGGCTTTCGCTCTTTCAACGATGGCTTCTTCAACGTCCAAAGGTTGCATCGTTTTGTTTTCAAAGTCGTATGACAAAGTAGTCACTTTTTCTCCAGGAGAGAACACGACCAAGTTATCACGCGTTAAGTAACCAAAGTTTTTGTCGTACTGCATCATAGCGCGTTCGTCTTCTCGTGCTAACGGCTTGGTCAGATCGCGTCCAATCATCGGGCTTTTGGCATCCACGCCAATCAGCGAAAGCAGTGTTGGTGGCATGTCGATGTTGTTAGAAATCCGATCGTCTTTGCGAGGCTCAATCCCTTTACCGATGATCAATGCAGGGATGTGGAAGTGTTTGACCGGCACTAAGTTAGCGCCTGATACACGAGCATCATGGTCGGCAATCACGATAAATATGGTGTCATCCCAGTAGCCAGATTTCTTTGCTTTTTCAAAGAAGGTGCCAAGCGCGTAATCTGAATACTTCACGGCATTGTTACGTGTCATGTATTTCTCATCATACTGCTCAATTTTACCTTGAGGGTATTCGTACGGGCTATGGTTACTTGATGTGAACACTAAGCTGAAAAATGGTTTGTCATCCTTAGACAGCCGCTCGAACTCTTCATCCGCTTTGTTATAAAGGTCTTCGTCACTTACGCCCCATGATCCAACGAAGCCGGGGTTTCGGTAATCTTTTTCTTCAACAATTTGTTCAAAACCATTCCCAAAGAAGAAGGTCTTCATGTTGTCGAAGTTTGCCTCACCGCCATAGATAAACTGTGTGTGATAACCTTGATTTTTCAACAAATCAGCAATGGTAAAGAAGCCGGTTTGGCTTTTGCTCAGTTTCACAACCGAACGTGAAGGGGATGGTGGAAAACCAGTCGTTACCGCTTCAATGCCTCGTACTGATCGTGTCCCCGTGGCGTACATTTGGGTAAATAACCAGCCTTCCTCTGTTAATTTGTCCAGATTTGGTGTCAATGGCAGGCCACCTAAAGAGCCCACAAACTGCGTACCCAAACTTTCTTGCAACAGGATAACTAAATTTTTAGGTTTTCCTTTGTAAGTTGCAGAATTGTGATTCATTGTTGGCAAGAGTTCAGGGTTAAAATCCGATTTCTTAGACGATTCGCGAACGATCTCCAACATTTTTTGGCTATCCATCTTGCCGTAAAACTGCTCAGCACTCTTTTCCGATTTCATGTTATTGACGGCAAACAACAGAGAGTATGAAGAGTTGAGGGTCAGGTCGTTCAATAGAGGGTCGCTAGAGAAGGCTACCATCGCTGGGTTAAGAGGACGGTGACCCAAAGAAGAGCGCGCGCCTGCGACACCAATCAGTACAACCAAAATCGCCAACAAAGGACGCCACTTCCAGTGGATCTGCTGTGCAGAATCAGTCAGTTTTTTACTCCATTTCCAACCTAAAATAAGAGTAATAGCCGTACCAGCGGCACCAATGAACAGTTCTAGCTTATAACCTGTCCAGAGCATGCTCATGACTTCTTTAGGATAAATTAAGTACTCGATGAACAGGCGGTTAGGGCGCAGGTCATACTCCTGAATAAACGGAGCGGTTGCCAATTCCATGTAGACCAAAATCCATAGGCCAGCGACCATCCACAGGCGCAGTATCCACTTCCAGCCATTGCCTATTTTGCCCTTCAAAGGCAGCAGTGCAGACAGCAGAGCAGGGAGAATAAATAACCAACACAATGTAGCGAAATCTACGCGAACACCTTGGCCAAGAATATAAATGAGATCTTGAAATGATTCGATTCGGTCTGATTGCCAAAAGAGTAACAGAATTCGTGAAAGTGATAAGAAAGCGAGTGAAAACAAGGAAAAAACAGCAATTGGCTGTAGTGGCCCAAAAACGGGTCTATTAAAAGTACTTCTCATATTTACTTATTTGATAAATTTAAAAGTTGTGCGACGCAGTTTTTATCACGGGTGGCGTGAAATAAACGTGAAACATAACCGTAATCTATATATGAAAGGAGAAGTATCTGAGTTTTTATTCGGGAATGCGACGAGCCTCACTGATAGTTGGGTCAATAACCGCGCAAGCTATGCGCAACTTGGCGCGGTTGGTTCGTTTGTTAGGTATTGGGGAATGCGATCACAAACGTATTCATCCCGTTTTCCCGAGGCGCAATCTCAATCGTGGCATTGTGCAGTAATGCAATGTCTTTGCAAATTGACATACCGAGACCAGCACCATCGCCGGTTTCTGAGTGACCACGATAAAATTGCTCAAAAATTCTCTCACGAGTTTCTTGTGGAATTTCTGGCCCTGTATCCGACACAGACACTTTGACGGCATTCTGATTCTGGGTCACTTGCACCTGAATTTCGCTATTCGCACCGGAATATCGAATGGCGTTATCTATCAGGTTGCGGAACAGGACACCGAGCAACATCGGATCTCCGGACACCTGAACATCCAGAGAGGAGAGGCTGATGTCTTGCTCTTGTCTCAATGCCAGCGGAGCCAGATCGGCGACCACCGTTTGTAGCAGAGGAGTAAGCTCAATAGTGTTAAATACACGTTCCGAGAGACTGTCTACTTTGGCTAAAGTGAGAAGCTGATGAATAAGCCGGTCGGTTCGTTCTATGCCTTTGAGGATATTTTCCAGATCACCACGCAGCTGTTCCGGATCATTACTCTGAAGTGCATTTTCAGCGTTTAAGCGGAGTATAGTGAGCGGCGTTTTCAGCTCGTGAGCGGCGGCGCGAGTAAAGCGTTTTTCACGTTGCCATGCCTGTTCCAGCTCAGACAGCAGGGAGTTTAGCGCATTTACCAAAGGGTCTAGTTCTACCGTGTGGTCCGTTACGTGAATTCGATCTAATCGATGTACATTTCTTTGTGTGATGGCACTACGAAGCTCATTGATGGGGCGAAAGTAGCGTTGAATCAACCAAATCAACAAAAGCAATAACGTTGGGATCAGCAAGATCTGTTCAATCAATGTCGACAGAGCAATTTCACGAATGATCTCTTGTCTTATTTTTTGTTTCTCAGCTACCACGACATATTCATTGTTATGGGTAGTATGAGGGAAGGAGAGTTGGAAGGTTCTCCACGCTGTGCTGTTTACTTTAATATCAAAGTAGCCGTTGTTATTTGATGAAGACGAAAGCGGAGGCAGGCTGGGGGACGAACTCCAAATGAGTTCATCGTCCCTGAAAAACTGAAACACGAGGTTTTGTTCGTAGGGGTGGCCGAACTTGGTTGCTTCATCACCATCGGCTTTTGCTAACTGCTTGATATTTTGCATCCATTGCTGGAACAACTCTTTATGATTGGCAAGTGTGCTCTCTTCTTTCGATACAGAAAGGGTGAGAAACATCAGTTTCGCGGATTGTCCAAGCCTTGCGTCATAAACCTCTTCCACTTCATGCTTGGCGGATTCAAAACTGAAATAAAGTGATATCAGGAGTAAGGTCGAGACCAGCAAGCCAACAGAGACGGTAAGCTTACGTTTTAAAGAGTAGGGCTTGTTATTTTTCAAGAATGTACCCCACACCACGAATGTTTTTAATCGCTACGTTTGGCGCTTTTTTACGTAAGTTGTGTATGTGTACTTCTATCGCGTTGTCACTCGCGCCTTCATCCCAGCCATGCAGAGATTGTTGCAGCTGCTCTTTACTTTGTACCCGACCAGCGTTGGTGATCAAACTCGTTAGAATTTTAAACTCATTGCGGGTCAGTTTGAGAGGCACGCCGTCATAACGAATGTTCTGCTCAGATAACGATAGGGATAACAATCCAACTTGAATAAGCTCGTCGGCGCTGCCTGATTGACGTCGAATGACCACGCGCAACCGCGCAAGTAATTCTTCCAGTGCAAATGGTTTGCCCAGGTAATCATCCGCGCCACTATCCAGACCCTGAACACGATCGCGGATATCATCTCGTGCCGTGAGTATCATGACTGGTAGTTTAAATCCGCCTTTTCGAATGTTACGTAGCACCTCTAATCCATCAATATCGGGTAAAGTGAGGTCTAAAATCACGACAGTAAACGCTTCAGTTTTAAGTGCGCTAGTCACACCCGCCCCTTTTTCTAACCAGTCCACGGTGTATCCATGGCGACTAAGTGAAGTCACCATGGATTGGCCGAGTAGTTTGTCATCTTCTACCAGCAATAAGCGCATAAATTATTTTAGTCTCCCTAGCGTTGCTTCGATTTCTTGTCTTCTGCCTTTATCAGCTAAAGGACGGTCAGGGCGAGGCGAGGCTTGCATCGCGTGAGTCAGATACACTTTCGCTTCTTGATCTCTTCCTTCCTCAGCAAGGAAATCACCATAAAAATAGTTAGGATCGATGCCGTTTGGGTTGATCTCTAAAGCTTTTTTCAACATTTGTTCAGCTTTATCGTCATCACCAAACCCAATTGGCCACCCCGGAACTTTATAATACAGCGAACCCAGGCTGGTGTAAGCTGATCCATCAAGAGTTTGTGGTGAAGTTTTAATGACTTGTTCAAGCAAAGACTTCGCTTCTTTCGCTAAAGACAGTGCACCCAATCCACCTTTAGCTCCCGCAAGAGACGCTTTATTGATAGCCAGCCAAACCGTCAGCTCTGGGTTGCCCGGTTCTCTGTCTAAGTAAATGCTGGTTTTTGCAATTGCGCGATTAAAACAATTTTCCTTTTCATCACCGCTAGGTGTGCTGTACTGACATTCTGCCCATTTCTTTTGCACATCTTGGAGTGGGGTGTTTCCTGCCAACGCCGCAGTTGAAGCTAACGCTGAACATACAGTTAAAGTGCATAGTAGTTTTTTAGTATTCATCGTTTCTGTCCTTCTTAATGGCTGGCGCGGTTTACATATTGATGGATGGTGTCTTGCTGTTTTCTAATCGCGGATGACACGATGTTTGGCAGCAGTTGATTAATGCGTGCAAAAAGCTTTTCTGGCCAGCCGATCCATTTAGCTGAAATCTCTTTTTCCAGCATGGTGACGACATGCTCGGCGACCACCTGTGGTGAATCGGTTTTGTTTCCTAATTTCTGGTTCAGTTCATTAACGGTGTCGCTGTTTAATGATGTCTCGGTGGCTCTAGGCGCTAGGTACAAAGCCCGTATTCCAGTCGCAAACAATTCACGATCCAGTGCCTCAGTGAAACGGTGCAGGCCCGCTTTTGCCGCGCAATAGGAGGTATAACCTGGATAACCAATGGAGCCGAATGTGGAACCAATGTTTAGGATAACGCCTGGTTGCTTCAGCCAGGATAGTGCAGACTGACAAAGCAGCATGGGTGCGACCAAGTTGAGTTGAATATCCGCTTCAATCTGTGTCGGACGTTTTTGACTTAATAAAGAGAAGTCGTTACATCCGGCGTTATTGATTAACGCGTCCACCTTTTGTTTTTGTCGGGCTAGTTCACGTACGGCATTCAGTCCATCGGTAGTGGTAATGTCAGCGACTAACACGTCGTGGGATTCTGGATTGACTAGCGAAGCTTTAAGCGCGATCAGTTTTTCTTCATTTCTTGCAACTAAAATCAATGTCGCACCGCGATTGGCTAACTCGGTCGCAATAGACTGACCAATCCCGCCTGTAGCGCCAGTGAGTAGAATTTTACTGTCTTTGATGTTCATTATTTACCTCACGCGGCTTGCTGATTCGAGTAAGATGGCAATGCTCGAAGCATCTGGCCATAAAGAGAAAACACCATGTTTGCTGAGTCTATGATGACTTGCTGATCTTCCTCTTTGGTGATTTTGTTCATCAGTGACTCGAAAAACTGCAGGTGATCCTGATCCAACACGCTATGGGAAACGAGATAGGTCATTGCAGAAGGAGGAAGGCCCAGCACAGACTGGATTTTTTCTGCCATTTGCCCGCCGATGCCAACACTTGTACCCTCAAGAACCCAAACCATGCCAAAGAGGGCTAATGGGTTATTTCGATCGATGTTGTGGTAGAGGTAAGACACCATCAACTCGATTGCTTGTCCGACTCGGCCTTCGTCCTGATTGTTACGCACAGCGTCAGCGTTACCGCCACAGGCTTGGATATCATTGAGAATCCATTCTTGATGGCCTTTCTCTTCCTCAATATATTCAGCAATGGCTTCACGAACCCATTCATATTCAGAAGAAAGTCGGCCTCCACAAGCCATCAGCAGTGGCACGGTGTGTTTAACGTGATGATAAGCCTGTGTAAGAAAGGCGATATACATCTGCTTAGAAATTTGACCTTGTTGCACGTCACCAATTACTGGTGCGCTAAGCATAACTTGTTGAGCTGCTGAAGTTTGTTGTTTTAGTTGTTCGAAAAAACGGGTCATAACCTTCTCCTTAAGAAGCGATGGGCTGCGGTAAAGGCAGGTCAAGTTTTTGAACCTTTTGACCTTGCAGCATGAATTCTGGATTTGTATTCGTGATTAGTTGATTAATACTGTGTTCGATTTCACTGCGTTTAAGTTTGCCGTTTTCGGTGTACCAACTTGCGATGGCTCTAGGATTTTTGATGACCAGCAAAGTCTGGATTCGCGCGTAATCAGGCAGTGTGCTATTTAACGCGGAAATTTTCTCTACCAGGTTCTCGCTGGTGGCGACAATGGCGCACAACGCAAGCCGTCCGTCACCTGTGACAATGAGCGGAACATTAGGCAGAAATGCCAATGCTTCGGACTCAATCCACTCAGGTGACACATTTCGTCCATAAGCGGTGACGATAAGGTTTTTCTTGCGACCCGATAAGGTGACAAACCCTTGTTCATCGAGCTGAGCTAAGTCGCCCGTTGCTAGCCATTCTTGACTAAAAGGCTCATTCAAATAGCCCAGTGCGATGTTGCCCTTTACATGCAGTTCACCATCTTCTGCGATACGAATTTGTGTATGCGGCAGTGGTTTTCCACACGTCCCAGCTTTGAAAGACAAAGGCGTGTTTAAACAAACGACCGAGCCACATTCCGATAAACCGTAGCCTTCAAATGCGGGAATGTTCAGCGCGTGAGCCGCGTTAATCAGAGATGACGACACTCTTGCGCCTCCAACAGCGACAAATTTCAGCGAAGCAGCAAGATCTGGCTGCTGTCTGACAATATGGATAAGTGCGAGCAACAGCGCAGGAGTGAGTACTAAGCTGTCTGGCTTAATCTCCGCTAACACTTTGGCAAATAACCCCGCGTCGAACTGACTGGAGCCCAACAAACCGGTTTTTTCGCCGGGCAGAATATGGGAAGTCGCGCCCAATAAAAGTGGTACATAAATCCCTGTGATGTTTTCCAGCAATGTCGATAAAGGAAGTAAAACCAAATGTGATTTGGCTAAACCGTCAACACTTTTTGCTAGCGATTGTGCCACTGCACAGAGATGACCATTACTTAAACAGACACCTTTTGGCTGACCTGTTGAACCCGAGGTGAAGGTGATTTTACCGGTTCCAGCCAGATAAGAAGTGGAGCCTTGAACGGCTATGCGTAAGACATTCAAGCCAGCGACTTTGGTACTTGTATTCTGGTTCGCTAGAGGTTCGATAGATGCTGGAAGTGAAACGTCTTGCCAGTTCCCAATAAGTGCGTCTACGCGAGACTCTTTTAAAGTGTGCACCACTTGTGCGTTAGAAAAAAAAGTAGGAATAGGGACAACGACGACATTCGCTGCCATTGCCGCCAAATCGATAATTGCCCAGTTCACGCTGTTTTCAGCACGTAGCGCTAGTGCTTCTATATTTAGAGCCTTCAACGCTTCAGCAGTCTGTTCTATTTCCTCCAGCAGTTCAGCATACGTAAATTGAACGCTTTGTCCCTGTTCATCGGTACCAACAAGTGCAATTTGATTGGGTTTTGTATTAGCCCACTGGTTAAGAGTATCGAAAAGAATATTCATATTTTACCTACGCTTGTTTGCTTTTGCGTTCGTGAACTAAACGAAGACGCTCTAACCCTTTGACCAGGTTTCCAGCGAGCACACGCGGTTGATGATCGTAGTAAGACCCCCAAGTCGACAGTGAATCCGGAACCTTGTTTGGATCGGCTTGAGCAAGGGTTTGTGGTTCTAATCCAAGACGAGCCATCATGGCGTGAAGAGGATCTGTTGCGGTGAAAATGCACCACTCAAAGCCAAGATCGACCAGCATTTGAGCGATCAGGTAAAAGTGCAGGGCAGACATGCCTTTCGCAAATGAGGCAAGGTGTCCAAATTCAACCAGATTGGATCGTTTTACATCACACTGAAAAACGGTAGAGACAAGGTTTTGCGCTTCGTCCTCTAAATATTGTTCGAGAAACAGAGGCTCTTGCTCTGCAATACGAAACCCACAAACTGAAATAATTTTGACGTTATCAATGAGCGTTAAATACGCAGGCATGAAAACTTTAAGTTCGGCAAAAAATGCTTCTTGATAACGCAGAGAAACATGCTCGATCACATCATGCCAAAGAGGATGAGTAGGGCTTACGATGTCTAAAGTAAAACCCTGAATAGAAGTCTGTTCATGTTTTTTCATTAGCGCTTCCATTTGTTGTTTAGTCACCAACAAAATAAAACGCGAAACTTAAGAAACTCTTAAGGAATGAAATTTAACTGAATTTTATCTTAGAAATGTAGTTTCAGTAGCTTAGAAGACGTAGGGAGTGGCATGTTTAGGCTGGAAAGGTCAAAAAATAAGAGCCAGTTGGATCAACCAATGGCTCTTATTATCGTGATTTGTGCTGTTACATAGCACTCTAAAAGTCGTTATCTGATGGTTTACATCGCCGCTTTCTTAGCTTCGGCTACCCAACCATCGAACATTTTTTGGTGCGCTTTAATCCAGCCGTTAACATGAGACTCGATATCCGCGGTACTGTTTTTACCTTGGCTCATCATCATGTTTTGTGCACTTACGTCATTAATATTGAGCTTCATGATTTCAAACAGCTTAGCTGCCGCTGGGTTTTTCTCAGTAAACTCTTTATTCGCAACGATGCGCATAGAGTTCATTTCGAAACCGTAGTTCTTACCGTTTGGCAGGGTAGTGTCGATATCGTTACGCTCACCAGGTAGTGAAGAGAATGGTACTTCTAACCAAACGACGTCTTTACCCGGAACCAAAACACCACTTACCCAGTATGGCGTCCACGTGTAGTAAAGGATTGGGTCGCCTTTCTTGTAGCGAGAAATGGTGTCTGCGATGATCGCGGCATAGTTACCTTGGTTGTGCGTGACAGTGTCGCGAAGTTTGAAAGCATCCATCTGGTGTTCAACCACCATTTCACACCCCCAACCTGGGTTACAGCCAGTTAAATCGGCTTTACCGTCACCATTGGCATCAAACAGTTTCGCCAGTTTTGGATCTTTCAATTGGCCAATATTGGTAATGCCATATTTTTCTGCGGTTTTCTTGTCGATCAAGTAGCCTTGGGCCGCGCCGCTAACGTACTGGCCTTTGCGATAGAACTTATCGTCACCACCAGACATGGTGTACTTGTCGGCGTGAAGAGGGAACCAGCCAACGGCTAGAAACGTCGCGTCGCCTTTAGCAATGGAAGTGTAGCCAACGTTGTAGTCTACTTCTTTGGTTGGCTGAACGTCGTAGCCAAGTTCTTCCAACGCACGATTTACGATTAACGTTTGAAACGTCTCTTCTGCTACGGTTGACTGCACTGGTTGAACAGTCACACCTTCACCTGGTAGATCGGCTGCAATACCACTTGTCGAAAAAGCAATGGTACTTAGTGCCCCAATAGAAAGGGTTGTCTTCCATGAACTATTCATTCGTTTTACTCCTAAGTTTTTTATCGTCTTGGTTCGTTTTCAGTTTTAACAGGTATGAAACAGGACCTGTGTGATACCAGCGCAGTTTGGTATTACCTGCATTTACGCCTAAAACCTGAGTGATTCGATCTAACAGAATCGCAAGGATTACGATCCCGATACCACCAACGGCTGCGAGGCCCATATCGAGTCGCCCGATACCACGTAGTACCATTTGGCCCAAGCCTCCGACAGCGATCATGGAGGCGATAACCACCATAGAGAGCGAAAGCATCAGAGTTTGGTTTACACCTGCCATAATGGTTGGGAGTGCCAAAGGTAATTGGATGCGATAAAGCATTTGTTTTTTGCTTGCGCCGAACGAATGACCAGCTTCGATCAGTTCTTCCGGTACTTGTTGAATGCCCAGAATGGTCAAACGAACAACGGGCGGAAGTGCGAAAATAATCGTAACCACAACACCAGGAACATTACCGATACCAAACAGCATAACGATAGGTACCAGATAAACGAACGCAGGTGTGGTTTGCATGGCATCTAAGATCGGCCTGACAAATTTTGCTGCGGTGTCACTTCTTGCAAGCCATATCCCTAAAGGTAGCCCGATCAACAGACAGAAAAATACGGCTGTTAAGACCAGTGACAGTGTGGTCATCGCTTGAGACCATGCGCCAATCAATCCAATGAATATGAGGGATAGAGCGGTCGAGACGCCCAGTTTAAAGTTTGAGAATTGCCACGCGAGTAGAAACAGAACCAGTACCATAATTGGTGCTGGCGTTGACACAAGTGTCGTTTCAAATGAGGTCAGAATAAAGTCGATTGGAACTCGAATCGCCTGAAAAACCGGACGACCGTGATCGACTAACCAGTTTAATCCTGTCTCTACCCAGTCATCGAGGGGAAGTACAGCTTCCTCAAATGGGTGCATGATATCGAACGGTGCATGTTCAACTGTTTCTGAGCTGAGCCAGTCATTGCTGGTGGCTGCGTCCGAAGTTTGACCCCAGGGATCATCTTGCGCAGGAGCAGGCTGAGCCCACGGATCGTTATTTGTTTCTTCTGATGACATTGCCTTACTCCTTGTCTAGTGTTTGCAGAAGACGTGATTTCGTCACAACGCCAAAGTAAGTCCCTTGTTCATCGACAACGGGTACAGCATAAGGAACGTCAGCAACCACGCCTAAAATATCGTTAATCGACTGGTGTGGTTGGAGCGTGACATCGTTCTCTAACTGTGCGCTGGCTAAGGAGCGATTTTCTTTGTGCGCTGAGCGTAATGACTCGAGCGAAACAATGCCGGAGTAGCGGCTGGATTTGTCGATGACAATACCGTATTCACGATCATGGTCCATGAGTATTTGCATTGCAGATCCCGGACCATCGTTATCCGATTTTTTAAACACGGCTGCTGGCTTTTTACGAGCGATATCTTTAACCGTCAAAACACTGGCTATGTTTACGCCGCGGAAGAAGGCTTCTACATAGTCGTTAGCCGGGTTGTGAAGGATTTCATCCGGTGTACCAACTTGAACAACTGCACCATTTTGCATGATCGCAATTCGGTCACCGATTCGCATCGCTTCGTCAAGATCGTGAGAAATGAACACGATTGTTCGCTTATCATCATTCTGTAAACGGATAAGCTCGTCTTGCATTTCAGTTCGAATAAGCGGGTCGAGGGCTGAGAATGCTTCGTCCATCAGAAGAATGTCAGGGTCACAGGCAAGTGCTCTTGCTAAGCCTACACGTTGCTTCATACCGCCTGACAGTTCATCCGGAAATGACTCAGCGTAAGTATCTAACCCTACGCGCTCTAGCGCAGACAGAGCGCTGGCTCGTCTTTTCTCTACATTAACTCCGGACAGCTCAAGACCAAAGGCGGCGTTTTCAATCACCGTCATATGTGGCATCAGTGCGAAGCTTTGGAAAACCATTGAGATGTTATTACGACGGACTTCTCTTAGTTCGTCTTCAGAGATGTGGGCAATGTCTTTACCTTTAAGGAAAACACTCCCTTTGGTTGGTTCAATCAATCTGTTTAGGAGGCGGACAAGAGTGGATTTACCTGAGCCTGATAGGCCCATAATGACGAAGATTTCCCCTTCATTGATAGATAGAGAAACATCGTTTACACCGACAGTTACCCCAGTTTGCTCAAAGATGTTGTCTTTATCGACACCTTTGTCGATAAGTGAGAAAGCACGCTCTGGGTTCTCACCAAACACTTTATAAAGTCCCTTAACTTCCAGTATGGGGTCCATGTAATCGTCCTTTTTTGTGTTCAACGTTTTGTACTCTAATTAATTTTTGAAAAAATATCAACGAACTAGGGTTGTGTGTGATCTTGGTTCCAGCTGGTTTTGGGTGCTTTCTTTGATATTTTTAATAACCAATTAATTGTTTAATAACAGTTGTTTATGTTTAATGTTGGCTGAATTTTTTGAGCTTAAGAGACGGCGCTAAATTAATCTTGAACTTTATTAGACATATTTGTGTACAGGTATTGTGTGTATTTCAATCAATCCGAAACCGATTTGCTTAACCAATAGAAATTAGAGGTCAAATGTTTAGATAACAAATGGCTGGCTTGTTGTTTTGATTTGGGACGGATTGGTTAGGAAAATGGTAGAGAAAATTGTTTGGAACTTAGATTGGTTGATTAGACAGTAAGGCATTTGAGCGCTTTCATGCATGGTAGCGGCAAAACAGTGCGTCTCTATTCGTTGATTGGCTTTAGGTTATCCCAAAAAATAGAGTATACGCGATATATTATTTTCTAATTTACGATCCCCCGCGCTATTAACAGCTTCTGAATAAGATTAGAACTCAAATATTTTAATATATGGTTAAATGATTATAAAGTGTGATTTGTGTCACATTAATAAGGTTATAATCCGCGAATATTTGATTTTTGGTGGCGAGGGATGCCCATAATAATAGCGAATTTAATTAGACCTCAAAGGATATGAATTTTCACATGATCACATCAGCACCTTGGGTCCTCTATCCAGAAATTAAAGAGGAAACAAGAACCAAATGGATTTTTCGTGAACCTAAGATTTCTGACGGTGACGACATTTACAGCTTAATTGCAGATTGTCCGCCGTTGGATATGAATTCTTCTTATTGCAATTTCCTTCAGTCAACACATTTCAGCAAGACCAGTATTCTGGTTGAGTGCAATAACGATATCGCTGGTTTCATATCGGGTTATCAGAAACCAGACGAACAAGAAGTGTTATTTGTCTGGCAGGTTGCAGTGTCACCTCGTTACAGAGGACACGGTTTAGCGTTTCGCATGTTAAAAGAGCTTCTGACCAGAGAAGGTTTAAGTAACGTGAAGATGGTAGAAACGACTATCACGGAAGACAACAAAGCTTCTTGGGCTTTATTCAAAAAGTTAGATGCGATGAACGGCAATTCAGGCCAAGTAAGCACATTTTTGGATGAAAAAGCTCACTTTAAAGGCAAACACGATACAGAGTACTTGTATCGAATTCCCCTAAAATAATCCCCTAACAATAGGAATTAAAAAACGGTCTCATCATGGATATTTTCAAAAAGCAGGAATCCAACGTACGCTCATATTCAAACAACTTTCCAGTCGTATTTCGTAAAGCGAAAGGCTGCTGGCTGGAAACAGAACAGGGCGAACGCTATTTAGACTTCCTTGCTGGAGCGGGATCTCTAAATTACGGCCATAACAACCCTGTACTTAAGCAAGCATTACTTGAGTACATTGAAATGGACGGTATTACACATGGTCTAGACATGCACTCAGAAGCGAAAGCAACGTTTCTTGAAGCGCTAGACAACTACATTCTTAAGCCAAGAAAACTGGACTACAAAGTTCAGTTCACTGGGCCTACTGGTACTAACGCCGTTGAGGCAGCACTTAAGCTGGCTAAAAAAGTAACGGGCCGCAGCAGCATCGTCGCTTTCACCAATGGTTTCCACGGCTGTACAGCAGGCGCATTGGCGGCAACTGGTAACCAGCATCATAGACAAGGCAATGGTTCTAGCCTTCACAACGTGTCTCGTATTCCTTTCGAAGGTTACGCAGGCGTGGATGGTTTGGCTCTATTCGAAACCATGCTTAACGACAACTCAGCGGGCATGGACAAGCCTGCCGCTGTACTTCTTGAAACAGTACAGGGTGAGGGTGGCTTGAATGTCGCTTCAAACGAGTGGTTACAACGTCTAAGCAAAATTTGTAAAGCAAACGACATTCTTATGATTGTCGATGATATACAGGCTGGTTGTGGACGTACGGGTACGTTCTTTAGTTTTGAGCCATCAGGCATTCAGCCAGACATCGTAACCTTGTCGAAATCTATTGGTGGTTACGGTTTACCAATGGCGGTTGTGCTTCTGAAACCAGAGCTTGACCAATGGAAACCAGGTGAGCACAACGGTACATTCCGTGGCAACAACCACGCATTTATCACTGCCGCTAAAGCGCTGGAAATCTACTGGGCTAATGAAGACTTTGAAACGCACATCAAGCAGTGTTCAGAGCGTGTAAGTAGCGTTATTGAGCGTTGTGTACGTCGATTCCCACAAATGTTCGTGAAGCAAAAAGGTCGCGGCATGATGGTTGGTATCGAGTGTAACAGTGGTGACCTGGCATCAGAAATTGCTAAATCGTGTTTTGACAGCGGCATGGTCATCGAGACTGCTGGTCCAGACGACGAAGTGGTTAAATTCTTCTGTCCTTTAACCATCAGTGAATCAGAGCTCGATCAAGGACTAAGCATTTTTGAAAATGCAGTAGAAACTATCGCTGCAAAACACTTCAAACAAGCATCTTAATAAGGAAAATTAATAATGATCGTTAGAACACTCGAAGAGTGTCGCAACAGTGAGCGACGTGTAGTTTCAGATACTTGGGAAAGTGTCCGTATGTTGTTGAAAGACGACAAGATGGGCTTCTCTTTCCATATCACAACTATCTACGAAGATACGGAAACGCACATCCACTACAAAAACCACTTAGAGTCAGTTTTCTGTATGAGTGGTGAAGGCGAGATTGAAGTGGTAGGTGGTGAAACCTATCCAATCAAACCAGGTACACTGTATATTCTGGACAAGAACGACGAGCACTACCTAAGAGCATATAAAAACAAAGAAATGGTAATGGCGTGCGTATTCAACCCACCTATCACAGGTGCGGAAGTACACGATGAGAACGGCGTGTACCCTCTTGTTGACTAAAACTAAATAGTCACTGTGAGGTGGGTTTCCACCTCACATTTCAATTCTCTCTTCTTTATTTTTTAAGTTACCAATCAAAAAAGGCTTAACATGACTTTTACCGTAGAAAAAATCGGCGGTACTTCAATGACAGCATTTGATGCTGTTCTAGACAATATTATTCTTCGTCCCAAGACACCATACAACCGAGTATTTGTTGTATCGGCTTACGGTGGTATGACTGACGCGCTATTAGAATGTAAAAAAACCAGTAAAGCGGGCGTATACCAACTGGTTGCTAAGCGTGATGACTCGTGGGAAGAAGCGTTGGCATACGTAGAAAATCGTATGTTGCTGACAAACGAGAATATTTTCGCCGATCCAATGAATCGAATGCGAGCGGATAAGTTTATTCGTTCACGCATTTCAGAAGCGAAAAACTGTATCGCTAATATTTTAGAAACGTGCCAGTACGGCCAGTTTTCACTGCGTCACTACTTGCCTCAAATCCGTGAGTTTCTTTCTTCAATTGGTGAAGCGCACAGTGCTTATAACACCGCGTTGAAACTGAAAAACATGGGCATTAACGCTAAGTTTGTCGACTTGTCAGGTTGGGATACAACCGAGCCGAAGAGTCTTGATGAATCAATCAGTGAAGCTTTTGCTGATATCGATGTATCAAAAGAACTACCTATCGTGACGGGTTATGCATATTGTAAAGAAGGTCTTATGCATACGTATGACCGAGGCTACAGTGAGATGACTTTCAGCCGAGTTGCTTCGATCACGAAAGCGAATTTAGCGATAATCCACAAGGAGTATCACTTAAGTTCTGCTGACCCACGTGTTGTTGGTCCTGAGAAAGTATTGCCAATTGGCAGCACGAACTACGACGTGGCTGACCAGCTAGCTAACCTGGGAATGGAAGCTATCCACCCTAACGCAGCAGCGGGTTTGCGCGAAAGTGGTATCGAACTGCAAATTAAAAACACATTTGAACCTGAACATGAAGGTACTTTGATTTCTTCTGGTTACCGTCCAGAGGAAGACAAAGTGGAGATCATCGCGGGTAAGCAGAAAGTGTTTGCGTTGCATCTGTTTGACCAAGCGATGGTTGGTAAAGTTGATAACGTGAGTTACGAGCTGATGGAAATCATCTCAGATGCACACGTGACATTGGTTGGTAAAGAAATGAACGCCAACTCGATTACTTACTACCTGGGTGGTAATGCAGACAGCTTAAACAAAGTTCTGTATAAAGCGGAAAAATGTTACCCGAAAGCATCAATTAAAGGCCGTATGGTAGCGTTGATCTCAGCGATTGGTTCTCAGATTGACACCAACAAAACCTTGGCGAAAGGTGTATTGGCACTGATGAATAGTGGTGTGACGCCAGTGGCTCTTCACTCATCATTACGAAATGTTAACGTACAATTTGTTGTGGGTGATAAAGAGTATCAGCGAGCAATTTGTGCACTGCACGATGAGTTTTTCGAGCCAGTAGAAAACGCTGAATCAATAGAAGATGTTGCGTAAGTCAATTACACAACAAGACGTGATACAAAGGGAGCCTTTTTAGGCTCCTTTGTTGTTTGTGGCTTTACTGTGTTTATTTCGGCAATGAAAAGCGGCTTATTTGGACGATAACACACGGGCTGTGTTCGTATGCTTATCCGTTCTTTAGCTTACACTTTCTGTCACGACAGGATTTGAGTGGCGTCTGGCTATCCAATACGCGATACCGCCCCAGAACACGGTTAGCAGCCAAAGGGCAGTCCAGTGTTTAGCCACTTGTTGCCATGTTGCGCCCATTTGATTTAAGGCGAGAAAGCCCTTAATCGCCCAAGTGCTCGGGCTTAAATCAGCAATCCAAAGCAGGGGAGCCGGAATGGATTCTACTGGCCAAATGAATCCGGCAAGGAAGATAAGTGGCATTGAGCTGACCAAAACGACTAAGGTGACCAGTTCTCTGCGTGGTAAAAGGTAACCGAGCCAAAAACCCAAACCACAGCAGCTCAACAGAAACGGAACCAGCAAGGAAAGCAGTTCAGTTGCCTGAGCGATGTGATTAACGCTTAACCTTTCAAAGCTGGCACCAAAATAATACGTACTAAGCAGGAAATAAATCGCGACAAAGATAAGCGTCCTTACCAGCAGTAATGAAGGCGTTGTTACTTGTGACCAGTAACCTCGACCATGTCGCTGTGATCCTGTTTGCAACCCAACCGCCATGATCAACGTTTGTTGTAGAATCAGAATGAACACCGCAGGTACCACATATTCGATATAACCCATGGTGGGGTTAAAGGTCGGTTTCATATTTAGTTTTATCGCCGAGTAGTTGTGGCTGGCCATACTCAAAGGCACACCTTCAATCACCAGCTTACTGACTTTTACCTGCGCACCTAGCGTCCCGCCAGCTTGTGCTAAACCTTCTACGACTGTGCCATACACCAAAAAGTAAGAAGCGTCCGCGGCATAGGCAAGAGTTGGGCTTTTACCTAGCATCAAGTCTTTATAGAAGTGCTCAGGAATGACTAAAAAACCGGTGATATCGCGGTTCAAAAAGGCTTGTTTGGCGTCTTCGATGGTATGTAGCCTGGATACAATTTTTACCTGAGGTGTCGCATCCACCATACGCTCTAATTTCAGACTGGTCTGGCTGTCATCCAAATTAACAACTGCAATCGGCTGCTCCCGTGGGGTTTGCTGGGTATAGGGCAGTGGGTATAGGAATGAATAAAATATCACACCACCAAAGACGGTTAGCGTGACGACCGGGTTGGTAAAAATTGAGCGAATTTCCGCTTTAATCAGTTGCCAGAGCGTCATGCGATCTCCTGATTTTGATTAAGGCTTGTGGCATTTCGGTGTTTGTGAACTAACGCAGCAGTGAGTAGCAAAGGCACAACGTAGCCAATCATGGTCCATAAAGAGCTCAGTGATTGAGCCGCTGGTGCCCCATAACTTGCTTGGCCAACCTGAACTTCGATGTAATGGCTAATGGGTAACAACGAGCGCCAAGCCGTAGCAAGCGTGCTCATGTCTGTGACTGGAAAAGTAATGCCCATAAAGGCAAAACTTGGCGCAGTAAACGCACCAGCGAAACTCATCGCGCGAGCGGGATCCATAGACAGAAAGAAAAACAGGGCACCCATAATAATACAGGCGATAATCGTCACCAGCTGTGCCAGTAATATAACTACTACGCTGCCTTCCATTGGCCAGTTAAGGAGACCATAAAACCAGTAGAGGTATAGAGCACCTTGGATCATAAATACTGGAATGTAATGGCTTAGAATCGACGCCAGTCGTAAGCAAGGTTTATCACCGAGAAACTCGAACCTATTTTTACCACCATAAATACGAAAATGAGCAGCAAGAATTAAAATCGTACTTACTACGATGCAAATCTGCCAGATAGCGGGCACGATAGCCGTAACCAGAAACTGTGCATAGTTGGTATTGCGATTAAAAAGCGCAGTAATTTGTGTCGAAACAGGCACGGCCTGCCCGATAGCAGCAAGCGAAGTGGTATTGCCTTTGGCGAGATTACCCATGGTTTGCAACTGAGCATCAAAATAGCCTTGAGCTTGAGTAACAGCCGAGTTTATTAACTTCGCTACCAGAATATATTGGCTGTTAAAAAAAACAGACAGCTGAGGCTGACGGTGCTGAAGTATGTCCTGATCAAACTTTGGAGGGATCACGGCGTAAGCGTAAATGTCACCTTCGATCATGGCATTTTTCGCCTCGGTGGTACTGGTGTAATGGTAATCCACCGACAAAGTCGAAGAAGCATCTAAGGATTGGATCAGCTTACGCGAAAGCTGCGAGTGCTGCATGTCCACGATACCGATGGGCAAATCTCGCGCGATACCAGCAGAGAATACTCCCCAAATCGTCAGAGCAAGCAGAATGGGCACCCAAGTAAGGCAGGATGCCAACCATTTATCGCGTCGTACTATATGGCGTTGTGAAATCTGAATCGTCATAACGTTAACCTAAGGCCGTGTTCAGAGTTCAACTACAACACTCATGCCCATACGCAAGTCGGACTCTTGCTGGACTGGCCTTGCTTCGACTTCAAAAGTACGTAAATCAAACCCTTGAGCCGCATCCGTTGCACGCCAAGTCGCGAAGTCGCCCATTACCGCAACATGCGTGACTTTAAATTCTACGTTCTTATCCAAAGCGGGTAAGTAAGCCTGAAAGGTTGTCCCTTCATTGAAATACTTCAGAAGATCTTCACGCACATTCAGCGTTGCCCACGCGTCTTGTGTATCGATAACCGTAACGACAGGAAAACCTTGTGGTGCAAGTTCTCCACTTTGCAGTAGAACCTGAGACACTTCGCCATTAAACCAGCTGTGTATTTGGGTGTCTTTGGCGTAAGCTTCTACTTCAGCAACCGCGCCAGACGCCATGCGTGCTTTTTCTGCCGCTGCGACTTTGGTTTCACTGCGAGCGCCTTCTTTCGCCATCTCATACATTTGGAAAGCCGCGCTTTCTGTGTATTTTGCTGCCTGCCATTGAGTTAATGCCTCGTCGCGTTTCTGTTCAGCAACGACACCATCTCGGTACAGGTTATTAACTCGGTTATAGGTTTTTTCCATGAGATTAGCAGCGGCTTGCGCTTTTAACCATTGATCTTTAGCGGCTTGGATCTGCTGTTCACGAGCCCCTTTTTCTGCCTCTTGGGCCAAGGCATCTGCAGCTTTCTCACCCGCTTTGGCTTGTTCTAATTTTGCCGCTATTTCTGGACTGTGAAGCGTGAAAATTAGCTGGCCTTTTTCAACATCATCTCCTTTACGGACCATGACTTGATCAATACGCCCCGGTACCTTTGAGGAAATGCTGTATTGCTGTGCCTCGATCATGCCTTGCAGACGAACCGGATCTGGCTGATAAGCCAGATAAAACTGAAAGCCAACCCAAGCGGTAACACCTACAGCGCAAAGTGATAATAAAATAGGTTTTAATGATTTTGCTGCCATGGTTTATCTCACCTCTTTAGACGGTAAAGCTGGGGTATAGGCGGTGTTTTTATATTGTTGGAAACTATCGATTTCGCTACTTAATGCCAATAACTTGGTTAAAGAGATCAGATAGCGGAATCTCGCTGCCGAACGTTGCGTTTCTATATTGGCGACATAGAGCTGCGCATCAACAACATCGAGCGAAGAAGACAGGCCTTGGGTAAACGCTTTTTCACGCAGAAGCAGATTTTCGTTTGCAAGTGCGATACTGGATTCTAGCCCTTGCACTTCATCAATCGCTTGTTGAGCTTCCAGATAGGTTTTCTGAACTAATAGTGATAAGTCTTGTTTCGCCTGAGATTTCAATGCGTCGACTTGCGAAACCATACTTTGCGCCGCTTTGGTCTTTTCACTTCGGCCAGTTGATTCAATCAATGGGACACTCACGCCAACGCCGACCAACCAATCGGGTTTCATTTGGCTTGCGAGAGAGTCGTCTTCATATAAGGTGTAGTCACCGTATAAAAAGACTTCGGGATAGTACTTACCTTTTTCCGCTTTGATTAAACTTCGAGCTTGTTTGTCTTTAGCATCGAGAAGATCCAAACCAGGGTAGGTGAGTAATGTCTGATCAATAAAGGCATTGAGGGGCGGAAGGCTCGTGTTGATAAATAACGTTTCTGCTGGCTCAACAGATTGCTCTTGGGCGAGAATTTTTCCCAACGCGGCTTCAGCAATGGTGAGATCACTCAAGGCTTTACGAGTTTCAACCGAGGCTTTATCTAATGACGCTTCAGCTTGCAAGCGTTCTACTCGGGCAATTTGTCCTTGCTCTTCCAGCTTAATCGCGAAGTCGCGGTGTTTTCTCAGCCCTTTTTCTACGGCTTGACGAGTCGCCAGCACTTCTTTTGCCAGCACAACTGAAAAATAGTACTTCGACAGATCTTCAAAACGCGCTTGTTGTTCCATCGCGAGTTGGCTTTTTGCTTCGTCGGTTTTCCCTTCGGCGGCAGTCTGCGCGGCAGAAATACGACCGCCAGTAAAAATAGGCCAGATCGCGCGAATAGAAGAAGAGAAAATATCACGCTCAGTAATGGTCGACGTGGTGTTCGCTAGCGTACCCAGAATGTTTTGAAAGGCAGGCGGAACCGCAATCTCAGCACCTGTGCTGTCGAAAATCTGCTTGCCAGAAAGGGTGATGTCGGTATCTAAGCGAGTATAGTTTGCGCCAAGAGAAACTTGCGGCAAATTAAGGTTGCCAGTTGCTTTCTCCTGATATTGATAACTTTCAACATTTGAGCGTTGTGCTTTGAGTAAATAGTTGTTTTCTAATAGCAATTGCCATGCACTATCTAGGGTAATAGGAGTGGAATGACAGGCGAAAGAAATCGAGCTACTGATGAGAGTAAGTACCCAAAACTTTCCAGTTTGTTTCATAGTGGCTGCTTTGTTATAGAGTATTAGCTCTAATATAGAGGAATAATCGTGCGATGTTAAGTGGTTAAAGCGAGAAAAGCGGGCTACAACGGCGTCCGGTTAATGCTTACCAGACGCCAACTTAGTATAACTTTATTTTTGGTACGGGCAGTGGAACTCTGCTCTCCACTCTAACTGGCGAGAGCCACACATTGTATTCAATAGATCCTTTCCACTCATCTGAGGGAATGACAGCAGCACTTTAAGTTCTGACGCGCTACCTCCATTTTTCTCATAAGCACGGACATGCGTGAAAGTTGAATACATATTTTCTGACAACATGGCCTTATTAAGACAAATTCCAAAATTATCACGTTCCATTTTTAAGTGTTCCTTCTAACTATAAATACACCTCTGTTTATGGTTTTTTAGTACTCAGAGGGTGTCTAACTATTTGTCATATCGCAGTATTTCTTTTTATGAGATTTTTATTCGAATTTACTGACAATGATGTTGAGCTCTTTATAGACTTCCGGTTTCACTGCTTTATAAGTGAGAGGCTCTGTTTGGCCTCCCTGACTAAAAATTATACGCTTGAAAACCTAAGGGCGCTTTAAAAATCGCCTAAATTGGCGTGATCGAATTCATGTTTCCGAGTAAGTGCTATGTATGCTGTTGAATATAAGGTGATTCCCCATTTTTTGGTGAATGATTGTCTTTAACGCTTTCATGCCGTCTATTATTTGAGCACAAACTTTGCTGTTTGTTTGTGTTGTTCACAGATTTGCTATCTGATAACAGCCTGACTGTTAACTCAATGTTAACTTATGTGGCTTGGAAGGTGTTGATGAGGAGTAAATAATGAGTTGGAGCACCATTAGCTTTCGTAAGCGAATGCTCATTATTATGACACTTTCTGGTCTCATTGAGTTACTGCTCCTTGTCGCTGCAGGGGTTACGTACCTGAAAGTCAATCAAGAGCAGGAAATGGGTGAGAAAGCGCTCGGTATTGCTCAGTTTTTAGCAAACTCCGAGATCGTGCGTGAAATCATTGAGAGTGATGATCCACAACGTTATCAAGAACGTTTTCGCGAGCTGACTCAAGCGATCGGTGCGGCATTTATTGTCATTGGCGACCGAAATGGGGTACGTGTCATTCACCCTATCGATGAGCGGATAGGAAAGCCAATGAAAGGCGGTGATAACCAACGAGCGCTCGATGAAGGCAAGTCATATATATCGACAGCGAAGGGCTCATTGGGTTACTCCATTCGAGGCAAAGCCGCAATTTTTGACGATAAAGGCCAAGTCATTGGGGTCGTGTCGGTAGGTTATTTGCTCGAGCGGTTACAAGATCGCATCGAGCCTTTCTTAACCTTCTTAATTCTGATGGTAATTATCGTGGTTATCGCAAATGCGGTGGTTTCTAACTATGCCTCAAGAAAGTTTCAACGTGCCATCCTGGGCTTTGAACCTGAAGAAATTGGCCGCTTGTATGGTGAGCTCGAAGTCACGATGGGGACCATTAAAGAAGGGATATTAAGCATTGATTCTCAAGGTGTCCTTCGTTCAATAAACCGCAGCGCGTGTCAGATATTAGGAATCGACAGAGAAACGGCACTCAATAAACCGTTAACAGACACATTACGTGATAGCGATTTATATACCGTGCTTGAAACGGGTCAAGAAGATCACGACATTGAAATTTACCTCAACCACAAACGCTTAATTGCCAATCGTTCCCCAATATACGTTGATGGAAAAGTCGTGGGTGCGGTATCCAGTTTTCGCTTACGTGACGAGATCAGTGAGCTAACAGAACAGTTATCTCAGACAAAGGAATACGCGGAACTGTTACGTTCGCAGACGCATGAGCACAGAAACAAGCTCAACACCATTAGTGGGCTTGTCCAAATGGGGGAGCTTGATGCGGTGCAAAAACTAATAGGCCAAGAAACCGCACATTATCAAGCGATGATCGAGTTTCT
Source organism: Vibrio sp. YYF0003 (assembly GCF_036350715.1). Classification (NCBI taxonomy): domain Bacteria; kingdom Pseudomonadati; phylum Pseudomonadota; class Gammaproteobacteria; order Vibrionales; family Vibrionaceae; genus Vibrio; species Vibrio sp. YYF0003. The sequence continues at coordinate 105,172 of NZ_JAZDWA010000002.1, forward strand.
GCGCGACACGATAAAAGATCCTCTGATTGCGGGTATGCTGTTGGGAAAAACAGAACGTGCTCGCGAGCTTGGTTTAAACCTGGTTGTGGAAGAAGGGAGCCGCTTAGAGCCGCTACCTGAATGGTTGAACGCAGAGGATTTGGTGACCATTTTGGGTAACTTAATTGACAACGCTTTTGATGCGACGTTATCGACGATTCGTGAAGAGTCGACGGTGGCGATTGAACGACGTGACATCGAGGTATCGCTGAGTGACTACGGTAACGAAGTGATCATGGAAGTCAGCGATCAGGGCTGTGGGCTGCCAGAAAACATTGAACCACAAACACTTTTCAAAAAGGGCATTTCAACAAAAGCACTCCATAATCGCGGTGTGGGGTTGCACTTGGTCAATCAACTCGCCACACGCTATCACGGTCATGTTGAGATGCTGCCGAATACGCAATATGGAACGAGAATAACCGTGTATTTGCCTAAGGAAGAACAAATATGAAGACGGCAACGCGTGTCATGATCATCGAAGATGATCTCGCTATTGCAGAACTCCACCATAAATACCTCAGCCAACTGTCCGGCTTAGAGGTGGTGGGCATAGCTACAACGCGAATGGAAGCAGAAATGCAATTGGAGATACTCAACCCCGATTTACTGCTGATGGATGTGTATCTACCCGATGGGACAGGGCTGGAGATCCTCAATACGTTACGTGCTAAAAATCAAACTTGCGACGTCATTCTTATTACCGCTGCGAGGGATGTTGATACGCTGCAAACAGCCATGCGTGGTGGAGTTGTCGACTACCTGCTTAAGCCAATTATGTTTCCGAGGTTAGAGGTAGCACTGAAAAAGTATCTTGCACAGCGTGAGCGATTTGATGTCGCAGGCAGTCTGGATCAGAGTCAGGTTGATAAGATGTTTCAGTCGAACAATATTGCTGACACAGGCGCAAAACGTCTGCCAAAAGGCATTGATAGTGTGACGCTAGATAAAATCCGAGACTTGTTCCCGGGTGAAGAAATGCTCACTGCGGATGAGGCCGGAGAAAAAATCGGAGCTAGTCGAACCACGGCAAGACGATATCTGGAATACTTAATTAGCTCTGGTGAATTAGAGGCTGATTTAAATTACGGCACGGTGGGGCGTCCTGAGCGCTGTTATAAGAAAGTGACAAGGTAACCTATTCTGGCCAGTTAGATCTTCCAAAACGGTGGCATTGAAGCCACCGTTTTTTATTTCAAAGTTGAAACCTTGCCAGCGAACTAAAACTTGTACTCTAACTTGGCTTCAACAGAGCGCTCTGCGCCAAACCAGCAGTTACTTTTGTCGTAGCAAGAGTAGTACTCTTTATCAAACAGGTTGGATGCAGACAGCGTAACCGCGGCACCTTCAAGTGATTTAGACACAGAAGAGAAGTCGTAGCTTGCCGATACATCTACCAGCGTATAATCCGCAACTTGCTCACTGTTCTGAGCGTCCATTTGCGACTCTCCAACATAGCGAACGCCTGCGCTGGTTTGTAGTCCGGACAACGCGCCTTCAAAGTAGTAATTCGCCCACAGCGATGCCATTTGCTCTGGCACCCAGACTGGAGTTTTACCTTCTTGACCGTAATAACTGTCTTCGGTGATTTCCATGTCAATGAAGGTGTAGTTAAGCGTTAAGTCTGCTTTTGGCGTTGCCTGCCATTTTGCCTCTAACTCGGCACCTTGAGAGACGACTTCACCCGCTTGATAATTTGGCGCATAAGGGTTGTTCGGGTCGTTCAAGATGGTATTTTTCTTGGTGATATGAAAGAGCGCTAAGTTGCCCGAAATATCACTTCCCCATGGTGCATATTTAAAACCCAGCTCCCATTGATGCCCTGTTGAAGGCTCAAATGCATTGCCATTCGCATCTGCTCCGGCAATCGGTTCGAAACTTTCGGAGTAGGTCAGGTAAGGCGACATTCCGAAATCAAGTTCGTATAGACCGCCAACACGGAACGAAACATTGGTGTCATCCAGCTTTTCTTTGCTGTTGGAGATAGAACCAAGGTAATCACTGGTGGTATCCGTATCTGACTCGTACTTATCCCAACGTAGACCAGCAATCATTACTAGTTTGTCGTAACGCGCTTGGTTCTGGAAATAGACACCAATCTGCTTGGTCTGAATATCAAGATTTTGTTGATATTGGAAATTCAGAGCATTCCTATCAATTTGATTGTGGTCAGGATTAAAAATGTCCTGTGTCAACGAGTAGTCGAGCGTATCTTTGTACTTCACATCCGAGTCTAAGTATTGATAGTCCAAACCAAAAAGCAGGTTATGTTCCCAGTTGCCTGTTTTGATAAAGCCTGACAACTGGTTGTCGACAACAAATGACATGGATTCTTCATCGGTGAGGTAGGCGTTACGTCCAACGGTGCGGTTATCAGCCGCGAGGGCACTGTTATAGGTGTTTTCCTGATACGCGTCCGCTGTCATGTAGCGAGCATTTTGCAAAAACTGCCAGCTATGGTTGAAGTCATGCTGAATTTTATATCCCACCATAAGAACTTCACGTTCGTATGTGTTCCAGTTTTCATCGCCTAAATAAGTGTTCGGAGACATTGAACCGAGTGGGTTATTTGAAGCCGAACCCGCAGCTGGCACTGTGGTATATATTCCCGCAGAAGGATCGTTCTGATAGTAGACATTTACATTCACCAGCGTGTTTTCGGTCGCTTGCCAGTTGAAGGAAGGAGCGAGAACGTAGCGCTCCTCCTCTGAAGTCTCGGCCTGTCCGTCCTGCTGTTTTGCCAAGCCGACTAAGCGATAATCCACGTCAGAGTAGCCTAATTGTCCAGTTGTGTCGAAACTCACCTCTTTTAGATGATTAGAACCAGTTCTTATGGCGAGACTATTTTCAGGTTCAGACTGTGGCGTTTTAGCAATGATATTCACCATGCCACCTGGCGGGATGTTTCCGTACAGAACCGACGTTGGTCCTTTGAAAACCTCAATCTGCTCCAATGCCACGGCATCAATTTGTGGCTGAAGGTTCCAGCCATTGAAGAGTAGGGGAAGACCATCGTAAAAATTGGTGTAGTTAATGAAACCACGAATATTAAACAGATCGAGGCGAGAAACGGCCCCTCCGCGCAGTTCAGTATTGACACCGGACGCGTAACGCAACGCCTCACTGATGGTACTGACACCACGTACATCCATTTCTTCTTTGGTAAGGATGGTGATCGCCTGAGGCGTTTCTTCTGGTGCTAGTGCCGTTTTTGTTGCGGTATTGCGGTAAGTTTCGCCAAGTACAGTGATGGTCTCGTATTGTGATTGACCTTCATTGGCGATGACAGAGCCAGAGACAAGTGCAGAAACAACGGCAGCGAGGGCTGAGCGTTGAAATCGGGCTGGGCATTTCATATCTATTCCACTACTTTTTATTTGATAATGATTGTTATTTGTATTCTATAGGCAGGGGAAAGAGAAAAGTTAACAATTTGGTGCAAAGATAGCGTTGTCACTGCGTGCTGCAGCAAATCTTTACTTTGAATCTGAGGGTTTTACCGGGAGCCAGTATTGCATTTGAGCGTCTTCACTTTCAGGTTGGTAGTCTCTGGGATAAATTTCCAGTTCGTACCCGTCGATACCACGGTAGTTTGAGTTCGGCAGCCAGTGAAGGATGAACCATTCCAGGGTCTGCGCTAACTTGGAAGCTTTGCCATTGTGAGTGATAACGGCGTAGCTTTGTTGCGGGACAAACAAAGAATCCAACGGAGAAAAAGTCTCATCACTGCTGTTGGATACTTGATCACTTTCGAACGGGTAACCCGCCCAATATTCCAGCTGAGAACAACTTGCATGAGCATTCGTCACGTCAATGACGCCAAGACAAGCATCTTGATAGAGATGCTTTTTGACTGAAAAAAGACGGTCCCATAGTTTGGGCACGATCCATTGAAAATCTGGCTCGGAGGAGAACAGGCCATTGATGGACTGGTGAACACCTCTTAGGTAAAACGCCGGTTTTGTTTCGATTCTTACATCGGCAAAGTGAGCATCTAGTCTTGAAGCTTCGGGGGCAAACACCAAACTCAGAGGCTGCCTAAGGCCAGACAACTGCTGTTTTTGGCGATACTCTCTGGGGCTTACAGAGAACATTTGTTTGAAAGCGCGGCTAAAGGCATTTTCTGAAGTAAAGCCGAGATCCATCGCGATATCCAGTGAGCGTTCAGAACTATTGACCAGACGCTCGGCGGCGTAGCTTAATTTTAGTTCTCTAACGTAATGAGCCACTGACATTCCAGTGTGTTGCTGAAAAACTCGTTGTAATTGCCATCGGGACCAACAACTTTGCTGCGAAAGGTGATCAACATTCAGAGGCATTTCCAAATTGTTATGGATGTAATCAAGCACATTCTGAATACGGTTTATGGGGTGTGTGCGGGTTACGCCAGCATTCATTGCGTTATCGTTGTAGGTAGACATGCGTCATATTATCTATTATTGAGAATGATTATCAACAATGATTAATGGTAAATGATAAGTGTCATGATCAAAGTAACTACTGCTTTGATTATTAAAAGAATAATTTTTGCCCACTTTTGAGTTTTTACTCAAATTGAGAGTGGTTCTGGTTATAGATTTTTTATATATAAAATACAATGAGTTAACCGTTTTTCTGCAACTTATTTAAACGTTTGCACTGGCAAGTGTTGATGTAAATCAAATTGTCGTAGACAATACTGCACCGTGTCGGACTCTCCTTAACCTAAGTGACGGAGGGCTCCTTGACCTAAATGACCTCAGCAAGTCGTGCTTTGAAGTGGTAAACGAGCATCACTTATTGAGGTTCTTTGGGCCTAATTTGACTTACCTATCAACGTAATAGGTAAGAGCAATTTTCTATTTTGAAGTGCCATTGATAGGGTAGGCAAATCCTTGAGCCATATCCTGGCACACAATAAGTACCTCGTTTTTAAGGGAAAGATGATGGTAATACCAGAAAACAGCAGCATCGTTATTTTTGGTGCTTCAGGCGACCTTACATACCGTAAGTTAATTCCTGCTTTATACCACCTTTATGCGAATAAGCAGCTTCCAGATAACTTTGCGATTCTGGGCGTAAGTCGAACTGAATACAGTGATGAATCTTACCGCGAGAAGCTGAAGAAATCGCTTCAGGAGATGGAAAAAACAGAGCCAGAAACGCTTAATGCATTTATTAACCATCTGCACTACCAAGCTATCAATACCTCTGACACCCAAGATTACGGCAAGTTGGTGACTCGATTAGATCAACTAGCCATCGACTACAAGCTAGAGCAGCGTAATACGCTTTTCTATCTAGCGACCCCTCCAAGCTTATACAGCGTGATCCCGGCAAGTCTTGCAGCGCATGGTTTAAACAGCGAAGAAGATGGCTGGAAACGTCTGATCATCGAAAAGCCTTTCGGTTACGATCTAGAATCAGCCCGTATTCTGGACAAAGAAATCCACGAGCATTTCCAAGAGCATCAAATCTACCGAATCGACCATTACTTAGGTAAAGAAACGGTTCAAAACCTGCTTGTTTTCCGTTTCTCAAATGCGATGTTTGAGCCTCTGTGGAACCGTAACTTCATTGATTACGTCGAAATCACAGGTGCGGAATTCCTGGGTGTAGAAGAGCGTGGTGGCTACTACGATAACTCTGGCGCAGTGCGTGATATGTTCCAAAACCACTTGCTACAAGTATTAGCGATGGTTGGTATGGAGCCGCCAGCACAAATCAATGCTGATTCGATGCGTGATGAAGTAGTAAAAGTACTTCAGTGTTTGAAACCTCTGGATGAAGAAGCGCTTCGTAATGACCTTGTTCTAGGTCAGTACACGGCATCTGATGTTCGTGGTCAGCACCTACTGGGCTACCGTGAAGAAAACGGCGTTGCTGATGACTCTCGTACCGAGACTTACATCGGTCTGAAAGCACACATCAACAACTGGCGTTGGAATGGTGTTCCTTTCTACGTGCGCACAGGTAAACGACTGCCAACGCGCGTAACAGAAGTGGTTATCCACTTTAAAGCGACGCCACACCCAGTGTTTGGCCAAAATGCACCAGAAAACAAACTGATCATCCGTATTCAGCCAGACGAAGGCATCCAGATGAGTTTCGGTTTGAAAGAGCCAGGTGCAGGCTTTAAGGCCAAAGAAGTGAAGATGAACTTCCACTACACTTCTCTAGAAGAAACGCAAATGCTGACGGCTTACGAGCGCTTGCTGCTTGACTCACTAAACGGTGACGCGACATTGTTTGCGCGTAGTGACGCAGTTGAAGCATGCTGGCAGTATGTGCAGCCAATTCTGGACTTCAAACAAGACCCGCAATCACTCTTTGGATACGCATGTGGTACGTGGGGCCCTAAAGAGTCGGATGACTTGCTACAGCGCGATGACCGTGCTTGGCGTTTCCCATGTAAAAACTTAACAGATACGGACTACTGTGAACTATGATCAACCATAAGATCTATCAAACAGCAGAACAGGTAGTAGAAAGCCTAGCAAACGACATGAAAGCGTTTAGCGAAATGGGCCGACCTGTTCACATCTCGCTTTCAGGTGGCAGCACGCCAAAAATGCTGTTTAAACTTCTAGCATCGGATGCTTACGCGACGTCAGTTCAATGGCAAAACCTGCACTTCTGGTGGGGTGATGAGCGTTGTGTTGCTCCTGATGATGCAGAAAGTAACTATGGCGAAGCGAACGCACTTCTTTTTAGCCAGGTAAACTTGCCTGCTGAGAACATCCACCGCATCCGTGGTGAAGATGATCCACAAGCTGAAGCTGAGCGATTTGCAAAAGAAATGCTGGATGCGATCCCGTCTCTACACGGTGCTCCAGTATTCGATTGGATCTTGCTAGGCGTTGGTGCGGACGGTCACACGGCATCTCTGTTCCCTGGTCAAACCAACTATGACGACACAAACTTGTCTGTCATTGCATCGCATCCTGAATCTGGTCAGCTTCGCGTGTCGAAAACAGCGCGCGTTCTGGAAGCAGCAAAACGCATCAGTTACTTGGTACTTGGCGCAGGTAAAGCGGATATCGTTGAAGAGATTAACAACTCACCTGCAGAAGAATTGCCATATCCGGCAGCGAAGGTCCAGTCAAAAGCTGGCCTGACTGAGTGGTATTTAGATTTAGACGCAGCAGCAAAAATTGCTAAATAAGCTGCTCGTCAATAGAACACAATTGGAGAGAAACAATGAAAGGTGATATCGGTGTAATTGGCCTTGCGGTAATGGGTCAGAACCTTATCCTAAACATGAACGACCACGGCTTTAAAGTTGTGGCTCACAACCGTACTGCAGCTAAAGTAGACGAGTTTCTGGAAGGCCCAGCAAAAGGCACTAACATCGTTGGCGCATACTCTCTTGAAGAGCTAGTAGAAAAGCTAGAAGCACCACGTAAAGTAATGCTGATGGTTCGTGCAGGTGACGTTGTAGATAAGTTCATCGACGCGCTAGTTCCTCTGCTAGACAAAGGCGACATCATCATCGACGGTGGTAACACTAACTACCCAGATACAAACCGTCGCGTTGCAGCACTACGTGAAAAAGGCATCCACTTCATCGGTACTGGTGTATCTGGTGGCGAAGAAGGCGCACGTTTTGGTCCATCTATCATGCCAGGTGGCGCACCAGAAGCTTGGGAAGCAGTTAAGCCTATCTTCCAAGGTATCTCTGCGAAAACTGACGCTGGCGAGCCTTGCTGTGACTGGGTTGGTAACGATGGTGCAGGTCACTTCGTTAAGATGGTTCACAACGGTATCGAATACGGCGACATGCAGCTGATCACTGAAGCTTACCAGTTCATGAAAGACGGTCTTGGTATGTCTGCAGACGAGATGCAAGCTGTATTTGCTGACTGGAACAAAACTGAGCTAGACAGCTACCTGGTAGAAATCACAGCTGACATCCTTGGCTACAAAGATGAAGACGGCGAAGCGCTAGTTGAGAAGATCCTGGACACGGCTGGCCAAAAAGGTACCGGTAAATGGACGGGTATCAACGCACTAGACCTAGGTATTCCTCTAACGCTTATCTCAGAGTCTGTATTCTCTCGTTGCCTGTCTGCACTGAAAGACCAACGTGTTGAAGCTGAAAAACTATTCGGCAAGACAATCACTCCAGTTGAAGGCGACAAGCAAGAGTGGGTTGACGCACTACGTCAAGCGCTTCTAGCGTCTAAGATCATCTCTTACGCTCAAGGCTTTATGCTAATGCGCGAAGCGTCTAACGAAAACGGCTGGGACCTAAACTACGGTAACGTTGCTCTTATGTGGCGTGGTGGTTGTATCATCCGTTCTGCGTTCCTAGGCAACATCCGTGATGCATACGAAGCGAACCCAGATCTAGCGTTCCTAGGCTCTGATGATTACTTCAAAGGCATCCTACAAAACAGCCTGGTAGCGTGGCGTAAAGTTGCAGCTAAGTCTCTAGAAGCAGGCATCCCAATGCCATGTACGACTTCTGCGCTTACTTTCCTAGACGGTTACACAACAGCTCGTCTACCTGCTAACCTGCTTCAAGCTCAACGTGACTACTTCGGTGCTCACACTTACGAGCGTATCGACCGTGAACGTGGCGAATTCTTCCACACTAACTGGACTGGTACAGGCGGTGACACAGCGTCTACAACTTACGACGTTTAATACGTTTTAAGTACACTGACACAATCTAAATGGATGCCCAAGTGGCATCCATTTTGTGTTGGAAAAACCAAGGCGAGAGTCTTCAGGCACTCTTTCCTTTAGTGTGACGTTTAGAGTGGAGAAATTTATCTTTTAAGTACAGGATTACGCTGATAACCAGAGCTGCAGCGGAGACCGTAAATAACGCATACATGCTCAGAATCCAAGCGAGTGTGGCGGTCAAAAACGCAATAAAAGAAAACATTCTGCTAAATGACATCACATGACCTAGCTTGTTACTTTTCATAACGCCTCCCAAATGTTAGTGGGTAGAGTCAAGAGAGCTCTCACTTCATTGTGATTGTCTCCATTTCTTTGCTTTAGCGCCTAAAAAAACAGCTAAATATTTCTCAAAAAAGGTTGAATGTTGAACCTGTAGACAAAATTTTCATTGAAATGAAGAGATATGCAGGGCAAGTGTACTTTCAATCCAGAGCAAAACTCATCCTTTACGCCTGGTCGTTGAGGCATGCTTTTTTTCTTTTTGAGACAATAAGTTGCTGCCAAGCAAGTAATAAGAACCGTTATCACGCGTTCTGTTATTAGTGTTATTACTCTGACAGTCGTATTAGGTAAGCCCTTGAACTACGCCCGGAATATCTTCGTAAATGGAGGATGTGTCACTTTTAAATACACACTATCTTCAACATCAGCCACAAGCCACCAGAGAAATCCGTTTTCACTGATTCTCTTTTTAAAGGCTTAAAGGTAACAATCACAACTCATTGAGGTTCTCAAGATGACTCTTAACAAGTACTTTGTTTTTAACCCTGCCAAATTGGAGCAGGACACTCAAAAGAACAATAAAGTGGTATCTGAAAAGGAAACTCAACGTCAGGCATTGGTTAAACAGGCACAACAAGCTGGCGGACTCTAACGCCAACAATAAAAAGAAAGAGCACCTATTGAGGGTGCTCTTCAAATCGCCTTCATAGCCATCATTAACGATGATTGACTACTTAATCATTCCCATGCTCTTCAGTTTCCGATAAATCGTATTCCGGCTCACACCGAGCATACGAGATGTCTTACTGATGTTCCCTTGATTGGCCTGGTAGGTTTTTACCAGTTTGTCTTCGACTGTAGTACGTATATCCGTAGTCGGTTCTGCGCTTGCCTGTTGTTGTATCTGGCTAAGTTTCTTAGATAAGTGAGTTGGGACATGAGCAAGCTCTAACACCGCCTCACCTTGTGCCATTAGTGCAGAAACTTTAATCAGGCTATCGAGCTCTCGCAAGTTACCCGGCCACGAATATGAGAGCAGCAGAGATAATAGGTGAGGGCATAAGTGTTGATTTGGTTCCGCATGTCGGCGGTGAAGACTTTCAATCAGCTTCTGCTTGTCTTGTCGCTCTTCCAATCTAGGCAACTCGATGATCAACCCATTCAAGCGATAATATAAATCTTGTCGGAATTCGCCTTGTTCAACCAAGGCTTCAAGATCTTTGTGTGTTGCCGCAATAATCTGAGTATCCACTTGAACGCTTTGATTGGACCCAACAGGAAGTACCGTTTTGTCCTGAAGTACATGTAATAGGCGGCTTTGTGCAGCGATTGGTAAGTCAGCAATTTCATCGAGAAATAGTGTGCCTTTGTGGGCTTGACGGATCTTACCCTGATAGCCTTTGCTGTTTGCCCCGGTAAAGGCTCCCGCAACATAGCCAAACAACTCGGATTCAATCAGATCTTTAGGCAGTGCGCCACAGTTGACTGCCACCAGAGGGCCACTTTTTCGCTGGCTATTTTTATGCAGCGCTTTCACAAACTCGTTTTTACCCACGCCAGTTTCACCCAGTATCAATAAACTGATGTCTTTATCGATAACGCGGTTTGCTTGTTGCCAACAGTGTTCAACTTTCGAGTCGCCAAAATGAAGATCATTGGAGGCACTTAAGGAGCGGGACTGAATTTTTGTTTTTGAGAGTGGTGCCGTTTTGAATACGATAGGTTGGTCTGAGTTCTGATGCGCTAAAATCTCTTCTAATGATTGACCCACCACTGTGCTTCGGTCGAGTAACTGAGAGGCAACTTGGTTGTGTGCCAAAATTTCACCTGCTTCGTCGGCGATAATTATGCCTTGCCAGCCGCTGTTTAATAGATTCTTGTCGCAGGCTAAATCGACCCGAATATGACCACTTGGAATCTGATTTAGCATCTGGTTTTCGACCAACTGAACCATATTCTGCACTAACACTTGAGTGGACAGATCATGCTTTTCCTGTTCGCTGGTGATGTCTAAGACCCCGAGTAGCCTGCCTAGATGGTCGAAAATAGGATTTGCAGAGCAACTGATGAAACGATGGTGTTGGATAAAGTGTTGATCGCCAATTACCGAGACTGGTTTAGCCTCGACTAAAGCAGTGCCGATGGCGTTTGTACCTTTCAGCTTTTCCTGCCAACAGGCACCTGAGCTAAGGGCAATTTCGGTCAGTTTCTCTCTAAATCTTGGTTTTCCCCAGCTACCAATGATCACGCCATCTGCATCCGTAAGAATCAGTCGACTATTACTGTGTGCGAAAATTTGGTTAAACAGAGGCAGCGCAAATTGCTTAACTGCATCTAGCAGAAAATTCAATTGGTGACGTCTGTCCTTAAGTGTCGCCGAGTTGACACGGACATCTTCAGGGAGTCGGCGCTGTTTTAGACCCGCTTGTTCACTTCTAAGCCAAGAAGTCGAAAGCCAATTGTTATCCGTAATAGGTTGAATTTCCATGACTGTACCATTTTGTCACAGTGAGCATGTGCCATTTTGGAACACTTGAACACTGGTGTTCACACCATACATCTATTCAAACAACACTCACTTAATTTGTTATCGCTTGGTAATCATAGTGTTACATTTAATTAACAACAAGTATCTCTTACTTGGCCTGTGACTTGCGTATTACTCTTCGTTAACAGTGACTATGACACTGTCAGAAAAACAAAGTGTTTCAAACACTAACTGAACGAGAAACAAAAGGAAGAGTTATGATTTACGCACAACCAGGTAGTGAAAATGCCATCGTGAACTTCAAATCACATTACGACAACTTCATCGGTGGAGAGTGGGTGAAACCGACCGGAGGAGAGTACTTCGACAATATTTCTCCAATTAACGGAAAGCCGTATTGTAAAGTGGCTCGTTCTGGTGAAGCTGATATCAATTTAGCATTGGATGCGGCACACAACATCAGAGAAAAGTGGGCGAAAACCAGCGCTGCAGAGCGTTCTAATCTTCTTTTAAAAATTGCAGATCGTCTTGAACAGCACATTGAAGAGCTAGCGTTGGTCGAGACATGGGAAAATGGTAAACCGATCCGTGAAACACTGGCAGCAGACATCCCACTTGTTGTCGACCATTTCCGTTATTTTGCAGGTTGTATTCGAGCTCAGGAAGGCAGCGCCGCTGAAATTGATGAGACAACGGCAGCGTACCACTTTCCAGAACCGATCGGTGTGGTCGGTCAGATCATTCCTTGGAATTTCCCAATCTTGATGGCGGCATGGAAACTTGCGCCAGCGTTAGCAGCAGGCTGCTGTGTGGTACTCAAACCTGCAGAGCAAACGCCAACGTCGATTTTGGTTCTGATGGAAAAAATCGCTGATTTACTTCCACCAGGCGTAGTGAACGTGGTAAATGGTTATGGCTCAGAGGCGGGTCAGGCACTGGCAACCAGTAATCGCATCGCTAAACTGGCATTTACAGGTTCAACGCAAGTCGGTAACCACATTCTAAAATGTGCAGCTGACAACCTGATTCCTTCTACCGTTGAGTTGGGTGGTAAATCGCCAAACATCTACTTCCCAGATGTGTTTGATCATGAAGATGAGTTTGTCGACAAATGTATCGAAGGGACGCTGTTGGGCTTCTTTAACCAAGGTGAAGTATGTACCTGTCCATCACGTGTGTTGGTTCATGAGTCGATCTATGACAAGTTTGTCGCTAAAGTGGCCGAACGAGCGAAGTTAATCAAGCAAGGCAACCCGTTAGATACAGAGACTCAGGTTGGCGCACAAGCTTCACAAGAACAGTTCGATAAGATTCTGAGCTACTTAGAAATTGGCCGTCAAGAGGGCGCGCGAGTTGTCTTTGGCGGTGACGCTGCGAAACAAGAAGGTGACCTGGAGCAAGGCTACTACATTCAACCAACGCTATTGGAAGGTCACAACAAGATGCGCGTTTTCCAGGAAGAGATTTTTGGACCTGTTATCGCGATTACGACTTTCAAAGACGAAGCTGAAGCACTTGCGATCGCTAACGATACTGAGTACGGCTTAGGTGCAGGTGTTTGGACGCGTGATCAAAACCTGGCTTACCGTATGGGTCGTAACATTGAAGCGGGCCGCGTTTGGATCAACTGTTACCATGCGTACCCAGCTCACGCAGCGTTCGGTGGTTACAAGAAGTCGGGTATTGGACGTGAAACGCACAAGATGATGTTGGGTCATTACCAAAACACCAAGAACCTTCTAATCAGTTACAGCGTTGATCCACTAGGATTCTTTTAATTCGGCTCTTCTAATCAGAAAATGCTCCAGTAACTAAGAAAAAGCAGTATTAACTCAAGCCCCGTACATTCGGGGCTTTTTGTTATCAATTAATAAATTTGTTGTATACAAACATGTAAACGAATTTTATATGCTGTGAACTCATGCATAATCAATCGATTAACGCTTGCTATACTTGAACCGTCACAAACAAAAGGAAAAAGGATGTTCAATGTTAAAGTTTAAGCAAGTTGCAATAACCGCATCTCTTGCGGCACTGAGTGCGAGCTTCTCTGTCGCTGCTGAAGACACCTTCGTAACGATTGGTACGGGTGGGGTGACCGGGGTTTACTATCCAACGGGTGGTGCAATCTGTCGTCTTGTGAACAAGTCACGTGCTGACCATGGAATTCGTTGTTCTGTTGAAAGTACCGGTGGTTCTATTTACAACATTAATACGATCCGTTCCGGTGAATTAGATTTGGGTATCGCTCAGTCAGACTGGCAATATCATGCTTACAACGGTACCAGCCAATTTGCGGATGCAGGCCCTTTCAAAGAACTACGCGCGGTATTCTCTGTTCACCCAGAACCATTCACTGTCGTTGCACGTAAAGATGCCAATATTAATTCGTTTGATGATTTGAAAGGCAAACGTGTGAATATTGGTAACCCTGGTTCAGGACAGCGCGGTACGATGGAAGTTCTGATGAAAGAGTACGGCTGGACAAATGATGACTTCAAACTGGTTTCTGAGCTGAAAGCCTCTGAGCAGTCTAAAGCACTTTGTGATAACAAGATTGATGCGATGGTTTATACCGTTGGTCACCCAAGTGGTGCGATAAAAGAGGCGACCACTTCATGTGATAGCAATATCGTAGAGATTGAAGGCGAACACGTTGCTAAGCTGATTGCCGATAATAGTTTCTATCGTGTCGCAACGGTTCCAGGTGGTATGTACCGTGGAACTGAAAAAGATGCTCACACATTTGGTGTGGGTGCTACGTTTGTCTCTTCAACAGCAGTACCAGAAGATGTGGTCTACAACGTTGTGAAAGCGGTGTTTGAAAACTTTGATGACTTCCGCCGTCTTCATCCTGCATTCGCTAACCTGAAGAAAGAAGAAATGGTGAAGGATGGTCTTTCAGCACCACTTCATCCAGGTGCATTGAAGTACTACAAAGAAGTTGGATTGATTAAATAAAGTCCAAACTTACAATACACAGAGCGCCATCGATTTGATGGCGCTTTTTTGTTTGAGGGGGTTAGATTATGCGTAGATATCAATGAAAAAGTAGACGGTGATGGCCGTTGAAAAAAGTGCCACAAAATTGCGAACGTGATTTGGATTCAGTTGACGTGACACGCGGGCTGCGAGATAGCCGCCCACTAACGTACCTGCCATGACGACACTTCCTTTGCTCCAGTCGATAGAGCCATTCGCGACAAAAACAACGATAGCGACCAGTGAAACAGAGGTCGATACAAGCAGCTTCAATCCGTTCATTAAATTGATGTCCTGATGACCTGCGATCACCAGGTAACTCAGTACAATCACACCTAATCCCGCATTAAAAAAACCACCGTACGCAGCGACCCCAACTAAAAGAATGCCTAATGCGATTGCACCTAAAATACCGGCGTGTTTATGGTCTTTGGTTAAGGCTTTTATTGCCCTAGTTAAACGTGAGCCAAAGATAAACAGTAAGGTGGCAAACAATAATAGCCAGGGAATCGCTTCCAAAAACACGGACTCAGGAATATTCAGTAACAGGTAGGCACCAATGCCACCACCGATAAGGCTTAAGCTGATGGTAAACAGCAACTCTTGCTTATTCTTGAGGATCTCTTCTCTAAAGCCTATTGCACCACTAATGTAGCCAGCACAAGAGGCATAGGTGTTGGTGGCATTTGCGATGACGGGAGGAACACCCACTGCCATTAGCGCAGGAAAAGTGACAAAACTGCCACCTCCGGCAATAGAATTCATGATCCCTCCAATCACTCCGGCAGCGAATAACAACGTCAGTTCCAGCAGCATAAGTCTTCCTTGATTTTTGTTTTTATGTTTTATTTTTAAGGCGTTAACCCTACTGAACTTGATGCAAGAAAGATAGTAGCGAAAGGTCAAAGAAAAAAGCCACCGAGCTGGTGGCTTTGTAGAAGTCAATCATGGGGGACGAGTGACTTATTTATTGTTCAACTTTTACTGGTTGAGCTCGTAGTTTCTGGAACAGTTTTACTAACAGTGGGCTGCCTAGTACCAGTACTGCCAATACCGTAAAGGTTAGAGTAATAGGACGTTCCCACAAGAAACTCAACTCACCATCCGATATCATCAATGCTCGACGTAAGTTCTCTTCCATTAAACCGCCAAGGATGAAACCAAGCAGTAACGGAGCGAGAGGGAAGTTCGCTAATCGGAGTGCGATAGCAGCCATCGCCACAAGCAACATCACAAACACATCCATGGTATTGAATGAGACCAAATACACGCCCGTGATTGAGAAAAACAAAATCATCGGAAGTAGTACTGTTCTAGGTACCGCCAGTAGTTTCGAGATATACGGAATCAGTGGCAAGTTCAGAATAACCAGTACGATGTTGCCAAAGTACATAGAGATAATCACTGACCAGAATACATCCGGGTGTTCAACAAACAGGCGAGGACCAGGTTGAATACCATAGGCGATCAAAGCGCCTAGCATGATTGCGGTGGTACCTGAACCTGGAATACCCAACGTCAACAGTGGTACAAATGAGCCGCTTGATGCTGCGTTGTTCGCCGATTCTGGTGCTACCAGACCACGGATGCTGCCTTTACCAAACTCTTCCTTCTTGTCTTTTGGTGCCAGATTACGTTCCAAACCGTAGCTTAGGAATGCGGCAATCGTTGCGCCTGCGCCCGGAAGTACGCCAGTAAAGAAACCTAGAATCGAAGAGCGAATAGAAACAGGTGCCACTTCTTTAATTTCTTCTTTGGTAACTTTCATCGATCCGATGTTGCTTAGTTTGTCTTGCTCTTCGTTACTCGTATCTGCAGAAGGTTTTAGAATTCCCATCAACGTTTCGCCCAGCGCAAAGGTCGCCATGGCAAGTAACAAGAAGCTAAAGCCATCCATCAAGTCAGTCAGTCCGAACGTAAAGCGTTCTACGCCTACGCCTTTATCGATACCGACTGTAGACAACATCAAGCCAAGAATGGTCATCATCCAGGCTTTAATTACCTGACCTTTACCAGCGAATGCGGCTACCGCAGACAAGCCAAGAAGCATCAAGGCGAAGTAGTCTGAGGATTGGAAACTTAGCGACACACTTGCTAGTGCAGGAGCCGCAACCAACAACATGATCGCCGATAGTGTACCGCCAGTGAAAGAAGAGTAAGCAGCAAGTGCTAATGCTTTACCCGCCTGACCTTTTTGCGCCATTGGGTAACCGTCAAATGCCGTTACCACCGTTGAAGAACAGCCCGGTGCGTTAATCAGAATTGAAGACGTAGAGCCGCCAAATACCGCACCGTAGTAAACGCCAGCCATCAAAATCAAACCAGAAGAAGGTTCGAGACCGTAAGTGATTGGGATCATCAACGCGATAGCTGAAATAGGCCCAAGACCCGGTAGCATCCCGATAAACGTACCAACGAAACAGCCAACAATCACCATCATGATGTTCATTGGCATTACCGCAGTGGATAAACCTTGTAAAATTCCATCTAACATAACTCTTTCCTTTCTTTGGTTACCAGATGGTAAAAATCAAACCAGGCTCAAGGTAGATATCTAGACCTTGAGTCAGCAATAAATAAAAGGCGATAACAAACGGGAAAGAAGCGCCAAACAAAATCGGCTTACGTCTTTCACCTAGTAAGTAAAAGCCTGCTAGAAGGAAGAAACCGGTCGCCAACACAAATCCCAGATAAGTTAGGCCAACGCCATATAGTGCCATTAACACTAAAAATGAGATCAGCAACTTCCAGTTGAACGTCAACACAGCACCACTTTTCTTATTCGGCTGGCCGGTGACTAACAGTAAAAGTGCTAAACCGATACCGATGTACGTCAGAATTGTCGGCAATGTGCGAGCGGTGAACGGTTCATATTCATCTCCAGGAAACAATGCGATTTGAGAAGTTTGGAAACCGTAGCCCAGACAGAAAAGTAAAAAGATCATCGCACCGACGCGATCGCGGCAGAGCAAGTTTTCTTTGGTAAAAAAATTGGTTGAACGAGACATCTTCAACTCCTAACGAAGGTAGAAAAGACCGTATATGGGCGTTAATGAGCAAGGTGATTCATTAACAATTAAGCATTTCGCTGCTAGCCGATCCGCTTATCAATCTATAAACAAAGGAGTGTGTATGCCGAAATAATTGTCGACAATGCCCATATACGGTGAAACTTAGAGTGCAAATACAGGTGGGGCTAATACCAAATCAGGTTTCATTACTGGCTTGGTATTGGAGAAATAGCCCCGTTTACTGCTACTGAAGGAAACCTAATTCGCGCATTAGATCACCCATTTGCTTCTCTTGATCTTCAAGGAACGCGAAGAAATCTTTATCCGCTTTATAGTTGTCGATCCAGCCATTACGGTCACGAACGACTTGCCATTCATCCGTTTTGTACATCTTGGTGAATGCAGAATTCCATTCGTCGATTTTCTCTTGGCTGGTTCCTGGTGCAGCGAAGAAACCACGCCAGTTAGCAAAGACAGTTTCATTGCCGTATTCAGTCAGAGTTGGAATGTTTGGCGCTGCATCTAATCGCTTAGGAGCAGTAATAGCCAGCACTTTAACTTGTCCAGATTTAGACATTTCAAGTACTTCGCCTAAGCCAGTTGAAAGGAGTTGAGTTTCGCCAGAAAGTAGCGCAGCCATCGCTTTGCCGCCCGCATCGTAGCCGATGTAACGGACTTTACGTGCGTCAAAACCTTCGCCTTTAAATGCGGCCGCAATAACCAGGTGGTCCATTGAACCACGAGCTGAGCCGCCAGCGATCTTCACTTTACGTGGGTTTTCTTCAAACGCTTTTACTGCATCTTCCCATGAGTTATACGGCGAGTCTGCAGACGCAACAATAGCACCGTAGTCTGCAACAGTTGCAGCAACAGGGGTTAGGTCACGGAAGGATTGTGGGAAAATACCGCTAAGAGATCGTACTACGATTGGTGTTGAGTTCACCATTAGCGTGTCTTCTTGGCGATCCGCCGTTTCAATCAAGTGAGCGATGGCTTTACCGCCGCCACCACCAGATAGGTTTTGGAATGATACGGTTTCAACGATGTCTGATTTGATTAAAACATCACCCGTACCGCGTGCTGTCATATCCCAGCCGCCACCGGCACCACCAGGAATGAGGAAATGCACTTTTTCTATATCGGCAGCAAAAGCGTTAAATGAAAATGAAGCTGCGATGATAGATGCGGCGAGCGTTGGTTTGATTACCTTTAACATGTTCACGTTCCTTATGTGAGTGACTCTATTCTGTTGATGAGTCTTATTGTTGTTTCAGCATTGAATCTGAACTTTGTTGAAAGGTTAAATAAGTGTTAACGATATGTCTGCAAAAGGTAGATAAAGAGAATATTGGGCATAGTGGGGATTTTGTTCATAAAGTTCACGCCAGAACACGCGAAGTGAACAGAAACCAACCATAATAAACGCACCAAAATAGCAAAGGAGTGAAATGATGAGAGGGACATGTTTATGTGGTGCAATTGAAGTTATTGCAGAACCAAATAATGAAGTCAGCTTATGTCATTGTTCCATGTGCCGAAAATGGACGAGCGGTGCATTTCATGCGGTGCACTGTGGCTCAGACGTCACATTTAAAGGCTCGGAACCTAAGCGTTATCAGTCTTCTGAGTGGGCAGTAAGAGGTTTCTGTGGCGAGTGTGGCTCGAACCTGTTCTACCATTTGCTGTCCAGCAATGAGTACATCTTATCTGCGGGATTGTTCGACAACCCCAATTTTAAGCTGACCTTGGAAATCTTTACCGACGAAAAACCGGGGTATTACGAACTCCATCCGGATTCAAAAACGATGACCGGACAACAAGTCTTTGAGCAATTTGAGCCCAAAGAATGACGCTGTAACTCAATATCTGTTTATCTACCCGCATGATTATTATTAATAATCAAATAGATAAGAGTAGAGTAATTGTCGACAATTAAGATTTTCGTATGACAATTTTACCTACCATCCCGCTTATATTTCGTTTATATCCGATTTTTTAATAAGACCTTAGTCTAAATTGTCGACAATTTACTTGATTGTCGACACTTTGATCGTTTATTTTATATTTAGGTTAAGGAATTGTAGACATTTCGGTGTCATTGATGTGAGTGCCTGAATATGAACTCTGAGTTAAAAGCTCGTTATAAAGTGATAGCTTCTGAGAAAGAACACACTAAGTCTGAAACACTGACGGAGTCTTTGATAGAAGTTATCGTAAACGGTGATGTTGCGCCGGGGAGTAAAATCTCAGAGCCAGAGCTTGCCAGGAAATATCAAGTCAGCCGTGGGCCTTTACGTGAAGCGCTGATGCGTTTGGAAGGTTTGGGTCTGATTGAACGTATCCCGCATGTTGGAGCGAGAGTCACGACCTTTTCTCCAGAAAAGCTGATTGAGCTTTACTCGGTACGAGAAGCGCTAGAAGGGATGGCAGCAAGGCTTGCGGCTCGCCATATTACCCAAGAAGAGCTATTGAGCTTAGAAATGCTATTGTCGACACATTCAAAGCATATCGACCAGGTAGAAGGCTCTTCTTACTTCCACCAGCATGGTGACTTTGATTTCCACTATCGCATTATTCAGGCAAGCCGAAATAGCAAGTTGATTACTTTGTTGTGTGATGAGTTGTACCACTTACTGCGCATGTATCGTTATCAGTCACCACGTTCGCAATCTCGTCCAAACGAAGCACTCAACGAACACAAATATATTTTGGAAGCCATTCGTAATCGCGATGAAGAACTTGCAGAAATGTTAATGAGACGACACATCTCTGGGAGTCGAAAACTCATCCAATCGCAGATTATTCATACAGAAACTGAAAGTTTAGATAAAGACTAGAAGGAATTCGTCATGAGCTTAACACCGGGGGCGAAGTTCAGACTCGCCATTGAACAAAACAATCCGCTACAAATTGTCGGTACCGTTAACCCATACTGCGCCATGATGGCGAAAAACCTGGGGCATCAGGCGATTTACTTGTCTGGTGGCGGTATTGCAAATGCTTCATACGGTTTGCCAGACCTAGGCATCACCACACTCAATGACGTGTTGGTGGACGTTAACCGCATTACAAACGCCTGTGATTTGCCATTATTGGTGGATATCGACACGGGTTTTGGTGGTGCATTCAATATCGCTCGCACGATCAAACAAATGGAAAAAGCAGGCGCGGCTGCAGTACACATGGAAGATCAGGTAGCGCAGAAACGTTGTGGTCACCGCCCAAACAAAGCGATTGTTAGCCAGCAAGAAATGGTAGACCGTGTTAAAGCGGCGGTTGATGCGCGTAACGACGAAAGTTTCGTGATTATGGCTCGTACCGATGCCCTTGCGGTTGAAGGTATGGACAGCGCGATTGAACGAGCGATTGCTTGCGTGGAAGCGGGCGCGGACATGATTTTCCCAGAAGCGATGAACAAACTGGATCAATACCTACAGTTCTCAAATGCGCTTGAACAAGCAACGGGCAAACATGTTCCGATTCTGGCGAACATTACCGAGTTCGGTGCAACGCCACTTTACGGATGTGATGAGTTGGCAAAAGCGAAAGTGGACATGGTGCTTTACCCACTCAGTGCGTTCCGTGCAATGAACAAAGCTGCAGAAACGGTTTACAAGCACCTGCTACAAGTAGGCAATCAGGAAGCGCTGGTTGATTCGATGCAGACACGTAAAGAGCTATACCAGCACCTAAATTACCACGAATACGAAGACAAACTTGACCAGCTATTCTCAGAAGGAAAATAGCGGGGAAGTAGAGAATAAACGGAAGCCCAAGAAAAGATAATCGGAATTTATCAAATCCAATAACGTGAAAATTGTCTGGTGAATAAAAACGCTCCAAAGAGAGCACAGCCAGATAGAAAAGGAGTTCAAACAATGCCTCAAACTGAAGCAAAGAAAGCAGAGTTAGGTGGCGCAGGCCTACGTGGTCAAAGCGCTGGAAGCACAGCTTTATGTACTGTCGGTAAAACGGGAACAGGTCTTACTTATCGCGGCTACGATATTACTGACCTTGCCAATAATGCTCAATTTGAAGAAGTGGCGCACCTGCTGTTACGTGGTCACTTACCAAATCAACAAGAACTCGATGCTTACAAGACGCACCTGTTAAGTCTTCGTGGTTTGCCAACTGAGCTTAAACAAGCTCTTGAACTGATTCCTGCGACTGCGCACCCAATGGACGTAATGCGTACAGGTTGTTCAATGTTGGGTAACTTAGAGCAGGAAATGAGCTTTGAAGAGCAACTGCAATCAACGGAGCGTATGCTCGCGCTATTCCCTGCAATGATCTGTTACTGGTACCGCTTTAGTCATGACGGTGTACGTATCGACACTGAAGATCAGACTCAAGACAGCATCGGTGGTTACTTCCTGAAACTGTTGACTGGTAAAGAGCCAACGGAACTGCACAAACAAGTGATGCACTGTTCATTGATCCTTTACGCAGAGCATGAGTTTAATGCGTCAACATTTGCTGCACGCGTTTGTGCATCAACACTGTCAGACATCCACTCTTGTATTACTGCGGCAATCGGTACGCTTCGTGGTCCACTTCACGGCGGCGCAAACGAAGCGGCGATGGAAATGATTGAAGATTGGCAGACGCCAGATGAAGCAGAAGCGAACATCATGCAAATGCTTGCTAACAAAGACAAGATCATGGGCTTTGGTCATGCGATTTATCGCGAAAGTGACCCGCGCAACGCGTTGATCAAGCGCTGGTCAGAAGAGCTGTCGAAGCAAGTGGGTGACACACACCTATATGCGGTATCTGAGCGTGTTGAATCAGTGATGAAGCGTGAGAAAGGTCTGTTCTGTAATGCGGACTTCTTCCATGCATCGGCTTACCACTTTATGGACATTCCGACCAAACTGTTCACTCCGATATTCGTGATGAGCCGTTTAACGGGTTGGGCTGCACACGTGTATGAGCAACGCGCGAACAACCGCATTATTCGCCCAAGCGCAGATTACACAGGTCCAGACCATCAGGAATGGGTGCCTATCGAAAAACGCTAGCGCGTTACTCCTTCCTCTATGCGATTCTCTCCACATGGGGGAAGGAGTATTTCTCATCACAAAGGTGACTAGAACGACTACTACATCTCAAAAACAGTTCTCCAATCAAGTCTCCAAACAACTTTTCTAGAGTAACGTTTCTAGAGTGATGGGGAGAAGGCCAAGATGTACAGATTGAATGGAAGCAAACCATGAGCACAAATATTAATACCCAATATCGTAAGTCGCTTCCGGGGACTCAACTTGATTACTTTGATGCCCGCGAAGCCGTAAATACTATTTCTCCTGGAGCCTATGAAACGCTCCCTTATACCTCACGCGTTCTTGCCGAGCAGCTTGTACGACGCTGCGATCCAAACGTATTAACCGACAGCCTAAAACAGCTTATTGAGCGTAAGCGTGATCTCGATTTTCCCTGGTATCCTGCACGTGTCGTATGTCACGACATCTTAGGCCAGACGGCTCTGGTTGACTTGGCTGGTCTTCGCGATGCGATTGCCGATCAGGGCGGTGACCCTGCAAAAGTAAACCCAGTGGTTGAAACACAGCTTATTGTTGACCACTCACTTGCGGTAGAACACGCAGGGTTTGAGCCAGACGCATTTGAGAAAAACCGTGCGATTGAAGAGCGCCGAAATGAAGACCGATTCCACTTTATCGAGTGGTGTAAAACCGCATTTGAAAACGTCAGCGTAATCCCAGCTGGTAACGGCATCATGCACCAAATCAACCTGGAAAAAATGTCTCCAGTGGTGCAGGCGAAGCAGGGCATTGCTTACCCGGATACCTGTGTAGGTACTGACAGTCACACGCCTCACGTTGATGCGCTTGGTGTTATCGCGATTGGTGTTGGTGGTCTGGAAGCAGAAACTGTAATGCTTGGCCGACCATCGATGATGCGTCTGCCAGATATCGTTGGTGTAAAACTGACGGGTAAACGTCAACCGGGCATTACCGCAACGGATATCGTTTTGGCGATTACCGAGTTCCTGCGTAATGAGCGCGTTGTTTCTTCTTACCTTGAATTCTTTGGCGAAGGTGCACGAGACCTGACTATCGGTGACCGCGCAACCATCTCCAACATGACGCCAGAATACGGCGCAACAGCGGGTATGTTCTACATTGACGAACAGACCATCAACTACCTGAAACTGACTGGTCGTGATGAACAGCAAGTCGACTTAGTTGAGAAATACGCGAAACAAACCGGCCTTTGGGCAGATGATCTTGATAATGCAGTTTACGAGCGTGTACTTGAGTTCGATTTGTCATCAGTAAGCCGTAACATGGCTGGCCCTTCGAACCCTCACCGCCGTTTGCCTACTTCTGAGCTGGCACAACGTGGCATTTCTGGTGCTTGGGAAGAGAAAGAGGGCGAGTTGCCAGATGGCGCGGTGATCATCGCTGCGATCACATCGTGTACTAACACCAGTAACCCACGAAACGTCGTCGCTGCGGGTCTTGTAGCGAAAAAAGCCAACGAGCTTGGCCTTGTACGTAAACCTTGGGTGAAGTCATCATTTGCTCCGGGTTCTAAAGTTGCGCGTCTTTACCTGGAAGAAGCAGGCTTACTGCCAGAACTAGAGAAGCTTGGCTTTGGTATCGTCGGCTACGCATGTACCACCTGTAACGGTATGAGCGGTGCGTTGGATCCAAAAATTCAGCAAGAGATCATCGATCGCGATTTGTACGCGACAGCGGTACTGTCTGGTAACCGTAACTTTGATGGTCGAATCCACCCTTACGCGAAGCAAGCTTTCTTGGCTTCACCACCATTGGTTGTCGCTTATGCGCTAGCGGGTACGATTCGTTTTGATATCGAGCGTGATGCACTGGGTACTGACCAAAACGGCAAACCAATTTACCTAAATGATTTGTGGCCAAGCGACGAAGAGATCGATGCGGTGGTTGGTAAACACGTTAAACCAGAGCAGTTTAACCAGGTTTACATCCAGATGTTCAAGCTGGATGACGCGGCGCAAAACTCGAATCCGCTTTACGACTGGCGTCCGATGAGTACTTACATTCGTCGTCCTCCATACTGGGAAGGTGCACTAGCGGGTGAAAGAACGCTGTCTGGCATGCGTCCTTTAGCAGTTCTTGGTGACAACATCACGACCGACCACCTATCGCCATCGAATGCGATCATGGCGAGCAGTGCGGCAGGTGAATACCTAGCGAAAATGGGTGTGCCAGAAGAGGATTTTAACTCTTACGCAACCCACCGTGGCGACCACTTAACGGCGCAACGTGCGACCTTTGCTAACCCGAAACTGTTCAACGAGATGGTGAAAGAAAACGGCGAAGTGGTACAGGGTTCTCTAGCTCGAATTGAGCCAGAAGGTCAGGTTGTTCGCATGTGGGAAGCAATTGAAACTTACATGAACCGTAAACAACCACTGATCGTGGTAGCTGGCGCGGATTACGGTCAGGGTTCATCCCGTGACTGGGCCGCAAAAGGCGTTCGATTGGCAGGGGTAGAAGCAATCGTTGCTGAAGGCTTTGAGCGTATCCACCGCACTAACTTGGTTGGTATGGGCGTACTGCCACTGCAATTCAAACCAGGTGTTAACCGCAATACGCTAGAACTGGATGGTACGGAACTTTACGACGTAGTTGGCGAGATTAAGCCGGGCGCTGATTTAGCCTTGGTCATTACACGCAGCAATGGCGAAAAAGTCGACGTTCCTGTTACCTGTCGCCTAGACACCGCTGATGAAGTTCACGTGTATAACGCGGGTGGCGTACTGCAGCGTTTCGCGCAAGATTTCTTGGCGCAATAAGGAGTGGTTATGGAAAACAATACTCCGAATCAAATGAGCCAAATCAAAGTGCCGGCGACGTATATGCGTGGCGGCACGAGTAAAGGGGTCTTTTTCAACCTCGAAGATTTGCCTGAAGAAGCGCAAGTGGCTGGAGCCGCGCGTGACAAGCTATTGTTACGCGTAATCGGCAGCCCGGATCCTTATGCGAAGCAAATCGACGGTATGGGTGGCGCAACCTCCAGTACTAGTAAAATAGTGATTGTTTCACGCAGCAGCCAAGACGATCATGACGTTGACTACTTATTTGGCCAAGTGTCGATTGATAAGCCATTCGTAGACTGGAGTGGTAACTGCGGCAATTTGTCTGCGGCAGTCGGTCCCTTCGCCATTCATGCTGGCTTGATTCCACAAGATCGCATTCCTGAAAATGGGATTGTGACGGTGCGCGTTTGGCAGGTGAACATCAGTAAAACCATCTTGATCCACGTGCCAATCGTCAATGGTTTCGTGCAAGAAATCGGCGAGTTTGAACTCGATGGCGTGACATTCCCAGCGGCAGAGATTCAAGTGGACTTTGTTGACCCGGCGGACGGTGAAGGCAGTATGTTCCCAACGGGTAACTTAGTCGATGATTTGGTGGTGCCTGATGTGGGCACTTTCAATGCCACGTTTATCAACGCGGGTATTCCGACCATTTTCATTGATGCTGAGTCGATTGGCTATCAGGGTACTGAGCTACAAGATGATATCAATAACGATGACGCTGCATTGGCAATGTTTGAATCGATCCGAGCTCATGGCGCGTTAAAAATGGGTCTGATTTCTGAACTAGGAGAAGCTCAGACACGCCAGCACACACCAAAAATCGCTTTTGTATCCAAACCGAAAAGCTACCTTTCTTCAAGTGGCAAAGCGGTAAATGATACCGATATCGATGTGCTTGTCCGCGCGTTGTCGATGGGCAAACTTCACCATGCAATGATGGGAACAGCAGCCGTTGCAATCGCGTCTGCAGCATGTGTGCCGGGAACGCTGGTTAACCTGGCAGCTGGTGGCGGTGAAAAAGAGTCGGTGACTTTTGGCCACCCATCAGGAACGTTAAAAGTTGGGGCACAAGCGAAGCAAACTGAACAGGGCTGGGTGGTGCAAAAAGCCATCATGAGCCGAAGTGCGAGAATACTGATGGAGGGATTTGTGCGTGTACCCTCCAATGTCTTTGAATAGAGAAGCAATGTCAGGACATACTGGAGGAAGCAATATGTCTTCATACGAAAAAGAATATTTATGGGCGAAAAACGAACCGGAGAGTTTTTGGCGCGCTCAAGCGGAGAATATCGACTGGTTCGAATCTCCAAAGACCATCTTGAATACTGATGAAAACGGTATTGAGCGTTGGTTCCCAGATGGCGTGATGAACACGTCTTGGTTAGCACTGGATTACCATTGTGAACAAGGTCGAGGTGATACCGCCGCTCTGATTTATGATTCACCAGTGACAGGGAATAAAAAGACCTATACCTACACTGAGCTGCGCGATCAAGTCGCGAAAGTTGCCGGTATGTTGTCTGCTCAAGGTGTAGAAAAAGGCGACCGAGTCGTTATTTACATGCCGATGATCCCAGAAGCGGCAATGGCGATGCTTGCGTGTGCACGTTTAGGCGCGATTCACTCAGTCGTGTTTGGTGGCTTTGCACCAAATGAGCTGGCAGTGCGTATTGAAGATGCCGAGCCTAAAGTCATCATGACGGCATCGTGTGGTATCGAAATCAGCAAAATCATTCCATACAAGCCAATGGTGGACAAAGCCATCATGGATAGCCGTTGGAAGCCAGAGAAAGTGTTTGTTTTCCAGCGTCCGGAATGTGAAGCCGAGCTAAACCAAGAAAGAGATCTGGATTGGCAGCAAGAGTACAGCCAAGCACTTCCACACGCTTGTGTACCAGTACTGGCGACAGATCCGCTCTACATCCTTTACACATCAGGTACGACGGGTAAACCGAAAGGCGTGGTTCGTGACAACGGTGGCCATGCGGTAGCGCTGAAGTACTCAATGAGTGCCATTTACAATATTCCACAGGGTGGCGTGTTCTGGGCTGCATCTGATGTTGGCTGGGTAGTAGGGCACTCTTACATTGTTTACGCACCATTGATTCATGGCTGTACAACGATACTGTTTGAAGGCAAACCGGTTAGAACGCCTAATCCGGGAGCTTTCTGGCGGGTATGTGATGAGTACAAGGTGGATGCGTTGTTCTCTGCACCTACCGCATTCCGCGCGATTAAGAAAGAAGACCCAGAAGGTGAGTTTTTAAAACATTACGATTTGTCTAACTTAAAAACCATCTTTATGGCTGGTGAGCGTTTGGACCCTCCAACTCTTGAATGGGTGCAAAGCAAAGCCGACAAACCGGTTATCGATCACTGGTGGCAAACCGAAACGGGTTGGGCTATCGCGGGTAACCCAACAGGTATTGAAATGATGCCAGTTAAAGCCGGATCTTCGACAAAGCCAATTCCGGGTTATCAAGTTGAAATTCTTGATGAACTTGGTGAGCCAGTGAAAGCCAATCAGCAAGGTTTCGTTGCGCTAAAACGTCCGTTACCGCCAAGCTGTTTACCAACCGTATGGCGTAACCATGATCGTTTTGAGACAGGTTATCTGAGCCAGTTCCCAGGCTACTATGTGTCGGGTGACGGTGGTTATCTCGACGAAGACGGCTACCTATTCATCATGGGACGTATTGATGATGTGATTAACGTCGCTGGTCACCGCCTCTCTACTGGTGAGATGGAGGAAATCGTTGGTGGTCACCCGGCCATCGCAGAATGTGCTGTAGTTGGCATTCACGATGATCTGAAAGGGCAGCTTCCACTTGGCTTTGTGGTACTGAAAGACGGCGTTAAAGTTGACGAGTTGGATCTGGAAGGCGAGTTGGTCGGAAAAGTACGTAGTGAGATCGGTGCGGTTGCCTGCTTTAAGCATGCGCTGGTCGTTGATCGCTTACCGAAAACGCGTTCAGGGAAAATCTTACGTCGAACCATTCGCCAAATTGCTGATGGTGAGAAATACACGGTTCCATCAACCATTGACGATCCAACCAGTCTGAGTGAAATCGAACGTGTTCTTCGTCGATAGCATTTAATCTATTCCACGTTTAATGTTTTGCCCCTGCAATCCCTGCAGGGGCTTTTTTCTTTCCGGCGAGTGGTAATTTCAATATGGTCGCAGTAAGAATAACCAAATAACGACTTTATTGATCCTAGTGACTTGCTATCCCTGTACTTTGGTCACAAACTACAAAGGTTCAAATTTTAGTAAGCTTTTTTATGAGTGCATTTGTAATTAAATCGGCGTGTTTTGACGACATCTCTATTCTCAATGACCTTATGTTCGACTTGCATGATGAGCATCATGTTCAATCACCGGAACTGTTTAAAACGGCAGAAGAAATTGAAGAAGAGAAAAGCATCGGACGCTATATAGATAACCCAGAATGTCTGGTTTATGTCGCTGCAAAGGACGATGAAATTATAGGGTTTGTTTCTGGTCACTTCTGTGAGCTAATTTCTGTCGTCAGTAAGCCAGTGATGATGGGCAGTGTTGATGAACTGTACGTGTTGCCTGAGTTCAGAAAGCAAGGGGTCGCAAAAGCACTGCTTGATAGAATTGAATCCACTTTTATTAATTATGGCGCGAAGCAGATGTTTGTCGAAGTATGGAACTTTAATCAACAAGCGTTAGCGCTCTATGAAAAGCAGGGATTTGGTCACCACATTCATTGCTTAAGAAAACCCATTGCTTAAGAACACCGCTGATCATGCCTGGTGATTCTGATTAAATCCGAACAGCCTTATTTCGGAGAATAATATATAAATGCATTTAGTTGCATTTTCATGGAGGATGGAGCATTCCCAAAACATTGCTAGAAATTATTCATTTTAAACAAATGCGCCTAATCTCAGTTGCAGAACTGAGAATTTAAACATGGAGCAGAAATTTTCCTGACATGAACCCATATAACTGTCAGAATTGCCATCGCAATTACGCATTATGTCCGGGTAATGTCAGCGTTAGATTAATTTTTTATCTCTAACTTCCCCGGTCTTATGTATCATACGCATAAGGCATCACTAAGTTTTTCCAAAATCTATCAGTATTGCTGCCTTCACACGTCGGTTATTATTAAAGGTTACATTTTGTGTTGAGACAGTTATTTTTCCTCACTCTTTACTGCGTATTACTGGGTAGTTCCCCCGCTATTGCTGCGTCGTCGTCTTCAGAGTCAGTAAAAGGCGCACTTTGTGTTGTGCGAGCAGATGATAAATTGGTATTGATTCACGAGATCCTAACCAATCGAATTTCTTTGCCCGGAGGCACAATAATTGAAGGCGAACAACCAAGAGCCGCTGCTCAAAGGGAAACTTGGGAAGAAACCGGATTAGTCGTTACGGTGGGCAAAGAGTTAGGCCGCACTGAGACGGCCGTGTTCTTTGACTGTGTGTCAGATTCGGAGATCATTTCTTACTCAATGATCAATTCGATGGGGGGAAATGAGCTACCAATTTGGTTTGCGCCACATTATGGTGTCGAAATCGCGTCAGCAATGTTGCTAACACCAGAACAGCTTCCCGTTTCTACTTATCGTTATCCCGCACAGTGGCAAACGGTCGTTGATTATTTCAACGATGCGACGCATCAACCAGTGCATTACATTAATCATTTGATTGAGTCTGCACCATCGTTTCGTCAAATCGAACTGGATTGGATGATGGAGTTACAAAACTGGGTCGGCTCATTGTCAGCAACCAGTTTTCAGACGGCTTCTCAGGCTGCCGAAATGATTTTAGAGCTCACGGCACCAACCATTTTACTGTTTTTGTTCCCGTTCGTGATGATGCGATTTGGTAGCCGGTTTGTTTTTCGACTATTTTTCGCAATTTCAGTAACGTCAGTGATGATACTTGTCGCGCAGCAGGGATTTTCATTGCCAAGACCGCATGTTTATATGCCAGTGGTCGAGCTTACACACAGCTTCGGTTTCAGTTTTCCAAGCTTGCCTATCGCAGTGTGGTGCTGTGTGCTCACTTTTCTATTCCACAAAATCGGTAACTTTGGCGTAAATGGCTCAACGGGGCTGATTATTGGTATGACGTTGCTGGTTGTGCTGGCTAAATTCTTCCTTGGTACGGCTTTTATCTTGGATATGTTGCTGGGGGCGTTGTTGGGTATTTTGGTCGCTTGGCATATTCTGCGTTTGGAAGTAAACCCGGAGATACACGTTGATCAGTTACTCACTTCGAAAGGAGTGTGGTTGGCTATGACGGTATTTACGGCGGTGATTTGTGTTGTTTGGCCGTTACCAGTATTTGGCAACTGGCTCGCTATTCTGATGGCGGCCTCTGTGATCGTTTTGACGTTTGATAAATCCCAAGTGCAGTTAAGTGTCAGACAGGCTGTTTTTGTTATTTTGGCTTTGATATTAGCACAGCAGTTGTACCTGTATTCAGCAACGAGCGTATCGTACAGCGGCTTTTGGTCTCTGGTATTTATCACGCTGCAATACCCAATGTTGATGCTGTTATTCACGCTTCTGGTAAGAAAATTGACTCAAGGCAAGCGTTTGAAAAGCAGAGTACTGGACGTCGAATAGGACTCACTTGTAACCAGATACAATTAAGCCTCACATCTTTGTGAGGCTTTTTCGTTGTTCTATTTGAATGGTTTTTCAAGTTGTACGGATTAGTACTTGACTTGATAGTTCAGAACAAACGTTCTTCCGCGGCCTTTGTAATCGTAGGCTGCTGATTCGTAATGAGACGAATACACAATTTGAGCGCGCTGACCCCAGATGGTGGTGTAATCTTTATCGAACAGGTTTTGAATACCAAAGCCTAGGCTACCAACGGGAAGTTGATAGTTACCGACGAGATCAAACACGGTGTAGCCATTGAGTTCATTTTTATCGTCATCTTTGTAGTCAAACATGGTTTGGCTTTGGACTTTTACTGATAGCTCCGAGTCAACCCAACCCGCCCACGCGTTCGCTTTTGAGGTACTCGCTTCACCCGCGGTAAAGTCTTGCCAGCCGCCGTCGCCTTTGACTTCTGAGATGACGTAATGACCCGATGCTCCGAGCTGAATATTGTCATTCATCCAGTAAGACGCCATCGCTTCCAGGCCGTAGACACGCTTCTTGTCATCAATTTCATCGATGAGCATGGTTGTCTTGTTATATGTCACTGACTTATCAGACTGTGAATAATAAGCGGCGGTTTGTACATTCAGATCGCCAGTATCCAGGCGGTAACCAAGTTCAAAGCTGTTGGTTTTAATGCCCGACATCTTAGATTTATTTACGTTGATGCTATCGTTAAGCTGCCAGTGATCGCCAACAAGGGTGTAGTCTCCTTGTCCATAGTACTTAGCCGGGTCTGCTAGGTCGAAGCCTTGAGAGAAGTTCGCCCAAATTTGCGAATCGCTATCTAAATGATAAACCGTACCCAAGTTAAATAGGCTAACACTGTAGTCGGTTTCACCGCCCGGAACGGCATCAGCGGAAGTACCATTGCCTGCTGCTATTTTCTTCTGTTGGCTGTAGCCAATAAAATCGTCAATCTCGTTTGATATGTATTGGTAACGAATACCGCCTTCAACGGTCCAGTCATCAGTGATTGCATAATCAGTTTGCACAAATCCGGCAATGGAACTGACTTCGATACCAGGATATCGGCCAACTTTCGCGTAAGTTTTGTTGATCAGATTGCCCGAATTGTTAGCGATGGTTGGATCGTAGAGCGCTTGATTGCTGTCGAGTTTATCCTGATAAGCGTCGATGCCATAAACGATGTTTAGTCGGTCAAAGCTTTTCGCCAGCGCCGCTTTTAACGAAACAACATCGGTAATTTGTTGACCAGAAGACTGATAATAAGGTGTGTAAGTTTGGTCTTCTTTACGGTACGAAGCTTCTGCAATCAGATGATGTCCGAGAAACTGCTCGTCGACGTAAGAAGCACTGAGCATCATACGCTCGGTTCCATGTTCGCGGTCTGAATCAAAGCCTTTTCGCACATCAACAAAATCGCCACCGACAATGTACAGACCATAAGGCGAATCTTGTTGGCTGTCATAGTATTGTGCCAAAAGATTCAGTTTCTTTGTCTCAGAAATATTAACGCCAGCGGTTGTTAGAAAATCAACGGTTTTATTAAACTGTAACGAGCCCTGCGAAATGTCCGGAGTCACAATGTCGCCATTAGCATCAAAGTAGCCTTGTGTTTCACTGTACATAACAGAAGCGCGGGCTTGAATCTTTTCACTGCCACCAGAGATGGCTTGACCTACTTTATAATCAAAATCTTCGCCGGAGTTAAAGCCTGAAGACCCACCAATAAAGGATTCAAACTCAATATCTTCGCTCTGGGCTTTTTTCGTTATGATGTTAATCACGCCACCTGAAGCGCCAGCACCATACAAAGAGGTTGCCCCCGAAAGAACTTCAATGCGATCAATATTAAATGGATCAATGGAATCTAAATATCGACTGATTTGTCGGGATGATTGCAAAGAGACACCGTCAATCATGACGAGCATCTTACGTCCACGCAGGTTTTGGCCGTAATTGGTTCTTGCACCGCTGCTTACATCTAACGATGGAATGGTTGACGCCAGGATCTCACCAAGCGATTTCCCTCCACGATATTCTTGTTCGATCTGTTCGGAGTCGATATACCAAACTGTGCCCGGAATATCACTGATCGCTTTAGGGGTGCGGCTTGAAACAATAACCACTTTTTCATCAGTGACGTATTCTTCTGCTTGGGCTGCCAACACTGTACTTGCAGCGGTTACGGCAAGTGCAACAGTGGAAATCTTTAAACTTCCTTTTTTATTGTTCATTTTCTTCTCTATGTTTATCAACAAAAGGACTCTTAAATCCTCTGATAGGGTCGCTGACCTTTGATTTTGTTTTAATTAAATAAGCCTTCGTCTGTCACTGGTAAATGAAAGACAAAACAACTTAGATTGCTACAAGTCGGGCAGATTCGATGTGGTGTTAGCGGTTCATTGAACGTCGTCAAACCGCGGAATTTCACTGCGACAACCCTTTATTCTAAATAAGAATCATTATTATTGTATTTTTGATGCAAAAATACAATATGCAAGTGCAACTTTTGTTTACGCCAGCGTTGGTTGAGTGTTTTCAGTGCGAAGCGTTGAAAAAAATAGGAATGAACAAGCAAAGCTATGGGATGAGTAAAAGAGCCTGTACACAGTTAGTCAGGCTCTCGGAATGTTGAGCTAGTGGAAAAATGGAAGGTTGGAGCGAGTAGGACCCAGGTGTAGAACTCGAAGTCCAGCTAAATGAGTTTGTGGGCAATGTTGTTTAATAGGCTCTCTCGCTGCGCACGAGGTACATTCATCACATCTTGATAGGTTCGTTTCATAACGCGAATGTCATTTTCCAGCAATTGAGCGAGCTTTGTTGCGGCTTGAGTGTTATTTCCCTTTAACAACAGTTCAATGATCTCGACGCGTCGTTGGCAAGAGGTCGTCACAGAGGATTGAATATGCATGGATACCAGATCGGTGGCTTTTCGCAGACGGTTGTGTTGCTGCATGATGCCCAACAAAAAACGATTACCCGAGCAAAACGCGAGTACTTCGTGAAATTCAGCGCTTAAATTAAATAGCTGGCTTGCCGTTATGGTTTGTGGTTCGGCAATGGCTTGTAGGTGACGGTCTAGTAGAGTTTCAAGTGTGGCACGATCCAGCTTCCAGCTTGGTTCGAGCAGACCTGCGGGTTCGAATATAAGGCGGCATCGATAGCTTTCTGTATGCCTGTCGAGTGTATTCAGCACACCTTCAAGTTGCCACTTGTAGCCTGGACTTCGGTGGAGGATCGCGTCACTTTCCAGCAGTCGCAGAACATTTTGTATCTCACCTCGGTTGGCGTCATAACGCACTTGAAGCTCTTTCTCTGATATAGGGCACTCCAGCTCACCAAAAAACAGATCCATAAGTACTCGAAGATAAAGTTTCTCTTCACGGGATTGCTGATTGGTGTTTTGTCCCATTTCCGCAATATTTTCAGCGTCGATGAGTAGCACAAAACCTTTGTTAGGAACCGCTTTAGTGATGCCTTGATCGGCCATATATTTAAGCACGGCGCGGATTGGTGTTCTTGATACGTCGAACTGCAACGCTAAAGACGATTCATTCAAACTACAACCAGCCAGCGCATTGTCTGCCTTTAGTTTTGCGATAACTTTGAATAATAAGTCTTGTTGGAGTCGTGTGATTGCTGTCGTGCCCATAGAGTGAAAACGCGGTTGGTACATTTGTCTTCATGGTAAACACAAACGCATTTGATTGCTATAAATTGTGTTTTCGCAGCATAAATACAAAGCTTAAAAGCTGTGAGACGACGAGAATAGTGAACTGAACATTATCGTTATTCCGACCTGTGGCATAGGAATACTCAACGTTACACGTAACGACAGGTGAAATGTGCGGAATGATATAGTAGGTTGAGTTACGCTACTCTCTGGTTTTACTCAATCTTATGCCATGGTCACGGAGGACATTGTTTTATGGCTGATATTTGTTGGACCCAGTTTCGCCACACGCTTCATCAATTTCCAGAGTTATCCAATCAGGAAACCGAAACCGCGCAGCGCATTATGGAACAATTCCGCCATTTTGCACCGGATAAAGTCGTCACCGGCCTTGGCGGAAGTGGTTTGGCGTTTATTTACCAAGGCTATAAACCGGGACCGACGACACTGATTCGTTGCGAACTGGATGCGCTACCGATTGATGAAACGAATACCTTCGATCATCGCTCTGTTCACCACGGTGTTTCTCATAAATGTGGGCACGATGGGCATATGGCGATTGTATCCTCGTTGGGGGAGATGCTCAGTCAAAACCGTCCTGCCAGTGGAAGAGTGATTCTTGCTTTTCAACCTGCGGAAGAAACGGGAGAAGGGGCGATCAACATGGTGAATGACCCGAAGTTTACCGATATGATGCCCGACTATGCGTTTGCTCTGCACAACTACCCCGGTCTGCCTCTCGGACACGTCGCCGTAAAATCCGGCCCGTTTAACTGCGCCTCGCGGGGAATGATCATTCGTTTGCAGGGCAAAACTTCACACGCGGCACACCCGGAAAATGGTGTAAGTCCGGCTATGGCGATGTGTAATATTATCTCGCAACTGAATACTCTGCCCGAATCTCTTAGCGAGCGCTGCTGGGTAACAGTGATTCACGCAAAATTAGGGGAAGTCGCGTTTGGCACGGCTCCTGGGGAAGCGGTCGTGATGGCCACACTGCGTAGTGAAAGTAATCAGACGATGCAAGCCTTAGTCGAAGCAGCAAGCGCATTGGCCGAGCAAAATGCAGACAGCTATGGATTAAATTGGTCACTGGAATGGCAGGATGTATTTCAGTCCAGCGTGAACTCGAAGCAGGGTTGTGAGCTCGTCGTGCAGGCTTGCCGCGATACTGGGACGGCGTATACTTTGCTTGATGAACCAATGCGTTGGTCAGAAGATTTCGGTCAGTTTACCCAAGTCGCGAAACAGGGCGCCATGTTTGTATTAGGTTCAGGTCGGGAGAGTCCGCAGTTGCATAACCCTGATTATGATTTTCCTGATGAGCTGACCCCTGTCGGACGAGCGATTTTCTTCAGCCTGATAGAAAGGATTAATGGGTTCTAGATACTGCTCTCGAACGTGTTGATGATCAAACGAAGTGACTTTGTCCATGCATCTCGTGTGACTATTGGTAATTAAGCGTGTTAGGAAACTCAGACACGCTTCTGTCCGTCGTTTGAGTCGGCGAACTTTTACCTGAGAGTGTTAAGATTACTGTAAACTTAGTAAGGTATCATTCTCAATATAGTAATTTTCTTATCAAATATTATTTGTGCAATTAAATCGAGTAAATATATAGACTTATTTGGTTAGACAAGCTAGTTTAAATAGAATAGTGCAACCAATTGCTTAGTGTTTTATATGAACAAACGCAGCCATTTATTAGTCTTTTCCTCTAATATTGTCACCTTACTGGCGATCAATGTTTGCATTGCGTCAATTTTAGTAATGACTAATGTATATGGGCCTCATGCTACTAATGAGAAAATTTATTGGTTGCTGTTGATCTATGCAATTACCGGTGTACGTTATTGGGTTCATTATGGTATTTCTAACGACAACCAATATAAATTAGACTTTCATTTTATTGGTGTCACTATCTCAGCAATTGCATGGGCTGCATACCCTTATATATTTCATCAAACAATGACGTTAGAAGAAGTCATGTTCACGCTAGTCATTTTTTGTGGGATGTCGGGTGGTAGCGTCACATTACTCTCTGTTGATCGGCGTTCCGCTCTGGTGTACGTAGCAATTACCATCTTTCCATACAGCTTTATATTACTTACTGGAAACGATGTTACGCTAAGAAACTTTGGGGTAATGGGGATCGTTTATGGAATTGCACTATGTTTGACAGCCATAAGAAGTGCCAATTTTGTTTACGCATCAA
This sequence comes from Vibrio sp. YYF0003, assembly GCF_036350715.1. Taxonomy (NCBI): domain Bacteria; kingdom Pseudomonadati; phylum Pseudomonadota; class Gammaproteobacteria; order Vibrionales; family Vibrionaceae; genus Vibrio; species Vibrio sp. YYF0003. The sequence continues at coordinate 141,921 of NZ_JAZDWA010000002.1, forward strand.
TCGATAATCAAACTAAAATTGAAAGCTTAGTATCAAGCCTTGAAAATGAGGTTGACTCTAGGACCAGTAGAATACTTACATTAGAACGTCGTGATATGCTTTCCGGGTTATATAACCGAAATAATTTCGCCCCAGCGATTGCTATAAAACGCATTAATAAAAACAATCCTGCACTACTCAATAGCTTTATACATGTTGATATAGAAAATCTGCATCTTATTAACGATAACTATGGTCATGAGTATGGTGACTTTATTATTTCGGAAGTTGGTGAGATATTATTAAATAATGATAAACTTCACGGTTCAATTTCTGCCCGGTATGGGAGTGATGAATTTATTATACACACTTACGTTTTTTCAAAAGTAGAACTAGAACAATTTATTAGTAATTTAAAGAAACAGATAACCGTGTATTTTCAGTCAGGAAGTATTCGTGTTAAGCCGGACTATCATATTGGCTATTATATTTGTGATGATAGCGTCCCAATCAATACTGCAATCAGAAATGCGTATTTGGCTGTTAGTCATGGCAAAAGAAATAACTTACGTGTTAGTTGTTTTGGCAAGAATATACAAGAGAGTTATGAACGAAAAGAGTATCTATGTGAAGCTATAAAAAAAGCGATTAACGATAATAGTTTTTATATGCAATATCAGCCAATAGCAAGCGTCAGAGACGATAAGATACACTCTTTTGAAGCATTAGTTAGGTGGGATTTAAAAGGGCAACGAGTCTCGCCTGACGAATTTATAAAGGTGGCTGAAGAGTATGGATTGATAATAGATCTTGGGCGGTTAGTGTTAAAAATGGCTATTGAAGCGTTAGCTGCTGTTAACAAGATGCATCCGTACATTTCCATATCAATCAATGTTTCGGTTATTCAGTTCGAAGATGAAACCTTCTTGGATAGTTTAAAACTGTTCATTTCTCAGTATTCGGTAAACCCAAACAATGTTCATTTGGAAATCACAGAAACTGCAATGATTACGAATATTGAGAAGCTAACTCAAAGTATTTTGAGTGCAAAAGAGATCGGTGTGATGATTTCAGTCGATGACTTTGGAACGGGTTTCTCTTCTATTTCCGTGCTTAGAAATTTAAAAATAGATTATATAAAAATCGACAAATCATACATTGATAACATTTGTCTGCATGAAAAAGAACAAAGCATAGTCTCTGCGGTGACTAAGATGGCTCATACGATCGGTACTAAGGTGATCGCAGAGGGTATTGAATCACAAGAGCAGCTAAATTCTATAGCACAAAACGACATTGATTTTTACCAAGGCTATCTTTACAGCAAGCCCGTATCGTATCAAGAAATGCTCTCGTATTGCCAAGACCCCCAAAAGCAAGCTAGCGAATCTTTCCTTTCGTGGACGAGTTCACCCTACACGAGTTGATAGGTCAGGATGAAGACGAGATGAGCACCATGAAGAGAATTGCTGTTATTGGCTCCGTGGTTCAGGAAAGCCCACATTTTTATCCCTGCGTTGCTCGCGTTAGGTCCAGCGACTAAATAATTAAGTTTTGAAATCTGTCGCAACATCTAGCTTATCCTTTCAGGCGAATGACTTGATGGCCTTAAAATTCCAATGACATATATTTAGTGGGGTTTTTATGGAAAAGGCAGAATTCATCCGGTTGCACTTGATTGAAAAAGGTGTTCCCGTGGACTTAACTAAACCAACAATATTTGTTTGGCCAAAATACAAAGACCTCTCGAAAAAGCCACTAGTATTCCAGTCGCTAGTAAAAGTGTTTTTAATGGATAGCTTACTTTTGGGGCCATTATGGGGAGCGTTCATGTGGGCATTCTCTTGGCATAAAGAGCCTGAACATTGGAGGTTCTATCTTATTGGCTTCGCCTTGTTTGGTATTTTAATGGGATTTATCACCATATTTAGAATTATCAAGGCTAGAAAGAGTTTGGGTGAAAATAACTGGGAAAACTGGTGTAAGCGAAACTACGAGTAACGCACTATGTCAGGCGTTTAAGATGATTTCTAACGCTTGGTATCTTCAATTTTAAATGGTGTTAGCTTGCTCGCAAACAGTAGTACCAAAAGTATGCTTCTAGAAATAATGGTCTGTTATTGTTGCAGAATTTATCTGCATGGTATCCGAGATGTCCGTTCTCAACATTATTCTCGTTAGTAGTTTTTTATTGAATTTGTCTATAGATTGGTTTGAGCTGGAAAGTGCGAGAACCTCGTGCTTGTGGGTTTCATTTCTCGTTTCATGCACGTTTATTCTTGACGAAATGACCTGGCTGCAATCAGGCACTTACAAATGTGCTGAATGGATAAAAACCTTTTTTATTGCCTATATAACCTGTGAGGTGACTTTGGTGATCAATATGATTTACAGGTTGGCGAATAAATATAGTGTAACCTCAATGTCTTGGTATACTCCATGTTTATTGCTAGCTGGTTACTCACTCTACCAAAAGGTATACAAAGGTTAGAGTTTGCGTTGCTCACGTCTTCGCAAAGTATTGTGTTCGAGAGGAATTTGAATGTTCAGGGAAACAACGAAGGCTGATTTTGAGTTATTTTGGCCAACCTTTTCAGCCGTTATTCGCGCTCAGGAAACCTACGCGTTTGACCCAGAAATGACGTTGGAAGAGGCTTACCGCATCTGGTGTGAAGTTCCGTTGAAGTCGTACGTTTATGTAGAAAATGACGTGATTTTAGGTTCCTACTACCTGAAGCCTAATGCTATGGGCCCAAGCAATCATATTTGTAATTGCGGCTATATGGTTGCAAGCGAAGCGAGAGGGAAAGGTATCGCTCGCAAGATGTGTGAGCATTCGCAACAGCTAGCCGAAGAACTTGGTTTTGAAGCGATGCAATTCAATAGCGTTGTCTCGACGAATGAAGTCGCGGTTAACCTGTGGCAAAAACTTGGCTTCAGTATAATTGGTACGATACCTAAAGCCTACAGACATGGTCGTTTGGGGTATGTGGACAGTTTAGTTATGTACAAATGGCTCAGACCATAACAATCAGGGCTAAGCATGAATCCTGAGTTATTGGGAAGTAGGGTGACGTTAAGGGCGATCACAGCGCACGATGCAGACGATCTGTTTGAAATATATGGTGATTCTCAAACAATGGAGTTTGCTTCCGATGCTGTTTTTACATCGCAAGACATGATTCAGCAAATGTTGGAGAGCGTCGCCCGTTTAGAGAAGTCAGGTGAATCATTAGAATGGGCAATTGCCGATAAAAGCACCAATAAAGTGATTGGTACTTGCGGCTTACACACTTTTAGTGATTGTGGTCAAGCATGTGAGGTAGGTTGTTTACTTAATTCGGATTACTGGCGGCAAGGCTATATGTCTGAAGCACTCAGTGTATTGTTTTTACATGCCAAATCGCTGGGAATTACAAAGTTATATGCAGATATAGATGATGGTAACTTTCGTTCTCAGGCGTTGTTTAAGAAGCTGGGTTTCAATAATCAAAATGGCCAGTTTCAACTCACCATTTAAGTCAGCCTTTGAGCAGACCTGAAAGCGACTGAAGGAATTTAAATGAGTCGCAAGGCTGATGAGCGCATAGGTGAAGCAAAGCCTCGTATGGTAATCCGAGGCTTCCTAAATAATTGTTTAAACCAGTTAGCCTTGATTATACAAATTCGAGCGAGCGAACCACTTTACACGGATTACCTACGGCCACACTGTTTGCTGGGATAGACTTATTTACAACGCTTCCAGCACCAATTGTGCTGCCTTTTCCTATCGTTACTCCAGGCAGAATAATGCAGCCTCCACCAATCCAGACGTCATCTTCTATGGTAATGGGTTTTGCTTGTCCAATATGTTTTTTACGTTCGCGAGGGTCTAGTGGGTGAATGGCCGTATAAATTTGCACATTGGGTGCAATAAAAACGTTGTCACCAATCGTCGTTGGACAACAATCTAACAGCACAAAGTTATAGTTAATAAAAACGTTATTCCCAAGCGTTGTGTTGATGCCGTAGTCAATTCTTACGCCTTTCTCTATATGCACGTTTTCTCCCACGTGCTTAAAAATACTTTTGATAACCTGTGTTTTTTCTTCCGTCTGACGAGAACTTAGCTGGTTGAAGTGATCCGTTTTATCTCTGGTTTGATAGCGTATTTCTACTAGTTCAGGGTCGTTAATTAAGTACGGCTCCCCAGCCACCATTTTTTCGTAGTCCGTCATTCACATAGCCTCCTGATAAATTATTTAAGACAGTATAGAGAAGGCTTTAGAACTCAGACATGAACTAAATGGCTGTAAATATGTAGCATTTCGCTCATTTAAAAGGGGTAATAATCAAGAAGAGGCGAGTAAGTTTATTTCAGAAAGAGAATAATTAGCGTGTTCAACAGTTAATAATCGCGCTTCTTATCAATAGAACTATAATTAGCCAATATAAAACAGTATAGGTATGGCTATTATGGCAATTCGAAGGATACATTCCGTAATTCTATTGATGACTATCTTTATCTCTCCTGTGGCTACGTCAAGTGATATGGGAGATGACAACAAGGCGAAAGGAAAGTACTTGGTAACAATAGGTGGTTGTAACGATTGTCATACCGCTGGTTATGCACCGAGTGGTGGAGCCATACCTGAGTCTCAATGGCTACTTGGCGAACAGCTCGGTTTTCGAGGGCCATGGGGAACCACTTACCCTATAAACTTGCGAGAGTACATTGGTAATTTGAGTGAATCAGAATGGGTAGCCACAGCAAAAGAGCTCAAAACCAGGCCTCCGATGCCTTGGTGGATTTTAAACACCATGACAGAAGATGACTTACGCGCTGTCTACCAATACGTTAAGAGTTTAGGCAGTGTAGAAAATACGGTTCCATCGTTTGTGCCTCCTGAAGAGGAACCGAATCCACCATATATTCAATGGCCACAGCCACCAGAGTAAAGCCGCTCGATAAATTATCACGTACAGTTATCCGACGCTCGGTATAACAAGATTCAAAAACGGCACCCTTAGATTGAGTGCCGTTTGTTATTTGGACTGAAATGTTAAAGCTGAGTTTATTAAGCGTTCAGAACAAACTTTTCGATAGCTCTTGCCACACCATGGTCATCGTTACTTGCCGTGATGTAGTCGGCGATCTTTTTGGTTTCTTCCATGGCGTTTTCCATCGCGATGCCTAAGCCCGCAAATTCCAACATATGATGATCGTTTTCTGCATCACCCATACAAATCACTTCTTCCGGTTTAATAGATAAGTGCTCAGCAATCGCAGCAATACCAATGCCTTTATTGCTTAATGGGTTAAGAAATTCCAGGAAGTATGCCGCGCTCTGAACGACGGTAAATTTGTCACGCATTTCCGAAGGCAATGCAGCAATGACTTCGGTTAGCTTGCTTGGCTCTGCAACCATCATCGCTTTGATAATTGGGTGGTCATCTTCCAGAGATTCAAAGCACATTTCGGTGACATTAAGGCCGTTAATTTTTGCTTCAATATCGGTGTAAGGGTTGTTTTCGTTAGTGATCAATCCGTGAACCTGACTAAACGCATGTACATAAGCGCCGAGTTCTTTTGCTTTTTGAGCGACCAATTTTGCTGCTTTACCGTCGATGATTTGCTGGTGGATGATTTCATTTGTGCCAATGTTTTTCACCATTGAGCCGTTGTAGTAGAGAACGAAATCTTTGTCTGAACGAATGTCCAGCTCATCTAACTTATCTTGCATGCCATCGATTGGACGACCAGAGGCCAAAACAACGGTTACGCCAGCCTCTCGAGCTTTGGCGATCGCTTGTTTGTTCTCATCTGAAATTACTTTTTCGCTGTTTAACAACGTGCCGTCCATGTCTAGGGCGATCAGTTTATACATGTTACTTACCTTAAAATTCAAAATTGCGGCGTGATTTTATTAACAACCTTTTATTAACAACCACTAAAAATGCGTCCTGCCTATGAAACTACAAAATGGTCTATTTTAACAATTAATTTTTGGTTTGAATTGACCTAGACACAGCTCTCCATTAAGGTCTTCGCCTCGAAGTATTATGAGTGAGTGAGTTCTACGTTGTATAAGCTAAATGAGATGTTTGAAACCATCCAAGGAGAAGGGGTCTTTACTGGCGTTCCTGCTGTTTTTGTTCGTCTTCAAGAATGCCCGGTTGGGTGTTCATGGTGTGACACGAAACAGACGTGGGAAGCGGCAGAAGAGGACCAACGTTCGATTGGTGATATTCTGATTAAGACGGAAGATTCACCGACGTGGTGTGTTGCAACGGCAGAAGACATCGTAGAGCAATATAAGAAGCAAGGTTTCAACGCAAAGCATATCGTTATTACTGGCGGTGAGCCGTGTATTTATGATTTACGCCCGTTGGCACAAGCGTTTGAAGACATGGGTTGCCAGTGCCAGATTGAGACCAGTGGTACGTCAGAAGTCGTGACGACAGAGAAAACCTGGGTGACAGTGTCACCAAAAGTGGCAATGAAAGGCAAATTACCCGTGCTGAAAAGCGCATTGGAAAGAGCGAATGAAATCAAGCATCCGGTAGGGACTCAGAAAGATATCGACCATCTTGATGAGCTATTAGCGTCTGCTGAAATTACACCGCAGACGATCATTGCTCTGCAGCCGATAAGCCAGAAGCCTCGCGCAACTCAATTGTGTATTGATACCTGTGTTGCTCGCAATTGGCGCTTGTCGATTCAAACTCATAAATACCTAAGTATTGCTTAAGCTCGGAGAGTAACATGAAAAAAGCCGTCGTTGTTTTTAGTGGAGGGCAGGATTCAACTACCTGTCTTGTTCAGGCACTGAAAGAATTTGATGAAGTACACGCGATCACTTTTGACTATGGTCAGCGTCACAAACTCGAGATCGAGGTAGCTCAACAGGTAGCGAAAGATTTGGGTGTTGCAGCGCATAAAGTGATGGATGTGGGCTTGTTAAACGAACTGGCTATCAGCTCTCTTACTCGTGATGACATTCCTGTCTCGCATGAACTGCAAGAAAATGGCCTGCCGAACTCGTTCGTTCCTGGGCGCAACATTCTATTTTTAACACTAGCGGGCATTTATGCCTATCAGATTGGTGCAGAGACAGTTATCACTGGCGTTTGTGAAACCGACTTTAGTGGCTACCCTGACTGTCGTGATGACTTCGTGAAAGCAATGAATGCCGCTTTGGTAAAAGGTATGGATCGTGAGTTGACGATTAAAACTCCATTGATGTGGCTGAACAAAGCGGAAACCTGGGCGCTAGCTGACCAGTATGATGCGCTGCAACTGGTTCGCGAAAATACGCTTACTTGTTACAACGGCATCATCGGCGATGGTTGTGGTGATTGTCCATCCTGTGATCTGCGTAAAGCAGGTTTAGAGGACTACCTGAATAACAAAGACGCGGTTATGCAGTCATTGGTTGAAAAACAAAATTCCGAAGCTTGATACATAAGGGATAACTCCAGTGAGACTGGTATTATCCCTTACTCAGGTTAACAGGCTGGTCGTAAGCATCGACAAACACATTACTGCCGCTGCTTTTTGCCTGAGATAGCGCTTGGTCTAAAATCGAATAAAGTTCATCAAAATGAGTTAATGGATTTGATGTCGCGAGGTAGGCCAAGCTTGCTGTTACAACGACTTCTTCATTCTTTTCTGTTTTGATGCTTAGTTCTGAAATCGTTTTGTGTAGGCTCTGAAGTCGGAATGGGACATCGATTTCATCAACATTCTTAAGTAGTAGAACAAACTCTTCACCACTTAAGCGCCCAATAAAGTCATCTTTGTTCAACTTCGTGCTGATTTTCTGACAAACCTGCTTGAGTACCAAGTCTCCTGCCGGATGTCCGTAAGCATCATTAATTGACTTAAAGTTATCTAAATCGACCAACGCGAGGACATAGCGTAATTCTCCGTCTGTTTTTGTTGCCTGTCTCTTTATCGTTTCAATACTGGTGGAACGATTCAAAGCGCTGGTCAAACTATCTAAACGCGCCTTTTTCCTAGCCTGTCGCTGCACGACAACTGTCAGTATGAGTAAAACCACCAAACAGAAAACAATAAAGTTATAGATGGTTTTTTGTTCTGTAAGTTTCTCAAATTCAGTTTGTTTTAGATTGCGCTCAATGTTTAAGCGAGCAAGATTAAGATCGTACTCATACTCATTTTTTGTGAGGTCCAGAGCTTCCATCGCTTTCATGTTTTTTGAATCACGATTTGCCAACTCTAATGTTGAATACGCTTCGTAATGTAACAAAGCGGCTTGAAAGTTATTCAGGGCCTGATAAGCCTTAGAAAGCAGCAGTTGAGCCTTGGCTTGTAGTAATGGCCGTGAATTGTCCGTCGATAATCTTAGCGCAGAATTAGCGTGCTCAATCGCAGTCTTGGCATCCAAGCTTTTCAGGTATGCAAAACCTGCGGCTAAGTGCGCTTCGGTTTGAAGATGGTTATTTTCGTACCGTTCACCAAGTCCCAAGGCTTGATTCACATACTTGAGCGCCTCTTCCACATTGCCAGATTCGGCTTCAGCTGATGAAAGGCCAAGATAGACTAAACCCTGACCGTATGGATACTCAAACTGCTCTAGAATAGTGAGTGAGTTTTTATAGTGTGTAATGGCTTTATCAAAGTCTTTGGCTTTGGCATACATGGCAGCAAGGCTGTGCTCGACCTGTGCTACTTCGACTGGTGTTCCATCTTGTTGACGAGCAAGCAGGGCCTGTATTAGATATTGTTCAGATTGCTCAAACTGCCCGAGCTCTGCCAATAAATTACCAACATCGTTATAGACTCCAGACGGGTCGCTCTGATAGGGCATATTTGCAAGAAGTCGACGGTATACGCTTATCGATTTTTCATAGTCGCCACGAAAATTGTAGTTATTGGCGATGACGCGAAGCGAGAGATCTTTCGGGAAGTTCTCCTGATGCTTATTATCAAAATGGCTTTCTAACGATGAGCAGAAAAAATGCGCTTTGTGGTAACGCCCTTGTTGATTCAAGGTGTAACAAAGTTGGTAATTCATCAGGGCTTCACCCTCGATGCTAGCACTTTGTTTCATCTTATTTCTTAGCGAGATAAAGCTCTTTACCGACGCATCATAGCTGCCTTGTCTTCGCTCATTTAAAGCGAGAATGTATTCGGCTTCGAGCGTGGCAAACGCATTGTTTCGCCCTTGGCTATTGCCATAATAGGGCTGTTTCATGTTAGACATGTATTCATAAATCAAACCACTTACATACAGCTTCTCACTTTCATATTTTGCGGTGTGATAGCGGCTTTGAAGCAGGCTGAGCGCTGACTTGGCATTGGTTTTTAATGTAGCCTGATAAACTGAATGCCATTGAGTAACGTTCTGATTTTGTTGGCTGTAGTGAGGGTGACTATAGGCCGGACGACAAAAAAGCAAGAGGCAGAGCAGGAGATACAGCGTGCGCATATTATGATGTTATCGATATTACTTTTGTATGGATAGATTACTCATTATCTACTGAGTTGTATGAATCAGTGAAGTATGTAAAGGCGAAAAGAGTGACAAAAACTATGCGCTTTGTCGATATTTGGAGTGAAAGTTATAAAAATACTAAATTAAAAGACCCCAGCTTTGTGGGCTGAGGTCTCATCAATTAGTCTACATAAAGTTTTGCTAGATCTTGTGGTTCCATTTCTTTGCCTTCTAACTGCGCGTTCCAGTTAGTGCCAACAAGAACACCATCTTCAGCAAGAGTAAGAAGCCAATCTTCTACAAAAATATCCAAAGGAATTTCCAGGACATCGAAATCAGCCCACTCTTCAACGTTATGTGCTTCTGCATCTTCTTTCGATGACCAGAAAGGCATAACTTCACTATTTTCGAATTCAGTCGAATCGCAGGATAGCCAACCTTCTTCGTTACGCAGACCCCAAACTAACTGGTTTTCTTTAGTTTCGGACACGAAAAGGTCAAGGTTTTCTTGGATATCTGATGTAAGTTTGCTCATTTCAAAACTCTCATTGTTATGACGTAGCTAGGTTAACATTAAAGGGCGGATTCCTAAAGCATAATACGGTTTGCATCGTTGCTAAAAGGAAAGGAGCCGAAGCTCCTTTGTTTAATTTAATGGTGGCAATATTCAGGTTAATTCTTTGGTAGCGTCGTAAAGACTGTCCACTCTTTTTTTACTTCGCCTTTATACCCGATCACGGTTGCCGTCACTCGTCGGTTTTGAGCATGACTTACTTCATCGGTTCCTGATGTTGCCAGAACAGTATCTCCGTACCCGACGATAGTCACTCTTTCCGGGCTTATTCCGTTACTCAGCAGCTTATTTCTAACGTTATTCGCGCGTCGTTTAGAAAGGTCCAGGTTGTGTTCTGGCGTACCTGTACGGCTCGCGTAACCCTGAATTTCAATAGAGGTTTCAGGATACTCTTTCAAAAAATTAGACAACTCGTATATCTGCTGCGAAAACACAGGGTTGATGACATCTGAATCATTGGCAAACAGAACTCGGAGCTGCATTTTCTCTGATGAGTTTTCATATTCACCACAACCATCGTTGTCTATGTCAGAACCTTCTGGTGTACCCGGGCACAAATCCCTTTCGTTGATCACACCGTCACTATCATCATCAAGGTGATCGGCACTCTGCTCAGCGACAGGTGTATCCATGTATTCATATTCGTCACCGTTTTCATCTGGTGAAGAACTACACGCAGCCACTGCGAATGATAGTGCAATAATAGTTATGTATTTCATAATTAGTACTCCACCTTATCTAGCCATTCTTGTGGAACTTCGACTCTCAATGCACTGAGAAGCTGACCTGTTGCGTTCATTACTCGATATTTTGCAAACTGCTCTGCATATTTTGCGTCAAGGTAGTCTTTACGCGCTTCAAACAGTTCATTTTGTGTGTTCAAAACATCAAGAAGGGTTCGTTGACCTATCTTGTATTGCTTTTCGTAGGCAATCACCGTTTCAGAAGCAGAGTCTACGTGATCCGACAAAAATTCTTTTTGTTGGAGTGTTAAATCCAGCGCTGTCCAAGAAAGTTTTAACCCTTCCTCCACATTTCGGTACGCGCTTTCTCGTAAATCTTTCGCTTTGTTAAGTTGGTAAGCGAAACTGTCTGCGTTAGCGACATCACTGCCGCCGTTAAACAAGTTATAACGAAGTCGAAGCATAGCTAAGGTTTCATCACTTCGGCCTTTAAGACCATCCGCATCATCTCGCCATGTTTGCGATGCCTCTATCGAAATTGTTGGGTAGTACACACCTTTTGATTGTTTGTACTGGAACTTCGCTGAGTCGACATCTGCAAGAGCTACTTGAATCACAGGATGGAGTTCGTATGCCGTACTTACCGCCTCATCCACCGTGTAAGGGAGGAAGTTTTCATCAGCTCTAGGAAAGATTAACCCTTGAGGTGATTGTCCGACTAAGCGTGTAAACATCGTATGGGTGTCGTACAGGTTATTTTGTGCTGCGGCAAGGTTACCGTGTGCTTTAGCGATACGAGCTTCCACTTGGGTTAAATCAGCGGTTGACCCAATGCCAGACGTGACGCGCTTTGAAATGTCTGAATAGATATCTTTGTGAACCGCAAGGTTGTCTTCTGATAGTTTCAATACTTCATAGGCTTTTACGGCATCTAAGTAAACTTTTGCGACCTCAAGTGCCTTGTCTGACGCATCAGCTAAGAGTTGGAACCTTACCGATTCTGCATCGGCAGCTGTTCGGTCAATGTCATTCAGCGTCGCACTGCCGTCCCAAATCAATTGGGTCAACGTGATCGACGCTTCTTTTCTGGTGTAGTCTGTGTCGCCGCGAGCTACCTCGTCAGACGGGTCCAGACCTTCGTAACCAATCCCCGCATCCAAATCAATAGATGGTAGGTAAGCACCTGTAGAAGCATCATTTACGTACCGCTTACTCGTAAATTCGTTGAATGCACTTTTAATATCTGGGTTGTTTTGTAACGTCAATGTCACTGCTTGCTCTAACGTTTGACCGAAAACGGGTATAGACACCATTAAGCTGCAACAACAGGCGTATTTGAGTCGGTTCCATTTCACGGTAATTCTCCTAAAAATCGTGATTCTTTTTGTTGTTTTATCTCATTGGTGAGACAGAACACCACAATTAACAGTGTTTGAGTTAGGAATAGATCAACCTACTGTTAAACCAAGGCTTTTGATTAGAAAACCCACGGATTTACCTGTATAAACCGTGGCGCATAGGTCAATAGTTGCTTAACCAACCAATAGGCCAAAACAGGAAAAAAGCTTGAATTTTGAACATCATAACGGTCCGCAGACTGTGCATTTACCCGCTTTTAGAAAACCCCGCCCCTTGAGTTGAAAAGCTTCGTAAGCACCAAACATACAACGAAAAATATGATGATTTTGTCTAAACTATAGTCGTAAATTAAAAGGTGACAAACTTTTGGATTAGTTTGAATTGGGGCGAGGTAGGTATGGATCGAGTAACTTTGAGCTCTTTAATGGGCAACATAGTCGTGATCGGGCTTGATGGGAATATAAGAACCCTTGCAAAAGGAGAGTCTCCAAAGCCTGGTGAATTAATAATCGAAGAGGTTTCAGATACTTCGGAGCTAGTTGTTGAGCAAGTTACACCGCAAGGCAGCTCGATCAATGTGACGGATGACATTACCGCCCTGATTGAAGCTATCGGTCAGGGACAGGACCCTACACAGCTTGGTGAAGACTTTGAGACAGCTGCTGGTGGAGTAAACGGTTCGAGCCCTCAAACTACAGGGGCGATTAACCGAACTGGTACTGAAGTACTAGCTAGTACTAATTTTGAGACAGTTGGCATAAATGGAACAGGATTTTCTAGTACTCAAGTTCAGACACTGTTGGATATTTTCCAACCGCAAGCTCCTGCTCCTCAAGTCACACCACTGCCTGCAGAGGTCGTCGTTCAAGAAATATCCAGCCCAACAGTCAATGAAGGTGACCAAGTCGTTTTTGACGTCACTTTAGATCAGGCAACCGAAGTCATAACGGATATTGAAATGACTTTGGGTGATGGCTCAGCAGTCGGCGGCTCTGCTGGCGAAGAGGGAACTGACTACGTAAATACCACCGTTATCGTCACATTATCAGATGGTACGACTCAAGAAATCCAAGTGAATGAAGACGGGACGTTCACAGTTTCTCTCCCAATTGGAGAGCAGTCTTTCACGGTCAGTTTAGATACGGTTGATGACGATATTTATGAAGGTCCAGAAACCTTTACCTTGACTGGCACAACCGTAGACCAAACGACGCCTGTTTCTGGTACTGCAACTGTTTTAGATGACGGAACCGGTCCGGGAACTGATCCGGATGATGACCGTCCAAGCGTGTCGATTTCAGATGCGGGTATTGTCGATGAAGGCGATATCGCTTCCTTCACAGTGTCCTTGAGTAATGCCTCGGAAGACGCGGTACAGGTTCAACTCACTCTAAATCCAGGGGAAACCGAAGCGGGCGATTTGGGTACCTTAGAATACAATACCGGCTCTGGCTGGGTGACTGTGCCCGTCGATGGCATGGTCACTGTACCAGCAGGCATGACCGAGTTTGATGTGCGTGTTGCGTCAACTCAAGATGAGGTTTACGAGGGCGCGGAAGACTTCAGTGTGACCGTAACCGGCATTGGTGCCGTTCAGGGCAGCGACACTGGCCTGGCAACCATCGTCGATGATGGCAGTGGCCCTGAGCCGGATCCAGACGATGACCGTCCAAGCGTATCGATTTCAGATGCGGGTATTGTCGATGAAGGCGATATCGCTTCCTTTACGGTGTCCTTGAGTAATGCTTCGGAAGCCGCAGTACAGGTTCAACTCACTCTAAATCCAGGGGAAACCGAAGCGGGCGATTTGGGTACCTTAGAATACAATACCGGCTCTGGCTGGGTGACTGTGCCCGTCGATGGCTTGGTGACCGTACCAGCAGGCATGACCGAGTTTGATGTGCGTGTTGCGTCAACTCAAGATGAGGTTTACGAAGGCGCGGAAGATTTCAGCGTGACCGTGACTGGCATTGATGTCGTTCAGGGCAGCGATACCGGTCTTGCGACCATTGTCGATGATGGTAGTGGCCCTGAGCCGGATCCAGACGATGACCGTCCAAGCGTGTCGATTTCAGATGCGGGTATTGTCGATGAAGGCGATATCGCTTCCTTTACGGTGTCCTTGAGTAATGCGTCGGAAGCCGCGGCACAGGTTCAACTCACTCTAAATCCAGGGGAAACCGAAGCGGGCGATTTGGGTACCTTAGAATACAATACCGGCTCTGGCTGGGTGAGTGTGCCTGTCGATGGCATGGTGACCGTACCAGCCGGCATGACCGAGTTCGATGTGCGTGTTGCCTCCGTTCAGGATGAGGTTTACGAGGGCGCGGAAGACTTCAGCGTTACCGTAACCGGCATTGGTGCCGTTCAGGGCAGCGACACTGGCCTGGCAACCATCGTCGATGATGGCAGTGGTCCTGAGCCGGATCCAGATGATGATCGTCCAAGCGTATCGATTTCAGATGCGGGTATTGTCGATGAAGGCGATATCGCTTCCTTTACAGTGTCCTTGAGTAATGCTTCGGAAGCCGCAGTACAGGTTCAACTCACTCTAAATCCAGGGGAAACCGAAGCGGGCGATTTGGGTACCTTCGAATACAATACCGGCTCTGGCTGGGTGAGTGTGCCTGTCGATGGCATGGTGATCGTACCAGCCGGCATGACCGAGTTTGATGTGCGTGTTGCCTCCGTTCAGGATGAGGTTTACGAGGGCGCGGAAGATTTCAGCGTGACCGTGACTGGCGTTGATGCTGTTCAGGGCAGCGACACTGGCCTGGCAACCATCGTCGATGATGGCAGTGGCCCTGAGCCGGATCCAGACGATGACCGTCCAAGCGTATCGATCTCCGATGCAGGTACGATTGACGAAGGTAGCACTGCGACCTTTACCGTGACGTTAAGCAATGCGTCTGAAGATGCGGTCCAGGTTCAGTTGGCATTAAACCCAGATGAGACCGAAGTCGGCGATTTGGGTATCCTGGAATACAACACTGGTTCAGGATGGGTAGAAGTGCCAGTAGGTGGACTAGTCACCGTACCGGCGGGCATGACGGAATTTGATGTGCGCATTGGCACTACGTCAGATGATGTGTATGAGGGACCTGAAGACTTCAGTGTGACTGTGACTGGCATAGGAGTCGTTCAGGGGCAAGACACAGGAACCGCGACCATTGTAGACGATGGCACCTTAATCGATGATGACCGTCCAAGTGTCTCTATCGTTGAAGACAGCGTGGGTGTGAACGAAGGCACCGATGCGGTGTATACCGTGAAGTTATCCGCGGTGGCCGATATCGATGTGACCGTCAGGTTGAACACCTCAACCGACGGTAGCAACACAGCGGAAGCGGACGACATTGGTGGCTTTGTAGTGACCTTAGCCGATGGCGTGACCGTGGTGAGTGCCAACAGTGACGGTACGTACACCATTCCAGCGGGTCAAACCGAGCTGAAAGTGACCGTACCAACCACAGACGATGATGTTTACGAAGGGGATGAAACCTTCACCGTGGCGGTACAAGGCGACACGGGCGTTCTTGGCAGTGACAGCGCGTTGGGCATTATTTACGACGGTGGTAACGGCCCGGATCCCGATCCGGATGATGACCGTCCAAGTGTCTCTATCGTTGAAGACAGCGTGGGTGTGAATGAAGGTACCGACGCGGTGTATACCGTTAAGTTATCTGCGGCGGCCGATATCGATGTGACCGTCAGGTTGAACACCTCAACCGACGGTAGCAACACAGCGGAAGCGGACGACATTGGTAGCTTTGTAGTGACCTTAGCCGATGGCGTGACCGTAGTGAATGCCAACAGTGACGGTACCTACACCATTCCTGCAGGTCAAACCGAGCTGAAAGTAACGGTGCCAACCACAGACGATGACGTTTATGAAGGGGATGAAACCTTCACCGTGGCGGTACAAGGTGACACGGGTGTGCTCGGCAGTGACAGTGCGTTGGGCATTATTTACGACGGTGGTAACGGCCCGGATCCCGAACCGGATGACGACCGTCCAAGTGTCTCTATCGTTGAAGACAGCGTGGGTGTGAACGAAGGTACCGACGCGGTGTATACCGTGAAGTTATCCGCAGCGGCCGATATCGATGTGACCGTCAGGTTGAACACCTCAACCGACGGCAGCAATACGGCGGAAGCGGACGACATTGGTAGCTTTGTGGTGACCCTGGCCGATGGCGTGACCGTAGTGAATGCCAACAGTGACGGTACCTACACCATTCCAGCGGGTCAAACCGAGCTGAAAGTGACGGTGCCAACCACAGACGATGATGTTTACGAAGGGGATGAAACCTTCACCGTGGCGGTACAAGGTGACACGGGCGTTGTCGGCAGTGACAGCGCGTTGGGCATTATTTACGATGGTGGTAACGGCCCGGATCCCGATCCGGATGATGACCGTCCAAGTGTCTCTATCGTTGAAGATAGCGTGGGTGTGAATGAAGGTACCGACGCGGTGTATACCGTTAAGTTATCCGCGGCGGCCGATATCGATGTGACCGTCAGGTTGAACACCTCAACCGACGGCAGCAACACGGCGGAAGCGGACGACATTGGTAGCTTTGTGGTGACTCTGGCTGATGGCGTGACGGTCGCCGCCGCGAATCCTGACGGCACATACACCATTCCAGCCGGTGAAACCGAACTGAAAGTGACGGTACCAACCACAGACGATGATGTTTACGAAGGGGATGAAACCTTCACCGTGGCGGTACAAGGCGACACGGGCGTTGTCGGCAGTGACAGTGCGCTGGGCATTATTTACGACGGTGGTAACGGTCCTGGTCCTAACCCGGATGACGACCGTCCAAGTGTTTATATCGTAGAAAATAGCGTGGGTGTAAATGAAGGCACTGACGCTGTTTATACGGTCAGGTTATCGGCAGCGGCAGACATCGACGTGACGGTAAGATTGAACACGTCAACAGGAGGAGCTAATACTGCTGAACCTGGCGACATCGGCGCTGTTAAGGTTACATTGTTGGATGGAACAGTAGTGACCGCCAACAGTGATGGTACGTACACCATTCCAGCGGGTCAAACCGATCTCAAATTGTTTGTACCAACCACGGACGACGATGTGTATGAAGGTGATGAAACCTTCACGGTTGCAGTCCAAGGTGCTACAGGAGTACTTGGTACCGACACTGCACTGGGTATTATTTACGACGGTGGTAACGGCCCTGGTCCTAACCCTGACGATGATCGTCCAAGCGTCTCTATCTCAGATGCTGGTACCGTAGATGAGGGGGCCACAGCGACCTTTACTGTGTCATTGAGCAATCCTTCGGAAGGTGCAGTTCAAGTGCAGTTGGTATTAAACCTAGACGAAACAGAAGTGGGTGACCTTGGCACGCTTGAATACTACACCGGTTCGAGCTGGGAGGAAGTACCTGGGGATGGCATCGTGACCGTACCGGCGGGGATGACGGAATTTGATGTGCGTATTGCGACCATCGATGATGAAGTATACGAAGGACCAGAAGGCTTCAGTGTTACCGTGAATGGTTTGGGCGCAGTGCAGGGCACCGATACTGGTCTGGCGACCATCGTGGATGATGGCACTAAAACGGACGACGATCGTCCAACTGTGTCTATCTCGGATGCAGGTACCATTGATGAAGGTAATTTCGCTACATTTACCGTGTCATTGAGTAATGCTTCAGAAGCGGCGGTGCAGGTTCAGTTGACACTAAACCCGGATGAAACAGTAGCAGGTGACCTTGGCACGCTAGAATACAATACCGGTTCAGGTTGGGTTGCCGTGCCTGTCGGTGGTGTCGTGACGGTGCCAGCGGGCATGACTGAATTTGACCTACGTATCGAGTCTATCGATGACGGTGTATACGAAGGTCCGGAAGATTTCAGCGTAACCGTAACTGGCTTAGGCCCAGTACAAGGCAGTGACACAGGTCTAGCGACTATCGTGGACAACTCACCTCCAACAGCCCGTGATTTCATCATCTCTCTCAATGTTGAAGAAGGTATGTTCCCTGTTCAGGATGTAGATTTTGATGGTCTAACAAGCGCCAATGAACAGCGAGTTGAAGACCTCGAAGATGATGCCAATGGTGCAAATGATGCCGATCTTGAAATTGTTATAACTTCATTACCTGAACATGGAGAGCTTTATTATCTGGACAATGGTGTAGAAGTCATCATTGATCAGGACTTTTTAAATGATCCGAATAACAAGTTGTATGAAAATACAGATATTAAGTACCGTCTGACTGATGACTTCTTTGATGAGCAGAGCTTTGATTCGGCTGATCTTCTTGAAGATCAAGGGAAAGATATCTTGGTTGGTTCTTATACACCACCTAACTCGAACTTAACGTTCACTGGAGGTCAGATAATCACCATTGGTAACAGCATCATCTTTGATTCCGACGCTCAGATCTCAGTCGATTTTGCAAATCAACAGGTCGGGTTAGTTGTTATTTCTCCTAGTGAAACGGGTCAGGGTGATGAAATCAGTACTGGTGAGTATATTACGCTAGAGTTGGATGAGGATTTATCAGCAAATGAAGCGAAACTGAATTTAGCCAGTCTGAATGACCGTTTCAATAGTGGTGCTGCATGGTTAACGGCGTACATCTTCCTAAATGGTGCTCTTGTTGATGTGCAGCAGTTTTACTCAACTGATATTACTTATACAAGTAACCATGAAGGTTTTATCACAGTTGATATGGCGAATGGTAGCTTTGATGAAATTCGACTTACTCCAGAAACCAACAGTTCAAGTGATAAAGCGGGCTTCACCTTAGTTGGGACTGAAATTACCAGCTTTACTGATGTGAACGATGACTTTACTTATCAGGCAATCGATACTGATGGTGCGCTAAGTAACGAAGCAACCGTATCTGTTGACTTCAATAACGTCACTGCTGAGTCTGTCGCAACGGCTGACTACAATACTCAATCGCTCACATTGACCGCGGCGGCAGATGCCGAGTCCAACGTCATTATGGGTGACGAGCAAGACAATGAGTTAATCGGCACCAGCGGTAATGATATTTTAATCGGTGGTTTAGGCGATGATATCTTGACGGGCGGTGAAGGTGACGACGTCTTCAAATGGACAGAAATGAAGTCTGCTACAGACACCGTTACTGACTTCGAAACTGGTGATCAGCTTGATTTTGCTGATTTGTTTGAAGATGTGAGTCAGAGTGACATCTCGCTATTGCTTGATGACTTGGGTTCTGGCGATTACAGCGGACAAGTTGACGATATTAGTATCACCGTGACGGAAAGAGGCCCTAATTCAACCTTGATGATTCATAAAGGTGGTATGGATTTAGAGGTTAATTTTGACGGTGCTTCTGCGGCAGATATTGCGAATAGCTTGATTAGTAATCTGGAACATTTACGAGAATAGATGCCTTTAAGTACAAAAACGGAGCGAAAGCTCCGTTTTTTATTTGATACTTGAATGAGGTCTAAAGCACTTTACAAGCAAAGCCTTTCAGATAAAAACCTTCTGGGTAGGCCGTGTCAGTTGGGTGGTCTGCCGCTTGTTCAAAACGCTCAACAAACTTAACTTGGCGATTCGCATCTACTGCTGCATCCGCGATGATTTTTTGGAACAGGACTTGGTCCATTAAGCCAGAGCAAGAGTAAGTAAGCAGAGTGCCACCAGGCTTTAGGATTTGCATCGCCAGCATGTTGATGTCTTTATAACCGCGACATGCGCCATTCAGCTGCGCTTTGCTCTCGGCAAACTTTGGTGGGTCCATAATCACCACATCAAATTGAGTACCTTGATCGCGGTACTCGCGTAGCAACTTAAACACGTCTGCGTTTAGGAAAACAGCACGCTTCTTAGAAATGTCGAACTCGTTCAGTTCGGCGTTAAATTTTGCCGTGTCCAGAGCTGGTTGAGAAACGTCCGCGTTGATAACACGCTTTGCTCCGCCTTTAAGTGCATAAAGACCAAAGCCGCCGGTATAAGAGAAGCAGTTTAGGACTTCTTTATCCTTCATGTATTTCATCGCTTGTTGACGACTGTCACGTTGGTCCAGGTAGAAACCGGTTTTATGGCCACCAACGATATCGACACTGATTTTGACGCCGTTCTCTTCGATTACCACAGATTTTGGTGGCTCTTCACCATGTAAAACGCCTGTGGTTTCTTTCAAGCCTTCTTTTTTACGTACCGCCACATCAGAACGTTCGTAAACGTTACAGTCTGGGAAGCACTCAACAAGCGCGTCTACGATTGCCTGTTTGTTGTACTCTGCGCCAGCACTTAATAACTGACAGACGAAGAAGTTCTGGTAACGGTCGATAGTCACGCCTGGTAAGCCGTCAGACTCTGCCGCAACTAAGCGGTAGCCGCTTAGTCCATCACGTTCGATAACGTCTTCACGTAGAAGCTGTGCATCTTTAAAACGTTTGACGAAAAACGCTTTGTTAATGTCCTCTTTTTCAAAGCTCCAAATACGAGCACGGATTTGAGATTCCGGTGAATATGCCGCTTTTGCTAACCATTTACCGTCGTGAGTGAATACATCAACCGTTTCGCCAAGCGCAGGTTCGCCCTCAACTTTATTGATGCCTCGAGAGAAGATCCATGGGTGCTTACGCTTAACCGATTTCTCACGACCTTTAACCAAATAGATAGCAGCTGTCATTTCTTTAGCTCTTGTTGAATTTTGAAAGGGGCGTATTGTCCGGGATGTTGCTGGTAAAAGCAATAACCATTGGGAATCAGTTGGTTTTATTGCGAGTTACGGTGTCACTTTTGGAGTTGTTGCTTAAAATCAAGCCCACTTTATTTGAAATTTAGGTGAATGAGAGACTTATCAATCCCGCCTGTCGGATTTTCTTCCATAATTGATTTAGAACCCGCTACGCTTATTGAAGGGCTCGATGGGTCTGCAATAACCATTATAAGAAGCGAAATAACGATGAATCTGAAGTGTGAAAAGTATGTAGTAAAAGGTCTTGTTCAAGGGGTTGGGTTTCGGTATCAAACCTCACATCAGGGATTGAAGCTAGGTTTGACTGGCTACGCTAAAAACCTAAACAATGGCGATGTGGAAGTGGTTGCCTGCGGCACTGAAACGCAAATTGATGAGTTTACTGAGTGGTTGAAAGAGGGGCCACGGACGGCAACTGTCGAAAGCGTATCGCATGAAAACGCTTCATATAAACCATACCGCGGCTTCAAAATTTTATGATTAAAGGCATTTCGCTGGTTTCGGGAGTCCAGCCAGTTTGGTCGCCTGCTTTGCAGGGCCTTTTTTGAATAGCTTAAACAGGTATTTGCTGTTGCCTTTTTCTGGTCCGTGCGCTTTTTCCATCGCCTTAACCAACATTCTTACTGCTGGGGAGGTGTTGAACTCTTCATAAAAGTCGCGAACAAAGTGGACGACTTCTAAGTGCGCTTCGGTTAGCTCAATGCCTTCTTCTTCTGCCAATAACTCAATCATACCTTCTTCCCATTGAGTATGGTCCAACAAGTAACCCTGAGCATCGGTTTCAATTTCTTTGCCGTTGTAAACGAACATAACGTTCTATCCGTTAAGTAATCTTTGATGTTTATAGATTAGCGTACAGGCGTGGAACTTCTCAACTAAATAATCACACCATGCGTTCAAGCGCAGTAAAAGCAACCAAATTATGGCGTAGGTTGCTTTTTATTTGTTTATTCAAAAATTTAGGTATTCATTCACTGTGTTAGAAAATCTTCGGGTTAAATACAGCTGACTTTGCATAAACATGCGCCAATTGATCGTTTTTACAGCTACTCTTACATTTGTGAAGACGAGGATACTAGCGATTTCTTTTGAAATTGAGTGAGTTATAGCGTTGTACTGACTCTGATTGAGTATTATCTTTGATGAGCTTAATTGAATAATGGTGACAGGGAGTCAGTCATGTCGAAACAAAGGTACGTTGAAATTAATGACAGCGTGAAATCAACTTGGTTTATAGAAAGAATTTGGCAGCTAGCAGAATCATTGCCAATAGAAGAGATTCCAATCGACCAAATCAATGGGCCAGATGAAGTGACATGGTTCAATGTTAACGGGCCATTACCGACGTGTCGTGAAATTGCCTTGCATTGTAAGCGCATAAACGAAGCGGATTTGTCGTATCCAGTCATATTGACCAGCGATTATAGAGTGTTTGATGGTATGCACCGAATCGCTAAAAAGATCATGATGGGTGAGCAGACTATTCAAGTAAGGCGCTTTAGGCAGAACCCTCAAGCGGATGAAGTCGTCGATCTCGAGCTCGAGCAAGTGTAAAAGCAATATATGAACAAACAAAAAGCCCGAGGTGTGTACCCTCGGGCTTTTTTAATTCTATTCAATCTGACTGATTAGTCGTCGTTCATGATGCCTAGAATGCTTAGTAGGCTGATGAAGATGTTGTAGATTGATACGTATAGCGTCACTGTCGCAGAGATGTAGTTCGTCTCACCGCCACGGATGATGCCTTGAGTCGTCATCAGAATCGCCATGGTTGAGAACACGATGAACAAGCTGCTCATTGCCAAGTGTAGAATCGTTGACTGAATGAAGATGCTTGCAATCATACCAACCACAAGTACCACAAACAGAGACAACATCAGGCCGCCCATCATAGATAGGTCACGCTTAGTTGTTAGCGCGTATGCTGAGGCTGCCATAAACGATATAGCCGTACCACCTAGAGCGGTTAGTACAACGTCACCCATACCTGCACCGATGTACATGTTTAGGATTGGACCAATTGTGTAACCCAAGAAACCTGTGAACAGGAAGGTGAAAACCAATCCAAGGCTGTTGTTACGGTTCTTTTCTGTTAGGAAAAGCAGACCATAGAAACCAACCAACATAAGGATGATGCCCGGACGTGGTAGGTTAAACGCCATTGATACGCCAGCAACCACAGCTGACCATAGAAGCGTCATCGACAGTAGGGCGTATGTATTACGCAATACTTTGTTCGTTTGTAGAGCACTTTCTTGTGTTGAAGTGCGGGTAAACATTGGACTGTTCATATTCTTCCTCGATAAGAGACTTTCTTATAAGTACATTTATGGGGTTGAAAGTTCAAAAAATCAAGCCCTAACCATGTATCGCTATGACAAAATAATAATAGAAATAAGACGTTATGTATGTGATAACTTGTAACACAATATTACTGCCAGATATAGCGAACGTAGATAACGTTACCATAACTGACGACGTATTGAAAAAGGCACTGTTCCTATTGAAATCAGTGCCTTTTTAGAGTGTCTCTAGCGCAAAATATTAATGGTGTAAAATTTGCGATAGGAAGTTTTGAGTACGATCCGATTGCGGGTTCTCGAAGAAATCTTTCGGATTATTTTCTTCGATGATTTCACCGGCATCCATAAAGATCACTCGGTCAGCCACTTCTTTCGCAAAACCCATCTCGTGCGTTACACACAACATGGTCATGCCTTCTTCTGCCAGCTCAACCATAACATCCAGCACCTCACGCACCATTTCTGGGTCGAGTGCGGATGTTGGTTCGTCAAACAACATCACTTTTGGATTCATGCACAAAGAACGAGCGATTGCCACACGTTGTTGCTGGCCACCAGAGAGCTGACCCGGGTATTTATCCGCTTGGTCAGGGATCTTAACGCGCTGAAGATACTTCATCGCAATGGCTTCTGCTTCGTCTTTCGGCATTTTTTTAACCCAAATAGGCGCAAGCGTGCAGTTTTCCAACACGGTCAGGTGAGGGAAGAGGTTGAAGTGCTGAAAACACATGCCAACTTCACGACGAACCGCTTCGATGTTTTTCAAGTCTTCCGTCAGTTCGGTTCCCGAAACAAAGATTTCACCTGCCTGATGCTCTTCCAATCGGTTAATACAGCGAATCATGGTCGATTTTCCTGAACCAGAAGGCCCACAAATAACGATCTTTTCACCTTTTTTCACGTTTAAGTTGATGTTTTTCAGTACGTGAAACTCACCGTACCACTTGTTCATGTCCTTCAACTGGATCATATAGTTTTGTTGTTGCGTCATAATACGTCCTTGATCTTAATGAGTTATCGTTTGTGACCGGTATGAAGTTTGTTTTCGAGCCATATCGAATAGCGAGACATGCCGAAACAAAATACCCAAAACACTAACGCGACAAATACATAACTTTCCGTCGCAAATCCGAGCCACTCAGGGTCGGTGTTTGCTGCTTGCCCAATGCCCAGTACGTCAAACATACCGATGATCAGTACCAGACTGGTATCTTTAAACAGGCCGATGAAGGTATTCACAATAGAAGGAATCGTGATCTTCAGAGCCTGAGGTAAAATAATTAACCCTGTTTTCTTCCAGTAGCTTAAACCAAGAGCATCTGCTGCTTCGTATTGCCCTTTTGGAATCGCTTGTAAACCACCTCGAATCACCTCTGCCATATAGGCTGCGGCAAACATCACCACACCGATAAGTGCACGGATGAGTTTATCTGTCTCTGAACCTTCCGACATAAACAGTGGCAACATTACCGACGCCATGAATAAGACGGTGATTAGCGGTACACCACGCCATACTTCGATGTAGACAGTACACATGCTGCGAATAATTGGCATATCAGAGCGACGGCCCAGAGCTAAGACAATACCAATCGGTAACGAGACAACGATACCCACAAGCGCGATGATTAAGGTAACAAGTAATCCACCCCATTTATGAGTGTCGACCACCTCAAGTCCAAACACACCGCCGTACAGTAGACCGGCAACCAGGAATGGATAAACATTGACTAAAAATAGCCAAATCCACATGCGCTTTGGTGTTTTTTCATAAGCAACAAGCGCAGTCAGGATAGCTAGCGAGATATAAAACAGGCGAGGGCGCCATAGTTCAGCCTCAGGGTAGAAGCCGTACATGAACTGATCCCAGCGTACGCTGATGAATACCCAGCACGCGCCTTCTCGGCTACATGCATCACGTGTTGTTCCTACCCAATCCGCATTGATGAACGCCCAATCGACGATGTTCCACAAAGCAGTAAATGCTAAGTAGGCGAGAATAATGGTAACAATAGAGTTTACTGGTCCATTAAACAGGTTTTTACGCATCCAACCTACCGCACCGACCGTGTTTGATGGCGGTGGGAGATCAGGCTGAAATTGATGTGTACTCATATTATCTCTCCACCAGTGCTACTTTACGGTTGTACAGGTTCATTAACGCGGAAGTAATCAAACTTAACGCTAAGTAAACGCCCATTGTCATCGCGATGATCTCAATGGCTTGGCCTGTCTGGTTTAGGGTCGTGCCCGCAAACACAGACACAAGATCCGGATAGCCGATAGCCATTGCCAATGACGAGTTTTTGGTTAAGTTCAAATATTGACTGGTTAATGGAGGAATAATGATTCGCAGAGCTTGAGGAATGACCACAAGTTTTAGCGTTTTGGTTCGTGGTAGACCAAGAGACATAGCCGCTTCAGTTTGACCATGGCTCACAGCGTTAATACCAGAACGCACGATTTCTGCGATAAATGTTGCGGTATAAACACTCAGCGCGACCAACAGAGCCGCAAGCTCAGGAATAATGCTGATGCCGCCTTGGAAGTTAAAGCCTTTTAGGGCCGGGTATTCCAGAGAGATAGGCATACCAACGAGGAAATAAACGACCAAAGGTAAACCAACTACCAATCCTAAAGCAATTCGTCCCATTGGGGTTTGCTGGCCAGTCAGGCGCTGTTTGTTCTTCGCCCAAATAGAGATGGAGATAGTCGCAACGAGTCCGATAATAAACGCGGCGATAACAACACTACTGCCGTTTTCCAATATTGGAGCAGGGAGGTAGAGTCCTCGAACGTTTAAGAAGATAGCTTCGCCAAGGCTGATACTTTGTCTTGCTGAAGGCAATGCCTGCAAAACGGCGAAATACCAAAAGAAGATTTGTAGAAGAAGAGGGATATTTCGAAATGTCTCAATATATACCGCTGCTAAGCGGCTAACTAACCAGTTAGAAGAAAGACGAGCAATACCCATGGTA
The DNA here is from genome assembly GCF_036350715.1 of Vibrio sp. YYF0003. Lineage (NCBI taxonomy): Bacteria > Pseudomonadati > Pseudomonadota > Gammaproteobacteria > Vibrionales > Vibrionaceae > Vibrio > Vibrio sp. YYF0003. The sequence continues at coordinate 167,957 of NZ_JAZDWA010000002.1, forward strand.
AAACCAATCACAGTTGCCAGGATAATACCCAACACTGAAACCAGCGCGGTGTTTAGTAAACCAATGACAAAAGTTCTGCCATAAGAATAGGTTTCGTTATATTCAATCAGCGTAAGCCCAATACCGAAGCCTGCTTCCTGATTAAGAAAATCAAAACCCGTAGCAATGCCTCGAGCATCTAAGTTATTTAGCGCGTTGTTTATGATGGTATAAAAGAAAAATACCAATGCAGCTACAGCAATGATCTGAAAAAGAGCGGAACGAAAAGCGGGATTATAAAATAGGCTTTTATTTCCACTTGGTTTGGACATCGTACTTAGCGATGCATCTTTAGTCGGTTCCATACAGCGTTAACCTCAAACCTTAGTTATAGATATCACTCTGCAGGAGTAAGGGCTTGTTACTGGCCGTTAAATCTGGTGCACCGGCAATGACAGACCATAAGCGTTGGTTGAACGCTATCAATCCTATTTATTACTGGGCTCAGCTATCACCAGAGGTGAGATTCCTTACTCATCCAGATTAATAGACAACGAAAAAGGGCGGATTAACCGCCCTAAATAATCGTTTCTATCGGATAGGTGATGCGTACATGAAGCCACCGTCGTTCCATAGTGCGTTCACACCACGAGAAATATCAAGAGGTGAACCTTTACCAACAGTGCGCTCGAAGCTCTCACCATAGTTACCTACTTGCTTAACGATTTGGTAGCCCCAGTCGTCACGGATACCCAGACCTTTACCCTGAGGACCGTCTACACCAAGGATACGCTTGACGTTTGGATCTTCAGATTTCAACATCTCATCCGCATTCTTAGAAGTGATGCCGTACTCTTCCGCGTTAATCATCGCAGATAGGGTCCACTTGGCAATATTAAACCACTGGTCATCACCCTGACGTACAACAGGACCTAGAGGCTCTTTTGAAATGATTTCAGGAAGAACTGCTGCTGATGAAGGGTCTTGAAGGTTTAAACGCAGCGCGTACAGACCAGATTGGTCCGTTGTTAACACGTCACATCGACCAGAATCGAAACCTTTCGACGTTTGAGCTGCTGTATCAAATACCACAGGCTTGTAGCTCATGCCGTTATTACGGAAGTAATCCGCAAGGTTTAGCTCGGTAGTAGTACCTGATTGAACACAAACAGATGCGCCATCAAGCTCCTTAGCACTTGATAGGCCAAGATCTTTCTTCACCATGAAACCTTGACCATCGTAGTAGTTTACGCCAACGAAGTTCAGGCCAAGAGCTGTATCACGGTGTAGTGTCCAGGTGGTGTTACGCGAAAGAACATCGATTTCACCAGATTGGAGTGCAGTGAAACGCTCTTTTGCAGTTAGAGGAACGTACTTCACTTTCGTTTTGTCCCCAAGAACGGCAGCAGCCAGTGCTTGGCAATATTCTACGTCGATACCTTCCCATTCACCTTTTGAGTTAGGGTTTGAGAAGCCCGGAAGACCAGTACTTACACCACAAGTAAGAAAACCTTGTTTTGTTACTTTGTCCAAAGTAGAGTCTGCAGCTTGTGCTGATGTTGCCATCATTGCAGTAGAAGCCGCTACGACGGAAGCAAGAATTGTTAGTTTATTTGCCATTTGTGTCCTTCCTGTATGATCCATGTTAAATCAATGTGACTTAAAATTAGCGTGTCCAATTTTGTGTTGTGTTATGTCCTACGTGATTGATTTTCGAAGAAACGGTATTCGAGCAACCAATCAAATATAAGCGTAGAAAAGGATCTGTGAATTCTCAAATATATAATTTAAATGGAATTTTAAGAGAACCTACAAAATTCCTCAGGTTTTAGAATGACGAAATGTTAATTGTTTGTAAATAGTGCAACTGGTATTCAAGATGGTGCATCAGAACATTCAACGAACAAGCGGGCGCAAATAGAGAATAAAACGTCGTTATTAAAACTGTCATTAGCTGACCTCAGCTATGTTCAGTTAAAATTCGAACAAAAATTATTTGTGTCAACGAAACAAGGTGATGACCATGCCCCATTTTTGGTAGCATGGTTTTTAATAGTTAATTAGTGTAATCAAAGGTTGAGATGCGATATTTTCCTCTGTTCTTAGACTTAATCAGTAAACCAGTTCTCGTTGTTGGCGGCGGTGAAGTCGCGAGCCGAAAAGTTGAGGCCTTAATAAAGGCAGGGGCGGATATCACAGTAGTTTCGCCTACCTTAGTTGACTATCTCGCTAAGTTGGCGAAGGAGAATCAACTACATTGGATTCAGCGTTTCTATTCAAGTGACCTTGTCACAAAAGGCTTTATTCAGGTTTGGGCGACAACGGACAATCCAGATTTGAATCATCAGGTTTACAAAGATGCTAAAGCATTGGGTATCTTAGTGAATGTGGTCGATGACAAACCATACTGCGACTTCATTACCCCTTCGATGATCAATCGTGGGCGTATTCAGATAGCCATTTCGAGTGGTGGGGCGTCACCCGTTTTGATTCGTAATATTCGTGAAAAGTTAGAAATGATTCTTCCACAGAACATGGGGCTGATGGCTGACTTTGCAAACTCAAAGCGCAACTCGATTAAAGAGGCGTTACCAAGTGTCGATTTACGTCGTAAATTTTGGGAGCAATTCTTTTCGAATCCTGACGTTGAAAATGCGCGTGACAATAGAGATTTAGAAACCATTTACAAAGCGACTATGGCATCGCCTCTTGATGAAAAGGGCAACTGCACTTGGATTCATGTGGGTAAAGACGTTGAAATGTTGCCAATTAAAGCAGTTCGTTACATGCAGCAAGCTGAACTGGCGTTATACTCGACGAAGTGTAAATCAGACGCGATGGAGCTGGTGAGAAGAGACGCCGAGAGAGAATCGTTTTCAAACGCCGCACAGTTATCTGACATGCTTGCGAAGGCAAAACAAGACAACTTACGCGTCTGTGTATTTATTCCTGAAGGAACCAGTGAATTCATGTTGCTGCAGGGACAAGATCTCGTGATCTAGAACTCGACCTAGAATATACAAAAACGCCGACGATGATTCGTCGGCGTTTTTCGTTTATTGCGCTAATGATTAATCGCGGAAGTTATTGAACTGGAAAGGTAGTCCTAGTTCTGCTTCACGAATAGCTGCCATGGTCGCTTGTAGGTCATCACGCTTTTTACCCGTGACGCGCACTTTATCACCTTGGATTGAAGCTTGTACTTTCAGCTTCGCATCTTTAATTAGCTTAACCACCTTTTTAGCCGTCGGCGTATCAATACCCTGGCGGAATACGATGTTCTGATGCCAGTTTTTGCCAGTCACTTCTGGTGTTTGAGAGTCCATAGCATTTGCATCGACATTACGTTTTGCTAGGTGACCACGTAAAATGTCGCGCATTTGTTTCAGCTGAAATTCGCCTTCAGCAGACATTTTTACATTTTCTTCTACTAGCTCAAAGCTCGCATTAACATTGCGGAAATCGAAACGAGTAGATAGTTCACGGTTAGCGTTATCAACGGCGTTACGTAGTTCAACCGTATCGATTTCTGAAATAATATCAAACGATGGCATGAAGATTCCTTGATTATCTTGTTATTAATTACTTAGTGGATTTTACAGCGTCAGCCAGCATATCTAGCATTGTCACTGTATCTTCCCAACTCAGACAAGGGTCGGTAATTGATTGACCGTATGTCAGGTTATTGATGTCTGTCATTGGCTGATTGCCTTCAATGATGAAGCTCTCTGCCATAATACCTGCAACGCGTGTGCTGCCAGACTTAATCTGTTGGCAGATATCTTTCGCGACATCAAGCTGCTTTCTGTGTTGCTTTTGGCAGTTAGCATGGCTGAAATCGACGATTAGGCGTTGCGGTAAGTCAAACTCGGCCAGTGCGTCACAAGCTTGTTTAACTGAAGCTTCGTCAAAGTTTGGACCTTTTTCGCCGCCACGTAAAATAATATGACCGAATGGGTTACCACTTGTGCGATAAACCGTCATACGACCGTGTTTATCTGGAGAGTAGAAGTAGTGTGACGCTTTAGAAGCACGAATCGCATCAATCGCGATTTTTACATTACCGTTGGTACCATTTTTAAAGCCTACCGGGCATGAGAGTGCAGATGCCATTTCTCGGTGAATTTGAGACTCAGTGGTACGTGCACCGATAGCGCCCCAAGTGATCAGATCCGCAATGTATTGACCGGTAATCATATCAAGAAACTCAGTAGCGGTGGCAAGACCAAGCTTGTTGATATCCAGTAGCAGTTTACGCGCTTTATGAAGGCCAGCTTCTAACGCATAAGAACCGTCAAGGTTTGGATCGGTAATTAAGCCTTTCCAACCCACAACTGTACGCGGTTTTTCAAAGTAAGTACGCATGACAATAAATAGCTCGTCTTTGTACTTATCCTGGATTGCGCTCAGGCGCGTAGCGTAGTCGATCGCGGCTTCTGTGTCATGGACAGAGCAAGGGCCAACGATCGCAAGAAGACGCTTATCTTCACCCGTTAAGATTTTTTCAATCTGACGTCGAGATTGAGCAATACGGTCTGCAACGTCATCCGTAATAGGATATTCACTACCTAGCTCCGCTGGGGTAGGCATTGGACCCAAAGGTTGGGTTCTCAATTCATCTGTTTTTATAGGCATCTTATAGCTTTATTCTCTGTTGCGAAGGGGTAAAGATAACGGAATTACTGGCAGGAATAAACTGTTTCACGGGATTCTTCGCCTCTAAATCCCAAATAGCGTGAAACGCTTATAAGGTTGTTACTCTTTTATAACAACCTGAAAGCATACTATCACGAGATAGTTACGTAACGATTCACCACCAGCCACGGCGGTGTTGAACACAGTGGCAAAAACATCAAGCGCTCTCAATACTTTAATTATCGATAAAGTCAGGTGAAATTAGCCTGTGTAGAAACGATAGTCTGTCTGGGTGACGCTGTCACTTTTTAATGTGTTTATGACGAATAATTTAGTAGGTAGATCAAGTTTTGTTAACAACTTTTTGACATTAAAACGAGCGTTTGATTAACTGACTGAGTTAGGTTGGTAAGGAGACCAAAATGTTATCTGCAGTACGTCGCGCAAACCTTTACTTGAAAGTATTCGGTTTCACTAAAGTTCCATTAATCTGGCTTTGTCGTCCAAAAATCATAGATATCGACGATAAGCATGTTGAAGTGAAAATTCCTCTGCGTAAAAGAACCAAAAACCACCTTAACAGCATGTATTTCGGTGCGTTAGCGGTTGGCGCGGATGTGGCGGGGGCTTTTTTGGCGATGAGTAAAGCTCAGGAGAAAGGTGAGCCGATTTCTTTGGCCTTTAAAGGCGTGAAGGCGGAGTTTTTAAAACGACCAGAAGCTGATGTTCATTTTATCTGTGATGATGGTCCTTTAATCGACGAGATGCTGGACTACACGCTGGAGACTGGTGAGCGTATCAATCGTGATGTAAAAATTACGGCACTTTGTCCGTCTCTTCATGGCGATGAGCCAATGGCAGAGTTTTACCTGACGCTTTCTATTAAAAAAGCAGCACAACAAAAAAAGAAGGCTGCTTAATCGTTAACTATTTTCGTTAGCTCAATTCGATTTTCTCAATCGACACTATCTTTGACCGGTTCAATACCACTTTCCAACGGTAGTACACGGGTTCATCAGTGTGGTTGTTTTCTTTGACGATCACATTGATGAGGTGACGTTTCTCAACCGATTCTTTGGTGACTTGCCCTTCATTTAGGTGGTACACGCGGTTTGACCCTTTGTCCATTAATCGAATAATGGGTCTTAAGCTAATGTTTAGGGTTTGTCGCGTTTGCTCATAGCCACTTAAAAACATCGATGTCGCCATTTCCGTCTTTTCCTGATAGTGAAGAATCTGTTCTTCTCGCTGAACGACGCGTTTTTTACGTATCTGTTGAATCTTGTCCGGCAGGCTAGAAAGCGTTCTATAGTCAAGCCACTCTAACTTTTTCCCAACGACTTTCTTAGTGGTTGGGTCAATGTATTTCTTACGCCATTTGGGCTTTCCTTTACGTATCCAGCGCCACATGGCATCGCGAAGATCATCTTTAAAAATTTCGCGTAGGGCATAGATGAAGGACATGGCGATAATGAAGGATGCTGAAATTTCGCCCAGATAATCACGCGCGAGGATCACAGTTGACGTTACGACAACCATCACCAAACCGGTTGCGATGCCTTTTATCGCACGTTTAACGTTTTTCCCCATTGAAACCGTTTGTTCACGCAGGACAACTGGGTGTTCGATAAGACGTCTCAACAGGCGCATTTTATTGGAGAGTCGCGTCACTTCATCGGTGACTTTGGGTGAGTTATATTTATTTAACTTACGATGCGCTTGCTCTTTTTCACACAGGGTAATCAAACGCTTCTTGATCGTGCTGTAATCGCCTTCTCGCGGCAAATGAGCGACGAGTGACAAGAATTTTTGCTCTGTGTACCACGACAAATAGTTGTCGATGTTAACGTAATAACGTTTGAGGTTCTCCTCAAAAGGAATACCACGACGAAGGCGTTTTAAAATCGCGATAGCCAATTCGATAACTTCATCAACTTCATCTTCCGTGACGGAGTTACTTTCTAGCTTGTTCAAACTGGCAACGGCTTTGTCTAAGGCGATGACGTATTGATAAGCGAACAAACTCAAACTGACACGGTACTGTTGATTCGAGAGGCGTCCTCGCTTAGCCAGTCGGCTGTGAACCAAAGGAAGTAGAATCTCCTTACTGTAGTAGGAGCGCTGTTGTGTGATAGAGGTGTAATAGAATTCTGATTCACTGATGATGTCGGCACTTAAGCCAAGCTCACCAGGGACAAAGAAGTAAATATCAAGGTCGACACTTTTACTTTTTGCTAGCTCATGGCTGATTTTTAATGTGATTGAATCTTGTTTATCAACGGTGACCAAAAAAAGCTCCTGACTTTGCTAAAGCATTCTTACCCCGAAAATTGTGCGGTTCATATAAGTACCAGATTGCTAAGAGAATGATTGGGGTAGACAATAACAGCATAACAGAGCGATATGCTTTTCTCTCTGATTTTCTTGTTAGTTTAGGTATAATTCCACGTAAATTTAAAAAGAGACAAAATCAATGATTAAAATTGGTCAAATTAACAGCCTAGAAGTCATTAAAAAGGCGGATTTTGGCGTATTTCTGGATGGTGATGATTACGGTTCTGTTTTGCTGCCAAACAAGCATGTCCCAGAGGGCACAGAAATTGGTGATAAAATCGACGTATTTTTATACTTTGATTCAGAAAGCCAACTGGCTGCGACCATTGAAACACCAGTCGCTCAAGTGGGCGAATGGGGCCTGATGAAGATCGAAGGTGTCAACAAGACAGGTGCTTTTGTTAATTGGGGTATCAAAGATAAAGATTTGCTCATTCCATTTAGCGAGCAGCGCACGCGTTTTTCTGCTGGTCAAACGATCTTAGTTTACGTGTACACCGATAAAGCGTCGGGTCGAATTGTTGGTACGACGAAGTTCAATAAGTGGTTGGATAAAACACCCGCTAACTACGAAATAAACGAGCAAGTCGATTTGATCATTGCTGAACGCAGTCAGCTTGGTTACAAAGCGATCGTAAACGGTAAACACTGGGGTATGATTTTCCCTTCAGATGTTTTCGGCAAACTGTATATTGGCAAAAAGCTGAAAGGTTTTATTAAGCAAATCCGAGAAGACGGCAAAATTGATCTGGCGTTACAAAAAGTCGGTGTCGCTAAGATGGATGACCTTTCTTGCAAGATCATTGAGCAGTTAGAGAAGAAGGGCGGTTTTCTCCCTCTTAATGATAAATCTTCTCCAGAAGCGATTTTTGAAGCATTTCGCACCAGTAAAGGCACGTACAAAAAAACCATTGGTGGTCTGTACAAGCAAGGTAAAATCGTTATCGAAAAAGACGGTATTCGCCTGGCATAGCGAGACGGCAAGGTACTTAAAATATAACTTTTCGAAATGAGAGAAAAAAAGCGGCCCAAACGCTTCCATTTTTTGGGCCTAGGGGAAATGGCTCCGAGGAGCCTACGCTAAAACCTTTTTAATCGCTTATTTTTGAGTGTTTGTTTGTGCAGCTATATAAGATGCAGTAATAATGCTCTGAGTTAATATATTTAGTTTAGTACAGGCCACTCGGAACGCTAGAGCGTGGCAGTGCATTAATACTCTTAATAAAAAAAGCCATCGTGTTTACGATGGCTTTTCTTTTATTTTTCGTTTAGTTGTGACGAGATAAAAAATATTAAAATAAGTTTTTATCTCGTACTAATTCTCTGGGTAGGCCGTTTTTAATACGATTGCTGACCCATTTACCTAAGCCAATAATGGCTCCCTGATATTTGACAAACACTTCGCCTTTGCCAGTCTTTGCCCCGTCAGGAATGTTTTGTGGGCGTACGTCACGTCCCATATACCACTCGCGAGCTTCATCTATTGTCAGCTCGATAGCATTGGTTTCTTTACCTGTGGCCAGAGCGGTCGCAACCTGATGCTGCCAACGGTAACCGTTTTTGTGTGCTTCAGCGATTTTTATCCCCATCCGGGAGAAACGCAGCTCACCAATCATTGGCTCAAGTGCATTAGGGAATAGCCAAACGTCTTTATCGCGTAGCCAAACCGCACCGTCATCTGGAAGCTCAACGTCCAATGCTTTGTGAAGCTGATTAGCAATCTCAGCAGACTCTTTTTTCGATGCTTTGGTAAATGGGAATTTACCCATCCGTTTTTTCACCTTTGGCGCTTCCACCGAAGCGTGCTTACGAATACGTGCGACGAAGAAGCCTTCACAGTCGTAAACCTGAGGGAAGATATGCAAAAAGCCATCTTCAGTAAGGGCGGCTTTGGCATCTTCAAACAAATTTTCCAGACTTTCAAACTCAACAGCGTCACCAAACGTGTCTTTTAAATGATGACAGACTTGCTGGTTTTCTTCTGTGCTTAAAGTGCAGGTGGAATAAACCAGGACACCACCAGGTTTCAACGCGTGAAAGGCACTTTCAATGAGATCTTTCTGTGTATCCGCAATGTCTAAAACCGATTGTTGTGACCAGTTTTTCATTGCGTCTTCGTCTTTACGAACAGTACCTTCGCCAGAGCACGGTGCATCCAGTAAAACCGCATCGAATTGTTCTGGTAGCCAGCCTCCGAATACTCGGCCATCAAAGTTACTGAGCGCGGCGTTACGGACACCGCAACGTTCAATGTTTGCATGCAGAACTTTTACACGGCTTGCAGCGTACTCATTCGCAACGAGGACGCCTTCATTGTTCATTAGCGCTGCGATCTGTGTCGTTTTTGATCCCGGAGCCGCTGCGGTATCAAGAACAGCATGATAAGCCTCGTCGTTCATGAATAGGGCAGACACGGGCATCATTGAGCTAGCTTCCTGAATGTAGAATAATCCAGACATGTGCTCTGCAGTATTTCCTAATGGTACTTGTGACTCATCTGCGTCAATCCAAAAACCACTCTCGCACCAAGGTACAGGTGAAAGTTTCCAGCCTTTTTCTTCTGCTCGTTGGATAAACGCTTCGACACTTATCTTTAGTGTGTTGACGCGAATACTTTTACGTAATGGCTTTTGACAGGAAGAAACAAAGTCTTCCATGTTAAGGCCAGTAGGTAGGATGGTTTGGATTTTTTCCAGAAACGCGTCTGGGATGTATACATTAGGATGCAATGTGGAATCTCGTTTGCAGAATTTGCCGCAAATAATATACGAAAGTCGCGCAGAAACGAATAGCCACCAAACGTGGGGGATTAAAAAAGAGCAGCCAGTGCTGCTCTTTTATTGCCTTAAAACTGTAGCATAGGAATGTTAGCTATGGCTTAGGAATTGCTGTTCGCCATTGCAGCCAACTCTCTTCTGCCTGAGGGTAGAGGAAGAAGGTTTGGCCATTTTTAGCAGCAGGCAGAATTTGCGATTGTTCCGGTGTCGAAAAGGCGATTCCGCCACGCACAATACTATCAATGGTTCCCGCTTTGATATTGGCACCAGTAAGACCTATCGAGACATCGACGCCGGATACATTCCAGAACACACTGTTCTGGCGCACTAGGTAGGCATACTCCGGTTTTAGTTTGATTGTTGTGACAATGCGATCGGCGAACTCGCCCAAGCGAACATCGGTCACCTGACCAACTTCCATTTGACGATACAAAATTGGCGTTCCAGCTTGTACTGAACCGCGTTGTTCACTTTGAAGCGTGAACATCACACCATGGACTTGGTCAAACTGTTTCTCTAATTTGAAACTAAAAGCACCGTTACCTTTACCAGGTTTCACACTGATGGATTTCGAAACCAACGCGCCGAGGTTTTTCACCCCGCCAAGGCCAATTTCTGGCTCAGTAAGCCAAAAGCGAGAACCTTCGACGGCAATGTCAGATACGTACTCAGGTAAAATACGCGCCGTTACTTCGACCAAATTGCGTCTGAAGTCTGGCACAACAAGGGTCACTTCACCCACAGTCACACCTTGGTAAGTGATAGGCATGCCTTTCACCACTTCTTGAGTGCCATCGGTTGTCAGAGATATAACACGACCGAATTTGCGTGCGGTTTTTTGATCCTCATAGAGCTTCCAGCGGTCACCGATTTTGTTTTCAACGCCGGGAACAGAATCAAAGGCGATGCCACCTTGGATGAGCGATTTTAAAGGATGGGCTTTAACACTCACGCCTGCTAGGGATGCATCAATCTCAATACCTGAGCGGTTCCAGAAAACCGTTTGAGAGGTCAAAAGGTGAGCAAATCGATTTTCAATGCTCACCTGTATAACCACGCCGCCATCAACCAAATGAAAATCCGAGACGCTACCCACCGGTAGATTGCGGTAGAGTAGAGGACTGCCTTTTGAAACCGAAGGTAATTCAGGAGCAAATAGGGTAAGAATTTGAGAGCCGCGGCGGTTGTTTTGCGCCAGTTCTGCTAACGATTCACTTTGGAACAGTTGATATTCGTTCTGAATACTCGCTGCGCCTGCGCTGACAAAACTGATAGAGCCTGTCAGTAGCTGTTTGGCAGGTGGTACGGTAACGCTTAGCCCAGACTCGGTCAGCTCAGCCGAAGCACTGCCTGTGACGTAGAATCGGTTGTTCGATTTGAGCAAGTGCTTGTACTCATGGTCAATGAGTACATCCATATAGACTTCATGTTGCGCTTGCTGGCCTTCCTCGACTAACCCAACTTTAATAATTGAGCCAACTACAATGCCTTTGTAGAGCACATTTGCGCCACTGTCCAAGCCAAATGAATTATCAGAAGTTAGCCTAATCGCTATCGATTTTTCTTGTTGCTGATTGAATACATTTTTACGGATAGCGGTGAACTGACGAGAGCGTTCGCCTTCACCGGGAACAATCGTTAGGTAGTTACCGCGCACCAGGTTGGCGATATTTTCGACGCCGGAAAGGGAAACCTTAGCCTCTTCCAGAACAAATCGAGTTCCAGTTGTCAGCATGTCACTGAATGCTGGCTGTACAGCCGCCGAGGCGATGATGACTTCACGGCCTTCAGAAAGGTTCAGGTCGGTCACCTGACCAATTTCGAGGCCACGATACATGATAGGAGCACCTTCAGCACTCACTTTGTTGTCATCGGGTAGTACAATTTTAACGGCAATTCCTCGTCCCGCGGTTTTCAAATCTTTATATAAACGGAACTGAGTATTTTCACCGACAGGTTCACCGTCATCAGGCGAATCCACGGCGATAGCGCCACCAATAAGGGCACTCATACTCTCTAAGCGAACGTCGACACCACCAAAGCCAATGTTTGCTCCAATGCCGCTTACGTTCCAGAAACGACTGCGATCGTTAATAATGTGGCGGTATTGTTCCTGAATGTTTGCCTGAATGGTGATGGATTTAGCATCATCATCCAACTGATAGCTATATACCGCGCCAATAGGGATCTTCTTATAAACGATTTGAGACCCAATCGAGACGCCACCCAAATCTCGGCTTGTCAGTTTGATGTTCAAACCTTGAGTCACACGTAGGTCCGTGGGAACAGTGTCGAGGGCATGAAAAACGGTTTCTAACTCGTCACTGTCGCCTGGTTGAATAGAAATGTAGTTACCGGAAACGAGCGCGTCCAAGCCGGAGATACCACTGAGGCTGGCGGTTGGTTTCACAAGCCAAAAACGAGTGTTCTCATTCAGCAGTTTGATGGCTTCAGGGTAGATGTCGGCATCAACATAGATGCTGCCCAAATCTTCGGTCAGGTTAATGTCGCGAACCATACCGATTTCCATACCTTGATAACGGATGGTGGTTCTTCCTGCCACTAAGCCTGCTGCATCGGAAAAGTAGATCTGAATGCGCTGACCAGCATCGTGAATCGATTTCACCACCAGCCAGCCGGCTAAAACCATTGTCAAAATCGGCAGCAGCCATAGGGGAGATATGCCTTTACTCCTCTTAATGTCTGGCACGTATGACGTTTGAGAACTGTTCTGATCACTCATTCATTGACTCTTTTTCTGATTGTTTTTGGGGCTGGTCCCAGATTAACCTTGGGTCGATACTGTCTGCTGCTAGCATAGTAAACACCACGACTAAACCGAAGGCTACAGCGCCAAGCCCCGGTGTGAAGTCGAGTATCTGACCACGATCGATCAAGGTCATCATGATAGAAATAACAAACAAATCCATGACAGACCACTTACCGATCCATTTTACTGCGAAGTAAATCATCATTCTTTGTCGCCTGAACACCGTACGTCTGAATTTGATGCACAGCATGATGTAGGCAAGGCTGAGAATTTTGACCACGGGCACAACAATACTGGCGACAAAAATAATTGCCGCAATGCCGTACATACCGCTGTTTATCAATGACGCAACGCCGGAAAAAATAGTGTCTTCAAGGCGCTGGCCATTGGTTATCAAAATTGAAATAGGGATCAGGTTAGCCGGGAAAATCGCTACGGTTGCGGCAATCAGGTAAGCCCATGTTTTTTGAATTGAATGCGGCTTACGATGGTAAAGCTCGTGCTGGCAACGGTGACATGAGTCATTCTCAGGTTGCGACAAGTGACATTCATGACAATGCACATCTTTGTGTTCAAACTGGTAAGTGGCCTCTGGTTGCCACACTTCCCAGTAGCGACGCACGCTGATTCGGGAAACCAGAAGTACAGTAAATATCTGCAATAAGCCAAGGCCAATTAAACCCGGACCAACAAAAATGTCCGAATAATCCTGTAGTTTGAAGCAGGCTACGGCGATACTGACCAAAAATACATCCAGCATTACCCAATGTTTAAGGTGCTGGATCAGCCAAAGAGAAACACGCAGCCCATTAAACCAACGCTTATGGATTGAAATATGGGCCGTGACGACAGAAACACAAACGGTAAGTGGTGCTATTGAGCTACAGAACAGGATCAATAGGGAGAGAAGCACGAAGCCTTCTTCCATCAAAGTAATCATTCCCGACGGTAAGGTTGCCGGAATCATAACGCCAAACAGTCTGATACTGATGAAATTAAAAAAGTGGGACGGAATAAATAACAGAATACACGTCACAGCGATGGCTAAATTGCCCGACAAACTGTGCTGTCCACCACGATACAATTGTGTACCGCAACGAGGGCAGTAGGCATGTCTACCTTGTGGTAACTCGACAATATCGACTGGAAGTTCGCAACCCTGACACAGGCGGACTCGGTTAGGTTTCATGGCGTGCTTAGACAGAGAGGCCATCACAACGACCTCTCTGAACAGAATGTTTTAAGCGTGGGACTGAATGCCACCATATAAGGTTTGATATAAGCCTTCCTGCTCAACTAACTCTCCATGGGTCCCGGTTTGTGTTACTTTTCCATCTTCAAGCACATAGATCAAATCGGCTTGTTTCACAGCAGACAGACGATGCGCGACAATTAAGGTTGTCCGGCCCCGCAAGAATTCTGTCAACGCCTTGTGCAGAGCAGCTTCTGTAGCTGTATCTAACGCAGACGTTGCTTCATCCAAAATAACAAATTGAGGGTTACTCAATACCATTCTGGCTATCGCTAGGCGCTGACGTTGTCCGCCTGATAATCGAATACCATTGCGGCCAATTTGTGTATCTAACCCGTGGTTTAACTGAGAAATGACATCTTGTAGCTGAGCGACATCTAACGCACGCCATAATGACATTTCATCGAAGTTACCACCGAGAGTCAGATTATGCCTTAAGGTATCGTTAAATAATATAGGTTGCTGTAATACCACGGCAATTTTATCACGAATCACGTCAAAGCCTATATCCTGCGTGAGCTCATCATTGTAACGAACGTGTCCGGAATTTTGCTGATATACGCCAATCAGTAGCTGAATCAATGTCGACTTACCACCGCCACTTGCGCCGACCAAAGCCACTTTCTTACCTGCAGGAATATGCAAAGAGAGGTTGTCCAGCACATTGTGCTCACTGTTGTAAGAGAAATTGACGTTCTCTACTTTCACATCCACTTCGCGATCATCGGTGAAAGGGTTCACTTTTGACGGCGGTCGATGTTCTTCTTCCAGCAGAAGCAGATCGTTAATGCGCTTTAATGCTGCTTTGGCACTGTACCAGGAGAACTGGATACCAAGTAACTCCTGAACAGGGGACAACATAAACCACAAATAGCCAAACACCGCAAAAATTTGGCCAATGGTCAGGTCACTAAACAGCACCATCAACATGGCCACTGCGCGGAATAACTCAAAACCAATTAAGAACAGTAAGAAAGATACACGACCTGCCGCTTCAGATTGCCAGGCGTATTTATCTGCATCGACACGAACTTGATCGGCACTGTTTTTCAGTTGCTGAAGAAATTCTCTCTCTTTATTGGCGGCACGAAGCTGATAAATACCATCTAACGTTTCGACCAGGCGCGTTTGAAATAGCTCAAATGAGTGGTTTTCTTTGCGCTTCAGGTGCTTGACCATACTGCCGAGTTTACGAGAGAAATAGATAACGACCGGGTTAACCAACAAGATAAATAAACCCAATCGCCAGTCTAGCCAAAGAAGAACGATTGCAGTTCCTATAACGGTCAGTAAACTAACGACAAACTTCGCCAGAGTAGAGCCGATGAACTGGTCAATGGTTTCAATATCAGTGATCAAGTGAGCGTTGATACCGCCACTGCCTTTCGTCTCGTATTGGCGAATACTGATTCGGCCTAGTTTGTCGATCATCTTGCTGCGCATTTCGAAGGTAATCGTCTTCGATACCAGCGTGAATTGACGGCTTTGAACGATGTTGAGCGCTTGACTGGCTGCGCGCATAAGCACGACCAAAAACAGCGTAAAGAAAATATAGCCAGTAGGCGTGTGCCACGCTGCTGGAAGAACAGCATTCATTGCAGCTATGCCATTGGCGGGTTGATCCAATAAGACTTCATCCACCATCAGTGGCATAAGAAGAGGGATTGGAACACTAATCAAAGTTGCCAAAACAGCAATCAAGTTCGCTAGAATTAGCTTGGACTTGTGCTTTTTTACTTGTGTTATCAACCAAGAACGGCTAATAGTGTCATCTTTCTTAATCATTGTAATTGAGAATAAGTCCTATTATAAAGTAGGTCAGCATTTTAGCGTTAACCCATAAGAATGGAAGCGTTATAAATTAGTAGGAAGTTAATATGAACATAGAACAGTATCAAAGACTAACCAAGCAAGCCGCAGCACTCATTGAGTCAGAGCCAGATTTTATTGCCAACTTGGCAAACCTGAGCTCACTTCTGTTTATGGAACTAGAAGATCTCAACTGGGCAGGCTTTTACCTTACTAAAGGGGACGAACTGGTTCTAGGTCCGTTCCAAGGTAAGCCAGCTTGTGTTCGCATCCCGATGGGGCGTGGAGTCTGTGGTACCGCAGCAAAAACTAACACCATACAAAGAGTATACGACGTACATGCGTTTGAAGGCCATATTGCTTGTGATGCGGCAAGTAATTCTGAAATTGTGATTCCGTTTACGATTAACGGAAAAGTAGCCGGAGTGTTAGATATCGATAGCCCAAGTATTGGCCGATTCAATGAAACGGATGAAGCAGGGCTTACTCATTTTATGTCTGAAGTAGAAAAGCTGCTTAATTCACACGCGAACAACGCATAAATTCGTCCACGAGTGTGGTTTTTCGTTGGCATCTCACTATAATACGAGAATATTTTTTCTTAATGCTCTGCGGAAAGCCGCTCAAACCAGGAACCCTCATGACTGAAAAGTTAAAAAACAGCAAAGAAGTTATCGCATATATTGCTGAATGTTTCCCTAAGTGCTTTACTTTAGAAGGTGAAGCAAAACCTCTGAAAATTGGTATTTTTCAAGATCTTGCGGAACGTCTAAATGAAGACGAAAAAGTAAGCAAAACTCAGCTTCGTGCAGCGTTAAGACAGTACACTTCATCATGGCGTTACCTACATGGTGTAAAACCAGGTGCGGTACGTGTAGATTTAGACGGCAACCCATGTGGTGAGCTAGAAGAAGAACACGTAGAACACGCTAAAGCAACACTTGCAGAAAGCAAAGCGAAAGTTCAAGCTCGTCGTAAAGAACAAGCACAGAAAGCTCGTGAAGAGGGTAAGGCGAAAGCAAAACCTGCGGCTAAAAAGCCTCAACAGCCTCGTCGTACTAATAAACCTAAAGCACAGAAACCAACTCAGCCTGTAGAAACACGCGCGCTAAACGCTGACGAAATCACCGTAGGCAACGCAGTAAATGTGAACATGGGCAAAGGTAACATGGCAGCGACCATTGTTGAAATCAATAAGGATGATGTACGTGTTCAACTTGCTAACGGCCTACAAATGGTTGTAAAAGCGGAGCACTTGCGCGCATAAGGGAGATACTCCTACGCATGAATTGCCGTTCAAAAGTGACCCTGATCGCTGCTAGCTTATTGCTAGCAGCATCAGCTCAGGCTCTAGAAGCCAAACTACACAAAGATGACTTGCCGGTGCTCACTCCTGAAGTTCAGCACGAAACGGCCAGCAAGAGAGTCACCTCTCGATTCACCCGCTCTCATTACAAGCATTTCAGTCTCGATGACGATTTCTCTAAAGCGATTTTTGAACGCTATGTAGAAATGCTTGATTATAATCGAAATATTTTCACTCAAGCTGATATAGACGCCTTCAAAGATTGGTCTGTAGAGCTGGATGATCAGCTTAAAGCTGGCAATAACCAGATCGCATTCGATGTCTATAATCTGTCTATGCAAAAACGTTTCGAGCGTTTTGCTTATGCGTTGACCTTGCTCGACAACGAAATCAAATTTGATAACGATGACGAAATCGAACTTGATCGTTCAGAAGCAGCATGGCCAAAAAATGAGTCGGAAATTAATGAGTTATGGCGAAAACGTGTTAAGTATGACGCGCTCAATCTGAAACTGACTGGCAAAGAGTGGCCAGAGATAAAAGAAGTTTTAGAGAAGCGTTATAACAACGCAATGAAGCGAATCACTCAAACCAATAACGAAGACGCATTCCAGCTCTACATGAATGCCTTCGCAAGACAAGTCGATCCTCATACTAGCTACCTTTCTCCACGCAACGCAGAACAGTTCCAGTCAGAAATGAACCTTTCACTGGAAGGTATTGGTGCCGTTTTGCAAATGACGGATGATTACACTGTTATTCGTTCACTCGTGGTTGGCGGCCCAGCTTCAAAGAGCAAACAGCTTGGTGAAGGTGACCGCATTATTGGGGTTGGTCAAGATGGCGAAGAGATTGTCGACATTATTGGCTGGCGTCTAGACGATGTGGTTCAGTTAATCAAAGGGCCAAAAGGTACCAAGGTTAACCTTCAGATATTGCCAGAAGGCGCTGGAGCCAAGAGTTACATTGTCACAATTGTTCGTGACAAAGTACGCTTGGAAGACCGAGCTGTTAAGTCAGAAGTGATCGAGAAGAACGGCAAGAAAATTGGCGTTTTGGAAGTACCGAGTTTTTACGTCGGTTTGTCTAACGATACGGACAAATTGCTGGCGGAATTTAAAACCAAGAATGTCGACGGCGTGATTGTCGACTTGCGTAACAACGGTGGCGGTGCTTTAACAGAAGCAACGGCTCTGACGGGACTGTTCATCAAAGAAGGTCCGGTCGTACAAGTTCGCGATAGCTATGGTCGAATCAAGGTCAATGCGGATACTGATGGACAAATCAGTTACGATGGTCCTTTAACGGTGCTGATTAACCGTTATAGTGCGTCTGCTTCGGAAATCTTTGCCGCAGCGATGCAAGATTATAACCGCGCTATCATTCTTGGTGAGAACTCGTTTGGTAAGGGGACTGTCCAGCAGCACCGCTCGTTGAACCATATCTATGACCTTTTTGATAAAGAGCTAGGATATGTTCAATACACAATTCAGAAGTTCTACCGTATTGATGGTGGTAGTACTCAGAATCGTGGGGTAGCGCCGGATATTGCTTATCCAACGCCAATCGAAGCTTCTGAAACCGGTGAAAGTGTCGAAGAGAATGCGCTACCTTGGGATAGCATCGATAAAGCGAGTTACACAATGTATCCGGACAACGATACGTTGGTAGCGAGTTTAACAAAGCTGCATAACAAGCGCATCGCGGATGAAATGGAATTCCGATTCATCAACGAAGACATTGAGAAATATCGTCAAGATAAAGACAACAACTTTTTGTCGCTCAATGAAAAAGTGCGCAAAGCGGAGCAAGATTCTGAAGACAAGCTTCGTCTGGAGCGCATCAATGAACGTCAGGCATTACTAGGCAAAAAGGCATTTAAGTCGTTAGATGATGTGCCTAAAGACTACGAAGCCCCAGACGTTTATCTCGATGAATCTGTCTCAATTATGATTGATATGTTGAAACCAACTGATCAGTCATAACGACTAAACATTCAATACTACAAGAGCGAGTCCTTATGACTCGCTCTTTTTTTCTATCTTTTTATCTTCATTTCCCAGCCATATTGAGATAAATATGCGCTTTTTTTGTACTAACAATTTACGTGATGAATCTCAAATATTTCGCGAAACAGATGACTAAAGCCTAAGCTAAAAGAAAACGATAAGGATGCCGATATGAAATGGTTCTTTATTTTACTTAGTTTTTTTTGCTTTAGCGCGTACAGCGCCGACAACGCTCGTGAAGAAGAATTAAGTCACTTTGACACCCCGTTTTTAATCGGGGATTGGTATTTGCTGAATCAGAACTCAGGAGAGTCTGCGGAAAACTTTCGCGCCATCAAACTGTCTTTGGGTTCTGACTATATGTTCTCTATTGATATCCAGAAAAAGGACTATTCCGTTGATCATTGGGAAGGGATGTACAATGTCAACGAAGATACGATTGTTCTTGGCCTGAATACGGATGAGCCCCAAATCTATGCGTACCGGAATAACCACAACACGCTTGATCTTAATGGTGTCACCTTCACCAAGGGTCTATCGAATGCGCTGGCAGGCATTTGGTCTAGCTCTCACGTCTCTGGAGATGGCCTTGCCGCAAGTAAGATCAGCCACATGGACTTGATTCTCCAACCCGATTTCGTTTTTCTATTCCGCGTTTCTAATGAGGCCGGGAAAGAATCAGTGAAACAGGGTGTCTTTTATACCGAGGATGAGTACTTAGTTCTTTTGTATGAAAACGGCGAGCATGGAACCACTTATAAACTCAACAAAAACGAATTGACGATAGAAGACTCAAATGGTGATATGTACGCGGTTTTAAATAGAGTTACACAATAACAACTATCTATAATTCTTCACCGTGATGTAACCCTAGTGAATGCAAGTAATGTTGTATAAATGTTAACCATAAAGTAGAGCTAGTACACTATTAGCTCTATTTTTTGGTGTAAAGGCTTGTATTTTGATACCACAAGCACTACTAATAGCTTATATAGTGATACCACTTCGATATTTTAGTCATTAAAGAAGTGGTTTTTTATTCTTCGACAGACAAGGATTTATGGACATGTCCCAAGCTCCTCAAGCTAAATATCGTAAAGATTATCAAGCGCCATCTCATACTATTACCGACATTGATCTCACGTTTGATCTATTCGATAACGACACTATCGTTACTGCGGTATCGAAAGTCATTCAAAAAGGTGAACTCACAACATTGGAGTTAGATGGCGAAGGGCTGGAGCTTCGTTCTGTCAAAGTGAATGGAGAAGACTGGGCTCATCATGAAGTGAAAGAAGCCTCTCTGGTTCTTTCTGATCTACCAGCTGAATTTGAACTTGAGATCATTACTAAGATTGATCCTGAAGCGAATACGGCACTTGAAGGTTTATACAAATCTGGTGGTGCTTTCTGTACACAGTGTGAAGCCGAAGGTTTCCGTCGCATCACGTACTACCTGGATCGCCCAGACGTATTGGCAAAATACACGACGAAAGTAATTGCCGATAAAGGGACATACCCTTACTTGTTGAGCAACGGTAACCGTATTGCAGAAGGTGACGCAGAAAATGGCCGCCACTGGGTACAATGGCAGGACCCACACCCGAAACCAGCGTACTTATTTGCACTGGTTGCTGGTGATTTTGATGTACTGCGTGACAACTACACCACAATGTCTGGTCGCAATGTCGAGCTAGAGATCTTTGTTGATAAAGGTAACTTGGATCGTGCGCCGCACGCCATGACGTCACTGATCAATTCAATGAAGTGGGACGAAGAACGCTTTGGCCTGGAGTATGACCTAGACATTTACATGATCGTGGCTGTGGATTTCTTCAATATGGGCGCGATGGAAAATAAAGGTCTGAACATCTTTAACTCTAAGTTCGTTCTAGCCAACGACCAAACGGCAACTGACCGCGATTATCTGGGAATTGAAGCCGTAATTGGTCATGAGTACTTCCATAACTGGACGGGTAACCGCGTGACTTGTCGCGATTGGTTCCAGTTAAGTCTAAAAGAAGGCTTAACAGTTTTCCGTGATCAGGAATTTTCGTCAGATCTTGGCTCTCGCGCGGTTAACCGTATCGATAATGTTCGTATTATTCGTGGTCCTCAGTTTGCTGAAGATTCGAGCCCGATGTCGCACCCAATTCGTCCAGATAAAGTTATCGAAATGAATAACTTTTACACGCTCACTGTTTATGAGAAAGGCAGTGAAGTCATTCGCATGTATCACACATTGCTAGGCGAGGAAGGTTTCCAAAAAGGCATGAAGCTTTACTTTGAGCGTCATGATGGCACAGCTGCAACATGTGAAGATTTTGTATCGGCGATGGAAGATGCTACAGGCGTTGACCTACAACAATTCCGCTTATGGTACAGCCAGTCGGGTACACCAACATTGCGCGTGAACAGCGAGTACAATGCTGACGCGAAAACTTACGCGCTAACCGTTGAGCAGTTTACCGAGTCAACGCATGACCAATCGGAAAAACAAGCGCTGCATATTCCATTTGATATTGAATTGTACGACGACAAAGGTCAGGTAATTCCATTGATTATCAATGGTGAGTCTGTTCACAATGTTCTAGACATCAAACAAGACAAACAGACTTTCGTGTTTGAAAATGTCGATGTTAAACCAGTACCATCATTGCTACGCGAGTTCTCCGCACCAGTAAAACTGGAATATGGTTACAGCGATGAAGAACTGATCTTCCTGATGAAACATGCCACGAACGATTTTGCACGCTGGGATGCAAGCCAAATGTTGCTGGCGAAATACATCCGTCAAAACGTCGTGAACGTTCAAGCGGGCGAGGAAGTCAAACTTTCTGAAGAGTTGATTGATGCGTTCCGTGGCGTATTGCTTGATGCCAACCTGGAACCAGCGTTCATCGCACAGGTGTTATCATTGCCTTCTATCAATGAAATTACCGGTTGGTACCAACAGATTGATATCGATGCGGTTGATACCGTACTCAATAGCATTACACTGTCACTTTCTAAAGAGTTAGAAGATGAACTAAGTGCAACCTACCATACATTGAAGCAGGCGGATTACTCTATCGAGCATGATGCTATTGGTAAGCGTGCGTTGCGCAATCAGTGCCTTCAATTCCTTGCGCATACTGAAAATGGCAACCAACTTGTTCAGGAGCAATATGCATCTGCAAACAACATGACAGATACGATTGCTGCGATGACGGCTGCCAATAATGCACAGCTTGAATGTCGTGAAACGTTGATGGCGGATTACAGCGAGAAGTGGAAACACGATGGTTTGGTTATGGACAAGTGGTTTGTACTGCAAGGCAGCAACCCAGCTGAAGATGCACTTGAAAAAGTAAAAGCAACCATGTCACACGAAGCATTCAGTTTGAAAAACCCGAACCGTATTCGTAGCTTGATCGGTTCGTTCTTGAGTGCAAACCCAGTGCATTTCCATGATAAGTCAGGTTCAGGATATCTGTTTGCGGGTGAGATTCTGCGTCAGTTGAATGACACCAACCCGCAAGTGGCATCTCGTCTGATTGATCCGCTACTTAAGTTCCGTAAATACGATGAAAGTCGCCAGGCGCTGATTCGTGCAGAACTTGAAAAACTTAAAGCGATGGATAATCTTGCCAAAGACTTGTTTGAAAAAGTCACCAAGGCACTAGACGAATAGTCATCAAACGAATAGGGTGGTCTGAGTGACCACCCTTTTTTATTAACGTTTTACCTAATGAAGTACTACTATTTCTCACTCAACATTCCATATCAGACATTTCGTTCACATTATTCTGGTGTTTCAAACACGATCCAAGTTGTGACTCACAACGGTTTAAGACTTCAGTTATCAGCGGCTAAATTCAGACCATTTCTTACTCAATTGGGCATTAGAGGGCAGTTTAGGCTAACAACTGACCAAAATAACAAGTTTATTAAGTTGGAAACTCTGTGAGGTAAGATATTTCTAGATGTTTAAATAGGTATCTTAGTCACAGAATCAGACATTTCACCTCATACCACTACTAATAGTTGTTAAACATTTGTAATTATCCTTTTACAATGGGTCGTATGCATTACCAATGCTTAGTTTCAGGGAAGTTATCCCTTTGCTAAGTCCCCCTACAAAACAACAATTATTCTGTGGAGTGTGAATATGACCGCGCGTGAAAATGTAGTGCCGGTTCTTCTTGAAAAAGTTTACCAACTGATTCAAGACAAACTCGAGCTTTCTCACCAGACGCTTGTAACAAAACTTGCTCAACACTTATTTAGTAATATTTCCGATGACGACCTGGTCCAGCGAAATGAATCCGATCTCTATGGTGCCGTAATTAGCCTTTGGCATCATATCAACGAAAAAAAACCTGAAGATGTTTCTGTACAAGTCTTCAACCCGACCGTCAGCCGTCAAGGTTGGCAATCGACTCACACAATCGTAGAAGTTGTTGTTCCAGATAGCCCGTTCTTAGTGGACTCAATCAAGATGGCCTTAGCTCGTCTAGATTTGGTGTCTCATCTTATGTTGAACAATCCAACTCAACTTCAACGAGATGAGAAGGGCCACGTTATCGATGTAAACGGTGAAGGTGGTGTCCTTCAGTCTTTGTTCCATATCGAAGTTGACCGTCTTACCAGTAAAGAAGAGATGCAGGCACTTAAAGCTGAGCTATTAGACATCCTTTCTGATACGCGCCTTGTGGTAAGCGACTGGAAAAAGATGGTCGACAAGCTGAAAGTCGTTACTGATCAACTTGAGCAGAATAAAGAACGCGTAACGATCCAAAAGGATCGTATGGATGAGACCATTGCATTTTTGCGTTGGCTAGGTGAGCACAACTTCACCTTCATGGGTTACAAAGAATATGACCTTGTTGAAAACAATGGTGATACAGAACTAAACCCTGTGAAAGAGAAAGGCCTGGGTCTGTTTGCGGACGACAAACGAGTTCGCAGCGTGAAACTGTCCGAACTGTCTGATTCAGCAAGACTAGAAGCGAAAAAGCCATACGCGCTGATCATGACAAAAGGCAACCGACCATGTCGTATTCACCGTCCTGCTTACACTGACTATATTGGCATCAAGAAGTTTGATGAAAATGGCAAAGTGATTGGTGAGCACCGCTTCACTGGCCTTTACACGTCGGCGGTATACAACCAAGCGGTTCAAAGCATTCCTCTGATTCGTGAAAAAGTCGATCGTATCCTAACTGCAAGTGGTTACCGTCACGGATCATACTCATACAAAGCACTGCACAATATTTTAGAAAACTACCCACGTGATGAGCTGCTTCAAGCAAACGAAGAAGAGTTGCTGGAAGTCGGCATGGGCGTGGTGCAAATGCAAGATCGCGACTTGATTCGTCTGTTTGTACGTAAAGACCCGTTTGGCCGTTTCTTTAGCTGCATGGTCTACGTAACAAAAGACCGTTACAACACAGAATTGCGTCGCCAGACTCAACGTATTTTCAAACAATACTTTGGCTGCGAGCAAGAAGTTGAATTCACAACTTACTTCTCAGAAAGTCCTTTGGCCAGAACGCATTACATTGTTCGTGTAGACAATAACAACATTGACGTAGACGTGAAAAAGATCGAGCAAAACCTAATGGAAGTTTCCACCTCTTGGGACGACAGACTTAAAGAATCCATCATCGCTAACTTTGGTGAAAGCAAAGGTCTTCCACTTTCAAAAGAGTACATGAGTTCATTCCCGCGTTCATACAAAGAAGATATGATGCCTAGCTCTGCAGTTGCAGATATTGAACGTTTGGAAGCATTAAGCGACGACAACAAACTAGGCATGTTGTTCTACCGTCCTCAAGAAGAAGCGGCAGATTCAAAAGCAGTGCGTTTGAAACTTTACCACCGAGACGAGCCGATCCACCTTTCTGACGTAATGCCAATGTTAGAAAACTTGGGTCTACGCGTGATCGGTGAATCTCCGTATGAGATCGAGAAAACCAACGGTCAGACATTCTGGATCCTTGATTTCTCAATGCTGCATAAGAGCGAGAAAACGGTTGATCTTCGTGAAGCGAGAGATCGTTTCCAACAAGCATTTGCAGCGATTTGGTCTGGTAATCTAGAAAGTGATGGCTTTAACCGATTGGTACTAGGTGCTTCACTGACTGGTCGTGAAATCTCAATTCTTCGTGCTTACGCGCGCTACATGCGTCAAGTTGGCTTCCCATTCAGTCAGCAATACATTGAAGATACGCTAAGCCACTACCCAGATTTAGCAACAGGTCTAGTGAACCTGTTTACCAAGCGTTTCGATCCTAAGCACAAAGGTAGCGAGAAAGGTCAGAATGATCTTATCAAGAAACTGACTGAGCAATTGGATCGTGTAGAAAGCTTGGATGACGATCGTATCATCCGTCGTTACATGGAAATGATCATGGCGACGCTACGCACCAACTACTACCAAACTGACGAGAACAAACTGCCTAAGCCTTGGTTGTCATTGAAGATGAAACCGAGTGAAATCCCAGAGATTCCACAACCGGTACCGGCATTTGAGATCTTCGTTTACGCACCGGACATCGAAGGTGTTCACTTGCGTGGTGGTAAAGTAGCACGTGGTGGCTTGCGCTGGTCAGATCGCCAAGAAGATTTCCGTACAGAGATTCTTGGCCTGGTTAAAGCTCAACAAGTTAAGAACACTGTTATCGTTCCTGTTGGTGCGAAAGGTGGTTTCGTTTGTAAACGTCAACCATCTCTGACTACACGTGATGAGATCTTCGCGGAAGGTCAACGTTGTTACAAACGCTTTATTCGCGCGTTGCTTGATGTATCAGACAACATCATTGAAGGCGAAGTAGCGCATCCGCAAAATGTTGTACGTCACGATGAAGACGACCCATATTTGGTTGTTGCTGCAGATAAAGGCACTGCAACATTCTCAGACTTAGCGAACTCAGTCTCTGACGAATACAACTTCTGGCTGGGTGATGCATTCGCTTCTGGTGGTTCAAACGGTTACGACCACAAAGCAATGGGTATCACAGCAAAAGGTGGCTGGGAGTCAGTAAAACGTCACTTCCGTGAAATGGGCATTGATTGTCAAACCACTGACTTTACTGCTATCGGTGTTGGTGACATGGCAGGGGACGTGTTTGGTAACGGTATGCTGCTATCTAAGCACATTCGTCTACAAGCTGCGTTTAACCACATGCACATCTTCATTGATCCAAATCCAGATTCAGCGTCAAGCTGGGAAGAGCGTAACCGCTTGTTTAATCTGCCAAGATCAAGCTGGGAAGATTACAATAAAGAGTTGATCTCCGAAGGTGGTGGCATCTTCTCTCGCCGTGCGAAATCGATCCAGTTAACACCTGAAATTCAGAAAATGTTGGGTACTAAGAAAGCTTCTATGGCACCAAACGATCTGATTAAGATGATCCTGAAAATGAAAGTGGATCTTCTATGGAATGGTGGTATCGGTACGTACGTTAAAGCTTCTAACGAGACGCATACTGACGTTGGCGACCGTGCAAACGACATGCTACGTATCGACGGTCGTGATCTGAGAGCGAAGGTTGTAGGTGAAGGCGGTAACTTGGGTATGACTCAACAAGGTCGTATCGAATACGCACTTAACGGTGGCCGCGTGAACACCGACTTCGTTGATAACGTAGGTGGTGTTGACTGTTCGGATAACGAAGTCAACATCAAGATCTTCCTGAATGGTTTGGTTTCAAACGGTGATCTGACTGTTAAACAACGTAACCAAATCCTAGAGTCGATGGAAGATGAAGTCGGTGAAATCGTTCTTGATGATGCTTACTGCCAATCAGAGTCAATCTCTGTTACTGAGCAGCAGGGTGTTGGTATCGTTAAAGAACAGATTCGCTTCATCCATACTATGGAGAAAGCAGGGTTCCTGGATCGTGCGCTTGAATACATCCCTGATGACGAAACGCTTCTAGAGCGTGAAAAGCAGGGCTTGGGTCTGACACGTCCAGAGCTTTCTGTTCTGGTTGCTTACGGTAAAATGGTATTGAAGCAGCAGCTTGTTACGGACGAAATCGCAAATGACGAGTTCCATGCGAAGCAGCTAGTTGCGTACTTCCCAAGTGAGTTACGCCGTAACTATAAAGATCAGATGGTCAACCACCCGCTACGTGCAGAAATTATCGCGACAGCGCTGGCGAACCAAATGGTTAACGAGATGGGCTGTAACTTCGTCACTCGCTTGCAAGAAGAGACGGGTGCAAGTGTTGTTGATATCGCAAATGCATACAGTGCAGCACGTGAAATCTTCGAACTAGAATCGATTCTAAAACAGACTCGTGAGTTGGATAACGTAGCGACAGCGCAAGCACAATACGAAATCATGTTCTATGTTCGTCGTGCTCTACGCCGAATCGCTCGTTGGCTACTGCGTAATCGTAGCGGCAAATACACCGTGGGCGAATTGATCAATCTTTACAAACAAGATGTGAACGTTATCAGCGAAACGCTAGATAGCATGCTGGTTGAGTCAGAAGTTGAAGAACACAACGAACTCGCACAAGTTTGGATGGACAGAGGGGTTGAAGAGAAACTGGCCCATCAAGTTGCTCGCTTATCAAGTTTGCAATCTGCACTGGATATTTCTGCAGTGGCAAGTGAAACAGGCAAAACGGTTGAGCAAGCGTCTAAGTTGTACTTCAACTTAGGGGATCGTCTGTCTCTGCACTGGTTCTTGAAGCAAATCAACAACCAAGCTGTAGACAACAACTGGCAAGCGTTAGCTCGAGCAGCGTTCCGTGAAGACTTAGATTGGCAGCAACGTCAGCTAACCGCTCAGGTACTAAATTGCAACTGCGCATCAGAAGAGTTTGATGTGATGGCAGCGCTTGATAATTGGCTCGAATCCAATGAGCCTTCACTGCAACGTTGGGAAAGTATCCTAAACGAGTTTAAAGTTGGCTCTGTCCATGAGTTTGCAAAATTCTCGGTTGCGCTACGTGAATTGGTATTGCTTAACTTAAACTGCTCACCAAGCGAGTAGGAGAGTTAGCGTTTTAGACAAAGCCTCGTAGAGATACGGGGCTTTTTTGTACCTGAATACTAGGCCTTACTGAGATTTAAGTGACGCTGTCACTATTGTTTTAACTTTATATGTACTGAAATCGATTGCTTTTTCATAAATAATTATGATTTTTGCACTCAAATAATGATTTTAAATGGCTGTTTTTAAATGATAATTAATTTTGAGAAATATGATTTTACTTAATTCGTTCATTTTCATTGAATTACGATTAAAAACAGTAAATAATATTGACCCGTTTACACGGGGCTTTTTTCTTTCGGAGGCACAATGCTTTACCGTCTAGCCAGAACTGGCTTTTTTCAACTTGATGCCGAAAAGGCACATGATCTTGCAATTAAGAATTTCCAACGCTTTAACGGCACACCTCTCGATCTTTTCTATCGTCAACAATTACCAAATCGTCCAGTAGAGTGCATGGGGCTAACGTTCCGTAACCCTGTCGGTCTCGCTGCTGGTTTAGACAAAAACGGCGAATGTATTGAAGCGTTTGATGCGATGGGTTTTGGTTTCGTTGAAGTCGGTACCGTAACACCACGTCCGCAACCTGGTAATGATAAACCACGTCTGTTCCGTCTAGTGGAAGCAGAGGGCATCATCAACCGTATGGGCTTTAACAACCTAGGTGTTGATCACTTGGTTGAGAATGTGAAGAAAGCAAAGTTCGACTGTGTACTTGGTATCAATATCGGCAAAAACAAAGATACGCCGATTGAGAAAGGGGCAGAAGACTACCTGATTTGTATGGAAAAAGTATACGAATACGCAGGTTACATTGCGGTGAATATCTCTTCTCCAAACACGCCAGGATTACGTTCGCTTCAATACGGCGAGGCATTGGATGAGTTGCTTGCTGAGTTGAAAGCAAAACAATCTGAGCTAGCAGAAAAGCACGATAAATACGTACCGTTGGCACTGAAGATCGCACCAGACTTGAGTGATGACGAAATCGTTCAGATTTGCGAATCACTAATTAAAAACAACATCGATGGTGTGATTGCGACGAACACAACATTGGATAGAACCGTTGTTGAAGGTATGAAACACGCGAATGAAGCGGGTGGCTTAAGTGGCCGTCCGGTACAGTCCCGTTCTACTGAGGTGGTTCGTAAACTTCACGAAGCGCTTGGCGACAAACTTCCGATCATTGGTGTGGGTGGTATCGATTCTTATGTTGCGGCAAAAGAGAAGATGATGGCCGGAGCACAGTTGGTCCAAGTCTATACAGGTTTTATTTACCACGGTCCAGGTTTAGTACGCGATATTGTTAAAAATCTTTAAAATAATTTAACAACTCGCTGAGTTTACATTAGTTATTACAAAAAAAGAGGATCTTGTTTCCTCTTTTTTTTTGTCCGTTCATTTGTAGAATTTAAAAATCATGAGTAGGTAATTAAGCGTCTTACCTCTTTACCACTGATTTAACTAGTCAAGAGAGAACGGAACAATGCTTAAACCCAGCGACAAATGGAATTGGTATTATGACGAGCATAAAGCTTGTTTAATGCTGGATTTAGGGGAGGAAATGATTTTCCAAACCAATCTATCCCGAAAGCTGTTAGTCAACTGCGCCTTCTCAAACAACGAATTTACTGTCGATGATGCTAGTGCGTTTCAGACCTTTAATGAACGTATTCGCTGTCTCGATATCAGTGAATACCGTCAAGCAGAGCTAACCCTATACTGCGTAGCTGCTAAACGCTTCCATAAGCCAGTACAACCTAAAAGTTGGTTTTTCGATGCTCAGTCTTCTGGATATGAGCCAGAAGAGGGGGATATGGTCTTCCTGACGAACCAATACTCTGAAGGTGTCTTCATTGTACTTGAGCCTGGAGAAACCTCTAGCTTGTGCCTTTACGTGGGACAAGAAGAGTTTGTTCTTGATGGAAGCAAGTCTCTGCCATTTGGCCAACCGATTAAAGTGATGCACGACCGTATGGCGTGTGCAAGCCACCTGTTTGTGATGGCACCCATAGCCATGGTTGGATAACCTGATTTAATTTCTTTATTTCGTTCCTTTGTTTGCCTTAATCGACCGCTTCAGGTCGATTTTTTTTATCCGAACACTTCACTCTTTTCACATAAATACCTCTGCAACTGTACATTTTTCGCGCACTTAATCATGAGGTAGGTCACTTTTATTCCACTTTCTTTAACTTAGTTTCTCTTAATGTTAGGCAACTCGGCGCTTAACATTTACCTATTTATTCCCCTATATCAGAAAAATGTAATTAAATAACAACCATATTTTAGTTTTGGTATAGACCAAAATTGATGTAAATAAGTATTCACTATCTCTGTGTGAATAGCATCTTGGTTAAAAGGAGGACGACGTGAAAGTTGATTAAAATGCAAAATGTAGGAACTTTCAGATCACTTAACTGGTGAGTGTTTGTGCTAACGGAAGGGAAAATACCTTTAAAAACGAGGCATTGATCGTAAAGTCAGGTATAATTGAAGCCATTTTTTATCAGCGAAAGAACACTATGAATCAATATCTCGCGGTAACTTCAAATGGCATGGAAAATTTGCTTGTTGAAGAACTGACTAAACTAGGCATCGAAAATGCGAAACCAGTACAGGCAGGCGTAAAATTTAAAGCGACAAACGAACAAGTTTATCGCTGTTGTTTGTGGAGCCGTTTGGCGTCTCGATTTGTACGTGTTTTATCTGAATTCACCTGTAACGATGATATGGACTTGTACCTTTCTACAATGGCCATTAACTGGGTGAACCAATTCCATAGTTCAAAGCGTTTCGTTGTTGACTTTAACGGCACAAACCGTGAAATCCGCAATAGCCAATACGGTGCGATGAAAGTAAAAGATGGCATCGTTGATTGCTTTGAAAAGAAAGGATTACCTCGTCCAAACATCAGCAAAGAGCGTCCGGATATCCGTGTTCACGTTCGCTTGCACAAAGACAAAGCACTGCTTGGTGTGGATATGGTGGGTAGTGGACTTCATCAGCGTGGCTACCGTCCGGAATCAGGCCGTGCACCTCTTCGTGAAACATTAGCTTCTGCGATCATCATGCGTTGTGGTTGGGATGGCCATCAGCCTTTACTCGACCCAATGTGTGGTTCAGGCACGCTACTTATCGAAGCCGCGATGATGGCAGCCAATATGGCGCCTGGTGTTAAGCGTAAGCAATGGGGCTTTGAATCGCTAGAAGACTTCGAGCCTGAGCTGTGGGCAGAGATTAAATCTGAGGCCAATGTTCAGGCACGTCGTGGTGTCAAAAAAGTTGACGCAAAGTTTTTCGGCTTTGATAACGACCCTAAGGTATTGAAAGTCGCCCAAGATAACGCTCGCAGAGCAGGTGTTGAAGAGCTGATCGAATTTGCACAAGGTGACGCGGCAACCATCACTCGTCCAGCAGGGTTTGAGCATGGCGTTATTGTTTCTAACCCTCCATATGGTGAGCGTTTAGGTACAGAGCCTGGCTTGATTGCGCTATACACCGCATTTGGTGGGCAGCTTAAATCTGAGTTCGGTGGCTGCAAAGCGTCGATTTTCTCTAGCTCTGATGAATTGCTTAGCTGCCTTCGCATGCGTGCGGATAAACAGTTCAAGTTAAACAATGGTGCGTTACAGTGTCACCAGAAGAATTACAGTATTGCAGAACGCAGTGTTGATGAAGTGAAAGGCGCGGATACCAATGTACAAATCGCACCTGACTTCTCTAACCGCCTGAAGAAGAACATGGGTAAGATTGGTAAGTGGGCTCGTAATGAAGAGCTAGACTGCTACCGAATCTACGATGCCGATCTTCCTGAATACAATGTCGCGATTGATGTATATGGCGATCAAATCGTTATTCAAGAGTACGCTGCACCTAAGAACATCCCAGAAGAAAAAGCCAAACGTCGTTTAACCGACATCATCCGTGCAACTATTCAGGTAACGGGTGTGGAAGCGAACAAAGTTGTACTTAAAGTTCGTGAGAAGCAAAAAGGCCGTAATCAATACCAGAAACTGGGACAAGTCTCTGAAACGTTGGAAGTTCATGAGTATGGTGTGAAGCTGATCGTAAATCTTCACGACTATCTTGATACGGGTCTTTTCCTTGATCATAAAATCACTCGTCGTCGCATCGGTGAAATGGCAAAAGGGAAAGATTTCTTAAACCTGTTTGCTTATACAGGTAGCGCTACGGTTCACGCAGCCGTCGGTGGTGCTCGTTCAACCACGACGGTTGATATGTCTAACACCTACCTGAACTGGGCGAAAGACAATATGCAGCTTAACGGTTGTGTAGGGCGCCAGCATCGCTATGAGCAAGCGGATTGTCTGCAGTGGTTAGAAAATGCAAAGGGCGAGTACGATCTTATCTTTATTGATCCACCGACGTTCTCGAACTCTAAGCGTATGGAAACGTCGTTCGATGTTCAACGTGACCACATTAAATTGATGAAAAATTTGAAGCGTCTGCTGAGAAGTGAAGGCACTATCGTGTTCTCAAACAACAAGCGTCATTTCAAGATGGATGAAGAAGCGTTGGCTGAATTGGGTCTGAAGGCTCAAAACATCTCTTCTCAAACGCTACCGCTGGATTTTGCTCGTAACAAACACATTCATAACTGCTGGTTGGTTACACACGCAGAGTAAAAAAGGATTTTGAAGTGCTGACATTGTATAGCACAGAGGGTTGCCATCTTTGTGAGATGGCATTCTCTCTAATAACTGAGGTCGGTCTGGCGGAACAGACTGATATCGTCGACATAGCGTTCGATGATGAACTATTTTCTCGTTACGGCGTCACGATACCCGTACTCAAATATCAAGATTCTGAGCTGAACTGGCCGTTTGACTCAGAGCAACTTACAAATTGGTTGGAAAATAATGGCATTACTTACCATTCATAATGCGCAGTTGGCATTTGGCGATCATCCGTTACTCGACCATGCAGAATTTGCCTTACAAGAAAACGAACGAGTGTGTTTAGTTGGGCGAAATGGTGCCGGTAAGTCCACGTTGATGAAAGTGCTTGCTGGCGACATTGTACTGGATGACGGAAAAATCCAGATCACTCAAGACGTCGTCGTCTCTCGTTTAGAGCAAGATCCACCACGTAACCAGGAAGGCACCGTTTACGAATACGTATCGGGCGGCTTAGCCGAAGTCGGTGAACAGCTAAAGATCTATCACGATCTTCTAGATCTTGTCGCTCAGGACCCAAGTGAAAAGCACATTAATCGCTTATCTAAGGTTCAGGAGCAACTTGATCATTCCAATGCATGGCGCTTTGATGATCGCGTTAACAATGTTTTAAGTGCGCTGAAACTGAGCCCGGAAACAAAGCTGACGGATTTATCTGGTGGTTGGCAGCGTAAAGCAGCACTGGCGCGTGCACTTGTGTGTGATCCTGATGTACTGCTTCTGGACGAACCAACTAACCACCTTGATGTAACAACTATCGAGTGGCTAGAGAACTTCCTGAAAGACTTTAAAGGTTCGATCATCTTTATTTCTCACGACCGTGCTTTCATTAAGTCGATGGCAACACGCATCGTGGATCTCGACCGAGGTCAGCTTGCTTCATTTCCGGGTGATTACGAAGGCTACCTGACAGAAAAAGAAGAGATGCTTCGTGTTGAAGATATGCAGAATGCAGAATTCGACAAGAAACTTGCTCAAGAAGAGGTATGGATTCGTCAGGGCATTAAAGCACGTCGTACTCGTAATGAAGGCCGTGTGCGCGCACTGAAGAAACTTCGTGAAGAGCGCCGTGACCGCCGCGATGTGCAGGGTAAAGTTAATCTGAATATCGATGATGCCTCTCGCTCCGGTAAAATTGTCTTTGAAGCTGAAAACGTATCCTTTGCTTATGAAGGCAAAAAAATTGTTGATAACTTCAGCTTCAATATTATGCGTGGCGATCGAATCGCACTAATTGGTCCAAACGGCTGCGGTAAGAGTACGGTACTTAAGTTACTTTTAGGCCAGTTAGAAGCACAGTCAGGACGTCTGCATTGTGGTACTAAGCTTGAAGTTGCATACTTTGACCAGTACCGTGAGGTATTAGACCCAGAGAAATCTGTGATTGATAACCTGGCTGATGGTAAGCAAGAAGTTATGGTTGGTGGTCGTCAGCGCCATGCTCTGAGTTACCTGCAAGATTTCTTATTTGCACCAAAACGAGCAAGAACACCAGTTAAAGCGCTTTCCGGCGGTGAAAAAAACCGACTATTATTAGCGCGTATCTTGCTGAAACCAAACAACTTACTTATTCTTGACGAACCAACCAACGATTTGGATATCGAAACGTTGGAACTTTTAGAAGAAATGCTTGCCAACTATCAGGGTACGTTACTGTTAGTAAGCCACGACCGTGAGTTTGTTGATAATACGGTGACAACAAGTTGGATCTTCGAAGGAAATGGAGTCATCGAAGAATTTGTTGGTGGTTATCACGATGCAAGACAGCAACGTGAGCAGGTACTGGCCGCTCGTCAGTCGGCTGAAAAAGCAGCGAGTAAAGAAAAAGTGGTTGAGGAAACTCCCAAAACACCTCAGCCTAAGAACAACTCGAAGAAATTATCATATAAGCTGCAAAGAGAACTAGAAGCTCTTCCAGCTAAACTAGAACAATTAGAGTCGGATATTGAGACGCTGCAAGAACAAGTGAATGATCCGGAATTTTTCGCTAAATCTGTAGAACAAACTCAACCGGTATTGGAACAGCTTGCTGCTCTTGAGCAGGAGTTGGAAATCGCATTCGAGAGATGGGAAGAACTCGAAGCAATGCAACAGGATAGTTAAGAATTCAATGAATTGTAGTCACAAATTCAAACTAACCGCCATCGCGATGATGGTAGGTTCATCAATGAGTGCAAACGCTGCATTGTATCAAGTTATCGAAGTTTCACCTGAAGATCATGGTTCCAACGGTGACTATCAAAGCGCTTATGGTGTCGCGATTCAGCAAGGTGATGTTGAGGACGCCTCTACAGGCTCTCCATTTGCTCTAGGGTGTTTTGATTCAACAGCAAACTGTACAGAAGATCAATTTAAGCTGGCCCTAGAGAGCCGTACAACGCCATTATCGGCAGGTCAGGCTGTAGACGGTATTAGCTACCGAGAAGAAGTACCATTTGGAATGGACTCTCGATTTGCTTACGTAGACGATCGTGATGATTTTGAAAGTTACTGTTATTACAACCTTGGCTACAACACCTGCGAGACATGGTCTGCGGTAAACATTGTGCCTTGGGAGAACGAACGCTACAAAGACTTTACCTCAAATGCTTTGGCATTTGTCGAAGATGATAGCGCGGCGTACACAAATGAGTACAACAACGTTATCAATAGCTTAACGTCAACCGGTGAAGCAGTTGGTAACCAAAGTGTAATCAGTGCAGATGATTCATCTACGCTGGAAACGCGTAATACAGTGGTTGCTCCGGTTACTCCAAATATCGTTACCGAAGAAGATCAAGCGGCTGTTGTTGAAAGCCATGCGTGGAAAACTGATGGTACTTTCACATCGGGTAGTGTTTCGCGTACAGCAAGCAACAATAATGGTACTCACCATACCTCTAAAGCTGCTATCTGGGACCAGAACGGTAATGTTTCAGAGCTATCGTGGCCAAGTAATACGTCAAGCGACAACAATCGTCTGGCACAAGGTAGCATGCGTGATTTCATCGTTGAAGGAACGACTGTCTATGGCGTTGGTTACAACACATATTCTGACAACAACTACATGAACGCGACCGTGTTTGTGGGCACGCTAGAGTCTGAAACATCGATCGAAAACGTTACTTGGTCGAACAAAGTGGTAACTGGCGCACGTCAGAGAGAAGACGGTGATACCATTCACTCGAACTCACGTCTGACAGCCGTTAACTCAAACTTTGTTGGTATCGGTGAGGCAAAACGCAGTATCCCGACGGCGGGTGCTTATCCTAATCGTTTGTTTATCGTACCTGATGTTCGTTCTGACTCACTAAGCGCAGTGTACCCAACTTCTGGCATCTTCTTTAATGGTGCTGGCGGTAAAATGGGTGGCATCAACGCTTACAACGAAATTGTTGGCCAGATAGACGCTGACTCTACGCGTGAAGATGACGGTAAACCACGTCGTAAGCGCGGATTCATTTTCCCATATAGCGCAGACGGTGCAGCAAGCGAACGTGCTGAATCACTATTCGGTGGTAAGGCATGGCTTCTAGATTCACTGACTAACGGTGGTGACTACTCTGACGCGAACAACCAGTTCCGTATCATCGATGCAACAGACATTAACGATGCAGGTGTGATATCAGCTACTGCATTGAAGTGTTCTGGCGGCTATAACTCTGCAGCGCACAATGCTTCTTGTGATGTTACTGAAGAAGTCGTTGCGGTTAAACTAATGCCTATTCCTGATCAAACACAGGACGACATCGTTTCTCGAAACGTGGAAGAAGAAAGTGCGACACGCGAAGGTGCCGGACTTGGTTGGTTAGCTTTGACCATGCTTGGCTTGTTTGGGTTCCGTAGAAAATAGTTAAAAAATTTTAATACAAGCACAGACTCACAGATTTGAGTCTGTGCTTTTTTTATGCCTTGAGAAAATTCCAAAGTTGATCGATTCTTGTAGTTGGAGTCATAAAAACTCCATTAAAGTTTCACAAAAACAGAAGCAATTTTTCAAATGGATCTGTATGAGGAATTACCTATGAAGAGACAAAAGCGTGATCGCCTAGAACGAGCTCAATCTCAAGGCTATAAAGCTGGGTTGAATGGAAGGTCCCAAGAGGCTTGCCCATATCAACAAGTTGATGCTCGGTCGTATTGGTTAGGTGGTTGGCGTGATGCCAGAGATGAAAAAAACTCTGGTCTCTATAAATAATAACTCCCACATACAATAGAAGGATTTGAAAGGGCTCTTAAAAGAGCCTTTTCTGCATTCTGAGCAAAAGAAAATTGACAGGGATGGGTATCGCGAAGTGCAACAAAAAGCATGAGATACAAAAAAGGCTCCATCCGGAGCCCTTTAAGAAATAGCAGAAAATCTTAGCTTAGAAGCTAGAAGTGTCCTGGAACAAACCAACTTTAAGATCTTTCGCTACGTAGATTTCTTTACCGTCTACTAATACACGGCCATCCGCTAGACCCATAACAAGCTTACGGTTTACGACGCGCTTCATGTGGATTTCGTAGGTTACTTTTTTCGCTGTTGGCAGGATCTGACCTGTGAATTTCACTTCACCTACACCCAGAGCACGGCCTTTACCTTCACCGCCAATCCAGCCTAGGTAGAAGCCAACAAGCTGCCACATAGCATCTAGGCCAAGACAACCTGGCATTACCGGGTCACCAGGGAAGTGGCAATCAAAGAACCAAAGATCTGGAGTAATATCCAATTCCGCTAGAATTAAGCCTTTACCAAAGTCACCTTCCGTTTCTGACATTTTGGTAATACGATCCATCATAAGCATGTTTGGCGCAGGTAGTTGTGGGCGACCTGGGCCGAAAAGCTCACCTTGGCTCGAAGCTAGAAGATCATCACGATTATAAGAATCACGTTTGTTTTGCATTATCAATCACTCCAATTTTTGACAGATGCATCTTAGTGAACACGTGTACGCTAAACAACTCCGATCAGTACTAAACAAACCAGTTTTTGATACGCTGCACAAATCCTTCCGTGTGTTCATGTCTTTCAAAGTTTTCAATACGTTCAGCAATTTTTCCAATAATGCTGTCGTCTTCGCCACGGAATGGTTTACCCATCAAGATAGGAATGGCTTCATCGACAGTCGATACTGACCAAATGTTGAACTCTCCATTCTGAATGCTTTCTATGACGCTTTTATGTAAGGCTAAGTGTTTAAGATTCGTCTCAGGTAGAATCACACCCTGACGCCCGGTAAAGCCTTGATGCTTACAAACCTGATAGAAGCCTTCGATTTTTTCATTCAGACCACCAACGGCTTGCACCCGACCAAATTGGTCCACAGCACCCGTGACGGCGATCTGTTGGTCCACCGCACATTCAGACAGTGCACTTACTAAACAGCATAGTTCAGCAAGCGAGGCGCTATCACCATCAACTTCACTATAAGACTGTTCAAACACAATAGAAGCGGCGTAGGGTAATGGTTCATCAAAGTTTAGCGCAGAACTCAAAAACGCCTGCATGATCATCATACCTTTGGCGTGTAAGTTGCCGCCGAGTTCAGCTTTGCGCTCAACGTCCGAGACATCACCGTCACCAAAGTGAATCACACAGGAAATACGCGCAGGCTCGCCATAAGACACCGGGTGACCCGCCATATCAATAACCGTTAAGCCATTAATCTGACCAACTTGCTCACCGGTTGTTTCAATGATCACCTGACCATCAAGTATGTCGTATACGGCACGTTGCGGTAGGTAAGATTCACGGTAGTATTTATCGTCAATCGCATTGTCTATCGCCTTGAAGTCAATCACTTCTGAATCACAGTGTTGGCTGGCAAGGGTTAAAAGCTGACAATGCCACATTACTCCGAGGGGAAGATAATGCTGGTCTTCCATTTCACGCATACCAGCGAGCATAAGTCTTCGATAAGCGTCTTTATCCAAACTTGGCAGGTTGTACTCCGCACACACCCAATTCACAAAACCCAGATAGGAAGATAAATTGTCCTGAGATAAGTGGATGTCTTCTTCAACCTCGGTATACATACAAAGGCCTGATGAGAAATCCTCATCGACATATTCAAGTTCTGCTAACTGGCTTCTGTCACCCGTTACAATGAGCTTTACGTCGTATGTGTTTGAAGTAACGGCAGGCACTGCAACGCGCGTAGGGCTCATGTTCATTGCAGCAAATGGTTGCTTTTGAATGGCCGCTTTAATACTTGGCCAGTAGCCAGGGTTTGCCAGAATCAAATTGGCAGGAACCATGAGGTAACCGCCATCCGCTTGAGCAATGAGTCCCTGTTCTAACGTCACTTCGCCATTCTCAGCGATACTGTAACGATCAAACAAATGTTTCGCGTCGAGCGATTCGGTTGTCACCACTGGCGAAGATGCACTTTGTTCGACCGCCTTACTGATAAATCCACGGTATATTGAATTATCAACGCAATTAATCAGTAGGATACGGGTAAGGCCACCAAGTTTTGTGAAGCGAGAGATTGTGGCGGACATTCGAGGTTGTAGATCAACAAATGTCTTCTTTGGTAATGTCGAAGCGGACTTCAATAATGCTTCGTATTCATCGAACGAAGGCGTAACGTCTTGCCAGTTAAGTTGGTTCATTAAAATTCATCATCATTTAATTTGGCGCCATTATAGCGAAACCGCCAATAACTCCCTAGTCCCAATTTCTACAATAACAATACAGTACCTATTAGCTTGCTTAAGACTTAGACAAATGAGTGATCAGCATCGATACTTCTTAGAGATTTGTTTGCTGATCTTAAATAACTGGGTTACGCTGTCACTAGGTGAGAAATATGGGTCGGAAAGGATGAAATATCAGCAACTTGAAAATTTGGAATGTGGGTGGAAGTGGAACTATCTGATCAAGAAATGGAAAGATGGAGAGGCGATAACGCGTCACATTGACTCCAGTGAAGCAGATGCCGCAGTCGCTGAGCTACGACGTCTTGAGCACGAACCTACACAAGTACTGGCATGGATAGATAACCACATGTCAGAAGAGCTTGAGAATAAGCTAAAGCAAGCAATTCGTGCAAAACGCAAACGCCATTTCAATGCTGAACAAGTTCATACTAAGAAGAAGTCCATCGATTTGGATTACCGGGTTTGGGAAAAGCTGTCCAGCCGAGCGAACGAACTAGGCTGTACACTTTCTGACGCGATTGAGTATCTGCTTTCCGAAGCGTCAAGAAGTGAAAAAGCAAGCCAGAAGGTAACGTCAATTAAAGAAGACTTAAGTAAGCTGCTATCCAGTTAAGGAGTATTAAATGTTATACGTAATATTGATTGCTGCTGTTGTTATCTTTTGGCTGATTGCTGTTGACCGACCAGTGCTTAAGGTGTCGTTTGACGATGGCCATATCACGAAAGTAAAAGGCCACATGCCGCCGTCTTTTAAACACAACTTAGAAGACATTAGCGAACATAGCCCGTTCACTGGAGAGATGAAAGTTTATAATCAGCGTACCGGTATGCGATTGGTCTTTTCTAAAGCGGTACCGAAGAAAACCCAACAACGAATTCGAAATGTTTTCCCTCATCAAGGCTTTAAAACAGCCAAAGGCAAAAAGCGCGCTTAGTCTACATATCAATTACTTCTTCACGTTAAATGGGGCGCAAAATAGCGTCCCATTTTTGTATTTAAAACGTAGAAAACTAACATAACCCCAAATCTATCAATTGTTTATATGGGGTTCTTTATGCGCTACGTTGTCACGTTATTAGCCTTTGTACTTTTTAGCTCTCCGACGTTTGCGGATGATTCACAAACCAATCCGGTAGCGAAAAAGATTAAAAATAAACTTCAGCGAAAAGTCACTAAACAGTTCGATGA
The DNA here is from genome assembly GCF_036350715.1 of Vibrio sp. YYF0003. Lineage (NCBI taxonomy): Bacteria > Pseudomonadati > Pseudomonadota > Gammaproteobacteria > Vibrionales > Vibrionaceae > Vibrio > Vibrio sp. YYF0003. The sequence continues at coordinate 208,333 of NZ_JAZDWA010000002.1, forward strand.
TTATCAGGGCTATTGCGATGTCATGATAGAAATGGAACACAAGGGAAGTAAAGCATCCATTAAGCGAGTATCAGGGACAGGTGACCGGGTTGTGTGTCGATACGTGAAATCCAATTTAAAAATCGGTCAGCGCTTTAGATACAAGGTTCCTGAGAAGTATATCCGACTCCACATTACGACGAACTAGCCAGTGATTTGAATGAAATGTTAGTGACACTCTCACTCTTTCTGAGCCGCCCTTAATGGCATTCAAGTTCTTATCGAGCAATGATTTTTTTAATTTCGTTTTAGTAAAAGGATTTATAGAGTGTTTGAAATCGTTATAGTAATTATTTTATTCCTAGTGTTGATTGTTTTCTCGTCCAAGAAAGCAAGCAAGAAACAACGCAAAGAGCAGGTTAAGCCTTTTATTGGTTCAGCTAGCAGTAGTGCTATGGATGCACCTCAAACCAAATGCATGAGTGTTCCACACAAAAAGCATGCCTACCTAAGCTCTAAGACCGAGCGAAACTTCTATAATGTTCTACAAGAAATATTACCTTCGGACTACGTCATACATTGTCAGGTTTCATTGATGGCGCTAGTACAGCCGATTAACTTTAAGGATAATTCTCGAACCTGGGCTAAGCGTATGGATTACGTCATTACAGACAGAAATACCAAGGTTCTCGCGGTTATAGAATTGGATGATTCATCCCACAGACAGAAAAGGCGTCAAGAACGCGACCACTATGTGAATTCAGCTTTAGAAGGGCATCACAAGTTGATCAGGTTTGATGCTATTGGCAAATATAACCCAATAGATGTTGCTAAAGTCATCGAAAGAGAGACGGACATAAAGTGTAATTCCTTAATGGGTCTAGCTCAGCCTAGCTAATTTGTCGTGTTCAGTAAAAAACAAAACGGAATCATTATGTGCTGGCTCTAAAGCTTAACAGCAATAATGAAAGCGTATAAGAAACCTTGCGACATACTTCGTAACCCTAAAAATGACGGTTTACACAAGGTGCCAGCTGCTCATAACATAGACAAGTCGATTGGTCTCGACTGGCTTACACATTTGAGTCGTATTGACTACTCAAATATGAAGCCAACACTAAAGCCGAACCTTAGCGATGGGGTTCGGCTTTTAGTTTTGGAGCTGATTATCAAAAAGCACCAAATGAAATGCGTGACTGTCTTGATGAGTCTCAAACGGTTTATAAACGCGAAGTTTGTGACGAATGCTAGCAAGCTGTATTATTCTACCTGTTGATTAACGATAACGCTTTGGATTTTCTGGGGAAGTATGAAGTTAACCGAGTTTAAACAATCCCATTTTAAACAGCTGGTGGAATGGATTAAGACCGATGAGTTGAATTACTTATGGGGCGGACCAGCATACACTTTTCCATTGACTCAAACACAAATCAAACGACACTGTGCTCAAGCTGAAGTGCACCCTTATCTTGTCACCATGAACAATGGCCATGTCGGATTTATCGAACTGTACAAAGTAACAGAAGATCATTATCGGATCTGTCGCGTTTTTATAAGCGAAGAGTTTCGTGGGCAAGGGCTCGCAAAGAAGATGATGACGCTAGTGATTGATAAGGCAAGAAATGATTTGTCTGCCGAAATACTGAGTTTAGCGGTCTTTGAACATAATACGGCGGCCAGGAAATGTTATGAATCTCTGGGTTTTAAGACGTTAACGGTTGAATCCGGTACCAGATACTTTAACGGCGAGTCGTGGAAGCTGTTACGCATGGAAAAACAATTTTAGTGTCTTTCGACTGCCATGCGCTCATCTCAAGCTTGGGCTTGCCCATAGAGTATTACCATTAGCCATTCACTATCTACCTTAAGAACCTGACCAATCACGGAGCGAGAAATGGAATTTGTTCCCGTAAACATCGAACAGCAATTAGATTTATGTATAGCCTTTCGTAGAGATGCTTATGCCGTCAGTTATGGCAGTCTTGATGGCTTTAATACTGAAGAGACGACAGCGTGGTTTGAGAGATTAGCGTCTTTGCCGGACGCTGGTTTTTATCATGCAATCAAGAACGATGAAACCATTGGTCAAATCGAGTTTAGGAAAGACTTGATTGACGATGAAGGCGTAAAATATGGCTATATAAACCTTTTTTACTTAAAACCGGAGTTTCGTGGCCAAGGTTTGGGTAGCGAGTTGCAAGACTTCATATTTTCACAATTAAAATCTGCCAAATGCCAGTATGTCCAGTTAAGGTATTTACCAGCCAATAGCCAAGGTGTTGCGTTCTATCGTAAACATGGCTGGAAAGACGTTGGTGAGATGGATACACGAGGGCAACTGGCTCAAAAACGCATACCTGAATAGGAGATAGTCATGATCGATTTTGAAAACTCATCGGTGTTTAAGCTAAAACCGATTGAAGAATCGAAGGTGAGAGAAGATTTCTACAAGTTTCTGATTGATGGCGAAGAAATCATTGCCGCTTTCAAAAGCATCCGCGATCAAGTGGTTTTCACCAACAAACGAGTTATTGCTGCGAACGTTCAGGGGATTACTGGCTCAAAAGTGGACTATACATCGTTGCCGTATAGCAAGGTAAACGCGTTCTCTGTTGAAACGTCCGGCACATTGGATCTGGATTGTGAGATCGAGCTTTACCTCAGCGAGGTTGGTAAAGTGCTGTTTGAGATTAAAGGATCTTTTGATCTGGTCACTTTTAATAAACACATCAGCCAATGTGTGATGGGCTAACAAGCCAGCTTTATAGATTCACTACGCACGGCATTTTGGATAGGCCACGAAAAGTGCTTGTTATAGCTGGTGGCGTACAAGATAAAAGTAGGGCGTATGGAGCATTGTAAACAAAAAGCGAGTAGGGAGCCGATACCGTGGGCATGTCGATTGACCTCGACTGGCTTCAACATCCATATAGTGTTTTCTCTTTCAGGCACGAAGCCAAAAACAAAGCCGAACCTTAGCGATGGGGTTCGGCTTTTTATTTAGTTCAAGTATTAACATTCCAAGTTCGTTCATTACTATTTCGCACGCCCGAAGTGTATAAATGTTATAAAGGACTAAACAGGTTGGGAGAGTTGATGCAATGAATTTTGGATTTTTTAATAACAAAAATAGCTATAAAACAAATGAAATTAAAATAACTCCACTCGAGTCTATCCATGAAACTCTAAAGTGGCTACAAACAGATGCTCCAACTAGCCATGGCTATATATATCCAGCACTAGAAAGCCAACAAAAGTTTCACTTTGAGAGGGATGCTAGTTCTGTTGCGTTACCACAACGCTATATAAAAACCATCGCAACGCATAGGTTAGAATTTACCCAAAGCAACCAGACAGACGAGAAAGCTAGATTTATTATCTTAGGTTTGGGGTTTTTTAATGGTCAGTACCTAACTCCAGAAGGCCAATATCAACTTACACGCATGCCTTACGAAGAAGCAATACAGACGGGAGTTTACCTAGCCGGTGCTGATTATGTCCGTTGCTTGGAATTGTTAAGTATGTTTTATGATAAAAATCCATGCATACGCAAGCAAATGTTTACAGTAATGCACTGGTTTTTATGTAGTCAATACTACATTTTCGAGTGGGATATATTTGATGCGCAATATAAGGTATTAGATGGTCTTTACAAACTTTGTGAGAGTTCAGATAAATATACCAAGCATTCTGAAAGGCCGAAGTTTTTAGTTGATAAATACGATACTACAGTTCCAGAGTGGATAAAATCAGGGACGTTGGCAAGGGTTAGGAATGATTATTCTCATGAGGCTTTATACTGTAAGTCTCCGGTAGGTTATTGTTTTTCAGATAATTTACATACTGAGCTCAAAAAGCTTAACACCAAACTCATCGCCGCTGCGCTTGGTGCCAAATCAGATTACTTGAAATTGGGTTGTGATCGTCGACAAACGTCCGTATGGAATCTGCAGTAATTGATACTTTTCATTTATTAAAATTCATGGAGACATTATGTCTGGAGTAGTAGAAAGTTCTATTAGTGTGGATGCGTACGCTCTCGCTGATACTGTAGTCAAAATAGGTTTGGGTGCATTTATTGGTGCAATCTTTGGTTATATCGGGCTAAAAAGCAATCAAAAACATGAAAACTCAAAATTGAAAAAGGAACGCTTCTACCAACAACAACAAGAAAAAAAACAAGTTTATATTGAGTTCCTCGCGCAATCTGAGTCGTTAATACAGCAGCATATATATAATACGACAACACCGGACACGCTTGTTTGCAGGGAACTAACCCGTTCCCATATTAATGTCACATTGATTTCAGAAGAAAACTTAAAAGTGATAGCTGACGAAACTTTACATGCAGTACTAAAGTTTGCCTCTTTACGCAACCAAGATGAATTTAGTGGGCTACTTAACCAAGCAAGGGGGGCTATGAATAAACTGCATGCAGCAGCTAAACTCGAACTATCAAAAAGCGATGATTAAACTTATTTCAGTTTAGTCGGCACCCATTTGGCGGCTTTCATTCGACGACCGCCACGAAACGGTAAGACGTTTTCTTTTTTAGGATAGACCTTAGGTTGGCTGATGTGACCATACATTTCGCCAAACTAAAGATGTTCGTCACGCAAAGCTTTCCAATTCCTTCGGGCTGAACTCACGACGGTGTGGTAACAATGGCTCGTTTCTCTCCGATTTTAAACCTAGACTAACGACGGCCATCGGGTAAACAACCCAACGCCACTTGGGCTCTGAAGCACAAAAAAGAGTAGGGAAGTCATGCGATTAACTCCACAAGTCGTCAATAAACATCCTAGTAAACCTAAGTTTTAGTGACCGCGTAACTTAAAGTCAATGAGATATCCACAAGACTCAGGTAGATGTGGTATCTGAATATGACGTGTATTCTCAGTCTGGTTTTTTCAGCTATATTTATCTTTAATATCACATTTAACAAGATGGGCTAGACAATGAAACTAGCATATTACGTAAACGATATAGCTCAAGATAATAGCGACCACGAGGTCCATAATAGTGGTGACCATGAAGTCCATAACTCGGGTTGTCCTCATTTTGATAGAATCCAATCCAAGACTTATTTAGGCTTATTTGATAATTGCGCTGAAGCAGTCATTGAAGCGAAGAAAAAATATGACCAGTCAAATGGTTGTTATTGGTGCTGCAACGACTGCCACATGACACACTAGTTAGAAACGGGAACTGTCTACAAACAAATCGCGCACGCACATCCTGATAGTAAGCTCCCAATAGAAATGAAGGCGACACTTGAAAAACACCAAGAGCTATACGCAGCAGGAACTTGGTGCAAGTGACGCCGTCAATAACGCCGGATTAAAGTTAAAGCGCTTTGAGTTCATGAGAATAAGCAGACAACATTTCACTGAACGCCAGCAATTCGGCAAGTCAGAAATGTTGAGAGCGTATCTACACAATGAGAACGCTATAAAATCAGAGCGTAAGAAGTTCAATCTCAAAGATGGCTTAATTGGAATATTCAGGCGAATTAGTATCAGAACTTTAAGAACGCCAACTTGAACTGAGAAACCAATCGAACTTTGGTTCAAGGATCTCGTTAGCTCAGAATACTGGAGGCAAGTAATAGAAAATCAATCCAGCTGTTCGGTTACTTGAATGAACAAGATGAATAAGCAAGATGCCGAGCCAACGCGCATGGTGTTGAACAAAACGAAAGAGTCATCGTTGGAACTTAATCGACGGATTAGATTTAAAGTTAATGATCGGTTTTCAAAAATTGGCCGTTGTGGTGACGTTGAAGTACTGCCGGACAAGACAATGGATAAAACCTGTTAAAGAAGAAAAAGCAAAATACGGTGTAATTGAGCTGACACGAGCAATGTTAATCTTTTAACCCTTTAGTGCGCATTATGTATATTATGTTAAATGGTGCATAACGCTACGCCAAATCTAGACTGATTTAACCTCCTATCCCTCTCTTATTTCAATTTCATCCAGGGTTTTGAGGCTTTCATTAAACATAATGGCTATTTACCATAAAATACTTAATATAGATCTTAATAATCTATCGATTGTTAAGATCTATATTAAGGCTAATCATTTTCTACAAACACTTGAATGGCTTCATAGATGTCTTGTCTACGGACTGGTTTGGAAATGAAGCTGTCCATACCGGCTTCTAAGCATTTGTCACGGTCACTTTCTAAAGCGTGTGCTGTTAATGCGATGATTGGAATCGTGATGCCTTTCTCTCGGATCAAGCGCGTTGCGGTAATGCCGTCCATGACTGGCATCGATACATCCATAAGTATAATGTCGATTGAGTCGCTGTTATCTTCCAGAAATGCTAGTGCTTCTTCACCATGGCTTGAGATGTGAACGTTATGTCCTAACTTGTTGAGAATTAATTTAATCACGAGCTGGTTTGAATGCGTATCTTCAACCACAAGTAAATTTAATGCTTTGACTGGGCTGTTTGCTTCAATTTTTACAGGACGATTTTGATGAAGCCTAGTCAATACCGGAATCTTTATTGTGAATGACGAGCCCACGTGTTCTTTACTATCAACTATGATGGTTCCGCGCATCATCTCTACTAAATGTTTGGTGATAGCCAGGCCTAATCCTGTTCCTCCGAAACGTCTGGTTATCGATCTGTCGCCTTGATGAAAAGCCGTGAATAAACGAGCTTGTTTGGCTTTTGATATACCAATGCCCGTGTCAGAGACGGAAATTATTAGCTCGTCTTTCTGTTCCAAAACCGAAACGCTCACTGTACCGCTGTCGGTGAATTTAATCGCGTTACCGATAAGATTAAATAAAACCTGAGATAACCTGGTCGAATCAATCCAATACTGTTTGTCTTGCGGTATGCGGCAATCAAGATTGAAGTTGAGGTTTTTGCTAATAGCTATTTGTTTTTGCTGGGAAATGACAAAAGTCACAGCGTCACTTAAATTGGTCCACTGTTCATGTAACTGAAAGCTACCCGACTCGATTTTAGAGAGATCCAGGATGTCACTTATGATTGCGAGAAGCAGTTCCGCAGAGCTCTCCATTTGACACAGCGCTTCGAACTGCTCGTTGGATAATGTTGATTGCCTTAATATATCGAGCATACCCAGAACGGAATTAAGCGGCGTTCGGATTTCATGGCTCATCATGGCCAGAAACTCGGACTTAGATTGGTTTGCGAGTTCAGCTTCTTCGCGTGCTTTAGCTAGCTCTGTTGTACGTACATCAACGATACGTTGTAACTTCTCTTTGGTCTCGATGTCTATTACCGCTCGCTCTATTAGAGGGCGAAAGCGTCGAAGTGTTTCTTTGTTTTCAATACTGAAGTGCCCTTTTTGTGCTCCAATTAATAGGATTATATTTTGAGTTACTTCAGAGCGAATGCCAGTCAGAATGACAGAGTTCACGTGGTTCTTGACGAATATATTTAAGTTAGAGAACTCGCCCAACCTTAATGGTTCGAACAGTAATATACATTCACCATTTAGCGCCCGCTCCATGGTGTTACCGTGTAACCAATTAACCGTATCGAATACGCTGTTCGTTGATATTAACGTTTTGAATGATTGCCTGTTATCGTCACGAGTAATAACGATAAAGTCTTCAAAGTTAATGTATTTTTTTAAGACCGTATTTAAGCCAGAGAAGATTTCATTGCGGGTTTTGGCTTCGCTCATGGCTGATATAGCCGAAAGAATGGCTTTGTTCTCGTCAGCGAGCAATTTTTCTCTATGCTTGGCTTGTTGTAACTCAACCAATGCTTCCTGCAAAGCTTCTTGCTGGTAGGTCTCTAAATATTTATCTTTCATAAGGCTTATGGAATATCGCTGATGAGATCATTAGGTTCCCATGTCCATTTTCGCCACCAATAAATCTTCCTTGTTCGCCAAAGGTAAATGGGCATATAAATGGCAGGTGTTCCAGTTCTTGGTTGATTTGTTCACAAACGCTGTTCATGTCTTGCTTCAAGTGCAACATGGGCCCTGCGCAAAAGATGTTGATGACGCCAATTTTACGAGATTCTTCTAGTTTTTGGTTGAAGGCGATATTCACAACTTTTGCCGCTCTGGCAAGCAAGTGTTCCCGACTCCCTTTCATTAAAGTGATCTCTTCTCCTTCGTCAATATCGGTAAAGAGTTCGATGCCTCCATCGGCGGTTTCTCTTATTGGGTGAGATAGTTTGTAGTAAGGCCGATCGTACAAATGACCTGCGACTCTTCCGATTGGGTATGCGCTGGAGTTAGTGAATAGCAGGTTGTCCTTACCTGTTTGATTTTGCTGGTGATTGGTCCATTGTCTATAGCGCTCTAGCGCAGGCTCACCGTCAATTTCTAACAGACAGCGTCCTGCGGTTTTGGTGGCAATACCTTTGATGTTGGTCGAGGTGTGTCCAGCACTAAAAGCGATATCTACATGTTGTGAGGAATAGAATAGAGTGAGACTCACGCCTGATTGTTGTTGGCCTTGCGCAGTAATAATGGACCAGTTTCCTTTAATATTATTATCGGCTGCCGAACCACCAATAATCGGTACTAATGTGCCAAACCTTTGATCGATAGATTCGATGATTGATTCTTCTCTGCCAGGCGTCGCGTGGAGAAGGATTAAGTCAGGTATTTCCCCTACTCGATCGGCATCTTCAAGTGCCATATCCAACGCGTGCATGACGCCTTCGTTTTGAGTGCAGTGAGAAATGCCAGTACCGTATGCATGTGGGCCGTGATCGTAAATAGCCAATGCGGCGATAACTGGCCCGGAATGAAAACCTTGGTCTGTCATTACCGCTTGGCAAGAACTGGCTCCATGGAAAGGCGTATCAGGAAAATTCTTGAGTAGAGCTGTACGTATTAGCTCAGAGTCATACTCTTCTGTGTAATAACAGATGACGTATGCTGGGTTCTTTTGAGTCAACTCAGAACGCAGCTTTTTAACGGCTGAATGTTCATCTGTGATATGAGTAAAAACTGATTGGCACTGCATACGCTTTTAATATTGTTCATGACTCTGTTGTTATACCACTCCTACCGATTTTCACTAAGTAAGAAGGTTTAATTTTCTTAAACAAATTCCAATTATCGCGGCTGATCTCCAATTTATAAATGCACTAAGACAATATTTTGATTTACGCTGAGCTTAATAACTTTGCTTGGTGAAATAGACTTCCATTCAATATTTTGATTAATGTCCTTTACATTAATAAATTCACCTGATTGATCTAGATCAATTTTCAGAGTGCTACTTTCTAGCGTTTCGATTGAAATTCCCTTTGAGTCACGATTAATTGTGATTCTTTCCCCCGATATTGTTAATTCACATCGCTCTTTTTGTGAGCAGTCGATGCTTTTGGGCGTCTCGTGGGTAAAGGTTCGCCATAAAAATGCGCCAACTAAAACACTGAGCATGATTAAGATTTGTGCGAGTCTCGCCTTTGTTAACTTTTGTGCCGGCATAAATACCAATATCCTTGTTACAAACTTCAAACTTTTTAAATAAAAAATGTGTTCCCGAGCTTCATTAAGGTTACTACCCTGTCATTGAATTGTTAATTCAAGTATAGTGTCGAGCTGAAAATGCCACTTTTTATTAAAGTCAGCAATGGAAATAAAGTGATGATAACACTTGAATTCTAGAGTTTACTTGGGTGGTGTTACGACGCAAGTCGTGTTGGAAGTAAAAGTGTAGTTAATTAGAAATTGGAAGCATGCATAATGAGCCAAGTAAAGCAGCTTGAACAAAACTACAACTATACAGTCGTTCGCCAATTTACCCTTGTGACCATTTTATGGGGCATAGTTGGTATGGCTGTTGGTGTTTTGATTGCCGCTCAATTAGTTTGGCCACAGCTAAACTTTGATACGCCGTGGTTGACGTACAGTCGTTTACGTCCGCTGCATACTAATGCGGTAATTTTTGCGTTTGGTACCAGTGCTCTGTTCGCAACATCTTATTATGTTGTTCAGCGTACTTGTCAAACACGTCTTTTTGGTGGCCCACTCGTTGCCTTCACCTTTTGGGGTTGGCAATTAATCATCTTAGCCGCAGCAATTACTCTACCACAGGGGATGACCACCTCTAAAGAGTACGCTGAGCTAGAATGGCCTATTGATATCGCAATCGCGATTGTATGGGTTTCGTACGCAGTGGTGTTCTTCGGAACATTGGTAAAACGTAAGACCTCCCACATTTATGTGGCGAACTGGTTCTTCGGCGCGTTTATCATCACCGTAGCAGTACTTCACATCGTGAACAGCATGGCAGTTCCTGTTTCCTTGACTAAATCGTACTCGATTTATTCTGGAGCAGTGGATGCGATGGTTCAATGGTGGTATGGACACAATGCGGTAGGTTTCCTACTGACCGCTGGTTTCCTAGGTATGATGTACTACTTCGTCCCTAAACAAGCTGAACGTCCTGTTTATTCTTACCGTTTATCTATCGTTCACTTCTGGGCATTGATCTCTCTATACATTTGGGCTGGTCCTCACCACCTTCACTATACTGCGCTACCTGACTGGACTCAGTCTTTGGGTATGGTGATGTCATTGGTTCTATTTGCTCCATCTTGGGGTGGTATGATCAACGGTATCATGACGCTGTCTGGTGCTTGGCATAAACTTCGTTATGACCCTATCCTACGTTTCCTAATTGTGTCGTTGTCTTTCTACGGTATGTCTACCTTCGAAGGCCCGATGATGGCAATCAAGACAGTAAACGCACTTTCTCACTACACCGACTGGACCATTGGTCACGTTCACTCTGGTGCTTTGGGCTGGGTTGCTATGGTGTCTATCGGTTCGGTTTACCACTTGGTACCTCGCTTGTTCGGCCAAGAGCGTATGTACTCTGTTGGTTTGGTTAACGTGCATTTCTGGTTAGCAACAATCGGTACGGTTCTATACATCGTAGCGATGTGGATCTCTGGTGTTATGCAAGGCCTAATGTGGCGCGCAGTTAACTCTGACGGTACTCTGACTTACAGCTTTGTTGAGTCGGTACAAGCGTCATACCCATTCTATTTTGTACGTTTCCTAGGTGGTTTAATCTTCCTATCAGGTATGATTCTAATGGCATACAACACGTACAAAACAGTGACTGCACCTAAAGAGAGCCTTAAGGCTATCCCACATCCGGCATAAGGAGATTTAAAGAATGAGTAATAATTCTAATAATCGCCATGAATTCCTAGAACGTAATGTCGGTTTGTTGGCTATTTTTATTGTTTTTGCTATCAGTTGGGGCGCGCTTGTTGAAATCACGCCTCTGATTTTCCAAAAACAAACTACTGAGCCTGTAGAAAACCTACGCGCTTATACGCCTCTTGAAATGGAAGGCCGTGATCTATACATCCGTGAAGGTTGTAGCGTTTGTCACAGCCAGATGGTACGTCCTTTCCGTTCAGAAACTGAGCGTTACGGTCACTACTCTGTTGCGGGTGAAAGCGTTTGGGAACACCCTTTCCTTTGGGGCTCTAAGCGTACTGGTCCAGATCTGGCTCGTGTAGGTGGTCGTTATTCTGACGAGTGGCACCGTGTTCACCTAATTGATCCACGTGAACTTGTTCCAGAATCAAACATGCCTGGTTTCCCATGGTTAGCTGAAAACGTCTTAGACGGCAGTTTGACACAGAAGAAACTTGAGTTGTTCCGTGATCAGTTCGGTGTTCCATATACAGATGAACAGATCGCGAATGCGGCTAAAGAAGTAGAAGGTAAAACAGAGATGGATGCAATCATCGCTTACCTTCAGTCTCTTGGTCATGCAATGAAGTAAGGGGGACGTATGGATTTCGGTACGATTCATAGTGTTTATACCGTTGTGCTCTTCGCCAGTTTTATCGGCATTGTATGGTGGGCATTTAGTAAGAAACGTAAATCGCGTTTCGAAGAAGATGCTTACCTGGTCTTTGCTGACGAAGAACAAGCGACCCCACATAACCAAGGAGTGAAGAAGTAATGACTACATTCTGGAGTCTCTGGATTATCGTGATTACTATCGGTACGCTAGTAGGCTGTGCAATCCTCCTGACTTGGTGCGCCAAAGATAAAATGGGCGTCGAGGAAGGGGCTGACATGGGCCACGAGTACGATGGTATTCGCGAGCTAAACAACCCGCTACCTAAGTGGTGGACTTACCTTTTTGTGAGTACTTTCGTGTTTTCTGCGGTGTACCTTGCTCTGTTCCCGGGTTTAGGAAGCTTTAAAGGCTTTTTGAACTGGGAGAGCTCGGCTCAAGAAGTACGTTCACTTGAGGAATCAAAACAAGCCATCGCTGCGGCACAAGAGAACAAACAACTTAACCAATACGCTAAAGAGCTTGATGACGCGGATGCTTACTTTGGTGAAGCTTTCCGTAAGCTAGCACACAACGAAAACGGCTTACGCCCTGTTCCGGAAATTGCTAACGATCCTGAAGCGCTTAAAGTTGGTCAACGTTTGTTCTTACAAAACTGTTCACAATGTCATGGCTCAGATGCACGTGGTCAGCAAGGTTTCCCTAACCTGACTGATAACGCATGGCTGTATGGCGGTGAACCGCAAGCAATCGTAACTACCATCATGCATGGTCGTGTTGGCCAAATGCCAGCATGGAAAGATGCGCTTGGTGAAGAAGGCGTTCAAGAAGTGGTTAGCTACGCGCTTAGCCTTTCTGGTCGTAAAGTGAATGCTCGTGAAGCAGCAGCAGGTAAAGCACGCTTTGTTGTATGTGCGGCGTGTCACGGTACAGATGGTAAAGGTAACCCAGCAGTGGGTGCGCCTGACCTGACTGACCAAGACTGGTTGTTTGGTGATTCACGTGCAGCAGTTACTGAAACTGTTATGAATGGCCGTTCTGGTGTCATGCCTGCCTGGAAAGATATTCTAGGTGAAGACAAGATCCAGTTGGTTGCATCATATGTCTGGAGCTTAAGCAACTCCGAGAGTAAATAACCAAGATATTCAGTAACATTACAATAACAGCCCCTTTCATAGGGGCTGTCTTTCCTTTAAATTTAAAGCCTCCTATTTTTTCATTTAGCTGTTGAGAACTTTTTTATGGTAAAGCCTTGGTATAAACAATTTTGGCCGTGGTTCCTGATTATCCTTCCTCTTATTGTTATTGGCTGGACAATCGTGACAGTGGTTATCTTCTCAAATAACTCTGTTTCTTTAGTTGCCGAGGATTACTATAAAAAAGGTAAAGGGATTAACATCGACATCAGTAAAATGAATGTCGCTCGTGACCTGAATCTTAACGCGCATATTTCGTCTAATAGCAACACGGTTGTTATTCACTTTGATAAAGGCGAGTTGGCGCACTACCCAGCTTTAACCGCCACCTTTACTCATCGCACACTTCCTGATCGCGACTTTTCGAAGTTAATTACTGCGGACGCTTCTGGCAATTACCGATTAACACCAGACGAAGATATCCTTGGTCCTTGGTTCATTGAGCTACAACCACACGACAAGCAATGGATGATTCAAGGTAAAGTTGAGTTTCCTGCCGCTGACACTGTTTTGATGAAGTAATCCTATGTGTAAATCCTGTTATCACTGCGGTGAAGATGTACCAGCCAACACGGATTTTAAGGTAGAAATACTTGGTGAAGTCCGTGATATGTGCTGCCCTGGTTGTCAGACAGTGGCACAAACGATCATTGATAGTGGTCTCGTCTCCTATTACCAGTACCGTACAGCGCCAGCTGAAAAAGCAGATCTCGTACCAGAGCAACTTCAAGCGCTGATTCACTACGATAATGAAGATGTCCAGTCTGAGTTTGTTCGTAATCACGACAATGTTTCTGAAGTGACACTCTCCCTAGATGGTGTCTCTTGCGCAGCTTGTGCATGGTTGATCGAAAAACAAGTCTCCAACACCAAAGGTTTGGTTTCTATTCGCGTTAATACAACGACAAACCGCGCTTTACTTGCTTGGGATAAAACGCAAGTTCGTTTGAGTGAGTTGCTTGCCGCGATTCATAAGTTGGGCTATAAGGCCGCACCATTTGAAGCGGACGTTCAAGAAGCCTCTTATCATCAAATGATGAAGCAATACCTTTACCGCTTAGGCATTGCAGGCCTCGCTACCATGCAGGTCATGATGCTCGCAGTGGCGTTGTATCTGGAAGTTTTTGGTGACCTGGAACCAGAGTTTAAAAACTACTTTCGCTGGGTCAGCCTGATATTCGCCACACCTGTGCTTCTCTACTCTGCACTTCCTTTCTATCTCAATGCCTGGCGAAGCATCAAAGGACGTACATTGGGTATGGATGTGCCCGTCTCGATCGCCCTCATTTTTGCCTATGTCGCCAGCCTGGTCGCCACGTTTACCGAGCAAGGAGAAGTCTTTTTCGAATCGATTTCGATGTTTACTTTCTTCCTTCTTGTAGGGCGTTTCCTGGAGATGCGTGCTCGTCGTAAAGCAGCAGCGGCAAGTGGTAACCTGCTTAAGTTGATTCCAGCTATTGCGACGACCTTAGAGGGCGGGCAAATTCCAGTAAAGACACTGAAAATTGGTGATCGCATTCGCGTTCTGCCTGGTGAGCATATTCCGGCTGACGGTAAAGTCATTTCTGGCCGCATTCATATCGATGAATCCATGCTAACCGGTGAGTCAGTTCATGTGGTTAAGAAAGAAGGCGATGCTGTTTTTGCGGGAACGCTTAATGGCGACGAATCGTTTGAACTTGAAGTGACGAGCTCTAAAGCGGACTCCGTCATTTCAAACATTGTACGCCTGCAAGATGAAGCTCAGCATTCGAAGCCAAAAATTGCAGAAATCGCAGATGTGGTAGCCCGTTACTTTGTTGGCGCGATACTGATTATTTCGGCAGGTACATGGTTGTATTGGCACCAAACAAAACCTGATGATGCGTTCTGGATCATGCTGTCAGTGTTGGTAGCGACCTGCCCTTGTGCACTGTCTTTGGCAACACCAACAGCGTTGACTTGTGCGACGTCAAGAATGGGTAACTTCGGTATTTTACTGCGTAAGGGCCACGTTTTTGAAACATTATGCAAAGTGAATCACCTTGTCGTCGATAAAACTGGAACCCTGACAAAAGGTGATATCGAAATCAGCCGTACGAGTGTTTTTGGTGAAATTTCCGAGTCTGAAAGTCTCGCACTAGCCGCTGCACTGGAAGCTCATGCTAACCACCCTATTGCCCGTTCATTTGCGCAGTACGCGAACGAAGATGTGGTTGTGTCAGAGGTGAAAAACGTTATTGGCTCTGGTATCGAAGGCTTATGGAACGGTAAAGACGTGAAAATCGGCAGCGCCGCGTTTGTCGTCAATGAAGGCTGTGATGAAAGTAACGCAGTGTATTTGTCGGTCAACGGAGAACATGCCGCGACGTTTTATTATCGTGATCCAATTCGTGAAGAAAGTCAGGCCTTTATCCAGCGTTTTGCCGAAGCAGGTATCAAGACCACATTACTTACTGGCGATTCAATACAAAATGCTCAGCCTGTTGCGGATGAAATCGGTATCGACCATGTGATCGCATCTGCAAAACCAGAAGACAAACTCGCGTATCTTAAGAGCCTCGATAGTGATGACATTACCATGATGGTTGGTGATGGTATCAACGATGCGCCGACACTGGCTGGCGCTCACCTGTCGGTAGCGATGGGCGGTGGTACAGACGTAGCAAAAGCATCCGCTGATATGACGCTACTGGGTGATAATCTGGAGAAATTATTAGAAGCTCGTTTGCTTGCGCTTCGTACAAGAAAAATCATCCGAGAAAACTTGGCTTGGTCTTTGGGCTACAACCTGTTAATTTTGCCGCTGGCGGTTGCGGGATTAGTTGCACCGTATGTTGCCGTTGTCGGGATGTCTGCAAGCTCAATTATCGTGGTATCCAACTCGTTGCGACTTCTAAAAGAGAAATAAATAGAGAAAGCTAACATGGAAAGCATATATATCTTAATTCCCATTGCCATTGTTCTGGTATGCGTTGCTGTCGCTATTTTCCTTTGGGCTGTCCGCAGTGATCAGTTTGAAGATCTCGAGCGTCAAGGTCACAACATTCTTCTTGATGAAGAAGACAAATCAGACAATAAGAAATCGTAACTTTCTCTATGAATCCTGATTTTATTGGAGCATTAATGATCGGACTCGTTGGGTCCGGTCACTGTATGGGCATGTGTGGTGGCATTGCCTCTCTCCTCTCACTGGGCTCGTCACAAGACAAAAGTTCCCCCCTCATTCCACTGTTCTACAACATGGGCCGACTATCCAGCTACGCCTTGTTTGGCGCACTTATTGGTGGCGCTATTTCTGGATTGAGTGAACTAAGCGGGTTAGCGCATTCTCTTGCTTGGCTTCGCTTAGTCGCAGCAATATTTATGATTTTAGTCGCTCTTTATGTGGCTAAGTGGTGGCAAGGTCTACTCGTGGTGGAAAAACTCGGTCAGAGCCTTTGGAAGTTTATATCTCCTGCTGGCAAGAGTCTGCTTCCGTTAAAAAGCGCAATTCATGCACTGCCGTTCGGTTTTGTTTGGGGATGGCTACCATGTGGCTTGGTTTATTCGGCATTGACGTGGTCGGCTGTTTCCGGAAGTGCAGTAAACGGTGGTTTGATCATGCTCGCCTTTGGCGTGGGGACCCTTCCTTCGATGCTTGCTGTGAGTTACGGGGCAAGCTACTTTCAGAAACTACAAAAATCATTAATATTTAGAAACATCTCTGCATTAATTCTTATTAGTTATGGAACGTATACTGCGGCGGGTGCCATGCAAATGCTTGGTTTCATATAACTTGAAAGTCTATACCCACAATATTTTTGCTATCCTTTAGGATTAAGCAGTGCTAAAATATTGATGTATATCAAATAGTGAAAGGTTGTTATGATTTCTGAAAAACCTGCAACAAAGCGTGTCCAATCAGGTGGTTGTGCAATTCACTGCCAAGATTGTAGCATCAGTCAGTTGTGTATCCCATTCACTCTGAATGAATCTGAACTTGATCAGCTTGACCAAATCATTGAGCGTAAAAAGCCGATTCAAAAAGGCCAAGAGCTATTCAAAGCGGGCGATGAGCTTAAGTCTTTGTACGCTATCCGTTCTGGCACAATCAAGAGCTATACAATCACTGAACAAGGTGACGAGCAAATCACGGCGTTTCACTTAGCTGGTGACCTCGTGGGCTTTGACGCGATTACTGGTGACTGCCACCCAAGTTTTGCCCAAGCGTTAGAAACGTCGATGGTTTGTGAAATTCCATACGAAATTCTAGACGACTTGTCAGGTAAGATGCCTAAACTACGTCAGCAAATTATGCGTTTGATGAGTAACGAAATCAAAGGCGATCAGGAGATGATCCTGCTGCTTTCTAAGAAGAACGCTGAAGAGCGTCTGGCTGCATTCCTGTACAACCTATCAACACGCTTTTCTCAACGTGGCTTTAGTCCTAGAGAGTTCCGCCTAACGATGACTCGTGGTGATATTGGTAACTACCTTGGTCTGACCGTTGAAACGATCAGCCGTCTGTTGGGACGTTTCCAAAAATCTGAGATCTTAAGTGTAAAAGGTAAATATATCACTATCTTAGATCACGATGCGCTAATGGAACTTGCAGGCGTCACAACAGAGTAACCTCTCCTATTACTTGATGTGGCTTTTAGCTGAGCCACATCATGTTTCTCGCAAAATCCCTTCAAAAGTCCTCAAAATCTTCTTCAAACTGAGCTACATTAAAAATATACAGTGAGTACTCCAATATACTGATTTACTTTATATTCAGTAATTGGTCTTGCAATAAAAGTGGGCTTAGATATGAGTATATACAGTAAGATTCTAGTTGTTGCTAACATCAATAGTGATGATCAGCCGGCACTCGCAAGAGCAGTTCAATTAGCTCAAAAAAGCGTATCAAGAAGCCGAATTACTTTCTTTTTATCCATCTATGATTTTTCGTATGACATGACTTCAATGTTATCGGTGGATGAACGAGATGCGATGCGCCGTGGCGTTATCCATCAGCGTGAGCAGTGGATGCGTAAAATTGCTCAGCCATATTTAGACGACAGCTTTGACTTTGACGTGTGTGTGGTTTGGCACAATCGCCCTTACGAAGCCATCATAGGTGAAGTGTTTGCAGGCAGTCACGATCTGTTGATTAAGGGCACTCGAAAACATGATGTCTTAGAGTCTGTGATTTTCACACCTACAGACTGGCATTTGCTGCGTAAGTGCCCTATCCCGGTACTGCTTATCAAAAATGCGGACTGGCCGGAGCACGCTAATATTCTGGCTTCTGTTCACATTGGCTCTGAAAACGAAACGCACATTGACTTAAATGACTCGATGGTTGAACGTTTGAAAGAGATGTCCGGCCGTTTGAATGCCGAACCGTTCCTTGTTAACGCGTATCCGGTGACGCCAGCGAATATCACCATCGAGCTACCAGAATTTGACCCAACAACGTACACAGATGCTGTTCGTGGCCATCACCTAACCGCGATGAAAGCCCTTCGACAAAAACATGGGCTGAATGAAGAGCAAACAATCGTTGAGCAAGGATTGCCTGAAGATGTTATCCCTGCAGCTGCAGAGCGTTTAAATGCGGCGATGGTTATTTTGGGTACGACTGGTCGTACAGGGCTTTCAGCCGTCTTTATTGGTAATACGGCTGAGCATGTGATTGATAAGATCAACTGTGATGTTCTCGCATTGAAACCAAAAGGTTACATCAGCCCACTGGATCCAAACGAGGCGACTTAATCTAGCCATTCAATAGCTATCAAAAATCCCCCATTTAGGAGGATTTTTATTCATCGGGTACAAAACTAAAAAAGGAAGGCACTGCGGCCTTCCTTTTCTTAATTTATTTCAATCAGATGTTTGTCACATCAATGAACATAGATTCATCAATGTTCGTTGAAGAGACTACCGCTTCATTGAACTCGTACTCTTCACGGTTACCTTCGCGATCGAGTGGAAGGTTAACAAAGTCAAACAACTCTTTATCAGCCAATTGGCTTGGGCTTACGTTCTGAATTGATTTGAAAATCGCTTCGACGCGTCCAGGAGTCTTCTTATCCCATTCAATCAACATTGCTTTGATCGATTGGCGCTGCAAGTTCTCTTGAGAACCACACAAGTTACAAGGAATGATTGGGAAATCTTTGTGCTCTGCGTATTTGATTAAATCTTTTTCACGGCAGTACGTCAGTGGACGGATAACCACATTTCGACCATCATCCGAACGCAGCTTTGGAGGCATTGCCTTTAGACGCGAACCATGGAACATGTTTAGGAACATGGTTTCAACGATGTCGTCCATGTGGTGACCTAGAGCAAGCTTAGTCGCACCTATTTTCTCAGCAAAAGAATAAAGTGTACCGCGACGCAGACGTGAACACAGGCCACACGTCGTCTTACCTTCTGGCACTTTTTCTTTTACAACCGAGTAAGTATCCTTGTCTACGATGTAGTAAGGGATATCAAGCGTTTCGAAATACTCTGGAAGAATATGTTCTGGGAAGCCTGGCTGTTTCTGGTCGAGGTTTACTGCAACCACTTCAAACTTAATTGGAGCAGCTTTTTGAAGATTCAGCAGGATATCCAGCATCGCAAATGAATCTTTACCACCACTTATACATGCCATGACAACATCACCTTCTTCAATCATGTTGTATTCGGTAATGGCATTTCCAACATTTCTTCTCAGGCGTTTCTGAAGCTTGTTGAATTCAAGGGTTTCTTTTCTTGTATCTTTCTGGTTCATTGCGAGCTCTCACATCGCCGATAAAATCGACGGTAGGACTTCCTAAGGTGGTTTTCTATGGGGCGTGGATTATACGGTCTTTTTACTTAGGATTAAATATTTGTCTTAATTGAGAACGGATAAATCCATTGTTTTGTTTATCCTAAAACGAAAAAAGCCGCTGTAGCGGCTCTTCGATAAGATGGATGCGGCTTATTTCGCCTTGGGTAGATAAGGCAGAACTCGCATGGTTGGCTCTGGCAGCGTCATCGTCCCACCCTCACCGATCTCGCTCAAAGCAACTTGTACTTTGCCATTTAAAATTGGCTTTTCTGTTCCGTTAGAGAATAAAATCGTGCTATCCAGGCCATTGCTGAATTCCATCGTCACGCCTTGCACATCAGGTGTAAACCAGCCAGCAAACATGCCGCCTAAGTCTTCTAACATGCTTTGCATCTGAGGCATTAATGGCGCTAACTGTTCATAGGATACGTTACCCTGTAATGGTTCTTTCGTCATAACAACCAATGAGTAATCGCAGCGAGTGTCTATAGGAGTCTGAACGAAGACCAAAGGATTCGCCGATTTAAGGTTTTTATCGATTGGAAGCGGAAGTTCTTTGGAGGCTGGAATAACGAATTCTTCGTAGTGCTCTTCTTTTTCCATCCAGGCTTTTTCAATGTTACACAGCTGCTTAGTATCTGCGTTAACGAAAAATACGCCGACTTTTACATCGTCGTGGCCTTCCTTGTTGTTATTCTTTAACTGAGTGTAAAGCTTCGAATAGGTAAACATGTATTCTTGAGCTTGTGTTGCAGGGGCCGCTAACATTAGCGCCGCTGTACCCAGTAGACTTAGGCTTAACTTTTTCATTTGAACCGTTGATTTATTTTAGTTTGTGTCATTGTGTTCGTGCTCAATATTGGTTTGAGCAATGCTGAGCATTCTTATAACACCTTTACCGCGTTAAGTTACGTGATTAGTAACAAAACGAGAGGTTCCCCACGCAGATTCTTATTCAAGTTGAATCGTAGCTTGTGCTTCTGATAGGCCATTTCACATGGGTTTGGTGTTGATATAAAAATGGCGACTATTTGTAAGCCGCCATTGATTGTCATTGAAATGATACTTTACGCGTCGAAGACCTGAGATTTGCCGTCGTGATCATTATCATTGTTTTTCTCTTTCGCGACTATCTTAAGCTTGATACCAAACATCTCACGGTAAAGTATGCCCTTCATGTGGAAGAAGAATGGCAGCACCAAAATAAGCCCGATGCCGTAGAACATGGCTGCGATAATAAACATGAACATCACGCCAAGGTACAGGATGGCAACGACGAAAATCTTTTTGTTTACTGCTCTTAGTGAGAGTAATAACGATTGCATTGGCGGCACGCGTTTCTCACAAATAAGTAAGATAGAGTGACTGAATGCCAGAGAAAGGTATAACGATAACGGAGCCAGAAGCATTCCCACGAGCCCTTGAAGAGTCAGACTCATTAACGTTGCCAGAATAACCGGTACCGTAAATTGTAACCCTTTACCCACGTGACGAAGTTTTGTTTTTAGCCCTGCTACGTGACTCATTGCCATTAAACTGATGCCTGCGTAAATCGGAGCGCTGATCACTTCATAGCTAAAGTTTGCGATATAAACAGCAGACACAATGTCGGTTGAAAAAGAATCTGGGTTTTGTATTGCATCCAAAATGACACTTGGGTCACCCAGTTGTAGCTGCAATGCGATATAGAAAATGCCTACCTGAACCAAAAGCAAGACGATAATCGCAGGAGAAAATGACAAAAAGTGTTGAATGGTGGCGCGCCATGCTTCGCTAAAAACCGCCCCGGCTTTCAGCTCGTAGTTGCCAGACAAAGCTCGCTCTACACTTCCTCCAAGGTTGAAATCGTTCTCAAAGTCGTTGTTCATATATTATCCAAGATTCACTTGTGAAATTTTTACTGGGATACCAGTCAATTAGTGTGTCCGACATTATAAAGAATTCTAGCCACGTCTAAAATCATAACTCGCGCTCAATTCTTGCAATATCCATTATTTGGTTGATAATTGGCCACTACAAGGCCATGAAATTGAAAACAATTGTTGCAGAGTTGTAACCCTTATAAATGCTGTTGAAATTCGGACGAATCTTTTAAAAACAGTATGGTAAGGAATGATGACTTTTGCCCGTAAAATTTTTTCTGATTCGAGACTAAAAAATGCTTTGATTTCACAATTTTGGTGATTATGATGCGCGCCTCAAAAGTGAATGGCTAAAGTCACATCAATTGGCGTAAACCCAAATTTGAACGTGGGAGAAATACAGACGTTGAACGCTAAACAGCAAGCAGGAAATCCAGTTATTCGTTTATCTGGCATTAGTAAGAGTTTTGATGGTAAGGAAATCATCAGCAATTTAAATCTGGATGTTAATCATGGTGAGTTTCTAACGATTCTTGGTCCATCAGGTTGTGGTAAAACAACCGTTTTGCGCATGGTCGCGGGCTTTGAGGCGGTAGATAACGGTCAAATTATTTTGGATAACCAAGATGTTACTCAGGTTCCTGCTGAACAACGACACGTCAACACCGTATTCCAAAGTTACGCACTATTTCCACATATGACTGTTTATGAAAACGTTGCGTTTGGTCTTCGTATGCAGAAAACGCCTGCAGCTGAGATTGAACCGCGAGTCATGGAAGCGTTACGTATGGTGCGTCTTGAAAAAATGGCTCAGCGTAAACCACATCAACTTTCAGGTGGCCAGCAACAGCGTATTGCTATCGCTCGTGCGGTAGTGAACAAGCCAAAAGTATTGTTGCTTGATGAATCGCTTTCTGCACTGGATTACAAATTGCGTAAGCAAATGCAGATTGAGCTTAAACAATTGCAGCGCCAGCTAGGCATCACCTTTATCTTTGTGACGCACGATCAGGAAGAAGCGCTATCAATGTCAGACCGCATCATCGTAATGCGTGACGGTGTCATTGAGCAGGATGGTTCTCCACGTGAAATTTACGAAGAGCCTAAAAACCTGTTTGTTGCGCGCTTTATCGGCGAGATCAACGTATTCAATGCAACCATGTTAGAGCGCATCGATGAAAAACGCATTCGCGCTGACATTGAAGGTGTTGAGTCAGTGGTTTATTACGACGACGAAGCACAAGCTGGCGATAAACTCCAAGTTCTACTCCGCCCTGAAGACTTACGTATCGAAGAGATCAAAGAGTCGGAAGAAAAAGGCATTGTTGGTCACGTGACGGAACGTACCTATAAAGGTATGACGCTAGATTCTGTTATCGAACTCGATTCAGGCATGCGTGTAATGGTAAGCGAATTCTTTAACGAAGATGATCCTGATGTGGACCACTCACTCGGCCAGAAAGTCGCTATTACTTGGGTTGAGAGCTGGGAGGTTGTCCTCAATGATAACCAAGAAGATTAATCTTCAGAACGCAATCATTACCCTAATTGTTGGTTGGCTGACACTGTTTGTGTTGGTGCCAAACTTGATGATTATCGGTACAAGTTTCTTAACGCGTGACGAAGCGAACCTAATCGAACTCACCTTTACGTTGGATAACTACGTTCGTCTGTTAGATCCGCTGTATGCGAAAGTGCTCATGCACTCGTTCTACATGGCGATCATTGCGACGTTGCTGTGTTTAGTGATTGGTTACCCATTTGCGTATATCGTCGCGAAAATGCCAGAGAAATGGCGTCCGTTTATGCTGTTTTTGGTGATTGTACCCTTCTGGACGAACTCGTTGATCCGTACGTACGGCTTAAAGATTGTTTTGGGTACTCAAGGCATTTTGAATAAGTCGCTGATGGCGATGGAAATCATCGATAAGCCTTTGCGACTTATGTATACCGAAACGGCGGTAATGATTGGTCTCGTGTACATCTTGCTTCCATTTATGATTCTGCCGCTTTATTCGGCGATTGAGAAGCTAGACAACACCTACATCGAAGCTGCGAAAGATTTAGGCGCGAACAAGTTTCAGACGATTACCAAAGTTATCCTGCCTTTGACGATGCCTGGCATCATCGGTGGCTGTTTGTTGGTGCTACTTCCTGCGCTTGGCATGTTCTATATATCGGACCTTCTGGGCGGCGCGAAGAACCTGCTGATAGGTAACGTAATCAAGAGCCAGGTGCTGAATGCACGTGATTGGCCATTTGGTGCTGCGACCAGTATTGCGCTCACCATTGCCATGGCGATTATGCTATACGCCTACTATAGAGCAGGTAAGTTATTGAATAAGAAAGTGGAGCTAGACTAATGGGACGCACAGTTAGATTTAGCTTTATGGCACTGGTTTACGCATTTTTGTATTTGCCAATCATCGTGCTTATTGTGAACTCATTTAATGCGAATAAATTTGGCATGAAATGGGGTGGATTTACCACTAAGTGGTACGAAACCTTAATTAACAACGACAGCCTGATGCAGGCGGCGTGGCACTCGTTAAATGTTGCCGTATTTTCTGCAACAGCTGCTACTATTATTGGTAGTTTGACGGCAGTTGCCCTATTCCGCTATTCCTTTAAAGGGAAAGGCGCAGTAAACGGCATGCTGTTTGTTGTAATGATGTCACCAGACATCGTGATGGCAATTTCATTGTTGGCGCTGTTTTTAGTGCTGGGTGCACAGCTTGGTTTCTTTACACTGTTGATTGCGCACATCACCTTCTGTTTACCATTTGTCGTGGTAACGGTTTATAGCCGCTTGAACGGCTTTGATGTGAAAATGTTGGAAGCAGCAAAAGACTTAGGTGCAAGTGAATGGGTTATCTTGAAGAAGATCATCCTTCCCCTGGCGAAACCAGCGGTTGCAGCAGGTTGGTTATTAAGCTTTACCCTGTCTTTGGACGATGTGATCATCAGTTCGTTTGTGACAGGCCCAACCTACGAAATCTTACCATTGAAAATTTACTCAATGGTGAAAGTGGGTATTTCACCGGAAGTGAATGCCCTGGCAACGGTTATGTTGATTGTTTCTTTGGTACTTGTGGTGATTTCTCAGTTGCTTGCAAGAGAAAAAGTAAAGTAAAATCAATACCCGTTAACATCACGAAACAGAATGGTTACATGCCATTCTGTTTTTCTATCTATCGTCCAAAATAGTTTGGACAACGTTTGGTTTGGAGCTAACGTCAATGAAAAAATGGGCTACTTTATTAGCTGGTAGTGCATGTGCGCTTTCTCTGTTCTCAGGTTCAGTGGCAGCGGACGATAATGAATTGGTATTTATGAACTGGGGTCCTTACATCAACAGTAATCTCCTGGAACAATTTACCAAAGAAACTGGTATCAAAGTGATCTACTCAACTTATGAGTCGAACGAAACTTTGTATGCAAAGCTAAAAACTCATAACGAAGGTTATGACTTAGTGGTACCTTCTACTTACTTCGTAGCGAAAATGCGCGATGAAGGTATGCTACAAAAGATCGATAAATCTAAGTTGAAAAACTTCGGCAACCTTGACCAGAACTACCTGGACAAACCATTCGATCCTAAGAATGACTACTCTATTCCTCACGTTGTTGCAATTACTGGTCTAGCTGTCAATACCGACATGTACGATCCAAACGACTTCCAAAGCTGGGCTGACCTATGGAAGCCAGAGCTTGAAGGTCAAGTGATGCTAATGGACGACACGCGTGAAGTATTCCACATTGCACTGCGTAAACTAGGTTATTCAGGTAACTCAACGGATCCAAAACAGATCGACGAAGCGTATGCAGAGCTACAAAAGCTGATGCCTAACGTGCTTCTATTTAACTCTGACAACCCAGGTGCACCATACATGTCTGGTGAAGTTGGTGTTGGCATGCTTTGGAACGGCAGCGCAGCAGCAGCTCAAAACGAAGGTCTAAACCTTAAACTGGTATTCCCGAAAGAAGGCGGTATTGGTTGGGTTGACAACTTCGCTATCTCTTCTGGTGCGAAAAACGTAGAAGCGGCGCACAAGATGATCGACTTCCTATTGCGTCCTGAAATCGCAGAGCAGATTTCTCGTGACACTGGTTACCTGACCGCAGTGAAAGCGTCGAACGAGAAGTTTAAAGACGTTGCTCCTCTGTTCCCTTCACAAGAAGACCTTGACCGTGTTGAATGGCAAGACTCTGTGGGCGATCTGACAGTGAAATACGAAGGTTACTTCCTTAAGCTAAAAGCTGGCCAGTAATCGAATTTGCCGCAGGCAAATTGACCAAAATGAAAATAGGCAGCAATGGCTGCCTATTTTTATAATTGACTGATATAATTATACCTTGCTACGTCTATTTGGTTCGACTCGTTTCATCTCAATGGAGTGAGAGGCATCGAATTTCATAGACAGAATTGTACTTAATGCAATTTGGTTCAACTTAATCATTACCGCTAGTATTGATTTGTCCAATCGCTAAACAAAACGGAAAACAAATGAAAAGTAAATTCTACGCAAGCGCTCTATGTGCAGCGACTCTGTTCGCTACTCCAGCAATAGCGGCTGATCAAGAACTCTACTTCTACAACTGGTCTGAATACATTCCAAACGAAGTTCTTGAAGACTTTACAAAAGAAACAGGAATCAAGGTGCTTTACTCGACTTACGAGTCTAACGAAAGCATGTACGCGAAGTTAAAAACACAAGGTTCTGGTTACGACTTGGTAGTACCGTCTACCTATTTCGTATCTAAAATGCGCAAAGAAGGCATGCTTCAAGAGATTGACAAAGAGAAGTTATCCCATTTTGCCGACATCGATCCTAACTTCTTAAACAAACCTTTTGATCCAAATAACAACTACTCTATCCCTTATATCTGGGGTGCGACAGGCATTGGTATCAATGCGGATATGCTGGATAAGTCATCCGTCACAAAATGGGACGACTTCTGGGATAGCAAGTGGGAAGGTCAATTAATGCTGATGGACGATTCTCGTGAAGTTTTCCATATCGCATTGACGAAACTTGGTTACTCACCAAATACGACAAACCCTGATGAAATCAAAGCTGCTTACGAAGAGCTGCAAAAGTTGATGCCAAATGTGTTGGTGTTTAACTCTGATTTCCCAGCGAACCCATACCTAGCGGGTGAAGTTTCTCTTGGCATGCTGTGGAATGGCTCTGCTTACATGGCTCGTGAGGAAGGCGCGAACATTGATATCATCTGGCCAGAAAAAGGCACAATCTTCTGGATGGACAGTCTTGCGATTCCTGCGGGTGCTAAAAACGTGGAAGCCGCACATAAGATGATCGACTTCCTGCTGCGTCCAGAGAATGCGGCTAAGATTGCACTGGAGATTGGTTACCCTACTCCAGTTAAGACGGCGTTTGACCTACTTCCAAAAGAATTTGTTAACGACCAAAGCATCTTCCCTCCGCAAGAAGTGATGGACAGCGGTACTTGGCAAGATGAAGTTGGTGAAGCGAGTGTGATGTACGATGAGTACTTCCAAAAGCTAAAAGTAAACAACTAATACCAGTCAAAGTATAAAGAAAAAAGCGGCCAACTAAATTGGCCGCTTTTATTGTTTTTGAAGGCTTTATTTTGCTTCTAAAGATAAAATTTCATTCACCAACTTTGGCACTTCGATACTTGCCTTGCCGTAGCGTTTCTCTTCGAACTCACTTTCTATTGCACTTGGCTCTAGATTAATCTCGATGGTATGTGCGCCGTGCATTTTTGCATCGTGGACAAATCCAGCCGCAGGATACACCACACCAGATGTACCAATAGAAATAAACAAGTCCGCTTGTTCTAGTGCTTCGTAAATATCACCCATGCGCAGAGGCATTTCGCCAAACCAAACAATGTGAGGGCGCATTTGGGACGGAATTTGACAACAGTGGCAAAGCTCACCGGTTTCGATATCCTCAGTGTGTTCTATCACCTGATGCGATTCGCTACAGCGGGCTTTGAGCAGTTCGCCATGCATGTGGATGACATTGTGGCTTCCGCCTCTTTCATGCAAATTATCGATATTCTGCGTAATGACGGTCACTTTGCCATCCAGCTCTGCCTCAAGTCGCCCTAAAGCGAGATGCGCTGCGTTTGGCTGTATCGCCTCGTCCTGTAGCTTTTTACGACGTTGATTATAAAATGCCTGAACAAGGTCGGGATCTCGCTCAAATCCTTCAGGGGTTGCCACGTCTTCAATACGGTGGTTCTCCCAAAGGCCATCTTGAGCTCGAAATGTTTGAATGCCGGACTCTGCTGAGATACCTGCCCCAGTAAGTACTACAATGTTTCTATACGGGAAATTCATAACTGATCCTTGTTGTTCTTTTTCATTAGCTTAACACTGAAACAATATCAGCTGTAGTAATATGGATTAGACAATGGTAGTAATGAACAATAATAAAATGATATTTTGAGAGGAAAAGCAATGAGACACGTATCTCTGGCTCTTGTCTTACTTACGACTCTAGCGGGCTGTCAATTGACCAATGTTGAAGGTGAAATTGATGATGTGAGAGTGAGCGTTGGTACCAATGATCATGACAGGCACGATGGTCATGGTAAATTCTGCCCTCCGGGTCAGGCAAAAAAAGGAAATTGCTAGAACGTATTGAAACGCTCGACACCGAGATGAACAATACCTCGATAAAAAGAGCGGCGCAATGCCGCTCTTTTGCATTTTGTTAATCTTCGTTAGTTGAAGAGATTTTGTGGATAGCTAAGTCGGCACCATTAAATTCATCTTCTTCAGACAATCTAATGCCCGTAACTGCGTTAATTGCGCCATAGACAGCCAACGCACCTAATACAGCAATAGAAATACCTAATACGGTTCCCATAAGCTGAACAACAAGGCTAACACCGCCTAACCCGCCTAACGCTGTTTGTCCAAAGATGCCCGCAGCAATGCCGCCCCATGCGCCACAAATACCGTGAAGAGGCCAAACACCCAACACATCGTCAATCTTGGTTTTGTTTTGTAGATGTGTGAACAGGTAAACAAAGAGCACGCCCGCAATCGCACCTGTCACCAGCGCACCAATTGGATGCATAAGGTCAGAGCCCGCACACACGGCAACTAATCCAGCCAGAGGGCCGTTATGGATAAAGCCCGGGTCATTTTTGCCCGCGATAAGTGATGCAATAATGCCACCAACCATGGCCATCAATGAGTTCATTGCGACCAGACCGCTGATTCCAGAAATCGCTTGAGCCGACATTACGTTAAAGCCGAACCAGCCCACACAAAGAATCCAGGCACCAAGCGCTAAGAATGGAATGTTTGATGGTGCAAAGTTGGTATGTTTGCCTGCGCGAATGCGCCCTTTACGCATACCTAAGAAAATGACGGCAACGAGAGCAATCCAGCCACCCACTCCGTGGACAACGACCGAACCTGCGAAGTCATGAAAGCCAAAGCCAAAACTTGCTTCAAACCAATCTTGGACACCAAAATTACCGTTCCAAATGATGCCTTCAAACAGCGGATAAACGATACCTACCGTGAAAAATGTCGCAATGAGGATAGGATAAAAACGCGCACGTTCGGCAATTCCCCCAGAGACAATCGCTGGTATAGCGGCAGCAAACGTTAGCAAGAAAAAGAATTTAACAAGCTCATATCCATTGCCTTGAGACAGTGTCTGCGCATCGGCAAAGAAAGTACCGCCGTATGCAACCCAATAGCCAATAAAGAAGTAGGCTATGGCAGAAACACCAAAATCGGCCAAAATTTTAACCAACGCGTTAACTTGGTTCTTTTGACGTACGGTCCCTACCTCAAGAAAAGCAAAACCTGAATGCATCAGAAATACCATGATGGCGCCAAGCAATAAAAATAAGGTGTCGGAACTTTGGGTCAGGGTTTGTACAGCTCCGTATACCTGACTTACAGTTTGAGTCATTCTCGTTACACTCCATGCAGCAATATAAATAATCGCACCAAGCAGGTGCTTAAAAATTATCAATTCACAAAAATGGTGAATTTATTATGTTTGTACACTGCTTAGGCAAAATATGTTCCAGACTGTTTAAACTAGCTTGCATTGTTATGCGGTAAAACATTAATCCTATGAATATTATTGATATTTATAAGTTTTAGTGAGTTTTAAGTCTAAGGTTTGGTCAATACAGAAACCAAAAAAGCGCACCAAATTAGTACAAATGTACCGATTTGGTGCGCACCATTAGATGGAACAATAATTAATCAATAAGGAATTTAGTTGGAGGTTACGGTTTGTTTACTGGGTTCCGGCTCAGAAAGCTCCTTTCTATCCTCAGATATTAGATTATTTAACCATTTACGCTGTAACACTCGATAGATGGCTAGCCCGGCTTTGACCACTTCTTCCGTCATAGAGATCAGATAAACCAAATAAAGAGGCCATAGCCATTGCAAAGCACTAAGGTACACCAATGGAATACCGATACACCACATACAGAAAAGGTTAAATAACGCTGCAAACTTTATATCACCACCACTGCGTAATACACCAATGACTGCCACTGTATTAAACACTTTAATACACAGTGCTGATGCGAGAACGGCTAACACATAAATTGCATTTGTTAGGGTTTGTTCGTTGAGCTTACCAAACAGCGGCACAATTTCCTCTCTTAGTAAATAAAGGACAATACCGACCAACACAGCAACGCCAGTGCCCAGCCATAAAAACACTTTTGATTGTGACCATGCCTGATGATATCGGTTTGCGCCCAACTCATGCCCGAGCATGGTCGAACACGCTAAAGCAAAGCCAAGGAAAAACGCGTATAGGCAATTTTCGAGTGGGCTCAAGAGGCTCATTATCGCCAAAGCTTCAACGCCCATTTGGCCGTAGATAAAAGCATAAACTAAAGTACCTAAAGCCCAGCCTCCATCATGTAACATCACGGGAATAGCGATGGCTGCAAATAGCCTAATGTTCTTGCGACTAAGCGCATTTTCAACATCGTTCTGTGTTGGTATCAGCCATTGTTTTTTCCTCCAGATGAGCCCCACAATACACACAGTTTGCAGCAATCGCGCGATGGTTGTTCCCCAAGCACTGCCTGCAACACCAAGCTCTGGGAACCCTAAGTTGCCAAAAATTAACAACCAATTTAGTGCAATATTAAGAGCTACTGAGATTAGGCTAATTATGGTGGGTGTTTTACTATCTCCTGTTGCGCGAAGCGCTGCTTCAATGGGTACGACCAAACACGTGAAGAACAATGATACCCCGGTTATCTGCATGTATTCCGCGCTCAACAATACCAACGGGGCGTCTTCACTCGCCAAGTGCAAAAACAGTCGGGGATGGATGCTATAGAGCGCAATAAATGGCAACGATATCAGTGTTGCAGCCATAACGGCTTGTACAACACAACGACGGATCCCTGCCTCGTCTCCACTACCATAATACTGTGCTGCCAGTACATTCACGCCACCTGTGATTCCAAGGATCAATACCAGATTAAAATAGAAAATCCGGTTGCTGAGTCCTACCGCAGCCACTTCAGTCTCCCCAAGTTGACCGACCATCATGATATCGACCAGGCCTAATACCGCGTACAGCAATAGCTGTAACGCAAATGGTAAAGCAATGGAAAAAAGTCTGGGAAAAAAGGTGCTATCGTAAAGTGATTTTGATCTCATATCATTGCCTGCGGCCCTGAGAACGGGCTAATCAAAATAGAGAATCCCACTATAAGAAGTACGCCACTATCAAGAAATAGGATAAACTCGCATCAGGATGGGAAAAACTATCAGGGGAAGGAAAAATCAAGGTATGACAACAACATGGCGAGACTGTTTAGAAGTAGACGACGCTACCGAAGAGCGATTTATAAGCCCTGAAAATGTATTGCCGTTGGCCAAAAATGACGTGCACTTATGTGGCGTTATGAAGGCTAAGCAGCACTATCGTGTCTGCCGTACACGGCCTGGTTTTCATGTTTTTCTTTATACTATTCATGGGCAAGCGCGCTTGTTTACTCCCAATAACACACTTTCCATAGAAGCTAATACGTTAAGTCTGGTACCCGCTGATAGCATATGTGGATATGAACTGGTGGGTGATGAATGGGAATGTGCTTGGCTAAGTGTCGATAATACCAGGCAGTGGCAAACACTTTCTGGGAGTGCTCCCGAAGTGATGCACTGTGAACAAGCTTTGTCTGTTTATCACTTGATGCATTTGTTGCACCATGAACTCAAAGCCATTCACGTAAATGATGGTAGCATAGGAAGTTGTGGCCAACTTTTGGTGGATTTGATCCGTAGGTCCTTGCAGCAAAGAGCCGTCGTAGATCCAATAGAAGTAAAACTTAGACAACTGTTTAGTGAGGTTGAAAATCAGCTGCATTATCCTTGGTCTATCGAGGAGCTGGCAGCGCGAGTGCACTATTCGCCACCACACTTTCACAGAATATGTTTGAAATATTTTGAGCAGAGTCCAAAGCAGTATCTACTTGCACTAAGAATGACCCGAGCTCGTCAACTGCTACAGGGTCAGCACCTTAGTATTAAGCAAGTAGCACATAGCCTTGGTTATTTTGATGTCAGTTATTTTTCCAATCGGTTTAAAAAACATTTTGGCGTGGCACCAGGTGCCGTGCAGCGGAATGCAAATTACAGCGAGTCAGCCTCTGCAATAGGCTCTGAGGCCTGATTGCTAAGGCTGTTGCTCTTGAAGTCAGGGGCCGATAGTTGCTTTATCACCTTGCATGGAGAGCCTACCGCTACTACGTTAGCCGGAATATCTTTGTTTACCACACTGCCCGCACCAATCACCGTGTTATCACCTATGGTTACCCCAGCCAACACAATGGCACCAGCACCAATCCAAACTCGGTTACCAATATGAATCGGCTCGCCGCAAGAGATAGGAGCAACCCGGTTTTCAGCCAATATAGGATGGCCAGCGGCACATAACTGAACTCTTGGTCCTATCAGCACATTGTCACCAATATGCACCTCGGCAATATCGGTTACCACTAAGCCATAGTTAACAAATCCACCTTGACCGAAAAAGATTTTTTCACCTAAATCACAGTGGAATGGTGGCACAATTTCATTGTTGTGATAACGGCCCAGCAACTGACCGAATAGTTGATGGCGTTTTTCTTTTTCCCTGGGATGAGTGTGATTAATCTGCCACAGTAGATCCTGTGCTTTATCAACTCTCGCCTGAAATGATGCGTTATATGGTTCTAACGTACTGAAATCATCCACTGTTGTGTGCATAACAACCTCCCTTGATACGACAAGAACTAGCTCAACTAGCCAACGTTTTTATTATAAGTAGAATCAAACGGACTGACTGTTGGATAAACTCGCATGACTTTGCAGGAAACTATCATTCTAGCGTTAAAAAAAAGTTTAACGTGAATGTTGGTTGGCAACAGTTTGAGTTAACCGTAGTGATATTTTCATCGTACTGCTGGGAGTGGGATAAGGTTTAGAATGAAATGAAAGTATTCCTACTGATTGATAATATTAGCGTCATTCCTACTCTTAATAAGAATGACGCTAAGGAGACCTACAAGTTAGGACCTGTAGAAGGTCTGTGCGGCTTGTTATTACGTAATTGATGCATGCCTTGAAGCATCCGCCACAGCCACACGCCTATCGCTACAACGGCGAACACACTGCCAATGTATGGAATAACATACGCGATGTTATCTAACATTGTGCTACGCACCCAATAGTCACTGACCCCTTTTAACACACCATTTGTGGTGGCAACGGTCACGATTAAGACAACAAAGAACGTGAGGTACAGGAAGAAAGTACGAATTAGCCCGTAGTAATGCGAGATAACCACATCACTGTCTTCGCCTTTGTCCAAACGATAACCAGCATAAATAATAGCGACAACGCCTGAGATCAAAAACGTAAACGGGGTAAAACAACTCAGGATGTACGCAACCCAAATCCCGTTATGATGTTTGTTCATTCGCTTTCGCTCCTTTATCTGTTGCTTTAACCTCGTCTGATTCTCCCATTGCCTCTTGAGATTTGACTTCTTCGTACCAGAGATCGTGGTGCTCTTTCGCCCATGTTTCGTCAACCTCACCCGTTACCATGCCTTCCAGTGCGCCTTCCATACCGAACAAGCCGATATAGATGTGGAAAACAAAGCCACAGATAAGAATGAGTGCTGAGACTGCGTGAATCAGGTTAGACAACTCCATATCACGGCGGGTTTGATCAAAGATAGGGAAATCCAAAACCAGACCACTTGCTGCAGCGATTGCACCGACAAAAATGAGTAACCAGTAAACCGCTTTCTCACCACCGTTTGAGAAACCTGCCGATGGATGAGTGCCTTTGTGTTTACCAACCATCCCGCCCATTTTCATGAACCAACGTACGTCTGTCATGTTCGGGATCGATTTACGCCACCATTTCAGCAGAATTAACATCAGCAAGATAAAGAACAGCGGCCCCATGTAGTTGTGGTATTGCTTCGCCAACATAACGATGAAACCCCAGAACTCACTAGGCACGTATGGCTTCAGGAAGTGTTTGCCGTAAACAAGCATCAACCCACTGAACGCCAGGGTTAAAAAGGTAAACGCCATGCTCCAGTGCAGTGCACGATCGAGTCGAGACCAGCGCTTAATCTTTTTGCCTGTGCGAGGCTTACTTAGCATCAGAGGCCCGACAAAGACATAAGCCAATACAACCATCGCGATACTACCGAAAATAGCGATAGCACCGGCTGGTGACATCCACTTTTCTTTCAGGATGTACCAGGTTTCGCCCGGCTTACTGATTAGCACGCCATGCTCAGGTGATTGAGACGTGGTGTAACCTGACTCACCCTGCCTGATCTGACGCCAATAATCCGCCCCTGCGAGTTGTGTCATTTCCTGCTGCACGACTTTGGAAGATTGCTCTTCTGCGGACGCTGGCATAGCAAAAGTCAGCAGTAATGCTGTCATGGCTGACAGCATTACCAGAGACGCACGTTTTAGAGTGTTTAACATGTGTCTCTCCTTACTTAGCTTTTTGTTGCGTCGTAAGAAAGATCATTTCCGTCTGTCCAACCTGCATTCTTAGCGCCACGCTCTACTACACGCTGACGGAAAATATCAGATACTTTCTCGGCATCACCCGCCAACAATGCTTTCGTTGAACATAATGACGCACACATAGGCAGTTTGCCTTCTGCAATACGGTTCGCACCATATTTCTGACGTTCTTCAACCGAACCAGGTTCTGTCTCAGGGCCGCCAGCACAGAAGGTACATTTGTCCATTTTACCACGCTCACCAAACGCTTCTTGTTTAGGGAACTGAGGCGCACCAAATGGACACGCAAACAGACAGTAACCACAACCGATACACAGATCTTTGTTGTGAAGTACGATGCCATCTTCTGTGTGCTCAAAGCAGTCTGCAGGACACACTGCCATACAAGGCGCGTCGGTACAGTGCATACAAGCGACAGAAATCGAGTTTTCACCTGCCTCGCCATCATTAAGTGTTACGACGCGACGGCGCTGAATACCCCACTCGAGCGCATCGTCATTTTCGTTCTTACATGCAGTAACACAGCCGTTACACTCGATACAGCGTTTGGTGTCACATAGGAATTTCATTCGTGCCATTGTCGGACTCCTTACGCTTTACGAATGTTACATAGGGTTACTTTGGTTTCCTGCATCAGGGTAACCGGATCGTAACCGTAGGTGGTTGCTGTGTTGGCAGACTCACCGCTTACATACGGTTGAGTACCTTCAGGGTATTTAGGGCGAAGATCTTCACCTTCAAACTCACCACCAAAGTGGAACGGAATAAATGCCAGTCCAGGTTTCACACGACGAGTCACCATCGCTTTCACCTTGATTCGGCCTTTCTCCGCACCTTCAACCCAAACATCATCACCATCTTTAAAGCCAAGATCGTTAGCGTCTTTCGGGTTTACTTCTACGAACATTTCTTGCTGAAGCTCCGCCAACCAAGGGTTTGAACGAGTTTCATCACCGCCGCCTTCGTATTCAACCAAGCGACCAGAAGTCAGAACAATCGGGTACTCGCCAGATTTGTCTTGGTCCTGAATCGATTTATATAACGTTGGAACACGGAAAATCGCGTCTTTGTCTTCCCAGGTTGGGTAATCCGTTACAAGGTCACGTCTAGGTGTGTAGAGCGGTTCACGGTGCAACGGAACGCGGTCTGGGAATGTCCAAACAATCGCACGTGCTTTTGCGTTACCAAATGGGATACAACCGTGCGCGATAGCAACACGCTGAATGCCGCCAGACAGGTCGGTTTTCCAGTTTTTACCTTCTGCTGCGACTTTCTCTTCGGCTGTAAGGTCGTCCCACCATCCTAGTTGTTTTAGCAACTTGTCGGTAAATTCCGGATAACCATCTTTGATCTCACTGCCTTTCGAATAGCTGTCTTCAGCTAGCAAGTTTTTACCTTCAAACTCCACACCAAAGCGTGTACGGAAGTTACCACCACCTTCGGCAACGGTTTTAGAAGTATCGTAAAGGATATGAGTGCCCGGGTGCCCCATCTCTGGCGTACCCCAACATGGCCAAGGTAGACCGTAGGTTTCACCATTAATTGGTCCGCCCTCTGCTTCAAGCGTGGTTTTATGGAATGTGTGCCAGTTTTGTTGGTGCGCTTTGAGACGCTCCGGACTCTGACCTGTGTAACCGATCGTCCACATACCTTTGTTGAATTCACGAGTCAGGTCTTCAATCAAAGGCTGGTTGTTTTCTACACGAATATTTTTGAAAAGCAGATCGTCGAAGCCAAGCTTTTTCGACAACAGGTACATGATTTCGTGGTCAGGTTTTGATTCAAACAAAGGCTCGACAACCTGATCGCGCCACTGCAAGGAGCGGTTAGAAGCCGTAACACTGCCGTAAGTTTCGAATTGGGTAGTCGCAGGAAGCAGGTAAACACCATCAGTGCGATCGTTCATTACCGCCGCTACGGTTGGGTATGGGTCAACGATGACCATCATATCCAGTTTCTGCATCGCCTTCTTCATCTCAACACCACGTGTTTGAGAGTTTACAGCGTGCCCCCAGTAGAACATGGCGCGAATGTTTTCTCGCTGACGAATGTTGTCTTTGTCTTCTAACACACCATCGATCCAACGCGATACCGGAATACCAGCACTGTGCATTGGTTTTTGACCGCCATACTCGTTGTCATCAAAACGGGCTTTGATCCACTCGTAGTCGATGTCCCAAACTTTTGACCAGTGACGCCAAGAACCTTCAGAAAGGCCATAATAGCCTGGTAGTGTATCGGCTAGGACACCAAGGTCTGTTGCGCCCTGAACGTTATCGTGACCACGGAAAATGTTGGCACCGCCGCCTGATTTACCAATGTTACCAAGTGCAAGTTCTAGTACACAGTAAGCGCGAGTGTTGTTGTTACCTGTGGTGTGCTGAGTACCACCCATACACCAGACAACACAGCCCGGACGGTTTTCAGATAGTAGTTTTGCAGTCTGGTAAACGTCTTCCTCGCTTACGCCTGAAACGCGTTCAACTTCTGCTGGTGTCCATTTTGCGACTTCAGCACGGATTTCATCCATACCAAATACACGCTGACGGATAAATTCTTTATCTTCCCATTGGTTTTCAAACACGTGCCACAATACACCCCAAATGAAAGCGACGTCTGAACCTGGGCGAAGAGATACATAGTGATCGGATTTTGCAGCAGTACGAGTACGACGAGGATCCGCCACTACAATCTTACAGTTGTTTTTCTCTTTGGCGATCAGAATGTGTTGCATCGCAACTGGGTGCGCTTCTGCAGGGTTAGAGCCAATGAACAGCATAGACTTACAGTTATGCATGTCATTGAAAGAGTTCGTCATTGCACCGTAGCCCCAGGTGTTTGCTACCCCTGCTACCGTGGTTGAGTGACAAATACGCGCTTGGTGGTCAACGTTATTGGTTCCCCAAAGAGATGCCATTTTACGGAATAGGTACGCTTGTTCGTTGCTGTGTTTCGCACTGCCTAAGAAATAAACAGAGTCAGGGCCGGATTCTTTACGGATATCCAATACCTTGGTGCCGATTTCTTCAATTGCTTCGTCCCAAGACAGCTTTTTCCACTTACCGTTTTCAAGCTTCATTGGGTATTTTAGGCGACGTTCACCATGGCCATGTTCACGCAGCGCAGCCCCTTTCGCACAGTGTCCACCAGCGTTAAATGGGTGATCAAAAGCTGGTTCCTGACCGGTCCAAACTCCATTTTGAACTTCAGCGTAAATACCACAGCCTACCGAACAGTGAGAACAGATGGTGCGTTTCACTTCTGTTTTCGCTTCTGGGTCGACAGTTTTCGCTTCCGCTTTTTTCATCATGCCCGGAGCAAACAGACTTGCACCGACAACAGCGCCACCAGCAGCAAATGAGGTGTTTTTCATAAATGCACGGCGCGAAATGCCAAGTTGGTTGGTTTCTTTGCTCACACTGTCGGAGCGTTTGACAAGTTTCATCTCTTACCTCCTAAAGTGTGTCGTAGTAATCACGAATGTGTTGAGTTTCACGGTACCCTTTCTTCTTCACGTCTTTTTCAGAAGACTCAACGGTTTCCGACGCGTTTGCCACTTTCGTGGTTCCTGCGACGACGGCACCAGCAACGGCAGCGGTTGTTAAGCCTTTCAATAGCTCCCTGCGGCTTGAGTTTATTTCTTTATTATCTTTCATCATTGCTTCCTTACCTTCCGGTAGATCTTTGGAGGATCATGCCTCTCTATCGATATGACTTTGTACTGCTTGATTACTCATAATCAGTGACGTTTTTCACATCAATTTTTAATTTGGCTTTACTGCTCTTTGTATTCTCGCTAAATCGAACCTGTTCAAGCGTTAGAAACGCGTTGCAAAGCTGAGCGGCTGGTTTATAAAAGTTTGCACTTTCTGCATTTTCTAACTGGCGAGTGAATGCGCTAAACCAAGGGGCGAGATGTTTGTTAAACACTGCTTGTTGCAAGCCCTCTTCTTCGCCAGTCAGCATGGCCATGACTTCACAAAGTGCTGAAATGTGATCTTCGGGTTCTTTAACGTTTTGAGCGCGCTCTATGCCCAGTAAATCTAAATCGTGACGAATATCCGCTAGCGGCTTTTCCATCATTGAGCCTGTGCGGTGCCATGATCCAAATGGAACGACTTCACCACGACCAATACCGATAAAGAGATCTTGATATTCATCTTCAAGCGTTTCTCGTTCCGCTTTTTCAGCCGCTAGCTGAAGCGCAATCCATGCTTGCTGCATTGCACTTGCCGAAGGTTCCACTTCCAGATACTTAAGAAACTCAAGCATCTCTTCCGTTGGCGCACTGCGAAAAAGCGCCGATAAAATCAGGTATATTTCTGTTCTCAGTGTTTGTTCTTGCTGCTTTTCCACTGTGAGCTCCTAATACTTGAGTTGTTTCATTGGATCAGAGGCCATCGACTCAAACATATCGACCACGCGGCAGTCTTCACACATGGCGATACGGTTAATTGCGGCTTCATCAGTAAAATGAGAATGTCCACGTAGCTTGTTTTGCAACATGTCGATCATGGATTGAGGTGCGAAAGGTTTGTGGCAACGAAGACACTCAGCCGCTTTCTCTTGGTGAATGACGACTGCTTTCTGACGTTCTTCTTTCACCCAGTTCATGCGAGGCGTTAGCGTAAGTACATTTTCCGGACACGCTTTTTCACATAAGCCACATTGAACACAATCTTGTTCAACAAATTTAAGAGACGGAGACTGACCATCGGTATGCAGTGCGCGAGTCGGACACACAGCAACGCAGCTCATACATAAGGTACAATCTTTACTTTCACAAGAAACCGAGCCATAAGGGGCATTGCCCGGTAATTCAACGGTATTATCGACAGGAATACGCGAGGCAGATAACGCATCTAGCGCGGTAAACAGGCGCTGACGTTTATTGCCTTGTAGCTCTCCTACCGCTAAATCGAAGGAATCTGTACACAATGTCGGTGCGCCTTCACGCAGAGATTCCAAATACAAGATATCGATGGTTTCTTTTGCAATGCCAAGTTGATCAAGCAATTCATGTGCTATACCGACTTCACTATTAAGTACGCGCAAAATGGTTGGCGGCATAAAACGTGAAGCAGCAAACAGAACCTGGGTCGCTCCGTTCACAAGCGCTGCAAACCAAGTATCGATACCAACAGATGGCAACTCTTCAACCACAATAGGAATGACATTATCTGGAAGCGCTTTTAAAGCCATGACGTTGTAGGTTTCATGGCGTGAACTACAAATCAGTACGATAGGATCAACGCCACCTGCTTTTTCGTAATTCGCTAAGGTACGTTCAATGAACTTTTGGGTATCTTCTGGATTTGGGAGTGCGTAATGAATCGCTTCTGTAGGACATGCGGTTGCACAAGTCCCGACACCCTGACACAGGTATGGGTTAATCTCGATACGATGTCCTGTTTTAGGACTACCTTCACTGGATAGTGCACCCGCCGGACAGGCATCAACACAACGCTCACAACCTTTTACGCCTCGAGAACTGTGCGCACACAAGTCGGTATCTAAACGGAAAAACTTCGGTTTATCAAACGTCCCCATTAACGTCGGGATTTCTTCCAGCGCTTCTGCGAGTTTGGGATAGCCACGACCGACTGGATAATAACCCGGAGCTGGTACTTCCTCAGACATACAGCTGTTAAGGCAAAGATCGAGAACGACGTCGAAACAATCCGTATTAATTGCTACTTTAGCGAGATTGTTTGTCGAACCATTGTTTTCAATAATTACTTCAAATGTACCCAGAAAGCCAGACACCTGAACAGAGTTCGCATAATAAAGCGCACTGTGAGTTCCCTTTTCTCCGTCAGTAGACAGCAACGTAAGGCTGTTCATTTGTGATAATTGAGCTGCGGCACTTTCAATGATCGCCGTCGGGCCGACAATTAAAGTGTTACCGCCACTTTCGTAGCTCACCGTCGGTGGGATCAGGTTTGTCAACTCGATGGTATTTTCAAAAGCATATAGCCTTGCTTTACCGTTACTGGAAGTCGTTTGTTCTAATAGTTGTTTCAACATTGCTCGTTTCCATTTATCAACATGGATAATCTTCCATCTTTCATTGTAGTTAGCGCGGTAGATTCTGCTGATTAACTTATAATTAAGCTGTTTTGTATGGAGCATCAGAGCCCATAGCAAAATTCAGAAAGCCGATAGCGTTACAAGAAGATTGGTATTACCACTCAATTAGCAAGCGTCATGCCAATTTTAA
The DNA here is from genome assembly GCF_036350715.1 of Vibrio sp. YYF0003. Taxonomy (NCBI): domain Bacteria; kingdom Pseudomonadati; phylum Pseudomonadota; class Gammaproteobacteria; order Vibrionales; family Vibrionaceae; genus Vibrio; species Vibrio sp. YYF0003. The sequence continues at coordinate 249,196 of NZ_JAZDWA010000002.1, forward strand.
TATTCAATATTTTCAATAATTTACTTGGTATCGAGCTGGTTCTATCTAATAAAAAAGCCGGATGAGACAATATGTCCCACCCGGCCAGTTGAGTGTTTAGTCAAAATGTACCTATTTTGAGTGTGGTATATTTTGTCCTACTTGTTCTGATAGCGATTCTGACTCTAAAGTGCCATTTTTATCTACTACTGTATATTTATCCAGTTCAGATTCATTTTGAGCAGGTTCGACGATTTCTTGCTCATTTTCATCAGCATCTGAAGCCTCTGTTTGAACCATAGCCAGCTCATTATTTTCAATGGTTGCGTCGTCTTCAGTTTTATCTTTCACCCAGTCTCGCAGTGTTTCTGCTACACCTTCCGAAAGTGACTTCAAATTGCTGTAGTCGTCATCGTAATCGTCTAACCCGTCACGGACATTGAACTCTTCTGATAGAAACAACTTACGTAACGCGGCTTTTTTCACGCTTTCTGATGCTTCTGAAACCAATAGGTTTGCAATCGACATCTCTTCCGGCTTTTGCTCGTCAACGTTGGCAGCCGTTTCACTTACTTCAGCTGTCGGGCTCTCTTCAGCAGCAATGCGATTAGCGGAAGGATTTGCGTCTGCCTCCGTATTTGTCACGTCACTTTGTTCGGCATCTTCATGCGTGTTTTGAGATTCTTCTAACTTGCGTTTTGACCAACGGCTTAAAAAATCATGACTAGTTGCCATTTGCTCTACCCGCTCCTTTGCGCTTCTTACCTTTCAACTCTAGCATTTCTCCATGGCGTCCGATAAAGGCCTCCATCCAGGCTTGCACAGGTAATGGCATGTTGTTTGATAACACTAAATTGTCCCCATCCATATATCGAGCCGCGACGGCTTGAGAGGCGGTGAGAAGCTGTATCGCTGGCTTCTCATTGGAGTCGAGGTTATCCATTACAAGAAAGAGTTTTGGGTTTTGCGAGCTTAGGTTAAATCGGTAATCCGTGCGTTCATCTCGGTGTAATTGGAGAAGACAAACATCAGTGGTGTCTTTATCAGGCGTCAGTACAAACTGTGTTAGTTGCCATTGGGTTGTTACCCAGGCACCTGTAATAATTTCATGTTCAACCAGTTCTACGCCGATAGGCCATGAATCTTCGGTTTTCTCATATATATTTTCTAAATCTTTGTTAATGTCCGACATAACTCACCCAACTTGCTTCATTTGGTTTGATTGGCGAAAAGGACATTCTGGCCCACGCTCTCAAACCACGTTAGGTATACGTAGCAATAAACGCGCCAAATCAACCACTGTAATACTAGACAAGATACAGATATAAATACCAAATTAGTCGAAACTCAATGGGTTGTATGTGTCATTCCTGCGAACTCTCAGTTTTTATATTAAGTAGCGTGAATCTCTCGCATTTTTTCCGTCAACCGCTATGTTGGAATGAGATTTGCTATTCAACCTCGTGTTAAAAAGAACAATCCTTGTGAGCAAGTAGCTCCTTCACTGAACAGGACAAGACTGTGGTAAAACCAAATATTATTAAAACCAGTGAAAATCCCCTGCAGACTATCGAAGTCGATGTGTACGATGAATACGGTGAAAAGCTGACGAAACAGATTGCCTGCGAGCGACCTCTTACCGTAATGCTGAACTGGAAAGAAATTGTAACGCTGATGACGATAGGATCCCGTCCAGATGCGCTAGTTTTAGGCTATTTAAAGAATCAAAGCTTCTTATCTGATCCGGAAGCGATAGAGTCTGTCATTATCGATTGGGAAACCCATTCTGCCGCAGTGATAACCAAAGAAAACATCGAGCATTTAGAAGGTGCGTTGAAAAAGAAAACCGTTACCTCGGGTTGTGGCCAAGGCACCATGTACGGCAATGTGATGAAACAATTGGAGAACTATCAGGTTCCGCAAGTACCGCTTAAGCAGTCAGAAATCTATGCCACGCTTGAAGCGCTGACTCATTACAACGATACATACCGAAAAGCAGGTGCGGTTCATGGATGCGCAGTTTGTAAAGGGAATCAAGTGTTGTCGTTTGTGGAAGATGTAGGCCGTCACAATGCCGTGGATACGCTTGCCGGAGAGATGTGGTTAAATCAAGAAACTGGCGATGACAAAATATTTTATACAACCGGACGTCTTACATCTGAGATGGTGATTAAAGTCGCTCAAATGGGCATCCCTGTTCTTCTTTCTCGTTCTGGTGTAACCCAGATGGGGTTAGATCTCGCCAGACAATACGGTATTACTACGATCGCGCGTGCTAAAGGGTTGCGTTTTCAGGTATTTACTGGCGCGGAAAAAATTGATTTTGATGTAAAAGGTACCCAAAAGGAATAATTTGCAAAAGCAAAGTTTGGTGTAAACTTAAGTTAATCGCTGCCAATATGGGGTTGGCTATTTTGACGACTCCTATTTTACTGCGATTAGTATCGCTAATACCGTTTATTCACAAAGGATGTGAACTATGGACAATGACCAGCTTTGGAACTTTTTGCTCACGCCAAGTGGCATCATGGTTTCGATGATAATTACATTCGGTGTTGTTGGGATTTATGCTTACCTAACCGGTCAATTTAAGGATTAGACATCCAAACGAGAAAAAGACCTCAATGTGAGGTCTTTTTAGTTTTTAAAGGTTCGCTTTAGACGTTGTATTAACCGTCGATACCACGTGATTTAAGGAACTCAGAGTAAGTGCCTTTGAAGTCTGTGATTTTGCCGTCACGAATTTCAAGAATACGGGTAGCCAACGAGTCAACGAATACACGGTCGTGAGATACGAAGAACAAAGTACCTTTGTACTGCTCAAGTGCCGTGTTAAGTGATTCAATGGATTCCATATCCATGTGGTTGGTTGGTTCATCCATTAGCAGCATGTTTGGTTTGTGCATCATTAGCTTACCAAGCAACATACGGCCTTGCTCACCACCTGATAGCACTTTTACCGACTTCTTGATGTCGTCCTGGCCAAATAGCATACGACCCAAGAAGCTGCGTACGACTTGCTCGTCATCGCCTTCCTGACGCCATTGACCCATCCAGTCTGTCAAGTTTAAGTCTTCTGCAAAATCATGTGCGTGGTCTTGCGCGTAGTAACCAATGTTTGAGTTCTCAGACCATTTGTACGTACCCGTACGTGGTTCCAGAACGCCAGCCAAAGTATTCAACAGCGTAGTTTTACCGACACCGTTCTCACCAATAATGGCGACACGCTCACCCACTTCAAAGATTGCATCGAAGTTTGCGAACAGGTCATCTTCAAAACCTTGGCTTAGGTTTTCAACAATCAGAGCGTTACGGAATAGCTCTTTAGACTGTTCAAAACGAATGAATGGGTTTTGACGGCTAGACGCTTTAACTTCATCCAGTTTGATTTTATCAATCTGCTTCGCGCGAGATGTTGCTTGCTTAGCTTTCGATGCGTTTGCAGAGAAACGTGCAACGAACGTTTGAAGTTCAGCGATTTGCGCTTTCTTCTTCGCGTTGTCGTTGAGTAGACGTTCACGAGCTTGCGAAGCCGCGGTCATATACTCGTCGTAGTTACCTGGGTAAACACGTAGCTCACCGTAATCCAAGTCAGCCATGTGGGTACAAACTGAATTTAGGAAGTGACGGTCGTGCGAGATGATGATCATTGTGCAGTTACGCGCGTTTAGCGTGTCTTCCAACCAACGGATAGTGTCCATGTCCAAGTTGTTGGTTGGTTCGTCAAGTAGCATGATATCTGGGTCTGCAAACAGAACCTGAGCAAGAAGCACACGCAGTTTCCAGCCAGGTGCAACTTCGCTCATCAGGCCAAAGTGTTGCTCCATTGGAATACCAACAGCAAGAAGAAGCTCACCAGCTTTCGCTTCTGCCATGTAGCCGTCCATTTCTGCGAACTGAACTTCAAGATCAGCTACTTTCATGCCGTCTTCTTCACTCATCTCTGCAAGAGAGTAAATGCGGTCACGTTCTTTCTTAACTTCCCATAGTTCTTTGTGGCCCATGATTACCGTATCGATAACCGTGAACTCTTCGTACGCAAATTGATCCTGGTTTAGCTTTGCAACACGCTCGTTCGGGTCGTAGCTTACGTTACCACTGGTTTGCTCAAGCTCGCCGCTGAGGATTTTCATAAAGGTTGATTTACCACAACCGTTAGCGCCAATTAAGCCGTAGCGGTTACCTTCGCCGAACTTAACTGAGATGTTTTCGAATAGCGGCTTAGCGCCGAATTGTTGAGTAATATTCGCTGTGGAGATCAAAACCTTTACCTTAGCAATTTGAGTGTATTTATAAAAACCGGGCAACGGTACTTGTTAAGGCTACACACTGCAAGTTTTGTTTTTATTAATTATTCAGAAAACCTTTATTTGATGGATATCACATTAAATATCCGAGCCAGATTAAGCGATATTGGTGACCTCCAGCATTAACTCAGCTTTTTTCGGCAGATAAATACTGAACACGCTGCCTTTGCCCCACTCGGACTCCACTTTTAGCTCCCCGCCCGTTTGGCTAAGAATACTTTGCGACACAGACAGCCCCAATCCGGTGCCATCTCGTTTGGTGGTGTAGAACGGTGAGAAAATACGACTCACGTTTTCTGGCTTGATTCCACAGCCTTCGTCGGCAACATGGATAACGGTACCTTTTACTAAGCCATTTTCCAGCCAGTCTTCACTCGTGACGATCAATTTACCTTGACCGTTCATGGCGTGGATGGCGTTCATCTGTAAGTTAACCAATATCTGCAACAGGTGATGGCGATTAATTTCAACCGGGGTATGAGCCTGCAAATCAGCAACAAATTCAATGTCGCGCTTTTTGCTCCCTGTTTTAACCAACGTGATACTTTCGTCGATGATCGGATTAACATGCTGCCAGGTGATCTCATCCTGAACTCCGCCCTGCCGACTGTATTGCAACAAACTGCGGGTAATGTTTCTGATGCGATCGATTTGAGCGTGAATAGCGTCAATTTCTTCTTGAACTCGATTTGCGTCGTCGCCAAGTTCAAAATGAATGAGTTCGATATTACCGAGGATCACCGCCGTTGGGTTATTAATTTCATGGGCGATGCCCGCGGTAAGCTCTCCCAGTGCAGAAAGCTTTTCATGCACGACCAGCTTATCTCGGGTTTGATTAAGTAACTGAATGTGCAGTTCCAGCTCTTGGGTTTTCTCTCGCAAACTCGCTGTACGTTCTTGAACTTTACACTCTAACTGCGCTGCGGAATTCTTCAGCTCTATCTTGCGCTCTTGCAGTGCGTCCAACATGTTATCGAATTGCTTAGCCAGTTGTGCCAGTTCATGGTCGTCATTAAGCCCCAAAGGACCAATGCGCTTTTCTTTGCCCAGTTGAACCAGTTTTACCACCTTGTGAATACGTTCTATCGGACGGAATAAATCACGCGAACCTCGGTACACCATCACACCAGACACAAGCAGTAACATCAAGGTCATCAGGCTGACTTCCGCAATGTTTGTCACATACGCTTTGACAAACGGCCACATTAAATAACCGGTATATAGCATGCCAATCACATTATCATACTGGTCTTTAATGGGCTGATAAGCGGTGATATACCAAGCATCGTAAACGAAAGCCCGACCAACCCACATTTCACCCCGGGACAGTACTTGCTCTGAAACTTCGTTGCTCACTTTCGTACCAATGGCCCTGCCAAGGCGATGATCACTGTCCAGCGGGACGTTGGTGCTTACGCGCAGGTCAGACAAAAACAGGGTCAGGGTGCCAACTGGTCGTAATCGGTCATTTACATTGGGATAAATAAGGTCACGGATTTGGTCTACCAGCACGGTACTGTTGTTGAGGAGTAATCCTCCGTCCAAGAAGCCAATTAAATCGTTAGCGCGACTATAAACAGGGATGACCGTACGGCTTACTAAACCTCGGGTTTCTGTTCCACTGCCTTGGCTCACAATCGGAACCTCTGCCCGTTTAGCCAGATCGGGATCAAGTTGTTCAAGCTCTTGTTTGTTCAATATATCGAAGAATGACTCCCGCTTAGTCAAATCCATAAAGCGGAATTTGTTTTCAACGGAGTTCACGTGTTGGAAAGAGAGAAAATCTAACCCGTAACGATGCTTCTGGGTGGAGACCCAGGCCTGCAGTTCTTCCGGCGGCGTATTTTGATTGATACGGTTGTGAAAGTCATAAGAATCTGCGAACGCCCTAACGTAGTTGGCTTGCTTTTGTTGCAACAGCTCGACACTATTTTCTGCAACCCCCAAGCGCTCAGAAACATCAAGCAACGTATTCTGCCACGTGTATTGAATAGACCAATAAATGGTGATGGCAATCAACGCGAGCAGCGTCACGAAGATAGGTGCTGATGTCAGAATTAACAGGCGGTAACGCACCATACTTTTGAATCGGTGCGTCCACTTAGACAATCCTTTGTGCTGCTGCCACTTAGTTGGCATATTCCTCATCCTCTGCGTCCCACTCTTTGTACTTACGCTCTAACGTTTTGCGTGCCACGCCTAAATCACGTGCTGCCGCCGATTTGTTACCATCGTGCAGGGTAACAACCTGTTGAATATGCGCTTTTTCTACTTCTTTAAGAGTCCAGCTATTGGGATAACCGTCGCCTAAAAACTCATTACTTTCCTTGAGCGTTGGAAGCTCGGCGGTATGTGAAACGGTCATAGAAACATTTGGCAAGGCGTGAGAGCCGTTTACTTCTCGCCAATGATGAGCAGGCGGCTTACCTAATAAGATGCAACGCTCAATCAGGTTTTTTAACTCACGAATGTTACCTGGCCAATCGTACTCGCTCATTGCTTCCATATCTTCATGTGCCCACTTCGGCGCGGGCATTCCTAGCTCGCGAGTTAGCATGTTGCTGAAGAAAGGAATGAGTTCAAAGAGATCACCTTTACGTTCACGAAGTGGACACACTTCAATCTTCAGAACGTTAAGGCGGTAATACAAATCGCTACGGAAGTTGCCCTGATTCACTTCCTCCTGCAAATTTCGGTTAGTCGCAGCCACGACACGGACATCGATGCTAATTTCTTTTTCTGAACCAACCGGTCGGATTGTTCGTTGCTCTAACACTCGTAAAAGTGATGCTTGCATCGATAACGGCATTTCACCGATTTCATCAAGGAAAAGGGTTCCGCCATTAGCCACTCTAAACAGACCTTCACGTGATTTCTTCGCGCCGGTGAACGCGCCGGAAGTGTGGCCAAAAAGCTCACTTTCTAATAACTCAGGCGCGATTGCTGCGCAGTTGACCGGAACAAATGGACCACTTCTATCACTAGCCTGGTGAATACCGCGAGCAACCAGTTCTTTCCCGGTACCGGACTCTCCTTCGATTAATACTGACGCACGTGATGGTGCAAACTGAGTTATCAATAACTTAAGTTGACGGGTTTTCTCTGAACCACCTATGATTTCTGAGCTGTTGTAGCGTTGATAATCCCGTTTCATCGCATATTGCATACGCTCATTCAATCGACGCTCCATACAGCGGGTCACCGATTTAAGCATTTGCTCGAGATTAAAAGGTTTGAGAATAAAATCTGAAGCCCCAAGCTGGAGAGCTCGAATCGCGGTTTCAAGATCAGCATAACCGGTCATGAATATTACATCTGCTCTTTTTTCATCATCGGTAAAGGCTTCTTCCCACTCAATTCCTGAGCGGCCGGGCAAATTAATGTCGAGTAAAATCAGATCGTAATGACGAGAGCTTCTCAGTTGCTCTGCTTCTTCAATGCAGCCAGCCGTATCAACCTGGGAAAAGAGTTTACCCAAGGCTTTTTTCAGAATGGCTTGCATGCCTGGCTCGTCATCAACGACCAGAACAGAAAACGCGTTGAATTGTTGCTTTGTACTAATATGGGATTGCGCAGACATATTTACCCCAGATGGTTTCAGGTGGGACAGAGTGTACCAACACGACAGGGGTACCCTCCTCAATAACTGAGACATTTTGTACCAATGGGAGAATTTATGCAAACAAGTCTATGAAATTGCGCATAAATAGAACATTTTTAGGTTGAATATTGTTGGCATCTTGTTTGCTATAAGGGGTATCCAAGTCGCCAATATGTTGGGCTCTTAGAGTCTGCCACTCAAGGAAGGCTTGTGATTTGAGCAATCAATATCGTTCAGGAACTTCTCACACGTTAAACGTAAAAGAAGCCGAAACATCATTGGAAAGGAAACAAATAAAAATGAAAAAAATTGCGCTAACCTTGGCAGCAACGTCAATCACACTAGTAAGTTACTCTGCTTTTTCCGCTCAAGATGGCGAACACATTCGCTTAGCAACCACGACCAGCACGTACCATTCAGGACTGCTGGATTACCTACTACCAGAATTCGAAAAAGAGACAGGCTATAAAGTCGACATCATCGCTGCAGGTACCGGCAAAGCGCTCAAAATGGGTGAAAATGGCGATGTGGATTTGGTAATGACACACGCGCCTAAAGCAGAAGGCCTATTCGTAGAAAAAGGGTACGGCGTTCAAGCGCGTAAGCTAATGTACAACGATTTTGTGGTTGTTGGTCCTAAAGCCGATCCAGCTGAAATCAAAGATGATGAAAGCGTTCTTGATGTGTTTAAAGAAATCGCAAGCAAAGACGCAACCTTTATTTCTCGTGGTGACGATTCAGGCACACACAAGAAAGAAATGGGCTTTTGGGCACAAACAAAAATTGAACCAAACTTTGGTGGCTACCGCAGCGTAGGCCAAGGTATGGGCCCTACTCTGAACATGGCGTCAGAGATGCAAGGCTACACGATGACAGACCGCGGTACTTGGCTGGCATATGAAAACAAACTGGATCTGGAAATTCTGTTCCAGGGGGATGAAATGCTATTTAACCCTTATCAGGTGATCTTAGTTAACCCTGAACGTTACCCAACTATTAATCACAAAGGCGCGCAAGTATTCAGTGATTGGTTGGTTAACCAACACGGTCAGGAATTAATTAACAGCTTCCGCCTTAACGGAAAACAGCTGTTTGTAGCGAACGCGGACAGTAAATAACGCACTATGAATCTTGCTGAAACAACACTAGAAGCGCTCCAGCTTCTGGTGAATTTCGATGCAGAGCTTTGGGAGATCGTCGCGGTCTCCTTTAGCGTTTCTATTACGGCAATATCGTTAGTGGTATTGCCGGCAATTTTGATGTCCTTTGTACTCGCTTACACCGATTTTCGTGGAAAGTGGTTTTTGCTGTCTATCATCAATACGCTTCAAGCGGTACCAACGGTTGTTATCGGCCTCTTGCTCTACATGCTGTTGTCGAGAGCTGGCCCTTGGGGTGGTTGGGAAATGCTGTTTACGCAGAAGGCGATGATATTCGGTCAAATGTTGATTTGCTTTCCCGTGTTAGTTTCGATGATGCACGGTGCATTGCAATCGAGCGACCGTCGTATGATAGAGACATCGCTTACCTTAGGTGTATCCCTTCCTCGTGTTGCATCGACCATGATTTGGGAAACGCGATTCCCGTTACTCGCAGCGGTCATTGCAGGCTTTTCGCGAATCGTTACTGAAGTCGGCTGTTCGATGATGGTTGGTGGCAACATTATGGGCGTGACACGCAATATACCAACAGCGATCGCAATGGAAAGTAGTAAAGGTGCTTTTGCGCAAGGTGTTGCATTAGGAATTGTATTACTATCCTTAGCATTAGCATTAAACTTCTTCCTGTCGAGTATGAGAGGCAAAGGCTATCTTAGAACATGACGCTAATGATCGACTCGTTTTCTATTCTCTGTAGAGGCGTACTATGACTATAAAAATTACCGCCGAACAATTGTCCATGCGCTTTAAAGAGCGCGTGCTCTTTCACATTCCCGAGCTAACGATTGGACCGAACGATGCGATTTATCTTAAAGGCGATAACGGCGTCGGAAAAACAACACTGCTGAAAATTCTAGCCGGTCTTTTGAAAGCATCAACCGGCACTGTAGCCGCACCTAAAGATACCTGGCTGAAAAAACTGACCCGCCGAAATGGTCGTGTCGATGTTATTTATCTCCATCAATCTCCTTACCTATTTGACGGCAGCGTTTACGAAAACGTTGTTTATGGCGTGAAATATCAGCAGGACAACGCAAAAGATAAGCGAGCGCAAGTTATCAACGCGCTACGCATGGTAGGTTTGGAAACCTTAGCCGATGAACATATCTCTGTATTGTCAGGTGGCGAAAAGCAGCGTGTTGCCATGGCGAGAGCATGGATCTTAAAACCGTCGATTTTATTGATGGATGAGCCAAGTGCTTCACTAGACGCCGAATCGATCGAGCGATTAGTCGTAATGGCCAAAGATCTTTTAGATCGTGGCTCTAGTATCGTGATCACGAGCCATCAAACCAACGCGCTAACCGATTTATGTAAAAAACAGTGGTGGATTAAAAACAAGACTTTGGTAGAGTCACCACTGTTATATGTCATACCAAAAGAAAACTCCCAAGAGAATGCATATGCTTCAACCAACACAAACTAGTTGGGTCATCTTAGCTGGCGGTCAAGCCAGCCGCATGGGTGGAAAAGATAAAGGCCTGATAGAGCTAAATCAGAAACCACTCATCAAACACGTCATAGAACGTCTATCACCACAAACACCAAGCATTTTAATCAATGCTAATCGAAACCAAGACGCTTACCGTCAGTTTGGTTTCGTCTTCAGTGACCAGTTCAAAGATTATCCGGGGCCGATGGGTGGCATTCATGCCGGATTAATGCACGCGCAAACGGATTGGGTCGGATTTGTTCCATGTGACAGTCCACAAATTAATACCGATTTAGTCGAACGCTTTTGTCAGGCGGTCAAAGATGACACTGACATATTGGTCGCGCACGATGGTGATCACCAGCAACCAGTTTTCACCATGTACCATAAGCGCGTACTGCCGAAACTGACGGCATTTTTAGAGCGTGGCGATCGAAAAATCATTTTGCTTTATAAAGAGTGTCACACCAGCTACGTTGATTTCAGTGACTCACCAAACTGTTTCGTCAACTTAAACACTCCGGAAGAACTGGCGCAATTTGGACAATTAGAATCATGAAACACACGCTAAATATCCCTATTCTTGGTTTTGCCGCTTACTCAGGTACTGGTAAAACTACGTTGCTAGAAGCACTGTTACCAAAACTGACCGAAGCTGGTTTACGTATTGGCATATTGAAACACGCGCACCACAACTTTGACGTCGATAAGCCAGGTAAAGACAGCTATCGTTTACGCAAGGCTGGCGCTTCACAAATGTTGATCGCATCCCGAAATCGTTTTGCTTTGATGACAGAAACTCCGGATGCTGAGGCAGAGTTCGAATACCTGTTGACTCGTTTTGATGAAGACAAGTTAGATGTCGTTCTGGTTGAAGGTTGTAAAAACATCGCCTTTCCAAAAATCGAACTTCACCGAGAAGAAGTCGGCAAACCTTGGCTTTACCCTTCTGATGAAAACATCATTGCGATTGCCTCCGACAGTGGTGAATTAGATTCCGAATTACCGCAGATGAACATCAACGATTTGGATGCTATCGCGGAGTTTGTGCTTCAGTATGTCAATGCGACGAAACAACCAAAATCGAAAGACAAAGAAGCCGCGTGCTGTGACACCTTATCCCCTGCTTTCCTATCTGTGGAGCAAGGGCGAGAGAAAATTCTCTCTTTAGTGCCTTCCTTGACTGACATTGAACTATGCGATGTTGAACGTAGTTACGGTCGAGTATTGGCTGATGACATCGTTTCTCCGGTTAACGTGCCTCAATACACAAACTCGGCAATGGATGGTTACGCTATTCGCAGTGACGACCTTGAGCGAGAGAGTTATCAAGTGATGGCAGAAGTCCTTGCTGGCCATGCTTACGATAAACCGTTGCAGATGGGGCAAGCGGTTAAAATCATGACGGGAGCACCAACACCGGTTAATGGTGACACGGTGGTGATGCGCGAACAAGCTGTACAAAATGGTGACAAGGTAACGTTTAATACTTCAGGCATAAAAGCGGGTCAGAACGTTCGTCAAGCTGGTGAAGATCTTGAAATTGGCAGTAACGTCTTTACCTCTGGTACTCGCCTCGCCTCTCCGGAAATGGGCATGATCGCCTCTCTTGGTTTCGGGCAAGCAAGTGTCTTTCGTAAACTCAAAGTCGCAATCTTCTCAACGGGTGACGAAGTGCAAGCGCCAGGCACCGAGCAGAAGCCTAATTCAATCTTCGACTCAAACCGATTTACCATTATGGGTATGCTTGAACAGCTCGGGTGTGAAATTTTGGATTTTGGTATTCTGGAAGACAATGAACAACAGATGATCGAAGCATTGGAGCAAGCATCCCAGCAAGCAGACATGGTAATGACATCTGGTGGCGTGTCTGTTGGTGATGCGGACTACATTAAGTTAGCTCTGGAAAAGTTGGGACAAATTGACTTTTGGCGTATCAACATGCGCCCTGGTCGCCCACTTGCGTTTGGCCAAATAAACAGTAAGCCGTTTTTTGGTTTACCGGGTAACCCTGTTGCCGTGATGGTCTCGTTCATCAACTTCGTTGAGCCAGCAATCCGCAAAATGCAGGGAGAGCAAGGCTGGCAACCATTAAAAGTCAACGCGATTGCAACGGAAAACTTACGCTCTCGTCAAGGCAGAACTGAGTTTAGCCGCGGATTCTATCAGCTAGACGAAACCGGCCGCCTCACCGTTCGCACGACGGGTAAGCAAGGCTCCGGTATTTTGCGTTCGATGAGTGAAGCGAATTGTCTAATCGAAATATCCCCTGCTATCGATACAGTTAAAGTGGGAGAAAACGTGACAATCATCCCTCTTCAAGGCAGAATCTAGCCCCAATAGGTTACTAGCAACGATTTTATAAAGGTCAGCTATGCTGGCCTTTCGTTTTTAGTGGAGTTTGAGGTTGGTACTCCATATCAAATATCCATCACTGCTTACGGTAGGTATGGCTCAATTTCACTGAAAGCATTAACACACTATTCGAGAGATTATTATGGCTCGCACCATTCTTTACACATACAAGAACGAAGACAAAGAACTGACGTTCTCTTACCAGCAACATCGCAATATTCATGAAGCCGTTGCTGAAGCAGAAGGTATTGATATTTCTGAGTTCCTAAAAATGGAACAGCAAATCGAAGCGATTTCTGATACCAAAGCCGTTCGAAACTATCGTGATAACCACTTTAAAAAACTTGGTTTTACTAAAATCACTCTGGCCCAAAAGGAAAACTTGGGCGTTGGTAAAAAGAATAAATAGTTTTTACCAAATAGCAAAAGCTCGCGATTAAACGCGAGCTTTTTTGTATCTGATTGGATCTGTTCGAGTTTAGAGCTGAGGCGCAACAACCACAAACTTACTCGTCCCTGCAATTGGCGCATACCAGTCATTGCCTCGGACATAATAGGTAGCACCGTCTACCGTTACTCTCACTACACCGCTTGGGAGTGTATTCACAACCTGACCCGATAGACTGCTGCTTACGGAATTGACTTGCTGAGACGAAGATACAGGTGGCTGCTCAACATAAATGTACTGGTCACCACTTTGCTTGTAATAAGCATTATCGATAATCGCATACGTTATTCCCGCAATTGCTAAAATTGCGGCTGTAGAAGGCAATCCGCTATGATGATACGAACGATGTGACGGAGCCTTATGACTCGGTCTATGGTCTGGCGTTACCACAACAACTTTGCTCGGGGCTTGATGGTCATGACCATGTCCCGGCGCTTGCTTCGCAAAAGATGGGGCCACCATACTCATCAGTACCAACGCAATGGCACCGTTACGAAATGTTGAAACGTTAAACATAGTCATCCCCGTTAATTAATCTCTAAGATTTAAAGAAATCTTACCAGAGGCTAGTTCAAGTGACGTAAATGAAGTGTAAAGCTCGGTAAAGACGGTTTCCTGACAAAGTCTACGCAAACAAAAAGCCCTGTTGCACAATTAGCAACAGGGCTTTTATTCAATTCTAAATGTTAAACCAAGCTAACTATTTACTTGATGTTTAAGAATGCAGCACCGCGAACACCACCCGAATCACCGTGTTTTGCTTTGATGATTTTTGGACATTTCGCTACAGAAAGCAGGTGTTTTGGAATACGCTTTGGCATCTCTTCGTAAATAAGATCGAAGTTAGATAGACCACCGCCCAGTACGACAACATTTGGATCTGTTGCGGTAAAGATGTTGCCCAAACAAATCGCCAGAAGTTCCATAAAGCGCTCAACGTGTTCAACTGCTGAAGCTTCACCTTCGCCATACGCTTTGATGATATCGATCGCTTTTTTCTGCTCGCCGAAGTAATGCGCATAAATCAGCTCAAAACCGCGACCGGATAGGTAGCTATCAAGACAACCTTTCTTGCCACATCCACAACCAAGTAATGGCGCATTGTCACCTAGGTGGAACCATGCATCGATAGGAAGACGCATATGGCCAACCTCTCCCGCTACGTGGTTACGACCTGAGAAAACTTTACCTTCGTAAATAAAGCCGCCACCAAAACCAGTACCCAAGATTAAGCCCAGTACAGATGGTTCACCTTGTAGATCTTCATCCCAAGCTTCTGAAAGCGCGAAACAGTTTGCGTCGTTTTCGATCTTCACAGAGCGACCGATTTTCGCTTCTAGATCTGCACGTAGTGGTTTTCCTTTCGCAGCTGGTACATTTACTGTCAATACGGTTGCATCATCAGCATCTTCCATTCCCGGAAGACCCAGGCCAATGGTACCTTCGCAGCCAAATTCAGCGTCGTACTTACTAATAAGATCAGCGATAGTGTCAACCAATAGTTCATAGTTATCAGTTGGTGTTGGTACACGCTCAGTTGCTACACGCTCAAGCTTTTCGTTAAATGCACCAAACTCAATCTTTGTGCCACCGACATCAAAGCCATAATACATGCAATTCTCTCCTAAAAAGTGCTAACAGGACTCCCAAAAATTTAGTGGAGTCAAAAAGATAAACTTCTGGCATTATCCATATCTATACGCCTACAAACCGTGACCAAATCCAGATTTATCCTCTCACTCAAGCCAGTTGAACAACAAGCGATCAACAAAAACTCATTCCTTAGAGTCAGTTCTCAGTTTTTGCCCACGCTTTGAAACGATGTAGATGCGGACGGTTGGGATCCGTTTTGACTCGTGTTTTGGTCAACATGTAGGTTTCTCTAAAAGCTTCGAACCACAATTGGAGACACTCTGAAGCTTGGTGCTCACCTGCCTGTTTAAGCACTAAAGTGGCAACTTCAGCCGTAGAGAGATGCTGCTCGTTCTCAGAACGTCGCATGATGTATTCAGAGAGTGTTTCTGGTTGTATCGATAATACCGGTAACGATTGTAGATAGTCAGAACGGCGGAAAATCTTTCTCGCTTCGCGCCAGCTGCCATCAATAAAAATCAACAGCCATTTCTTGTTGCTGCTTTCCGGTGTTCTCAAGAGCTCAGGGCTCAGGCTGTCCATTAATCGTGAAGTGTCATCGACATAATCTGCCGGGAATATGATCACCGGCTGATAGTCATCACTTTTTAATAGCGCGAGCATCTCATTGGAAGGTTCCGTCCGGTTCCATTGATATACGTAGGTTTCCTCAATGGTATCGGCAATCAGGCGACCCGTATTACTCGGCTTAAACACTTCGTTTTCCGATACAATCAACATACAAGCGAGATTGGATTTGATATTTGGCTGTAGTTCACACAGGCAGTGCTCTTGTGAGACCTGACAATATTGGCAGCGAATAACTTTGCAGCCTCGCGCGTTAAAAGTCTTTGTCGAGATAGACTGACGGTGCTGATATAAACGGTGAAAAGCGTGAATTCTCATGAGTAGCAATGCCAAATAAAAAGTAGAGCGCGATTCTACTGGCATAACCGCTTAGCCTCAAGGTAAGGTATAGATACCGAAAGAAATTGGCACTGAATTTGGTCTGTTCAGACAGAATAGATAACTGAGAGGAACTTCTGTGACAGAAACAGCATTTAACGACCCCGCTTGGATAAGGCTCGGTTGCTTTGTCGGTGTATTGCTGCTTTGCACGTTATGGGAAAACGTATTACCCAGAAAAGTATTGACGGTGTCTCGCGCTTTTCGTTGGGTAAACAACCTCTCACTCGTCGCACTCAACAGTGTTGTTATCGCGTTAGTCATGCCTATCGCGGCATTCCAGGCTGCCGTTATTGCTAGCGAGCATCAGTGGGGACTATTCCAATTACTGTCGTTGCCTGATTGGTTAAACGTACTACTCTCAATCATCCTGCTCGATTTTATTATTTATGTGCAGCACGTTATCTTCCACCGTGTCCCTGTATTGTGGAAACTTCATCGGATGCACCATGCTGATTTGGATATTGATGTGACGACGGGCGCCCGCTTCCACCCAATTGAGATTTTGATTTCCATGGTGATTAAAATTGGTGCCGTATTTATGCTCGGTGTTTCTCCAATCGCCATTGTTATGTTTGAAATTATTCTCAACGCGAGTGCTATGTTCAATCACAGTAATGCGAAGCTTGCGTTACCTGCAGATGCATGGCTAAGGAAAGCGATTGTTACTCCGGATATGCATAGGGTGCATCACTCCGTCATTCCGAGAGAAACGCATTCTAACTTTGGGTTCTTTTTGTCTGTGTGGGATCGAATGTTTTCGACGTACCGCGCTCAACCAGAGCTTGGGCATGACCATGTTGTCATTGGTTTACCGGACATCAGAGACAAACAGGAGCAGAGGTTGGATAAGCTTCTTACCCAACCATTCCGCTATCGTGTTAAGACAAAAAAATAACATTGATTTGGAATGACGCTGGTTTTTCTTGGTCATTCCCTTACAAACTGATTATGACAATATTACCGGAAAATCTGGCGCGACTGTCGATTCTTACGAGCGTTCCAAAGCCATATAGATACGCCCATAGCAAAACCTAAAAATAGCGTCTTCATCTGTAAAGCCGTGTTGTTATCTAATATTCCCAACGAGTAATGTGCGTGAGAGTTAAAAATCACATTGGTGAACAAAATTACCAACATCAATACCAGACCAGCCCTGCGGTATCGAATCAAAAGGTAAACTGCCAACAGGTCGAAAATGCCCAATATACTCCAGTAGATATTTAACCAACGCGGTGCAAAATCATAAGGTAATAAACCGTCGGCAATGTTGTCGTAAATGTGTACAGCACCGCCAATCGTCAAAAAAAGGCATAAGAGAAACACTACGAATTTATCCATCATCGTTTCCTTATTTTAGTGAATAGCGAAGAGCATATAGAACTAATCGAACAATTTATAATTTTGTGGCAATTTTTGGGACCGACCATGCCCTAATGCATGACCAAGTAATTGGAAATGTATTCGGTTACGAACATGCTGCTACTGCAAGGATAGTTACATGTTATCAAATTCGCACGCTGCGAGCGCATGTATATCCAAATAACTTTGGCATGGAAGACTTAGTAAGTATGCGTGGGATACGAAACGGGAACAAAAAGGCCAAGGACGTCGATAGATCCGGCCTTGGCTTGTCGTCGGTTTACTTATGATTTACAAGTCATACTTATGAAGCATAGCTTGTTGATGGCCAGCAATTTCTGCCACTTGTTCTGAGCTTTCGACCATAGATTCTAGTCGTAGCTTTGTTTGCTCGCCTTGTTCCGATATTTGTGCGATTGATTGTGACACATCAGCGGTTGCCCGCTCCTGCTCTTCTGTCGCCACAGAGATCTGTTCAACACGTTCTTGAATAAGCTTAACGGCGTTATTGATGTCGGAAAATACCAATTTAACTTCATGACTAGATTCTAGTGCATGCGTCATTTCTTCCCGGGAATCGCTCACGGCTTGTCGAGAACGCTCTGCCGCCGTCGTCAACTCATTCATCATTGCCCGAATATTGGTGGTTTGTTGAGACGTATCGCTGGCAAGTTTACGCACTTCATCTGCTACCACCGCAAAACCACGTCCTTGCTCACCTGCACGCGCCGCTTCAATCGCAGCATTCAAGGCCAACAAGTTAGTGTTATCAGCAATACCACTGATCATATCGACCATTTCGCGAATCTGTTTCACGCGCTCATCGAGCTCCAGTATGGACTGTTCATTCATAGTAAATGACGTCTCTAGTGACTCCAGTCTAGCGCGATTTAGTTCAACAACTTCAACCCCTTTTTCGGTTTGCGTTGTCGCCACAAGAGCATCTTCGGCTGAAGCGTTCGTCACCATGGCTATTTCTCGTATCGAGGCTTCCAATTGTGTAATGGTCGTGACCATACTCACCAAGGCTTCATTTTGTTTACTAAGTCCTTCGTTAGTCTGCTCTGCGGCGGTATGGCTGATTTCCGCCGTTTGATAAAGCGTCTCACAATTCCGCGTCACCGTAGAGATGGAGTCATAGGTGGAATCAATGACCAGATTCAGTTTACGCGCCACCTCTTTCAGTTCTTCAGGCCCCACCTCATCGGCTTTCTCTCGGAAATCGTGTTCAGTCAGTGCAGATAATCGGCTAAGGACCGATTGTAGTCCTCGATTCGTCCAGCTTCTCAAACCAACCAAAGTTGCGAAAATAATGATTGAGATAACCACTGCGGCGATAATGACCATTAAGCTAACGGTTTTTATCGTCGTATTTACTACGTTTTCTCTCTCATTAATCAACTCAGAAGCTGCGAGTGAAACCTGATCAAGTAACAGCATCGTCTCGTCAGCGAGCTGGGAAGCTTGTTTAAATTCCGCTCTTTGTTGTTCGCTTTGTTCCAGTTTAGCAAGAATCAAATGCAGAATACCTTTGTCAGTAAAGCCTGCTTTTACCATTTCATAAGGCGCTGTTAGACTGGCATAGTCACTGACTTCAGGGTGCAGTGCTTGGAAATCGGAGTATGCGAGGTTAATCCCTGCGATTCGGTTTCGCATTTCACGGTATTCTTTTTCCGCTTTTGCGAGGTCAGTATGCGTCAGCATCATTAAAAAGGTGCTTTCCATCGAACTTGCTGAAGCAATAAACCGATTGGCAGCGTCACTTGATTGAGGATTGTCTGCACTCAAAAAAGAGCTGATGCGGTTCATTTCCGGGCCGATAGAGCTTAGACCGTAGCGGAACCCACCAACCGCAGAATTGATATCCGTTTGAATCTGGATCACTGCATTCTGCTTTAGCAATATCGCTTGAGTGATGTTGTGCAAGTTTTCGACTTTGGTTTTTAATTCATTTGAAAGCGAAACCGCAACGCCAGAGGTTTTTTCCGTTAAGCCCTCAGATTGAATAGCTAACGCTTCTATTTGTGATTCAATTATAGGGAGTTCTTTAGGTTCGGTAACTTGCATGCCATGGTTTAGCAATTTAACGATCTCGAGAACATTTCTGGTTAACTTGGCGTTGGCCATTGCCATAGGTAATGCTTTTTGAGACAGATCTTCAAATTGTTCTCCGATCTGTCCCATTCCTTTGAAACTTGAAGCAGAAAGAGCTATAACAAGTGCAATGATAGTTAAAAGTGTTGCACTGATCGTCTGAATCAGTGAGAGTGAAAAGCGTGAGCGTTTGCGCGTTGCCATAATCAATTTTTATTCTTTCTTAGGTTTGAACGGTTTTACTGCGTGTCCATCACATAAAGTTGATAAAACCGTGATAAGCGTTCAATAGTATGGATTGATTATGACAATAATATTTCATGTATTAATCACTTGAATGGTAGGTGGATGATTTGCGTCGTATTTATTTCTCTTTGATAATCAGCACACTTATGACAGCTTGTTCGTCGGGTCCTGAGCCTGCAGAGCACGCCGTGGCTGTGACAGTTCCTCCTGCGAAAACTTTGGCTAGCAAACCGGAGTTACTGCAGTTTTATAACGAGTGGCACGGCACTCCGTACCGCTTGGGTGGGACACAAAAGTCAGGTATTGATTGTTCTGCCTTTGTGCAAAAGGCCTTTGTGGAAGCGTATCAACTTGCTTTACCGAGGACGACAAGGCAGCAATCTAAACAAGGCGTAGAATTAGGATGGAATGAAGCCAAACAAGGGGACCTTGTCTTTTTTAAGACCAGAAGAACAACATATCATGTTGGTATCTATTTGGGTAACAAGCAGTTTATGCACGCGTCCACATCGAAAGGCGTCATTATTTCTCGGATTGACAACCCCTACTGGGCATCAAAATTTTGGCAAATCAGAAGGGTGACATTGTAACGCCACTAGAGTTTTGAACGATAAGAATTCACGATTCAAACAACATAAGCCTCTAGTCGTAAATCGCCACTGCGTTATCAAAAAGATTTTTCACCAATGCGACGTACTCTTCCAGAAAAGTAATCTGTTCATTGGTCGCCTTCTTACCCCAGACTCCAGCGAGGACTTCACCCAAGTCTTCTACTACGGCATCCGCTTCTTTTAACAACTTAAAACGCACACTGGAATGAAGTTCAGGGTTTTGCTCAAAAATCATCATGATATTTGATGCCACCATATCGGTAACCACATCTTCGATACTTTCTGAACCTGTATCACCACGCTCGGTGGTAAAGATATCAAGGTTTAGCGACAAGTGTTCGATAAGAGCAAGGTAACCATCCGTTTCAACAACCACTGTATTTCTCCATTAACGTCAAGACTAGAATGCTGGGTGCACAATTGTATCAATAGTAAGACATTACTAAGAAATTTCACTAACTTATGTCATAGAAATGCGTATTTACGAGCCAAATGGACAGCTAGTAACCAACAATATAGAAACTCGTCTCGATTTAGTCGTCACCAAATACACAACTTTGGTTTCGTCCGCTTTCTTTTGCACGATACAAAGCGGAGTCTGCACTTTTTAACCATTGTATATGGCTTTCAAAGTGAGGCTTATATTCGCATACGCCGATACTGACGGTGTAGTTAATCAGAGAATCTTCAACTTTCACGGTCTCTTGTTCTACGCGTTTACGTAGCCGCTCTGCAAAATAACTGGCCTGTTCCTGATTGGTATTTTTTAACAACACTGTGAACTCTTCCCCGCCAAAACGACCACAAATGTCGCTGCTTCGGGCTGTTTTTCTTAACAGAGCTGACGTTCGACGAATCACTTCATCCCCAACAGGGTGACCATAGTTATCATTAACTTGTTTAAAGTGGTCAATATCGAAAATAACCAGGGAACATGACCCATCAACGACTTTTATTTGGGTAAATTCTTCTTTGAGTGATTGTTCCCAATAAGCGCGATTAAACAAACCGGTAAGACCGTCTTTACGACTGATTTCTGAAAGGTGTTGATTGGTTTCTTTAAGATAAATACGGCTTCGTGCCGTTTCAGACACATCGTTTATTTGGATAGCGATATGGCTTATCTCTCCGGAAAGAGAGCGCAGCGGCGTGATCACGATATCCTGATACATAAATGTGCTGCTGTTCGATACAGGTGAAAAGTTAGTAAACTTAAAAAGGTACGGACGATTTTCCCAACTAGAAAATGAACGAGTTTCCAAGTCGGCTGATGTATTTAATTTTGTCTCGAGCCAAGCTCTAGGCAGGTCTTCAAAGTGGTCGAATAGACTCTCACCGAGAATTTCTTGCGACAATACACCGCTGTAGGATTGCATAAAGCTGTTCCACACGCAGACCTTATACTGGCGATCCAGCACAATAAGGCCAGAGTCCATTGTGTCTAAGATTTGCGTGACCCAGTGAAAGTCAGCCATGTCCAGCGTGATTTCGGACATCAGATTAACTCCATGATTTCATAAATGATTTCTACAGATGGTTTGTCTATCAGAAAGAGCACTTCACATTCAAAGTCCAGTGATTCCGCCATGTATGTATATTCAATCGTAAAAAGCTCCCCTTTTTGACCTTGCTGCTCACTATAAGTCGGTAAGGTTTCGATGATACTCGGCTGGCGAAGCGAGAACTGCTTATCTAACTGGCAACCTAACGACGTTAAGAACGAAGACACTAACAAGTTAGAGATATTAAGAATGATCTCGTTATAGCTGGTGAACTCCAGTTGAAAGCCTAGCCGCTCTCCTATCTGGTCGATGTGTTTACCTCTGAGGCAAACTAATGCTTCACCATGAATACCACCACCAACAAACCGTTGTGCGACCGCAATCGAACCGTCACGACGAATGACATCAACCAGCGTCATATGGAGCTCTCCATATGTTAGTGGCCCAACGTGAGGTACAGGCAACTGAATAAACTCGCGTAAATGATCGGCCATGATGGCGGCCCCTTTTCCTAGGGCAACATTCGCGACTTCTCGAAACTTCGCAAGCGAGGAAAGATCATCGAATACTTGCTGTTTAGGACTGAGCTCTACGGTAGGCTTAAATGCGTATTGCATTCCCAGTTGCTCATACAGCGGGGCCACTTGCTCTTCAGACAATGGTTTTGCAATAAATGCTTTTGCACCTAATTCGATGCAGCGCTGTTGGGCTTCTTGTTGGACATCGCCAGAGATGATCACTATCTGGGTGTTGTAGCGGCTTACTGGTAAGGATTTTAGAACTTCGAAACCGTCCATAATCGGCATCGTGAGATCGAGGAACATAATGTCAATATTTTGTTCAGCCAGAATCTTCAGTGCTTCATACCCATCTTGGGCTTCGATCAGCTGCATTGATGAACTTTGCACGATTGTTCTTATAATCAGTTTTCTTGCGATTGCTGAGTCATCACATATCAGTACTTTCATGCTATCAATGGAACCAAAGTCAAAAAAATTATAATACATGTTGTGTGGGTATATAACCATCTGCTAGGACGATAAATCATAAACTTATGAGCGATATGATTCACACTTATGCAAATTTCGTCAGCAGATTCATAAATTTATTGTTCAAGTATGCGCAGCAACGCGCCAATTTCTCGTCGTTTATCCTAAACTATTGGTGGTCAAACAGATTCGCGAGGTTTTGTATGTGGCAAGCAATATCGCAACAGCTTTCTGATACGCTGTTATTTGAATATCAAATCAACGAAAAAGTTCGCCTTTCTGGTGGAGATATCAATGAAAGCTATATGATCAATGATGGCGAGCAACGCTATTTCGTTAAAATAAACGATCGTGATTTTTTGTCTAAGTTCCAAGTAGAAGCTGAAAGCCTGCATCTGTTACGTGAAACTTCAACCGTATTTGTTCCAGAGGTCGTACTGGTCGGCAAAACAAAAAATAACTCTTTCTTAATTCTTAACTACCTCCCAACTAAACCGTTAGAAGATGCGCAAAACAGCTTCTTGTTTGGCCAACAGCTTGCTCAATTACACCAATGGGGAGAACAAAAAGAGTTTGGATTTGATACCGACAACTATTTGGGTTCAACCCTACAACCTAACCAGTGGCACAAGAAGTGGTGCATGTTCTTTGCAGAGCAGCGCATAGGATGGCAATTACAATTACTGAAAGAAAAAGGCGTAACTTTGGTCGATATTGAGGACTTTGTTAACGTCGTGAAACAGCTTTTGTCGAATCACACACCGGAGCCATCGTTACTGCATGGTGACTTATGGAATGGTAATGCTGCCGTGACACCTGTCGGACCTATTTGCTATGACCCTGCATGCTACTGGGGCGACAGAGAGTGCGACATTGCGATGACGGAGCTTTTCGGTGGGTTCAGACCTGAATTTTATCAAGGATATGAATCAGTTATGCCATTATTGCCTGGATACCAGGAACGTAAAGAGATTTATAATCTCTACCATGTTCTTAACCACTGCAACCTGTTTGGCGGGCATTATTTAGAGCAAGCTCAGCTAACAATTAACAAAATTATTTCTGTCTGATCTGAAATATTTAAAACGTTGCATAATGTAAATTTACGAGTGATATCACTCTGAAAATTGACCCCAGATTCAGTGTTGAGTTTGGGGTCAAGTTTTGTACTTATTTCGATTCAAATAGCAACAACTACACTTAATATTTAAGTATCTCTCGATGTTGGGACAAAGTAAGTGATAGGGCTGAACTTCCACAATAAATTGTTTTAAAAGCCCTGCAATACGAGGAGTTGTTGTATGAAAAACTATACTGAAAGACACGTAAAGTGTCCGCATTGTGGGCACTCAATAGGAATCACTTTAGACGCCAGTAATGGTGACCAAGAGTTTTATGATGACTGCCCTGCCTGTTGTCATGCCATTCATCTCAACATGCATGTGGATGAACTGAACGATAAAGTAGAGCTGTTTATTGACGATAACTACGAATAAACTAAAACGTAAAAAGGAGCAATAACGCTCCTTTTTTAGATCACGGCAAATATCACTGATATTTAAATTTGTTTCGCTGCCAGCACACGCTCGACCGTGTCGACAATAGCCTGAGTTTGTGGATCGAACTCAATATTGACACGTTCAGTCACTTTCCTACCGCCAAACAGAGTTCTCTGCAACGTCTCAGGAATCAGATGTACAGAGAAACGATTGTCTTCTACCTCGCCAATTGTTAGCGAACAACCATCGATACCAATATACCCTTTGGCCAATACGTATTTCATTGAATCTTGAGGCAACTCGAACCAGATGGTTCGGTTATTTGGCGTGTCAATGACGTCAACAATGGTGGCCATCAAGCTAATATGACCAGACATATTGTGACCACCAATTTCATCACCAAATTTAGCCGCTCGTTCGATATTGACGTTATCGCCCTCACTGAGAAAACCCAGATTGGTCAATGCTAATGTCGCCTGCATCAAATCAAAACTAATGTGCTTCCCGTCGATTTGAGTGACGGTCAGACAGCAACCATTATGTGCGACGGAAGCCCCAATCTCTAACCCGTCAAGAAGGGAGCCATCTAACTCGATCACATGAGTTTGAAAACGCTCTTTCTTTTCGATCTTCACGACTTTTGCCGTGCCCTGTACTATTCCAGTAAACATTTGTTTATACCTACTTATCTGATCTCTACTAAACAACGCTCGAGAGATGTTTATTTCTACGCGTTTACCTTTCTTCTATCGGACTACTATAAACTGTTTTCAAGTTAATATGCAGTTAAAGGTATGGCATATAAAGATACAATTGTTTATCATTTGCGCGGAGGCTCTCTGAGACATTTTTCCACCTTATCATGGTTAAGATCAACCACTAGGTCAGTCCATCACATCTTTTGTTCTCGAGCTCTCTCATTCTTTCAATTTCAATCTCTCTTTGCGCCCTGGAGTATTTCGTGCAGCACTATAAAGAAGAAGCGTCGAGTCTTATAAAATTAGCTACCCCTGTATTGATAGCTTCCGTCGCTCAGACAGGCATGGGGTTTGTAGACACGGTAATGGCAGGTGGCGTAAGTGCTACTGACATGGCAGCCGTGTCTGTTGCTTCAAGTATTTGGCTTCCATCGATTTTATTTGGCATTGGCTTGTTAATGGCGTTGGTACCTGTTGTTGCACAGCTTAACGGCTCTGGTCGTCGGGTAAAAATACCTTTCGAAATTCAGCAAGGTATCGCCATGGCGCTATTCGTTAGCATCCCTATTATTGTGGTGCTATTGCAGACTCAACTGATCCTTGGGTTTATGGATATAGAAGCGCTGATGGCTGAAAAAACCATAGGCTATATTCACGCTGTCATTTTAGCGGTGCCGGCTTTTCTCCTGTTTCAGGCTTTGAGAAGTTTTACCGATGGGATGTCACTCACTAAACCAGCAATGGTGATCGGTTTTATTGGTTTATTGCTCAACATTCCATTGAACTGGATTTTCGTTTACGGCAAGTTTGGTGCGCCAGAGCTTGGTGGCGTTGGTTGTGGCGTCGCAACAACTATCGTTTACTGGATTATGTTTGCGCTGCTCTTATTTTATGTGGTTACGTCGGAACGACTAAAGAACATCAATATCTTTGCTGAATTCCACGCACCACAACTGAAAGCACAAATTCGTCTGTTTAAGCTCGGCTTTCCTGTTGCTGCCGCGCTATTTTTTGAGGTAACGCTGTTTGCTGTCGTTGCACTTCTGGTGTCTCCTCTTGGTCCAATTATTGTTGCAGCTCACCAGGTCGCGATTAACTTTTCGACTCTTGTGTTCATGCTGCCAATGAGTATTGGTGCCGCTGTTAGTATTCGAGTCGGGCATAAACTTGGAGAAGAAAGTGTAGCAGGCGCCCGAGTGGCATCGCGTGTTGGTATCATGGTTGGTACTGCGATGACAGTTGTGACGGCATTCCTAACGGTAGTATTCCGTGAATTTGTCGCAGAGTTATATACCAGCAACCAAGAAGTTATCAAACTGGCGATGGAACTATTGTTACTCGCTGCGATCTATCAGTTTACCGATGCCGTACAAGTGATCGCTGCGGGTGCATTGCGTGGGTATAAAGACATGCGCGCTATCTTTAATCGTACTTTTGTTGCTTATTGGATTTGCGGTTTACCAATGGGTTACATCCTTGGCCGAACCAACTGGATCGTTGAGCCAATGGGCGCGCAAGGTTTCTGGATTGGCTTTATTATTGGCCTGTCGTCTGCCGCTCTGTTGCTTGGCGTCAGGTTACGTTGGATGCACCACCAAAAGCCAGAGGTTCAATTGAACTTTTCGGTACAATAATCTCCTGTAAAAGCCAGCAATCGCTGGCTTTTTTGATCGAACCGAACCTTAGTCAGGTATACTTTTATACCAAGCCAACTCAGTGATTAGAAAGGAACAGTGTGCGTCTAACCCTATTGTTCTCAATAACATTACTCTCAGGTTGTACCGATTTATTCAACCCTGAACAAGCGCTGCTGGATAAATACCATCAACGCTTGGCGAATGTATTGGACGTTTCAAGCGTTGAGATAACTTCCCTGCCCGCCATCACCATTCCTCCTCGACGAGCGCTTTTTCAGCCACTACCCAGACTGACACTCGGACTGTTGGAAAGCTACCAACTTCGTCAGTGTGGCTTGTTTAATCTTTTGGCAGACAAAAACTCGCAACTTGGTAAAGTACAGGATGCCTTTCACGATTTAGATTATCAGACATCGTTACTCAGGACTTTGAATTCATGCCTGAATGACTTTCCAATTAGTGATGATGAACGACAGACTCTAACTCTATTGTACGGTCAGAAATGGAGTCACCTGCATACTCACCTTGATAACCTGTTATTTGCCAGTGAGACGATGCAAAAACAACTCACAGCCTCTGATTGGCTATCTGTCGATAACAAAAACCAAATTGCGGTGGTGAGCGAAGCTTTTAACCTCTTAGGTAATATGTATGAAACGCCTAACAAGACTATCTCTCGATTACCGGATATTCATATCGTGCAATACCAGGAAGTGCTGGAGAAGTCTCGCCTTATGGGTCGACTTTACTATTCTCTCGTAAACGCTTCCCATTGGCTGAATGAAACCACCCAATTGCTCGACACAAATCAAAGTAAGATTACTTGCGGCAAGAATCGAGATATCACAACGTTTCGTTACTTAAATAACGTTTTTCAATCCATTTACGTGAAAGAAGTACAACCATATCTGGCCTATTTGGACAGTACATATCAACGCCTGGACAGTGGCGTTAGCTTAATCGAAAAAAGAATAGACCTTCATGGCGAGTCATACGGGCTAATGGATGCTCACAACGCGTTCAGAAAAAGAACCCTGGAGCACATACAGTTCTGGCAGGGTCTTTTTAAGCGTTGTGGTGTGACAGTGGGAAACGTCGATAAGTAAGAATCGAGCGAGGCTACTCTTTAGAACGCTCGCGCAAAAATCTGGCAAATTTAGGTTTTCCGTTATGAGTAAACCCGTTGTACCTAAATGTGATAATCGAACCCAATTGTGGTGGGTTTCGACGTAACTCGTCTGTAAATCCACTACCAATATAAAACTCTGTACCATCAGGCATACGAACCAGAATCGCGCCCATCATTCCCAACAAGCGACCAGTTCCAGGCTTATGTCCGACCACTTGTGCTTCTGTATCGGCAAAACGTTTTAACTTAAGTAAATCACTGCCCCGGCCCGCTTGGTAACGACTAGACACCTTGCGTAACATGACACCTTCCCCATCAGCTAACGCGATTTTGTCTAATTGGCTAAATAAGTGCTCTTCATCTTGAATAGTCATATGCTCGACGTACTTAATGTGTGGCTCGTCCAGCTCATACACCAAGTTTTGGATATTGTAATAGCGTTTCCGATAGTCACCCGCAGAGTAAGGCATATCAAACAACATAAAATCTACTTTCTTCCACGCGCTGTCGACCGGTGTTTTGTCCAGAACCGTTTGCTGGACCAAATGAAAATTACCTCGCCCGGCCCAAAGTTCACCATCCAGAGGGTAATCTGGCAATGGTGCTGTAAACCACTTAGGAGCGTGTATCCGGTTTCCATTACGTGTTACAAGGTGTTGCCCCGTCCAGTAAGCACGAATACCATCCAGTTTTTCACTGTACCAGTATTGCGATACATCAATCCCATCTTGATAGGTTTCTGCTAGCGAGACTAAAGGCGCGACAGTTGGATGGGCTTGAACGTGCGTGGATGCCATAATGGCGAGTGCGATCAATGTCATTTTTATGGGCATAGGGAGGAACCTTGTTCAAAAAATCTCCCATATTGAAGCGCAACTTTCTTCGATAACCTATTTGTCAGTAATTATTCTTCGACTCACAACAATGATTGTCAGTAAGACTCTGCAAATTTAAGACTGATCTTTAGACAAGGTTTGATTGTTGCTTGTGCTTAATCCTGCCACTGGTGTCGCATCTTCTCGATCGTTGCCGTTGGGACATCGTGAATACTCTGATATTCACCATCACACACTTTTATCTCGACCTCGATACCCTTCTTTTTACAGTAATCCAGATACCGCTTCATTTCCCAAAGGCGAACAAAAGTATTGCTCACTATGACGGTTTTACCTTGGTTTAACCATCTTCGAGCTTGACGGAAACACCACTCATGAGCTTGAGGAAGTTGCTGTGGATTGAAGTGGTACTCCCCACTTTCTTTTTCAAAGTACATGTCCGCTTCAAAATGTTTCGCATCGAGCATTGGTACCAGCTGTTTAGCCAGCGTTGTTTTTCCAGATCCCGGAAGACCACGAATTAGAATGAGCTTATTAATAGACATGATTTAACAAATTTGAAGTTGGCGACGCACAAACTCTAAATGAATTTATTAAAAAGGAAAGAACAAATAAAAATGCCGAGCTTAAAAAGCTCGGCATTGAAATCGTGTGTTTCAGATAGACTATTTGTATGCAGGTAGCTCAGTTCTTAAACCCTTAACCAAGCTGACACACATTACCAACAAAACTAATGTAAACGGCAAGCCTGTTGCGACAACGCCAGACTGAAGTGCTTGCAAGGCTTCTTTACCGCCTATCCAAAGCATAACCGCCGCGATTGCCCCTTCAATACATGCCCAGAAAATTCGCTGAGGTACTGGTGCATCAATTTTACCGCCAGCTGTAATGCTATCGATTACCAAAGAACCGGAATCCGACGACGTTACAAAGAACACCAAAATCAGGCCGATAGAAAGAATCGAAATTACCGAGCTGTATGGCAGTTGGTCATACACATGGAACAGAGTCAGAGAAATGTCCGTTAGGCCGTTTGTCCCCAGCTCACCCACTTTGTTCACGACCTGATCAAGTGCAATACCACCAAAGATAGCCATCCAGATAAGTGTAACCACTGTTGGGATGATAATAACTGCACAAATGAATTCTCGTACTGTACGACCTTTCGATACTCGTGCGATAAACATACCGACGAATGGCGACCAAGAAACCCACCATGCCCAGTAGAATACAGTCCAACCTTGCATCCAAGTTTCATCTTCTCGACCGTGAGGATTACTCAGCGGAATGATGTACTCGATATACGCTTTTGTTGTATCAAAAATTGACGTAAAGGCGGTGTCGAAGCTGATGAAGGTAATGAAAATAAGCAACGCAAAAGCGACCACCATGTTGACATTACTAAGCACCTTAACACCACCATCGATGCCACGAACGACCGAAAGTACCGCAATGAAGGTCACAAAGGCGATCACGATCATTTGAGTGCCGATACCACCATCAAGACCAAATACATGGTTGATACCACTTGTCGCTTGCTGAGCACCCAAACCCAATGAAGTCGCCAGACCAAACAGCGTCGAAAGCACTGCCAGGATGTCGATAACATGGCCTAACCAACCCCATGCACGGTCACCAAAAATTGGGTAAAAAGCAGAGCGTAGTGACAGTGGTAAGCCCTTGTTAAATGCAAAGAAGGCAAGAGCTAGTGCAACAAGGGCGTAGATACCCCAACCATGAACACCCCAGTGAAACATGGTCGCAGCCATTGCTAACGATTTCGCTTCGTCAGAGTATGGTTCCGCATTTAATGGCATTCCCCACCAATCAGTGAAGTACGCGGTTGGCTCTGCAACACTCCAGAACAGTAAACCAATACCCATACCTGCAGCAAATAGCATGGATAACCAAGATACTCTTGAATGATCAGGTGTTGCGTCTTTGCCACCTAAGCGAATTTTCCCCAGCGGCGATAACAGTAAAACAACGGCGAATAATACGAAGAAGTTCGCTGACCACATGAAAAACGCATCAAATTGCTCAATGATTCCGTTTTTAACACCGTTCAAAGCGTCACGAGCGGTATTAGGGTCAACTAAAAGCAATGAAATAAGACATAAAACAATAAGACCGGCACTGATTCCGAAAACAGGATTGTGAACGTCAAATCCCCACTTTTGTACGTTATCCTGCCCTACCTGATAATCTGTTGTCTCGATACTATATTTTTTAAATGAAGCTTTATCCATAAATACAAATTTAACGTTAATTTGAAACGCTCCTCAAATGAGAAGAACTCCAATACGCCCTCCAATAATTTGAGCTCTAAAGTTTTTAATCGCGACGAATATTAACATTAGTCACAAAAATATGCAAAAGTGATGCTTTTATTGCATTTAAAAGACAGATTATTTTCAATGACAGCAAAATAAACACTATGATGTCTAATGATTGTCTCTGGCTTTAATAACCATTGCTCTCATATTGTGAGCAGGTACTAAACAAAAAAGTGGCCCTCGCTGAATCGCAAGTGACCACTTTATGGCTGTTTTATGGCTGTCGCAAAAACTAAGAAATGAATTTGCCTGGGCGAGATGTTTATAAGAAATGGAAAGTAACGTTGCCGGTAAAGCTACTAACTGAATCGCTGTCGCCATCGATATCAACACCAAAAGCCTGGTAACTTGCACCAACTGAGATGTTATCTAGCAAAAAGTACTCTGCACCGACACCATACATATAAGAGACGCCATCATCTTTATCGATAGCACTTAATGAACCTTTATAGTCAACGTTAAAAGCATTGATGCCACCCTTGGCATAAATATGGAACGGGCCAAAATCGATGCTTGGTTTAACCGCTAAATAGAGTGAAGAGAAGTCCCCATCGCCTTTGGTTCCATCCACATTCAGTCCAACTTTGCCGTGGTTAAAGTAACCCGCTTCGATACCGATTAGCGGCAAAATCCCCGTACCAACGTGTAAGCCGTAGGTTGTATCACTTTCGCCTTCAATATCAGATTGACCGATTTGTCCGCCAGCATATAGCCACGAATCCGCGAACGCAGACGTTGAACACAACGCCAAAGCCAATATCGAGAGTTTTGTTTTCATAGTCATACCATCCTTTGTAAGTCTGCGTGATTTCACGCTCCTAGCTCATAGTTTAATGAGCACTATATATTGGAAGGTATAGAGAAATTAAGATCAAAGAATGAATAATTTATATTCAATTCGTTGTAGTGTGATATCAATTCAGACAGAGAAGCAAGTCGAAGTCACTATCAGAAACAAAAACACCGGCTTAAAGCCGGTGTTTTATAACTCTCGGATATGTCGAAAATTATAGGAAGTGCAAAGATGCATTCACAGAGAACGTACCGATATCGTCTTTATCTGCTGTGTAGTTCATGTAGCTTGCACCCACAGAAAGTGGACCAAAGATGAAGTATTCAGCACCAACACCGTACATTAGATCGAAGTCGTCATCGTCGCTACCGCCTTTTACTTCTTTATCCCATTGGTGGATACCACCTTTTGCGTAAATGTGCAGTGGGCCGAAATCGATGCTTGGCTTTAGCGCTGC
The DNA here is from genome assembly GCF_036350715.1 of Vibrio sp. YYF0003. Classification (NCBI taxonomy): domain Bacteria; kingdom Pseudomonadati; phylum Pseudomonadota; class Gammaproteobacteria; order Vibrionales; family Vibrionaceae; genus Vibrio; species Vibrio sp. YYF0003. The sequence goes on from NZ_JAZDWA010000002.1 coordinate 281,265, forward strand.
GTAGTAAGAGGTAAGTTTTGTATCGCGACCATCAACGTTAAATTCACCGTGTTGAGTCACACCAGCTTCAATACCGATAATTGGAAGAATACCTGTACCTACGTGTACTGAGTATGATGTATCCGTCTCGCCTTTGTAATCAGACTGACCTACAGATGCGCCACCGTAAATCCAAGAATCTGCCATTGCCGCAGAAGATGCGCTAAGTAGTGCCACTGCTAATAGAGTTTTTTTCATCATTTACCTTTTACTCTTTTCATTCCTACGTCTTATCAATCTGACGTAGACACTGCAAATACAAGGGAGGCAAACTATTGCCTCCCTAGAACTAAAAACAACACATTTATCAAATACTAGCAATTACTATACCAGTAACCGCACGAGCGTTGATATAAATAACTGTCACGATTGTACGTTACGCTAACAAGCATCAATCGCGTTTTTGACTCGTTTGTCAGACACCGGATACGGAGTGCCTAATTGCTGAGCAAAATAACTGACGCGCAATTCTTCTAGCATCCAACGCACTTCTTTTACGTTTTCTGGAATAGCCATGCCTTTTGGAATCTTATTCAATAACTCTTTGTAGTCCTTGGTTACTGACTCGATTTTCAACATATGCAGGCGATCTTTATTCGGATCGATTGGCAACTTCTCCATACGGCGTTCAATTGCACGCATGTAACGGAGAATGTCTGGTAGACGTTTCCAGCCACACTCAGTTGCAAAGCCTTTGAAGATCAAACCCTCGATTTGAGCTTTGATGTCTGAAAGTGCAAACGCCATGGTAAAGTCGATCTTACCTTTCAACTTCTTATTGATGTTAAAGGCGGTCGTCAAAATAGTTTCAACTTGCTTAGCGATTTCAACCACGGTATCGCCGAGTTCGGCACGAACGTGTTCTTTCAACTTTTCAAATTGTTCTGGTTCCCAAACTAATCCGCCCTGCTCTTCGATAAGCTTATCGACGCCACAGGCAATGCAGTCATCAATCAGATCCAGTACTTTACCGTACGGGTTAAAGTACAAGCCCAGTTTTGATTTGTTCGGCAAGTTGGCGTGCAAGTATTTAATAGGCGATGGCACATTCAACAAAATTAAACGACGCTGACCAGCACGCATCGCTGAGATTTGCTCGTATTCTGTCTCGTATAGTTTGATTTCAACGCTATCTTTGGTATCGACAAGGGCTGGGTACGCTTTCACATCATAACCGCCGCGTTTTTGTTGATACACTTTTGGCAGTTCGCCAAAGCTCCACGTATGCAAGCCCTGCTGCTCGATATCATCGTCAGCTACTTTTGAAAGCGTTTCCTGAACTTTCTCTTTCAGGCTTTCTTTCAGCTCATGAAGGTCTTTGTTTTCCTTCAGCTTACGATTGCGATGATCAACGGCGCGGAATGTCACTTTCAAGTGTTCCGGTACCTGATCCAGCTTCCAGTCTTCACGCAGTACTTCTACGCCCGTCATGCGGCGTAACTCTTTCTCAAGTGAATCGAGAAGTGGTGCTTCCATTGGCGTAGAACGAGCTAAGAACGCATCTGCGTAATTTGGCGCTGGCACAAAGTTCTTACGAATGGTTTTTGGCAACGACTTAATCAGGCTCACCACAAGTTCATGGCGCAGACCTGGGATCTGCCAGTCAAAGCCGGCTTGTTCCACCTGGTTAAGAATTGGTAGTGGTAGATGAACTGTTACACCGTCACTATCATCGCCTGGTTCAAACTGATAGCTAAGCTTGAGTTTTAAACCATTTTGGTGCCAGAAGTTCGGGTAGTCTAAGTCAGTAACATGGCTGGCATCGCCCTTGAAAAGCATCTCTTTTTCAAAGTTGAGCAGTTCCTTGTTTTCTTTCGACGCTTTTTTCCACCATGAATCAAAGTGTTTACCAGAAACCACTTCGGTACCGACGCGTTGGTCGTAGAAATCAAATAGCTCATCGTCATCGACCAAAATATCGCGACGACGAGATTTATGTTCCAGCTCTTCGACTTCTTGCAATAGTTTGCGGTTTTGCTTGAAGAACGCGTGTTTGGTTTCCCACTCGCCTTCAACTAACGCACTGCGAATGAAGATTTCACGACTGATAGATGAATCAATGTTACCGTAATTCACCAGACGTTTAGGGACGATTGGCACTCCATACAGCATAACTTTTTCGTACGCCATAACCGCAGCGCGTTTCTTCGACCAGTGCGGTTCGCTGTAGCTGCGTTTGATTAAGTGCTTGGCTAATGGCTCAATCCATTCAGGCTGAATTTTTGCAATAATTCGACCCCAAAGTTTTGAGGTTTCTACCAACTCCGCTGACATGATCCATTTAGGCTGCTTCTTAAACAAGCCAGACGCTGGGAAGATATGAAAACGGGCATTCCGCGCACCCTGATACTCATTCTTCTCCTGATCTTTCATACCGATGTGAGATAACAGGCCAACCAGAATTGCGCTGTGCACACCATGATATGACGCAGGCTCGTCATTGAGCTTAAATTCCATTTCACGCATGGATTGGTGAATTTGGAAATAAACGTCTTGCCACTCGCGAACACGCAAGTAGTTCAAGTAATCTTGCTTACACTGTTTACGGAACTGATTACCTGTCAGCGCTTTTTGCTGCTTCTGAATGTAATCCCAAAGATTTACTAACGTCAGGAAGTCAGACTCTTCATGGAAAAAGCGACGGTGCTTATCGTCTGAAGATTGTTGTTTGTCCGATGGGCGCTCACGTGGGTCTTGGATCGACAACGCGGCTGCAATCACCATCAATTCTTTTAACGCACCGTACTTTGGTGCTTCTAACACCATGCGCGCTAAACGCGGGTCGATTGGTAATCGTGCCAGTTGGCGACCAGTTGGGGTAAGGCGTTTTTTCGGATCTTTTGCATCTGAATTAATCGCACCCAACTCTTCTAGCAGGCGCACACCATCTTGAATGTTGCGTTTGTCTGGCGCTTCAACAAATGGGAACGCTTGAATATCGCCTAAACCAAGAGCCGTCATTTGCAGGATTACCGACGCTAGGTTGGTACGCAGAATTTCTGGATCGGTAAACTCTGGGCGTGACTCGAAATCTTCCTCTGAGTAGAGGCGGATACAGATACCCTCTTCCACACGACCACAACGACCTTTACGCTGGTTCGCACTTGCCTGAGAAACCGGCTCAATTGGAAGACGCTGTACTTTGGTTCGGTAACTGTATCGACTGATACGTGCGGTACCTGGGTCAATCACATATTTGATGCCCGGAACGGTTAACGACGTTTCCGCTACGTTGGTTGCCAATACAATGCGGCGCCCAGCGTGTGGTTGGAATATCTTGTTCTGTTCACCAGCCGATAAACGCGCATACAAAGGTACAATCTCTGTACTCTTAAGATTACGTTTAGAAAGCGCATCTGCCGTATCACGGATTTCACGTTCACCGTTCATGAAGATCAGAATATCGCCCAAGCCTTCATCGCACAGCTCATCGACGGCTTCGAAGATACCTTCTAGCTGGTCACGATCGTTATCCTCATCGCCGCTTAACGGACGGTAACGCGTTTCTACTGGGTAAGTACGACCAGACACCTCAATAATTGGGGCATCGTTGAAGTGCTTGGAAAAACGTTCCGGATCGATGGTTGCCGACGTAATGATGACTTTTAAATCAGGACGACGTGGCAGAAGTTCTTTCAGATAGCCCAAAATAAAATCGATGTTCAGGCTACGCTCGTGCGCTTCATCGATAATGATAGTGTCGTATTGATTCAAAAAACGGTCATGCTGAATTTCTGCCAGCAAAATACCGTCCGTCATCAATTTAATCTGAGTGTTCTCTGAGATTTGATCGTTAAATCGAACTTTATAACCAACAAATTCACCGAGCTTAGTTTCCATCTCTTCCGCGATGCGATTTGCTACGGAACGTGCAGCAAGACGACGAGGCTGAGTATGACCAATCAGGCCAAATTTACCACGGCCAAGCTCTGCACAAATTTTTGGTATCTGCGTGGTTTTACCCGAACCCGTTTCACCAGCGATAATAACCACTTGGTTTTCATCAATCGCCTTAGCAATGTCGTCTTTCTTTTGACTAACAGGCAGGATCGCAGGATATTCGATTTTTGGCTGATAACTGCCACGTTGTTCGACTTCCATCATCGACTTAGCAATGTCTAAAGCGATTTCATCAAACACGACATTACGCGATGCATCTTTCTTAATTTTACTTGCGCCAGAAATACGTTTACTTAAGCGAAAACGGTCGCGCATCATGCACTGATTAAGTGCTTTGCGTAGCGAGGCGGCATTGTTCACTTGAGCATGAGGCGCTTGAACTTTCTTTGCTCCATTTTCTGGCGCAGATTGCGCTTCAGCGGAGGTTTTCTTTGTAGGCTGTGACGAAGTCAAAGCGTTTCCTATTCTTTTCATTACATAAAACTGCGCGAATTGTATCACAACAGGGCCAAGACAAGACAACTGAAAGCTTATTCAATTTTTTCGAACAACTTAAGCAAACAAGTCGGGTTTAGAACCTCAGCCCATTGCTTATAATGCATCACATAGTCGAAAGCACTTATTTAAGGAATAACCATTATGTCTCGTGTACTAGCTCTAAAATCAAGCATCCTTGGCGACAACTCACAATCAAACAAGTTGGTTGAAGAGTTCATCAAAAACGTAGCTCAAGACAAACTAACGGTTCGTGATTTAGCGGCGAACCCACTGCCAGTGCTTGATCTTACCGTAGCGACAGCACTACGCTCGACAGGTGACCTTTCTCAGGAACAACAGCAAGTTGTTGAGCTGTCAGATTCGCTTATCGAAGAAGTGAAAGCAGCGGATACGCTAGTCATTGCAGCGCCAATGTATAACTTCACGATTCCAACTCAGCTTAAAAACTGGATTGACTTGATTGCTCGTGCAGGTGTGACATTTAAATACACCGAAAATGGCGTTCAAGGTCTATTTGAAAACAAAAAAGCGATTGTTGTAACGACTCGTGGCGGTATTCACAAAGATGCTCCGACAGACAACATCACGCCTTACCTACGCACGGTACTTGGTTTTGTTGGTATCGCTGATGTGGAGTTTGTTTACGCTGAAGCCCTAAACATGGGTGAAGATGCAGCAGCAAAAGGCATCACTGAAGCTCAGAGCCAACTAGCAACGCTAGCGTAAGCTTGATTCAACTAGTATGAATACAAAAGGGATGGCCCCAATTGCCATCCCTTTTTATTGACCACTTCATATTTGCGAATAGAAGCATTCCAGTATTTACCACAGTGTTGGGTTATGAACCTTCGGTTTTATTTTCGTCTGCGGTCTTCTCTATGTTTTCTAGCGCGTTCTTATAGAGTTGCTCTAATACTTCTTCAGCCTCCTGAACCATGCGCTCTACCATTGCATCAAACGCGACATCGCTGGGTATCTCTATTTCTTCACCCACACGCACTTCTATTGAGTCAACGTAAAGCACTAACCATCCGTCGCCTTCCATATGCCCTTCTCCGTTAACCACAAAGAATCGCTTGGCGAACTCGTCATTAGTGCAATTTGTTCCCTCAATCTGAATGTTATATGAAGAATCAATGCTCATCGTGCTAATGCCATCAAATTTATCGGATGCATTGCAAATGGCTTTAACCTTTGCGCGATAAACAAATTTCAGCTGGGATAATAGTGTATTAGTTTTCATCTCACTGAGAATGGGTGATATTTTTCGCGGTGACAAATCCGACCTTTTGATCTCGTTGTAAAATGGAAAGACATTCAAGCCCCAACCATAAATGCCAGAAGTGAGGCATGCCGGAGCCATTTCACGTATTTTCTATAAAATTGGTCGATAAAAAAGCAATCATTCGTTAATTGAAACTTTACGCTTATGTTCTTTCTAAATGGGCCGTTACAATGTGAAATGTTGTCATATACGTGACAGAATAAATCTTATGCTTTGATAAATTGGCATTGAATCTCGTTGAAATAGAATGAATTACCTAACGAGTTGTGCCAGTTATGTCGCTAGCCCTAACGATAACGAATAAAAAGTGAAAGTATCAGAACTCATTTCCATCCTTAATAATTTGCCGACCAACACTGACCCAAATATTGTTATGGGAGAAGAGTGGCTGCCGGAAAGATTGGTGGAAACACAACTCGACGGCAATCTGTTATTTTTGAGCTTCGACAATGCACCAGAAGAATGTCAGGCAGAAGAAGGTCGGGGTTTCGTTGACCATGAAATTGACTTAATTCGTACTCGATTACGACAGGTTCTGGACGAAGACAGTGATAACGATTCGAAGACCGAAGCGATGCTAGGTTTGTTTCTTGCGGGTCACGAGTTGAGTAGCGCTCAAGTAGTAGAAATATTAGAAGAATCAGACAAATAAGGAACCAGTTTGGCTTCATCATTAGACAAAACCCAACATCCTCATCTTCCTCTTATCATTGCGGGCCCTATTCTCCGCAAAGTGACCGCATCAGAAGTGAATATTTGGCTGGTCACGACCAAGCCATTAGAAGGGTTCATCGAAATCAACGATGCAAACTCTGCTACATCGTATCACTCTGAGGGCTTTGAAAAGCTCACTCAACTTCAGGTTGGTGAGCAAGCTTGGGTTTGTTTACTGTCATTAAAAGCTGACTTACCTACTCATCAGCCACTTCGATATCAGCTCCACACGCAAGACGGTCTGCTAACAGAGCTGCTGCCTCACTTGTGTTATGAGCACGATAACCATATGCATAAGGGCATTGAATTTTTAATCAGTGAAAAAGCCGATTATGTCCTTCATGGTTCTTGCCGCAACCCACAGCATTTTAGTGACGATGCTTTAGTTGCAGCCGATGCAAAGGTGGCTCAGCAAAGCGTAGAATCTCGCCCAGACATGCTCATCATGAGCGGTGATCAGGTTTATGTTGATCATGTAGCTGGACCAACCTTAGATGCGATTGAGCAAGTGATCACGCTATTAGGCTTGCCGGACGAGCAATTTCAACAAGCACCAATCACCGACTCCAAAGCGCTTTATCAACACGCTGCGTGTTTTTATGGCCGCGACCAGTTGCTGCCGCATTACGTCGATGACGGCAGCCTGCTCAGTCAGTTTTTTCCTCACCGTGGCACCCCTATTTTCAGCTCTAAAGAGTGTGAAAATCACCTGATCAGTTTTGCCGAATGTTTTGCCATGTACCTCTTGGTTTGGTCGCCGACGCTTTGGCAACTCATCAAACGTGACCGATTACTGGAGAATCAATTCCTTGTCGGTGGCAACACGCTCGCGCCCGACTGGCAACAAAAATGGCGTGAGGAAAAAACGCAAATAGATAAGTTTGTCAGCGGATTAGATCGCGTACAGCGCCTTCTTGCGCACCTTCCGACTTACATGATATTTGATGATCACGATGTGACGGACGACTGGAACTTAACCATCGGCTGGGAACAAGCGGCATACACCAACCTTTTTGCAAAGCGAATAATCGGAAATAGCCTGATCGCCTATTGGTTTTGTCAGGGCTGGGGCAATGCACCGGAAAAGTTCGATCACGCGTTTATGGTTCACATAAAAGATTTTCTTGAGCAACGCACTGCCAAAGCTCAAGATGACCTGATTCAGTACCTCTATCGCTTCGAGAACTGGCATTACACGATTCCGACCTCCCCCAAAGTCGTGGTTTTGGATACCCGAACTCGTCGCTGGCGGTCAGAATCTAAAATGAATAAGCCGTCTGGCTTGATGGACTGGGAAGCGTTAATTGAGTTTCATCAAGAACTGGTTCACGAAGATAAAGTGATCATCGTATCTGCAGCGCCGATGTTCGGTGTGAAATTTATAGAATCGCTGCAACGCGTGTTTACCATGTTTGGTAAGCCATTATTGGTGGATGCCGAAAACTGGATGGCGCATCCCGGCAGTGCGAACACGCTCGTTAGTATTTTCACTCATACTAAAACACCGACTAACTTTGTGATTTTGTCGGGGGATGTCCATTACTCTTTTGCTTACGACATCAAATTACGCTTTCGAAAAAGCAGCCCGAACATCTATCAAATCACCTGTAGCGGTATTAAGAATCAATTTCCGACAAGACTACTCACTATTTGTGATGCGCTGGATAGAATGCTTTACAGCCCCCGCTCGCCACTAAACTGGTTCACCAAGCGTAAGCGACTCAAAATTTATAAGCGTGCGCCAAGTAGTCATAACTTTTATCGTTTGGTTAACCACAGTGCGATCGGAGAATTACATCTCGATGATGACGGTAAGCCTAGTCAAATCAGTATACTTACCGCAGATAACCAAGAAGTTCATTTTCCACCGACGAGAATAGAAAATTGATCACCTTGATTGATAGCGTCGTATTCTAAATGTAAAGAATTCGTAATTTCAGGTTTCACCCCTTGAGATTTAAGTCACATATAACCATGTTTAAAAGATAGTTGTCAGTTTGGTGTTTACTATGTTCAATTCTCTTACATCTCTATTTAAACAGCTTCTCGATGGCGAGGATCTGGCACAGACTCATACCGTGTCTCCTAACATGGCGATTGCATGCTTACTTTGTGAAGTGTCCGGCGCTGACCACCAAGTGGATGAAAAAGAGCTAGAAACAAAACATTCTCTTTTAATGAAGTTGCTTTCGCTGAGCGCTGCAGAGGCGACACAATTACTGGAAAAAGCGGCACAAACAACAAAAGAGTCCGCGTCATTGTATGACTTCACTTCTCAACTAAGAGAGTTAACTCAAGAAACACGTTACAGCTTGATAAAGAGTATGTGGGAAGTGGCGTATTCTGACGGGCAAATTGACCCGCTTGAAGATGCAGTCATCCGTAAGACGGCAGAATTGCTCTATGTTGACCACAAAGACTTTATTCGCGCCAAACTGCAATCGCAGTAGTGTCACCACCTACTCGTCACCCAATAAAAAAACGCGCTGAAGTTCAGCGCGTTTTTATTTTATAGAAGCCAACGTGTTGTTATTAAGACTGGTCAAGATTTGAATTTGTTTGACAAGGTCGAGATTAGACAAACTCCATGACAGAAAAACACAAGTTGGATTAAAGATTCATTACAAACCCACAACTAAAGCATAGTCAGTGCGAGTTTGGCTAGGTTATACGCATCAACATAACCAGAATGTTGGCGGCCTTCCCATTCAATCCCTTTCGCTTCTTGGGCAGCGCGATGACCAATGCGCTTTTCTTTGAGACGGTTTTGAATACGGTAAAGTGTCGCTAGGTTAATGAACTCAGTAAATGGCGCTTCGATGCCCTTTTGTTTGCACTCATCAAGTAAAATCGTGTCATCTCGCCCCCATGAGGCGTAAATTTTGTTGCGGCCGCCGAAGTTCTTAACCATAGACTTCAACACTTCTTCAAGTGGTCGACCTTGTTTCTCGATTTTACGTGGTGTAATCCCCGTTAGCTCGGCGCAGAACAACGAGACTTCATCTTGTTCAGGCTTAACATAGTACTGTGCACGTTTAACGATCTCACCTTTGGACAAATCTATTTCAGCCAACCCGACTTCGATGATCTCGCCAGTACGGCCAACGCCATTCTCGTTCCAGCAACACATTTCTAAATCGAAGCAGACGATACGGTTATGGTTCATAGTTTGTCTTGATTCCTAACATAGATTTTAAAGCGAGAGATTCTACCTCAATGGCAGGTAAAACTCGAATGCGCTTGCCGATTTAATCACCGATTGCACTGGGTTAACGCTATTTTATAAAGTGATTCGACAAATTTAGGTTCTTATACTGCTGTGTGAACACGATGTATAACGTCGGTGAAAACCGAGGCAAGGTGTCATTAATTGCGGAAATATCGTACTTCTGGCATGCCATGGCCTTTAAAGCGTGTTCCAATCGTTGGTTTTTCGCGCTAATCGTGCGGTAAATTTACGAATTATTACAGCGTTAAGCCTTGAATATGCTAACATCCGACATCATTTTAGTGTCTAAACTTGGTGCAAGATCGCAAAGACGATCAATTTAATAAACACATTGAGCCTATGCACCAATGAATCAATAGAAAGAGAAAAAACGTCATGAACATTGATTTGAACCTAATTCCTCAAACGTTCGATATGCTTCACGCTGGTCTTGCTGCTTCGAGCGTATTGCTTTTGCTGGTTGCTGTATCACGTAAATCGAAAGTGATTGAGAAAGTAGTAGAAAAGCCGGTTGAGAAAATCGTCGAGGTTGAAAAACCTGTCGAGAAGATCGTAGAAGTTGAAAAAGTCGTTGAAGTAGAAAAAGTGGTTGAAAAGGTTGTTGAAGTTGAATCAAAGCTGGCAACTGCTTCTACTGACTCTGCAATGCAGCTGCTTTCTATTATGCAGCAAGAAGCTCGCCTAATTGACTTCCTACAAGAAGACTTAACTTCATTCTCAGATGAAGAAGTTGGCGCAGCTGCTCGCGTTATCCACACTGGTGGTAAAAAAGTATTAAGCGATTACGTAACGCTTGCACACGTACGTAACGAAGACGAAGAAACCCGCATTACGGTTGAAGAAAACTTTAACCCACAAGAAATTCGCCTGACTGGCAATGTTACAGGCAGTGCGCCATTCCACGGAACACTGGTTCACAAGGGCTGGAAGGCTACATCAATGAACTTGCCTAAACTGGCTGAAAATTACGATGCATCAGTCATCGCTCCAGCTGAGGTTGAGCTGTAATGGAACACATGAACCAAGAAAACATTTCTCAAGAAGAAAACATCCAAGAGACGCCAGAGCAACAGTCTCCTAAATTTAGCGTTGGTATCGACTTAGGTACGACACACTGTGTGATGTCTTTTGTCGATACTCACGATGAAGATGCTCGTGTAGAAGTTATGCCGATTCCACAATTGACGGCACCTGGCACAGTAGAAACTCGCAGCCAACTTGGCTCGTTCCTGTACCAACCTCACGAACACGAAATGAATCCTCAATCACGCGTACTGCCGTGGTCTAGTGAGCCTAAAGCTCTAGTTGGTGCGATTGCGCGTAACCTGGGTTCAAAAACGCCAATTCGCTTGATTGCCAGTGCTAAATCTTGGCTTTGTCACGGCGGCGTAAACCGTCGTGATGCGTTCCTGCCTGCAGGTAGCCCTGAAGAAGTCGAAAAAGTATCCCCTCTTCGTGCAACCGAGTTGTACCTTGAGCATCTAAAAGACGCCTGGAACCACACTCACCCTAATCACAAGCTTGCTGAGCAAGATGTGACAATTACCGTTCCTGCATCGTTCGACCCAGCGGCACGTGACCTGACGGCAGAAGCTGCGCGCAACGTTGGTTTTGTGCATCTGACACTACTAGAAGAGCCTCAGGCTGCGCTTTACAACTGGATCGACAACAGTAACGACAAATGGCGTGACGAAGTTGAAGTCGGCGACATCGTTCTGGTCGTTGATATCGGTGGTGGTACAACCGACCTATCTTTGGTGGAAGTAACCGAAGACGACGGTAACCTGAGTCTTAGCCGTATCGCAGTAGGTGAACATATCCTACTTGGCGGTGACAACATGGACCTTGCCCTTGCGTACCGCTTGAAAATGAAGCTTGCGCAAGAAGGTAAAGATCTACAACCGTGGCAAGTACAGGCAATGACACACGCTTGCCGCGATGCCAAAGAAGCGCTTCTGAACGACAGCGAGCTGCAATCTGTGCCAATCGTTGTTCCTAGCCGTGGCTCTAAACTGCTTGGCGCAACGCTAAAGACAGAACTGACGCAGGAAGAAGTACAGCAAACGCTGGTTGATGGTTTCTTCCCACAAGTTGCGATTACTGATCACCCTGTTCAGCGTAACCGTGGTGCACTGACGCAGATGGGTCTGCCTTATGCTCAGGATGCAGGTATCACGCGTCACATTGCTGCCTTCTTGTCTAAGCAAGCAAACGCTCAAGGTGGTGGTGAGTCTGCACCAGCTCAAGACTACAACCCATTTGCGAACATGCCGGGTATGCCAGGCGCTGAAGCTGCTCAATCAGCAGATTTCATCAAACCAACCGCGATTCTGTTTAACGGTGGTGTACTGAAATCAACGCTATTAGCCTCTCGCTTAGAAGACACCATTAACGAATGGTTGCTTGAAGCAGATGCAGAAATGGCGAAACGTCTGACTGGCGTTGATCTCGATCTTGCGGTAGCAAGTGGTGCGGCTTACTACGGCTCAGTTCGTCGTGGTCAGGGCGTTCGTATTCGCGGTGGTATCGCTTCGGCTTACTACGTAGGTATCGAAAGCGCAATGCCAGCGATTCCTGGAATGGCACCTCCAATGGAAGCCCTATGTGTGGCACCATTTGGTATGGAAGAAGGCTCAAGTGTTGACGTACCAAGCCAAGAGTTTGGTTTGGTTATTGGCCAACCTGTAAACTTTCAGTTCTTTGGTTCGACAGTACGTCGTGATGACCTAGCAGGTACTCATCTTGATCACTGGACACCAGAAGAGCTTGAAGAGTTACCAGAAATTCAAGTCACGCTACCAGTATCCGAAGGTCGTCGTGAAGGCGAAGTGGTTCCAGTCACTCTGGCATCTCGCGTGACAGAACTTGGTACGCTTTACCTGGAAGCAATTGCCGCCGATAACGGTCAAAAATGGCACGTTGAGTTCGATGTGCGTGAAGACGCAAAAAGTGACTCAAACGAAGAAGAATAAATAGAAATCAAACGGCATCCAATCGGGTGCCGTTTTTAAATACACGAAGGTTTGTATGGCATCTCCTCGTTTTCTAGTTGGTATTGACCTTGGCACGACAAATACTGTGGTCGCCTATTGTGAAATCACCGACAACCTTGAACAATCCGAAGTATCCCTATTTGATATCGACCAGTTAATAGGTCCTGGTGAAGTGGTTCGTAAACCGCTGCTACCCTCTTTCCGCTACCACCCGGCTCAGGGACAAATTTCCCCGTCTGATTTAACCCTGCCTTGGGAAAATCAGCCTGTTTCTGGCGACATTAAAAATGTCATCGTCGGTGAATGGGCACGTGAATTAGGCGCGAAAGTTGAAGGACGTCAGGTTTCGAGCGCGAAAAGCTGGCTCTCCCATCAAGCGGTCGACCGTAGCTCAGACATTCTTCCTTGGGCTGGCGCACAAGACGTTGATAAAGTCTCACCCGTAATTGCCAGCGCAAGTTACCTAAATCACATCCGTCAGGCATGGAACTATCGTCATCCGAGTAACAAGCTGGAAGACCAAGACGTCGTGGTTACGGTCCCTGCATCGTTCGATGAAACAGCACGTAAACTCACCCTTGAAGCAGCCGATCTAGCCGGATTGAAGAAAATTGTCCTACTCGAAGAGCCACAAGCGGTATGTTACGACTGGTATGCACGCCATCAACAAACGGCGGCCGACGAACTCAAAGACCTACCGCTGATCCTTGTCTGTGACGTGGGTGGTGGTACTACCGACTTAAGCTTGATTGAGGCTAAGTTCAAACAAAGTAATGACAGCGAGAGTGAGCTGGCCCTTGACCGTATAGGCGTTGGCGAACACCTCATGCTGGGCGGTGACAACCTCGACTTGGCACTAGCGCACCTCGCAGAAAGCCGCTTCAATCAGAACAAAAAGCTGACAGCTGCAAGCCTAACAAAGCTGATTCAGCAAACCCGAAAAGCGAAAGAAAACCTGCTTTCTTCAAACGCCCCTGAAGAAGTTAAAATCACCATGCTGGGTAGCGGCTCAAAACTACTTGGTGGTACCAAGAGCATTGCGCTGAGTAAACAAGAAGTACACCAAATTGCCCTAGATGGCTTCTTCCCGCTTTCTGAATTTAATGAAGTACCCGACAAACGACGCAGTGCCGTTGTCGAGTTTGGGTTGCCGTACGTCGCAGATCCTGCAGTAAGTAAACACGTAGCCGAGTTCCTAACTCAGCATCAGCAAGTGTCGCGATCTGCACTTGGCATCGAAGACGAAAAACAAAACGCAATTCCGGTCGGTTTACTACTCAATGGTGGTGTGTTTAACAGTGACCTTGTCACAGAGCGTGTCACTACCCTGCTCTCTGACTGGCGCGGCGCTCCTGTCACGGTTTTGGATAACCCGCATCCTGATTGGTCTGTCGCACTTGGCGCCGTTGCCTTTGGTAAAGCACGACGTGGAGCCCAGCTAAAAATCGGTGGTGGTGCCGCTCGTTCTTACTTCCTGCACCTGCAAGAGAAAAACAAAATGGGCAAAGCCCTTTGTTTGCTAGCAAAAGGGACGGAAGAAGGTCATGAGATTCGCTTAAGTGGTCGTCGATTCTCGCTAACACTTGGCGAGCCGGTTCGATTTAATCTTCTGACTTCAACCCACGATACGCTGACCAACAACACCGCGATTCAAAATGGTGTGATGGTTGACGTTGATCCTGACTTATTTGTTCCACTTCCGCCGTACATCACCACATTAGAAGGCGAAGGTGCTGAGCTACACGCAAACCAGAAAGAGCGTGTCGAGGTACAACTCGCTTGCCAGTTAACGGAAGTGGGCACACTCAAAATGGAATGTGTCAGCGCAGAAGACGACACTAAACGTTGGGCGCTAGAGTTTGAAGTACGTAACAAACAAGCAGACGACAACGAAGATGTACAACTTCATCCAAAGTTGAATGAGTGTAAGGAGCTGGTGGCTCGTCTTTACAGTGGTAATAAGAAAAGTGCCGACAGCAAAGAGATCAAAACTTTAGCGAAAGATCTTGAGAAGAAACTGGGTAAGCGTGATGAATGGGACTTTACAACGCTTCGTCAGTTATTCGATGCATTTGCTCAGGGCAGAAAACGCCGCCGTCGTTCAGAGCAACATGAAAAGAACTGGCTTCGACTTGCGGGCTTTGCATTGCGCCCGGGGTTTGGTGATCCAACCGATTCTTGGCGTATCGAACAAATTTGGGGACTTTACCAACAAAACATTCAGTTTAAAAACCATCAAGGATGGACAGACTGGTGGGTATTCTGGCGTCGTATTGCTGGTGGCTTAAACCAGGAACAGCAAGAAACGATTTTGGCTGACATTGCGAAATATCTGCACCCAGGCGCAATGAAGAATCCACAATCCGCCAAAGCTGCGCAAGACATGGGCTACGAGTCAATGGTTCGCCTGTCAGCGTCGTTGGAAAATCTGGAAGTCGAAGATAAAGTGCTTTTGGCAACGTGGTTCCTGAGTAAAGCCATTAACCATAATCAATTCCAACAAGCACACTGGTGGGCAATGGGCCGACTTGCATCTCGTACTCCGCTATACGGCAGCCAGCACAGTGTTATTCCTCGTGAGCAAGCAGAACAGTGGCTTCCAAAACTGTTAGATCAAAACTGGCAAAAAGAACCAATGATCGCGTTTGCGGCTGTCATGATTTGTCGTAAAACAGGAGACCGCCTGTTCGACATCTCAGATGACTATCGCGAGCAGGTTCTGGCGAAGCTGAAACAAAGTAAAGTGCCTGAGTCTTGGGTCTCTTTGGTTGAAGAAGTGAAAGAACTTTCTGATAGTGAATCGAAGCGTGTCTTCGGTGATGCACTCCCAAGTGGTTTAACGCTGGTTCATCACTAAGCTTTTTCTCCATAGAAATGCTAAAAAAATGCACAAAGCCCTTCGTTGAAGGGCTTTGTTTTATCTGATTTCTCTACAAACAACGGGTTAATTCAACTCTGTCGTAATCACTACATCACGCGTTTCGTTATCCATGTCACTGATGCCGACCACTGAGACTTCACGATCCGAAAGTGTCTCAATCAAGCTGTCTTCTAATCCGCCATCAGCTAACCAAGTATAAAATTTCTCTGCGATGCGCTCCGAACCTTCTCCAACAAACGTTAATGTGACCTTCTTCATTTGTGACACTCCATCAATTTACGATTCAGCAACTTAAGCGTAGTATGTTTGGCAAACATCGACATCTACTAAGGCTAACTTCTTTTATGACCATTGAAAAATTTGACGCGATTTACCAACGCGCCGCCGAACGTAAAGGCGGTAAAGACCAACTTGAAGCCCTGCTTACTCACCCGTTAAGTAAAACAGAGTTAGCCGCTATTCCTGATGACCGTTGGTTAGCTGCATTTTCAATGAAAGTATTTCAAAGTGGCATTTCATGGAGTGTGGTACGAAAAAAATGGCCAAACTTTGAAGAGGTCTTTTTTGGTTTCAAAATCGAGTCATTACTTATGCTTTCTGACGAACAGTGGGAAACAAAAGCGACAGACGAACGTATCATTCGCCACCTGACAAAAGTGATGTCGATTCCCGCTAACGCTCGCATGATTCATGAAGCGAGCATTGAATACGGCTCATTCGGTAAAATGGTGGCAGATTGGCCTCAAGAGAACATCACTGAACTTTGGGCTTATTTAAAAAAACACGGCAAACGCTTGGGCGGAAATACCGGGCCATATACCTTACGCCAGATGGGTGCAGACACATTTATCATCTCGAACGATGTGGAGGCTTACCTGCGCAACTGCAAGATCATTGAAGGTGGTAAAGACACCAAGAAATCCCTGGACGCAGCCAATAAAGCCTTTATACAGTGGCAAAAAGAGAGTGGAAGAAGCTTAACGGAAATCAGCCAAATCATCGCATTTAGCACGGGTGATAATCGCATCTAATTGGTAACGACTGTGCTTATCTTTTTTAACCTAAGCTTGATCGGTTAGCTTATTCTGAGCTTAGGTTAACGCCGAGATTTTCTCTCAAAACACAAGTTTATTCCGGCTTAAAGCGTTGATTAAACTCAGTTAAAGTTATGTTTTAACGCTTTAAGTTACCAATTCGCTCTGAACCACCAAAACCACCCTATTAACATGAATTTCACATAATTTTGTTACATTGGCGGGTTGCAGTAATAAAGTAAGAAATTCGATAGAGCATATATTCAAAATCAATACAAAATATCGTATTTATGTTTGCTCAATATTTGTGCTTGTAAACTTTTCATTTCGCCCAATAATGGTTCCATAATAATTTCAATCAGTTAAGTTGGGAGGCGGAATGAGAATTTTCTGGCAGCTACGTTGGTATTTCAAACAGAAATGGAAACACTACGTTGGCTCTATTTTACTATTGGCACTGATCTCTGTCCTCCAACTGATACCGCCAAAAGCGGTAGGCGTGATTGTTGATGGTGTCGTCGATAACACTTTAGAAACAAGCACGTTAATTATGTGGTTGTTAGGTCTTAGCGCAATATTCGTTACGATCTACGTATGCAGAATATTGTGGCGTATATGGCTGTTTGGCGCGAGTTGGGAGTTAGGAACCATCCTTCGTAACAAGCTTTATCGCCACCTTTCAACTCAACCACCGCGCTTTTTTGAACGTTACAAAACTGGCGACTTAATGGCTCGCGGTACCAATGATGTCAGAAACATTGTAATGACTGCTGGCGAAGGTGTGCTTACCGCCGCAGATTCGTTAATTACAGGTATTGCCGTTCTTATCGTGATGGTGACTCAAGTTAGCTGGAAATTAACGGCTATGGCGCTTTTGCCTATGCCGTTTCTTGCCATCGTCATTTTCTATATTGTTCGTATCCTTCACCAACGTTTCCGCATAGCGCAAGAAGCTTTTTCTACAATGTCAGATATGACTCAAGAGTCATTGAACGGTGTTCGTATGCTGCGTGCGTTCGGCTTAGAGAAGCAAGAGCAACAACGTTTCGAAGATGTAGTGGACGACACAGGCGCGAAGAATATCGCAGTTGCGCGTGTGGATGCGCGTTTTGACCCAGCTATCCAACTGACGATTGGCCTCTCCTTTTTACTCAGCGTCGCTGCTGGTGCGTACCTCGTCGATAAGGGTGAAATCTCTCTTGGTGACTTAACCGCTTTCACTATGTATCTAGGCCTTATGATTTGGCCAATGTTGGCGTTTGCTTTCCTATTCAACATCTTGGAACGTGGCTCGGCGGCATGGAATCGTCTGCAAGAGATCTTTGATGAGCAACCTGAAATTGTCAGTGGCGACACTCTGCTGCAAGATAAGCCTCTGCCCTTGCAAATCAATATCGATACGTTTCACTGGTCAACGGATTTACCGCCAGCCCTGGCGGATATTAATGTGACGTTAGAACCAGGAAAAATGTTAGGTATTGCTGGCCCGGTTGGAAGCGGCAAATCAACATTATTGACGCTACTTTTCCGTCAGCATGATTTGGAAAACGGCACAATTAAATTTGGTGATGTATCAATTAAAGACGCTCAACTTCCGCAATGGCGAAATCGCTTTGCTGTGGTTAATCAAAGCCCATTCCTGTTCTCAAAATCGATCTTTGACAATATCGCATTGGGTAATCCAAATGCGTCTAAAGAAGAAGTGTACCGAGCAGCAAAACTGGCCTGTATTCACGATGACATTGAGAAGTTTCCAGACGGATACAACACCGAAGTGGGCGAAAAAGGCATCACGCTTTCTGGTGGCCAAAAACAACGTATTGCGATTGCTCGAGCCATGTTACTCAATGCTCAGGTCCTTGTTCTGGATGATGCATTGTCTGCTGTCGATGGACGTACTGAGCACCAAATTCTGAAGAACCTTGAAACACATTATCGTGATCAAGCCTTAATCGTGATTGCTCATCGTTTAACAGCACTCAAATCGGCTGATGAGATTATCGTCCTCAATCACGGTCATATTACCGAGCGTGGTCGTCATCATCTATTAGAGCAAAACCAAGGATGGTACGCGGAAATGCTTCAGTACCAGAAACTAGAACAGGCAATGGAGGAGGAGTAGATGAAACAGACAAGTACATTTAGGCGGTTGTTGTCTTACCCATTGTCCCAGCCAAAACCGATGCTCAAAGGTCTAGGTCTGCTGTTTATCGCCGCATTAGCCAGCGCAGGTGGGCCTTGGTTGATTCAATATTTTATTGATGAACACATTGCCAAAGGGGATTACTCACAAGGAGTCTTGATCACGTTGGCTGCAGGCTACATTGCACTACAGGTGATTTCAGCGACTTTTCAATACTTGCAGTCATTGCAGTTCAGTATGGTCGCAACCAACACCATTAAAACGATTCGTAAGCAAGTGTTCGCTGGCGTGATCAAACAGCCGCTTTCTGCCTTCGATTACACACCCGCAGGAAAGTTGGTCTCGCGAATTACTAACGATACCGAATCTCTCCAGCAATTCTATGAGCTCTTGATTGCGACGGTGGTAAAAAATGCCGTGATGATCCTCGTAATGCTGGGGGTTATGTTCTTTATGAGCTGGCAGCTCACACTGGTTGTTTTGGTGCTACTTCCAATCGTGATTGGTTTTATGTATCTGTTTAAGCAACTCAGTACAGAAAGCTACCGCAGAATGCGTGACTTGCTCACTGACATTAACGCCAACTTAAGTGAGTCAATCCAAGGGATGAGCGTTGTTCAGTTAATGCAACAAGAAGAGCGTTTTAATAAACAGTTTAACGAGTTAACCGAAGAGCACCTAGTCGCTTCTAAACGGGTTATTCGTTTAAACGGCTATCTATTACGTCCATTAATGGATCTGTTAGCCGGTCTTGCTTTGATGAGTCTGGTCGCTATCTTTGGTTTCAATGGCGTCGAGGTGATTGGTGTCGGTGTGCTTTATGCGTTCATCAGTTACCTGGGCCGCGTTACTGAGCCGCTGATTGAAATGACTCAACAACTGGCTCTATTGCAACAGGCACTAGTATCGAGTGAGCGAGTGTTTGAGCTTATAGATGCAAAAGAACAGACGTACGGCGATGATAAGGCCGTTCTCAAAACGGGCTCTATCGAGATTAAAAACCTGACGTTTAGCTACGATGGAAAGCAAGACGTATTAAAAGACATCTGTATTAAAGCTGATCATCAAGACTTTATTGCCTTAGTTGGTCATACAGGAAGCGGAAAAAGTACCCTAGCCTCGCTGCTAATGGGATTTTATCCAACAGAGATTGGCGAATTGCTAATTGATGGCCGTCCGCTCAATACGCTAGCCAAGCATGTGCTGCGTAAAGACGTGGCAATGGTTCAGCAAGACCCGCACATTCTTCCCGATTCAGTTAGGGAGAACGTTTCTCTGGGTCGCCCCGTTGAAGACACTGAAATATGGGATGCATTAGATAAGGTAGGTTTATCGGAGCAGATCCGTCGTTATCCTAACGGGCTGGATACTCAGTTAGGTCAGGGGGAAACTAACCTTTCCGCAGGTCAGAAGCAACTGCTTGCTTTGGCAAGGGTATTAGTGGCGAAACCAAAAATTCTCATTCTGGATGAAGCAACGGCAAACATTGACTCAGGCACTGAGGCTTTAATTCAAAAGAGTTTAGCGGTATTACGTCAGAATATGACTTTGATTGTGATCGCTCACCGTTTGTCTACGATCTTGGATGCCGATCAGATTGTGGTTCTTCATCATGGTGATTTAGTTGAAAAAGGTACGCACAAATCACTTCTTGCACAAAATGGCCGCTATGCACAAATGTATCAATTGCAACAAGCTAGCAGACATTTACAAGAAATTGAGGAAGAGGAAGCAAATCAATTGGAAGAAGCGGTTTAGAGTATGCGCCCGTAACCAGTTTACGGGCGTACTATTTTGGTGCAGTAATCACACCTTAATATTCAACTTCTGCATTTTGACGTAATTTAGCGTTACATTTCGCAACAAACGACAATAATTTTCTATTTCCTCACCGATAATTGACATAACCCCTCGCTAATTAACGCGATGTCGTTGTAAAATCGCAATTAAATTCAGCCAGTCTATTTTCTATTTCTCGATCGGCTGGTTATCACATTTCAATATTGCATATTAATCTCATGACTGAAGTCCATGGATAAAGATAAGTTTACTAATATCTATCGTTTACCAGGCTCGATTCAAATTCGCATTGGTAAATGGCAAAAAACGTTCCGCGGAACCTCAGATTTGGTTTTGCACCAAGCTTTAATGGAACGTAACAAACAATTTAAGAAACCAGACTTTCTCCCAAAAGGCTGGTGTATTACTCCTATTGACGAAAATGACATCACCGTAACACATCATGGCAAATATATTCAGACTGTCATGAGAACCATGCTGGACAGAAAAGTTTCTTATAAAAGGCTTTTCCTTTCTCGTATGAGCGAAGACAAAGGTGAACAAGTGCTTCGTGACTACAAGTTAGAGTGGGTAAGAAAGCACAATCAGATAGCGAAGAAGTACAACCAGATTAAGAAAAAGCAGTACATGAACTTCTCCAGAGAAGAAGAAGAGACCCTCTACCCTTCTATCCCTAAAGATGAGTTTGATAAAGCACTGTGGAACAAACTGGTGGTTTCTGCATTTGGTCCAGCAAAGAAATACAAAAACCCGCACTACGTACGCAAAGCGGATTTCTAAGCGCATCCAGTTAATGCAAAAGCAATTGCGCTGCGGCATTTATTATGTGTAAGCCGCAGCAGCGATGAAAAGGATTAATGACGAGAATCCGCGCTAAACTCTACTTCTTTGTATATATCAGCCAGCGATTTTTTACCTTGTCTGTCTTTGGCTGAACGCGCGTTTTTTGGTTGGTAATGATACTCTTGCTCATGCAAAGCCTGTTCATGCTCTTTGGCCGACTGAACAAACTCAGAATTCGCAAGTGCTTGTTGGCGTAAGCGGTTTACTCTTTCTAGGGTTTCCCACAACATACTTCACCTCCAAACTTAATCTAAACCACAACACTGTACATACATACAGTATTGTTTATAAAATCCTCCTAGTCAAATTTTCATCTCCTTCATTGTTTACCACTATTCGACAGAGCAGTGTTCTGGATATTTATGGATAATTTGTTTTAGATAAACTTGGTTATCCCGCAAGACGTTGACACACTCACCAGACAATAAACCATCACTTACCCATTTCTCTAACTCAATTAACGCATACGGAATAGACCATGCCTGACGGTTTGGGTGGTGCGTGGTCAGTACGTCAAAGGAGTTCGCAACTGCAACAATTTGAGCGGCGATTGGAATATCCTTTTCTTCCAATCCATGCGGGTAGCCTGACCCGTTTAAATTTTCATACTGATAAGTCACCATCTGCATGAATAGCACAACACTTGGATGAACGGGGTTACCAATGCGGGCAACGGTGTCATCTGCCGACTCGATACATTGCTCAATATGCTGGATGATGATGGACTCTTGCTCTTTGCTAAAATGACTACGATGACAAGCAATATCAATTGGCAATTGAATATCACTCACAGCATGGAACTGTGCGAAAATACCAATCTGTTCAACCATTTCATCCGTCAACTTATGTCGTTCCGCAAGGTGAACACCAAGCAAGTGAGCGTAAAGGCGCATTCTCTTAGTGTGGGCATAGCACTCTGGACAATAGCCAGGCATCGAACATAGCTTACGCTCAGACAGCCTTTCGATCTCATTCACAACATGATCTTCCGACTCCACGGCAAATTCGACCATATCAAAATAAGGTTTGAGCACATCCAGCGTTTCTAACTTAAATGAATTGGGTTTAACGGAATTCAAAAAGACAAAGCCGGTAAATACTTTGTTTTCGTAGCAAGGAATTGCGGCAGAAGATCGATACCCGTAGTTAAGCAGGACTTTAACGCGATCGCTGTGGTTAATGTCGTTGAGATCATCAACGATACGAGGTGTTCCGTTTTGAGCCGCGGCATACAAGTTGGGGAGTTTACGAAGTGGGGCTTCATAATGCGCTAAATCCCAGTTATCAAACTCAGTGTCAGCGAAAGATATGAGCATATCTTGTCTGGGGTGATATTTTGCGAACGACACCCTGTCAATGCATGGCATATGTGCCTGCATCCTATTTTTCAACGCTTGCAATTGCTCATTAAGCGGTTTTGCAAACGGATAAAAACTACGGTGTGTCATACTTCCACTCTCCCAGTCAAACTAGGTATTGAGCGAAAAAGCCCTTTTTATCAGTTTATTGCGTAAATTATCAGAGCAAATTTTTTCAACTCAAATTTTTGATATACCACAATATAAGTGTACAAAACAAAACCGAACATCCGCCAACTTTTTTAGCGGATATATCCAACTCACCTGATCCAGATTAAAAAAGCCAATGAGTCATACCCATTGGCTTTAAAAATGTTTAGTTTTAGACAGAATAATCAACCTAAAGCTGGCAACACTCCAAGCGTAATCAATATCTGTGCAGCGACGATTCCCGTACCTGCGATACCTGTGATCACTAACGCACCCTGCCCGCCAGCTACGCGGTATTCTCCGGCAAAATCGTCAGAGCGACGGACTTTAATAACCATAACCAGCGGTAAAAATATCGCTAGAATAGCCAGAGCGATAGCCGCATAGCCTAATGCCATAATGAAACCTTGCGGATAAAACAGCGCAAAGCCTAATGGTGGAGTGAACGTGATTAACGCAGCAATCAAACGGTTTGGCTTCTCACTGCTTCCTTTGATCGTATCGCCCAAGAACTCGAACAAGCCAAGACTCACGCCAAGGAAAGAGGTTAATAGAGCCAAGTCTGCAAACACACCAACAATGTTACCCAAATTTGATTGGTGAACCGTCAGTGATAACTGTCCAATAAGAGCACTTAATCCGCCATTTTCAATCAATGTATCCTGACTGACCACGCCTAACGTCACGACTTGCCAGAAGATGTAAATCACCAGAGGAATAGTAGAGCCCACGATCACGGCTTTACGCAATGAAGCAGTGTCTCCGTCTAAATAGTTCACAATAGCCGGAATACTGCCGTGGAAACCAAAAGACGTAAAAATCACAGGAATTGCCGCCACAATAAGACCTTGTCCTATTGGCATGCTTAGCAGGTAAGATTGCGTCACATTTGGCGCTAAAAATGACAGAACCGCAACCATAGTAAGAAGTTTGAGGGCAAACAAAACACGGTTCACTTTATCTACGGTACCGGTGCCAACAGTCACAACCAACGTCACTATCAATGTGAAAATGATGGTTGAAGTCGAGCCTGAAATATCAAGATCAAACCATTGGGTTAGGCGTTCGCCAAACTGTGCACCGCCACCAGCGATGTATGCCGCACACAAAGAGTAAAACAAAAATAGCATTGCAAAGCTGGCAACCCATTTACCCTTCTGGCCCAGTATTTGTTTCGCCAGAGTATGGAGTGTTGCACTGCTTTCAGCATACTGATGAAGCTCGAGCATCAATAAGGCGGTAAATGCCATTAAAGCCCAAAGACCCAACATAATAACGAGGGAAGTAGAAAAACCGATACCAGCAGAGGCAAGAGGAAGCGCCAGCATACCGGCACCAATTGTAGTCCCTGCAATAATTAGGGTGCTACCAAACACTTTAGAACGACTCATTGTATATTATTCTTTACATCACATTGAATATTAGCAGCACCAGATCGGGTAATAATGACCCTACATGACACCATATTTTGTTATGAGCCCGATATTGTAGGATATTCACGATAAGATCAAGCAAAGTGTAAGAATTAAAATCCATTAATGTATACTTATATTTACACATAGAAATCAGCCAAAAAAATTCATGACGATCGGGTGAGACTCATCACGACTATCAGGGCAAAACTTAATTATATGATTTCTGGTAGGTTTGTTATGGATGGTTGGGAGTGAAAACAGAGGATTCAGAACATGGTTGAAAATGTTCTGTTATAGGATGATGGCGAGACGTAAAGATTACGCCTCACCTGATTTTAATAAAAAGGGATTAAATCGTGTCAGTTAGCTTGCGATATCTAACAAATTATCTCTGACGCCATTGATACGGAACCAACCTGCGATACTAAATCGCTCTGCATTAGTCGGTAACACTTCATGTGGAAATTGTTCTGACAAGAAAACAAGAAGACGCCCTCCACGCGGTGGTATCTTAGCGATTACGTTGTCTTTAAGGTCATAAACGACCAGCTCGCCAGCGTCTTCTTCACTCCAGGCTTCATTCATGTAAAACACGGTGGTCAAACGACGATTTTCATTTCCTTTGAAACTATCGAGATGTTTTTTATAAAAATCGCCTTGCTCGTATTTCGCAAAGTGAGATTCATATTCAAACAGACCGAGGTATAGATGACGATTAACCGCTTCGCGAATGTCTTCCATCTTATTTAGGTAAGATGCTATCGGCTCGCCCATATCAGGTTTTAGCCATTGAATTTTGTCACTGCGAATGGATTCTATGCGTGTAACATCTTCATTACGACCAATGCGCGCCTTTTTCCAATTGTCAGGGATACACGCTCTTAAGTGAGCAACCTCTTCTTCTGAAAGAAAATCGTCCCAAATATAATATCCATGAGTCGCAATAGCATCGATCAGTTCGTTCATTTAATCTATTCAATCGTGTGGTTGGATGCGTCTTATATGTAATTCAACCAACAACGACAAATGTGATATTTTGTCGATACGACAACTATTTAGTTTTATAGGTCGTCCTTCTCATTTCCGCTCTGTGTTCCCTATTAAACCTTACGAAAACAGAAACCCTCTGCTTTACTAATAGGATTGTTTGCAAACCGCCTATCCACATTTTCTCGGTAACAACGCTCAAACTGGACGAGATGGGACGAACAACCCTCATCATAATCGAATTACGATAGTGATAAATACCATAAAATCTTATCTTCATAACATGATAAATTACAAAATTGCTGTTATTCTCGAATAAAACAAAGACCTAAACTCACTTATGGACTATATCACTCTTTCTAGAATCAGTTTGAAACACCTCACCGTGTTACACATGTTGCTGACAACACACAGTGTCACTCAAGCTGCAGAGCGACTTTGTGTTACACCTTCGAGTGTCAGTAAAACACTAAGCCAGCTTCGTGAAACTCTAAAAGACGAACTTTTCTATCGTGATGGTACCCGTTTAGTACCAACCCCATTTGCAATAAATATCGGTCCTTCTATTCACGGCATCTTGTCTAGCATGAACGGCTTATTGCACCAGGGCTCATTCAGTCCGGCGTACTATCAGGGCGATTTCTCCATTGCGATGCGTGAAAGCTCAATGGAGCTGTTTGCTCCAGTCTTGGTCCACTTGTCACAACAGCTTGGTAACCATGCTTATTTAAACGTCCATTCTAAAGACGAGATGAGTTTTGATGCGTTGATCAGAGGTCAGATTGACTTCTTGTTGCTGCCCCATGACCTTAGTCAGCCACCGACTCATAACAAAGATCTCGTTTGGCAAACCATATTAAAAGATGAGCTGATCTGTTTGATGGGCAAATCTAATCCGCTGGCCAAGCAACCACTGACGATTGAAGGATATCTGTCCGCTCGGCATGTAGGTATTCATGATAAAGACCTTTCTCGGCCATACTTTGAGCAAAATTTGCAACAAAGGCACCAGAAACGAAACCTTGCCATGCGCGTCGCTGATTTCGGCTCCGCAGCGGTAATGTGCCATCATACAGATTACTTATTCACCTGCTCTAAACGTTGGGCAAGAATCGCACTGCAAACAAAAGGTTTGGTTGAGCAGCCTCTGCCGTTTGATTTTGGGCAAGTGTCGTATAGTTTAGTCTGGAACAAAGCGAGTTTAAATGATCCCGCCTTACGCTGGTTACAACAGCAACTACTTGATGCATGTAAAGTGCTTAGCGCTTGTGAATATTGACTATTAACATTTTGAACAAGCTGAAGATGTAAAGATGGGATTTTTGTCTTGAGAATCGAGGAAGATTCCCCACCGGATGTCGTCACTACGCAGGTAAACGTCTTAACATCATCAAATCGCCCACCGCTTATATAGAGTAGCCAGCCATTTTTAATTTAGATTGTACTGGTCTATCTCTACTACGGTAAACGCAGTGGGTTCACTCCTTTTTAAGCCAAACAACGTTGTTGTTTTGTTATTCTGTCGAACCACACACAGAGTTTACTCTAGCCAACGATTTGCAACTAATGAAAAAACCCGCACGCACTATTTCCAAAAAAGAAATAAGATATAGCTAAATTAGCATTTAATTGTACAATTCAAGCCGCCAATCTTGATTAGTTTCTTCTAAACAACGACCTTGTAAAAATCAGCAGTTATTTCATAAAGTTAATTAAGTTACACACAACAAGAATGAAAGGTGATTAAATAATACATAAACGTGCCTCTTTCACGCCATAAGCAGCGAAGAAGCCTTGTGTGATATCGTCAAGCCGTAAGGCAAATAATTAAAATTGCTGATTATATCTGAATGTATTATTCGCTACGTTTTTAGCGTAGGAACAGTATGACATATTTCCATAACAGAAATTAAAAGACTTAGAGATGATAGATTTCTATTTCGAGGCGTGGGAAATAAAACGGCTACGATTTTGAACTCGTAGCCGTAAAAAATGACAGAGATATTCGTTATCTAAGTCTTTCAAAGACAACGCTTTGATCAAGGTGTTCATGGTATTGAGTATAATCCAGCCCCATATCAAAGATGTATGTGGTCACCAGATTCCTCACACACTCTACCAACTGGCTGGCCTGCCACGGCTTCTCGAAGTAACGGTCAATGCCTGCGGTATTAATCGCATTAATGGTATCTGTGTGCGTTGCCTGCCCGGTTAAAAGGACTTTTCTAGTATGAGTAAAACGACTGTCTTTTGAAATTTCAGCCAAAAGCTCAACGCCAGTTTTTCCTGGCATGACGTGATCAGAGATGATCAAAGCAATCATTTCACCCTCTGCATCAAGTTCATCTATCAGTTCCAGAACTTCATCTGCGGACTCACAATCTTCTATGTTTATCCACTGAGATAATGGTTCTAGATCAAGTAAAACTGCGCTTAACACCTCTCGTTGGTCATCAACGCAAATTAAATTAAGCTTCTCCATGTTCACCCTCTACCGGTAATTTGATTCTAAAAATAGTTTTGTCGCTGTTACTCTTTACAACAATCGAACCGCCATAGCCTGCTACGATGCGTTTAACTATCGACAAGCCCAAGCCCAGTCCAAATGACAGTCCACCTTTCTTGGTAGTGAAGTTCGGCCGAAATATCTTTCTACGCGTCGCTTCATCTATCTCAGGGCCATTATTAGTGATAGTGACAAGAATTTTTCCTTTGCTGGCTCGAGTTTGAATCTCGATGACTGGCGAATCTACGCTAATGAGCGCATCACAAGCATTTTTTAAGATATTCACCCAAATCTGGACGAGTTCGGTCTGTGAGCCAACAAACAAAGGAAGTTCCGCAGGACTAAAACGAACTTGTACTCGTCTTAAATCACTTTGTAACAATGCAACCGCTCGGTTAATCGAATCATTGATATTCAAAGCCTCATCCAGATCGATATCGGTGCGACCCAATTGCTTAACAGAGCGAACAATGCCCACCGTATGCTTGGAAGCCAGACGCAAGTCATGAAGATCTCTCCCCATCTGCCAGTACCTGATGGCTTCCTCAGGACGCTTCAACCAATGCTCTGAGAGGTAACCTTCTGGTACCGCTCGAGCCAAATCCCTCGCTAAGTCTCTCGGGAGGCCATAATACTTTTCAAAATGCTTGCCTCGTTTGCGTGCCTCACTAGACGAGACTTTTTGCCCCTGAAGCAAGCCAAAATCAAAAAACTGACTCGCCTCCGGATGCACTTCCTCTAACAGCTCCATAATCACAGTTTGTAACCGTTCGGACTTACTGCTCACTACCCCAATGGCGTTGTTAAGTTCATGTGCAATACCCGCAGCCAATTGCCCCAGCGTTGTCATCTGCTCTGCAGTATGAAGCTTTTGCAGGGCCTTTTCTTTTGCAAGTGCCTCTTCCATTGCACGGTGCTGACGGCGAGATAACTCGTTGACCATTACCGGCATAAATTGCGTTGTCAGAGGACCGAATTGTGATTCTTGCACCGCTGGCGTACTGCGCTCTATCCAAGCTAGCTCTGCGGCTGTTTGAGCAACCACGGTTGACGACGCCGTCCACGTACCAGAAAAAAAGCTATGCACCCCGATAAATGTCCCCTCGGAGGCGGAAAAAACTTTAATGGGCTTTTTGTCATCTTCTGAGTAGTAGCCCGCCAATTCACCCGAAATCACGAAATATAGACGATCGTTATAGCCAGCTTGTTCAATCAATACCGACCCTGCCGACACATTAATTCGTCGGTCGTTATTATCGAAGTAGCGTTCTACCAACGCATCTAATTTGCTTTCATACATGACTTAACCGATATGCCCTACAGAATGCAGTATCCAAACCATAACAAAGCTTAGCAGTACACCCACAACACCAAGTACCACGCCAATCCGAGCCATTTGGTTACTTTGTACATGCCCGGTAGCATGAGCAAGCGCATTTGGTGGCGTACTGATTGGCAGAGACATACCCAGAGAAGCAGCAAACGTCACTACCAGAATCAACGTTACTTCACCACCTAATGGTGTTAGTGATGCCATCGATGTACCTAGAGCAGCCATAATTGGCATCAACAAGTTAGCGGTTGCCGTATGCGACATAAAGTTGGCCATGGCTAAACAAAGGAAAGCGGCACCAAACAACACCACATAAGGTGAATATTGGTCGAATGGAATGCTGTTCACGACTAATTTAGCCAAGCCGGTTTTATCAAGGGCTAACCCAAGGGCAATACCACCAGAAACCAGCCAAAGTACGTCCCAGGAAATTTTCTTTAAATCTTCTTTGTTGATGATGCCAGTTAAGGAAAAAACCGCGACAGGAATCAAAGCGACTGTGTATGAGTTCATGCCGTGTGCTGAACCCATTAACCAAAGAATAATCGTACCCGCAAATGTAATGTACACAATCATCGCTTTTGGCGTCTTCAGGAATTTGCTCTTAATATTCAAGTCGATTGTGGTTTGTTCGGCTTTATACATTGCCCCGATAAGTACCCAAGCTAGAGCCATCATAATCACGACAAACGGCACACCAAATACCATCCATTCACCAAAAGTAATCAGGTTCTCCCCGACTAAATATTTAAGTGCAATCGCGTTCGGTGGCGTCCCGATAGGTGTCCCGATACCGCCGATGTTTGCCGCAACTGGAATACACAAAGCAAATGCGATTCTACCCGGGTCTTTCGGGCCGAATACAGCAATGACGGGAGTCAGGATAGATAACATCATCGCGGTAGTTGCCGTGTTAGACATGAACATGGAGAAAATGGCGGTAATCAGCATCAACCCCAACATAACGTACTTGGGATTTTGTCCAAACGGCTTCAAAAGTACACGCGCTAAGTTCACGTCCAAACGGTACTTAGTCGCCGCCATCGCCAGAAAGAAACCGCCCAAGAACAGCATAATAATTGGGCTGGCAAAGGTCGCCATGATCTCATTGTATTGCAACAACTCGCCAAAATGCGCCTGCCCTTCTTGTGCCCTAAACAACACGATTCCCTTATTGGAAATCAGCAGTAGTTCCAGAACAATAATCACCACCGAAGTTGCGTAAATTGGGATAGGCTCGAAAACCCAACACAACGCCGCCAGTAAGAAAATCGCGATAACGCGCTGTTGAATAATGGTGATGCCATCAAATGGAAACGCAGACAAAGGCATCAGCCAGATGATTAACGGAATTATCGTTGGGATGATGTATTTAAGATAAGGACGCATAGTGCTACTTCTCTTCCTGAGATGGTGTAAAGATGTAGGAGTTTCACTAATAAACGGACGTTTTGCTGTTTCGAATATTGGCTTTGTTGATGATGCTTATCCGAAACAAACGCAGCTAATCACGACTCCGATTTGGAATTATGCGCACTGTTAAGGGAAAAAGATTTGGTGTTAGATCAATGAACTTGTATTCACATTCGAAAACATCTTTGAGATGTGTTCGACCTCACTAAATACGTGTCATAAATAATAATTTTCGTTATAAGTCACTACAACCTCATCCCCTTGGTCTCTGAAAATAAACATGCCGACATTCGCCGGCATGTTTTCGCTTTGGTTTGGAAAGGCGATGTGACAACCGCTACAACAAAGTCTTTTATTGACGGGCAAAACGCGCCTTTATCGCCACGACTTGTCTAGAAACCGTATAAGTAGCACCAATTACCAGTGCGCTCGCCAGCATTACACCCAAACCAAATTGAGTAAATGATCCCTGAGCCTCAGCGCCTTGCACCAATCCATGAGATAAACTGAAAAGAAGTATCGCAGCGGCAGCAATCACACTCTTCGCACCACCCTTTTTAAGAGCGATAAGCGCAAGCGGTAAACCGATTAATGAACTAGCGACTAAAGCTTCTACTGAATTAGCCACAGCCCACTCAAGACCAATCGCATACCCGCCAATAATTGCTGCCATTATCAATGCTGAAATTTGGCTTGCTCTGCGTAGTGCAAAGCTTGAAAGAAACAATCCGATCAATGCCATTGCAGATAAATGATCCCAGCCGGTCAATGGGTGCAAAAAACCTTGAGAAAAGCTGGCCTGCATTGCGTGGCCCGTATGGGCAAAACTGCTTGCACTGACTAAAGCCAAACTTGCTGCAAATCCTTTTGTTAGTCCTTTCATATCACTATTCCTCATGCTTCCGTTACTTCAACTTTTACGTCACGCTTCTCCAGCATGCCGCGCTCAACAATAAAATTGATCACTTCCTGTAATCCATCACCACGAATCAGGTTAGTAAATACAAATGGCTTTTCGCCACGCATCTTTTTCGCGTCACGGTCCATAACGTCTAACGATGCATTAACCATCGGTGCAAGGTCGGTCTTATTGATGATCAATAAGTCAGATTTAGTGATACCCGGTCCACCTTTACGAGGGATTTTATCTCCCGCGCACACGTCAATAACATAAAGCGTTAAATCAGATAACTCAGGGCTGAAGGTCGCACTCAGGTTATCTCCGCCACTTTCGACTAACACGAACTCTAAGCCGGGATGACGATCTTGCAGCTCATCGATCGCTGCCAAATTCATAGACGCGTCTTCGCGAATAGCCGTATGTGGACAACCGCCTGTCTCCACGCCCAGAATACGGTCGGATTCTAACGCTTCATTACGCAGTAAAAATTCCGCGTCTTCTTTGGTGTAAATGTCGTTAGTGACAACGGCTAAATCGTAATGTTGGCGCATTGCTAAACATAACTGACGCAGCAGCGCCGTTTTGCCTGAGCCAACCGGGCCACCCACACCAACTCGTAAACATTGTGTACTCATCCTTAACTCCTAAATAATCTTGAATATTGGGTTTCATGCCATGCACAGGCCATCGCAAAGTTCGGTAAAGTCAGCCCTATTGCTTCGTCTTCTACCGCAAACCCTGTGGTAATTGCTTCTTCAATTTGTGGCATTAATGCGATGAGAACGCGTTGGGCTGACGTCTGCCCCAACGGCACCGTTTTACATGCCACGGTAATTTGATTCTCCAGCCACGACCAAAGCCACCCCGTCGCAGCTTGCTCCAGTGATACACCAAAGTGCTGACAAGCTTTGGCAAATAACGGCAGATAAGTCATTGTTTTTGCCTGTGGCGGTAATTCCACTTCTAAGCTCGTTAATAAACGATAAAAGGTTTGCCCAAGTTTTTGCTCTTCCATTACCAGCTCCGACGTTTCCCGGTTTGCCAGTAACACCGCCTGCCAATGCTCCAGAGCTGCCATGTCGTTTGCTTGCCACGCTTGATAACATCGAACTAAAAGTGGTACTTCCAAATTGGCCTGGGCATGATTAAGAATCGGTTCAAGCCAGGTTTGTAGCGTCGCCTCATCGCTCACCCACTCCAGGTCTACCGCCGTTTCCAAACCTTGGCTGTAAGCGAATGCACCAATAGGCAGACTCGGACTGCTAAGGTGCAACAGAGAGAGTAATGACTGAACGTTCATTAGTGGCTATGCTCCCCATGGCTGTGATTAGGTTCACCATGTGAATGACCGTGACTATGCCCACTGCCGTGATACGCACCTGACTCAGGGTTAAACATCGCTTGATGATGGTTGCACTCCAGCCCAAATAGTTCGACCATCTCCTCCAATACGTGGTCAGGTTGAAAACGCAGCCAAAGTTCACCGATTTCCATTGGTACATGGCGATTTCCCATGTGGTAGCAGGCTTTGGAAAAAGTTAGCCAGTCTTTTGCTGAAGCCGTGACGATCTCTTCCTCCTGAGCTTCGACCAGAAATACCTTTCCGCATTCAGTGAAAAGACAGTCACCATCTTGAAGAACATCACCTCGTGGTAGAAATACGCCTACATCCATGCCCGTTTTGCTAGATGCTCGAAAACGCCCGCGTTGACGCACTTCATAAGCCAATACAATCGAGTCATCAATTTCACCATGGTGATGATCGGAGCGACTAATTACTCGGTACATAATAAAATTCCTTCTTTAAACTGAGCGATTAGAACAGGGTGTAACGCTGCGCGAGAGGCAACTCTGTCGCTGGGTCGCACGTTAATAATTCGCCATCCGCTCGAACTTCATAAGTTTGTGGGTCTACCGTCACCGTTGGCATATAGTCGTTTAGAATCATGTCGTTCTTGGTGACAGTCCGGCAATTCTTGCAGGCTATCAACTCTCGCTGTAAGCCCAGTTTGTCTTTCAGCCCATTCTCACTGGCGACTTTGCTGGTGAAGGTGACGGACGTTGCAGAAGCTGCGCTACCAAAACCGCCAAACATACGGCGATAGTGAACAGGTTGAGGCGTCGGGATTGACGCATTCGCATCGCCCATTGGTGCTGCAGCAATAAAGCCACCTTTAATGATTAACGCTGGCTTAATACCAAAGAAAGCTGGTTTCCAAAGAACGATATCCGCTAGCTTACCCACTTCAAGAGAGCCGACCGTATGATCAACACCATGCGCGATTGCAGGGTTAATCGTGTATTTTGCGATATAGCGTTTCGCGCGGAAGTTATCCGCCTGAATCTCTTTGTCTGGTTCAAGGTAGCCGCGTTGCACTTTCATTTTGTGCGCGGTTTGCCACGTACGGGTAATCACTTCACCCACTCGTCCCATCGCCTGTGAATCCGAAGCAATCATGGAGAACGCCCCTAAATCATGGAGAATATCTTCTGCTGCAATGGTTTCTTTGCGAATACGAGAATCTGCAAACGCGACATCTTCCGGAATGTTTGGATCAAGGTGATGGCACACCATCAACATATCCAAATGTTCATCGACGGTATTCACCGTGTAAGGACGTGTTGGGTTGGTTGATGATGGCAGTACGTTTGGCTGACCACAGGCAACAATAATGTCAGGAGCGTGACCGCCACCCGCACCTTCAGTGTGGTAAGTGTGAATCGTACGTCCTTTAAACGCTGCAAGTGTGTCTTCGACAAAACCGGATTCATTCAGCGTGTCTGTATGAATGGCGACTTGCACATCGTATTTTTCAGCAACGGTCAAACAGTTGTCGATCGATGCAGGTGTTGTTCCCCAGTCTTCGTGCAGTTTTAGTCCGCAAGCACCGGCTTCAATTTGCTCTGCCAACGGCTCCGGCAAACTTGCGTTCCCTTTGCCTAAAAAGCCAAAGTTCATCGGCATTTGGTCCGTACTGCGCAGCATTTGCGCCATGTTCCAGGCTCCGGGTGTACACGTCGTAGCGTTCGTTCCCGTTGCTGGGCCAGTACCGCCACCAATCATGGTCGTGGTACCTGCCATTAAGGCTTCCTCAATTTGCTGAGGGCAAATAAAATGGATGTGAGCGTCGATAGCACCTGCCGTGACGATATGACCTTCGCCGGCAATCACTTCGGTGCTTGCGCCGATGTTAATCGTGACATCAGGCTGAATGTCTTTGTTACCTGCTTTTCCGATCGCGGCAATGTTGCCATCTTTAATGCCAATATCCGCTTTTACGATGCCCCAGTAATCAAGAATTAACGCATTGGTGATCACGCAGTCCATCACTTGATCACGACATAACTGGCCTTGTCCCATGCCATCACGAATGACTTTACCGCCACCAAATTTCACTTCATCACCGTATACGGTGTAATCCTGCTCAACTTGAATAAATAGCTCAGTGTCGGCCAGACGGACTTTGTCGCCTACAGTCGGGCCATACATATCGGCGTAGGCGCGACGAGAAATTTCTGCCATTGTTTAGTTCTCCTTAACCTTCAATGCTTAGCATCTCACTAAAGCTGGCTAAATCTGTATTAGACCTTTCCCATGACTTCACCGCGGAAGCCATAGATGGTTTTCGTTCCGTCAATCTCGACCAATTCTATGTTGCGAGTCTGCCCCGGCTCGAATCGTACTGCGGTACCAGCCGCAATGTTGAGTCGCATTCCTTTGGCTTTCTCGCGGTCAAAATCTAATGCCGGATTGGTCTCAAAAAAGTGGTAATGACTGCCAACTTGGATCGGGCGATCACCATGATTAATTACTGCCAATTGCTCAGTACGACGTCCTTTATTCAGCTCGATTGGCACGTCACTTAAAATGTATTCACCAGGCTTCATGGTTGCTCCTATTGAATCGGGTTATGAACAGTGACCAGCTTCGTGCCATCCGGAAACGTCGCTTCTACCTGCACTTCCTCTAACAGCTCTGGAATACCTTCCATCACGTCATCTTTGGTGAGCAGTGTGCGTCCATCACTCATAAGCTGGGCGACCGTTTTGCCGTCACGAGCGCCCTCCATGATTGCTGCGGAAATATAAGCAGACGCTTCTGGATAATTGAGTTTTACGCCGCGAGCGAGTCGACGCTCTGCCACTAACGCCGCGGTAAACAGCAATAACTTGTCCTTGTCTCTTGGAGATAATTCCATTTGTAAACCCTCTAACCTATGCGTTACGTCCCTAAACGTTACATTGTGACTTTTAATGCCGCTGTACTTAGCAGGCTTCGTTTAGTTAATGGACTTAATTTAAACTACGTATTCCAAATTCTCGGTGGGCATGCCGGACGCCGAAGCAGCTCTGGACGAATAAGTTGCCAGCACGCTCGCAGTTGCTGCTGAGCCTCTTCACTGCAATCACCAAGGTAACGAACTAATAAAACATTGAGTCGATAAGTGATGCTCAAAGTGCCCAGCGTATCCGCACAAAAGTGTTCACGTAGTGTTTCAACCATGCTTTGACCGTCACTCAATCCGACAACCGTTAAGGTGCCAGAGACTAAATTGCTGTTGAAACCACTGATAGCGGTCAAAAGCGGATCGTCTGCGGCTAGATATTGGCGTTCAAGTAACAGAGGCGTACCGTCTTGATAGATGGATAAACGCTGCTCAACACTTCCCTGTATGAACGGAAAGTGGCTTTTCGGGCGACCTAAACAAAAAACATCGATACCGATAAACTTCGCGTCACCGTAGAGATTGACGTTGGTGGTCAATTTACCGTGTGCCCCGTTGAAGACGATGGTTTCCATGGGTAGCCATTCACACGCAGCATTATCAACTTCGATATCGACATGCTGTTTTTGCTCGATGTTTTTACTGTCAGCCTTATAAATTTTGCCAGCAGACGGTGTGGTGATCAGCGCATGACTATCGTTTTGGCAATGAATCTGAATACTCAAATCGTCACCCGACACCAACCCACCTGGCGGATGAAGCAGATAAACGTGGCAGACATCCAATTCAGGGTAAAACGGTCGCTGCACGCGCAATGGACCTTGAAACTCCATGCGCTTCATCTGCGTTTTGTCATCGGACTTACTAAAGCCGAGGGAGAGATAAGCTGGCCAATGGCGCTGCGTTTGGGTCGACATGTTAAATACACTGTTCATCCGCTTACACCGTCAGGTATTTCTTAACTAACGTATCATCGAGCGCTTCCATTTCTCCCATCGCCACCTGACGACCACGATCAATAATGCAGAAGTTGTCAGCGACTTTACGCGCAAACGGCAGTTTCTGTTCGACGAGTAACACCGTCAGGCCAATCTCTTTATTCAGACGGCGGATAATGTCGCCAATTTCAGCGACGACATTGGGTTGAATGCCTTCAGTCGGCTCATCCAAAATCAGAAGCTTGGGGTCAATTACCAAGGCTCGACCAATCGCAAGCTGTTGCTGTTGTCCGCCAGATAAATCGCCACCCCGGCGATGCAACATCTCTTTTAAAACTGGGAACAGCTCGTAGATGAATTCCGGAACCTGTCTGGCGCCATCTTTGCGCATTGGTAGACCGATACGTAAATTCTCTTCTACCGTCAGCAACGGAAATATCTGGCGTCCCTGAGGAACATAACCTATCCCGATTGGCGCACGTTTCTCTGCGGCCATTTTGGTGATGTTTTGTCCCAAGAAGTTAATCTCGCCACTCTTGGTTGGTAACAAGCCCATGATGCATTGCAGCAACGTTGTTTTACCTACGCCATTGCGCCCCATCAGAACGGTACATTTGCCTTCTGGTATCTGCATGTCGAGATCCCACAACGTGTGGCTCTGTCCATAGAACTGGTTTAATCCTTTAATCTCAATCATGCTTCTTCTCCAAGGTAGACTTCCACGACCTTACGGTTGCTTTGAACTTGGTCCATCGTGCCTTCAGCCAATACACTGCCTTGGTGTAAAACCGTTACATCACGCGCTATTGAGCGGACAAAATCCATATCGTGTTCAACCAGCACAATCGTTCGCTCACCCGCTAATGACGTTAGAAGTTCGCCTGTTCTGTCCATCTCTTGGTGGGTCATCCCCGCAACAGGCTCATCAACCAGCAACAGTTTCGGGTTTTGCATCAGCAGCATGCCGATTTCCAGCCACTGCTTTTGACCATGAGATAATGCACCAGCCAATAAAGCACGCTGCTCGTACAGACCTATTTGCTTGAGTACGTGATCGATATGATCCACCTGGCTTGGCGTTAGTGTGGCAAACAGCGTAGAAAACACCGTTTTTGCCCCAGCCATCGCCAGCTCTAAGTTGTGAAATACCGATTGAGATTCAAACACCGTCGGCTTCTGGAATTTACGGCCGATGCCCGCTTGTGCAATTTCAGGCTCACTCATTTGCAACAAGTTAATGTTTTGACCAAACCACGCGGTACCTGTATCTGGACGGGTCTTGCCAGTGATGATGTCCATCATGGTGGTTTTACCTGCGCCATTAGGGCCAATGATGCAGCGCAATTCTCCTTCTTTAATGTAGAGATTGAGGTCGTTGATTGCTTTGAAACCATCAAACGACACGCTGATACCTTCGAGATACAACAAGCAACCATGACCGACTTTAAGCATCGGGTTAACTTGCGGCTTCATAAACTCATAAACGTGTTCGCGGTCCGTCAGCTCTTTAGCAAGGCTTAGAATGCTCATGAATGCACCTCTTTACGTTTGATTAAGCCGGTTACTCCCTTAGGCAGGAATAGCGTGACCAGAACGAACATTGCGCCTAAGCTAAACAGCCACACTTCCGGAAGCGCCGCGGTTAAGTAGGTTTTGGCGTAATTGACAGCTAAGGCACCAACCACCGCACCGTACAATGTTGCACGTCCACCCAGTGCCACCCACACGACAAGTTCAATTGAGTTAAGCGGAGAAAATTCTGAAGGGTTGATGATGCCCACCTGAGGGACATACAACGCACCTGCAATGCCAGCGAGTACCGCAGAAAAAGTGAAGATAGCTAACTTGACGTATTCCACTTTGTAGCCGGTGAAACGAGTCCGAGCTTCAGCATCACGAACGGCCATGGCAACTCGACCTAAGCGGCTAACCACAATGAATCGACAAGCCATGTACCCTAATCCAAGAGCGATGCCAGACAACGCAAACAGCGTCAAGCGCGTCGAATCCGATTGCAGGTCAAAGCCAAGGATATCTTTAAAGTCAGTTAAGCCATTGTTACCGCCAAAGCCCATCTCATTGCGGAAGAACGCCAGCAGTAATGCATACGTCAGAGCCTGAGTGATAATGGATAGGTAAACACCCGTTACACGCGAGCGAAAAGCAAACCAGCCAAACACGAAGGCGAGTATTCCAGGCGCTAACACCACCATCAACATTGCAAACCAGAACTGGTCAAAACCATGCCAGAACCAAGGTAACTCCTGCCAGTTAAGGAATACCATAAAGTCCGGCAGTTCTGGGTTGCCATACACGCCGCGATCACCAATCTGACGCATCAGATACATACCCATAGCATAGCCACCCAGCGCAAAAAAGGCGGCGTGACCTAAGCTCAGAATACCCAAATAACCCCAAACCAAATCCACTGCGACTGCCAGCAGCGCATAGGTCAGATACTTACCCATTAATGTAACGGTGTAAGTAGAAATATGAAGTGCAGATCCTTCTGCAAAGAACAGGTTCAGCGCTGGAATTAAGCAAAGCGCCGCACCCAATACAATCAAAAACATCAGTGTAGAACGATCGAACAATTTTGATTGATGATCCATGATTAACCCTCCGCCGAGCGACCCTTCTGAGGGAACAAGCCTCGGGGTTTCTTCTGAATAAATAGAATGATAAATACCAGCACCAGGATTTTAGCCAGAACGGCACCAGCCCATGGCTCCATCACTTTGTTTGCGATACCAAGCGACATACCAGCGACGAGAGTTCCCCACAAGTTGCCGACACCACCAAACACCACAACCATAAATGAGTCGATAATGTACGCCTGACCTAAATTTGGTCCCACGTTGGTGAGCTGACTAAGCGCGACACCAGCAATGCCTGCAATACCAGAACCGAGACCAAAGGTCATTGCGTCAACCCATTCCGATTTCACGCCCATTGCTCTCGCCATACTGCGATTTTGCGAAACGGCGCGAACTTCAATGCCTAAACGGGTGTAACGTAATACTGCAAACAACAGAGCAAAGACGATCAAACAGAAGATGATGATGTAAAAGCGGTTCAGGGTCAGACTTAGCAGCGGGTTAATTTCAATCAC
Organism: Vibrio sp. YYF0003; assembly: GCF_036350715.1. Classification (NCBI taxonomy): domain Bacteria; kingdom Pseudomonadati; phylum Pseudomonadota; class Gammaproteobacteria; order Vibrionales; family Vibrionaceae; genus Vibrio; species Vibrio sp. YYF0003. The sequence goes on from NZ_JAZDWA010000002.1 coordinate 320,963, forward strand.
ACCTTGCATCCAGTCCGGTGTTGATACCGAACGGTTCAGTGGAGAGAAAATCGTACGTACGGTCTGTTGCAAAACCAGACTGATACCAAACGTCGCCAACAAAGTTTCTAACGGTCGCCCGTATAAGAAGCGAATCACACCACGTTCGATCAATATGCCTACTGCTCCAGAAACCAAAAATGCCACAGGTATCGAAACTATGATTGACCAGCCAATATGATTCGGCATCAACGTTTGAATCACGTATGTGGTGTAAGCGCCAAGCATGATCAGTTCACCATGCGCCATGTTAATCACGCCCATAACACCAAACGTAATCGCCAGACCAATAGCGGCAAGCACCAGAACGGAACCTAAGCTCAGACCAAAAAATAAGGTTTCACCAAAATGTGCCAAACTGACGCGCTGCTCTATCAAACCGAGCGCTTTGTTTGTCGCATTGGTCAGTTCCTCATTTGGTTCTGTCGCTAAAAATTGGGTAAGTGCATTGCGTGCGGTTGGCTGATAGCTATCGCCTAACGTCGCTATCGCTTTTTCTTGTACCGCTTGATCGCTTGAGTGTTCTAACTGATAAATGGCTAATGCTGTATCCAACACTTGTTGAACATCTGTATCCGCTTCACTAACACGCGCTTTCTCTAACAAGGTATAAGTTTGTTCATTCAGGTCACCCATTAACTGTGTGACCGCATTGATACGCGTACCGGGATCGGAATGTCGAATATTCAGCGCTGCCAACTGGGCTTTAATTTCGCCGCGAATCTGGTTGTTAATCCCGATTTTTTTAACGGAACGGCGTTTGACGAGCAGTGGCTCTGCCGACGCTTCGGCAAAAAGAGGGGTGACTAAATACTGACTGCCCTTTTTCTCGACAATTTTGACTAATTGCTTGGACTCTTTATCAAGATAGATATCACCGCTGAATAGGAGTTCGAGAACTTGAATTGAACGCTCGTCGCCACTCTCTCCAATGTTGATAACAGCCTGGCTGATTTGATCATAGTCGCGTGTCGCAAGACGTTGTAGCTCACTCTCTAACCCTGTCGTTGAGGCTAGAGTTTGAGCAGATATAAATAGGCTAAAAAGAACAACGGTAACATGCGAAGCCGAGGAAAATATCCCATGGCAACATTGAGTTAGTCGCTGGAAAATGGATGCGTAAAACATCGTAGGCAAACCTCTGGTTAAACGAATATTCTTCTCGAGTGAACGGAAAAATAAACAAAAGACTCGAATAAGTGACAGTGCCACGTATGAGTTAAAGGCACTGTCACTAACGTTTAACGATTGAACTCTGCTAAGAGAGCGTGATGGTCAACTTAGAAGTTTTGACCAGAACATTTGCCAGTTTTGGTGTTGTAGTTACCGCAAGATAACGGTTGACGCCAATCCGAGATAAGGTCTTTTGAACCCGGTAGGAAATCTGACCATGCATCACCAGCCACTAATCCCGACGTTTTCCATACGGTTTCAAACTGGCCATCGTCTTGGATTTCGCCGATAAGAACGGGTTTAGTGATGTGATGGTTAGGCATCATTGCGGAGTAACCGCCAGTCAAATTAGGAACGGTCACGCCGACAAGCGCATCACCAACAACAGCTGGATCGGTTGTGCCTGCTTTCTTAACTGCCTCAACCCACATGTTGAAACCAATGTAATGCGCTTCCATTGGGTCGTTGGTTACGCGCTCATCGTTCTTGATGAACTTGTGCCATTTTTCGATGAACTCGTCATTCACGTCGGATTCAACGCTCATGAAGTAGTTCCATGCCGCCAAATGGCCAACCAAAGCAGAGGTATCCATACCGGACAACTCTTCTTCACCCACAGAGAATGCCACTACTGGAATGTCATCTGCTGAGATACCTTGGTTACCTAGCTCTTTATAGAACGGTACGTTAGCGTCACCGTTGATGGTAGAAACCACTGCTGTTTTCTTACCTGTAGAACCGAATTTTTTAATATCTGAAACGATTGACTGCCAATCAGAATGACCAAATGGTGTGTAATTGATCATGATATCGGCTTCAGCCACGCCTTTTTCTTTTAAGTATGCTTCAAGAATTTTGTTGGTAGTGCGTGGGTAAACGTAATCTGTTCCAGCTAAAACCCAACGCTCTACGCCTTGGTCAAGAAGATAGTCGACTGCTGGAATAGCTTGTTGGTTTGGCGCAGCCCCTGTGTAGAATACGTTTTTAGAAGACTCCTCTCCCTCGTACTGAACTGGGTAGAACAATAGGCTATCGAGCTCTTCAAAAACAGGAAGCACAGACTTACGAGATACTGACGTCCAGCAACCAAACACTGCATCAACTTTGTCTTTGGAGATTAATTCACGCGCTTTTTCCGCAAACAAAGGCCAGTCAGAAGCTGGGTCCACAACCACCGCTTCAAGTTTTTTACCTAGTAAGCCACCTTTTTTATTTTGTTCATCAATCAGCATCAACATCGTATCTTTGAGTGTTGTTTCACTGATTGCCATGGTGCCCGATAGAGAGTGAAGTACACCGACCTTGATGGTGTCTTCTGCCATTGCGTATCCACTCAGTAATGATGCCGCTAATACCGAAGTCGCCAAGAAATTCCGTTTCATTTGTCTTCTTCCTTTCAATAATTTGTTGATAACAAATACTAATTCACGTCGCGATGTTACTTATCCTTTGGATAAATCCTGCTGACTAAATGAACGAGTTTGAGTATTGACCAGAATGGAAAGTTTGAATATGCGCGGTTCGTGCATAAAAACTACGTATAATTACGCATAGGTGGAAAAATAAATGAGAGCTATAATTGCGCGCGTACAAGGTGCACAGGACGTGCATTTGATAGTTTGAGCCACCAAATTGAAAAGTACTTGTACTCAAACGACACTGTTAATTCTCAAGGATGAAGAGTTATCTCTATACAAAAAGTCACCGTAACCCGACGCAAATACAATAAATTAGTCGGTAACGAGCTACTCGAAGATTTCGCGTTGCGCTTTACTGCTAAGCGTGCACGAAAATGGTCGGCCAGTTGGATCGCGAATACCGCACTCGGTATCGTTTCGTTTTTGGTGCTCGAAGCACTTGGTGGAACGATCACACTCAATTACGGTGTCACCAATTCACTTTGGGCGATTCTCGCCGTTGCTTTGGTCGTCATTTTTTCTGGTATACCCATCTGTTATTACGCCGCGAAGCACGGTGTCGATATTGATCTACTTAGCCGAGGGGCGGGTTTCGGCTATATCGGCTCTACCATCGCCTCGCTCATTTACGCCTCATTCACGTTCATCTTCTTTGCTTTGGAAGCAGCGATCATGTCGATGGCTATCGAACTGTTGTTTGATATACCTTTGGCTATCGCTTACGTGATCAGCTCCGTCCTCGTTATTCCCCTTGTCGTACTTGGGATTACCAATATCGGGCGCTTTCAAATGTGGTCTCAACCTATTTGGCTGATGCTACAAATCATACCGTTGATCTACGTTTTTACTCATGAAGACGCCAAGATTGATGAATGGCTAAGTTACACAGGCGTAAACGATGTCGGCTCTGACTTCAACTGGCTACTTTTTGGCTCTGCTTCAGCAGTATTGCTTGCGGTTGTGGCTCAAATCGGCGAGCAAGTCGATTTTCTACGCTTCCTTCCCGCTAAAGAGCGTTGCGGTAAATTAAAATGGTGGAGCGCCATGTTGTTAGGCGGCCCCGGTTGGATGATTTTTGGATCAATGAAGCTCGTGTTAGGCAGCTTTTTAGCCTGGTTAGCCATCAGTCACGGCGTGCTGCCGAATCTTGCCGGCGATCCTGCACACATGTATTTTACTGTGTTCAGTTATACCTCGGACAACACGCAACTGGCTTTACTGGCTGCGGGCCTGTTTGTGATCATTTCCCAGTTAAAAATCAATGTGGCAAATGCCTACGCTGGCTCACTAGCTTGGTCAAACTTCTTTTCTCGTCTAACTCACCACCATCCCGGCCGGGTGGTTTGGATGGTGTTCAACGTATTGATCGCCCTACTTCTGATGGAGCTTGGCGTGTATCAGCTTATCGAACAGACCTTACAAGTCTACTCCGTGCTGGTACTGGCCTGGATAGGGTCCATTGTCGCAGATTTGGTCATTAACAAACCTTTGGGGTTGAGTCCAAAAACCATCGAATTCAAGCGTTCTAAACTCTACGACATTAATCCAGTCGGTGTGGGTTCCATGCTGATAGCCTCCGCTATTGGCATTACAGCACATCTGGATTTTTACGGAGAAGTAGCCAGAGCCTTTGCCTCATACATCGCTTTTGCGTTGCCGTTTCTGACCGTACCCATCATCGCATTGCTTACCAAAAGCCGTTATTACTTGGTCCGCAATGATGTCATCGTAACCAGCGGAGATGAGGAGCACCAATGCTCAGTCTGTGAACACACCTTTGAGCATGAAGATATGGCACTATGCCCGGCGTATGGGGGTCATATCTGTTCACTATGTTGCTCGTTGGATGTCCGCTGTCATGATAACTGCCGTCCTGATGCAACCTTTAGCGCACAATTAAAACAGATACTGTCGCCCTACTTTTCCTCAACCTGGGTTAATCGGCTTTCATCCACCATTGCGCACTTCGTCATTGTGATGCTGACAGTAAGCTTAGCGATGGGAAGTATTCTGGCACTGGCATATTCTCAAATCCCCCAACTAGAACAAGTGCACATGGATTCCATTTCAAATGGATTAATTAATGCGTTTGCTCTTCTGCTTATCCCAATTGGCATCATCAGTTGGTTGTTCGTTCTAGCTCGTACGAGTAACCGAACGGCAGTCAAAGAGTTAAAATCGCATACCGCGCTGCTGACTAAAGAGGTGAACGCGCACCACAAAACTTCTCAGGCATTGCAGCAAGCGAAGCGTTCAGCAGAAACAGCGAATAACGCCAAAAGCCGATACCTCGCGAGCCTGAGTCACGAGCTGCGAACTCCGTTAAACATTCTGCTTGGCTATGCGCAATTATTGAGTTCGGACAACAAGCTGGACAAACAAACGAGACAGTATGCTGAGGTTTTAAAACGCAATGGCAAACACCTGTCTGACATGATCGAAGGCTTGTTAGAGATTTCAAAAATTGAAGCGGGACGCTTAGAACTACACCGAGATGAATTTAGCCTCATCGCACTGCTGGAACAGCTCGTCGATATGTTTTCCATGCAAGCAAAACGTAAAGGGCTGGAGTTTGAATTTGAAACCTCCGGTTACTTACCGACGTTCGTTGCAACAGACAAACAACGCTTACGCCAGATACTCATCAATTTGCTAGGCAACGCGATCAAATATACCGAAACAGGTACCATCATTTTTAAAGTGAGCTATCGCAATCAGGTGGTGCATTTTACGGTGCAAGACACAGGCATTGGTTTATCCGAACAAGATTTGGGGCTGATATTTAAACCATTCGAACGAATTAAAAACCAAAAGACCGAAGCGATTCATGGCTCCGGACTGGGGTTAACCATTTCGAATGCTTTAGCGGAGATCATGGGCGGCGAAATTTCCTGCACCAGTAAAGTCGACTACGGCAGTGCATTCGTATTAAAGCTGATGCTCCCTGAAGTAAAAGATGGGCGTCCTGAACCGGAGCTTTTAAGCGATGCCGTGATTGGCTACAACGGGGACCGAAAAACGATCATGATCGTTGACGATATCGAAGATCAACGTCAATTGATGTCTCGAATTCTGACACCTCTGGGCTTTAATGTTTTGTTGGCAGAGAATGCGCCACAAGCTCTCAAGCTAGTAAAACAGCATCATGTCGATCTGTTTATGCTGGATATTTTTATGCCACAAGTAAATGGCTGGCAACTGGCGATCCAATTGCGCAAGGAAGACTTCCGCCAACCCATCCTGATGTTATCCGCTAACATTCAAGAACTGGAAACCAATAACCAACTCCAACGCTACCATAATGACTATTTAACCAAGCCCGTTTCTGTGCCTATGTTGCTTGCCAAGCTCAATCGCTTACTCGACATTGATTGGCTTTATGATGAAACCAGTAATCAAGCATCAGACCTCAAAACCGAGATCGTTCACGTGCCGCACCAAACGATCCCGGCTTATGAGCAATTGGTTAAGCTACGTGAATACGCAGAAATTGGTTTTTTGTCTGGAGTGAGCGGCGAACTAGATAAAATCGAACAGGGTTTAGCTGGAAATAGCGATTGGGTTGAGAAGCTGAAACAACACCTGCAGGAATGTAACTTCAACAATATTATCTTGCAAATAAATGGAATGATTAATGAGCATTATAACAAGCAATAACATCACAGTGTTGGTCGTGGATGACTCACCTGAATCTCTCAGCATGTTAAACGCCACGTTGAATCAGGCTGGGCTTACGGTACTCGTCGCGCTCAATGGCGTTCAGGCTCTCACTATTGTAGAGAAAGTGCAGCCCGACGTGATCTTGCTTGATGCCATCATGCCTGAGATGGACGGGTTTGATACCTGTGTTCGACTCAAAGAGCTTTTGCCTTCAACACCCATTATCTTTATGACTGGCTTAAATGACTCGAAACATGTCATGCGTGGGTTTGAATCCGGCGGCACCGATTACATCACCAAACCCGTCGTTCCTGATGAGGTACTCGCCCGAATCAAAGTCCATAGCCAATCTGCCCGTCTGGCAAAGTCGGCACAAGCGGCTTTAGATTACGCGGGGCAATATATTTTTTGCGTCTCCAGTAACGGTAATCTGGAATGGGCGACACCTCATGCTCAGGAGTTACTTTCTTCACTGGGTGACGACTTTTCTAAAACATGGCAAAAAATCCAACAAGATATCGCCATTTGGTTGATGCAGTCCCCGGCAGATACCCCACTCACCTTAAAACAGTTTTCTCCTCCGCTAGAAGCCAGTTACGCGGGCGATTACAACCGTATTCACTCGCTAGTGCGTATTTCGACGCCCAAGCAGAACGGTTCAGAGAAAGATCTTCAAACCCATTTAGGTTTAACCAAAAGAGAATCACAAGTGCTCTACTGGCTTTCATTTGGTAAGACAAACTGGGAGATTGCCCAAATTTTAGAAATGAGTCCTCGAACAGTGAACAAGCATCTCGAACAGATTTATAAGAAGCTCGACGTCGATAACCGCACCTCAGCAGCAAGCGTATCAATCAGAATATTGGAGCGGGCTTAAGTCAGTCTGACTATCCTACCCTTAAGCACTTTTACTAAAGCAGTAAAAGTGCTTACGTTATCCGGGAATTGACGGGTTATTAGCTAAAACACTTCTTAATAAATTCCGCGGCAGCCATCGCCCCCTCTGGGGAAATCGTATGTTGTGTATGATCTTCATAACGAGCTTCCACGGTAAAACCTAAGTCCGTCAATTGCTCTTTCGCTTTTTCACTTTCTGACCATGGAATAACAGGATCACTTTTTCCGTGCACAAGAAACACGGGTATCTCGCAATTTTTTTCATAAGGTTGAGGAGAAGATAGACGCCCTGAGAACGCGACAACTCCCACCAGCGGATAGCGACTACGCACTAACGCATCTAAAGACATAATCGATCCCTGCGAAAAGCCAACAAACACAATCTTGTCTCTGTCCGGATCAATGCCTTGCTCTGAGAAAATCTGGCTAATCGTCTCATCAAAACTTTCTCTGGCTTGATAAATTCGTTGCGGGCGATTTTCATTCGTCACTCCAATCAGGCTAAACCATTGAAACCCTTCAGCACCCTGGTCAAAATGAAACGGCGCGTCAGGAGACAAAAATACGGTATCCGGCAGTACAGGCTTCCAGAAATCACCCAGCGCACTTAAATCTTTACCATTGCTTCCGACACCGTGAAGCAAAATCACCACTTGTTTCGACATAACGATTAATCCTTTATACAGTTTTAGAGCCCATACTAACCTGAGCCAATGCAATAATTAAATTGTGTTTAAGACCATGGTTAACAACACAATTCGTATTTCTTAAACTTGATATCCGCCAATGACTTCCTGATTTATTACTTTACTCTGGTATCAGGTATCGTTGAGTAACTCTTTCAGGGAATCCTGCATGGCAACCGTACTCACAAGTCACACCCATCCTTTACAGATAGCTGAAGTCAAAACCCATTCAAGTTATGGTGGAGTTGGTATTACATTCTGCACAGGTAAACACGATAGGTTAGCCATCGCAAGTATATGGGAAAGAAACCTCCATGTTGATTTAGATACCATTAAAGTCTGGGAAGCCCATACCGTTATTACCTTGCTGGAGTCTTCCGAAATGTTTGAGCTTAAATGCTCAAGTTTGGAGAATAAGTAACGCGTAGAGGAATTAACACCACGCAGCGCAACGTATTATCCAGTGAAATCGTTTATTCTATTCCGCAACGTCAAACAAGCTGCGTTCTTCCATGAGCCAAGATCAATCATCGAATTACAAAACTGTACAGGGTTTAACCCGTGGGCTGTATTTACTCAATATACTTAATCGCCTTGATGGTGGTGCGAGTGTGCGTCAGTTATCAGAGTTAAGTGGTATTCACCGGACAACGGTCAAACGTATACTTGAAACCCTCAAAAGTGAGGGTTATGTACGTTACAGTGATTCTGACAATAGCTTTCGCTTGACCATGAAAGTGCGAGAGTTAAGTGAAGGGTTTCGAGATGAACAATGGATCTCTGCTGTAGCCGCTCCGTTACTTGGAGGTTTGTTAGAAAAAGTGGTCTGGCCTACCGACATCACTACTTTGGATGTCGATGCGATGGTAGTCCGCGAAACGACCCACCGTTACAGCCGTTTATCATTTCACCGCGCGATGGTAGGACGCCGTTTACCTATCTTACAAACTGCATGTGGACTGACCTATCTCGCCTTTTGTCCGCAAAACGAACGGAGCAATATCCTGACCATTCTCGCTGAGCGAGATGAACCCGAGTATCAGCTGGCCAGAGAACCACAAGAATTAGACAAGATACTGCAACACATCAGAGAAAAAGGTTATGGCGAAAATAACCAGAGCTGGCAGCAAGAGAATAAAATCGCGGCTATCGCCGTTCCAATCCATGACGAGGACCGCTTACTTGGCTGTCTGAACCTGGTTTACATTGCTAAAGCCATGTCTTTAGATAAAGCCGCAGAAAACTATTTGGCTGATTTACAAGATGTTGCTAAGCAAATTGAATCAGGTGTTTCAGAAAATACTATCCGCTTTGGTTATCCTGTACAGTAATAATACCAATCGTAGTAAATAACTGATCATTCTAGCTTGTTAAAACACTCGATAACGGCGTTAAAATTTTTGATTGTAGAATAACTACTTATCAAAAAATTTCGCCTTGTTCTCAAGCATTTTCCCTACGCTATTTCTGAACACTTACTTACTGTGATTGGTATAAAAACCAGTCGCAAGACTGGTTTTTTATTACTCAAATGACTGAGAGATGGTTTATATCGCTTGTTTCGCCTTTGCATGAAGCGATACTGTCTCTTGTTTAACGGCAGCGGTTTCTTTGGACAAGTAAACACCAATACCCGTTACTGCACACAACACACAGAACAACATCGCAATATAGTGAGTGTTCGTCCCTCCACCGGCCTGCTCAAGTAAGGCCTGAGCGATAATTGGCGTAAAGCCAGCACCGATCAGTGAAGTTAATTGATACGTTAGCGACAACCCGGTGTAACGAGTACGAGTAGTAAACTTCTCACTGATAAAAGCGCCCATTGGTCCATACATGACTGCCTGGATGATCGGGTTACCGATGATAAAGCCCAATAACATCATCCACGGATTTTCGTGACTGATTAATTCGAACATTGGCCAAATCAAAATCATACCCAGTACGACACCAGTCAGCATAACTGGACGACGACCATATCGGTCGGAAATAGCGGCCATCAGAGGAATGGTGAATATATGCAGCGTATTAGCAATTGTCAGCATTAATAATGCATCGCTGCGACTGTGACCAATGGACACCGCATAAGTAAGAGCAAAGGTCGCTAATAGGGATTGAATGAAAAGTGGAGCGATGCCAGATAAGGTGCCTAAGCCAATCTCTTTAGATGAACTACGAAACAGCTCAACAATTGGCACGCTGGCGGATTCAGATTTTTGTGCTTCTTTGGCTTTCGCCTGTTCAAAGTCAGGCGATTCTGTGACCCTGTGACGTAGATACAAGCCAATCACCACCAGCAATGCCGACAATAGGAACGGTATACGCCAGCCCCAGCTCATAAACTGCTCTTCTGGCATTAACGAAAATCCGCCCAAAACCAGAGTCGCAAGTACAGCGCCTGAAGGCCCGCCTGACACTGCGATACTTGCGCCTAAGCCTTTGGACTTTTTGCCTGAGTGTTCCATTGCCATCAGGGTTGCACCAGCCCATTCCCCACCAACGGCCAGACCCTGCAAAATTCTCAATAGAAGAAGCGCGATTGGCGCTGCGATACCAATAGTTTGGTAAGTCGGTAGCAAACCGATCAATATCGACACGATTCCCATTACCATCAGGGTAATAAATAAGATCTGTTTTCGGCCATATTTGTCGCCGAAGTGGCCAAAAAGCAGGCCGCCTATTGGCCTCGCAATATAACCGGTTGCTAAGGTAAGAAACGACAGAATGATTCCCAGACCTGGGTCTAAGTCGCTAAAGAATAATGCAGGAAACACCAGACTTGCTGCACTTCCGTATAACAGAAAGTCATAGTATTCAACGGTTGAGCCAAGATAACTTGAAATGACCGCTCGGCGGCTTTCACGCTTTTTCTGTTTCAACTCTGCTTCACGTATTGGATTAGACATATTCCTCACTCCATGTAGGGATGGCCAGTATCGGCGTGGGATACCGGCTCTTAATATTTATTATTTAATGAGTGTTTTTACACAGAGAACGACTATCGGTTTTTCAGCAAATCAAGCGCAACATCGACGATCATATCCTCTTGACCACCGACCATGCGTCGCTTACCAAGCTCAACCAGAATATCTACGGTATTTAAACCGTAACGTTCTGCTGCACGCTCAGCATGACGTAAGAAACTCGAGTAAACACCGGCATAGCCAAGTGCAAGCGTTTCACGGTCTACACGAACCGGGCGCTCTTGCAGTGGTCGCACAATGTCATCTGCAGCGTCCATCAATGCGTATAAATCGGTGCCATGATTCCAGCCAAGTTTGTCTGCCGCAGCAATAAAGGCCTCCAGTGGTGCGTTACCTGCCCCCGCGCCCATGCCCGACAAACTCGCATCGATACGGTTACAGCCTTCTTCAACCGCCACCAAACTGTTGGCGACACCCAAGCTCAAATTGTGATGAGCGTGAATACCCGTTTCAGTTTGCGGGTCCAACACTTCTTTCAGAGCGCGGAAACGATTACGAATGTCCTGCATGGTCATCGCACCACCCGAGTCCACCACGTAAATACAGGTAGCGCCGTAGCTTTCCATTTTTTTCGCTTCCAGTGCTAAGTTCTGTGGCGTTGTCATGTGGCTCATCATTAAAAAGCCAACCGTATCCATACCTAGCTTACGTGCATGCTCAATGTGCTGACGGGATACATCCGCTTCGGTACAGTGAGTCGCGACACGTACGATTCGCGCACCTGCGTTATAAGCGTTTTCAAGATCGTGAACACTACCAATTCCCGGCAATAGCAAGGTAGCAACTTTGGCATAGCTTAATTCTTCAGCAACCGCCTCAATCCACTCCAGATCGGTGTGAGCGCCAAAGCCATAGTTGAAACTAGAACCTTGTAAGCCGTCACCGTGAGCAACTTCGATTGAGTCAACTTTGGCATTATCAAGCGCACGCGCTATCGACTTAACTTGCTCAATGGAGTACTGGTGACGAACCGCATGGCAACCATCACGCAATGTCACATCTGAGATATACAGTTTTTGTTCATTCATGAGGGTCTTCCTTATTGGTTCAGACAAGATTGAGCGATACGTTCTGCGGTCGCCATAGCCGCACAAGTCATAATATCGAGGTTGCCAGCATAAGCAGGGAGATAATGGGCAGCCCCTTCGACTTCAATAAAAGCAGACACTTTGAGCCCACTGAACTCACCGTAACCCGGAAGCGTAACTGGCTTGTCTTCGCCAATCGATTCAAACTGAACCGCTTGTTTTAGACGATAACCCGGTACGTAGCTTTGAACCGCGCTGACCATTTCTTCGATTGATGCGCGGACTTTGTCTTCATCTTTGCTGTCACAAAGTACGTGGACAGTGTCACGCATCATCAGAGGTGGCTCTGCCGGATTCAGAATGATGATCGCCTTACCTTTCTTCGCGCCGCCTACTGTTTCAATGGCTTTAGAAGTGGTTTCGGTAAACTCGTCGATATTCGCGCGCGTACCTGGTCCTGCCGATTTACTGCTGATCGACGCAATAATCTCTGCATAATGCACGGTGGCTACTTGCGCTACCGCCGCAACAACAGGAATGGTTGCCTGCCCGCCACAAGTGACCATATTGACGTTATTCTTCGCAAGGTTTTGCTCCAGATTCACGACTGGAACGCAATAAGGACCAATCGCTGCCGGAGTTAAGTCAATCAGCTTAATGCCTGGTTTTGCCTCACGCAGAAGAGCATCATTACTGATGTGCGCGTTAGCCGAAGTCGCATCAAAAACGATATCGATGTCATTAAACTCTGGCAATTTAATCAAACCTTCCACACCTTCATGAGTGGTGGTAACCCCCATTCGACGTGCTCTGGCCAAGCCATCCGATTCAGGGTCAATCCCAACCATGACACTCATGGTCAAATGTTGGCTATTGCGCAGCACTTTTATCATTAAGTCAGTGCCGATATTGCCTGAGCCAATAATCGCTACCTTCGTGGTTTTCATTTTTCACTCTCCTCTTGTTCTGTAAAGGAGACTGACACACGACCAACTCCTGTAATTTCGGCATCGAAACGGTCACCCGGCTGCACCGCTGCCATCGGGCCTAGCGCACCTGTCAATACCACATCACCAGCACGCAATGGCTCGCCGAATGCGCTCATGGTGCGAGCCAGCCAAACTGCTGCATTTAATGGGTTGCCAAGACACTCCGAACCGTCACCTTGGGATACGACTTCGTTGTTGCGTGACATCGTCATGGTTGCGCCACGGAAATCTAAGCCGTCAACGGTTCGAGCAGGTCCGCCAAGTACATATAAACCACTGGATGCGTTGTCCGCCACGGTATCAACAAACTTAATATCCCAGTCACGAATGCGGCTACCTACGATTTCTAAAGCGGGTACAACCCAGCCAATCGCATCCATTACTTCGCCTATAGTCGGGTCACTTTGCGGTAAGTCTTTCGCCAAAATCAGTGCGATTTCCGCTTCAATTTTCGGCTGCATGACCGCTTCATAGGGCACTACTTCATTGTCGCCAACACACATATCAGAGAAGAGCGTGCCGAAGTCAGGTTGATCAACCCCTAACTGCGCCTGAACTTTAGGGTTAGTCAGACCGATTTTACGCCCAACGATGCGACGACCTTGCTCAACCGCCACCGATACATTCATACGTTGGATAGCGTAAGCTTGCTGTACACCGGCGCCTTCGATCTCATCACGCAGTGGTGAGATTGGCAGGTTATGCAGTTCCGCTTCACGCAGTCTCTCTGCCAGTTGTTCTATCTTGTCAGACATGGCTAACTCCTTAATGCTGAATGAAGTCGACAACCAAACGGTTGAATGTGTCAGCATGTTCCCACTGCACCCAGTGACCGCACTGGTTGAAAACGTGCAGTTGAGCCTGTGGAATGCCAGCCATCAAACGTAAGCTGGTATCAAACGGAACAAAGCGGTCTTGGCGACCCCAAATGACCAATGTATCGGCTTTGATCTCGCCTAATCTCGCAGAGAAATCCGGGAATTGTTTTGGATTGGCTTCCAGACTTTTAACAAAATTGTCGAGGTGATCCTGACGAGCAAGAATGTTATTCAAACGAGTCTGGAACAACTCTTCGGTAAGATCGCTGGTATCGAAGACGAAGATATCCATCATCGCTTTTAGGTTTTCGATAGTTGGCTCGCGGTAAAGTTGATTTAGGCGCTTAATACCTTCTGCCGGCATTGGTGTGAACAAGCTCGCACCGCCAGTGCCGCCACCCATCAGAATCAATTTACCTACGCGTTCTGGGTAGGAAAGAGTGAATGCGACAGCCGAGTGCCCACCCATGGAGTTGCCGATTAAATGCGCTCGCTCAATATCCAACGCGTCTAACACACCTTTTAATGCGGTTGCGTTTAGGTCGGAACGAGATTGAGTAGAGACTATTGAGTCACTCTTTCCCCAACCCGGACAGTCAAGAAGGATGACGCGATAACCAGCATTGACTAAAGGCTCAATATTACGGTTAAAGTTAGCCCAGCCCGTAGCACCCGGTCCTGAACCGTGTAGCATCACTACGACTTCACTCCCTTCACCGCAATCGTTGTAATGCAGTTTGAGGTTGAGGTCTCCTTCCTCAATTTGAACAAATTTGCTTGTCTCTTGTTCAGTAAAAATTAGTTTAGACATTCCTATACTCCTCGTTTACAGCTTTAGTTTTTGTGTTCTTTGTCGTGGTTGCACTCATAGATCCAAATCCGGCGATCCACTCTGGTATCTCGCGGTAATAGCAACCTTCAGTTTTGTAAGGTCCGTAAGCAGATAGCGCCGCGCATGCCGCCACCCAGGTTTTCACTTCATGAGTGGACTTTCCGGCAATATCTGACAGGTCCTGATTGTTCATTGCATCCAGCTTGCTTATTTGCCCGTTGGCCAGATCGTGCATAAAGGCGCGATCCCATTCCGGATTTAGTGGATGTAACGTGTTTTGGTCATAGGTAAATTCAACCGCAGCGTTGATCACTCTTTGGGTGCGAGCGATACGTTCATCTTCAGGAAGGCATCGACCGCTGCCTTTTAATCGGTCTGCGATATGCTCGTTGGCAGTGGCTAGCTCAGGTACTGGCGGCTGGTGTGATAAACCGCCGGAAGCCAGAAATAACACGCGCTTGTTTACGCTCTTGGCGTATTCACCGATGGCTTCACCCAGTAAGCGAGCTCGCTGAAAACCGGGCATTGGGGGCGCAACACCGTTGATAAACACCGGGATAACCGGAACGCGATCCAGACTGCCTAACAGAAACTCGAGAGGTTGAGCAAAACCGTGGTCTACTTGCATGTTGTAAGAAACCGCTGCGTCCACCCCTTTAGCCAGCACGTATTGTGCGCACCCTTCAGCAAGCTCTTGAGGGACGTTTAACGGGCCAGCTAAAGTGCCAAAATCACCAATCGCATGAGCGGCCATTCCGATACAAAACGACGGCATAACATCGTAGAAAAATCCGTTGTAATGATCAGGTGAAAACAGGATCACCAACTCTGGGTCAAATTCATCAATGCGCTGTTTGGCGCCAGCGATAACGCGGTTAACTTCATTGATAACCTCCTGAGGGGGATCAAAATGACCGACTAATGGTGTATGCGACAAGCAGTGCAAATAGGCTTTACTCATATCAAGCTACCTTCTTGTCATTGGTATCAAGTTTAGGAGCCGCGTCGCCGTGCTTAGTTGTGGCGCTCAGTGCCTTACGTACTTGTTGGCAAATGGTGTTGATCGACTGTGGAATAGCGATACTTGCAACGAATCGGTCAGGTCGGATAATGGCTACTGATGCTGGGTAACGACCAAACCAATCTTTTAGTGCGTGGGTTTCATCACCAACACACAGCACATCTGGATGCGTCTGAATCTGTGACTTAAGCTGTACTGACGGAACCACTTGAATAAACTTGGTACCGAGTTGCTGCCAATGCTGAATTTCTGCTTCACTCAACCCCTGCATAGGATCGGTGCCCCATGCGATTATTGCGAAGTTTTGACCGATAACATCATCAAGCTTGCTGATCTCATTACCCACTCGCACCATAGGCTGAATAAACAGTTTGCCCACCGGAGAGTCTTTGAGTGCAGGCTTAGGTTCAACAAGAACGCCTTGATGATACTTAGGCATTGGTTTAAAGCGCATTTCAACAAAGTAACGCTTAACAGGAGGTACATAGTTCAACAGCCAAGATACGCCGTCACGCAACGTTGCTTGCCATTTTTTAGGTGGTGCCAGTACCTTACCGGCTAAAACAGACAGATCGATCATCGCTTTCGCATGGTCACGACGTTCTTGTTGATACGTGTCTAACAGGCTTGGATCCGCCAGCCCTTTAACCACTAAAGAGAGTTTCCACGCCAGATTATTCGCATCACGCATACCTGAGTTGTAACCCTGTCCTTGCCAAACTGGCATAATATGCGCCGCATCGCCTGCAAGCAGGATTCGACCTTCGCGGAACTTACCAGCAAGACGGGCATTGTGGGTATAAACACGCTGACGGATAAATTTGATGTTTTCCGTTGATGGCAGCACTTTACTCAACAGACGATCCATATTTTCTGGCTTGCTGAGTTCCTCTTCGGTTTCACCCGGCATGACCATAAACTCAAATCGACGAATACCTTGTGGTAGAGCCGCTGATACATATGGGCGTTCAGCGTCGCAACATAAGTAAATGTTAGGGGTACCAATTGGATCGTTTTCCAGATCCATGACGATCCATTGATTTGGTGCGGTTTCACCATCAAACGAGATGTTCAAATTACGACGGACAAAGCTATTGCCGCCATCACACGCAATCATGTATTTTGCTGAAATTCGCTCTTCTTCACCCTTTTCGTTAGTGAAGTTAGCCCAGGTTTGTTCGTTATCTTGGCCAAAGTTAACCAGTTCACGTGAGAACAGCACTTTGACATTCGAGAAGCGGTCTAATCCATCATATAGCGCTCGATCGGCCTTTGGCTGAATAAAAGCGTTTCTTCTCGACCAACCAAACTCGTTAGTATTCGGTTGAATATCTGCGAAACAACGGCCTTTAGGGGTTAGGAAGCGCATGGCATGATATGGCGTTGTGTAAGGCACAACTTCTGAAGCTAACCCTACAGCCTGAAACGTTCTTAAACTCTCGTCATCAATACCAATAGCGCGAGGGTAATCGATTAGCGTCGGCAGTTGTTCAATCACAGTGACGTTAATGCCTTGGGCGCCGAGATAGTTTGCAATCATTAAACCGACTGGACCAGCCCCAATAATCATGACTTCTGAATCATAATGGGCAGTCGAGACCGTTTTCGGGGAAGTGGATACTGTCACTTTGAATTCTCCAGGTACGTTCAAGTTATGGGAACCCTATTTGATCACGTAGATCGCTAGGGAAAGGCCTACTCATTCGCGTTCTGAAGGAGTCAGGCTGTATAAATGTTTTTATTTTGTTACTGAAACGTACATCCAGAGCGGTTATATCCACAACCGCAACTCAACTTTAGGTGCACATAGTGCACATAGTTGTTTTAACTTGTTTTTATATAATTACACCTCGATAAATTGGGCTGTGAGCACAGCTAAATTGAGCAGATTTCGCCAATATTTAGTGATGCAAATCTCGATTTTTTAAACGGCAAAGTTACACCTCTGTAACAGTGAGGCGACAGATAGTTGTGAAAAGTTGTAAAGCAAAGGGAGGTATCGATTTTGTTAGAAAGGAGTAGAAGTCGTGAAAAAGCTGGTCTGATTGCTGATGAAGTGAGTTATGAAGATAAGAATTAAGGATGCGTTAAAAATAATAACAACGCGAAAAACTCCAGGGCTAAAGCTTAAAAAAAGAGGCCGATACATTTTGTATCGGCCCAGTTAAAGACTTACACCGTCTGTTTAAAAAAGTGGAAACTACAGCAAGAATGCGCCGTAGGCTAAACTTGCGCAAATTACATAAGTTGGGTGCACTTTGAATTTTTCCAGACACAGACCCGCGACGACAAATAGGAAGGCAAAATGTCCCCAACCCGCTTCGCCACCAGACATGATCAGTTTGTAGCTCAGCAATAGCATCAACGTGAAAATGATTGGTAGAACCCACGCGCCTAACGCTTTTACTTTTGGCGAGTTACGGTATTTGTACAGCACACTCATCGCAAGCACCATGATGATGATGGTAGGCGCAACCGTCGCGAACACGGCGATAAACGCACCAAGCGTTCCACCGACTTCATAACCGATGTAACCCGCCATTTTCGTCGCAATCGGACTTGGTAGCGCGTTGCCTAATGCTAGTACTTCGGCGAACTGGCTGGCATTCATCCAACCATACTGGCCAACAACTTGTGCCTCGATTAGAGGAATGATTGCAGGACCACCGCCATAACCGACGATGTTAGGAATAAAAAATGCTAAGAAGATATCGATATAAAGTTGCATGCTTATCCCTTTTTATTTTCTGGTTTTAGACTTTGCTCAGCCGTACTAGGCTTTGGGTCAGGTTTCACCAATACGGCAAGAAGTACTGCTGCGACAACCAGACCCGGGTGTACACCCAATACCACGATAAACAAAATAGAAAGCGCAATACCAATACCCGTCGCAATTGCGCCAAGTGATTTGTAGCCCTTCAGTAAGAAGTCATAGGTAAGCTTGGCCATCATCCAGGAAACTACTGGCAATACCCCTTGAGCCATACCGGCAACCCAAGGCTTATCACGGTATTCATTCAATAAGCCTAATCCCGCAATCATGACGATAATCAGCGGAATAATTGTCATGATCACTGCATTGATACATCCGATCTTCCCACCTACTTTATAGCCAATATAACCCGCCATTTTAGTCGCAATTGGGCCAGGTAGCGTGTTGCCGATTGCAAGTACGTTGGCAAACTCGTCGTCACTCATCCATTTATAGTTGTCGACCACTTCTTTATGAACCAAAGGGATCATCGTGGGGCCGCCACCAAATCCAAACAAGCCTATGCGGAAGAATGCACTGGCAAGATCTCGTTGTGTTTTCATCGTTCTTTGTTACCTTGCTAATTATTTTATTTTATAAACCGTTTGCTCTAACCACATCATACTCGAAGCGGTTACCCACTGTTCTTGTGGACAGTCTATCATGGCCTCAATATCACTTAACTGGTGCTCTCTGTCATCGTATACACAAACAAATACCCGGTCACCATCAAGCAACTGATGGTGTTCTCCATAAGATGTGTAACACGGTGCGCCAATCGCAATAGTAATTTCACTTGGTTGATTCGCCTCAATGAACAAGCTGTGCGTATTATGCATAGCACCGTCATCGGCTTGGTGGTTAATTGTCTCTACTAACCAGTCGGTTAACGATTGATAGAAGACATTGTATTCTGTTACCGACACGTCTTGGCTACACAAGTGCCATTGCCCATTCCGGCTATGAAAACCGCACAATCTGAGATGATCAAGCGGTGTCTGCTCAGAAAATGAGTCGACAGGAAGATCAAGTTCGGCAATACCCTTACTAAATGCGCCCCAGTTTTTCTTCTCAGCTAGCTTAGATACCGTTTTATTGCGGTAGGTTGCATCATTGATTAACGTCAGCGCAAAAGGAGTAAGCGCGGCAATCTTGCCTTGCTCTGTATAGGTAACGCTGCATTTAATCGCAACCTCAGGCTCCATCTGAACCTTGGCATCTTGCTCTTCAGGCAGCACCAATTTAGATGAGCTGAAAGGCATCTGCCCGAGATAAGAGTCGCTAAGCTCACGAACAAACATAGGAAACAGCGCTCGTGGGCGCTGTGCTTCCTGATGTTCCTTTTTTTGTTGCTCGCTGAACGCAGAGATCTCTCCGGTCTGTGCCAGATAACCCGGCGAGTTTCCTGCGATTCCCAGCACAACGGAATGCGTCAGTGGTTGTTTAGTTTCCATCCGTTTTGCGCTCCTGCTGGGCTAGAATCATTTGTGTTAAACACTGCAAAGCAACTGCCACGTCATCCTCTTGAACACTTTCCAACGGATTATGACTAATGCCTTTATCACAGCGAACAAATAGCATTGCAACTTCAGTTAGATGGATCATCGCAAGCGCATCATGCCCAGCGCCACTTGGTAGGAATACCGGTTCAGATTCGGTTACTCGAGAAACAATCTCGCCCCACTGACTTTGCAAAGCGTCATTACAAGGTACCGCGCTCGCCTGATAGAGCAATCGATTGGAGAAACTGACTTCACGACGCTTTGCAATCGCGTTAAGTGCCGTTAGCAAGTCGTCACACGAGCGCTCCAGTTGCTCCTGATTCAAGCTGCGGATATCCACAGTAAAGTTAACCTCACCGGGAATAACGTTGACTGAACCTGGAGAAACATCACACTTACCGACTGTCGCTACAACTTTGTTTTCAGTTTTGCTCTGTTCGGTCGCATAGTTTTCTATCGTCGAAATCATCTCAGCTACAGCGCACAACGCATCCATGCGCATGCCCATCGGAACTGTACCTGCGTGTCCAGCTAAGCCTTTCACCTGAAACTGAAAACGTTTTGCGCCGGCAATACCCGTCACAACACCAACTGGCTGATTTTGAGCTTCAAGCACGGGGCCTTGTTCAATGTGCACTTCCAGATAAGCCATCACGTCATCTGACGAACGGCTATCTTTCCCTACCTCTTCCGGAGACAGGCCAAATTCGACCATAGCCTGTGACATTGTCACGCCATCGTTGTCTTTCAGGGACAGCCAGTTTTGGTCAAATACACCCGCAACTGCGCTCGAACCAATCAATGTGCTGTTGAAGCGGGTGCCCTCTTCATCGGCAAACGCGACAACATCGACATGAAATGGCAACTCAACATCCTTGAGCTGCTCCAACGAGGAAATACCAACTAGTATCCCCAGGTTTCCGTCATATTTACCCGCATCCGCAACCGTATCACTGTGAGAGCCGATAATTAGCGTTGGCATGGTAGGGTTGGAAGATACCTTCCTACCCCATTGGTTCCCAACACTGTCCTGCCACGTTTCAAGACCGGCTTGTTGCATCCATTCGCCGAGTTGATGGTGCGCCTGCTTATGTTCCGGCGATAAGTAGGTACGTTTTAATCCATCTTGCATCGAGGTAAACGTAGCCAAGTGGTCAGCACGTTCCATAATGCGTTGGGCATCCAATTTACTCATCCTTGATTCACCCTCTTAATGGCATTAAACATATTTTTCCATCGCAGCAATGACTGCTTGTCCCGGAATGATTTTGGCTTTATTACGGATAAGGATGGCTTCCAGCGCTGCAAGCGTGGTTAATACCGCTTCTTGACGTGCGTTGTAGCCCATAGTGCCGATGCGCCAGATTTTGCCGTCCAATGGACCAAATGACGTGCCAATCTCAATACCAAAGCTATTAAGCAGCTCCTGACGTACTTTATTGCCATCCACTTCTTTAGGAATGTAGACACCCACAACGTTGTTCATTTTGTACTTCTGGTTGCCAAACAGCTCTAAGCCCATTGCTCTTAGGCCGCATGCCATCGCATCACCCGCTTGTTTGTGGCGAGCAATCACGTTATCCGCGCCTTCTTCAAGGTAGATACGTGCGCATTCACGTGCTGCGTAAAGCATACTGGTTGCTTCGGTGTGGTGGTTAAGACGCTCTGGTCCCCAGTAATCCATGATCATCGACAAATCGAAGTAGTTCGAACGAATGATCTCTTCTTCACCCGCCGTGTGGTGATCAGCACGAATACCTGCTTCGACGTGTTTACGACGATTGATCAGTTCGGCACATTGATCGCTCAGCGTAATTGGAGAACTACCAGAAGGGCCGCCAAGACATTTTTGTAGGCCAGCTGAAACCGCATCTAGATTCCACTCATCGACTTTAAGTTCATTCCCAGCAATCGATGCGGTTGCATCACAGTAGAACAGCACACCATGACGTTTACAGATTTCACCGAACTCTGCCAGTGGTTGATTCATGGTTGTTGAAGTGTCACCTTGTACCGTTGCCAGTAGTTTTGGCTGAAACTCTTTGATTGCCTTTTCAACCAGTTCAGGTGGACACACTTCGCCCCATTCAACATCAATGGTTTTAACTGTTGCGCCAACGCGATTCGCGATTTCACTCAACAGGTGGCCAAAACGACCAATAATTGGGATAAGTACTTTATCGCCTGGCTTAATCACTGAGACAAGTACTGCTTCGATACCTGAACGAGCCGTACCGTCAACCAGCATGGTTTGCTGATTTTGTGTTTCGAATACACCGCGATACAGCGACTGAACTTGCGTCATGTAGCCCGTCATAACCGGATCATATTGACCGATTAAAGCCTGTGAAATGGCTTGGTGCACACGTGGATAGGCATTAATTGGGCCAGGACCCATCAACAAACGTTGTGGTGGGTTCAAAGTTTCAAATAGCGTTTGAGTTGTCATTATCTCTCTCCTAAAAATATATCGCCATCGCTGCGAGGGTCACTCGTTGCGTCTGCCTGTCCTTGCTGATCTAGGGTTATTGCTCCCGCGTGTCCCATCAGCTCACTCAAGTTTTCAACCTGAGTCACTTGGTGGCCCATCTGCGTTAATGTTTGCCCGTATTCGCTGTACAAGTCTTCTTCAAGTCGTAAATTGTTTGTCGCATCACCCCATGTTCTGCCCAACAGCCATCGAGGCATCGACACGGCTTGTTGCAGAGACATGTTTTGATAAATGTGTCGGCTGAATAAACAAGCCTGAGTTTGCGGTTGCCCTTCTCCGCCCATCGTTCCGTACACGATGCGTCGGCCATCTTTAAGCTCAGCATAAGCTGGGTTCAGTGTGTGGAACGGCTTTTTGCCAGGTACTAAAGCATTGTGATGTTCGCTATCTAGCGAGAAGCTTTTGCCTCTGACGTTCCACATAATTCCGGTTGAAGGAAGTACAACACCTGAGCCAAACTCCCAGTAAACACTCTGAATAAAACTCACCATTGTGCCGTATTGGTCGGTTGCGCCCATCCAGATGGTGTCGCCCGGTTTTGCCTGATAAGGCCATGGCTTAGCTTGGGTTAATGAGATACGCTGTGCGCACTCTGCCACCACACTTGCATCTAAGTATTCCTGCAGTGGCTTGCTTAAATAGCGCTCATCGGTAACGACTTTGTCGCGGATAATAAATGCTTGCTTCGTCGCTTCGACGAGTAAATGAATATGATCTAGCTCTGAGTTTGCTTGCGATGCTAAGCGATCGTATATCGCTAAAATTAATAACGATGCCAATCCCTGCGTCGGCGCACCCAGGTTATAAAGCTGGCCTTTTGAGGTCTCAACGTTTAACGGGGTCGTAACCAATGCCTGATGCTGATGAAAATCTTCAATCGTTAGCGGACTTCCCGCCTCTTGAAGCTCTTTTGCTGCCAATTCTGCAATCTCACCTCGGTAAAAGTCATCCAACCCTACCTCGGCCAATCTTTCCAGTGTTTTTGCCAGCGCCGGGTTGACCACTGTTGCACCAAGTTTTAACGTTTCACCGTTATCAAGGAACAAACGGCTGAATTCGGCTTCATCTTTTAAGCGCTCAAAGGTTTTTACACTCGCATCGACAAGACTTTGTGTAACTTCAATGCCGTTTCTTGCAGCGTCAATAGAAGGTTGTAACAGAGTGCTTAAAGGCAGTTTACCACCGTCGATTTCCAGCGCTTTTTGCCAACCGGCGACTGTGCCAGCCATGGTAATAGACGCTTCGCCACCTTTTTCAGGCAGTTCGGTGCCCAATGCACGGTAGTGGTCAGGATCGATGGATAATGCCGCGGCTCCGCATGCATCTATGGCAACTGGTGCTTCTCCCGGCCTACTGATTAGCCAAAATCCGTCACCGCCAATGCTGTTCATATGAGGGTATTGCACCGCAATCATAGACGCAGCCGCGACCATCGCTTCAGCAGCCGTTCCGCCTTTTTCTAAGATTTGTTTTCCCACTTCCGTTGCTTTGTGATGCGGGGCGGTAAATGCGGTTTGAAACACCATTAAGACTCTCCTTTGATTAAAGACGACGCTGTCGCAATCAGATCGTATTCGCTGTTAGCTGACCCAAGTAACGACACACCACAAGGTCCATTTGTTACGTTATTCATTGGGATATGAAGTTGAGGGAATCCACTTAAACCCGCGAGACTGGTTAGCCCCATAAGATCAGAGCGATATTCCGCTAAGTCTGCATCTGGAGTCGTGAGCTTAGGTGATTTTCCTGGGGTGGTCGGTAATACCCACAACGTATCCTTGTCCGCAAGTTGCTTAGCTAGCCAGCTGGTAAACTTCGCTTGTTGTTCTTTCCCTTCACGATAATCTTGAGCCGAAATGGTACGCGCCCATACAACTCGTTCTTGTATTGCTGGTGCCAGCGTATGTTGCCACTCATCAAGCCACGCGCTGTGGCGGTCAATAATTTCGTAACCTTGGATGGTTCGGAATAATGCGCTTAATTCGCCAAGGTAATAGCCTGCGTCTTGCAGAGCATTGTTGTATTCAAGCTGAATATTTGCACTGTCAGCCCACTGTTTTAGTTCCTCTAGGCGTTCATTTCCCAGAGTTTTTGACAAGCTTTGATCCAAAATCAGGGTTTTCGCGACAGTTTGAGGCTGAGTTTCAGGGCCAAGACATGCATACACGTTTTCCAGCGTTGATAAGTCTCGGCTGAACACACCTGCGGTATCGAAGCTTTCAGCCAGTGTGAAACTGCTTTCTAATGACAACTGACCCAATGTTGGGCGTAAGCCGAAAAGGCCGCAATAACTCGCAGGAACACGAACCGAACCACCAGTATCTGTTCCGATAGAAAAATCAACGTCACCCTTTGCTACCGCGACAGCACTGCCACTTGAAGAACCACCAGGTAAACAGTCAGGCGCTAAAGGATTAACTGGCGTGCCGTAGTGAACATTAATACCATTCAGGCTGTAAGCTAGCTCATCCGTTTGAACTCGGCCTTTGCACTCTGCTCCTGCATTTAAAAGCGAGATGATGAGTGGCGAAGTGCTTTCTGCTTTGCTGTGAGTCTCTAGCCACTTAGGGTTTCCTGCTCCGGTGACATATCCCTCTACGTCAAAGAGATCTTTAAAGACAAAACTCAATCCATTCAGTGAGCCTTGCTTTAAAGCCGGTAGGTAATCAGGCCCTTGGGTACAATAAATACGTTGATCGATTTCCATTCTTTCTTCTCATTCCTTTGAAGTAAACAAGCAACCACTAGTTGAGTTACTTGTTTACTTTATCTTTAAGTTGGCGATTTAATTCAATTTAAAGCCACGCATAAAGTTGTTTATTGTTGCTTTGCTAAAGCTGCCTTTGATACCCAAAACAATTTCTTTTGCATCAACTGTTTGTACACGATTGCTGAAACGAAACCACCGATAAACAACGCGTAGTTCGCTAATTCCGTGACAAAGAAGGTTGCAATAATGGCAGCGACACTTGCGATTACTAGCGCATAAACACTGTTCATGTTAACGCCGTTTTTGTACCAGTACTGACCTTGTGGCGATTCAGTGTAAAGTGATGGGACATCGATTTGTCCTTTCTTCACAATGAAGTAGTCAACAATGATGATGCCGTATAGTGGACCAATCATCGCGGCTAAAACGTCAACCGTGTAGTGAATCACTTCTGGGTTGTTAAACAGGTTCCAAGGAGTCAGTAGGATTGAACCAAACGCTGCGATGAAACCACCCATTTTAAAGCTGATTTTCTGTGGTGACACATTCGAGAAGTCAAACGCTGGTGCAACAAAGTTAGCCACGATGTTGATGCCGACTGTCGCGAAAATAAAGGTCAATGCACCAAGAACAGTGATTAAGCCAGAATCAAGGCGTTTAACTGTTTCAACCGGGTCAACAATCATCTCTCCGAAAACTGGAATCGATGCTGACACAATAACCACACTGAACAAAGAGAACACAATAAAGTTCAGTGGCAGACCTAACAAGTTACCAAGTTTCAAGTCTTTGTAGCTTGTACAGTAACGAGAGAAGTCACTAAAGTTAAGTGTTGGACCCGCAAAGTAACCTGCAACCAGTGCTGTAGCGATGATCATCTGAATAATTGCTTCAGAACCAACCAGTGTTTCTTTACCTAGGTTAAAGCTGATGTTCTCCCAACCTGCCAGATTGATCATGTATGCACAAAGAGCAAACATAGCGATGTAAATCGCAGGACCAGACCAGTCAATCACTTTACGAATCATGTCCATACCGAACATGAATACGATTGCTTGCAGTACCCACATTGAGCTAAAGCCAACCCAACCTAAGTAAGATAAACCCAGGAACGAGTCATTTGCTAAACTCTCCATCGATGGGAAGAAGTACAGCAGCAAGATAATGAACGAACTTGATGCTAAGTAAGTTTGAATACCGTACCAAACGACAGCAATAATGCCTCGAATCACAGCTGGAATATTCGCACCAAACACACCAAACGACATACGAGCGACGA
This sequence comes from Vibrio sp. YYF0003, assembly GCF_036350715.1. Taxonomy (NCBI): domain Bacteria; kingdom Pseudomonadati; phylum Pseudomonadota; class Gammaproteobacteria; order Vibrionales; family Vibrionaceae; genus Vibrio; species Vibrio sp. YYF0003. The sequence goes on from NZ_JAZDWA010000002.1 coordinate 347,242, forward strand.
CAGGGAACGGAACGCCCGCTTTTTGTCCTGGCTTACCCATCAAGTTGGCAAATACTAATACAATAGATATACCCGCCAGCAAACTGATGAAAACTTGAATACCGTTTAATCCAAGCGCAAATAAACTCGCTGCAAATACATATCCCCCTACACTGTGCACGTCTGACATCCAAAAAGCGAAGATGCTATACCAGCCCCACTTCTGTTCCTTCTCTGGTGCTAGATCCTCGTTGCTTAGCCTTGGGCTAACAGGTAATTCCTTTTTCATGTGCTTATCTCCATTACTAATTGTATACAATCCCAAATACAATTAGCGTGCCAATTCTGAAAACCCCCGCCATACAACGAATTGGTGAAACTTGCCCTATGAAGTCGCCCTTATAGCGCACCAGATTTGACCATAGTGCACATATTTGGTGCCACAAGGAGTGCGTATATACTCAACCCACCTGTCCTTTTGGTCAAGTAATTTGAATAGGCAATCACTATAGACACTAGAATTGGCAAAGATTTAGATTTAGATTGTATACAATGATGCATGCGAGATTGTTTAGTGGTATACATATTGCTTTATTGGGTTGGATAAAAAATTTGGATCGATTACCTATGTCAAACGATGAAAAGATCTATCAACAAATATTGAAGGCGATTGTTGAACACAAACTTGAGCCCGGAGAACGTCTTCCAGAAGACAAACTCTCAGAAGCTTTTGGTGTAAGCCGAACTGGCATTCGAAAAGTTTTGCAACGATTAGCGCTTGAACGATTTGTGGTTATTCAACCGAATAAAGGCGCACACGTGAACAGCCCTAGTAAGCAGGAAGCAGAAGAGGTGCTGAACAGCCGAATTTTACTTGAGCCACTGCTGATCACCGACATTATTCGTAACTGGGACGAAAAGCAGTCTAACTATTTACGCTCCATTGTTACTCAGGAAGATAAAGCGACCCAACATGGTGATTTAGCCGAATCTATCCAGCTGACAGCTAAGTTTCACTATGAACTAGCCAAACAGTCGGGAAATTCCGTATTGGCCGAATTTGTTGAACAGCTTTGTTACCGCTCTTCACTGGTCATCGCCGCGTACGGCTCAAAACATAGCGTCAGCTGCGATTGTGGCTCTCACTCAGAACTTATCGATCTGCTCGACAACTTTCAGGATGAAAAAGCTCAGCAATGGATGAAGCATCACTTGGTCGTGATCAAATCGTCATTGGAGTTGGAATCGAAATCTAAAGAGCCGGTTAATTTTCATAAACTTTTTTGCGAAACGGACTAATACAAAATGAAAATCAATTTGATCAACCCTAATACTTGTCAGGGAATGACAGACAAAATTGCGATCAGCGCACAAACCGTTGCCTTACCTGGTACAGAAATCATTGCGTCTTCACCAGTTAACGGTCCGGAAAGCATTGAATGTGCATTTGACGAAACGCTCGCTGCTGCAGCGCTCCTTGATGTGATTCGCACTGGCGAAGAGCAAGGTGTCGATGCACACATTATCGCCTGCTTCGGTGATCCTGCTCTTGACGCAGCACGTGAGATTGCAACCAAGCCAGTGATTGGTATCGCAGGTGCAGCGTTCCAACTCGCAAGCTTGGTGTCTTACCGCTTTGGCGTCGTCACTACAATGACCAGAACACTACCAGCAAGTGAACACCTTCTTCAAAGATACGGTTACCACCACTTGTGCAGCGGTGTTCGAGCGACAGATATTCCGGTATTGGAACTTGAATCTCTAAGTATGGACACTTATCAGCTACTTGCTGAAGAATGCCGTAAAGCAATCAAAGAAGACGGTGCCGAAGCCATCGTACTCGGTTGTGCTGGCATGTCTGACTTAGCCAACGAGCTTTCAGAAGAACTGAATGTACCTGTGATCGATGGTGTTGCTGCGGCAGTGAAACTTGCTGAGTCTCTGAACCAACTGAACTTAGTGACATCAAAAAGTGGTCAATACGGGGCACCGTTGGTGAAGCCAATCCACGGAATTTTCAAGCACTGGTCGCAGTAAAAATAAACACATACCCATCCTGCTTTTTAGAAGAATATTTACATCAAGGTTTACTTTATGGAAGAAAATAACCCTCGCGATTATATCGGTTACGGAAGAGATAACGTCCCTCACGCTAACTGGCCTAATAACGCTAAGATTGCGGTGCAATTTGTCCTGAACTACGAAGAAGGTGGGGAAAACTGCGTACTTCATGGTGATGAGCATTCAGAAACATTCCTTTCTGAGATCGCAGGAGCAGAAGCGTATAATGACCGACACATGAGTATGGAGTCACTTTATGAATACGGTTCCCGTGTTGGTGTTTGGCGAATCTTAAACGAGTTTAAACGTCGCGAGCTTCCGCTTACTGTATTTGGTGTTGCTACTGCACTACAGCGTAACCCAGAAGTGACCAAAGCGATCGTTGAAGAAGGTCATGAAATTGCCTGCCACGGTCTTAAATGGTTGCACTATCAGAACACGCCAATTGACGTTGAACGCGAGCATATGATTCAAGCACTGGATATCATCGAAGAACTGACAGGCACTCGCCCAATTGGTTGGTATACCGGACGTGATTCACCGAATACGCGTGAACTTGTCGCAGAGCAAGACGGCCTGCTTTACGACTCTGACTATTACGGCGATGACCTGCCTTTCTGGACACAAGTACCAGACAAAAATAATGCCGGCAGCACCCGACCACACCTTGTGGTTCCGTATACATTAGACACCAACGACATGCGTTTCTCCTCCCCTTACGGTTTTAGCCACGGTGACGAGTTTTTCGAATATCTGAAAGATCACTTTGATTGCTTGTACGAAGAAGGGGCTGAAACCCCTAAAATGATGTCGGTCGGTCTGCACTGTCGCGTGGTTGGTAAGCCAGGTCGCTTCAAAGCGTTAAAACGTTTCTTAGACTACATTCAATCTCATGATGCAGTTTGGGTAGCAACCCGTGAAGACATAGCAAGACACTGGATTGAGAACCATCCACCAGCGTAATTGGCTTTTGACTAAATAAGTATCAAAAAGAGCGAGTATTATTTCGCTAGCCACTCAGTTCATCGAGAGCTTTACATCACTCTCGATGACTCTTTCTGTTGCAATGCCTTCACTTATTCTTGAGCATTCCCTTTATCACGTTGCTAATGAACGAAACGCAGACAAAAGCTCGGAGCAGACATACTTGAGCAAGAGGTCAGTTTCATTCTCGCAGGATAGATTCAAATGCAGTTTGGTTGTGTTGCCCTTACCTGTCACCTCAACCAACAACTTTCTCTCGTCACCACTTAATGGGATATTGAACAATCTCAATAGCGATTCCGCTTGGCCCGAGGCGTTCTCAAACTCTAGATCGTGCTGATACTCGAGAAATACCTCTTCACCTTGCACGACACAAGAATACTGCCCCGGTTGAAGATAAGTGCCAAGCTGATATTCAAGGTCTGCCATGTGCTCTGCCACGGTAGAAAGACGATTGTTTAGTTTACTTAACATATTGCCACCTTTTGTTTCGCTCACCTCAGTACATTAAAGCTCATAAGAAGCTTCTCAAGGTGGATTTTGCTCAAAACTTTAATGATCCCTTAAGCTTTAGTGCAAACGAACCAATTTGTGCAGTGAAAACTGCTAGTAATAAAAATCACACCAAATTATTCATCCAGCTAATTACACCAATACCTGTTAAACCCGTTGATATGTGACCTAAGCGTCGGATTTTCGTCTTGCAAACCACTAAACTATATGCACCCCCAACAATAAGAAACGTAATTACAATGAAAAATCTTATTTATGACACACTAGTTAGCCTTGCAAACCAGGAACCAGAACAACACGCCAAAATCCGTCAAGACTTATACGAGCAGCTCGATCTGCCTTTCGATAAGCAGCTGATTTTGTATACGTGTGCACTTGGTCCGGCAAGCTCTGGTAAACTCGACAACAGCGAGGCGCTTAACAACACGGTAGAGAGCGTCATCAAATTACTGGAAACTCCTGAACGGTAATTTTCGTTGTCTTGTTTAAGGTCCGCATCTCAACCGGGCCTTTTTTGAATCCTGCTCTTTCAATGTAAAACCGCTCAACAGCCAACCCGTCATCACTCCTTTTGTTTAACCCAATACATCTAAGCCCCACAAAGAATTTGTTTAACTTGCACAACAATCCAATTAAATCTAGCTAAACTAAGTTTTAACCGAGAGTGAGAAACCTATGTTAGATAGCTGTCTTGAGTACCTGTGCGAACGCATGAATCAGTCAATAAACTCTGCTTTTGATCTGTCAGACAACTTAGTCATTGTGGCTTCCCCTTCTGATATTAATAAGCAAAGTAATGGCTCTAATGAAAATAAAGTGCTTATTTTTATTAGCGGCCTGGAAAGAGATCCCTTTTCCAAGGGAGGAAATATCGCCGCTTTCCAGCCCACTTCTCGATCCGCAATATCGAACAAGCCTCTATTCTTAGCCGTTTCCGTGGTGGTAGCTGCAAACTTCTCTGCATCCAATTACACTGATGGCTTAAAAATATTGTCTCATTTGCTGGCATTTTTTAATCGAAACCCGTTATTCAATCGACAGAACTCCCCCGACATGCCTGAGTTTGTCGAACAAATCGCGATGGAAATGGCGACTCTCACCGAAACAAACTTGAGCCATATGTGGAGCATGCTTGGTTCCCATTACCTGCCTTCATGCGTCTATCAGGTACGTGTTGCGATCCCGAACAGCGAAGCGGTATTGCTACAATCTGGGCCGTTAAATTTCGTCAAATCTAACTTAAAAAAACGGGAGCAATAATGTCGAATTACGTTCCCTATATTGCTCTCTCGGTCAATCATGAGTACTTTTCTAACAGCCGTATGAGTGTACCTGTTGATGTGGTTCCGACAAACGATACGATTCAATGGCTTAAGCATCACTACATGTTTTTAAAGCCTACACTTGGTGGATTATATGTTGTTGCAGACATAGACATGTTGAAAGAGATCTCTCCACCTGACTCTCCTGCGTTATTGCAATTTAAAGTATTCAGTAAAGACCCACTATTTCGTAATTATACCGATATTCCATTGTCCACACCGATGTCGGTTGCACTATTCGAGATGCATTTAGGTAGTGAGTCGCCTCTTTCGGTGTCTCCCAAACAATGGTTGACCGCTGAAGATATTATCAGCGTTGATCAATACGCTGCTATTTCAGAATTTGAATTAAGTCAAAACCTTGTCGGAATAATAAATCTGACCATTAATGACGACTATTTTTATAATGAAAACAGACAAGTAATATTAAATTACAGCCACACTTACGCTTATTGGCAGTATTATTTTTTCACTGACAATGAGTCGAAGGAATATCAAATTATCGATTCCAACGGCGAACTTACATTTAAAAGTATCGGGATACAGCATCTCAATCATAAGCCTTGCCTAGTGTTCCGCTCCAATACCTCGCTGCCCGTTTTGCACCGTTCTGATTTGACACTTCAACTCAAAGCCAACCATAAAATCATTTACCGTCGTCTCGCCGCCGCCAGCCCCGCTCACATTGAAATTGAAACAGTCGATAATCAACCTCAACGACTGTGCCATATTTTTTTGGCCTAGCGATAAAAACTGTTTTTAAATTGAAAACAGTGATTTACATTCCAAATAAATCTTAATGATACAAAAATCAGTTTGCACATCTAATATTAATTTAAATGCAGTGCATTTTGTTTACTACATTATTTATTAGTAACTGCCTCGCTATGACAGCAGTACTGGGTGAAGTATTACTCTGCTAATCGCGAGCATTTGGTAACCATTCAATTCTCACTTAAAGGATTTAACTATGGTTGTAATGAAAACACCGGGCGTTTACATAGTTGAGAAAAATGCCTTCCCCAATTCTGTTGTCGAGGTCGCTACTGCTGTGCCAGCGTTTATTGGCTATACAGAGAAAGCTGAAAATGGCGGAAAATCGCTGAGTAAAGTACCCTGGCGCATCACTTCGATGTCAGAGTTTCGCCAGTACTTCGGTGGCGCGCCGTTACCAACCTTTGAGATCAGTGAAGCTGGTGATGATGCGAGTGCTGCGGTCGCTTTCAGCCAACAAGGTACGGCTTATCAGATAAAGCAATCGAATACACGCTATACGCTCTATCACAATATGCTATTTTTCTTTCAAAATGGCGGTGGGCCTTGCTATATCGTATCGGTTGGAGGCTACAGTGACGACCTCGACCCAGGCGTTTTAAAAGGGGGAATTGACCCGCTGATTAAAGAGCCTGAGGCTACCATGCTCGTGATCCCTGAAAGTGTGCAACTGGCAGAAGATGCGTGCATTAATGTCCAGCAAGCCATGCTTGGTCATTGTGGTGGTAAGATGAAAAATAGAGTCGCGATACTCGATATCTGGGAAGGATTTAAAGATCGTCAGGATCCAAGTGGTGACTGTATAGAAAACTTCCGTTCTAAACTTGGTATTAATTATCTGGATTATTCCTCGGCATACTACCCTTGGCTCAATACTTCCATCGTGCAGGACAGTGATGTTAACTTCCATAACATCAGCAACTTAGATAAGCTTTCTGAATTACTCACCAATGAAGTCAACGAGGCATTCAAAGATCTTGATGGCCTTTCCGATGATGAGCTAAACAGCGGCAGTAATAAACTTCGCGTGACTCGAAAACAGCAGATGCTTGATGAAATTGCCAAGCTCGCGACAGACTTACCTGATCAAGAACAGGTACTGCTTAATAAGGTACTACAAACCATCAGCCCGCTTTACCAAACCATCATGAAGGAAGTGAAGCACCAACAGAACATACTTCCTCCAGCGGCGGCAATGGCTGGTATCTATACCATGGTCGATAATTCAAGAGGGGTATGGAAAGCACCTGCTAACGTCAGCCTAAACGCCGTTGTCTCTCCAACGGTTAATATCAGCGATGACGAACAAGAAGATCTCAACGTTACTACTCAGGGTAAATCCATTAACGCGATTCGACCATTTGTTGGTGAAGGCACCTTAGTTTGGGGTGGACGCACACTTGATGGTAACAGCCTTGACTGGCGATACATTAACGTTCGTCGAACCATGATTATGCTTGAAGAATCTATCAAACTTGCCTCAAAGGCTTATGTTTTTGAGCCGAATGTCTCCAGTACCTGGGTATCGATGGAAAGCATGATTGGTAACTTCCTATACGGCATTTGGAAACGCGGCGGTCTGGCGGGTGCGTCCCCTGGCGAGGCATACAGCGTTAGCGTCGGGCTGGGTAAAACAATGACCGGTGACGATATTCTAGAAGGTATTTTGAGAATTACAGTGTTGGTAGCCATCAGTCGTCCGGCTGAATTCATTGAGATTACCTTCCAGCAAAAAATGCAAGAATCATAATTACTTAGTACTCAAAAGCGCAGAAGGCTTTTAGCCGTAGTCCTTCGTAACTTTATGAACGAATTGTAGAAAGGAGACTACCATGGCAGATGATGGTTCAGCTCAATCAGAAACCGTATGGCCGATGCCCAAATTCCATTTTGAAGTCAAATGGGATGGTGGTGCTGGTGCCGACGCAAGTATGGTCGCCGCATTCCAGGAAGTATCGGGTCTGGATACCGAAGCCCAACCAATTGAATACCGCGCAGGCAACAGCAAAGTGTTCTCGACGATCAAGATGCCGGGGCTAGTGAAAACCAGTAACGTCACTTTGAAAAAAGGCATTTTTAAGAGTGATAACAAGTTCTATGACTGGTTTAGTAAGATCCAAATGAACACCATTGCTCGAACCGCCGTCACCATCAACTTACTTGATCAAGATAGTGGTGTGGTGATGAGCTGGAAGCTTAAAAATGCGTGGCCAACAAAAGTAACAGGCACCGACTTGAAATCCGACGGTAATGAGGTTGCCGTAGAAACCATAGAACTGGCACATGAAGGGTTAGAAATCACAACCTCATAGTGCAACTCATTGGCTTGGTTATCGTGCTTGATGCGTTAACCAAGCCAGTTTGTGGCATACAAAGCGTTATTGGAGATCAGAGCTTATGGCAGATGAATGGCCCCTACCCGCGTTTTACTTCAGCGTAGTGATCGGTAACAACCAAGATGATTCTGCGTTTCAGGAAATCTCTGGTTTAGAAGCTCAAATAGATACCGAAGACTATCAGGAAGGCGGCAATAATCTGGTCTATCACCTACCTAAAGTGATCAAACACTCTAACCTGACGCTAAAGCGGGGTATCGCTGATTCCAGTTCGGCATTGGTGAAATGGTGTCAGGACACGCTTGAAGCACAACTGTCCAAAGCAATCGTCCCAAAAACGGTCTCGGTCCGATTGCTTGATGAAAAAGGCTCTCCATGCCGGGTATGGGTTCTCTATAACGCCTACCCCGTTAAATGGCGAGTTGAAGGGTTCAGCTCGACGAAAAATGACGTTGCGATTGAAGAAGTTGAGATCTGTTACAGCAGAGCAAGCCGCACAAAATAGCCGTTCAAGAGGTGACTAACGTATGCCTACAGAAATCAAACAAATGTCGATTCGTTCCAATGTCACGACTGAAGAAAAAGAATCATCGAAACAAAAAAAGGAGCACCAATGTGACGGCGCGGATAAAGGCACAGGAGCTCTCTCCGAGGTTTCTTCTCAACACACGGCGCAATTCCAAACCATAAAATGGATGCACCGTAAACTCCAACAAGAAAACAGAGAGCGATAAGCATGGTCGATAAGCTAAAAATTGAGTCGATTGCAGCTTCCGGTAATACCGCAACCACTTTTAATGCCATGCTTAATCCAAATTCCATCAAGCAGGATTATGGCATTGGATATACCGACGACCCTTGCAAACACCGACAATCTCAGGGCGATATAGCGCCGACAGTGCAGTTTCAGGGATACCAAAGTGAGAAACTCAGTTTTGAAATAATGATCGATGCTACGGGTGTGGTTGAGTATAAAAAAGGAAAGTCCGTTCAAGACCAACTGACTCTGCTTCGGAAAGTGATCTACGACTATAACGGAAAGCAGCACGAACCGAACCCTGTCAAAATCAGTTGGGGCACGGCGCTTAGCTTTCGTGGACGCCTCACGTCCATGTCTGTCTCTTACGTACTTTTTGATTCGAGTGGTGTTCCTTTACGCGCAACCGCTACCCTAGACTTTACTCAATTTCTCACTGAGCAAGAGAAAGAAGCACTTGCCAAAAAGTCCTCCCCCGATCTGACTCATCATGTCGTTTTTAAAGCGGGTGACACCTTACCGGGACTTTGCCATCAAATTTACAAAGACAGCTCCTACTATTCCAAAGTGGCGGCATACAACCAATTACCCAGTGTGCGAAACATTGCCCCTGGGACCAAGCTCTACTTTCCACCTCTGAGCTAAAAGTGAGGCGACATGGCAGCATCTCCCACCGAGACTAATAGTGACATTGTCACGTTAAGCATCAAATCAAATGGCAATGTCATTGAGAGTTCAATTGGCATTATCTCGGTCAATGTTTTTTATCAGGTAAACCATATTGCCTATGCAGAGCTTGAGATCCGTGACGGAGACATCGCTGATCAAACTTTTGAAGTCAGCTCAGGAAACACATTTAAGCCAGGGTCAACGATCACCATTGATGCCGGCTACGGTACGGAAGACGAAACCATCTTCGAAGGCGTGGTGACCAATCATGCTATTCGCATCAGCGAAAACAACCAAACCACACTCAATGTGACTTGCAAAGATCAAGCGGTCGCCATGACGATAGCGAGAAAAAGCCAATGCTATTTGAAGCAAAAAGACAGCGACATCATTAATTCTCTGATTAGCAACTACTCAAGTATCACGGCTGATAGCGTAGACAGTACGTCTGTTGAACACGACGAACTGGTTCAGTTTAACTGCAGTGACTGGGACTTTATGCTGACTCGTGCTGAAGCAAATGGCTTGGTGGTAGCAAACCAGCAAAACAAACTTTCGGTAGAGGCTCCTTCCGTCAGTGATCCTGCGGCACTTGTCGTTACCTATGGCACTGACCTGATCAATTTCTGTGCGGAAGTAGACGCACGTTATCAATTTAGTAGTGTAACCAGTACCGCCTGGGACCCCAGTACACAGGCAATGCTATCGCAACAATCTGCAGCGACCGAGATTAGTAATCAGGGGAATTTATCAGCCAGCGAACTGGCAAACGTGCTAGGTATTAGTGAATATCGAATGCAAACCTCAGCCAGTTACACCCAGGACAGCCTGACTAACTGGGCAAAAGGACAGCGTGCGAAGTCGATGCTTGCCAAAGTACGTGGCACTGTCACGTTTCAAGGTAATGCAAAGGCGCAAATTAATAGTCTTATCGAGTTAGCAGGCGTTGGCGATCGATTCAACGGCTCTCACTATATCGGCGCGGTACATCACAGAATCGAGCAAGGTCAGTGGCTAACAACCGTTGACTTGGGGCTTGCTCCGGTATGGTCTGCAGAGCATCGTGACCTCGGTGCCCCACCCGCCTCGGGATGGCTTCCTCCCGTGGACGGTTTACAGATCGGCGTAGTAACTCAGCTCAATGAAGACCCAGAAACCCAATATCGAATCAAAGTAAAAGTACCCGCATTAGGTGATACCAATAACGAGGTTTGGGCAAGGCTTTCCAGTTACTACGCGACTAACGAAAGTGGCAACTTTTTTATTCCGGAAATCGACGACGAGGTCGTGCTCGGTTACATCAACCAAGATCCTGGCCAGCCAATCATTCTCGGCAGTTTGTACAGCAGTAAAAAAGCGATGCCCTATGAGCTCACCCAAGAGAACTACACCAAAGCGATAGTGACTAAAAACAAACTCAAAATAGAGTTCGACGATGACAAAAAGGTCATCACCATCACTACGCCCGGTGAAAATTCGATCACCATTAGTGACGATGAAAAGTCCATTATGCTCGCCGATCAAAACAGCAATACCGTCACTTTAGACGACAGCGGAATCACGTTGGATTCTCCTAAAGACATAACCATTTCGGCAGGCGGAAACATTTCGTTGAAATCAACTGGTGATACCAGTATCGAAGCTACAGGAGACACCAACATAAAGGGAATGAACGTTTCAGCAGACGCCACCACTTCGTTAACGGCCAAAGGCTCTGCCAGTGCGGAACTGTCTGCTTCAGGGAATACCACCATTAAAGGCGCAATCGTCAATATCAATTAACGACTGATTTAAAGAGGACATCAACATGCCACCAGCAGCAAGAATTACCGATATGCACGTATGTCCAATGGCCACGCCAGGCGTTCCTCCCGTTCCCCATGTCGGAGGTCCGGTGATTGGGCCTGGCGTACCCACGGTGTTGATCGGGAAAATACCCGCCTCGGTCGTTGGTGATTCATGCACATGTGTCGGCCCCCCATCCACCATAATAAAGGGTTCGGCGACCGTGGTGATTGGCGGAAAACCCGCAGCAAGAATTGGTGACAGTACAAACCACGGTGGCAATGTTGCGATGGGTTGCTTCACAGTGATCATTGGCGGTTAGTTTTCAATGTAAAGGGACTGGATTATGGACAGAGACAATGGATTCTTGGGGACTGGTTGGGCGTTTCCTCCCACCTTTACCTCCGACAACTGCTCGGTCGAACTGTGTAGTAACGAAAAAGACATCAAACAGAGTCTTGCGATCCTCCTTTCTACCTCACCCGGCGAACGCCTGATGCACCCTGAGTTTGGGTGCCGAATTAACCGTTTTGTTTTTGCTGAACTAACAAAAACAACATTGACTGAAATGGAATACGAGATTCGGCAGTCGATATTGCTGTTTGAATCACGTATTGACCTGGATTCGTTAACGCTGACGCCCGTTCCGCTAAACGGGAAAATAATGATTGAGCTTGATTATCAGATAGTCACCACCAACACGCGAGACAACATGGTGTATCCGTTTTATCTGCAAGAAGGCACCCTCGTTAGCCCTGACCTTCTGCCTGATCTCGGTTCGGGAGATGCTTTATGACGCAACAAAACGAACGAGGTAACGTTGCACTTAGCCCTCACTTCTTTCAGCCCTACGAGCTCAGCTTCGAACAGCTCATCCTATGGGCGAAAAAGTTTGCCGAGCTTGTCCCTTATATGGATGAGAACAAGCAGGTAAAAGGGAATTGGAGTGCGATGTTTGAACAAAATGAATTGGTGGTTTGTGCTGCAATACTAAGCATGGATGAAGCAGCATTAAAACGTCAGTTCAAACAAGCACAGTGTCTGGATGAAGAGCAAACGCTAGAATTTATTCTTCACCTTTTTACTGTGTTAAACAGCTGGTACCGACACTTACCGAGCACACCAGAAATAAGCTACGAGTTAAAACTTCGCCTGCTCAACCGCTATCAGGCTCAACTTAATGCCCCATTACAACAACTATTTAATTGCACGCCCAAAAACCTCATCAATAAATACGAGCATCTCGACCCTTTGTGGAAACTATCTGATTCATCCCAGAGCGAAAAACAAGCGGCTCAATTAACCAACATCAAAGAGGAAGCACAACATTGTCTGTCTAAGATTCTGGTGTTGATTGAGTCCTTAAAACAAGACTGCCGTGAAACCTTCGAACAATCTCTGCATCATGGTGAGCACCCTCCACAGCTTGCTCTGTTTCTCAGCTTCTTAAAACTTTTTAAGCGTGCTCAAAACAAAATTAATCAGTTTACTCATAAACATCTTCTGTTTTATTACCAAGACGTTTTGAACCAGTATCCGCAAAGTGCAGAGGAAGCGCCTGTCTTTCTCAAATTATCTCAAAGCAAAGCGAGCAAGACGCCCGTGATCATCAACAAAGGGCAAGCCTTCACTCCCGGCAATACAGCAACGTTTGAGCCGATAGAATTTCGCACCAACTACGCCATGTCAGTGACCGATGCGGAAGTGAAAAAGGCGTTCGGTTTTACACTTCGCCGTGATCCTCTGATTTCTCCAGAGAAAGAGCTCGGTTTTAATTCTGGTATTAGTCGTCAGAAAATTGAGCTAAATCCGATGCAGACAGGTGCTCAAAGTGACAATACCCAAGCTTTCAAGATGTTTGGTAGCCACCAGATTGATGATAACAGCCTTGAGAAGCATCTTGGACTGGTGATTTCAGACCCAATACTCTCTTTGGCTGAAGGTCATCGAGAGCTCACTTTGCAATTTCAACTTCAAGAAGTGGGCAATGGCATTGTGTATCAAAGATTATCTCAGCTCTATATCGAACATGATCAGGAACGCTCGTTGCCGCAAGAGTCCAGTAAGCTTAGAGATGCGCTTGAAGCCGTTGTTAATGAAATCGTTTTATTGCAAGTGCCTGTGATTGGAAGTTGGCTGTACGAAATACAAAGCAAAGCGCTTGTCGACAAAGTTAACGACGATAGGATTTTGCAGTTGGCCGACAGAGAACCGACTCAGCAACTTCGCGCGGTGTATCGCGGTGTATTACTCGCGCTGCTAGAGGAAGTCGCGTCAAAACCCACCCAAAATCTCCACTCCATGGAGCAAAAAGAGCGATTTTTCCGCGTGCTTGGACAGTTAGTCTCACGTTACGCACTAAATCACGTTGAGTGGCTATCAGAAGAAGACATTAACAAGATCAAGTCACTGACTGAGCAGCTGATTGACGAGCATGTTCTCGATGAGTCGGTCAACGCGACGGTAAACTTACTGCTCGGTTATTCGCGTATTCAGACCTTTTACCAATTATTTGAAGATATATTTGATGTCGCCATTTCCACTGAAGAAGGATGGCAGCTCGTCGATTGTGCTCAGATCATTCCGATTGAAAATGACAGCGACTTTACCATGGGGTTTGGTCTACATATCCAGCTTGAACCGGGTTTCCCCGCGACAAAAGTGCCTACCCCAGCCATTCACAACTCGAAATGGAATTTTACTGCGCCAGCATTAAAGCTGTGCTTAAAAGCGCAGAGTAATTGCTTCCCCTACACTATCTTCCGCGATTTTGAATTCACCCAGCTTTTGATGGAATGCCGTGTAAAAGGAGCAACACAAGTACAGCTGTTTAATCAGGATGGGCAGGCCGATCCAAGCCGCCCCTTCTTGCCTCTTGGTGCCCAACCTAAAGATGGCTCCTACTTGGTTGTCGCAAGCAAAGAATTCGCCATCAAGCATCTCAAGCAGCTCACTTATCACCTCGATTGGTCTGGATTACCACAGGGAAGTGATGGGTTCCGTGACCACTACAATGAGTATCCTTTCCCTTATCGAAACCATAGTTTCAAAGTGGTAACTGAAGTACTAAATAACGGGCGCTGGGATACGACAGATGATGGCCCACAAAGTTTGTTTTCACCGCAAGAAGGCGCATTGGATCGCGAGAATATTTTAACGTTTGGCAATATCAGTAACAGCTATACGCCAACGACTCAAACGTGGCCCCAGACACCATACAGCCCTCAGTCAAATATTCGTAATGGTCTGTTTAAGATCACCCTGGTGACACCTATGGATGCTTTTGGGCACGATCAATATGGATTGCTTTTGAGTAAGACACTGACGGCGAATGCAAAGTCGAAAAAACAGCAACCTTTGCCAAAAGCGCCATACACCCCGATGTTAAACCGTCTGTCGATTAACTACGTAGCCAGACACAAAGTCGAGCTGGGTGATATGACGACGAAAACCCAGTGTCGAATGATCCACCTCCACCCATTTGGTGAAGTGGAAATCTATCCACGAAACGAAAAACACAAGTTCGCTTATCCTCGCATCCTGGCTCACTACAAAGAAGACAGTCACTTGTTTATCGGCTTAACGGCGTCAGAGCTCTCAGGCTACCTCAATCTTTATTTTCTGCTTGGTGATAAAGCAAAGATGTTGACGCCTTATCCGTCTACGGAATATCAGTGGTATTACCTTGTGGGCGAACAATGGGTCGAACTTCCGGCAAAACACATCATTCATGACACAACGCACCGATTTTTGACGTCCGGCATCATCACGTTGGATATTCCGGATGCTATCAATACCGAGCACAATATTATGCCGTCGGATTTATATTGGCTTAGAGTCAGTACAAACCAAGGCGTTGATCAATATCCAAAATGTTACCAAATTGCAACGCACGTCATTCAAGTGGAAGGCGGACGAAATGCAGAACCGCAAACACCACCCTTTGCGTCCTGGCAGTGTCTGAATAAGCCTGCGAATCTGGGTGCCACTACGCAACTCACTCCAATACAACAATTAAAACCAGATGAGAATTTTGATCATTGGGTCACGAGAACCAGTGAGCATCTACGACATAAAGGAAAAGCAATAACCCCATGGGACTATGAGCGCCTGGTGTTGGAACAGTTTCCGGATATCGACGCCGTAAACTGTTTCGCAGCTAAACAATTTGACTCTAACTCGCACAAGCCAGGGCATGTTTTGCTCACGGTTATTCCGGTGCACAACGACTGCAATCACAACCCTTGTCAGCAGCGTTACATTGACTCAACCACGCTTATCGCAATACGTGATTACCTCAGTACGATTGCCCGCGCCCACACTCAAATTGATGTCCGCAACCCCGGATATGAAACGCTACAAGTTCGCTGTTCTGTAACGTTCACTGAAGGTACCCACCATGGATTAGCGTTACGTCAGTTGGAGTACGCCATCATGCAGACGCTTTGCCCCTGGAACAGCGAAGGTATGAACATGGGTTTGGGATGGCAGTTATCGCTGTCAAAATTAGCCGCATTCATCGGTAAACAAAAACAGGTGACCAGCGTCAGTGGTCTGTCAGTACTTAAAATAAGCCATCATTCAACCAGCAAGTATCACTTACAAGACAGCGCACGTACTGAAGAACCCATCGGCGCAGAACTTCCATGGTATTTATTGGTGCCATCTCAGCACCATTTCATCACCATTGCGCCCAAGCATCAGCAAGCGGCACCGGTTCCTGCCGGTGTAGGAGACCTTGTTATCGGCGAAGAGTTCATCATCAACACTCAGCCCCAATCATCACATAACGGTGAAGAGACTCCTGTTCAGTATCATAAGGGGACGGATTAACTATGCCAAAACGCAATAGAAGTACACTCAAAAACTTTTTCCAACCCGGAAATATGCCCTCTGCGGAGCATTTCGCGGACTTGATCGACTCCTGCGTCAATCAGGTTGAAGATGGATTTGAGAAACCGCCTGCAACTGGCTTGCAATTGACCGCTTTAGATCAGGAGCACTTGCTGAGTTTTTATCAGCAAAGTGATCGCAATACTGCCCTTTGGCACGTAGGTTTAGCCGCGAAGACCACCAACTTGCATTTTAAGGCTAACCCACTCGCCAATGTTACGGATTCAGATAAGAATGACGCTCCCGAAACCAATTTGACGCTAACTCCGAGTGGTAATGTCGGGATAAAAACCGAAACGCCAGAACACGAGCTCGATGTAAAAGGCACCGTTTCTTCACAAGGCCGACGCGGAACAGAAACGGTCGACGCTCTAATTCCTGCTGACGGGAAATGGCACGACATCACGGATACGTTAGAGGGTTGCCAAATGCTTGAAGTAGTCGCGGGCATTGGCATCCGACACACTGGCCGATATGCGATGCTCCACGCGATCGCCATTAATACATGCGCGCCGAATCACTGGTGGTGGCAATGGCGAAGAAAAAATCCAATAAAGGCGCAACACGCATTCTTTCGCTCTCCTGCGGACAAGTTAAAACTGAGGTGGCTGCATGAAACTGAGAAAGGAACGAAGCGACCTTATCGACTGCAAATTCGAACCAACACCAGTTATGGAGATAACCGATATATCCGCTATCACATCACGAAATTATGGGATGACGACTACATGACCAATTGCGAGATTGTCCAAGAGGATAAACAGGCCTGATTATGTCAGTGACCATATCGAAGCAAGAACATCAAAACGACCCGGATAAGTTTGAACGCTTGTTCCAGCTTGGTATTACCTATATCCAACAATTAGGTGGCAAAGTCTGGACAGACTACAACACCCACGATCCTGGCGTCACCATTCTGGAACAGGTCTGTTTTGCGCTTACCGATATTATCTATCGCAGTGATTTTGCCGTATGCGATCTCTTGGCGGACGATTACGGTCGCATTGATTATCCGTATTACGGGTTGGCTCGTCCCGATGAGGTTTTGTCTGCCCCGCCTCAAATACCGAGCGAATATCAGGACTTTATTGTCAGAACAACGCCGCAACTGGAGCAAGTTTGGTTTCAAAGCTCAGAACAGTACCCACACTTGGGCCTTTATCAGATTTCCGGGTTATTACAACGTTTCTTTCGACGCCAGCAACGCGCTTTGCAAACCAAGGGCGAGGATTCCAATCCGGAAAAAAACGACCCTACCATACAGAGTATTCTTCAAACCTACCATCAGATAAGAGGATTAGGTGAAGATATCGAAGAAGTAAATGTTATTGGAGAAACTTGCATTCATCTGGCAGCCACTATCGAGATAAGTAATGATGGAGTCGATGCAAATCAGATAGCCGCTAACATCTATTATCAGTGCGCGCATTGGTTGAGGCAAAGAACCAACGGAGACTTAAGTGAGCTTGAAGATCTAATTCTAAGCAGTGCCAGCATTCAACAAGTGAGAGGTATCAGGTTCGAAGCCGAAACACACCCAGATGAACCCATCGTGGCCATATCAGAGATACCTGAGTACGCCAGTTTAATCATGCCAGAAGCCGATTCAGATATTCGCCTTGAGGTTGTACAAAACCAACATCTCGTCGCTCTTGACGTTGCCGATGTGGTCATTCAAATTGAGCAACAATTGCAGCAGCAAACCATACAGCGTCAGCATTTAACGACAGCAATGCCACTCCCATCCGGTCATCATCGCGATCTCAGTAGCTACGACTCCATCCAAACCTTATTCCCGCGAAACTATCAATTGGCCACAAAAACCAATACTGGCTACGATCCAAAATCTCAGGCACAACGTCATCAATTGCGCAGTTACCTGTTGCTGTTTGATCAATTGATGGCCAATTTTTGTGAGGATCTGACAAAGCTGCCCGAGTTGTTTTCTACTTCATTGAGTCAACCAACCAGCTACCATGTCCACACGCTGACGCCTCAAGAATTCAACGATATCAACAGCCATTACCCTGCCGACGCAAAGTCGAAACTGCAAGCGCTGCAATCCGAGTTTGATAATTTTCCGGAGCGTAAAGGTCGAATCTACGATTACCTGATCGCACTTTATGGCGAACAGTACCCCGATATGCTTCATCGTGCGTTTACCCCATATTGTAGAGAGCATGATATTGATTGGCTGTTGCTAGAACACAAACAGCGATTTATTCGCAACATCGCAACCATTAGTAATCAGCGCGGTTTGGGTAATAACTTGCTTAACCCGAGTCACACCGGCGGATACCAACAAAGGTTATCGATTCTGCTCGGCATGAACGCCTTGAACAATGAAGATGAGGGGGCAAACCTCAATATCAGTCGCTACCTTTTGAATATCGTCACTGACGAAGACTATCTAAGCAGCGATATGGGACAAAAAGCGGTTTTCGAACTTAAAGAAACCGTATTACCCAATCTCGAAACGCTACCGGAAAGCCAAGAGAAAATATCACTTTCTACTCAGCAAAAACGTCAAATTCGCGCTTCGGTCTACGCGTTAAATGCTCAAACGTTACCTGAATCGCTGTTGCAATTTGGCATCGATAATCAACGCTACCGGATACTCAAACGCGCAAGAACGGGTGACTACCGACTCTTCTTTGACATAGGAACAAACGAAGAGAAACGTTGGCTATACATAGGGCGTTACAACCACAAACAAAAGCTGATACGTTTTTGCCATTGGTTGCAAGCGTGGCTGGTCGAAATCAATCAGCAGACAGAAACGCTGCACGTGGTGGAGCCAATCACACTCCGCCATCCCGAGAGCGACATTGAATCGCTGGCCAATCAGGTCTGCGTAGTTATGCCGGGATTCACCGCCCGTCACCGCAGTCCTTTGTTCCGACAACAAGTGGCGCAACTGATCAGAACGAATACTCCGGCTCATCTCTGCGTTCACTTAATGTGGCTAAATTTCAATGCCTTTTCTGAGTTTGAAAATCTGTATCACGCATGGAGAAAACAAAAAGCCTTAACCATCCAACTAAATAGTAATGAGGATAAGCAACAATGCGATGAGATGGCGAAGAACCTGTTAACGTTCCTGCAAAAACCAGATGCCGCGCAGGAGGCGCTAATCTTATGATCAAAGCAGACAAAATAGCGTCGAAACCTGAAACTCAAACCCACTTGTTCAAACAAGTAGAGCTTGATATCGAGTTTGATAACGCGGTCGATGCAGAACAGTTTGAAGCGGAGGCGTATCAATGGCTAATAAACGATCTTCTGCCTTCTATGGATGAACTTCTTAACCAGATTTGCTCACCGGATATCGTTATTTGCATTGATAAGATTGAGCTCGATACAGGCGATATTTCGAGTACAAGCCTACGCCCTGCCCTGAAAACGCAGATCTTAAAGCAGCTGTACCAAGAGCTTTACCGAAAGACGAGCTTGGATGCTTCGGCCAAGATGCGAAAATCGAACATTCACATGTCGAAGAACCAAGTCAGTGAAAGTATCGAGAACGGCGCTAACCAACATGAACTAGATGACTATCGCTGGCAACAAGCGTGGCATTTTATCGAAACAGGACAACTCTCCTGGCCGTTTAAATATCAACAGCAACTGTCCGAAACCGGGGTAATAGAGGCTCTGCTCAACGCTCCAGACCGCATAAACAATGCTCTCGAGTTCTCGGATAACTCTGAAACCCTCTGTTTAAGATTGGCAATGCAACTTCCTGAGCAATCATTAGCGCAACTCTTACCGCTATTAAGCCATAAAAACCGTCTCGCGGTAATGATTGCGTTACTGGAAACAGGTGGCATTAACCATGATTCAGGCCTGAAAACCCAGCTCTCCAATCACTGGAACCAATATGTTGATACCGCGATTTCGAACCGTAACTTGTCTGCATTGCTACCGCATTGGGATAGACTCATGGCGCGATACGCATCGAGTATTCTTTTTGCTTTGGGTAAACACAGCAAAGACCCACGTTTACCCCTACTTTTGATCCAGTCACTCGACGAAAATAGACGTTTCTCTTTACTAGAACGTTTAGAGCCATTGCATTATCCATTTTTAGCCCAACTCTTATCTCGCCCTCAGCTATGGCTGCCTGCTAAAAATTCTGCCCCTGCAACCACTTCAAAAGCCGTTTATTCTGCCGTATCAAACCAACAAGTGACGCTGCAACTGTGGCACTTCACTTTCCATTACGTACTGGTCGAGCGTGGCAGCCACTTCAATAAACAGCAGTACATGAAAAGCGTGATCGTAAAAATGGCCGCCATGCATAACCTCAAAGCATCGGCGTTATTTTCAGATCTTCGTAACAGGCTCCAGATGACCGATATCGATAGTGCGCTAAGACAGCAAATGATGAAATTACTGGATGCTATAGAACCTGACATTGTCCGCGTTAACGCAGACAAAACATCACCTAGCGATACAGATAAAGCGGCATACGAAACCCAAATCTCATGGCATACACTTGCTCAAGACCACACGCGAGTTTCAACCAACACAAGTAAATCAGACTCGCTAAATGCCCTCTTACTGATCCTCCAACATGGAGATGAAAGAAGTCTGCTCCGCGCATTACCTGACGAACGTCGCTTTATCAAAGGATTATTGTTTTGGATTGGGCAACTCGCCGCCGTACGCCAGCATTGGAGCGAACACTATTCCGATGCCACTCTATTTCGATTCATCGACATTATCGAACCACGAGCAAACGAAGTGGTTCACGACATCATTTCCAACCGTCATCATCTAGAGAGGACGATCATAACGGAAACTGAGTCAAAGCCAGTTGAAGACCATGCTCTACGCAGCAGCTTGTGGCAATTTACCCTCAGCTATTTGCTGGTTGAGCGTGGCAGTGAGTTTAATAAACGCAGTTACTTGTTGTCCCTAACTCATCAAATTGCTTCGCACCGAAATATACACCACCTCGACTTGGTTCAATCGCTGCTGTCTTCGTTAAATACTCAAACTAATTACCGGCTCGTGCAGTCGTTACGTTCTCTTTTACCCGCATTGAAGAGTACCAATCACAATTTGTCTTTAGAGACTCCACAAGATGCAGATACTCCTCTTCAGGCTAACCAACACTGGTTAAACAGCGTTATTTCGAGCCACATAAATGTTCCTGTTGAAGTGATTCAGGCTCTGGCAGACGGGAAGCCCGAACAGTGGCAACGGCTATTGAAAACTGCGCTTTCTTCTCTCGATGCTAAATCACTTACGGCGGTGATTATTAAGTTAAGCCAGTCAAACAAGATAAGAAAACGGTGGATTCAACACTTTGACGAGCAAACGCTTTTCCAGTTACTCACTCTGGCGAATAAAGACTTATCAACCGTTGCGTTTGATGTTCTCTCTATCCGCTCATGGATAGCAGATTCGATTCATGAACTGACTCATCATTCAAAAACCAGCATCAGGTCATCGATTGATAGACTAATTTGGGCGTGGGTATGGGATGCGTCGCTAACTCAGACAGGGCTATCCTTCTCAGCAGAAACGGCACTGCGTTCCATTCTTTTAACATTGAGCAATCACTTCCAAATAGAAGTCACACAACTTGCTCATACAATGGTGAACAAAGGTAAACACAATTCTGAACGGCTCAATGGCTCTCGAATAACGAACGGCAACATTCAAGCTGTGCTTGAACAGGTGTTAATGGAACGAACATCTGGAACCGATATTTCTTCGTCTCAACATTTCCGTGCGCATTCGGCATCGAGCACACAAAACGACACAATCGCGCACATTACGAATTGGGATTTTCTGCAATCGAGTCAAATTGATGAAACCAAGTTAGAACTGGCACTGAATCTCGATCATCACGCATTATGGACGCATCTATCTGCGGAGCTACTCAATCCAGAAAAGCTCGCGAGTTGGATAGACGGACTGACCGACCACTATCACTTTCAAGTATTCGCAAAACAATACACAAATTTCGTGCCCGTCATGGTTAGCCTATATCAGACGTTTTCTGTGTTGATGGGAAATACACAAAAATGGAAACAGGTATTTTGGCGTGTCATCTATCACCGTTTGTTGCTTCAGGGAATAACAGCAAGTGCGGTTCAATTGCTGCATGTAGTGCTCAACGACCTCACTGCTTATCCAGTCATTATGGATAAACTCGAAGACGATGATAAAAGTGACAAGACAAAACAGTTAGCAGAGAAACTAAACTTATCCCGCCAATCAACACTCTTCCCGCTGTTAGAAGAGATAAGTCGCAACACCTTGCCTTTGAAGTTAACAGCCCCAGTTCCACCAGCCGGTCTCGACCGTTCACAACCGCAAGTTCAACGTCTCTATAACTCAATAGAAAACGTAGCTGAACCAAGCCGTTCAGAGAGGAAAAGCAAGCCGTTATTGTGGAAAGATCCAAATGAAAAAGAGAACAAAAAATCAGAGCCCATAAGCATCAATAATGCAGGCTTAGTGCTCGCGTCCACTTATATCCCCACTTTGTTTCAACGACTCAACCTCACGGACGGAAAAGTCTTCGTCAGTGAGAAAGCTAAATACCAAGCGCTGTTTTGTCTGCAGTATTTGGTTGATGGTCGAAGCGAAGCACCTGAGTACTTGCTGCCACTAAATAAGATTTTATGTGGCATACCGATAAGTACTCCTATCCCCAGCCAAGTGGATTTACCAAGTGAGGCTATTTCGATAATTGATGGTCTGCTCAATGCAATTATTAGTCACTGGAACTCGCTTGGTTCAACTTCGATAGAAGGCTTGAGAACAACATTTATACAACGTGAAGGCCAACTATTAGACGAAGAAAAACAGTGGCAACTTAGTGTAATTCCCGGTGCATTTGACATGCTGTTAGACCAAATTCCCTGGAGCTTCCAAACCATCAAATTCCCATGGATGGACAAACCTCTGTTTGTCACGTGGCGGTGAGGATAATTTATCATGAATGATTTCTTCCTGAACCTGATTCATAGTCATCATCTAATCAACCACGGCCGCACTGTGCTGCGCTGGCTACTAGTCGCCACAATAATCTGGGTGTCCTTTTTATCGGTGTCGGCACAAGCTCCATCGGCATCGACTTCCGCCTACAGTTGCAGCGGCCAATTGCCAACCAAAGATTCCCGTTATAACGGGCGTATCATTCAGCAGCAATTGAAGGTGATTTACCAGCCTGACGCGACTTATCAGGCGGCATTAAAGTCCAATGGAAGACGGTTAACCGACGGCATTTTTGGCCCAGTGACTCGCCAGTGGCTGATTAATTTTTGTAATGATTTCAACGTGTCGGATACCGTAAGTGAAACCTCCGGCAGCAGTTCAGATTTTGTTGACACAACGCTGAAAGATCTGGCACGTGCGGCAGAAATTAGTGCCGTATTCCCGAACTGGAGAGACAGTGTAGACTCAGGAGAACTGCTAACTTTGAGTTCATCACAACTGGCTGAGCTCTTAGCGCCAGATCTGATTCCCGGCTCTACTGGTTCTTCATCGTCAGGCTCTCAAGCCAATATACCAAGCTATTACTACCAACTGACTGATAATGACCTCAACAGACAAGCGACGCTCACTGCACTCACCGCCTTAGGAAAGCAGCAGTTCTCACAAAGAAACGAACTCTATAACCAGTTAGTGACGCTTATTGATCAGCTTGATGTTACGTTCAACCCAGCATTGGACCTTAACAGCTTTATTCAATCTCAGAGTATTGACCAAGCAACACAAAGTAATAGTGAAACCGAAAGCACCACCACATCCCAAACCAGCAAAAATAGTGACGCTACAGAGTCTGGATCAAATTCCGAGACAACAACAGGCTCCGGTTCTAGTTCTAGTTCTAGTTCTAGTTCTAGTTCTAGTTCTAGTACAAGCTCAACGTCCAGTTCTACGCCTAGTTCAAGCTCCAATACTGATTCAACGGCTTCTTCTGCTTCAGATTCAAATAGCAGCTCTACAGAAAGTTCAACAACATCTGACGGTGAAAGCGACAGTGACACCAGCCCACAAACGGCTGATGATGGAAAGAGTGTGACAGAAAGCAGCACCACTGCGACAACGAAAACCACCGCGCCTTTGATAACCTGGCAGCTAGACAGCGATGCCCTTGCAACCGCATTGCAAAAGCAAAACATCTACGTCGTACCTGCAAGTCTGCAAAAACTACTTGAGCCTATTGCTAATCAGGTTTTCGCCAGCGAGTATTTGATGCAAGCGGCAATGACGCTTGAAGGTATAGATACTTCGTCGAGCGACGCCGAGAATGTACTCAAAGTAGCCTATAAATCCGGGCTTGCTCCTGATACGAGTACACCAGTGGTCTGGGAAGCACCTGCGAGTTGTGGTTGTCAGGACAGTCGCGACTCCATTTTTAACGATGCAACTTTCTATGGCTTTTTTCCATACTGGTATCAATCCGAAGAACAGCAAGTCATCAATTTTAGTCAGCTTGACCGCATCGGCTTTTTTGGCGCTGTCGCAAAACCAAGCAGTAGTGGCAGCTTGTTAGTTCTTCCACCTAACTGGAAAACAGAACCCGAAAATACCCAATTTATTCGATTAGCTCATCGCTATCGCAGCGAGGTTGATCTTGTCGTTACGACGCCAAGAGACTTAACTTTAGTCTCACTAATAGAACTTTTGGACAAACCGTTAATCGACCAGCTGGTCGATGCCATTGCTCAACCCCTCGACAGCTCAATCATAAATAGAATGAAACCAATTATGACATTGGGTATGGAGTCAATTCCTAGCATCGCGGATGGTATTACTCTTGATGTTGACTTATCAGTCCTCAAAACCTCGCTAAGCCAACAACAATTTATTACCTTCGTCCGCACACTTAAACTTGCTCTGCTTAAGAAAGAAGGTTCCAATATCACAAATATTGAAGATGTGACAGCGTCATCAAGTGACCGTTATTTTCTTAACGTCATCATATCTGCCAACAAAGTTCTCAATTCAGAGTCTGGCGGCTTCTATAAATTTGATAATCTTAACGCACTCGCTGAAGTGACAAACCTGCTGATCGTGCGACCTGAGGTCAAAAGGAACAGCAACACCGCCACATCTGAAATTGCGAAGCAAGAATTAACTCAAATACAAGAAATCCATCACTGGTTAAGCAACCAAAGCGATCAGCTCGCGGTCGAAAAACTGTTTAAACAGATTGTTCCTATGCTCATTACTGAATTTAACCGTAACTCAGAAATCGAGCTAACACAGCTACTTCGCCTTTCAAGCTGGAGCTTTATCGGTGCGGCTTACCAGCCTATCCCACTGAATGACCTAAGCCAGCAATTGGTAGACGATACCTTTTATCCAAAAACTTCGTCACTACCATCCATGTTCGCTGCATTACAAGAGCAGATTCTGGTTGTGATGGACTGGATCTGTCCAAACCGATGGTTATTACGCACGATACTGTTTGTTGTCTTTATTGGTATTGCCGCCGTACTCATCATCAGCAACTGGTATTACGAACTCAGAAAATACCTCGTTCAACTGCCATTCGTCCTTCTCTGTATCGGCTCTCTGGCTGCATTAATGTTGGTGTTTGTCGCAGACCCATACTTTAAAGCCTATCAAGTTCCGATATTACTTGGATTTATGGCATTAATTATATGGATATTGTTGGTGGTCAGATGGCTGACAATGGAAGGGGATAAGCCTTAAAGCTTTAGAATTAGATTGTAAACTAGTTGCTAATTAAAATTAGCCCCAAGTATTTAGGTGTAGAAATTGGGGCTTTATTATGACTAGGTAATAATTGCCAACTAAAGATGTTTGTTAATCCATTTTCTACATTCTAAATATGTATGATGCCGATTTTTGTTATGAGATAAAGTGTTGTGGTACATCTCCATCTCTTTCTTAATATAGGTTTTTGTACGTCCGTCAAAATTTATTCTAGAACGGTCATCACCATTGTATTTCACATGATCTTTATGAACATGCCACATGGAGCCCTGACCAGCTTCAAAGTTAATACCCTTGCCTTGTATAACACCGGAACTAACTAATTTTAATCTCTGGAGTTGATAACTACTTCGAGTACCGTCTTGTAATCGTTGTTTAGAGATATCTTTACGCCGATTGTCTTCTAGTCCTGCTCTTTGACTCAAGTTTTTCTTCCGTTTACTCAATATCGCTGCAAGTTGAACTGTAGAGCGCTTTTTAGAATTGTCGATTTGCGTGTACATATTTCCACCTATAAATAGTTGTAAAATGTGATAGCTTCACTCACCTAAAATAAATTCTACATAGTTTTTATTTTTAAATAACTGTTAATCAGCCATATAATCATCGAACAACTGCTCTCGATGATTGACAAATTCATTCAGGTTAGCTTGGTTTCTAAAGGAACTTGCTGGTGGTTTATCATACATATCAGAGAAAGTAGGGTTTTGAATTGATTCGCTTTTACCCTTTAAGCTAGCTTTAGAAGCTGCTGTGGTTGTTTTCCAAGAATAAACCGCATATGGATCCATATTTAATAGCTGATTTAATAGATGTTTAGCAGTAACTAAATCTCCGGGGGTTTTGTTCAACTCCATCATAAGACTGTCGTGAATGGCTTCGTAGTCATTGATAAAACGATTTATCCGCGCTTGTATCTGATTGGAAAATGCTCCGGAAAGCGGTAATTCATCTTTGTTCAAGAAATCTCTTACTTCGTTCGCATTCACTACCTGCTCATCAAAAATATATTGAACTTCAGGCATAGTTGTAATACTTGTCAAAGCCGAAAGTGTGACTCGGTGTGCAACAGTATGAGGACCTTGAGGGATACTACTAATCTTATTGTTAGGCTTAGTATGAGTGTAAGTATACAAAGTTGGTACTCTTGAAGATAGATGAATACGACCTTTTAATCTTAACTCTTTATCGTATTTCGTTGCTTCTGATTTTGTCCAGAATGTTCTGTAAGGGTCAAATGTAGAATACCAACGTCCCGCAGCATACTTCTGTACCTTAAATTGTGTCATACCACCTGTCAGACTAACTCTTTTCTTATTAAAGTGGGCATGGTCATTATTTTCCTTCAATATTCTTGGCACTAATAATGTTGACCGGTTATCTAAAAACTCAATAGCCTTTGAGTTAACTTTAAGGTTCTTTTCAAGGCTATAAATAACACTACTATTAGAGTTATTTTTAGACTTCACTTTAGCTTGAAACATTCTAAGTACCTTAGATCCTGTTACCAATCAACTGAATTCTTTTCCATCTTTTTGGCTTAAATATGGGTCCCATGGAGCGACAACTCGCATATCTCCAATATTCTGTTCTGAAATAATTCTAGTAATATTATTTTTTCCATTATGTGAATTGTCTCCATGGGTAGCAGAATAATACGCATGTACTGCTTTTTCTCCATTTATAAGAACCGCATTTTTCGTGAATATTCGCTCTGGTCCTGGAGCTTGTTTTGTTCCAGTTCCTACGGTGTAATGTTGATTCATTTTATACGGTAACTTAGTACGTAGTGTCTTGTGAACTCCACGCTGGCGCCAATCTTCTCCTTTTTCACCCTCCGAAGCTCTATTGATATTTTGAGACTGAGAACGGTCAAGGTTAAAGTTATGTTGGCCTACAATCCACTTACTTCCCTGAAGTTCGATGAACTGTTTTTGAATATCATCATCTAACTTTGACCATTCCCGCTGTATGTATCCCCATGTCAAGCGTCGATGGTTTCCAAAAGACAAACCGTCAACTAAATTACTATATTCATCTCTAATTTTATGGATTTTTCTTATACTAGACTCCCGTTTATTGAACTTCGCATCCTCTTCCATATCATTTAATTTTTCTAAAACTGAAACATTAGGGTTATATGCTACTTTACCCCGAATGAAATTTAACAAGGGCTCGCAATATCTAGGTTTAATAATAAAATCACCTGGCCACAAACTTTTCCCTGCATCTTTTACATCCTTCAGAATACGAGCTTGCATCACTTTCTTAGAGTCCATCAACGATTGTTGATTAAAAATACTGGGTAACTCTATAGGCTTTAAATACTCCGCCGGAGTAGAACGTACAACTTTATTTTGTTCAATTACATCTTTAACAGTAAACCTATTATCTGTTAGGTATCTAGGGGAGGGGCTGTACTTTTTGCGCTGTAAGGCTTGATCACTAACGTAACTAGTGAGTTTATTTATTGCCTTTCCTTCCTTGTACATACACAACTTCCTTTTTAAGCTTTGTTTGCTTTCATGAAATATTCTTTATCGCCCTATTCCCCATCTCTGTCGCTTCATTTTCCAGTGATGGGTTATCATTTACCGCCATTCCTCCGACAGAGGTCGTTGGCTTGACGCGCCCTTCCATTTGCTGAACGACGTGCCCCAATTCGTGGGGTAAGTGTTTTTCCTGTCCGGATGCTAGATGAATATCGCTACCTTGCGCGTACGCGTGAGCCTGAACGGCAGCGGGTTTGCTGGAGTTGTAGTGCACTTTTACGTGATCAAGACTCTTTCCGCTCAAGCTTTCCATACCAGACTTTAAATTGTCCGGTAGACCTGTGCGATTGGGTTGACGTTGGATAGCGTTAGAGTCACGGTTATCTTCCAGTACTTGCGCGTTGGATTGACCATACTTACGTTGGACAGGATCTTGGGGCTGGGAACTCGGTCGTTTTTTAAGCTCAGAAAACACTTTGGTTATCCTCAAACGTTGATCTAGCTTACATTGAGTCTAGGATCGAACGTGCATTATGCAATAAAGCGCAAATACTAATTTAGACCAGTTTGTTGTCTTTTCTGAACTCATTCCGAATACCCGAGATAATATCTTGTTGATATACCTTTCGTTCGTTTCGACGTATTGCCGTTAGCGCACATTGACGAAGGACATTAATTATTTGCCCACCCGCCATCTGGTAATCGCTGGATATGCTGTTTAAGTCGACGTCATCAGCAAGATCACATACATTGTGGAAGGCATTTTTCCACAGCTGCAAGCGCTCCTCTGGGCCGGGGATGGTGAAATGCACCATATTTTGGAATCGACGGGTGAAAGCTTCGTCCATATTGCTTTTCAGATTGGTTGCAACAATGACTGTTCCGGGAAAGTCTTCAATCTTTTGTAATAAATATCCCGTGAGCTGGTTAGCATGGCGATCATTTGAAGAGTTGGCTTCAGTCCGTTTGCCAAACAAAGCATCACCTTCATCAAAAAACAGTATCCATTCTTTATAACTGGCAGCGTCGAAAACTCTCGATAAGTTTTTCTCGGTTTCCCCGATGTACTTTGAAACCACCATCGACAAATCTACCCGATACACGTCTCTGCCAGTAGACTTACCAAGCAATGCAGCCGTCAGTGTTTTCCCTGTACCGGGTGGCCCAGAGAACACAGCTCGATAGCCGGGTTTTACTTTTTTCGCCAGTTGCCAGTCTTGCATCAGAGTATTGCCGTGGGCGAGCCAGGCGCGGATCTCGTCAATCTGGCTCATTACGTTATGCTCCAACACCAATTCCGACCATTCTAGCGGCGTATCTAACGGATGTGCGGGAAAGCTCGTACTTAACTCTGGCCGATGCTGCTCACCCGTAATGAAATAATTTAGCCAGTGGTCATTCAAACGGTAGACACCTGCTAAACTTGGGATTCCTGACTCAACAGAGAGCAGCTCTGTGACTTGCTCTGCCATCAGCTTATGTTGGGAAGAGAGAATAGACATCGTATGGACACGCCATTCAGGGTTATTGGCACTGATTAAAAAATTGAGCGTTTGGCCCGTAGGTACGAAACCGCTGAATGTTCGATCAGCGACGCCACCAAACTCGGTGAATGGACGATCAATCATCCCGTTAAGACCAAAAAAGAAATCCAGTGCATCGGGACGGATTGAAGGCGCCATTGCCAAGGCTAATGCGAGTCGTTCAAAAACGTTTAACTCCCAGTCAATGAGCATGTCAGCATACAAACTGCTACCGGGTGCTGTATCTGGTGGAGGAATATCAATCCAATGCTGCTCATGTCCGTCTTGTTTTAGATAGCTACAGATAACCTGGCTAATAACATTGGTTAGCCAGTCCACTTCCCGATACAGTGCTACCATATTAGCCGTTGTATTGTTTGGGTTATCACCATAGTAATCGCTATCGATTAACGCCATTTAGCCATCTCCACCATACACAACTCATTGCTCATTCAACCAGTCTGTAAAAGTATAGGCAAAGCTGGGGTATTGGTAACGTATGATACGCGTACTTGCTCGACTCATACCAATTTGGATTCTTAACTGGTCAAGTTATTACCCAAGAAAGATCGCTTAATGCAAGACATGAAAAAATATATCCCACTAGAAATAATCGGGTATGGCAAAAAATAATCTTCGATTTGGCTATCCGTTATTAAATTAAAACAAGAGATATTTATTTCAATAAACGGAATTAATTAATTCTCGGCTCATTAAATTTTGACTTCACAATTGAAACCAGTTCCTGCAAAGCTGGATTTTGATTATCTTTATTCCACGCCATAATAAGATCAAAACGTGGTGCTTCTCCTTGTAATGGGCGAAAAACCACATTACCTGGATTAAATTTTTCCATATAACCCGGGCATATAGTAAGCCCTAATCCCATCCCAACCAAATTCATCGTAACCAAGATATTAGTCGACGTCTGTACAATATTTGGTTGGCATTCTGTGGAATTAAGATAATCCTTAACCATTGGCGACAAGGCCCCTGAATAAAGCGGATCTGTGGCAATAAAATCCTGCCCATTGAGCATCGACGGACTAATCTCAGAGTGCGAAACCAGAGGGTGCGATACGGGCAACATCACGATTAGCGGCTCACTAAACACAACCATACGTTCTACAAATGGGCTAATAACAGGGTTACGCATGAAGCCTACATCAAGCTGACCGTCGAGTATTTGGGATTCCTGCTCCGTGGTGATGACACTACTCAACTCTATTTGCATATCCGGATTTTCAAGTCGTAGTAACGGGAGCACTTCAGGTAATACGTTAACTTCTGCTGAAGGCACAAAACCAATCGTTATTGATTTATCGTTTAACATTGCCTGTCTTGCTTTAATCTTGGCGTTTTCAGCCATCTCCAATATCGAAATAGCTTCCTTAAGAAATAACTCCCCCGCAGCAGTGATCGTCACTTTTCTTCGATTACGCATTAGCAACGGCACGCCCACGCACTCTTCCAAATCCTTTATCTGACTACTCAACGATGGCTGTGATGTGTGTAACTTCGCCGCAGCCCGAGTAAAATTTAACTCTTTCGCAACAGCAACAAAATAACGTAAGTGCCTTAATTCCATGGTTTTATCCTATTTATAGGTGAAAACGATTACTTAATACAAATTAACTATTTCACACTTTCCCTACCAATCTGCAACATGATTAGGGACTCTACAAATAAGGTCAATAACTCTGTAACCCGAGGATATCAATAATATGACCACACACTCAAAACTGGACATCTACAGTCTGATCGATAGCACAAATGGCCGTGTCACCCCAAGTATTTATACAGATCCTGATATATATCAACTTGAATTAGAAAGAATTTTTGGTCGATGCTGGCTATTTTTAGCCCACGAAAGCCAAATTCCTAAACCCGGTGATTTTTTTAACACTTACATGGGGGAAGACGCTGTAGTTGTTGTACGCCAAAAAGATGGCAGCATCAAAGCTTTCCTTAATCAGTGTCGTCACCGCGCTATGCGCGTCAGCAATGGTGACTGCGGAAATACTCGCGCTTTCACCTGCCCTTATCATGGCTGGTCATATGGTATCGACGGTAACCTGATCGATGTACCGCTCGAACCACGTGCTTATCCCCAAGGTCTGTGCAAATCACAGTGGGGCCTGAATGAAGTACCTTGTGTCGAAAGTTACAAGGGATTGATTTTCGCTAACTGGGATACCAGTGCTCCGGATCTAAAAGAATATTTAGGGGATATCGCCTGGTATTTGGATGGTGTATTAGATCGCCGCGAGGGTGGAACCGAAATCGTAGGTGGTGTCCAGAAATGGGTGATCAACTGTAATTGGAAATTCCCAGCTGAGCAATTTGCCAGTGATCAATATCATGCACTCTTCTCGCACGCCTCTGCGGTGCAGGTGTTAGGTGCCAATGATGACTCCGACAGAAAACTTGGTGCAGATCAGACTGCCCGACCAGTCTGGGAAACAGCCAAAGATGCTGTTCAGTTTGGACAAGATGGGCATGGCAGCGGCTTCTTCTTTACAGAAAATCCGGATGCAAACGTATGGGTAGATGGCGAAGTAGCCCGTTATTACCGAGATACCTACGAAGAAGCTAAACAACGTCTTGGAGAAGTCCGTGCATTACGCTTAGCTGGTCACAACAACATCTTCCCGACTTTATCATGGCTAAATGGTACAGCTACGCTGCGTGTCTGGCATCCAAAAGGCCCTGATCAGGTAGAAGTATGGGCATTTTGTATCACTGACAAAACAGCCTCTGATGAAGTAAAAGCCGCATTCGAAAACAGTGCCACTCGCGCATTTGGTCCTGCTGGTTTCCTTGAACAGGATGATTCAGAAAACTGGTGCGAAATTCAGAAATTACTTAAAGGTCACCGAGCTCGAAATAGCACTTTGTGTCTTGAAATGGGACTTGGTCAAGAAAAACAGCGTGAAGATGGTGTTCCAGGTATCACCAACTATATCTTCTCAGAAACAGCGGCACGCGGCATGTATCAGCGCTGGGCAGACCTGCTAACGAGTGAAAGCTGGGATGAAATTCAAACCAAGACTGATGCTTTTCAACAGGAGGTTTTGAAATGAAACCAGTATCTCTTCAAATTCATCACGAAATCAGTCAGTTCTTATTTCATGAAGCCACATTACTCGATGACTGGAAGTTCCGCGATTGGCTAGAACTGCTGGACGACGAGCTGGCTTATACGATGCGCACTACTGTGAATGCTCAAACCCGTGATCGTCGCAAAGGCAAGCAGCCACCGACGACATGGATTTTTAATGATACCAAGTCACAGCTTGAACGACGCATTGCCCGTCTGGAAACCGGTATGGCATGGGCGGAAGAACCACCTTCAAGAACTCGCCACTTAATTACCAACTGTCAGGTGGAAGAAACTGAACTACCGGGTGTTTTTGCCGCGAGAGTCAATTACATACTGTATCGCGCACAAAAAGAACGCGATGAAACCTTCTATGTCGGCACTCGTTTTGACTTGGTGAAACAAACCAATACCGACAACAACTGGAGCTTGTTAAAACGAGAGATTGTTCTCGACCAAGCGACTATCAATTCTCATAACCTTAGTGTGCTTTTCTGATGAACCGAATTAAAGCTTGCCTCGTTGAAGAGTTACCGGAAGGTGAGGCTCTCCGGATTGATGCCGACCCAGTTATCGCACTGTTTCATGTTGGCGACGAATTTTATGCGATGAATGATCGTTGCAGTCATGGTAACGCCTCTATGTCTGAAGGCTACTTGGAAGATGATGCGACAGTGGAATGCCCGCTACATGCCGCCAGTTTTTGTCTAAAAACGGGGAAAGCACTTTGCCTTCCCGCCACCGATGCCATTGCCACCTACCCGGTCAGTGTTGAGGACGGCACCGTCTACATTGATTTACCGGAGGCGTCATGAGTGATTTACAAGACAATGTCGTCTTAATTACCGGGGGTGGTTCCGGACTCGGGCTGGCACTAATAGAGCGCTTTATTGAAGAAGGTGCAAACATTGCCACGCTCGACATCTCTGCAGACAAAATAGCCTCTCTTAAGCACCAGTTTGGTGACCGAATTGTCGCCGTTCAGGGTGATGTAACATCAGTGGAAGATAACCAGCGTGTTGTAGACGCAGCCCTAACTGAGTTTGGTAAATTGGACTGCTTTATTGGCAATGCTGGTATCTGGGATCACAATGTATCGCTGGTTAAAACTCCGGCTGAGAATTTAAAACAAGGGTTTAGCGAATTGCTTGGTGTTAACGTGCTTGGCTACATTCTGGGAGCCAAGGCCGCTGCACCAGCTTTGATTGAAAGTCACGGCAGCATGATTTTTACCCTGTCCAACGCCGCCTGGTATCCGGGTGGTGGAGGTCCACTTTACACGGCCAGTAAACATGCTGCGGTCGGTCTAATCCGTCAACTGGCTTACGAGCTAGCACCAAAAGTGCGTGTTAACGGCGTTGGACCTTGTGGTATGGCGACGGATCTTCGTGGTCCTAAATCACTCAATCAGCAAGACTGCGCGATTATGGATTCACTAACCCCCGAAAAAGTAGCAGCAATTCTACCGCTTCAGTCTATGCCAGAAACCCAAGATTTTACCGGACCATACGTGATGCTAGCGTCGCGACGCAATAACCGAACGCTGACAGGTGTGATGATCAATGCCGATGCTGGTCTTGGTATTCGTGGTATCCGTCACGTTGCAGCAGGTCTCGATCTGTAAGGAGAATCCATGGAAAAACACTTTGTAATCATAGGTGGCGGCCAGGCGGGAGCGATGGCTGCCGCCTATTTACGCCAAAAAGGCTTTGATGGACGTCTCACACTAATTTGTGATGAAACCGTTATGCCCTATGAGCGTCCACCTTTGTCAAAAGCGGCACTATTAGATGACGACCCCCAGTTGCAGTTTATCCTGCCAAGCGACTGGTGGCAGCAAAATAAAGTCAACATAATGCAGCAATGCACGGTAAAAGCCATTGAACCGCAACAGCACCGACTGTGCCTAGAGAATGATACGTTTATAGACTTTGATAAGTTGCTAATCACTACCGGAGCTTGTGCTCGCCGTTTTCCGTTATTAGATGAACTCGGAGAGAGAGCGTTGACTTTACGTCATCATCGAAATGCTCAAACTTTGAGGCCTCATCTGCAAAATCAGGAGCGTATCATCGTTGTCGGTGCCGGAACTATTGGTCTGGAAGTTGCCGCCAGCGCACGCCAAAGCGGATGTGAAGTAACCGTAATTGAAGCCGCTCCGGTATTGATGGGACGCAACACACCTAAGCCGGTACAAGAATATCTGCTAGATTATCACCAAAATCGTGGCGTGAAGTTTTACTTCAATGCCCAAATTGAGTTAGCCGAATCCGCTAGTGACGTCACCCTTACGCTGCAGGACGGCCAGCAAATCAAAGGCGATCGAGTAGTATACGGCATAGGTATTGAACCAAACGATCAGCTCGCTCAACAGGCTGGTCTGGAAACACACAACGGCATTATCGTGAATAACCAATGTCAGACATCCAACCCAAATATCTTTGCCGCTGGAGACGTCACCCTTTGTAAAAATGCGCAAGGTCAACTGGTACGCAAAGAAACTTGGGAAAATGCCAACCAACAAGCCGATATCGCAACCTCGGCAATGCTGGAGCAACCTTTTAGTCAACCTGGTGCGGGCTGGTTCTGGACCGATCAATACGATCTTAATCTGCAGTTTGTGGGTGATATTCACGGTGAGCACTGGATAATCCGTGGTGATGTATCAACTCACAAAGCAATCTGGTTTCACGTAGTAGACAATCAGGTAAAAGGCGCCATCACTTTAAATCAAGGTCGCGAAATCCGTGTACTAAGAAAGTTGATCGATTCAGGTAAAGTTGTCGAGATACCGTCCATAACTGATGAGACTGTGGCACTAAAAAGCCTGTTAAAATGACCTCTCCTCTGCCAAGACAAAGTAGCCGAGCCACACTCGGCTACTTTTTGTGTTCCTAACCAAACGAGTCAGACCACTGACAACACCTCATTAAGAATCCTATTAACAATTCCATCATTATAATTGCCATTAATGACTAACTGTTTCTAAACTTCAAAGAACATTTCTCATCTAAACAAGATGGAGGTTTCAACATGGCCAGGCAAAAATCTTTTCCTACTCAACAAGATGGACGACTTTATCTAACCGAGGGAGGGACGGAAACGGAACTGATGTATAAGTACGGTTTTGATTTACCCCAGTTTGCCATGTACCCCCTACTCGATAACCCCGCTGCGGTTGAAAAGATGAGAGAGATGTTCCGAAGTTATCTGGACGTCGCGGCGAAACATAAGGTCTGTGCACTTATGGGTGGGCTCGACTACCGCGCCAGTCCTGACTGGGGAGCGCTATTGGGCTACTCTGCACAAAGTCTCGCTGACGCCAATATTCAACGTATTGAGTTTCTGCGCGAGGTCGCGAAAGAGTACGCCACAGATATTCCGGAAGTTCTGTTTCAAGGTTTAATCGGACCACGAGGCGACGCCTATTCCACCAATCACAAGATCACGGAGAATGAAGCCGAAGACTATCACTCTGTTCAGTTAGAGACCTTGAAAAAAGCGGATGTCGATTTAGCGTTGGCCATCACCTTCAATAACATCCCTGAATCAATCGGTGTTGT
This sequence comes from Vibrio sp. YYF0003, assembly GCF_036350715.1. NCBI lineage: Bacteria > Pseudomonadati > Pseudomonadota > Gammaproteobacteria > Vibrionales > Vibrionaceae > Vibrio > Vibrio sp. YYF0003. The sequence continues at coordinate 383,701 of NZ_JAZDWA010000002.1, forward strand.
CCGAGCAGCTCAGAAAATCGGTATGCCTCTTGCCATTTCACTGACATTAGATAGCAGTTCGAAACTCAATTCAGGCCCCAGCTTAGCCGAGGCAATAAAAACGATTGATAGAGAAACAGACAACGCTGTCGAATTTTATTTAATCAACTGCTCTCATCCAATGGAATATGAACCTGCGATTGAGAATAGTGACTGGATACATCGAATCAGGGGCGTTCGACCAAACGCGTCCAAGATGGAAAAACTCGCGCTGTGTAAGCTTGGACATCTCGAGGATGGCGATCCCGTAGAACTGGGCGAGCAATGTGGCGACCTGGCTAAACGATACCCACACATGGACATTTGGGGTGGCTGTTGCGGAACCTGGGATAACCACTTGGACGAGATAGCCAAACAGGTCATCGCGGCTAAAACCAAAGAAGATTAGCTTACTTTTCGGTTTGAACTTACAACAAAGCTCTCTAACAAATGGGCTTTGTTTTTGTTTACTAAGAGAAAAGTGATAATGCAAACCAAAGACAACCACGTGACTCCAGAAGTGATGAATCAAGCCTATAGATAGCGCCCCCGTAACATTGCCGCTAGTTCACAAAATTTTTCATTTCCCAAGCATCACAACGGTGGCGATCTCATCACCCGACATGGTACAGTCGGTGCCCCTATTATTCTCGATCACTTATCTATGGGCTGTATTTATCCGTAAACGTATAAAGAGAGCTCAATCAGGAGGCACTTAACAACCTGATCGACCCAAGCGATTTTAACAATCGTAAATAACTATAAAAAATAAAAAAATAATACTTTTGAAGACAATAACGTATCCCTCGCTTTCGACTACTTGTTATTTTAGAGAGAGATTACACCCCAATGAACAACGCAACTGGTATAAATGAATTAAACCAGCTCAGTTCTGACAGAGAAAAAATGGTTGATATTGTCTTAATCGGAGGAGGTATCATGAGCGGGACGCTCGGTACATTCATCCAACAACTAGAGCCCAACTGGACAATAGAAATGTTTGAGCGCCTTGATGATGTCGCTCAAGAAAGTTCCAACGCATGGAATAACGCCGGAACGGGGCATGCCTCTCTTGCGGAATCTAATTATACGCCAGAGATGCCGAATGGCCAGGTTACGATAGGTAAAGCTGTTGATATTTATGAACAATTTCAATTGTCTCGTCAGTTTTGGTCCTATCTGGTAAAGGAAGGCACAATTAGTAACCCGGGTAGCTTTATCAAAAGTGCTCCTCATATGAGCTTCGTCACTGGCGAAAACAATGTCGAGTTTCTGCGTAAACGCTTCAAATTGCTTCGAACTATTCCTCTTTTTGATGGCATGGTTTATTCAGAAGATGAACAACAGATCCGCTCTTGGGCTCCATTACTGATGGAAAACCGCGATCCAAGCCAGCCTGTTGCGGCCACCCGTTCTCGTTTTGGTACTGATGTGAACTTTGGCGCTTTGACACATCACATGGTTGACGCCCTTAGAACAAATCACAACTTCAAACTCAACTTGCAACACGAAGTCCGTTCACTGAAACACCAGCCTGATGGTACCTGGAAATTAAAAGTGAAGGATTTTAGTAGCAACAAAACGCGTACTGTTCATACCAAATATGTATTTATAGGCGCAGGAGGCGCATCCCTTACGCTCCTGCAAAAATCAGGAATAAAAGCAGCCAAAAGCTATGGTGGTTTTCCTGTTGGTGGTCAATTCCTAGTGACCGAAAAACCTGACATCATTAAAGCCCACAAAGCCAAAGTATATGGCAAAGCCCCCGTCGGTGCCCCACCCATGTCGGTGCCACATATGGATACCCGAGTCATAGATGGAAAAGAAGTGGTTCTATTTGGCCCATTTGCAACCTTCTCAAGTAAGTTCCTGAAAAATGGTTCTTTATTAGACTTGTTTAATTCCGTACGCCCATCAAACTTACTGCCAATGACACAAGTAGGGATGAAGAGCTTTGATCTTATCAAATACCTTATCGGCCAGCTAACACAGAGCAATGAAGACCGAATGAATGCATTGCGCGAATTCTTCCCGTCGGCAGACATCAAGGATTGGTCTTTGGTACAAGCAGGTCAGCGCGTCCAAATCATAAAGCATGTGCCAGGTAAAGGTGGTGAATTACACCTCGGATCCGAACTTGTTCACGCTGAAGATGGTAGCCTCACCGCCTTATTAGGTGCATCACCAGGTGCATCTGTTTCGACTTCGATAATGCTTCAATTACTTGAACGTTGTTTCAGTAACGAGATGGCTTCAGATAAGTGGAAGCATAAAATTAAAGAAATGATTCCATCGTACGGGTTGCCATTAATCGAACACCCTCAATTGAATCAGGAAATTTTACGTACAACGAGTGAAATACTGCACTTAGAGCAGGACTTACTTGAGGTTCGCTCGAGTAAAGAAAGTATAGTGGAGCAAAACGAACCAGTTTATGCCTGCAGGGCTTAATCTCCTGCGGTTTTCAACGTTTTATTCCCCTATTCTACTCGACTTCCATAACTAAAATACCGCCCGTCAAGGGCGGTATTTTTGTTCTTCAAATGCATGAAAGGTAAGGAAAATCCTGAACCTGACATAAATTCCTGCAATTCTCAGTTTAAACCCAAATGTTCTTGTGGGCTCATTGAACGACTAAAAAGCAATCACTAAGAACATAAGAATAAATATGGCCACCTGTCGCCATATTTATTAATGACAAAACACCCAACTAATAACAACCAAAACTTGATCAGGGTCAAATTAGTGCTACTTTTTATGTATGGGTTCTCTGTTTTTGAGAGTACACCCATACAAGTCGAAGCTGATTTTTCATTTTCAGATAAGCATTTTTTCATTTTCAGATAGCAGAAAGCTTGCAAGATTGTGACAAAGATGATTATCGGGATGACATCAAGAACAAATGAATTGGAACTTAGTCTTTGTGTGTGCCTAATATCCTGTTCATTATAAGGTACTGTTATGAAAGCGTTAATTACAATCTTATGTATGTTTTTTGCGTTTACCGCTACCGCTGGTGAACGGATGGTTCAAAACAACAAAAAACTATACTCAGATACATTTGCTAGTAAAGAAGAAGCGATCAATGCTGGTTTCAATATGTACGATTCACTAGCGAGCGCAAATGACAACCAGTTACGTTGGAAACTGAATCCTACTGGTCAAAGCGTTGTCGGACATAGTATGAATGTAGAAAGTGCTCAAGTGAGGGTTGAGGAAGTCCCAGTATCTAGAGGTACTGTTGAGTATCGTGCCATTGTTGACGTTGATTTCAACTACAGAGTTAATGAAGACGGTCGCTAAACGACAGGTTTTGAGATGAATAAATAAAAGGCGAACGACTCATTGAGTTGTTCGCCTTTTCTATATAGGTATATGCAGATGGTATTTAGTTTAAACTAACAAATTTTTCTGTATTACCCGCTTCTTTTGCAGCTTTAAAATCTTTGGAAATACGTTCTAACTCTAAATATGCATAGCTATGCTCATTATAACTGCATACGTTCAAAGATATGGCTAACTTGTACACTGATAGCGCTCGGCTCATATCGCCATGTTCCATATAATACTTACCTAAATAAAAATAAGCTTCGGTAAGTCGCTGTGCCATCACTTTATTATCTGTTGTGCTATTAGTAACCAGTTTAACAGCATTTTCTTCAGTTATTTCGTTTAGCAGTATACCCGCTAACACCCAACCCCACTCATCGGTGCGGTTTTTATAACTCTCTTGTAACTTTGCCGTTGCTGCAGTTTTATCAACGTCCGATTCTATAATGTATAACCAGATAGCACGGAAAGGATCATTCGGGTTGTCCTCATGGAAAGTTTTCATATCTTCCAGTGCAAGTTCTGGTCTTCCACCATAATAAAGTGCAATTGCACGGTTGTAGATAGCCTGCTTATTACTCGGATCCAATTCAAGAGATGAATAAAATGCGTCATAGGCAGCATCAAACTGACTCAGTTGGGTGTAGTACATCCCAAGCAGATTGTAGATATCAGGTTGTTGAGGGTTGATCTCCAGCGACTTGGCATAGTCTGTACTCGCCAAATCTCTTAACCCAATCTCATCATAATAGAGACCTCGTTTTAAATAGATTTCTGCACGAGTCTCATCGTCGAGTTCTTTATCTGTCAGAAGATGATTTAGTTTTGCAATATTAGCCTCTGCCATTGCATTCGGTTGCAACGGTACAGCCATAGCTGGATAAACTAATTGTTTTTCATTTCGGGTTGAGCTCTCTTGTGAAATGTCTTGCTCAACAAGGTTACATCCTGTCAAAACAATCAGCGCACCTAAACTATAAAACTTATACCATTTAACCATATCTTTACTCCAATTCTACTCCCTGAATCAGCTTGGGAGTCATTCGAGCACCTTTATAGCACAAAAAATAATCAAATTGCCAACTATTAACCAAATACTCAATAAGGATCTCATTGTTACTGACCCAGCTAGTGATCACTTTACTTAAATGTCTTTTCCTTACTGTCTATTTGCGTGTTATCGAAATGCATAGCTCTCCACACAAATTGGCTAATCATTATTTCGTCAAGCCATCAAGTGCTACTCGCAAGGGAGCATAAACAAAAACAAACATCAGTGAATGAAAACAAACAAAATAATGTTCACTTATTGATCGTTATGTCCACTTGTGTTCTTATTGTTTCAGTGACCGATTAAAAAATGAGGAATGCAATAATGATTAAACTGATTATCACGGATATGGATGGCACTTTTCTAAACAGTCATGGGGATTACAACCGTGAATTGTTTCAGGAGGTGGTCACCTGCATGCAGGAGCATGGTGTGACATTTGCCCCTTGCACTGGGAAGCAAGTTGAACGGGTTGAAGAACTATTTGGTGAGCAAAGCAAAGATTTCTGGATACTCGGAGACAGCGCTACTCGTATCAAACATCAGGGACAGATTATTTATCAATCTCTTCTCAATAATGCGTTAGGTCTTAACATCATTCAGCAATTAGAGTCTATTGAAGGTTCGCATATCGTAATTGCATGTACCCCCGAATTTGCTGCTATCAAACGAGATACACCCGAGCATTTACGCACCTTAGTAAGAACCTCTTATGCTGAGGTAAAATTGGTCGATTCATATGCAGATATTGATTCTGATTTCGTGAAAATCACTGTTTATGATGAGAACAAACAGTGTCCACTCATTCGTCCTCAACTCTCTCACTTTGACGAACAAGCCTATATCGTTGTATCAGAAGCTGCATGGATCGATATTGCGAATGCTGGCGTTCACAAAGGAACCACCGTTGAAAAACTGCAATCCATCGTCGGAGCGACAGAAGCTGAAACCATGGCATTCGGAGACGGATTCAATGATATCGAGCTAATGGAACGTGCTCACTTTAGCTTTGCCATGCGTAATGCTTTTGAAGAAACGAAAGCGGCGGCAAACTATATTACCCGTTCAAATGATGAGGATGGTGTAATGCACACGATTTTACAGTTCCTAGCCCTGCAAACAAAATCATAACCTGTTCCTTAAGTTGGGCTGGCCACTTTAAAGCTGGAAATTCGATAAGCATAAACGAACAGATATGAACACAAAGCGTGTTTGTTTATAATGGTTGCACTAGTTCATGAATAGAAAATGATAATGGAAAAATTTTCACCAGAAGAACGCCATCAGTTAATCCTGAATTTACTCAAATCTCATAATAAAGTGATGGCAACTGACCTAGCCGTGCAACTTGGAACCACCGAAGCCACGATTCGTCGAGACTTACGTTTTCTAGCCAATGAAGGATTATGTAAACGAATTCATGGCGGTGCTCTGTCTCTCGTGCCACCGACAGGAACGCAAGAGCAACGCCTGGAGAACAGAAATAGCGAAAAGCAGGCTTTAGCACTTGCAGCACTAACTATTATCAAAGCAGAACAAGTCATTTTCCTAGATGCCAGCAGTACCCATATGTTGCTCGCAAGCCTGTTACCTACTGATATCGGTTTAACGGTCGTAACTAACAGCCCAGCGATAGCTACCCGACTACTGGAAAGACAACATATCAGAACCATCCTTATTGGTGGTGAATTGAATTATGCCGTTGGTGGAGCCATCGACATTACAGCCGTTGAAGCACTAAGCAAATTTCGATTTGATCTTTGTTTTATGGGGATTTGTGGATGGTCGTCTGAAGCAGGATTCAGCGCGATTCACTATCAGGATGGTGAGTTCAAACGCCATGCAGCATCAAAAGCTGGCGCAATTGTTGCGTTATGTACTGAGGACAAAATTGAAGCATTAGGCCCCTACCCATTTATGGAATCTAAGGACGTTGATTACCTAATCTGTTCTCCAGGCAATACGGTAGCAAAAGATTATTTCAGCCAATTAGATTGCACCGTGATTACCACTAATCCTCTTTAACGAAAAATTCTAAGGCTTCTAAAGTTGATATGCCGACTATCGTTCAGACAACTTGAATTAGGCCTATCAACTCTACCTAACACAAAGTTGGTAAGCCTCATTCGTCAACCGTCTGTTTACGTATTTTTAATACCGCCTACCATTTTAGCGTTCGACTCAACTCTTCTCCTTAAATGAAACCTTTTTGATATAAGTTGGGAAAAATCTACCTGATTAATCTACACTTTCTACTTCCTACCAATTCATTTTTCGACGTTCCTTTGAGGGAAACATCATGAGAATTTCACCTTTGGTATTCGCTTTATTTTCTGCCAGTTGGACCACTTTGGCGGCAAGTCCAGCAAAACCGTTTGCAGATACGATCTATGTTGGCGGCGAGATTATTACGGTTAATGTCTCCGACCTTACCACTGAAGCTTTAGCGATTAAAAATGGTCGCATTTTAGCGGTCGGTAAAGAATCAGAATTGATGAAGTTACGAGATGATCATACGAAAATTGTCGATTTAGATGGTAAAACGATGATTCCAGGCTTTATCGATGGTCATGGACATGTTTTTAACACGGGCATTCAAGCGTTATCTGCGAACTTACTTGCCGATCCTGATGGTAATGTAAATAGTATTGCGTCGCTGCAAGAAGAACTAAGATCTTGGGTGGCGAAGCCAGAAAACGGCAAGCATGGAATCATCCTGGGGTTTGGTTATGATGACTCACAGCTAAAAGAGCAAAGGCATCCTACTCGCCAAGAATTGGATGAAGTATCTAAAGACCTTCCGGTACTTATTATTCATCAGTCAGGTCACTTAGCAACGTTGAACACTAAAGCATTGGAGTTGGCAGGTTTGACGGCTGAGAGCACCGATCCTGATGGCGGTAAGATTCGTCGTGAGAGTGATGGAAAAACACCTAATGGTGTGCTGGAAGAAACTGCTTTCTTTGGGACCTTGCTACCGCTATTTGCCAAACTCAACGCCAAAGAGAATGAAGTCATTTTTAAAGCGGGTATGGAGCTTTACGCAAGTTTTGGTTATACCACCGCTCAGGAAGGCCGCGCTTCAACGTCGGCAGTGAAAACTATGTACGACTTAGCTCAATCGGGAAAACTCCCTATCGATGTGGCCGCGTATCCTGATATTCAAGTGGCTCAAGAGGTTATTTCTCCTCCGTATTACTCAAGCGAGTATTCTAATGGATTCCGCGTTGCTGGAGCTAAGCTTAATCTGGATGGTTCTCCTCAAGGCAAAACCGCTTGGCTAACGGAACCTTATCTTGTTCCACCTGTTGGTCAAGAGAAAGGCTACAAAGGTTACCCGAGTATGAGTGATGAACAAGCCGCTGAGCTTATAGAGTTAGCACAACGTAATGGGTGGCAATTGTTAACCCATGTCAACGGTGATGCTGCAATTGATCAATTGCTCAATGGAATTGAAGCGAGTGAGAAAAAACACGGTGTACCTGACCGAGGTTTTATCGCAATACATGCGCAGACCGCTCGTAAAGATCAAGTAGAGCGATTTAAGCGCTTGGGCGTTTTTCCGTCATTTTTCCCAATGCACACTTTCTATTGGGGTGATTGGCACATGAATTCCGTTTTAGGCAAAGATCGAGCAGAGAATATCTCGCCAACCGGCTGGGCTCGAGATTTAGGCATGATTTATACCTCTCACCATGATTCTCCTGTGGCTCTGCCTAACTCAATGCGTGTTTATTCCGCGACAGTTAACCGCGTAAGTCGTACTGGTCATGTTTTGGGGCCTAAACAACGTGTGTCGGCGCTGGACGGATTAAAATCGCAAACATTATGGGCGGCCACTCAATACAAAGAAGAGAAAAGCAAAGGTTCTCTGGAAGTAGGAAAACTCGCTGACTTGGTTATTTTGTCTGAGAACCCGCTCACGGCAAAACCTGAAACACTGGCCGATATCAAAGTATTAGAAACGATAAAAGAAGGGCTAACGGTATATTCAAGTGATCAACAAGTCGCCGCAGGTAGTTGCGTAAACACTAAGCGATGTCAGGAAATCGCAACTGCCACGATGATTTCTGCCGGGCTATTGCATCACTCCCACTGATCTTTTTTTTCAGTCTCTTACTTTTAACAAACAATTAGGAAGCCAGTTGTGCTTCCTATTTGTTTAACCAAGTCTATCTCTAAAATATGGATATATTTGAAAAACAACAATGAATCACCGCGATTCACTGGCATACAGTTTGTTCTTACAGACAATTAGAGGACATTAATCATCTCGTTCAAACGTCAAAAAGGGCTTAACGTTGGTAATTTCAGATCCAAAAATTTTCTTACCCATGACCAAACTAAATGCAGTCTATGAAACAATCAGCAATCGTATTGAATGATAGCGCTTGTCTCATTCAATTTTCTACTGACTTAATGCAATAGTGGCAAGCCACTCCATGTTGTGTAACAAGCTAAAACGCATGAAAAAACTTAATCTCATTTTTGTCGCTTTGATCCTTAACTTGTTAGTTGGGTGTTCCTCCGCTTCGGCCATAAGCCAAGATAAAACAACAAGTTATTCCAGATCACATCAGCTTACAGGTAAAGCTTCATGGTATAGTCAAAAGTTTCACGGAAAACGTACAGCAAGTGGTGAGCGATATAACAAAGGAGCTTACACAGCGGCTCATAAAAGCTTACCTTTTGGAACAATCGTGAGAGTCACTAATACAGCAAACGCCAAAAAGGTAGATGTCAAAATCAATGATCGAGGTCCTTTTGTAAAAGGCAGAGTCATTGATCTTTCACAAGAAGCATTTGAGCAAATAGGCAGCATCAAAAAAGGCGTCGTGCCGATCAAAATTGAGATTATTGATGATAGTAATACCTTTAGGTATAAAAACTAACCCCCTGCTCGAATTCAACTTGATAGTAAACAAGGCTCAGACTAAAACCTTTCGTGACAGCCCTGAAACAACAGCTATGCCGTTCCGTTATGATAGGCTTTTAACAACAGCCACTGCTGCTAACAGCAAGAAAATCGCACCGCAACACTGATTGAAGATTCGCCCATTGGCTAAAAGTAGCGTTTTAACCTTATCAGCGAGTCTTGCCACGCTAAACTCTACAGCGAACTCGATGCAAAGAAAGCTGAATGTTATCACCAGGAACTGTGGAATAAATGCTTCTTCTGGGTTGATAAACTGAGCTAAAAACGCCGTAAAAAATAACAATACTTTCGGGTTGGACAGTGCTGCAAAATACCCTTGCTTAAACAGCTCCTTAGGCAACACAGAAACCACATTTTTTGTTTGTTCTACGCTCACTGCTGATACGAAGAACAGCTTGAAACCTAACCAAGCAAGATACAACGCACCCAACCATTGAAGACCAATCATCAACTCAGGTTTTGCTTCTAGTAGCGTGCCCAATCCTAGCATTGCTACCGTGATCAATATGAAAAAGCCACTAATCCCCCCACATATCGTCCAAATTGTCTTTTTATAACCATATCGAGCACCATGACTTAGTGCCAAAAGTGAGTTTGGGCCCGGCACACAAGCAAGACCTAGAGCAGACAAAGCAAAGACACACCAAATTTCAAACGTCATAAATAACCAATTAATTGAGATACTGAATTGGGTTTAGTATCTCTCAGTTCCAAAATTGTTTATGGTATATTCTGGACGTAAAATATGACTATTTAGACAAAGGGCGCAAGACAAATGAACGCAGAAAATGGTGTCCGGTTTCTATTAATACCTCTGAATAATTTTAACATGCTTCCGTTTGGCGGCTTCTTGGATAAACTCCGTTTTTCAGCAGATGAAGCCGATAACAGTCAACAACGGTATTGTTCATGGAAAATTTTATCTCACACCAAAGGTTTAGTTGTTTCGAGTAGCGGGATCCCGATTAAAGTTGATCTCGACCCTAGCGAAGTTCAGCTTGCGGATTTTGACTATGTGGTTCTGTTTGGTAGTCGCACTGCGATTGAATCACAGCAACAATCCGCTTATTACCGCTCTTTTATTCGAACTGTTGTCGCAAATGGAATACCAATAGTAAGCATCGATAACGCTTGCTTTACCCTTGCTGAGCTAGGGTTACTGAACCGTCACCAAATCGTGGTTCATTGGCGACATCATAGTGAATTCAAAGCGACCTACCCTAAAGTCGTCGTACGAGATGAACAGCTTTATCATTTTGATCGCAAGCTGATCAGTTGTACTGGGGGAAGTGCCGCTATCGATCTTGCGGTGGCAATTTTGCAAAAACATGTTGGCCAGATAAAAGCAGAAAAAGGCTTAGCGGATATGCTGGTTGATGAAAACCGCAGTATGCAGCACCGCCTAAAGTCGTCACATCAAGGACTGTACCAGAATCGTCATATGGATAGAGCGGTTTCTTTAATGCAAGAAAACTTAGAGCAGACAATAACCGTTGAACAGGTTGCTACGCTCATTGGCATCAGCCGACGACAATTGGACCGTTTATTTCAGCAAAAGCTTGGCGTTTCCGCGCGTCACTATTGGCAAGAGTTGCGTTTACAACATGTGTACTGGCGATTGACGCATTCTAGCCATGACCTTGTGCAACTTGCAGATGAAGTTGGTGTTAGAGATATCAGCTATCTATGCAAGATTTTCAAAAAAAGATTTGGCATCACACCAGGGCAATGCCGTCGCGATCCGATAATTTAACTATGAGCTGTTTTTATTTAAACTCTTTTCGAGGCTAATTTATTTTTGAATCTGACTGTCTCGGCATTGCTTAATGATCAGAATGAATAAGTGAAGTAGATAACTTTGTTGTTCGAGATAGATTGGCTGCTGACACAGCCAAAACGATACTATTATCTAATGAATGAAGGCTTATAAGTTTTAGGCAAGTTTATCTACTTTGAAAACTGATTTCACTTGTCACGTAAACAGGTATTTTTAATGTATTAGATTCAGACGGAACATATTCTAGTTTACTTAAAGCCTTTAACGCGATGAGATCCCACTCCCCCTCGGGAGATGACTCTACAATTGTAGGGTTAAATATCTCTCCATTCGAATCTATTAAGTAGTTAATCTGTACATAACCAGCTATTTTAGGCACATCAATATGAGGCTTTAAACTGAACCTAAAATCTTCAGATGTCTGAACCCAATAATCTTGTAAGTCCTGTAGCTCAACTTTAATTGGTGATTGTGTCAGATATACTTCCTGCTTTGATGCACAACCACTTAAAGCTAAAAGACTTATCGATAATAAACTCAAAATTCTCATTTACACTCCTTGTAAAATATAACACCTTGTTATGGGGTGAGTAGCATAATGCTGAATCTTATTAAGCCACCTTATAATTTATAATCAACAGGTTGAATGGATAAAAGAAGGTTGGTTCACAAAATCGAGCATTCGCTCTAGGTTGACCTGATTGAAGGCTGACGATGAGTATTGCTAGCTTCAGCCACTGAAAAATGGAAAATTAGGCCTCACCTGTTAATGTTCTAGTCCAATTGTTTTAGAGTATGCCTCCTACGGTAGTCGATTTAACTAAACAGTGAATTTATGCAAAAAAACTCTGATCTTATCCATCAGGCCAATCGCGAAGCATGTTGGGCGATACTTCTTGCTCTGGGCTACTTTGCCTGGTGGTACTGTGGTGCCTATGTTTTCTCTGCGCCAAAAGACGAACTGCAACTCCCTCAATTATACTGGGGCATGCCACTGTGGTTTGTATTGTCATGTGTACTTGGCCCCATCCTTTTTACCGTGCTATGCGCGCTAATGGTTAAATACCTTTATAAGGATATCCCTCTCGACAAATACGACGACGAACATTATGAATAGCCAGCTTATTATTCCTTTATGTATTTACCTTTTTGCGGTTTTCGCTCTGGCATTCCTGACTCGCCATTATCACAAGCCGGGGAACTTTCTTACCGAATACTTCGTGGGAAGCCGCAGTATGGGAGGATTTGTCCTCGCCATGACGCTGGCGGCAACCTATGCGAGCGCCAGTAGCTTTATCGGCGGACCTGGGGCGGCTTACAAAATGGGACTGGGCTGGGTGTTACTGGCAATGATCCAGCTGCCAGCTACCTGGCTGACTCTGGGCGTTCTGGGCAAAAAATTTGCGATAGAAGCAAGACGCCATAACGCGGTGACGATCAACGATATGTTATATGCCCGTTTTAAGAGCCGAAAAGTCGTGATCTTCTCTTCACTTGCTCTGCTTCTGGCCTTTTTCGGAACAATGGTAGTGCAATTTGTTGGGGGAGCCCGCCTGTTGCAAACTGTGCTTGGGATCAGCTATCAGAATGGGCTACTGTTATTCGCCTGTACAGTCGGCATATACACGACTATTGGTGGTTTCCGAGCTGTTGTTCTAACTGACACCGTTCAGGGGGTGATGATGGTCATCGGCACCATCGTTCTGCTGGCTGGTGTTATTCATGCTGGTGGGAGTCTGGAAAACCTGGTCACTAAACTTCACTCCATTGACCCTGCTCTGGTGACACCATATGGTCCGGATCATTTCCTGAGTCAGCCGTTCATCCTGAGCTTTTGGGTTCTGGTCTGTTTTGGCGTGATCGGGTTACCTCAGGCTGCTGTACGATGCATGTCATACAAAGACAGCCCTTCTCTGCATAAAGGTATGGTGATCAGTACGATTATGATTGCGTTACTGATGTTTGGGACTCACCTGACCGGAGCCTTAGGCAGAGCACTCGTGCCAGAGGTTGCCAGCCCGGATCAAATCATGCCAACACTGATGATGACGGTTCTGCCCCCGATGTTTGCCGGAATTTTTCTCGCAGGGCCAATGGCGGCCATTATGTCGACTATCGATTCACAGCTGATTCAAGCATCTTCTACGCTGCTAAAAGACCTATATATTAACTATATCAATCCCCAAATCGTTGAAGACAAGCGTGCAGACAGTAAACTGAACCGCATTTCACTGTGGACGACAGCTATCTTCGCCAGTCTGGTTTTTGTTGCTGCGACGAATCCCCCAGATATGATCATCTGGCTGAACCTTGTGGCATTGGGTGGTCTGCAGGCGGTATTTTTATGGCCGCTGGTATTTGGTTTGTACTGGTCAAAAGCGTCGGCAACCGGCGCATTTAGCTCCATGGTCATCGGGCTAGGCGTATACATCAGCTTAGTTTGGATCAAACCCGATATGGGTGGTGTTCACCCCATCGTTCCGACGATGATTGCGGGCATGCTCATGTTCGTTATCGGCAGTTTATTGAAGCCGAATGCTTCTGAAAGCAAAGAGCTAGTATCAGTCAAAACATACTGCACACAAAAAGAGCGATAGCTGATAAAAGCGACATGCTCATGGGCACAGATAGGCACAATTGTTCCTACCTGTGCCCAATAAGGAATGACTCAATTCCGCATATATAGACAAAGTTCAGATAGGAAAATTGGGCTGGATTTGGTTAAACCTAGATACGACAAAGCCCGCACGAATGCGGGCTTTGTGTTTGTTCACGAAGAACTAAATTTGGTGGGTCCGGGCGAACTCGAATCGCCGACCCCTACCATGTCAAGGTAGTACTCTAACCAACTGAGCTACGGACCCAAATTTTGTGTTCCTGCTTACCATTCAAATCAGAATGGTGCGTCCGAGTGGACTCGAACCACCGACCCCCGCCATGTCAAGGCGGTACTCTAACCAGCTGAGCTACGGACGCATTTCTCTGGAACGAGTGGGATATTAGCCATAAGCTATCTGGGGTGCAAGCATAAATTCACTAACTTTGAATCGTTTGGCGAAAATGTAAACTCAACACCCGTTTTTAGGCGTATTTATAAGCGAAACATACCTAATACGGGTATAAAAATGTGATCTAGGTAACTTTCGAATTTTTGCTTAATTATCATAAGGTACGTCACTCAGCATCCAGATCTGTAAGGTATAAGAAACATCAGGACAAGCACCGAACAGAATTTGGTATTTAGGCTCAAATGGTTCACCGATATAGGTGGTACGAATCAATTCGCCGGTTTTAAGATCCACTTGAGTGACAACTCGTCCTTTGAAGTTTTGAAAAATGACAAACTGCTCGCTGTGATAAACCATTTGATCTCGATAAAACAAAAAATGGTCTTCTGGTGTATCAGTAAGCCTGCATTCCAACGGCTTTAAATTAGGAAAAGCATTAGCATTTGAAACGAACAGCAGCAGAGCAAAAATCCATCCATATCGCATAGCACTAACCTAGTTTTTGTTTCTCTTTTCAAAGTATAGGACTGATATCCGAATTACTTCTAAATGCTTGGTCCTAAGTTACTAAAAAGGCTTTGACTCAAACAAGTCAAAGCCTCAGCCAAGATAAATTTTACTTATCGTTTTCTAGATCACTAATCGTCTATTCTTACTCGTTTGGAACATCAAACACCACGTTGTAGTTCTCGGTGTAAGTACAGTTTGGTTGACGGCTACACGTGAAAAAGCGTCGACCTTTAAATTCGCCTTGGCTGGCTGTCTTAATTATCATCGGGCTGCTGCACTTTTTACAAAAACGCACCTCTTTATCCGGCTCAATCAAATCGATGTGGGCCGCAAGTAAACGACGTAATCGCCCTACTTGATAGCTGTGTTTTATCGATGTACCAATTAACGGCAAGTTGGCTGTTTTACACACGTGAATCAACAGCTTTTGTCGCGCAGCCTTGCCTTTGTTGAGAGGCTTTCCATCATCCAACTCTAAGATCACTCGCGGTTCTAACGTGCGCGGGTCACAAATTACATAGTCAAAATAGCTTCTGGAAATACGGTTACTCGCTACAAAAAGCTGCCTTTTGTTTTTAATGTCCTTCGGCGCAACCAAGCTGGACATATTAACTTTGCTAAATATTACCGCGTGATCGCCAACAGCCGTTCTTAAGGCGTTGAAAAACGCAGCTTCTTGCCCTCTTAACAAAGCGCCTTTTGAGCGATATGAGTAGTCTCGGGTGTCATCATGCTTGAGCACATACTTTTGAATAATGAAGAAAAAAACAACCAGAAGAACTACGATGATAAAGATGTTGGTCATAGAGAAATCGAGCCGAAAACAACAAGTTGCTCAAGCCTAAATCGAAACGTTGACCAGAGCAACAAAAGGGCTCAATTTTGCAATAATGGTGAGATTCAGGGTAGGAAATGAGCTTAACAGAAGCCTCTATTAAGCTCTAAGATCTAACTGTTGGCATCCGGTTGATGCTCTGGCATTGCATCAATGAAAGCCGGAAGTTGGTAACAGGCTTCAACAATCGAGTTGATTATCGGATAAGCGGCCAAATCAACACCAAAGCGCAACGCATTATACACTTGCGGTACCAAGCAAATATCAACGATAGACGGCGAATCGGTCAGGCTGAACTTACAATCACCATACGTTTTTCTATGGGCTGCAAGTTTCTCCTCCAATGAAGAAAACCCTTTGTTAATCCAGTGATGAATCCAGGCAACTTTACGCTCTGCATCACACGCCAACTCCCCTTCCAAATACTGCAAGACGCGCAAATTATTCAAAGGGTGAATCTCAATGGCAATATCCTGTGCCATGGAAAGCGCTTGATATCGTAAAGGCGAACGCTTTGGAATGACAGCAACATCCGGATAATTTTCATCGAGATACTGAATAATAGCCAGTGACTGGTTTAATCGAAGCTCACCATCCACCAGCACCGGCACCAGCTCAGACGCATTCAGTTTGTGATACTCCTCGCTGTGTTGCTCTCCTCCCTCACGCACCAAGTGCACCGATTTTGATTCATACTGGATCTCTTTAAGATTCAGACAAATGCGCACACGATAAGCCGCGGAGGATCGCCAATATCCATAAAGCGTGATCTGTTCGCTCATTCATTTTCCCTGCATTAATGCTTCAAGTACTGGCTAACTTGTTGATCAATCGAACCGAAGATATTGTTGCCATCTGCATCAAACATCTCAAGTTTGATTGCATCACCAAACGACATAAAGTTCGTCGACGGTTTACCATCGCGTATGGTTTCAATCATGCGCACTTCAGCAATACAAGAGTAACCGACGCCACCTTCTTCAATCGATGTGCCATGTTCAGTACCTTGTTTGTTAGACACGGTACCAGAGCCGATGATCGCTCCAGCGGACAGCGGACGCGTTTTAGTAGCATGGACAATGAGATCCGCGAAGTCGAATGTCATGTCCACCCCCGCATTCGGGCAACCAAATGGCTTGTGGTTGTAGGTCGAAACCAGCGGTAAATGCACTTTGTTTTCGTACCATGCATCACCGAGTTCATCTGGAGTCACCGCGACAGGAGAAAATGCGGATGACGGCTTAGACTGGAAGAAGCCAAACCCTTTCGCCAACTCTGCCGGAATCAACCCGCGTAGCGATACGTCGTTAACCAACATGATGAGCCTGATCGATTCTTGCGCCTCGGCAATACTCGCGCCCATTGGCACATCACCCGTCACTACCGCGACTTCACCTTCGAAATCAATGCCCCACTCGTCACTGGCAAATTCGATGTTGTCGCAAGGGCCGATAAACGCATCTGAGCCACCCTGATACATCAAAGGATCTGTCCAGAAGCTCTCAGGCATTTCTGCTCCACGAGCTTTACGAACTAGCTCCACGTGATTTACGTACGCGCTGCCATCTGCCCACTGATAGGCTCGAGGCAAAGGAGATTCACAATAGTGCGCTTCGAATTCTTCAAATCCAGCGACGGTGCCATTATTCAGTGCGATGTACAATTCTTCTAATTGCGGCGCTACTACTTCCCAGTTGTCCAGCGCGACTTGCATCGTTGGCGCTAAATTTCTTGGATGGAACACTTCTGTCGCTGGTACGCAGCGAGTTAGATCTTTACTCACGACCATCAACAGGCCGTCACGAGTACCATTTTTCTTGGTTGCTAATTTCATCCTTGCCTCTTATTTTTCTTGCCAGCTGTAGACGTATTCTTTGTTTTCTACCTTTTCCAGTTCATCCGAGAACTGAAGCGCGTGGCGCGTATCTATCATCACCGCCACTTCGTCGGTAAACTTCTTCTTGTACTCCTGACCCGCTTTAAATGCTTTCGGGTGAGGTCCGTGCGTAAAGCCAGCTGGGTGGAATGTCACCATGCCCGCTTCAATATTGTCACGGCTAAAGAAGTCACCTGCGTGGTAGAACAAGACTTCGTCATAGTCATCATTATTGTGGTAGAACGGTACTTTAAGCGCGCCAGGATCACTCTCAATCGGACGAGGAACAAAGGTACACACCACAAATCCTGCTCCTACAAATGTAGTATGCGCGGACGGTGGTAAGTGGTAACGGTGCGACATAAGTGGACGAATATCACGCCAGTTCACTTTTACTACCGCTAAGTCACCATGCCAGCCAATCGCGTCTAAAGGATTGAACGGATAAGTAATCACGCTAACTTTATCGTGGCGTTTTACCTGAACTTCTGTGCGGTTTTCAGAATATTGCGCGCGGAATTCGTCGTTGATCGACGGTGTTTCCAGTACGGCAGGATCAAACACAGCGTGATTTCCCACCATGCCCTTTTCTGGCAAGGTATAAGCCGCATCGGTGTTTTCTATCATCAGAATAAACATCGGCTCGCTTGGCTCTAAGCGCCAGCTCGTTGAGCGCGGGATCATGACATAATCCCCTTCGCTCACCTTTAAGTGCCCGTAGTCACAGTAAAGATCGGCAGTCCCCTGGTGGATAAACAGCAGCTCATCGCCGTCCGCATTTCGTACCAGAAAATCCATCTTTTCATCCATACGCCAAACACGGATTTTGCAGTTAGCGTTATGCAGTAAATGCGGCACCGCCCAAGGCGTTATGTGGCTGGCTTTCTCTACGAGATTAAAATCAAACGCTCGTGGGCGAAGCTCCCCTTCCCACTCAGACCAACCTGTTGGTGCGTGTTGATGATGAAAATGTGCCGCAGGGCCAAAGAATCCACTTCGACCTGCTTCACGTTCATAAATTGCCTCTTGCGGGAAATCAGCATGTGCTTGCTTTGAGCACACTCCCTCCCGATGAGGGAATGTGATCCATTTATGCATCGTTCAGTACTCCTCGACGAATTTGGTCTTCTTCAATCGATTCAAATAGCGCTTTGAAGTTACCTTCACCAAAGCCTTCGTTACCTTTACGCTGGATGATCTCGAAGAACACCGGACCAATCACGGTTTGCGTAAAGATTTGCAGCAAGATACCGTCTTTCGTTGGTGCACCATCAATAAGGATTTGCAGCTCACGGAGTTTACTGACGTCTTCTCCATGACCTTCAACACGTTGGTCAACTTTCTCGTAGTAGGTATCTGGTGTTGGCATAAAGTCCATACCACGGTCGCGTAACGTTTGAACGGTTTGATAGATGTCATCCGTTGTCAGAGCGATATGTTGAATGCCTTCGCCATTGTATTCACGGATAAACTCTTCGATTTGCGATTTATCGTCAGAGGACTCATTGATAGGAATTCGGATTTTGCCACAAGGTGCGGTCATCGCACGGCTGACAAGGCCTGTGAGTTTACCTTCAATGTCGAAGTAACGAATTTCTCGGAAGTTACCGATGCGCTCATAAAAACCAGACCACACATCCATGTTGCCCTGTTTAACGTTATGGGTCAGATGATCGATCTCGTAAAGACCCACATCAGATTTCGCCAGACGCGCTTCCGCATCATCGTAAAAACGGAAGTCGACATCATAAATACTCTGCTTACCGTATCGGTCAACAAAATAGAGCAAGCTCTCGCCGATACCATAAATGGCTGGAATGCTGAGTTCCATCGGCCCGATTTCGGTTTTGTATTCTGTTCCGCCGTTTTGTATTGCGTGCTCAAGCGCCGCCGTGGCATCTTTTACTCGGAATGCCATCCCACACACGGACGGACCATGTACCTTCGCAAACGCTTCAGCTTGACTATGAGGCTGCGCATTGACGATAAAACTGATGTCACCCTGACGATATAACCAAGCTTCTTTCGAACGGTGCTTGGCAATCTCTGCGAAGCCTAACGATACAAACAGTGCTTTGAGTTGTTCGATGCCTTTACTGTCTGCAGCCGTGTATTCCACAAACTCAAATCCGTCTGTACCTAATGGGTTGTATGCGTCCACCATGACTTTCTCCTTGCGTCATTAATTTGTTTACAGCGTTTCTAAACTATTTTTCTAACTTGGCGCAGGCGGAAGAAAATTGGAATACATCAACCAAAATCTCTGTTTTCAGGTTTCGAAGGTGTAAATGTAAAATATTTGTTACACGCAATCTCTATGCAATATTTGCCCGTAAATCTCACAATATTAAACTTTATTTTCAATTACTTATTATATTTTAATTGAATTACAACCACACAGATCAATGTAAACAGATTGTTACCGTGGTGATATTTATTGGCAGTGTGGTGATGTTTTAAACAAATCATTCACTTACATTAAAGCAGCGCCTTCAGCTTGCATGACCTTTCTCTTATAGCCTGACAATGCGATCAGTTTCTCAGCATATCTGGTTATAATTGTGTCAGCCTCCCCACTTTATTGATTCATCTCAGTATCCCTCACTCTCCAGTATGTAATAACAACGACTCTGTTTAGAGGACGTGTTCTAACTCCCCCGTTTACGCCCTCGCCCTACAAGATGAGACCTCCAAATGACACAAATTAATCAAGAACGTCTAGTTGACCACTTCTGCCAACTGGTTCGCATTGACAGCGAATCGATGAATGAAAAGCAAATTGCAGAAACGCTGGCTGAACAATTGGGCGAGTTAGGCTTTACCGTTCAAAAGCTTCCTGTTCCAGAACATATTTCAAATGGCTTCAACGTATATGCGCGTTTGGAAGGCAAGAAAGAAGGCTCTATCCTGATGAGTTGCCACATGGATACAGTCACGCCAGGTATCGGTATTGAACCGATCATTGAAGACGGTATTATTCGCTCGAAAGGCAATACAATCCTTGGTGGTGACGACAAATCCGGTATCGCCGCAATTATGGAAGCTGTACGTTGCATTCAAGCGGAAAATCTAGCGCACAAAACGTTAGAACTTGCTTTCACTGTGCATGAAGAAGGCGGCCTGTTTGGCTCTGAATACTTCGACATGACCCATGTAACGTCAACAGAAGCAATCGTACTTGATACAGGTGGCCCAATTGGAACGATCGTGACAGCAGCTCCGGGCCAGCAAAAGATCGTTGCGACGATCAAAGGCCGCCCGGCGCACGCAGGTCTAGCGCCAGAAGAAGGCATCAGCGCCATCATGGTCGCGGCAGATGCAATTAACCAGATGAAACTCCTTCGTATCGACGAAGAAACGACGGCTAACATCGGTATGGTAAACGGTGGTCAGGCGACCAACATTGTTATGCCTGAGCTAAAAATTGTGGCCGAAGCGCGCTCGCTGAATGGAGATAAACTGGGCGCACAAGTCAACCACATGATCTCGACCTTTGAGTCTGTTGCAGAAAAACACGGTGCAGAAGTCGAAATCGAATCTAAACGTGCATACGATGCGTTTGTTATTGAAGAAGACAATGCACACGTTGCTGATATCAAAGCAGCATTCGCGGATATGGGCATCGAAGCGTTTACCAAAGGCACGGGTGGCGGTAGCGATGCGAACAACTTCAACAAGAAAGGCCTGACAACCGTAAACCTTTCTACTGGGATGGCAAAAGTGCATACCACGGAAGAGTACATCGCCGTTGACGATATGGTGAAAATCACTCAGTTCATCAAGCACTACCTAGTGAAATAATCGAAAACAGAGATATCGCCTCTTACTCGCGATACTGGTTGGATACAAAGGCTCTCGCTTTCGTCGAGAGCCTTTTTTATTCTGCATCCAAAACACTCACATCGCTCAAAGCGGCGTTTTATGGACGAATACCATCGCCCCACGCTAAAATGCGCTACTTTTGATAACTTCGTAAAACTCTATGACCGACGCTGATATCGAGCTTCAACACATTTGGCTGGAAGTTCAGACAGAACGCTGGCACAACATCCCTCGTTTCCTGTTTAGTTTTTACTGCTACAAACACAACCTCGTTAGCAAAACGAATAAGCCGTGTTGGGAAACCGCGCGTAATGAATTACCTGCATCAAGCTCAGTTCAAACTCGAAAAAACAGTGTGATTGACCCGCTGGTTCCTGAAGACGCAGTCGTTGGTTTGCTTAAAACACTATACAAAGATGGAGAAATGTCCTTCGACGCTATGGCGAAAACATTAGACACGTTTTTGCACTATGTGGTGGTGAGTAAACAAGAGCACGCAAAGCTCAAGCCAAATATGCCGGCGAGCTGGTATCAGGGGCATGAAAAGCCGTTAATGGCTCGTTTTGACCTGGCAGGTATTTCAATCAAGAGCCGCTAAGTTTTAAAAAATAAGCTAACTCAAAAACTTAATCGCCTAGCCACTGTTAGTCAATGAATAGCGCGTAGTCAATGAATAGCGCGAAGTAAAAAGCCGAAGTGAATCAAGAGTGACTCATTTCGGCTTATTAAATATTAAGGCTTTAGATTAAAGCTCGGTCATAAAAGTGCCAGCTGGTTTGATCGGCAGGTACTTCTCATAAAAGTTGTCGTAAGCCGCTTCAGGGTTTAAGTCACTAAACACATCTGGGTACATGATTTTGGCATAAAACTGGATCAACGCGCCGTCGATGATCGTGCGGCAAGCACCGTGGTAAGCTGCATACATACGGTTGCTTTTCACCGCAGAAATTGAAGACCAACCAATACGATTTTTAAAGCCCGCTAATCGCTCTTTTGCCAATGCTTCGTCAACACCTTCGCCCATGATCATCGAATCATCCGCACTGCCAGACTCGTAGCCAGTCATTACGATAACGTCAGGGTTTGCTGCAATGATCTGTTCTGGGTTCAGCTTGCCCCACCATTCAACAAACGGTGCAGAAATGTTGTCGCCACCCGCCATTGTCGCAATAGCGCCCCACATGTTTTTACCGAATGTATAGCCAACCTCATTAACACCAGATGCGCCGTATTCGGTGTAAACTTTCGGTTTATCCAGATTGGCTTTGGCTAAACGATCGCTGATCATCTCGACGTTCTGTTTGTATTCATTCGCGATGGTCTCTGCACGCTCTTGCTGGCCGGTGATTTCACCAATCAGCTTAGTCGTCTGAACATGACGCTCTACCGTTTGAGCGTTGTAGTCCACCACGATAACGGCAATACCTGCGCTCTTCATGCGCTCAACGTCTGACTCCAGTGCTTTGAACTGCCAATCCGCAAGCATTACCACATCCGGGCTCAGGCTTATTACCTTCTCAACGGAAAACGCATTGGTATCGACACGGCCAATCTCAGGGATATTATCCAGTGATGGTCGATGCGCCACATACGCCTGCCAACTTGCTGAACGTGCCTGCCAAATGTACTTTGACATGCCTACAACGTTGTCATACGCCGCTTCGGTACCGATCGCCATGTAATCTTCTGGGTAGAATCCGACTACCACTCTTTTCGCCGGCGAATCAAACGTAACCTCACGCCCTAGCACATCTGTAACGGTAGTTTGTTCGGCAAAAGACAACGTGCTAACGCAGACAGCAGCAAGCGCGAATAAGTGTTTCAACATCAAGAAGGTTCCTTTTTATTCCATGAGTCAGGCAGAGACACTTCCACCCTCGTGGCGTATATTAATTCTTTTGTTAACGATAATGCAACTAACTATCATTAGTGCTAATATCGCCACCTTCTCACGAGCTCTGTAGGCCCCTCTACTGGTCGTAAAATAAATAACAATTAGGTAGTAAGTCGTGCAATCTGCAGTTTTAGAACAACTCATTCAACAACAACGTAAGAGTGAAAAACGTCGAATCTTGGTGATCGGAGCTTTTGGCTTACTCATCCTGACGACCTTCATCCTTGATATCATGACAGGCCCCTCTTTACTGGATGCAACCAAAGTACTCCACTCTCTGTTTGAGTTCATTGGCTTGCCCTATCAGGTTGCACCATCTACCCAGATCATTGTGACTGAGTTGCGACTTCCAATCGCGATAATGGCGATTGTTGTTGGCGGCGCGCTTGGTATGGGCGGCGCAGAGATGCAAACCTTACTCAATAATACAATGGCAAGTCCGTACACCTTGGGTATGGCTGCGGCGGCGGGTTTTGGCGCTGCGATTACTCTATATATGGGGTCCTTCGGCTTAAGCAGCTATTACGCGGTGCCGATGGGCGCATTCTTATGCTGTATGCTTTCGGCGTGTTTTCTTTTCTCGTTAGCCTCAGCACGTCATATCAGCTCGGGACAACTCATTCTGGCGGGTATTGCCCTACTGTTCTTATTCCAGTCACTCTTATCTCTGGTGCAGTTTGTCTCCTCTCCAGAGCTTAGCCAGCAGATCCTGTTTTGGCTGTTTGGTAGCTTAACGAAAGCAACCTGGAATACAGTCGCGATTACCTCTGCAGTTGTCTTCGTCGGCGGGATATTATTACTTAAAGATGCATGGAAGCTTACCGCCCTACGACTGGGTGAAGAGCGTGCGAAAAGCGTCGGCGTGAACATCACTCGCTTACGCATGAAAACACTGTTTATCGTTGCTGTCATCACGGCTACTGTCACCAGTTTCGTCGGGATCATCGGATTTGTAGGCATCGTCGCGCCAAACATGGCCAAATCTATGGTGGGAGAAGATCAGCGCTTCTTCTTGCCGCTCTCCTTCTTGATTGGTGCGTTCTTACTTTCTGGCGCTTCAGTACTGTCAAAAATCATCGTTCCAGGTGCACTATTCCCGATCGGTATCGTTACGGCGATCATCGGCGTACCTTTCTTTTTCTGGTTGATTTTGGCGAAGCGAGGTTAATGATGCTGGTAGCAAATAATGTAAATATTCAGATTGAGTCACTTACCCTTGCCAAGAACTTCAATTTCACATTGGAACCGGGTCAGGTAACCGCCGTTCTTGGTCCAAATGGCGCGGGTAAAAGTACGCTACTCAAAGCCATTTTTGGTGATGTGAATCTGGCCAGTGGTTCCATTTCTCATTACGGTGACGAGCTAGATAGCAAGTCTCTCTCCTCATGGCGTGCCAAGTTTGGTTACATGCCACAGGACATCGGCTTACAGGTTAGTTTGACCGTTCTTGAGGTTGTACTGATGGGACGTTTAGACAGTTTAAGCCTGCGCATCGATGACAAATTACTTGGTGAAGGCTTACAAATACTAAACAGTATTGGTATGGCGCATTTAGCGAACCGGAACGTAAGCTCTTTAAGTGGTGGTCAGCGTCAAATGATCTTGTTCGCGCAAGCCATCATGCGTAACCCACAAATTATGCTGCTTGATGAACCCGTAAGCGCGCTTGATCTTCATCACCAGCATGTATTGCTTGATCATCTCATGACTCAAACCCGAGCCGAGAATTACGTGAGCATCATGGTATTGCATGATCTCAACCTCGCCGCGCAGTACGCCGATAATCTATTGGTAATAAAACAGGGGGAATTGGTTAGCGTAGGCTCGCCAAAAGACGTCTTAACCACAGAGTTAGTGAAAGACATCTATCAAGTGGAAGCGAATGTTCATCATGACAACGACGGCGTACCATTCGTCAGAACGATGAAGGCCAGTTAGGTGCAACTTGGTAAATTGGCGTAGATGAAATATTGCTAGATATCGCAATAGCTGCCGATATCTAGCAATAAATTATCACTTGAGAACACATCCAGTTTGGTTGCTATTTCGCGTTTAATACGAAATTTGAATGGATATCCCTAGCCAAGACGCCCCCTCTCTCTTATCGTTTGAAGATTGCCAATTTTCAATGAAAGCCCACTTGGAGTTCGTCACGCCATCGACGCCTGAGTCGAACCACTCGCCTTGGGCACTATTGAGAATGTAATGCAAGGAATCCTCCACCGAAATGACGGATATAAGCATCGTTTTATTTGGGGTAGATTCCTCCATATCCAGAATGCTCACCGGAACCTGTAAATTTTCCATCAGCTGGAATTCGACAGGAAACACCTTACGCAAGTATCGGTTTGTTTCATCGTCACGAATGACAACTTTACACTGCAAGCCAAATTGACCAAGAACATAAAGCATTGCGCCTAGGGAGTTGTACCCCGAGTGTTTTATATAATCTGGATTCTCTCCGGGTGTAATGATCCCGGTGACTTTGTAGAGCTCTAGTGCAAGGCTGGTTAAGTCGTATGAATCGTTTATTTCTATTGAAGACCCTGTGAATGCAACTTCTTCTGGCACATATCTTCGTAATTCAATAGACGATGTAAAAGGCAATCTCCCCAAAGCTGCTAAACATGCAACTACACAATAAGGACCACAATACAAACTACCATCTGGCTGCCTTAATTTAGGAAAAATACTCATTTGATCCTCATTGTTGTTTTAAACACATAGCGTCTACTGTATTTGGTGCTTTTCTAAGAAAGGAGTCAGTTTCTCAATAAGTTTGGGTTGAGCACGCTCAGCTTCTTGCATGCCTAGTTGAGCGCCTGCTTGCATTAATGCCGGCGATTTTTCTACAAGTTTTTGTCCTACAGGTGTCGCGTAAAACTCAATCATTAATTCGATTTCTTGTTGGCTGAAAGCTTGAGAATAAAGTGCACCCATCTCAACGATGATGTTTTGGCGATTGATATCATTGATGAACCAATCTCTATAAATGTTAACGAGTTCCTCTTTTTCAGTTGCATTCAACTGAAGGTTATTCGCTAATTGTTCGATGACTGGTGTCATTGCTTCAAAGCCACCGGAAAGCTGCTTCTCAACTTTCATCACCTCTAGTAAGCGATCGACGACTTCTTGTTTATCAGCTGCCATACCACTAATTGGGCTAGCCACAAGTAAAGCTAACACCATAAACTTGCGTAAATTTTTCATTTTAACTCTCTAGTTTTTTAACATTCTGTTGAGGGAGAAGAAAAGGCAGATAAAGTGCCATCTGTTGCGAATCTGCTTTAAACACTGTTAGCTATTTTATTCACCCATAAGACCGATGGCATACTCACGAAGAACTCTGGCATTGTCTGCATAAGCCGCATTGCCACAAACAATGTTTTCATAACTAATCTCTGGTGATGAATAGAATGGATGCGTTTCATCCGCATAAGCCATGATGGTACCTTTGCCACCACAAATATAACCATATGAATACTTTGTAATTTTACTCGATAAGCTTAAGGGGAGTCGTTTTGAAAGATCAAATGGCATTCCACCAGTTTGGTTCGATAGCGTTTCCATATCATGGCTTGCCCACGCCAAATGACCTAACTCATGTTCTAACACATGATCTTTACATGTAAGTCCAATTGTAAAAAACTGAGGATACACTGATGGACGAGTTTCACCACACCAATCGGTTGTAAATTGCGAGATGTTTTTTTTGAAAACCAGACCATAAAAACCCGTTTTACTGCCATTGACCCGCTCAACTTCTTTAGAGTAGTAATACGCTAAAAAATCGTGCACTACGCTAAATTCTTCCGCTTCTTCCCCAAGAATTTTGGGAGCATAGATAATTTTGTCCAACGTCCGCTTTATAGGAATACATGAGTTTTTCAAAGCGCTATTCGAAAACGTTATCCATCGTTGAATGTGATCTTCGATGACAAATGACTCGTAATCTTTTTGAACTGAATCTGAGATAAAGAATGTAATTGGTGTTTCTAGAGTACGTGACATTTGACATTCTGGTAGGTCAAGAGTACTACTCAGAGAGTCCCAACATAATCCGAAAATGAGTAACACTGAAGCTAGTATTTGTTTCATCTCACTACGACTCCTTTCTGACTAACAACCCACATTTTTCAGACGTCACCAAGCGTCTTTTTCTGTCCACTATGATGTCGTCTTTTTTTGAGCACTTCAAAGGATAATCAGTAAGTTAGCGATCGACACTATGAATTTAGCGATACAATATTGCATTATTCTGGACTTTCGATGTGACGCAGCCATTTGAGGAACTTTTGTTACGGGAAAGGCACACATTCCGCTTATGAGGGAAGCTACCACTATAAACTTGCGTCAATTTTTCATTTTAACTCTCTAGTTTTTTTAACATTCTGTTGAGGGATGAGCAGCGCAAAGCAAAAAGGCCACGCGTTGCGAATCAATTTTATGCGCTTTGCTATAGGCATTCGTCACACATCAATACGTCTGCAATGTGGTGTGAATTATTTTGCAAATATTCGATATCAGCTAAATACGCCAAGTGATGGCCATCTTGAATATTTGTCATAAAAGCTTCATTTCCTTTACTCGCTTCATTATGAATATGCTCAACCAACGCTTGGATTCGGTGACACATATCAGTGACAAGAGAAATTCGTTCCGCTTTACTCAAACCATAAGCATCACAAAACTGCTTTGCCCTAATCGACTGCGAATGTAGATCCCCCATTGCATCATATTTATCTGTTTTGAATGGAGCCCAACAATAAAGTGCGTAAGCAATATCCCAATTCCTTGGAGCCGGGTGAGCAGTGTCAAAGTCAATTACCCCTACGACTTTGGAACCAACCAAAGCAACATTATATGGCGCATAGTCACCATGGCAGATAACCTCCATCGGTTCTCTACATGGGAGCATCCAAGTTAAATTTTCCGCTGAATTTTCTGATATAAATGAGCGAGATGCATCATGATACTGACGTAATAGCTGGCCAGCTGAAACGAGAGCTTCTACAGTTGCGATATTTCCTTTGAGAGGATAGTTGAAAACCTCACCCTCAACATATGACAGAATTTCATTGCCATTGTTGTCAAAGCCGAAAGGTTTTGGGGCAGAAGTAAAACCTTCATTTGCGATATGTAATAGCAACTTTTGAACGGTTTCAGACCATTTACCACTTGGGCGAGACACCTTGTCCCCTAAGCGATAAATTGCATTTTCTCGTCCGCCATGCAGTTGTTCCATTTAATTCCTTATATGTATTTTACTTGTAGCCAAACGCCTCGTAAGTACATCATCATGTGCGTACTTTTTTGGTTTGCGAGTTACTAGTCAACCACGCCAACTTTCGATTCTTGCTCGGGTTTTGACCACTTGATAATTGCTCTTAGGTTCATTGAGAAAAAGATGATATTTGCAATAATCATGGCAACACTGCCTGTAAGGTAGCCAACCGCGACCCAACTCGTATTTCCGCACATCATTAGAATGAAGCCGATTTTGTTCTTATTCCCGATCTGCCAAATTGCGAGAAATGTAAGCACCATAGCAATCCAGTCAATCCCATAGTACTGAAAGTATTCCATTTTTCCTCCTGGTCTATAATGCCGTTTTAAGTAGTTTTCAGGATCCCAAACACATTGTGAGTTCTGGGTGTCCAGTATGCTCATCTAGTTGTTCGCTGACCACTTTGAACCCCTGAGACAAATAAAACTGACAACTAGCTTGGTTTTCCTTGTATACGGACAGACTTAATACCGTTCTCTGCGCTTTAGCATGGCTCAACAACTGCTTACCAATGCCTTCACCTTGACGTTCGGAAGCAACAAATATCGCAGCCAATTTATTTTCATACAACGCATAAAAACCAATTACTTTAGACTCAACTTCATAAACGTAGGTCTCTGAGGATGGGATATAGATATTACGCATGTTATCGAGTTGAGATTCCCAGAACTCTGCTGAAACGAAATTATGGGCTTGCACTGAAGCGTTAAGCCAAATTTCAAGAACTGAATCTAAGTCATTTTTGTTGTACTTTCGTATCATTTTTAAACTCTAGACAATCAAATTTACTGGACAACTTCACGCCCTATTAATGGGTGAACAACGAATAGTAAAAATACCGCGGGTTGTGACTCACTCTTTAACAATTTGTTAGACTATTTATGTCCACTTTTGTAACAACTTGTCTTCACTATCCGTGAATTTCCCTAAAGCTAACACAATGCAATCGTAAATAGCCCAAAAGCCCAAACCACCTAATGTTAAGAGCTGAAAAATACCAGACTTTACTCTTCCAACATAAAATCGATGAACACCAAAACTCCCCAGAAATAAACACAATATAAATGTAATCAATATTTTTTTATCTGAAGTTTTCTTATTATCCATTTTTAACCTGCCTTTAACGTTTAAGAATTTTACGTCGCATAACGAATACATTTATATATTCACCTAACGCCGCGTTAACGTGCGAGCAACTCTACCACCCAACCTAAAACATTGTGCCGTAAACCCTAGAGCTGATTCAAACTCAAAGTGCCAAACGTTGCGAATCAACGTTAAACGCTTTGTTATGTATTTCTTACAAACTTCATGTGCTTAGCTAGGTTTACATATAAAAAACAGCTCCAAAGAAGAATAATGCTAACACCAAAGGGAGTTGTAACGGTTACCTCATTTTCTACGCCGAAAGCTGAGTCGTACATTTGAAGTAAAACGACGATTGGAAAAAGGATAACCGAAAATCTAATGGTTACTACAAAGCCAAGACTGAAATATCGTCCTAAAAAGTCTCTCCCACTATTAGCACCATTAGCCCTGTACGTAAAATAGGTTCCCGCCAAAACTACAACAACATTGGAAATTGCCTCTATTTGGTCCCATATATTTGTATATTCGTTGTTGCTGCCTTGAAAGTACTCAAAAGCAGCAGCACTGGATACAATATAAATCAGTGCGTATATAAACCTATCTTTTTCTGTAAGCCTGCCTCCTAAAATGTCACGTTTCAAAGCCTCAATATTCCAAAAGTACATAATATTTTCCTCACACCCGCAAATAACTATAGAGTATTACCAATTAAATCTAACCACTTGTAAAATAATGATTTTACCGAGTAATTTCACAATTTTTTTAGGAAACCTCTAACGCCCTATTAATGGGTGAACGACGAATACCGAAGCCGCCGTAAAACACCTTAATCGCTCAAGCCAACGCATAGTAAAAATACCGCGTGTGCCGAATCGCTTTTAAATTATTTGTTAGGTACGATACTTAACCAGCTGTTGCCATTCAGTAGAGCTAAATACAGTACATGGAATTCTAACCATGCGTCTATTCATACCCTCCATGTAAGTCAGTTCTAAATATGGCCATATGCTAAAACCTGAAATCTCAACATCACAACCATGTCCATCCCAAAAAATAATCCCGCGAGTTGTATTGACAGAAAGATTTTTAAAGATATTTTGAAGATACTTTCGTTTATCAAAAGCTAGAAAAACAGATGATAGAACGAAACATATAAGCAGAAATAGGCCAAACTCCCTAGAAATCGCATAAAGCGCGCCAAAAAATACAGCATCTTTAACTAACTCAATTCCCAAATACCTATCAATCTTTAATAGGTCTCGATCTTCCATATTTTCTCCAAAGCACATAACGCCACATTACTGTGTGAGCGACGCAGTAACCTGACCATAACCATTGCGACGTAAACACATGACCCAATCCTGAGCTGAGAATGCCAAGCGTTGGGAACGCTGCCTTAAACGCTTGTATGGTAAATTATTAAACATTAAGTGAGGTTAGAGAGCTTAATCACTAAGTTATAAGCAAGTATTGCTGTTATCAACCAGCATAATATCGTTACCAACGTTACATTTAATTTACTCATAATCTTCTCATGCTGAAGAATAAAGAATAAAGGCAGTAATGGGTCAGATAGTGCCTCCAATGTAAATCCATCGGCAAGATCATTGGTAAAAGAGTACGATTGCATAGCTAACAATAATAACCAAAAATATAGAGACCATTTAGAATGCAAAATTGCATTAGTGCCCACACAAACTCCCTTGAGCGATAAATCGCCAACACTATCAATAACCATTGGGGATGCACTAGTTAACAACGACTTTAATTTACGCATCCACTTCTCATCTATTTGCCTAACGCTATTTAGACGCCACCAAGCCTGCATTTTCTGTCAAATATGATGTCGTCTTTTTTTGAGCACTTCAAAGGATAATCAGTAAGTTAGCGATCGACACTACGAATTTAGCTATACAATATTGCATTATTCTGGACTTTCGATGTGACGCAGCCATTTGAGGAACTTTTGTTACGGGAAAGGCACACATTCCGCTTATGAGGGAGTGTTGACGGGGAATGAAACAGGGATGGCTGAAATAAAGCAGTCCGTCAGCTCTAAATACCGAAGTAAATTAGAGCTGACGGGTGGAAAGAGGTAGTGGGCAAATATAGATAAGGCGAAACCTTAAATCTCACATTTTAAATATCCATCTATTTATTATCCGCAACATTTATCGTGATCACGCCAGCTGCAAGCGCCATATCGACCACCTTTTGAAATTCGGTGGGGTGAAGCATGACATACCCCGTCAAAGCGTACCCATCATGTTTGGAGGTTGGATCTCTTTCACCGCTACCACTTATGCGGATCTCACCGGCGACTAACTCTGCCTTTCCTAACATGACAACGCATTCGTCTTCTTCAACTTTATCCGTTGAAGAATATTCTCTAACAATTCCTACCTTCATGTTTATTCACTCATATAAGGGAGTTTATTGAATAGTAGTAACGCCCTGAAAGTTCGTCAAAATAGAAAGTGATGTTGTAGGCCTAAAGCAAAAATGGAGTATGCGCTGGGAATAACTAAGTAGAATCTGTCAGCTCTGATTACAGAGTAAATAAAGAACTGACAGATTATAAGATTTAGGTGAGCTACATTGTTTAATTGGCTACTTAAGCGCTAGCCACGCCTTTCGCTGCTCTTTATCCATATACGACCAGGCAATAAAACGGCTGATTTTTTGTCCCTGGCTCATCTCTACCACACGAATGGCTTTTACGCCCAATTTCTCAAGCTGCTTGCGCATAGGGCGAACATTCTCTTTTTTCGAAATCAGCGTAGTAAACCAGAGCACTTGGGCGCTGAAGGCTTGGCTTTCGTTAGCCATTTTACGGATAAACGCCGCTTCTCCGCCTTCGCACCAAAGCTCTGCGTTTTGACCACCAAAGTTAAGCGTTGGTTTTGCCGTGTTTTCGCGCGCTGGTTTCACGCCTTTCTTACGTTGGTTAGCTCTAAGGTTGTCCACTTTACGTTGACTTCCCATCGCGGCTTCTTCTGCCGAACGGTGAAATGGTGGATTACAAGTTGTGACATCGTAACGCTCATTCGGCTGAATTACCCCGCGATAGATGTTTGCCTGGCTCATCTGGCGAACCAGTTCGATTCTGCCATTTAGTGACACATTGCCATCGACGATTGCCTGAGCCGATTCAATAGACTTAGGATCAACGTCGCTTCCAGTATAGCGCCATCCGTATTCTGTCACTCCAACGATTGGGTAGATACAGTTTGCACCAACACCAATGTCCAACGCTCGCACATCGTGATGCGGGTATTTACCTTTCACTTCCCCATCGAGTAACTCAGCGACACGGTGAATGTAATCCGCACGTCCCGGAATGGGTGGGCAAAGATAGTGTTCAGGGATATCCCAGAATTCAATATCGTAATGCGCGGCTAACAAGGCTTTATTGAGCATTTTGACCGCTTTTGGATCAGAGAAGTTTATCGAGTCTTCCCCGTTCGGATTTTTAATCACAAAAGCTTTTAGCCCAGGCTCACTTGCCGTCAATTTTTTAAAGTCATAGCGGCCACGATGCTGGTTACGTTCGTGTAATCCACTTTTAGCTACTTTAATGAAGTCCACATCGCTGTTCGTTGCCACTGGCGATTTTGCTTTAGCAGAGGTTTTTTGCTTCACACGCTTTTCGCCTTTTGCATCGCCTCTACTCTGCTTTGGCTTGGCATTTTTTTTAGATTTTTCTGGCTTAGCGGTGTGGTTATTGTTCTTCATTCGAATTCGCTTTTAAATCGAGGTAAATCATAAACAGACGGGCATCAAACTCTAACTGGTGATACTCGGGCTCCATATAACAGCACAGTTGGTAAAACGCTTTATCGTGGTTTTTCTCTCGCGTATGAGCCAGTTCATGAACCACCAGCATTCTCAGTAGTGGCTCCGGAGCTTCTTTAAAAACACTCGCGATACGAATCTCGTTCTTCGATTTGAGCTTGCCACCATGATTACGACTGATCACGCTGTGCAGCCCTAGCGCATTATTAATCAAGTGAATTTTCTTATCGTAGACCACTTTACTGATAGGTGCTGCTTTCTTCATGTAACGATTTTTTATCGCTATGGCGTACTCATACAGCGCCTTTTCACTTTTAATTTGATGACGTTCTGGATAGCGCTTTTCAAACCAAGGAACCAGTTTACCGCTGTCTACCAGCGAGCTAACTTGCTCAACAAAGTGTGGAGGATAACCCTGAATGTATCGAAGTGACGGATGCATGGTATAAAGTCTGCTATGACAAGGGAAAGGCGCTAAATATACCTGAGATAATCAGCACTTTCACCCTCGCTTTGACAATAGATTTCGCCTTTCAATTGTCGATAAAGGCCGTTAAACTTCGCATCCCAAAGATAATGGAGAGAAATTCAATGAAACGTGTCGTTCTTTACGTCAAAGATAAATGCCCCCACTGCAAAGATGCTCAACGTTATCTGGATTCGAAAAACATCACCTATCGCCTGTGCAACGCGAAAATGCAACGTGGCCGTAAAGAGCTGGATGCGCTGGGTGCCCGCTCACTTCCAGTCCTGAAAATTGGCGACCAGTTGATGATTGGCTGGAATCCCAAAAACTTCGAAAAGATGTATAAAGGTGACTAGGGTCTGACTACAAATAACGTTTAACGAAATCAATAAACGTTCTGTCTGCAATCGATAAATAACCGTCTTTCCGCCATGCTAGCGCCAGATCGAGCGTAACTGGCGGATTAAACGGAATGCCCACCACATCTTTTTCATGCTGAGTGACCAGTTCGAGTAACGCCGTAATCGCAAACTCATGCTTTACGATGCTGAGGATCAATGGCAATAAGTTGGTTTCAAATGACGACTTCATGGTAAAGCCGTGCTCCTCGCTGACCTGGTCTAAAAACTCACGATGGAAATAACCGCGCTGGAACATCACCAATTCATGTTCAAAAAACTCATCAAAAGAGAGTGATTCACGCTGTGCTAACTCGTGCTCTGGCGCGACAACGGCAACCATCTGGCTGGTAAACAGATGATCGGTCTCGAGATCGTCGGGTACATTGTCACAACTTATCACCCCGATATCTAACCGCCCATCAAGCAACATACTTCTTATCGAATGCGTGCCCGCTTCCACCAGCGTTAATTTCAAATCCGGGAACCGGCTCTTAAACGCCATAACGATACGTGGGAAAAAATAGCTTCCCATCATCGACGGCGTACCCAAGCGCACTTCACCTTTAGCTAACCCTTTCAGTTCATTAATCGCGAGCTGTGCATCGTGCAATTGCTGAATGACCCGCTTCGCGTGCACCAGTAAGGTTTCGCCCTCTTGAGTTAGGCTAATCTTCTTATCTTCTCGCCGAAACAGCGTGACTCCCAGAGACTGCTCGAATTTTTTAATAGAGATACTCAAGGCAGGCTGAGCAATGTTCAGCACCTTCGCGGCATGGGTGATGTTGCCTTGCTCTGCGACAGCAAGGAAATGTTTCAGTTGCTTCGATTCCACTAGATCAAAAATATATGGTATCCATATTTTTAATATATTTTTTTAATTTACGATTAGCTGATAGATTGATCACAGTTTCTTTATATTGCGCTCTCGCATCAGGCAGGACACATGGTCATCTTCGGCACGCCAGAATACAAACGAATCACGCTCGCTCTTGCGCTGGGTTCATTCTTAGTCTTCTCTAACTTATATCAATTGCAGCCTATGTTGCCGACCTTTGCTCAGTTGTTTGCCATTTCTGAAACGCAGGTGAACTGGTTGTTTGCCTCTTCCACGCTGGCGCTCTCTTTCAGCCTGGTACCGATGGCAGTATTGTCTGAAACCATCGGACGAAAACCGGTCATGATGGCTGGCTTATTCGCTATCCCGGTTCTGTCTGCACTGATGCTACTTGGTGATTCATTCCTATTTTTGGTTATCTGCCGCGCCCTTATTGGTGTTGCATTGGCGGCGTTTGCTGCCGTAGCGGTCGCTTATATGGCAGAAGAACTCGATAAGCACGCCTTCTCCATGGCGATAGGTACCTATATTGCAGCCAACTCATTAGGTGGCATTGTGGGCCGTATTAGTGGCGGCTTATTGGCTGACAACTTCAGTGTGGATGTAGCGATTGAAGCCATAATGGTAGTGACCCTGTTAGGCGTAATTTGCGTACATTATTTGCTGCCAAAACAACGTAACTTCACCCCTTCTTCAAGTGGATTACGACAACAGAACCGCGCCATCTTAGGTCACTTCAAAAACCAGCGTATATGGTTCGCCATGTTGATTGGTGGCCTTAATTTCGCACTATTCGTTAACCTGTATTCAGTAATGGGTTTCAGATTGGTTAGTGAGCCGCACAACATTCCGGTCGGCTTGGCATCGCTTATCTTCGTTTGTTATTTAGGTGGTACGTTCTCATCCCGTTGT
This sequence comes from Vibrio sp. YYF0003, assembly GCF_036350715.1. Lineage (NCBI taxonomy): Bacteria > Pseudomonadati > Pseudomonadota > Gammaproteobacteria > Vibrionales > Vibrionaceae > Vibrio > Vibrio sp. YYF0003. Next base: position 419,543 of record NZ_JAZDWA010000002.1, read on the forward strand.
GCAGGACACTGGAGTAAACGTTACTCATCTATTTTGGGTATGTTCTTAGGTGCCATTCTCAGCATGAGCGGCATGTGGATAGCGGCAATTGAAAGTGTGGCTGCCATGCTGTTCGGCTTGCTTCTGATTAGCTTTGGAGCCTTCTTCACCCACACTTTGGCTTACGGTTGGGTTGGCCAAAAAGCGACAACCGCGAAAGCGACCGCAACGGCTCTATACCTGGTGCATTACTATGTGGGCGGCAGTCTTGGTGGATTCTTACTGCTTTACTGCTGGCAACATGGCGGATGGTCAACAGTACTTGTCGGCGGTAGCGTGGTCTATCTAGCGATGTTTAGCGCGATAGCTTATCTCAAACGCATCACACAGACACACGACACAAAGGAAAGTGAAGAAGTAGCCAGCTTGAGAAGAAGTTAATTAGGGTCAACAGCCCCTAGTATATCTGCTATGCTTGCGCCACTTTCAAAATGATTTAAAAATCGTATGTCAACGCGCTCAACAACAACAAACCAAACTACAGATGTAAACGCGATCACCCAACAAGTGGATCAATGGCTGAATGATGTCGTTATCGGACTGAATTTATGCCCGTTTGCTGCCAAACCTCAACGCAATAAACAAATTAAAATCTTCGTTAGCGAGGCGTCTCAAGAAGAAGCCTTGCTGGAAGATATTTTGTTGCAGTTAATTGAACTCAGTAATACAGAGCCAGAGAAGCTGGAAACGACCTTAGTCGTTGTTCCGAATATGCTCGACGATTTCTGGGACTACAACTTGTTTATTGATTGGGTTGAAGGCTTAATCAAGCAGCAAGATTGGGAAGGTATTTTCCAGGTGGCTACGTTCCATCCAGATTACTGTTTTGGTGGTGCAGAGCCAGAAGACGACGAGAACCTGACGAACCGCTCGCCTTATCCGATCTTCCATCTTATTCGTGAAGAGAGCATGGAAAAGGTGTTGAAACACTACCCTGATCCTGAGTCAATCCCAGATACCAACATCGCGCGTGTTTCTGCCCTTTCAGAGGAAGAGCGCAAAACGTTGTTCCCTTATTTATTTAGATAAGTTACGGCTTATAACCTTCAGAGTGGCACCCTACTTCACTCCAAGCGGCAGATTTAATAGTCAGTTAGACTCTTGTCTCTTGGGGAATAAAGAGCGGTTTGTTATCATGACCGCTTCAATCGATTCAATGGATATCAGAATGCAACTGTCAAAGCTAACCCAAGAGATTTTTGATCACTTATACCGTGACATCACCGAGTTCCGTAGCACGTTCGATCTTCCAGTCGCAGACGAAGCGAGTCTGGATGCGCAAGCGGATACGCTACACACATCTTTGGCGATCGAAGAGCTGACTGAGCTGGCAGAAGCAGATTGTAAAACAGAACAAGCAGACGCAATCGTAGACAGCGTTTACGTTCTTATGGGTCGTCTTGTACACCTTGGTAACAGCAAAGTGGAAGACAATCTGGCGATCAGTTACCTGATTGACCTGCTACTGAACGTTGCGGTAAACCGTGGTATCGACTTTATTCCTTGCTGGGACGAAGTGCACTCAAGCAACATGAGCAAAGTGTGCCGCAACGAAAAAGAATACATAGAAACAGAAGCATTCTACGCAGAACAAGGCATCAAACTGATGGCGGTACATCAGGGCGAGTACATCATCGCCAAATGTGCAGAAGACTTTGTATCTGAAGGCAAAACGGTACGTAAAGGCAAAGTTCTAAAATCGGTTTACTACCGTCCGGCGGACCTTAAGCCACTGACGCAATAAACAGCGACAAAAATCACATCGAAAAAACGACCCGAGTGGGTCGTTTTTTATTGCTTGAAAGCTAAGAGAGAATAGGAAAACCTATTCGAAAAGCAAATACGGTTTCTCTTCAACCATCACCCTTCTTACCTGAGTGTTGAAAACCTCTCCCAGCCCCTCTTCTGTTAATACATCCTCAGCTTTGCCTGATGAGTGCAACACGCCATTACTCAGCAACAGCACCTTATCAGCATGCCTTAGTGTTCGGTTTAAATCATGGTTCGCGACCAACACACCTACACCTTGAGCCGCGACTTCAGCAATTAACTGATAGAGCAGCCCCTCTTGGGCGATATCTAACGGAGCAGCAGGCTCATCCAAAATCAGTAGCTGCGAATACGGGTTGATACTGCGCCAAACCTGCAAACAGACACCGGCCAGTCTCACACGCTGCCACTCACCACCAGAAAGCGTCTGAATGCTACGGTGTAACTTATCTTGTAACTGAACAAGCTCAATTACTGCGTTTACCGCGTCGCGCACTTTGCTGTCACTGATCTTCACCCCACTAGGTAAAGACAGCGCGAGATACTGAAATACATCGACGTTAAATACTGGTCTGGATTGCTGACATAAATACCCTCTCAGGTAAGCCTGCTCAGACAACGGCATAGTGAGTAAATCCCCGCTATTAACGCTCACTTCACCACTAACAGAGTCGTGGCTGGTAAGCGTGCCGGAAATCGCGGCTAACAAGGTACTTTTCCCCGAGCCATTTGGGCCGACGACATGCACGATCTCCCCTGCGTTACATTCAAACGACAATGGTAATAGTCGGTTTCCTACCGCAATATGCTTAACGTGCATCATGACTCTTCACCAGCATCCAAATGAAAATAGGCGCACCAATCGATGTGGTCATTACGCCCAGTGGCAGTTCAGCAGAGTCGAGTAATAATCTCGCACCGATATCAGCAAACACCAACAACGCTGCACCCGCTATCGCAGACAGCGGCAACAAATAGCGATTCTCGGTACCAAATGCTAAACGCAGCAGATGAGGCACAACTAATCCAACAAAGCTGATGATCCCTCCAAGAGCGACCGAACCACCGACAAGGATTGAAATCGCTAATATCAATTTCCAACGCATTTGATGAACATCGATGCCGAGCTGAGTGGCGTGGATTTCACCTAACATCAGCTTATCGAGTGGCTTGCCCTTACAGCACAGCCAAATCAAAACAGGCAACATCACTAATGTTACGGTATGCTGATACCAACTCGCCCCACCAATGCTCCCCATCAGCCAATACATTAATTGGCGAAGACTGAGATCGTCGCTGAAATAGAATGCCCAGGTTACTATCGCACTGGAGAATATCCCCAACGCCACACCAACCAACAACAAGCGTGCGGTTGTCAGGTGCATCACTCTTGCAATAGAAACCAAGATTAAGGTAAACAACATCGAACCTGCGATGGCGGCCAGCATAAAGATCAGCGGCGTCGGCAAGGTAGGAATCGCAAACATCACCAATACCATGGCGAGGCTAGCGCCACCGGAAATACCAAGCACACCCGGTTCAGCGAGAACGTTTCCTAACAGCACTTGAAGTGTTGCACCAGAGACAGCGAGCGCAGCGCCAATAATGGCGGCAGACAGCAATCTTGGTAAGCGTAAATCCACTAATAACTTGTGCTCGAATGCGGAAAGCGATTGAAAAGGAGAAAGGAAAATCTCTCCGACCATCAGGTGAATGGCAGAGAGTAATATGAGCACGGCGGACATAATCAAAAGATTGCGCTGCCAGCGACGCTCCTTGTTCAGGATAAGTTGTTGAAAATCCATAATAGCCGATAAAAACAAACGAGGCCTAACCTTACAGTTAAGCCTCGGTAAATTGCAACGACTTCGAAGCGTTACACCTAATATTTCGCGTTATGTGTCTGAAAGCTTTGCTTTAATCGTATACCAATTCGCCGTCTTCAAAGCGGGTTTTCACTTCACAAACCATTAAAGCTGCGCGCTGACCAATGGCAACCTTACGGTTTGGAAAGACGATTGCTTCATTATCATTCTTAGCCATCAGTGGTTTATCACCGTCGTGACCGAACACTTCACCATGAACAAACGACGTAAAGTTTTCTACATCGTCGTCAAACATGAAGTCGAAGTCATCGTGTAAACGCACAATAGTACGGCTAACACGATATTTAATACATGGCTTAGGCAAATGCTCAGCTTTGGTACCTGAAACTAAATTGCGCAGCGCTAAATCAAACGCCGTCAGCTTATCTAAATCATTCTCACCAATTCGAGCAACACGTCCAAGCTCCATTGTCAGAGCTTGCGCGCTAAAGTTTTCTGCACTGTACCAGCTGAATGTACTCGCCGGAGAGTTTGATAATAGAACCGCTTCAATGTGGCCACTATCCAAAAACTCCATTAGAGCTTGGCTTCGAACCGGATGGCGTGTCTTAGGACTCACAGCAAACGTGTAGTGTTTAGAACCACGAATTGCACAGTGTAAGTCAAGATGCCAGCGCGTTTCTGGGTCAGTACCTTTAAAGAAGTCACAGACGTGCAACTTCAGTAAATCTGCAATAGCCAACTCTTTGGTTGGCGTATGACCTTTATCATCGAATAAGCGGTTGAGGTTTTCCTCAAGAAAACGCGTATGCGCCAAGGTAGACTCAGGGTGAGCGATGATGAATAGACAACGGGCATCAACCTTCATAAAACCGGATTCAATGTCTTTAATCATTGAGTCGACCAGTTCCATCGGTGCCGTTTCGTCGCCGTGAATACCTGTTGAGATAATGATGTTTTTCGTCTCCTGAGTGTAGTTCTCAGGGACCACTTCTAGCACACCACGCTGATAGAGTTTTAGTGTCACTCCATTAGATAGCGCCAGCTCTGCTGGTTCTACATCAATATGCATATCTAACGTATCAGCTAAAAACGATTGGCGAAAGAAAGACTTCGTCATGCGTTACTCCTTAATTGCACGGCGGGTATGTTAATAAATTGTACAAAGAATTTTTGTTGCTGCGATCCCACTTATGAGTAGAAATCGACATTTTCAACGAAAATCCAATACCGTTTCGAGCCATACACTCAAACCAAGCAACAAACCGCTTATTTGTTAATCAATTACAAATTGTTATACCCAAGTAACCTAGTGCAAACGGCATCTCAAGTTACTTGGGTATAAGGCTGTGAACTTTAACACAGCCCTGATTAAGATCATTATGATTTCACGATATTTTTCGCGTCGAGCTCATGCACCATCACAATACTATGCTGTCTGGGCTCGTTGATTAAGCAGTTGCTCAAACTCATCGACCTTCTGCTGAACCAAAGCAACACTCTGCTGCCAAAAATCAGGTTTCGTTAGATCCATCGACAAGTGCTTATCAACGACTTCTTCAGCGGTCATATTGCCTGTATCGCGAAGCAAGTTAAGGTAATCGGTGTAAAAGTTTTCGCCCTTTGAGTCACGCTGAGCATAAATACCTTTACTGAATAGGAAACCAAACAGGTATGGGTAGTTGTAAAAGCTCACACCTGAGATTGAGAAGTGTAATTTGCTCGCCCAGAAATACGGATCGGCTTCGCTCATCACATCACCATACCAATCTTTCCAGGTTTCAGACATCAATTCACAAAACTCTTGCGCAGTCAGTTCACCGTTTTGGCGGCGTTCATAGAATGCTTTTTCAAATTCGTAACGAACAGGAATATTTACCATCAGCGCAAGTGCAGAAGAGAGCTCTTCCCATAGCATTTCCAGCTTTTCATCGACACTTTCAGCTTTTGAAATCAGATGATCGCGAACGATGTTTTCCGCAAAAATTGAAGCCGTTTCGGCCAGCGTCATTGGGTAATAGGTCTGACAAAGCGGTAAATCACGGATAACCCAGTTATGGAATGCATGACCTAATTCATGTGCTAGCGTCATCAAGTCAGAGCGACTGCCACTCCAGGTCATGAACACCAATGGAGTACGCGTTGCGGGTAACTTAGTGCAGTAAGCTCCTAAGCGTTTATTTGCGTTTGGCTTCGCATCAATCCAGCCATTCTTGACCATCATTCGAACAAACTCTGACATGTCAGGGTTTACCGTTTCAAATGCTTCACAAATCACATCTATCGCTTCGTCAAAATCGTAGACTTTAGCGTCACCACTCAGGGCAGGCATAGCAGCAAGGTGATTCCACGGTTTCATCTCATCTAAACCATGCACCTGAGCCATCAGTAAACCCGCTTTTTGGCCGATAACGCGACTTTGTTTTGCTACAGCCATCATCGCATCCAGTGTTTCCGCTTGAATACGGCTGCCATGCAAACTTGGATCGAGGAAATGGACTTCACGCTTTGTCGAGCGCTTTTTGTTTTCAGTCAGACGCCAACCAGCAAGCGCGTTGAGAATGGCAGCAAAGGACTCTTGATGCGTTGCCATTGCGGTCTGTACACCGCGCCACGCCGCTTCTTGTCGGTTAAATTCAGATCCATAAAGAATGCTGGCTGCCTGAGAGAAGCCAAGCTCTTCACTGCTTCCATCATCGTAATTCAAGGTCACTTTCAGAGAGCCAGTCAGGTTGTCGTACAGCTTACCCCATGCCGACTTGCCATCCACACTCATCGCCGCCAACAGTTTTTCTTCTTCTGTACTTAGACGAGTATCAGCCAGGTTTCTCAAGTTCTCGATGGTGAACGCCTGACCACTCACATCGGTATTTTTATGGTTCAAAACACGCGCAATAAAATCATCATCCGCGTGTGTTAGCGTTAACTCAAACGCACTGAATGCTTGCGATAACTCAGAAAAAATACGAGTCATACGCCCTAACAACGCTTTTGCTTCCGCGTTGCTTGAATCAACAGATGAATAGCAATTAGCGAAATTAAAAATCGTACGTGCTAAGCGATTTGCTGCCTCGTTGGTTAAAATGGCGTTTTGCATCACTTCAACATTCTGGCAATCCAATGACTGCTTATTAAGAAGTTCAATACATTGCTCTACCAAAGCAATGTCATCTTGAATTCGCTGATCAGCGAGATCCTGATATGCGATGGATAAGTCCCAACTTGGAGTGGTCATTTATCTTTCCTTTTTATGTAATCTGGCCAACCCTTCCCTATTTGAATTGTTTTAGGGAATAAAATTGGCCTCTTCCGTGACTTTTACTATCTATGCTCAATCAAAGGTACACCTATCGAACGAACGGAGGCGTAGATTTGGTCATCAATAGTGATTGTTATATGTGTGATTGACGCATTGCTGATCGCTAACGTCGAATACCAACGCGGGTTGCGCCAGTCAACGTCTAATATATGAGCGAGAATCATTCTTATAACGCCACCATGCGTGACAATCAGCAGGTTGTCATTGATATTATTGATAATTTGAGACCAGGCACTAGTTACACGCTGTGAAAATGCGTTAAGGCTCTCAGCATTGGGTAAGGTGTGTTGTGACGGAGATTGCCAGAAGGACTCTAGTTTTTTCCAATTGTCGTTCAGCATGTCAAACGGCACACCATCGAAATCGCCAAAATTCATTTCTCTTAGTTCAGAATTTTCGCTCACAGGAAGCATTTGCTGCTCGCCGATGATTTCTGCCACGTCGCTGCAACGGGAAAGTGTAGACGTAATAATACCGCTGACTTCACGTCCCTGCTCTTTCCAAGCCTGAGCAATGTCTTGCTGCTCGGACTCTTTTACCTTTAAATCCGACTGACCGTGCAACCCAGGTGCGGCATCCACTTTACCGTGACGCATGAGATAGATATTAAGCGTTTCCATGATATTGAGCCCTATGCTTTGAGTACGAGTGGTAAGCCAGCAGCAACAAATGAAACTCGCTGGCACACTTGCGCAAGTTGTTGGTTCATTCGACCGGCATTATCGACGAAATAGCGGCTAATCGCGCCAAGTGGAACGATACCCATCCCGACTTCATTAGAGACAAAGATCAACGTCGCTTGTGAGTGAGACACCGCTTCTACCAGTTTATGAACTTCTGCTTCTAACTTCTCATTTGAGCATTCGTCGCCCAGTTCGAAAATCCAGTTGTTCAGCCACAGTGTCAGGCAATCAATCAAAACGACATCATCGTGATTAAAGCTTAATAGCAAATCAGCAAGATGCAGCGGACATTCGTGTTCCTGCCACCCTTCTCCGCGTTGCTTTTGATGGTGACGAATTCGATCACGCATCTCATCATCAAACGGCAAGGCCGTCGCGACGTAATGCAAGCAAGCGTGTTGAGCGTCAGCAGCTTGTCTCGCGGTTTGTTCTGCTAACTTGGATTTTCCGGAGCGTGCTCCACCTAATATTAGTTGTTTCATGATGTGTGATAAAAGGCAATGAGAGTGAGATAAACCAGCAACTCAGATAACTGTTGCGCAGCCCCTAAGCAATCGCCGGTAAATCCGCCAATTCTTTTGGTCAGCCATCGTTTAAAACCATAGCGAAATACCGCTAAGACCAGCACAATAACGGCGGCCTGAGTAACGCCAAGAAACAAAGTAACAAGGCCACCGGTGAACAGTAGGATCGCCACTTCTAATGACGACTGTTTGTTGGCAAGGGGCTTGCTTTTGGAAGTGTCGCTGTCACTGACATACGGCATGTCGTAGATAAGCGTAGCCGCCAAAGCACGACTGGCGGTGTATGCAACTACAATCATTAGCAAAAATTGTGGCTCCTGAGCCAGCTCGCCCCAAAAGACAAACTTCGCCAGCAGTGCCATAACCAAAGTTGCAGCGCCATAAGTACCAATACGGCTGTCTTTCATGATAGACAGTCGTCGCTCGACGGTCATTCCACCGCCGATACCATCCGCCATGTCGGTTAAACCATCTTCATGAAATGCCCCTGTCAGCAGCAGACTAAATACCATGGTTAAAACGATCGAGACGGAAGCAGGAAAAACCAAACTCAACAGCCAAAAAGTCGCAGCGCACAGTAGGCCCAACACAACACCAACCAGCGCGAAGTAGCGCCCGGCTTGGTTCATGCGAGCTTCACTGTATGGCAAATTTTCAGGAACAGGTAAACGGCTAAAGAAACTCACCGCTAACAGGAACAGCTCCCATTGATAACGCCAATTACCTGTCTTTGCTTCATGAGGTGCTTCTGACACTAAACTGTTACTCCAGCGCTCTCAAAGCTCGCCATGTTGTTGTAAAACTGAGCTGCCGCTTTCACTAAAGGTAAAGCCAGCGCTGCACCCGTTCCTTCACCTAAACGCAAACCAAGGTCCAATAAAGGCTCTGCTTGCAAATACTCCAGAACAAACTTATGCCCGGCTTCCTCAGAACAATGAGCAAACAACATGAAATCGCGTGTCTCTTCGTCAAGCAACGTGGCAATGTATGCTGCAACTGAAACAATAAAGCCGTCGACCAATACTGGTGTTTTCTGGCGTTTTGCTTCTAAAAATGCCCCCACCATTTGCACAATTTCAAAGCCACCCACTTGGGCTAACACTTCTTTCGTGCTGAGTTCATGGCAACGCGCCACACCGTGGGCAACGGCTCTAATCTTACGGTTTAACTGCTCTTGATTGATGCCAGTACCCAATCCAACACAGTGATCTACTTCCAGTGGGCTAAGTGCGGTTAACAATGCCGACGCAGAACTTGTGTTGCCTATCCCCATCTCTCCGAACATAAGCAGGTTGGAACCCGACAAAATGGCTTGCTCTGCCACCTTCGCGCCATATTCCAAACCAAGCGCCACTTGTTCTAAAGACATCGCGGTTTGTTTGGAAAAGTTCGCAGTGCCATTACCCAAGCGTTTCTCTATCAAGTTCGGATGCGATTTAAAGTCCGGTACCAGCGTATCTATCGGTGACAACATGCCACAATCGATCACTTTGAATTGAATTTGGTTAAGCTCGCAAAAACAGTTGATTGCCGCGCCGCCAGCGAGAAAGTTAGCGACCATTTGCTGTGTGACGGCGCTAGGTGCAATGCTTACGCCCTCTTCGGCTACACCATGGTCACCAGCGAATACCAGCATGGTTGGCTGACGAATTGTGATTTGTTCTACCGCTGCGCTTTGATCTTGGCTTTGTATCAGTGCCAGTTCCAAGGCGACTTTCTCAAGCAGCCCTAACGATCCAACTGGTTTGGTTTTGTTATCAATACGCGCTTGAATATCAGCGGCGAAAGTGCGGTCCATGTGTTTGGTTCCTTTTATTTATTGGGGACGAGCAATTGAGAAAGTCTTCTCTAGAGTGGCGTATTCACTTCCGCCTAAACGAGAGAGAGGATCAACGGCTAAAGCATCCACTTTTAATCTGTCGCCTTGAGTAGTTATCACTTTCTCATCGACATAAATGTGTTCTATTTCGGCAAAAATTAAGCTTTGAGGGGTTTCACCCATCTCAATGACTTCATGTAATTTACAACCGAACGCAATCGGTGCGTCTTTTAATCTAGGAAGTTCAAAGCCACCGAATTCAACCGTTTCCAGATTTGTCAGCGCTAATTCTGACTGTCCGTGATCTAAACCAGCAGAAGAATCCGTAACCTTTTGCGCCAGTGCGCTCGAAGCGATGTGAATGACCAGCTTTCCTGTCTCTAATACATTGCGAGTCGTATCCTTAACCTCGCCAGTTGGCTTTTTACCAACAGATAGCATTAGCAAGGGAGGACGGCTGGAAACGGCGGTGAAATATGAAAATGGAGCCAGGTTGAAATTCTCTTCACCAGAGTCCGTTAACACCCAAGCAATCGGGCGAGGAATGACCGTCTGAGTCATTAGGTGATACACCTGCGTCGGAGCAAGTGTGCTGACGTCTACATTCATTTTTCTTCCTTGATTCGCGTGTGCCGAAATAATATCGCAAATTCAAACGATAAAGAGAAACAGTGTACCTTTCTCTAAAGGTAATTCACCTACTTTCTCCTAATTACGAAAACTTTTCGCCAAATAATGTCGATTCGCTCGGTAAAGCCGTGATGCCGTGTTTACAAGCAACCAACTTATTTCAAAAACGATTTGTGTTGTTACACTCAAGCCACGTAAAAGCTGGGTATAAGTCATTGAAATCGGCTACTATTAACTCACGCTGCTGCCATAGAGGAGAAGAGGCATGAGTAATAATACCTGTGTGATCATTGCTGGAGCCTCTGGCTTAGTTGGCAGCAAAGTGATTACTCAATTGGTTTCCCAACCGGGTATCCACACATTATATTCACTTTCCAGACGCCCTCTTACCGATATCTCGGACCCTGAGCAAAAAATCGTTCCGATGATAGACGCTGATCTTTCTATCCTAAATTGGGATGAGCAACACCTGACGCCAGAAATCGGCTTTATCTGTTTAGGAACGACGCTCAAGCAAGCTGGCAGTAAAGAGAACTTGCGCAAGGTTGATGTAGACCTTGTGACAAACGTTGCCAGGCAAATGAAAATGATCGGCGTGAAGCGAGTCGCAGTGGTTTCTAGCCTTGGTGCTAACAGTAAATCTCCTTCGCATTACTTAGCTTGCAAAGGTCAGATGGAAGCCAACATTGAAGAAATGGGGTTTGAAGAAGTGGTCTTCGTTCGTCCGGGTCCGCTTGTTGGCCAGCGTACAAATCCAAGAAACGACGAGAAAATCGTTCAATGGATTTTTAGAGTGATTCGTCCGTTCATGTTGGGGAAACTCTCTAACTTTATTCCAATCGATGCGGAATTGGTCGCCAAGGCTATGATTTATCAAATTTTCAGCTATCAAGAAGACTCAATAATTTATCTGCAACGCAGAGAAATGCTCGATTTATTGCGACACTACGAGTAGCCTCAACTACGCTCAATAAGTACTGAGTGACGGTCTAACGGGTCACTTACGTCAAAACATATTCCATTTTGATATATCTAATACCCGTTAATCATTTTAAAAGTTATATATTGAAAGCTATCTTACTGCCCCCTTTATCACCTCGTATACAACCCTCAGCATATTGACTGAGTACTAAGGTAAGAGTATGAATTTTGCAGTAATTGCCTCACTTGCAGTCTTTGTTGGCATATTATTCTTTCTTTTTAACCAGCAACAAAAACAAAACACACTTTCTCGTCTCGTTTTAATTGGTCTTGTCACTGGTTCCCTTTTTGGCCTTGCCCTTCAACTGATCCACGGTGAAGGCAGCAGCGTCATTTCTGAAACCCTTTCTTGGGTAGCTATCGTTGGTAGTGGCTATGTTGGCCTACTGAAAATGGTGATCATGCCACTTGTGTTGGTATCGATGATCTCAGCGGTTGTGAAGCTGGAAAAAGGCGGCTCACTGGGTAAGATTTCTGGTCTGACAATTTCAGTCCTGCTTATCACCACAGCGATCTCGGCATTAATTGGTATTTTCGTCACATCAGCGTTTGGCCTGTCGGCAGAAGGCCTGACGGAAGGTGCTCGCGAGACGGCTCGCATTGCGGTATTGGAAAGCCGTGCTGGCTCGGTAAGCGATCTAACCATTCCACAAATGCTGGTTAGCTTTATTCCAACTAACCCATTTGCAGACCTAACAGGCGCACGTTCAACGTCTATTATCGCGGTTGTTATCTTCGGTGTTCTAACGGGTATTGCAGCACGTAAAGTAATGGCCGAAAAAGCAGAATTGGAATCACCAATTCGCACATTCGTTGAAGCGGCTCAGTCTATCGTAATGCGCTTAGTTAAGATGATCATGGCGCTAACCCCATACGGCATCGCAGCATTGATGACCAAAGTGGTTGCGACATCAAGTGCAGCGGACATTCTGAATCTGCTTGGCTTTATCGTTGCGTCATACGTTGCGATTGCATTGATGTTTGTTGTACACGGTATCCTTGTTTCTTTTGTTGGCGTTAGCCCAGCAGAATACTTCAAGAAAATTTGGCCGGTACTGACGTTTGCCTTCACTTCACGTAGCTCAGCGGCAACGATTCCTCTGAACGTAGAAGCGCAAATCACTAAGTTAAACGTGCCACCAGCGATTGCTAACCTTTCAGCATCATTCGGTGCAACGATTGGTCAAAATGGTTGTGCAGGTATTTACCCAGCGATGCTTGCGGTAATGGTTGCGCCAACAATGGGTATTAACCCACTAGAGTTCAACTTTATCCTGTCACTGATTGCGATTATCACCATCAGTTCGTTCGGTATCGCGGGCGTTGGCGGCGGCGCAACCTTTGCTGCGCTAATCGTGCTTCCTGCTATGGGCTTGCCAGTGACTATCGCTGCACTGCTTATCTCTATCGAACCACTCATCGATATGGCGCGTACTGCACTTAACGTTTCAGGTTCTATGACGGCAGGTACCATCACAAGCCGCTTGTTGAAATCAACTCATACTGAAGCGGACGCAAAGCCAGAAGAGGCAAAAGCGTAATCCGCTAACTGCAATGAAAACAGTTCAGCGCAAAACTCAAGCCGATGGTTCGCCATCGGCTTTTGCATATTTTCTAACTGTGTAATGCACCCATAAGTTATTCAGTTACAAAGCGGGCAATAGCACCAAACCTAAACAAACGATCTCAACGACTACAATCCATCAGCGTTAATAGCCCTTGTTGAATCCATTGCTAGACAATCTCTCTCTGCATTATATGTTGCGGGCCAGCTGGGCCGCCCAAATACAATTTTCCGGTATCTTCAAAGCCACATTTGGAATAACACTGATAAGCGGCTTTATTACGACAATTCACCGTTAGTTGGAGAACCTGAAAATCAGGATAATTTGAGCGAACGTAATCCGGCAATAACTTGATTGCTTGAGTTGCAATACCCTTTCCTTGAGATCGCTGGTCAATTAAAAGAGAGCGTATCCCCAGCGCTTTCCTATTGCCGAAGTTATACGTTTCTGAATACGATAAATCCAGAAGAAAGAAGCCAACCACTTTATCATTTTCAATGACTAAAAAAGGATGTTCGTGTTGCTGCAAAGTGGGAATAACGTCGCCAACATTGCTCACCGTAAACTGTGCCTGTTCCTGCTTTACACTCAGAAACCCTATTTGTGATTTCCATTTATCACTATATTTTTCAATTGAAATCATCTTTCCCCTCGATGCTTATATACCCTTCATTTCAGACCAGAGAAATAGAGTTCACACCCAAAATTGCCGTCGATCCATGACTCGGAACACCGCGGATATAGGGCGTAATATAAACCACTCGCCTAACCTGTTATGCAGTCAAATTTCAAACTCAATTAGAGCAAACTTGCCAAGTGTAGGGAATCCCTCATCACGATTTATTAGCAGCCCGTTTGTGGCATGCTTGTTTATAGCTGTTGTTGACAACCCATACTGACACCACGATTAAACCTACATGTAAGGGCCAACCCAGCGCCAGTGTGTAGCCCACCAATTCGGATTCAGAAACCGAGTCAACACTTAGCAGAAAAACGCTCTTACACAGATAGCTAAATACCCAAATCCCGTTGACCCTCTGCCACGTCATCAAGCTTGGAATGCCCGTTGATTCCCGACTTCCCTTTAAGGCTGGCGTGGTTATTTCAGCAACCAACATAGGAATAGGCTTTTTAAACCACGAAAAGACTAGAAACACACTGGCAGTGCTGAGCGACCCCATGGCGAGCTTAAGCACAACAGCTTCAACCAGAATCTCCCTAGGAACGAAAGCTGCGATGGTTAACTCAACAAAGCCAGACAAGGCAAAGGCTAACGAAATCATGCCTAACTCTTTGCGAAACAAGAGGGTTAGCAGACCATATAGTGAAGTGACTACCACTGCCGACATTAAACCAACGTACTGATAAGCCAAAAAATACAAAATTGAAGGCAGCAAGATAGTCAGAAACGAGTCGCGACTTGCGACTAAACGGTAGATGACGTGAAACACAGTTACTCCATTATTAATTACAAACTGAGCAGTTGATTGATTTCGAATCCCACTAGTTAGGTGTGAAAGCCATTGATATACGCCTGCGCTTCTCTAGGGCATGAGATACGCACGAATTTAATGTGACTGTATTGCGGGTTTGAGAACATTTCCTGATAACGCAGCCGATTGCTTTTATACGTTTTCAATGTCCAAAGAATGATGGAGTCTCGGCTGAAAAACGACTTTTTGAATGATTCAACATTCCCGGTTTCGTGCCAGAGTTCTTGCTTGGTTAAAGAACGGGTGACCGCCCTTTTTACCGCCTGATAAATCGTTCTGGGAAACGAATAATCAATCCATATAACAGTATCAACCGTTGCCCATTTTATTGGCGCAGTACGATTATAGTTGCCATCAAGCACCCAATGCTCTTCCCTTAACTGCACTTCAAGTGTGGCAAAAAACTCGTCATCAGGTGACTCTTGCCAGTTCGGTTTCCAGAACATCGCGTCCATTTCCAGATACGGATAATTCAACTTTTGCGCAAGCCTTCGACCGAATGTACTCTTACCACTCCCACTCGTCCCAACGACGTTTATTCTCTTCATCAACCTTCCCTGTTTTTATGTTCCAGCACAGACCGGTTGTAAATTGGCTGAGAGTCCTTTCCTTCCGCTATCATGCCGATTTTCATTCGAATATTGAAATGATAATCAGTGAGTTAGCGATCCATAATACAAATTAGATGGGTAAAACCTCTTAAAGAAGAGCAAGTAAATCACTTGTTAGGTGGCTATTTTTTAACGGCTGTTATTATTAACATCATTGGCCTTCTCAGTTCATCATGCCACCCCATTTTTTCCACCATTTCTTCCGATGGTTTAGGCTCCAATACCGATCGTATTTCAAATCCTTCGGACAGCAGAGTAGATATATGAGTTTCTATTGTGCGATGATATTTAATGACTTCACTGCCTAAAAACTCTGTTTTTCTTTCCCCTTCATGAAAGTAATTATCCAAAGGCCAGTGTTGAATTTTGCTTTTTTCGTAATACCAATCTTGAGAACTATTTGAAGTGAAAATTGGATGTTCAACGGAATAACAGATAACACCTTTGGACTTTAATAACTTGAATGCTTTTTGAAAAACCGAGCGAAGATCTTCAACATAATGTAAAGCAAGGGAGCTAAATATGACGTCAAAGGATCCGTCTTCTGCATCAAAATCTTCTATCGCACATCGCTCAAAAGTAACATTGCCTTTGTCTGTTAACTCACGAGCTTTCTCTAGCATCTTTTCTGATAAGTCTATACCTACTACGGCTTCAGCGCCTTGGTCAACGGCATACTGGCAGTGCCATCCGTAACCACAACCTAAATCCAGTACTTTCTTCCCCGACAATTCAGGCAAGTTGGAACGAAATACTTTCCACTCACCAGCGGACTTTAGGCCATCAGTTGAACGCGGCATCTTGGCGTAAGCTTCGAAAAAAGCCGGATCGTCGTATTTATTTTGTTTCACACTCAATTCTCCATTACTAAACTGGCTGGATGTTTAGCAAATATATCTATGTAAAAGGACTAATGCTGCGCGAGCCAAGTCCCATTTAACTCTTTGTTGGGCAAATTACTGACTACTATTACTACATTCAAAAAACCTATCTCTGAACTGCATCATAAGTTCTTTCTCTTGAATTTCATCTATTGATCGCAGTGCTGGATTTTCACAAGTAACTGACTCAACAAAGCTATTGCATTCTGCTGCGCCGATTAAACAGTTTTTATCGTAATACCAATTTGTAACTGTACCATTCTCGTTCAAGATTGAAGCTGCTCCCAGCAAAGTGTCAACACCCACAAATTTGTCAAAACCATAAAACGGTTTAGCATCATAAAACGATGATTCTATACACTTTTGAACTTCGTCTACATCTTGATCTATTTGAGAAACACCACAATCTACGTACAACCCTGTATCGGGGATAGTAGATAGGACCTGAGCCTGAAACTCCTCAAATGTTATCTTTACCTTGATTGGCTCGGCACCACTCTCATTTGAGGGTTCTTCTTTATCACTATTATTGCAACCGACTAACGTTGTTCCTATAAGTAGCACTAAAACTGATTGCTTGATGCTCATTTTTGTTCCTTTTGCCTAACGCTTATAAGGCGGCTCCTAGCCATCCTTTGTTAATTATCATGCCGCCTTTCATTACGAGCTTCAAAGTAAAATCAGTGAGTTAGTGATCTATGGAACTAATTTTTTAGCAATAATAGGCATATTAGCAAAATTGCATAAACCAAGAACCCAACTTCCCAGAGCAAATTAGCAAATCACCGCTGCGTTGGATACGAGCAGCGGTGATGGAATGGGTTGAGCATGAAGGAGGTTTTAAACAGAACTAATTCTAGACAACTTGTGACATAAGCAAACGATTTGCTATTAGGCACATGCGAATAAAAAAGTTCAGTGATAGTATCATTTGTAAACAAATACAAATGGTTGTCTATTCAATGAGCAAAAACGTTCTTTATGAACCCCAACGTGAAACTTCAGGTGGCTCTACTTTTTCAAAGTATGAATACCAATACCACTGGGCACTTTGCAAAATCATAGAAAAACATGCTAAGAAACAAGAGTATGCGCTGCTAGTTGAGTTTCATGAGGATGTGGTCATCAGTGATTCACTTGATGGTGAACATTCTCAATACGACTTCTATCAGGTTAAGGCGTATTCAACTAACAAGGTGACGACCAAATCACTGACAAAGCGGGCTAAAGGCAACTCGGGCAAATTGAAAAGTTCTATCCTTGGTAAGTTGCTTGAATCAACGACTTACTCAGCTTATGAAAAAAGAATCAACGAGATAGGATTGGTTGTAGCATCAGGTTTTAACCTTGGATTAGATAAGGAAAAAATGAACTTAAATGTCATTTCAAAGGGTGACTTGTCAAATGACTGTGTTGAACATTTGAAACAAAGCTTGAAAGAAGAGCTTGGCAGTGATTCCATTCCCGAAAACCTAAAATTCATAATTCCAACTCTTAAGGAAGAAAACCAACAAAAATACGTCATTGGTGAGTTTGCAGAGCTAATAGAAACTACGATGCCAGGAGCTACCCACAGGGCGCTCGATATCTATCGAGCGATTATAGATGACCTCCATAGAAAGGGAGCCAAGATTACAGACTACAAAGAATGGGAAGACTTAGTGCAATATAAATCTCTTACTTCTGAAGATGTATCTTCTGTAATTGCTTCAAACATTGAACACCCATCAGTTCAACGAAAAATTGATGCCTTAGCCGACTGCATAAAACCGCTACAGTTTAGTGCTCCAAGACGTAGAAAAATAACAATTAGCTTCAGAAAGCGTTGTATGTCGAGGCTGGGAGGGAACTCTGCACGCGACATTAACATCACGAAAAAGATACAAAGAATCATCGACGACTTAGACGACCCTGATGATGACAAACTATACTTCGAAACTCTTTTCTCTAGAGTAAAGCAAGCTGTTCCGTCGTTGGTGCCACTCGGTGATGATGAGGTCATTATTCAATCACTATATGCATTTTTGGATGAATCCGATGCTTAAAAACTACAAACTACTAATTAGAAATTTGAGGAATCAAAAAGATGAACGGCTTAAGATTCAATCGCCTAATACTCGTATCAGATTCGACAAGGTCGGCCAATCAGTTCACATTCCCGAAGAGATTGAATCTAATTACCGGAAACGACAATAGTATTGGTAAATCGTCTATTGTTATGAACATCTTTTGGGCTTTAGGTTGTACTCCGTTTTTCGATGAGCCTTGGAAGAAACTAAATGTAAAAGCTGCTCTTTTTTTCAGCATAGATGGAAAAGACTACATCAGTACGAGAGTAGGCGAATCCATTACAATAACTGACAACAAAGGGGTTCAACATAAATTCACAAAAATTACGGGTAAGTACTCTCGTTACATTGCAGAACTGTTGGGGTTTAAGCTTCGTTTAGCGGCCAGATCTGGTTTGGAACTTGAGACCCCTCCTCCGGCATTCTTCTTTCTCCCATTTTATATAGATCAACGTAAAAGTTGGTCGGAGCCATGGGAAGCATTTGACGATTTGAAGCAATATACAAACTGGAAGCGATCATTAATCAGATACTTTTGTGGCTATTACACTCCAGAGCATTTTGATATTGAAGAGGAAGTGTTCAGTGAAAAAGTGATTATTTCTGAAGCTGAAGACGAAGTAAAAAAGATCGACTCTGCACTTGAGGTTCTAGATTCTGTATCACTATCTACAGAATCAGATGCGCCTAAACTGGCACTTAGCGTACAAGAATTCAATGATATTCAGTCAGAGATAGAGGAAGAACTTACATTTTTTACTCGTTCTCAAGCTGATGCTTTAGAACATCAGGCTACGTTATTAGCCGAAATCTATGATGTCGAGAAAGAAATCGAAGTCGCAAAGGCATCTGTATCTGAGCTATCCAAAGACTATGCTTTCTCAGTTGAGTCAGTCATTAATGATGAACTGGAATGCCCTATGTGTGGCACTATGCACGACAATTCACTGGCTAGTCGGTCTTCAATTCTGGCAGACAAAGTTACGATGCAGGATCAAATCCATGAGCTTGAAAATGCATTGAACGCTAAAAAGGTCGAGCTAGAAGAGGTAGAAACCATACTTGATGTTATTGAATCTGAAATTACGCGTATCAATAATAAATATCTTGGTAGTGAATCTCATGAATCAAATTTTTCTTATGTGCTGAATCAAATCGCACAAAAGAATGTTGAGAGTGAAGTAGTTAAAAAGAAAGATACCCATCAACTTACTTCAAAAAAAGCTGAAGAAAGAAAAAGTGAACTAAAGAAAAAACAAAGGAAACTTCTATCTAAAGAAGAAACTAATGCCTTAAATGATTTCTTCATTAGTACGCTTGAAGAGCAGTGCACAGTTCTTGGTGCGAAGAAAGTAGAACTTGATGGAGTAAAAGGACCAACTGACTACAAAAAAATCATTGGTGGCGGTGCTGCGGAAGCTACACGCAGCTTGCTAGCTTATCAACTGACCATAGTTAAAATGATAGCGCATGTCCAAAGCTGCAAATTAAGCCCGTTTGTAATTGATACACCAAACCAACAAGACCAAGCATACCACCACTACACAAACATTATTAATGTACTTCAAGATAATATACCTAGAAACACTCAGGTAATAATTTGTGCTATGGAGCACCCAGCGTTAACTAGCCTCGCTGAAGGAGCTCATGTCATAAAGCTAGATGATCCTATGCTGTTAAGACCTGAGGATTACGCTCGCTTATCAGCCGAGTTTGAAATATTAAGACATCATCAAGATTTAAGCTATTAATACATTTTAAATAAATCTAATAAGGCCAAATCGACAGTTTGGCCTTTTTATTAAATAGTCCATAAATCACTGCCCATCAATTTCGGGATTATCCAATAAATCTTTTACCGTTTCATTACCCCGGAGTGTTTTCTGTCGTTCATAAAGCTCATTGTCTCGATTATATAAATCAAGATAAAGTGATTCTTGTCTTTGTATAGCTTTCAACTCCTGCTTTTTGTCAACCAACGCATCTGAAGTTATACTCCCACCTAACACATTATCGTAGAAGTCTTTCAGACGACCCGCATCTATATCGTCCTTCACGCTTGTCAGCTCTTCTTCGAGTTTTTTTAATTCACTAATCTTTGTCGAGATTTGCCCCTCAACATCACTAAGAATTTTACTTCGTTCTTCAATAAGCTTTCTTTGACTATCCAAATTTTGCTTTTGTCGTTCTATAGTCTGCTGAAGAGCTAAAGTTTGTGTAGCTTTAATTTCCAATTGATTAAATTTAATGTTTAACTCACCTGACTTAAAAGAAAACACTATAAAGCTAATAGTAAGTGCTACTATACAAAAGCTTGATGCATGCCAAAATGATTTGGGAACTCCTGTTATTTCCATTTCCGGCTCCTTATAGGACCTAATATTCACAACTAGTTTCTGTCGTTACTATTTTAGTTTTTTTCTTTTATTTCAGATGGCAAGGATTTAGTCTGAGGTTGGTGAAATGCATCTTTTAAGGCTCTAATGCCCACAGCCAAAGGAGGTAATTCAAAACTACCTTCATATATATTAGCTTTTCCTCCTGACAGTATAACTGCAAGTGTTAAAGCTATTAAGCTAATGCCTGCTGATTTTGCTACGAACTTTAATGGGCTATTTTTTGATATACTTACAAATTCTAAATCAAACTCTTGTTCTAAATCAGTCATCCATAAGTCTATCACTCTATGGTGTAAAGGTAGTTCAATATCCTTAGCTTCCAAATTTTCCCAGATGATATCATTATATATAACTGAGCTAAAACTGAACTTATTAATAAAAGATTCATCTTCTGCTAATTCAAGGCACGCGACATATGCTGAACGGAAAAAATATAGAAAATACCCTAATTCAAACGCATTTACAGCTTCATTTCTTGAATACTCTTTTATCGTTATTACATATTCTTTTTCTTCGTCTAGTACCATTTTCTATCCTCTTGAATAGTTTGTCAGGGCTTTACTTTAAGCGCTTTCTTCGCGTTTCTGGACAATTCCACCAAGCACTCGTACGCTACTTCCCTTAACTGACTCAACTTTTGTGCGTCTTCACCGCTAGTGTTAAAGCGAAATATAGCCCCTTCAAAGACAGCAATTACTCGTTGAGATTTTTGGTCAAGGAATAATGCCCCCATATGTGAATGCATTTGTAACTTTATGAGAGCTTCATTGAACTTTACTTTTTGAGCCGTATACAAGTCCTCTGCATGCTCCACATTATCCAACTCAACATCCATAACCATATCTGCGTAAATAACTACTTGACTCAAAGAATCAGCGATTTCCGAATAACAAGATAGCTTTTTATCCCACCATTTTTCAGACTTATAGCGACTCAAAGCAAGCCAAACCGAAAAAGCAGAAGATATCAACGCTATCGCTATTGTT
Source organism: Vibrio sp. YYF0003 (assembly GCF_036350715.1). NCBI lineage: Bacteria > Pseudomonadati > Pseudomonadota > Gammaproteobacteria > Vibrionales > Vibrionaceae > Vibrio > Vibrio sp. YYF0003. Next base: position 441,138 of record NZ_JAZDWA010000002.1, read on the forward strand.
GAGCCTGCATCTAATATAAAACTGAAGATTGCATTTATTAGTTCCAAAACCGTACCTCTAAAGCCCTAACGCATATTAAGCGGCTCAGAGCCGTCTTTTTCTTCCATCATCATGCCGCTTTTCATTGACGTGTTCAAAAGCTAATCAGCGAGTTAGTGATCTATGAGACTAATTGATCAGCAATAAGCATACTAACTCACAGCTACTTTTTTATTTTCCAACCCTTTTTGCACTTGCGTAAACAACGCTTCTGCAAACTTTTCGTATGCTTCTTTTTGATCTGATAGCCAATCATGCTTGTTGTATATCGCCATTACGCCGACCTGCTCATGCCCGAGCATTTTTTCGGTCACGTGCGGCATGTTGCCGAGTTCTGAACAGGTGGTAGAAATACTGCGGCGGAAGTCGTGGGCTCGCCACTGAGGTAAGATTAAGTTATCGCGTAACCTTTCAAATTGGGCTCACAATAGTTGCGGAAAAATCAAGCCGATGGACACTTATCGGCTTTTTCATATTCACAACTTTACCTTGCATCTTTCGTTGCGAGTTAAGGCATTGAATGGTCTAATACTCTTATCGGTTCCGTAAACGGTAAGCAGAATGCACCAAGATAATCAGCCCACTTTTTTCTTCTTTGACTACGAAACTTGGGGAACAAACCCTGCAAAAGATCGTCCGAGTCAATTCGCTGGTGTTCGCACAGATGAAAATTTCAATATCATCGGCGAGCCTTTAGTTATGTATTGCCAGCCACCTGCTGATTACCTTCCTTCTCCTGAAGCTGCTTTAATTACTGGGATAACCCCACAAAAGGCGGTGCAGGAAGGTCTGCCTGAGCCTGAGTTCATTGCTAAAATTCATGCTGAGTTATCCAAACCCAATACCACCAGCTTGGGTTACAACAGTATTCGTTTTGATGATGAAGTGACGCGTTACACCTGTTACCGCAACTTTATTGACCCGTATGCGTGGAGTTGGCAGAACGGCAATTCGCGCTGGGATTTACTTGATGTGCTGCGCGCTTGTCATGCCCTTCGACCAGAAGGCGTTGAATGGCCAGAAAATGAAGAAGGCTTTCCTAGCTTCAAACTTGAACATTTGTCTGTTGCCAACGGTATTGAACACAGCAATGCACACGATGCCATGGCTGACGTTATCGCAACGATCGAGATGGCGAAGAAAGTTAAAGCCGCTCAGCCTAAGTTGTTCGATTACTTCTTCTCCATGCGTCAAAAGCGTAAGCTGAATGAATTGGTTGATATCGTTAATATGACGCCTCTAATGCACGTTTCTGGCATGTTAGGACGCGAGTGTCAGTACACAAGCTGGATTGTGCCTGTTGCATGGCATCCGACGAACAACAACGCGGTTATCACCATTGATTTAGCCAAAGATCCGCAACCAATCTTAGAACTGTCTGCGGAAGAGCTGCACGAAAGGTTGTACACCAAGCGAGAAGATCTCGGTGAGTTACTGCCTGTGCCAGTTAAACTTGTTCACTTGAATAAGTGCCCTATTCTGGCACCAGCGAAAACACTGACGGCTGAAAACGCGGAGTCTATCGGCATTGATCGTCAACAATGCTTGAACAATCTGGCTCTGTTGCGTCAGCACCCAGAGATTCGAGAAAAGCTGATCAGCCTGTTTTCTGTTGAGCGCACATTTGAAAAAAGTGATGATGTGGATACTCAACTGTACGATGGCTTTTTCTCTCCGGCGGATCGCGCAGCGATGGATATTATTCGCGAGACCGACCCGAATAATCTGGCCGCTCTGGATATTGAGTTCGATGACAAGCGCATTAAACCACTGTTGTTCCGTTACCGTGCTCGAAACTTCCCTGGCACGCTAGACGAACAGGAACAAAGACGTTGGGCACAGCACTGCCGTGAAGTGTTTGAAAGCCAAATCGAAGAGTATATGCTGAATTTAGAAAACTTAGTTCACGAACATGAAAGTGACGAAAAGAAAATAGCACTATTAAAATCCGTTTATCGTTACGTAGAGAGCCTAGCCTCTTAATTTCTTACTTAATCAAGGGCACCGTCAGGTGCACTTGTTGTTTTTATATGCTGCCCAAATGATAAAAGATCGATTATTACAACTGACCCAATTGCTCGTTTCCCTCTTTCTCATCATGGGAGCACTTGGGATCGGAGTTACTATTCAAAGATTTACTGACACTTCCGTCCCAGGCAGTGTTATCGGCATGATCCTGTTGTTCCTTTCTATGGCAACCGGACTTGTCAAAGTTGAGTGGGTGAAAACTGGCGCAACTCTGTTTATTCGCTACATGATCTTATTGTTCGTTCCGGTTAGTGTTGGCCTGATGGATCACTTCGACATGCTTTTCGCCAACGCACTACCCATTCTTGCAAGTGCGGTCGGCGGCACCTTGATTGTGCTGGTGAGTCTCGCATGGCTGCTGGATTATTTGCTAAAGGAGAAACACTAATATGTGGATTTTACTCACTATTGTTGTTTTCCTTGTTGCACGTCAGATTGCGATTAAAGCGAACCACCCAATTGTTAACCCACTGCTTATTTGTATTGCGGTCATTATTCCGTTGTTGACCTACTTGAACGTGCCGTTTGACACTTACTACGCCGACAACGAAGTGTTTAGTTTCCTGCTACAACCAGCCGTTGTGGCGCTAGCTTACCCGTTATATGAGCAGCTTCCTCAGATCAGAGCAAACTGGCGCATCATTACCTTCGCTTGTGTTTTGGGTAGTGTGATGTCGATGATGACGGCAACTCTCATCGCCGTTGCGTTTCACACCGAGTTAAGTTTGATCGCGAGCTTGGTTGGTAAATCAGTGACCACCCCTATTGCGATGGAAATCTCCAGCCACCTTGGTGGTGAAGCGGCAGTTGCGGCGATTTTAGTTCTTCTAGTTGGCTTGTTGGGTGCGATTGTGGCTTACCCTATCTACAACCTGATTGGGATCAAGCATCCTATTGCCCGAGGTTTAACCATGGGTACGGTGTCCCACGCACTGGGTACCGCGACGTGTGTTGAGAAACAACCAGCAGACGCGGCGTTCTCGTCATTGGCGTTAGTGCTTTGCGGCATTATTACGTCGGTTCTGGCTCCGAGCTTTTTCGCTCTGGCTGTCTGGTTATATCAATAAGAATCAAGTTTTCGGCCTGCCTATCATCCGGGCAGGTCTTCCCCCAATTCTCTCCAAGTCTCCCTCTAAAGATTTAAATCCGTTTGCAACCTTACCTCTTGGACATGTAATAGAGCGACGATCAAAGCCTCATTACTTGGCGATATGTGTATGAGTTAATATAGTTAAGAGATCGACCTAACATTCAGCGCCTGTGCAATCGAATACATGTGTGACTTCACTCTAATTATGTAACGTGAAATTTAATTGCATTACTTTGCGTGATCTAAAGCACAGAACATTTTCCCACTTTGCATAGAATAACTGTCCATGCAATAACAAGGATTCAACATGAAAAGTCGCATTGAACAAGCGCTAGCAAGCGCACCTGAAGCACTTTCAAACCAACTTGCTCCTATCGTTTTAGCCGACGATTTTGATGCTACTCTTTCAGCACAGCAGTTTGAGCAGTTACTGTCTGCTACCGCTCTATCTGACAAAGAGCTGCGTGTTGCTCTGCTTCCTTTTGCCGCTGCTTATTCTTACGCGCCTATTTCTGAGTTTTATGTTGGTGCCATTGTTCGCGGGCTTTCTGGCCGTCTCTACTTCGGCGCAAACATGGAGTTTCTTGGCGTTCAACTTGGGCAAACAGTTCACGCAGAACAATCTGCAATCAGCCACGCCTGGATGAAGGGTGAACGCGGTGTTAAAGACATCACGATTAACTTTAGCCCTTGTGGCCACTGTCGTCAGTTCATGAACGAGCTGTCTACAGCGAAAGAGTTAAAAGTCCAGTTGCCAGAGCGTGAAGAAAAATCGTTACATGAATATCTGCCTGAAGCATTTGGCCCGGCCGATTTGGGTATCAAATCTGGCTTAATGGCAGAAGTTAAGCATCAATTCGAATGTGATGAGAACGATGCGTTGATTCAAAAAGCCGTCGATGCGATGAACATGAGCCATGCTCCTTACACCAATAACCTGAGTGGACTGGCGTTAGAGCTTGCTGATGGTCGCGTTTTCCAAGGCGCTTACGCAGAGAATGCGGCGTTTAACCCGAGCCTTCCTCCTCTTCAAGTTGCTTTGATTCAAGTGCTACTGGCGGGTGAAACCTTTGATAGCATCAAAGCGGCCGCTTTAGTGGAAAATTCAGAAGGTAAGATCAGTCATCTTGCTGATACGCAATCAACGTTAGAAGCGTTGAATCCCGACATTCCACTAAGTTTCGTTAACGTGTAATTTACATAATGATGTCGATGAAAGCTCTACATGATGTAGAGCTTTTTTATTAGCAAAAAACCATACGCAAACGTTTGCTTTACGATAAAAATTCAGTATGATCCCCTGCAAATTCTGTCTCATCACTTTATTTTGTAAGGGAACGATATGTTCGGTACTGCAACCAGCGCAAACGCTACTCGTGTATTACTTTTAGGCTCTGGCGAGCTTGGTAAAGAAGTCGCGATTGAATGCCAACGACTAGGTCTGGAAGTCATCGCGTGTGACCGCTATGCGGATGCACCGGCGATGCAAGTCGCTCACCGCAGCTACGTGCTTGATATGTTGGATGGTCAAGCATTAGAAGAAATCATCAATAAAGAGCAACCTGCTTATGTTGTTCCTGAAATTGAAGCTATCGCGACCGATAAACTGGTTGAGTTAGAAGAAAAAGGTCTGAATGTCGTTCCAACAGCAAAAGCGACTAAGCTTACAATGAACCGTGAAGGTATTCGTCGTTTAGCTGCTGAAGAGCTTGAGCTTACTACCTCCCCTTACCGATTTGCAGACAACTACAACGATTTCAAAGCAGCAGTTGAATTTGTTGGCATCCCTTGTGTAGTTAAACCAGTGATGAGCTCATCTGGTAAAGGCCAGAGTGTCATTAAATCAGAAGCTGATATTGAAAAAGCATGGAACTACGCTCAAGAAGGTGGCCGCACTGGTGCTGGCCGTGTCATTGTTGAAGGCTTTATTGACTTTGATTACGAGATCACCCTACTAACCGTACGTGCGGTTGACGGCGTACACTTCTGCGCACCAATCGGTCACCGTCAAGAAGATGGTGACTACCGTGAGTCTTGGCAGCCTCAAGCGATGTCAGAAGAAGCCATCAAAGCAGCGGAATACACTGCGAAAAAAGTAGTGAATGCACTTGGCGGCTACGGAATTTTTGGTGTTGAGTTATTTGTGAAGGGCGATAAAGTCATCTTCAACGAAGTGTCTCCTCGTCCACATGACACAGGTATGGTTACGCTTATTTCTCAAGAAATGTCTGAGTTTGCACTGCACGTGCGCGCGTTTACTGGTATGCCGATTAACCAAATCGTTCAATATGGTCCTTCTGCATCAGCGGTGATTCTTGGTCAAGGTACGTCAACAAACATTCGTTTTGACAATGTGTCTGAAGCACTGGCACAACCACAGACTCAAGTTCGCCTATTTGGCAAACCAGAAATCGACGGTCGCCGCCGCTTAGGTGTTGTTCTTACTCGTCGAAATAGTACAGAAGAGTCCGTTCAAGATGCGGTAGCAAATGCATCGAAGGTAAACATCGTTTACTAAGCCATCTTTTATCAACAAAAAAGCGCAGCTATTTAATAGCTGCGCTTTTTTAGTCTTTTCGTACACGTAGTCAGTCACTTACGCTGTTCGAAATCACTGAGCTTCAATCAAATACACTTCTTCAGAAAAACGACTTAAGCCTTGCTTAGCAATTTTCGGGTGATTCTCATCCGCTTCGTCCACGTTGAGACAAGTCACTTTGTAACCCGAGAATAACTGTTCGATTTCGTTTACTGGTACGCTAAATGGAGGTCCCGCCATTTCTTGCTGAGGGTAATTGAGTGTCACAAGCAGAATACGGCCACCCTGTTTAAGTAACTCTTTCAAACGTTCGGCGTACTCTTGTCTCATCTCCTGTGGCAGCGCAACCAAAGCCGCTCGGTCGTAAATGATATCGACTTGAGAAACCGGTGCCGTGAAAAAATCTCCGGTATAAATAGAAAGCTCATCAAACTGATACAACTCATGCGTACCACTTATTGGCGTAACAGTTGGAGTATAAAAGTGCTCTGCAAAGAAAGCTCGAACTGCAATTTGGCTTAATTCAACGCCATTCACTTCATCATGTTTGGTCGCCAACCACACAAGATCTTCAGACTTACCGCAAAGCGGAACCAACACAGTGTCTTCGCGCTTAGGGTTGGTGTGGTGCCAATGCTGAGGCAGTAATGGATTTACATCTTCCAAATGGAATCCGATTTTATTGCTGGCCCACTTATTGTGCCAAAATTCTGGGTCTCTCATTTTACTTTCTACTTATCGGCTGAATTACGTTTTGTGGAGTAAGACTAATGATTTTTTCGAATTTGTCTATGCCGTTCATCTTTCGTTAATCCTCAAATGCTACGATGCAATCACGATATACGAAATGATACTGACGTTTAATTAACAGAATAATGAAAATATAAATAGTGATCTAACGCATAATTCCACTGTAAACATGAGAGTTAACCTTGGAATGTTTCAAAAGATCCCCATTTATTAATAACAACCTGATTTGCAAATCTTAGCGACTTCTTTGTCCCCATTTTCTAAGTGCAAGCAAGTTAAGGAGAGTGAATGAGCTTATTTTTACGTACAGCAGCATTGATGCTTTTGGTACTAAGCCGTGCACCTGCAATTGCCGCAATGCCTATTGCGCCAACAACTAGTGAACAGAATCGTTCTGCAAGTCAAAACGAGGTTTGTTCAAAACTCTTCAAACATAGCCTAAGTGGCTTATATGGCATTCAAACTATCGACTCAAATCCAACCCAGCCATACGCTGATTTTGATATTCTTTACTCCAAAGCTCACCAAGCTCAGTTCGAACTGGAAACCATCTGTAAAAGTACCGCCCTTCTCAACGACGCCCAACCTTACTTCGCTGGCGTAAAATCCAAACAACGTGCAGAGGAAAAAATTGCTTACGAACTGGATGGTCAGGTTGAACGCATTACCGATCTAGCACGTGCGACGATAGTTGCGGAAGATGTGGCAAGTTTGGTCTCTATCTATGAAACACTAGAGCGCGAAACAACTATCGTTAAAGTGAAAAACAGATTCAAAAAGCCGGGACCTTCGGGTTACCGAGATTTAAACTTACTGGTTCGTTTACCGAAAACAAACCTAATTGCAGAAGTTCAGCTCCATTTGAAAGCCATTGCGGATGTGAAGAATGGTCCTGAGCATGACCTTTATGAGAAAATTCAAAAGCTTGAACGTCAGGCAATGGCAGAAAAACGCCAGCTGACTGAATTTGAAACGGCAGCGATTCGAAGCATGCGAAGCCAAGCTAAGAACTTGTACCAGCACGCGTGGCAACCATACTTAACAACTCACTTAGAAGCGGCATAAAAAATTGCTTCCCTGAAAACAACAAACCACCGCAATGCGGTGGTTTTCTTTTGCATGCCGAAACGAAAATGCATGCACGACAAAAGACCACGACGAAGCGTGATCTATTTGGTTAGCTTACTGTTCTTTCTTAAGATTTTCTACGCGAGCTTTTAATTTCTGACCCGGGCGGAAAGTCACTACACGTCGAGCAGTAATTGGAATATCTTCACCAGTTTTCGGGTTACGACCAGGCCGTTCATTCTTGTCACGAAGATCAAAATTACCAAAACCTGACAGTTTTACCTGTTCGCCACTTTCTAGTGCCTTGCGAATTTCTTCAAAGAACACTTCCACCGTTTCCTTGGCGTCCCGCTTACTAAATCCCAATTTATCAAACAGGTTTTCTGCCAGTTCGGCTTTTGTGAGCGCCATAAAACTTTCCTCAAAGCTATGTTAAACAATGCTACTTAGTGTAGCGCCAGAGCAGTTTTACCCTACCAATTCAAGAACATATCGGGGTTACATCAGGAAGTGTATGACAAGCTTATGATTTTCGCCAACTTTTTTCTTTGCGAATAAATGGAATATGGCTGTATAAATTATTGTTAAATACCAACATTTTAACATTTTTTATTTAGAGAGTTCTTAAATACAAAACTCAACCAGTCAATTAAACCAATAAATTGGTAAAATTTGAAATAAAAAACCATTTAATAAATTTATCAGGTATAGGCTATTTTACAAACACCTGACATAGAACTTGTCGGTATTTCATTGATTTGTAAGTAACTAGGTACATAAACACTTGATAAGAAGTATGACCACTTACCAGCAGTTTTACTTTTATAAAGCTTGATAAACGCCAAGATTCTCACTGTTTTACGATGACTCACTAATCAAAGGTTGTTAGTGTGAACCTAGATTCATTACTTAACGAAATAATCACATCTTTTACCTTTAATTAAAGTGCGGTCATGATTAATCAAGTCATCAATATTCTTTTTCCCGTCTTCGCTCTTGTCGGCGTCGGCTATTTAGTCGGTCGGCATATCAAGCCAGATTTTCGCCCAATCAATCGAATCAATATTGATGTCTTTACGCCTGCGCTGGTGTTTTCGTCTCTAGTCAGCATGCCGCTCGATGCGGAACAAGGCCCTCTTCTTTTTGCTGCGATTGTTGCGGTTCTCGTCCCTGGATTGGTCATGATACCGATCTGTAAAGCGACCGGATTAACTTTCAAAGCCTGGGCACCACCCCACATGTTTCGCAATAGTGGCAACTTGGCTATCCCACTATTTACTTATACGTTCGGAGACGTGGCGCTTTCTTCTGCCGTCTTACTGTTTGTTGTATCGGCCTGTCTGCACATTAGTTTAGGGGTGATGCTTCTCAGCAGTGGCAACCCACTAAAACAGATCATAAAAATGCCAATCTTTTTATCGGCTTCTCTCGCGCTGGGCCTGAACTTGTCAGGAATTGGCGCTTGGGCACCGCTTTATGAAGCGACGGCATTATTAGGTCAGGCCGCAGTACCGGTAATGTTGCTCTCTCTCGGGGCACAAATGTGCAACTTACGATTGGATGGTCTGCGAGTTGGCGTGATATGTACGGTACAATCGCTGACCACAGGTGCAGTTGCCTTTGCGCTTATCTATTGGTTTATTCCGTTACCCACAATGCAATTGCAGATGATGGTACTTTTCACCATGTTACCGCCTGCGGTTATGAACTATTTATTTGCAGAGAGACTCAATATAGAACCGATGAAAGTGGCGTCGATGGTGTTATTTGGCAACTTTTTCAGTGTCTTGACCCTACCCCTTCTTCTCTCTTATACGTTGTCGCTCTCTTAGCGCTGAGATTAGCTAGCTTAACGATAGTGCAGTTTCGCAGGAAGAATCAGATGCTCGGCTTTACGATCGGGTGAACCTATAGATGCCGTTGCTTGCTCAAATAACGTTTTAGCGATGAGCTCGCAATCTTGTTCGATTGAATCAATGTTGATCGGTAAGCAATCTAAAATCGGTGAGTTATCGAACGTTGCTATTTTCACATTAGCATTCAATAACTGATGCTCAGACATATAACGCAAAACACCTTCGAGAATCGAATACGAAGCGACAAATATGCGAGTTGGCAAACGCCCAATATTCTGGTGGATTTCCTCAATCATGGCGTAACCGGAGTCGGGTTGATAATCTTTGTGTTTCACTAACTCCGTATCCAACTCCACTCCAGCGGCTAACACAGCCGCCTGATAACCAGAGAATCGATCTTTACTCGGAGAGAGCTCTAACTGTCCGCCTAAATAAGCACATTCTTCCGCTTGCTGACACAGCTTCTCTACCAGTTGCTTAGTCGCGTTATAAGCATCCGTTTTTATCGTCGTTAACGTCGTGGCGTCGAAAATACGGTCGAACACCAACACGGGGGTTTGCTCGGTGACTTTGCGATAGAAGGTGTCTTCAGTCATAGCCGTTGCCACCATTAGCAAATCGACTTGCCTTTCTAGCAAGCTTTTAACTGCCGCTTTTTCTTGTTTCGGGTTGTCTTCAGAAGAGGCGATTAAAAGCTGATAACCATGGCTACGCGCCAACTTCTCCAAAAACTTGGCCGTTGTAGCAAAACCCATATTGGCCAAATCAGGAATAACAAGACCCAGCGTGTAGGTACGGTTTGCCTTTAAAGCGCGAGCGTATAAGCTCGGAGCGTAATTGTGTTCATCTACCACAGCTTGAACACGCTTTACGGTCTCTTCATTAATACGATGTTTCTTCGCATGACCATTGAGGACAAAGCTAACGGTGGACTTTGAAACTCCAGCGAGCTCAGCGATATCTGCTAACTTTAGTTTTTTCTTCTTCACCTTACCCTTCCGAGATGAGTTTCGCTCTGGCTATTTGGATTCGACACATCGGCGGTCATCATACCGATGAAAACGTCGAAAACCATCACTTTTAGTATCTTGGGACTAAGGCTGCATTGTCGACTCGCGGCGTAGATCACAATCAGGATCATTTTTGCTTCTGATAAGTCAATTTCCATTGATTAGCTAAATCGTTTTAGCTAAAAATACTCTCAGTGAAATTAAGAAGTTTAAGGTAAGAATGATGAGTACGATTTGGGTGACTGGTGATGCCGTGGTTGATTTGATTCCGGATGCCAACGACACATATTTGAAATGTCCTGGAGGCGCACCTGCTAATGTCGCAGTTGCTATCGCACGATTGGGCGGCGCGGCTGCATTTTTTGGCCGTGTGGGGCTTGATCCTTTAGGTCGCTTTATGAAGGAAACGTTGACCAACGAAACCGTCAATACCGATTTTATGTTGCTTGACGAGGCACAACGAACGTCTACTGTCATTGTAGATCTGGATGATTCTGGTGAGCGTAGCTTTACCTTTATGGTCAAACCAAGTGCTGATCAGTTCTTGCTTCCTACAGATATTCCTTCTTTCACGAAGGGAGACTGGCTGCATGTGTGTTCCATCGCTCTGGCAAACGAGCCAAGCCGAAGCAGTACTCTAAAAGCAATGCGAGACGTTAAACAAGCCGGTGGCTTTGTTAGCTTTGATCCTAACCTTCGAGAGGAGGTGTGGGCGAACCCAGAGCAACTGAAACCTGTGGTTCACCAAGCCATAGAACTGGCAGATGTCGTCAAGTTTTCAGACGATGAGCTACTTTTCTTAACCGATACCAGCTCTTTAGAAGAAGGCTTAGAAGCGATCAAAGTTTACAATAATACTCTGGTCTTAATCACTCAAGGTGCGAAAGGCGCACTGACCGTCTTTGAAGGAGAGCAAGAGTTGATTGCTGGTCAAGCTGTAAAACCAGTCGATACGACGGGTGCTGGCGATGCGTTTGTCGGTGGTTTGCTGGCGAAATTAGCTCAGCATACTGAATGGGCGAATAAAGAGGTTATTCACGCCGCGGTGACATGGGCGAATGGTTGCGGCGCGTTAGCCACAACTCAAAAAGGCGCAATGACAGCATTACCAACTCAGGATGCCCTCATCGCTTACATCTAGATTAAAGAAACAATCGACCAATAGAAAAATCCCCGCAAGTGCGGGGATTGTTTGCAACCATTTTTATCTTTGACTAAAAGGCGCTTTAATCGGTTTATAAAGGCGGAATGTCGCTGTTTTCTCTTCGCCTTGAATCGAAATTTTCGTCGCATCTTTATCCGTGAATACACGCGACGTCATGACCGCTGCACCACCGTTAACGAACACTTCAAGCGAAGAATTATCGGCAAGAATACGAAGTTCAATACGTTCACTCGCCAACGGCAGCTCACGAATCGTATCTTGGGCACGATTAAGTGTTTGTGAACGATCCATTATCAGACGTCGGTTTTCTTCATCCGCTCGTAATACGAATTTCTGCACGGAGTTTTCAAATAGATTCAGTTCGTCGCCCCAATCTAAAGTAACCGTCAGATCAAAGGACTTAGTCCCAACATCCACGCCATTCGAATCCAATTTGATCTCAGAAGAAGACTCAATCAAGGATTCCATTTCAAGAATAGGCCACTGGTATAAAGCACCATCCCGATACGACAGCTCTCTCATCGCAGTAAGCTGGTGTACCCAACCGTTACCGGTGCTTGGCTGATCTACTTCGTCGGGCAACCCCATCCAGCCACACATTACACGTCTGCCATCCGGCGTTTGCATACTTTGCGGTGCGTAAAAATCAAAACCGTAGTCTAAATGCTGAAAGTCACCCATTCTCAAGCCATCACCATCAACCCATTGCGCTTTCACAATTCCATTATGATGAGGAATGGTGTTATGTTCAGAGAATGAGGGAATACCCTGTGGACCAATAACGACAAACAGTTGTTCGTTCAATGTAAACAAATCCGGGCATTCCCACATGTAGCCAAAATCACCCATCTCTTCACCAAATAAACCAACGAACGCCCATTGGTACAGATCTTCAGACTGGTAAATAGCCAGACGCCCTTTCAGCTCTGTTGTCTGTGCACCGAGCAACATTAGCCACTTATCGTTATGACGAACGACTTTTGGATCTCGAATATGTGGGGTGACATTAGGTGGCAGAGCGTCAATGACGGGGCCATGCTTGGTAAAGTTCAAACCATCGCTAGAGGTCGCTAAACATTGGGTAGTTTGTCTGTCCCGCTCTTGCCCTATACGGGTATTTCCGGTGTAGAACAGCATCAACTCTTTCCCCTGACTTAATGCGTGTCCAGAAAACACACCGTGGCTGTCACACCAAAGTGAAGGCGTCAAAGCGACGGATTGCCATTCCCACTCCACCAAGTCTTGGCTCGTTAGGTGCACCCAATGTTTGTCCTTGTGTTCACAGCCATAAGGAAACCATTGGTAGAACAGGTGATAAGCACCATCATGATAAATAAACCCGTTGGGATCATTGAGCAACCCCTGCGGTGGAGAGATATGCCATGATGGGCGATATTCGCACTCAACAGGCTGCTGTAAAACAGAAAAACGTTTAGATTGCTGGGCCGCAATATCTTCCCCCACTTTGAGCAACATCTCTGTGGTCAAGCTCTCTGGACGGGAGAATGTTAACTGAGTCTCTCCCTGAATCTGATCTCGGGCTTTTATCAGTTCAGAATCCTGAACTAAATGCTTATCCCGGACTTCTATCATAAGGTCTTTTTCTGTAAGCAGAGTACGGGTGATATTTTCAATACCGCCACAAACATCAAAGTATGGTGCTAAAGACATCAGTTTACCTAAACAGTTAAATTGGGAACGTTTGCAAAATTAGCATAGCATCCATTAATTTCCTAGTTTTCCACATATTTTAAGTAGCCATAGTTGAGGTAGGTCTTGTTTTTAGACCCGATAAAGTCCATTAAACGCCATTATCTTCACTTTTAGTTGGGAACGTTCCTTATTTGTCATGCTCGTTTATTTTGATTTACTGACTGAAAGTATAAAAAAACCCTGCCGAGTTGGCAGGGTTTTTAAACACTCTAATTAGAGAAGAGTTGCGATACGCTTAGTCACGTAGAGTTGCACCAAACTTCTCAGATACGTGAGCAACGATAGCTTCTACCGCACCCGCGATGTCTGCATCTTCAAGCGTGCGCTCTACTGATTGTAGAGTCAGAGCGATTGCAAGGCTCTTCTTACCTTCTTCAACGCCTTTACCTACGTAAACGTCGAATAGTTTCGCATCTTTCAGGAATTCGCCACCCTGCTCTAGGCAAGCATTAACAATGTCACCTGAAGCAATTGCGTCATCCACTACTACCGCGATATCACGACGGTTTGAAGGGAACTTAGAAAGCGCGACTGCTTCTGGAATCACTTTAGCGTTAATTGCAGACCATTCGATTTCGAATACGATAGTGCGGCCGTTTAAACCAAACTTACGCTCAAGCTCTGGGTGAACCGTACCGATTACACCAACTTCTTTGCCATCTACGATGATTGCAGCAGATTGACCTGGGTGAAGTGCAGGATGCTTCGCTGCTGCGAAAGAGTACGCTTTTTCGTTAGCAGATAGCTCAAGAATCGCTTCTAGATCACCTTTAAGATCAAAGAAATCAACTGTGTTAGTTTCGATGTCCCAGTGCTCTTCGCTACGAGTACCAGCGATAACACCTGCTAGCATAGGCTCTTGACGCATACCGTTTTCAGCAGATTCACATGGGATGAAACGCAGACCGTATTCGAATAGACGAACGCGTGGCTGTTGACGTTTCTGGTTGTGAACAACCGTGTTCAACAGACCTTGGATAAGGCCAAGACGCATTGCTGACATATCTGCTGAAATTGGGTTTGGAAGCACTAGCGGCTCAACACCCGGAACAACCAGTTTTTGTTGCTCAGGCTCAACGAAGCTGTAAGTAATTGCTTCGTGGTAACCACGGTCAACAAGAAGATCACGAACGCGTTTCAGTGGAAGATCCGCTTCAACGTGGTTGTGCATCTTAAGCGCTGCTGCTGGGTGCTGGTTTGGAATATTGTCGTAACCGTAGATACGGCCAACTTCTTCAATCAGATCCTGCTCGATAGCGATATCGAAACGCCACGTTGGAGCAATAGCAACCCAACCTGCTTCACCGTTTTCAAGAGCAGAAGCTTCAACCGTTAGACCAAGACGCTCCAGAATTTCTACAACGTCAGCATCTTCGATGTGGTGACCTAGTAGGTTGTCTAGTTTCGCGCGACGTAGTGCTACTTTGTTTGGCTTAGGCAGGTCTGCTTCAGACTCAACCGCAACAACAGGAGCCACTTCACCACCACAGATTTCAACAAGAAGTGCTGTTGCACGTTCCATTGCGCTTGCTTGAAGTGCGTAATCCACACCACGTTCATAACGCATTGAAGAATCAGTATGCAGACCGTAGCTACGCGCGCGACCACGGATGTGGTCAGGTGCGAAGAACGCACACTCAAGTAGGACGTCTTTAGTTTCTGATGTTACACCAGAACCTTCGCCACCAAAGATACCAGCAATAGCGAGTGCTTTGTTGTGGTCAGCGACAACTAAAGTATCTGCGTTTAGTTCTGCTTCGCTACCGTCAAGAAGTGTTAGCTTCTCGCCTTGCTCCGCCAGACGAACAACGATGCCGCCTTCGATCTTCGCTAGGTCGAACGCGTGCATTGGTTGGCCTTGCTCAAGCAGTACGTAGTTAGTGATGTCTACTACAGGGTCGATAGAGCGGATACCACAACGACGCAGTTTCTCTTGCATCCAAAGTGGAGTTTCAGCTTGAACGTTTACGTTCTTAACTACACGGCCCATGTAACGTGGACACGCTGCTGGCGCTTTTACGTCGATAGATACTGTATCTTCAATAGAAGCAGCAACGGCTTCTACTGCAGGTTCAGTTACATCAGCGCGGTTAAGTACGCCTACTTCACGAGCCATACCACGGATGCTGAAACAGTCAGCGCGGTTTGCTGTTAAGTCTACGTCTACCGTTACGTCGTTTAGACCTAGGAATTCGCGGAAATCAGTACCGATCGCTGCGTCTTCTGCCAGTTCCATGATGCCGTCTGATTCTACGTCGATACCTAGTTCAGTAAATGAACAAAGCATGCCGTGAGATGGCTGACCACGTAGTTTTGCTTTCTTGATTTTGAAATCACCAGGAAGCACTGCGCCTACTGTAGCAACTGCAACTTTTAGGCCTTGACGACAGTTAGGCGCACCACAAACGATGTCCAGAAGTTCTTCTTCGCCCACATCGATTTTAGTTACGCGTAGTTTGTCTGCATCTGGGTGTTGACCACATTCAACAACGTGACCAATTTTAACGCCAGTGAATGAACCCGCTACAGGAAGAACGTCGTCTACCTCAAGGCCGGCCATTGTAATTTGGTGAGTTAGCTCGTCAGTAGTAACCGCAGGGTTTACCCACTCACGAAGCCATGATTCGCTGAATTTCATGTTAATGAACCCTCTGGATTACTTGAACTGTTTTAGGAAACGAAGATCGTTCTCGAAGAACGCACGCAGGTCGTTCACGCCGTAACGAAGCATCGTCAGACGCTCAACACCCATACCGAATGCGAAACCAGAGTATTTTTCAGGATCGATGCCTACGCTACGTAGTACGTTCGGGTGAACCATACCGCAGCCTAGTACTTCTAGCCATTTACCGTTTTTACCTTTCACGTCTACTTCTGCTGAAGGCTCAGTGAATGGGAAGTAAGATGGACGGAAACGTACTTCTACTTCCTCTTCGAAGAAGTTACATAGGAAATCGTGCAGAATGCCTTTCAGCTGAGCAAAGTTTACGTTCTCATCAACCAGCATACCTTCCACTTGGTGGAACATTGGCGTATGCGTTTGGTCGTAGTCGTTACGGTATACACGGCCCGGTGCGATGAAACGGAATGGTGGTTTGCCATTTTCCATCGTACGGATCTGTACGCCTGACGTGTGAGTACGAAGCATCAAATCTGGGTTGAAGAAGAAAGTATCGTGATCAGTACGCGCTGGGTGATCAGCGGCAATGTTTAGCGCATCGAAGTTGTGGAATGCATCTTCGATCTCTGGACCAGACTCAGTGTTAAAACCAAGTTCGCCAAAGAACTTCTCAATACGTTCTACAGTGCGAGTTACTGGGTGTAGACCACCATTTTCAATACGACGACCTGGCAGGGTTACGTCGATGGTTTCAGCAGCTAGTTTTGCTTCAAGCTCAGCGCGTTGAAGCGCGTCTTTGCGAGCAGCGATTGCTTGCTGAACGGCACCTTTCGCTTTGTTGATCTCTTGACCAGCTTCACGGCGCTCTTCTGGTGGTAGTTTGCCTAGGCTTTGAAGCTGAGCAGTTAGCTCACCTTTCTTACCTAGATACTGAACACGCACTTCATCAAGTGCGACTAGCGATTCGGCAGCTTCAATTGCAGTGCTTGCGCTAGCAATGATCTCTTCTAGATGTTGCATCGTTTCCTCATCTACCTGTTGGTAGTATCCATAAGGGAGTGATTGGTTTTTTGATAGCTGTACATAGTAGCCAAACCAGACACCAATGCCAAATTGAATTACGAAAAGAAGAGGTTATTGAATAAAAAGAACACAAAAACGCAAAAAAAGCACTGTTGTTATTAAATTGAGCCGAATTCATCTGAGTTGATTACGGAAAATGAAACTCGAACAATACGTGATTTTCACAAAGAACAACTAATCAAAGGGAAACCGTAAACATTCACGGCGAGAGTATTTCGAAGCTGCTGCAAGATACCGCTACTATTTCAAACCAATGTCTATTTCAGACATCCCATGGTTTAAGAAATAGTAGAGATACCAACAAGCGAAGAATAGTTAAATAGATAAACTCGGTTTTTCACCCGCGGATGCAATCGCATAGCGAATGTCGTCAATAAAATGCGTGTTTGTCTCAGTAATGCCATCAGAGAATGTGACAGGCTGATGCGGGCCAGCCAATACGACGATGTTGGTGAAATCCGAAACGTCATAGTTCTCTGCGACAACATTCTTTGAATGGAAATCAAGCACTGTCTTGGCGACAATGTCTTCAAGCTGTAAAAGCTGCTCTTCAGTGATCTTCATCCTTGCCAAAGCAACACGGACACAGTTCTCAGCGGCAATGGCCTGCTTTTTAATGATTTCTGTGTATTTATCGTTAAGCTTCGAGTTCTCAGCATAGCTGTAAAAAAGCGGACCATGCAGGGTAATATTGTTCTCTTCATCAACATAGACGAGATCCAACAGCTCAAGAGCCTTGAGATAATCAGACATGCTCTGTTTAGACAGTTCATACTTTTTCTTCAAAATAGAGTAACCGTCTTTACCACGTAGCATCCTTAACTCGCGATAAAAGTCGTAAAGGTGTGGGTATTGGAAAAACACTTCATCTTGAGTGCGGCTAAAGTAGTCTTCGTCTTCACCTTGAAGCTGGTCTGCTAGCTTTTGCAGTTCATCTAACGTGCAATCAATGGCTCTGCAGTATTCGAGTAATTTATCTAGAGCTAGGTTGGTACTGGTTAAATGTCTTTTAAAAGTGGACAACGGCATGCCCATTTTTTCAGATAGCTCTCGATATGTTAGCCCTTTTGTCTTAATCGCTTGTCTTAAAGCGGCTAGCAAATACTCGGGAGTCAAATCTCTCATCTACGATTCCTTTTTGGCAAAGTTACAGCTGCACAACATTTGTAACAACTTAGAATCACTCAGCTAGTGAATAGTTCATATTTTTATCATAAAAATATGAATTAATATACCGCCCCTTACATTCGCATGACAAATGGCACATTGAAAAATGCTGTTGATTTCATTATTCCCATCAAATCTTATTGATAATAAAAACAAATAAATTCAGCATTTATTTAGACACTTACAACATTCCGTTCATAAACTTCAGAATGTTACACCATAGAAATTATACCATTTCAGAATGTTACACTTTACCAACCCAAAACATTGAATGAATAATAATTCACAATATGCGCAGTAAAATACAATTTATCAAACCAGGGGAAATTAATCGCTACCCCCTCCCTTTTACGACATTGAAACCGTGGACTTTGGTAAAATCATCATCGACTTGGATTAACCTACTATGACAAGCGTAGAATTTAGCAGTTGGACTGAGTAATGGCTTTCACCTGCTCACAGACAAGTATGGTATGACAGCTGGAGAGACGATAAGAGCAGTAGAGATAAGGGAATTGAGAGAAATATGAGGGATTGGCTTTTAGAGGTAATAAAAAAGGAGAGCTAATGCTCTCCTTTTCTTAAACCTAAACTGCTAATTAAAGAGCAGCTTTCGCTTTTTCAACTAGAACTGCAAATGCAGCTTTGTCGAATACTGCGATGTCCGCAAGGATCTTACGGTCGATCTCGATAGATGCTTTCTTAAGACCGTTGATGAAACGGCTGTAAGATAGACCATTTTGACGAGATGCCGCATTGATACGTGCAATCCAAAGTTGACGGAATTGACGTTTCTTAGCGCGACGGTCACGGTAAGCGTATTGACCAGCTTTAGTAACTGCTTGGAAAGCTACGCGGTAAACACGTGAACGCGCACCGTAGTAACCTTTAGCTTGTTTTAGAACTTTCTTATGACGTGCACGAGCTTGTACACCACGTTTTACGCGAGGCATTATGCTTCTCCTAAACTAAACGATTGATAACTATAAAGAATTAAGCGTATGGCAACATACGGATTACTGCAGCCACTTCACATTTAGGAAGGATTGCATTTGGACGTAGTTGACGCTTGTTCTTAGTAGTACGCTTAGTCAGGATGTGACGTTTTGTAGCGTGCTTGTACTTAATACCACCAGCAGTTTTCTTGAAACGCTTAGCAGCACCTTTGTTGGTTTTCATCTTAGGCATGATGAATAACTCCGCATTGTAGTAGTTTAATAAACAATGTAATTAGGGCGAACAAAACCCAACCGCTAACCTTCTATTCAAAGGGAATCGGCTAGGTTTTAATTACTTTATGAGCCGTTAATTACTTCTTTTTAGGGGCTAGCACCATGATCATCTGACGACCTTCAATACGGCTAGGGAAAGATTCAACTACAGCTAGTTCTGCAGTATCTTCTTTCAAGCGGTTTAGAACGTCGACACCGATGTCTTGGTGTGCCATCTCACGGCCACGGAAGCGAATTGTTACCTTCACTTTGTTGCCTTCTTCTAGGAAACGCACCAGGTTGCGTAGTTTTACCTGGTAGTCTCCAATATCAGTTCCAGGTCGGAATTTTACTTCCTTGATCTGAATCTGCTTTTGCTTCTTCTTCTGCTCTTTCGCAGCCTTGCTCTTTTCAAAGAGGAATTTACCGTAGTCCATCACACGACAAACTGGCGGCTCAGCGTTAGGACTAATCTCAACAAGATCCATACCTGCTTCTTCAGCAGCAGCAATCGCTTCTTGGATCGATACAACACCAACTGATTCACCGTCAGCGCCTGTTAGTCGAACTTCACGAACGCCACGAATTTCACCGTTTAAACGGTGTGGGTTTTGTTTTACCGGCTGTTGGCCGCGTCTTCCGCCTTTAATAGCTTATTCCTCCAGATTGAGCTTACGGCTTGAAATCTCGTCTTGGATGTAAGAGATAAAATCATCCACCTTAAATTTACCGAGATCTTTACCTTTACGAGTACGCACTGCAATTTCGCCAGCTTCCATTTCTTGGTCACCAACGACAAGCATATACGGTACACGCTTCAAAGTGTGTTCGCGGATTTTAAAGCCAATCTTCTCATTTCTCAAGTCCGCTTTAGCTCTAATTCCACTTTTTTGTAATTTTTGTACTACTTCTTGAACATAATCTGACTGTTTATCAGTAATATTCATAAGAACAGCCTGTTCTGGTGCCAACCAAGTTGGGAAGAAACCAGCATATTCTTCGATAAGGATACCAATGAAACGTTCTAGGGAACCTAGAATTGCACGGTGAATCATTACCGGAACTAGACGTTCGTTGTTTTCACCTACATAAGTTGCACCTAAGCGACCAGGTAGGTTGAAGTCTAACTGAACCGTACCACACTGCCATGCACGATCTAGACAGTCGTATAGCGTGAATTCAATCTTAGGACCGTAGAACGCACCCTCGCCTTCTTGAATCTCGTATGGAATTTCCATTGATTCTAGAGACTGTTTCAATGCTTCTTCAGATTGATCCCAGATTTCATCAGAACCTACACGTTTTTCTGGACGAGTAGACAGTTTCACTACGATGTTGTCGAAACCAAATGTTTGGTACGTATCGTAAACCATCTTAATACAGCTTGTTACTTCCTCTTGGATTTGACTCTCTGTACAGAAGATGTGAGCGTCATCCTGAGTAAAGCCACGTACACGCATGATGCCGTGTAGTGCGCCAGATGGTTCGTTACGGTGACATGAGCCGAACTCTGCCATACGTAGCGGTAGGTCACGGTACGATTTTAGACCTTGGTTAAAGATCTGAACGTGACCTGGACAGTTCATTGGCTTGATTGCGTATTCACGGTTTTCAGAAGAAGTTGTGAACATCGCATCTGCGTATTTGTCCCAGTGACCAGAGCGTTCCCAAAGAACACGGTCCATCATCAGTGGGCCTTTTACTTCCTGATAGTCGTACTCGTTTAGTTTGTCACGAACGAACACTTCTAGATCACGGAAGATAGACCAGCCATTGTGATGCCAGAACACCATACCCGGTGCTTCTTGCTGCATGTGGAACAGGTCTAGTTGCTTACCGATTTTACGGTGGTCACGCTTCGCAGCTTCTTCAAGGCGAGTTAGGTGAGCCTTAAGTGCTTTCTTATCGTGGAAAGCCGTGCCGTAAATACGCTGAAGCATTTTGTTGTCGCTGTTACCACGCCAGTAAGCACCCGCAACATTCAATAGCGTGAAATGTTGACAGAAGCCCATGTTAGGAACGTGAGGGCCACGACACATGTCGATGTATTCTTCATGGTGGTAAAGACCTGGACGATCATCACGAGATACGTTTTCGTCTAGGATTTCCACCTTGTATGGTTCGCCACGTGATTCAAACGTATCACGCGCTTCCTGCCAGCTTACTTTTTTCTTAACAACTTCGTACTTGGTCTTCGCAAGGTCTTTCATACGCTTTTCAATCTTCTCAAGATCTTCTTGCGTTAGAGACTCGTCTAAGTCGATGTCGTAGTAGAAGCCGCTATCGATGGTTGGACCGATCGCCATTTTAGCTTGTGGGTAAAGCTGCTTTAGAGCGTGACCAAGAAGGTGCGCACATGAGTGACGAACGATTTCCAGACCGTCGACTTCATCTTTTACTGTGATGATCTCAAGGCTTGCGTCTTCTTCAATTAGGTCACACGCATCAACACGGTTACCGTTAACACGACCAGCGATAGTTGCTTTTGCAAGACCAGGACCGATCGATTGCGCAACTTCCATTGTAGATACTGGGTTGTCAAATTGACGCTGACTGCCGTCAGGAAGAGTAATAATAGGCATGCTATGTCCTTTACAGTGGTGTTGCATACCAAGCAACACATGTTATTCAAATTTAGAAGCTATTTGTTGGAAAATAGTTGAATTCGATGAAGGTCTCTCGGTAATACGAATACCGGACCATTATCGGAAGAGCAGATTGTACCTAGCTCACAATTAGAATGCAAAGAGCGATTTACTCTGTCATTTAATCTTCACCCTTCGGTCGCTAAACACAAGCAAAAACGGTTAACACAAAGAAAAGAAAATAAAAATCGGAAACCAGAATGGAAATTTAACACTATATTTACATTAATGAGTCATTTCCGTTTAGGTATTCATATGATCAAAATGAGATGGCATCCTACCCTATTTTGCACTGTTGTATGTTTCTCAACCCCTGCATTGGCCGCCAATGACTTTTATGGCCCGCTCCGCGCCTACGCTCAATCACCGATACAATCGGTTAGTCATACTAATTACTTACGCTCAGGATTTAGTTTGCCTTCAGATTACATTGAAGGTTATGCATCAGCCACAATAGCCAGTGTCTGGGCTCATACGGATGAGTACGCTTTAGATTATTATCATAATCAGGTCGAGGTTGGTGGAAAATGGCAAATCAGCAGCCGCTGGCAGTGGGAGCTCAACTATCGCTGGGTATTTGAAGCCGATAACCATCTGGATGGTCTTACTAGAAAATTCCATGATTTATTTAGTATCGATCAAAATGGACGAGATGAAGTAGGCAAAGGCCGATCTTACATATCAATGCCCCAATACGGCGTTTTTGAGGACGACTTTAGCAGAGAAACCATCGCCAATAATATTTCCACTTACGTCCAATACCAGATATTTCAAAGCAAACAGCATGGCTTGTCGCTCGGTGGCAGCCTTTATTACGACAAGGTTACTCACGGCACTTTTAAAGGAAGCAGTTTTGAACAAGGTTTTCAGGTCAACTATAGCTATCTGAATAGCGACCATGCCATTTATTCAATGATAGGAATGACCTTTCGTCCTGACGACCGTGCAATGCTCAACTTACCCTATCGAAAGAACACGGCTGCAATTTCAGCTGGCTATCGTTACTCCCTTGCCGAAAATCACCATATGATCATTGAGTACCACTGGTACCAAGGTTCAGCTGCAGGCCCGGACGAATTTGCCGATGCCGCCAAAGAGATTAAAGTTGGCTATCGTTACCTAATGCAAAACTCTGCTTTGGAGCTCATCGCTATAGAGAATGTGGGAAACATGGACAACAGTACCGATATCGCATTTACGATTGGCTATCGGTACTTATTTAGGCCGGGATCAGACAGCTAATCCAATTATAAACTTAAAGTTGGAGCAATCGCTGCGGCGACTTGAGCATCTGTCGCACTGATTGGCAAAGTAAATGAACGATACTGATCGCCAGACAAACTGAGCGAACGGTCGATTTCTGCTAAACAGTGGATGACTTGCCCGCCTAAAATGAAGGAAAGTTCAATTTCTTTCGAAGAGATGAAACCGTTGTTACGGAACTCCAATTCCTGATAGATACCTGAGCGAGAAGAGAAAGAACCGCCGCGCAAGAAACCTTTTTCAACATCCGCTTTCACCATTGAAAATCCGGCTTGTTCGATCGACTGAATGACTCGTGATACCACTGGCAGTGGCTTAACTTCAATATAGTCGCGGTCACGCGGGTCCATCGCGAAGTCAATATCTAAGGTTGTTTCTAACCAAACGTGGCACTGATTTTTTAATGCGTTGACCAGAGTAATGGGTGTTTCATCATGTAACTTCAATTGAAACGGTACTTGCTTTTCTTCATTGGCTTGAATCACAAAAGGCTCAACAGCTTTCAGCTGATCAAGCGTAAACGTCTCATATCTGACGCTGTCATCCACTTCTACTTTCATTTCCGTATTCAGTTTAATGGTGATTGCGTCAATGCGCTGTTCTACATCGCCACCAATAATTTGGACATACCCTGTAAGCGTTGAACCCTGGTAAACACTCATCTCGTCCAAAATGGTATCCACTTTTGCCGAACCAATACCTAATGATGCTTTTAACTTTTTAAACATTTCTTCCCTTACGTCTCTATCATTTTTATTTTGATTGTGAACTATTTACACAATTGCTTCGTGCGCTTCAAGTTATATACCCAAATGACTTCAAGATGCAGGATTCAGAGCGTTGTCACTGATACTAGTTCAAGGAAAATAATGAAGCGGAATAGCAAGCTCTTTCCAAGTTATTTGACGCAGAAATTGTGTCAGTGACACGCTCCCGAAGGGCGAGTTGTCTTGACTCACAGCCTTTGTTAACGATTTTTGATTTAGAACCACTAGATCTTCAAATCGTTGCCGCGTCTGAGAGCCAAGTCATTCTCGCTGAACCAAACATCTCGAGGTTATTTGGGTATAGACAACAAGAATTCGGGCTATTTCCCTTATCGATGAAAAATAACCACGCGGCTCCAACATTCAGCATCAGAGTCACTCACGCAATGCTGTGACTAAACCAGCCATATTGATACCCGTTGGAGAGAACTGTTTGCTATTTTTCCTCAAATTGAGCACTATTTGTATAGTCAATTAAAGGAGCTCATTATGTCTGCGCCACTCTACATGCAAATTAAGCAATTTATCCTCGATAAAATTGAAACCGGAGAGTGGATGACCGGACAACGTATCGCCACTGAGTTCGAATTAACGGAACAATTTGAAGTCAGTAGAATGACCGTGAACAAAGCGATTCGAGATCTCGTGAATGAAGGCAGGCTTCAACGTCGCCCGCGGCTTGGCACATTTGTCTGTGATCCGGTTGAGAAATCGGAGTCACCATTGCTAGACATCCGCAATATTGCTGCAGAAGTGAGGGACCGCGGCCGTGAGTATCGCAGCAAGGTTCTAAAACAGGTCGCGATTAAAGCCGATGCGACCATCGCAACAAAACTTGGCGTGATGCTGGGCACCACCGTATTCTACAGTGAAATTATCCACTACGAAGACAGCACGCCAATTCAGTTGGAACTGCGCTGGGTCAACAGCCAATATGCGCCAAGCTACCTGGACCAAGACTTTACTCATATCACGCCTAATCAGTTTTTGTCAGACAACTGCCCGCTCAGTGCCATCGAACACACTGTGGAGGCTATCGTTCCTGACAACCGCATAAAGCTTGATCTCAATATGTCATCTAACGAGCCTTGTCTTCTCCTAAACCGAAGAACCTGGAGCCAGGATAAATTGGTCAGCACGGCTTTACTTTACCATCCAGGGAATAAATACAAACTGAGTTCCAAAGTACTGATTTAAACGAGTGGGAATAACAATCCTCCTACTCTTCGATCACACCTTTACAACATCAATCTTGTCATCGATACTTTCTTGTTATACATATTTGTATATACATTTAAAACTACAAACCAAATAGGATATAAAAATGGACTTGCTGATTGAAAATGCGCGTCTGGTCACTATGACGCAAGGGGAAGCAGGATATCTGCCTACATCACCTGCGCGTGTCGGGATTCAATCTGGGAAAATCGTCGCCATCAGTACTCGTGCCTTTGGTGAGGACGACCCTCAGATCGAGTCACAGCTAGATCCACAGCTCTACCCTCAAAGTTTCGATCTGCAAGGCAAACTGATGATGCCGGGTTTAATTGATTGCCATACTCACCTTGTTTATGCAGGCAATCGCGCGAACGAATTCGAGATGCGTTTAAACGGTGTGCCGTATCAGGAGATCGCTCAACAAGGCGGTGGTATTCTCTCTACCGTAAAAGCAACAAGAGCGGCCACTGAGGAGCAACTCGTCGAACTCGCACTTCCTCGTCTAGACGGACTGCTCGCTAGTGGCGTGACTTCAATAGAAGTGAAATCAGGCTACGGGCTAACGCTCAATGACGAACTCAAAATGTTGCGTGCAGCAAAAGCACTAGAGCAAGAACGAAAGGTTAAGATAACTACTACGCTGCTTGCTGCGCATGCACTACCACCAGAGTTTGCTGGTCGCGCGGATGACTATATTGAACATATTTGTCAGGACATCATCCCACTCGTTGCAGAAGAAAAGCTCGCCACCAGCGTCGATGTTTTTTGTGAATCTATCGGCTTTAACCTAGAGCAGACAGAAAAAGTGTTTGCCACAGCAAAACAACACGGCTTAAAAGTAAAAGGCCACACAGAGCAGTTATCTAACCTTGGTGGCACCGCGCTTACTGCACAGTACAACGGCCTCTCTGCCGATCACATTGAGTTCCTCGATGAAGAAGGTGTTATTGCGCTGTCAAAATCAGAAACGGTCGCAACCTTACTGCCCGGTGCATTCTACTTTTTGCGTGAAACGCAACTGCCACCGATTGAGTTACTGAGAAAGCATCACGTACCGATGGCGATCGCAACTGATGTTAACCCAGGTACATCACCATTTTCCGATATGACCCTGATGATGAACATGGCGTGTACCCTATTCCGTCTGACGCCTCAAGAAGCACTACGAGGTACAACCCAACATGCAGCAAAAGCATTGGGCTACGAAGAGTCTCGAGGAGCGATAAAAGTTGGCTTTGATGCCGATTTCTCGATTTGGGATATCGACCATCCAGCAGACCTTAGCTACCAAGTCGGTGCAAAACGTCTGGTAGGTCGTATAGTAAATGGTGAATACATTGCACATGGAGGCCTTTAAGATGTCTCAATCCGATTTACATAACCCGCTATTTCACTGGCAAGGTCGTCATGATGCCGAAGATGGTAAGCTTGGCCAACGTATCCACCATGTTGTCCAACATCAGCCAGCTCACGAGCTGGAAAAAGTGGCGCAAGGCGTTTCAATATTAGGCTTTGCTACCGATGCTGGCGTAGCAAGAAACAAAGGCCGCGTCGGAGCGAAGAAATCGCCTGATTTAATCCGTCGAGCACTGGCAAATCTTGCTTGGCACAAAGATGCCCCAATTTACGATCTCGGAACGGTGGTATGTGAAGACGATTTGTTGGAAGAAAGTCAGGCTCGTTGTGCAAGTACCATTGCTCAAGCACTTCCCCACACGCCAGTCATTGTGTTGGGCGGCGGGCACGAAATTGCATGGGCCTCATTTTCCGGACTTGCGGAGTACTTTAAGTCACATCATCCGGATAAAAAGCCGAAAATTGGCATTATCAATTTCGACGCGCACTTCGACCTGCGTGCTTTCGAAAGCCAGGTAGCCGATGTGAAGCCAAGCTCCGGTACCCCATTTAATCAAATTCATCACTTTTGCCAGCGCAATGACTGGGCATTCCACTATGCGTGTTTAGGGGTGAGTCGCAGCAGCAATACTCAGGCTCTATTCCAAAAAGCGGATGACTTAAATGTGTGGTACGTAGAAGATCATCAGCTTAGTTATTTGAACCTCAGCTACCATCTGACGCAACTGCAGCATTTTATCGACGATTGTGATTACCTGTATCTGACGATTGACTTGGACGTATTTCCAGCGGCAACGGCTCCTGGTGTGAGTGCGCCAGCTGCTCGTGGCGTGAGTTACGATACGATTGCGCCATTCTTAGAGCGTATTCTTCATTGTAAAAACAAGTTGATGCTGGCCGATATTGCCGAGTACAACCCAAATTATGATATCGATAGCCAAACGGCACGCTTAGCGGCTCGTTTATGTTGGGACATTGCCAATGCGATGGCAGAGAAGTAACTCCAGTTATTATTTAAACTTCTTTCATTAATGCAGTATTTAAAAGGCTCTACCTAAAGTGTGGGGCCTTTTTGTGTCTATACTTCTATCATATAAGTGAATACCTAGATATCGCCGTGTCATGAACACTGAGGTCTCTGGCTTTAAAGGTATTAAAAGTAATTCAAGTGTGCGTTTTTAAACATTTATCTTTCGATGATCATATCATGGTGAAGATACGATGAAATCTCACTGGATGGACCATTGCCCGTCAGTGTTTCGCATATAATCCCTTACAGTTTTGGTTACTACGTAAAAATTATGTTTCTAACACCTTATTTTTCTAACAATGAGCACCAGTTTCAGTTCACTCGCGAGCAGGCAAGTCACTTTGCGAAGCGCGTAGCTGGCGATTACAACCCAATCCATGATGAAGACAACAAACGCTTCTGTGTACCTGGCGATCTACTGTTTGCCGTACTGCTAAGCAAAGAAGGCATCAGCCAAAAAATGCGTTTCAACTTCTCTGGCATGGTAAATGACGGCGTTGCGCTTCATATTGAGAATAAGTGTGAGAAAGAAAGTGCAGTTGTTGATGCAGCTGGCAAAGAATATTTGCACATGTCTCGCGAAGGTGAAACCAACCGCGACCCAGCATTTATTGAACATGTAGTGACGAATTACGTTCAGTTTTCTGGCATGAACTTCCCTCACATCATGGTTCCTCTTATGGAAGAGCAGCAAATGATGATCAACTGCCAACGCCCATTAGTAATTTACGAAAGTATGGAAGTTGAGTTCTCTCGTCTGGATCTAACCCATCCGGAAGTAGAATTTACAGGCGCAACTTTCGATGTAGACGGCAAGCGTGGCGTAGTGACATTGAACTTCGCGTTCAAAGAAGATGGTGAAGTTGTCGGTAACGGTATTAAGCGTATGGTTGCAAGTGGTTTGAAACCTTACGACCAAGAAGCTGTTGATGATTTGGTCACGCGCTTCCATGAGCGTAAGGACGCATTCTTAGCAAAGTTCGTTGAGGCAGCGTAATTACTGCCTCATACTCCTAAGACACCAAATTCTAGCGGTAACGACTTAATGCGTTACCGCTATTTTTTTAGCCCGTCTTATTCGCGTTTCTTGCTGACTGAATCATTGCCTCAATATAGGCAGGTCCGGTTGGGCGAATTCCCGCTGGATTTAGCTCTTTTATCGAGTAATAACCCGCTGTAATGTGATCGATACTGACCGTATCTACCACACCCGGAAGATTGAGTATGCGTTCCATGTAGCTGGAAAGGTTCGGATAATCTGCAATTTGCTTGCGATTGGTTTTGAATAAGCCGTGATATGCCGCATCAAAACGAATCAAAGTAACAAAGGTACGGATGTCCGTTTCTGTTAGTTGATTACCAACCAGATAATCTTGTCCTTCCAAACGCAGTTCCAACTCGTCCAACATATCAAATACTTTGTTTACCGCTTCTTTATAAGCATCTTGGGACTGAGTAAAGCCAGCCTTATAAACACCATTGTTGAGATCGTTGTAGATACGTGGGTTAAGTTCTTCAATCTCAGCAGAAAACGCCTCTGGATACAGCCTGATATCCGATGGAACAATCTCTTCAAAAGCCGTATCCAGCATTCGCAGAATATCCGCACTTTCGTTGTTCACCAGTACATTTTGTTTCATGTCCCACAACACGGGTACCGTTGCACGCCCAGTGTAAGTCGGGTTCGCACGCGTATATATCTCATGCATGTACTGCGATGAAAACAGCGGATCGGTATCAGCACCATCGTAGCCACCAAATGCCCACCCTTGTGATGTCATTTGAGGATTGACCACGGTGACAGGAATAATATCTTCCAACCCTTTCAGTTTACGTGCGATCAATGTGCGCGATGCCCAAGGACAAATTAATGCGACATATAGACGGTAACGTCCTGGCTCTGCTTTAAATCCCCCAGTTCCTGTAGGACCCGGGCTACCATCCGGAGTAATCCAGTTACGAAACTCGGAGACCTGTCGAACAAAGCGTCCCTTATCATCCGCTTTTTGTAACGCTTTCCAGTTTTCTGTCCATTTGCCATTCACTAACATACTTTAATCCCCTAATTTTAAGCGCCGTTGAAAACGAATGAGCGCATTGAGATTGAACCTAGCTCGACACCTTGTGAGGTATAAATGAGTTCATCTTTCAAATTTGATGCTCCAGCGATCGTCAATGCTGGCGCGTAATGCTCGAGTGTCGGGTTAGCCATTCGCAATAGGCTGCCCATAGAAGCAACATCGGCTAACGATTTAAAGTCACGGTTATTCAGTTGGTCAGCGACATACTGATCAAATTCAATCGCCCAATCGTGTGGCTTGCCATCAAACTGCAAGGCTCTCAGGTTATGAACGATATTGCCCGAGCCAAGAATCAACACACCTCGATCGCGCAGTTCAGAGAGCTTTTTACCGATGCTTAAGTGCCAGTTCATGTCTTTGGTGATATCTATGGATAATTGAAACACTGGCACATCAGCAGCCGGGAACAGTGAGTTCAACACTGACCATGCACCATGATCGAGTCCCCAAGTGTCATCGGTATGTACATGATGATCTGACAATAGCGCAGCGACTTCTTTAGCGAGCTCTGGATGCCCTTTCGCCGGATATTGCTTCTCGTATAACGCATCTGGGAAACCGTAAAAGTCATGAATGGTACGAGGTAATGCAGATACGTCGACCAACGTACTACCTTGAGTCATCCAGTGCGCAGAAACCACTAGTATCGCTTGAGGTTTTGGCAATGTACGTCCCAGTTCCACCCAACTGCGTGTGAATTCATTATCCTCAATGACGTTCATTGGGGAGCCATGACCAAGGAATACCACCGGCATTCTTGGTGAAGCTTTAAATCTGTTTTTCAGATTTTGAAGTGAGGACATAACGCTCATCGCTTTTCCCTTAATTTGTCAGTACCACAACATTGTGGTTCGTTTTAACTTGGTATGGAGAAATTATGTACGCAGCAAACTTTCAATACAATGACGATTATGTAGAATGATATTCAACAAAACGTTCCTAATATTGGGGTATTAAGATGGACTTGGTTGATGGTTTAAAAGCATTTGTCGCCACCGCACAAACAGGGTCTTTTACAGAAGCAGCACAAAGGCTCGGCGTATCTAACCGAATCACTTCTAAATATGTCGCTCAGTTAGAGGAAAAGATTGGTGCACAGTTATTACAGAGAACGACTCGGAAAGTTGGCCTCACTCCCACAGGTCAGGCGTTGCTTGCTCGGGCCCCTACACTGTTAGACGAACTTGATGACCTGCTTGGCGCAATATCTGAAGAATCCAAAGGATTGACGGGGGTGCTGCGTGTTTCTGCCCCACTAACTTTTGGAGAGATTTACATCACCGGGTTGTTGAGTCGCTTTTCTGCCCTTCATCCTCAGCTATCGATTGATCTACGTTTGAGTGATTCCTACGTAGACTTAGCCACAGAAGGCATTGATTTAGCGTTTCGTATCGGACTGCCAGACACAGCGACACTCAAAGTAAGGAAGCTTGGGGAAATCACCAGTTGCGTCGTCGCCTCGCCTGAATACCTGAAGCAACGAGGGACACCAAATACACCGCAAGAACTCAAGGATCATTTCTGTATTATCGATACCAACCGAAGAGGTCACAACAAGTGGTTATTCTATCGCGGCAAACAAGAAACCGCCGTCGTACCTGAGAGGAACCTGATGGTGAACAGTGCTCGCATCGCAAAAGATTGGGCGATAGATGGACGAGGGATAGCGATTTGTCCAGATTTCGTTTTACACCATGATCTTGAAAGTGGAAGGCTGGTACAACTCCTCGACGAATACAGCATGAATAAGCACCCGATTAACGCGGTCTATTTAGAAGGCAACGTAATACCGCGAAAAGTCCGGGCACTTATCGATTTCGTGGTAGAAGACTTCGCTCAAAGACCACCAGGTGCTATTTAGGCCAAAATTAAATCGCCTTTAGAACATAGCGAAACGATCTGCGCTTATATCCAGCGACGTACCCGGTTTTTGTATTTCAGGTAATCTTCACCAAACAGCCTTTCTAACACGTGCTCTTCAGGCTTAATTTGGTAACGATTCATATAGGAGATAAACAGAGCACCACAAGGGATGACGCTAAGGTGCTGCCACCACAAACCCAGAGCGATAATAAGCAGCAACAGAGCCACATACATCGGGTTTCGGGTATAGGCGAAGACACCAGTATTTACGACAGATGACGCAGACTCAGGCTTAACTGGATTGACCGTTGTCTTCGCTTTACGAAATTCATAAACGCCGGCAATGCCAATAAAGCCCGATAACAGCGTTAAAGCAGCAACAACAAATTCGACAAAAGGGACTGTGATCTTAAATGTCGGCGTCAGTCCTTTCAGCCAATACATAAGTAAAACCACCAGCAAAAAGACCGCGACAGGTGGCACTCTAAGTTCAAGTTTTCTCAAGGTTCAAATCCTTTGAAGTCTCAAGTTGATGAGTCGATAAAAAGCCCAGCAGAACTGGGCTTATTCTTCATTGAAGTGATTAAATAAGTGTCAGCAACGCCTGAACCGGATGCTTCGGCTTAGTGCCTTCAAAACGTTTTACCTGACTTCGACAAGAGTAACCCGTGATGAGACATCGCTCGTTGTCCAACTTATCTAAGTTTGGCTTCCAGCTCAGGTTGTAAATGTCTTTCGACATTGTCACCTTATCAACCTCGTGCCCAAAAGTCCCCGCCATACCACAGCATCCAACTGGGACAGTATTTAACACCGCACCAAAGTGAGAGAAAATCGCACCCCACTCTTTTTCTGCGTTTGGCATTTTGGTTTTTTCTGTACAGTGAGCAAACAGATACCAAGGTTCTTGCTGAGTAGACTCTACTGATGCGAAATCTTCCAGTCTTGGATAGAGCCATTCATGAGCGGTCAGCACCTCAAAATCACCGCGCTTGTTGCCCAGTACTTCGTTGTATTCATCTCGGTAGCAAAGCACTAATGCTGGGTCAACACCCACCATTGGAATGCCCAGATCGGCAACCAAAGATAAAAACTTCGCGGTATCCGTTGCTGTTTCTGAGAACTGGCGTAAAAAGCCTTTGATATGCTGCGCTTTACCATTTGGTTTAAATGGCAGTAAAACCGGATTCATTCCCAGTTTTTTTGTCAGCTTCACAAAATCTTCTACCACTTCGGCATCGTAATAGCTGGTAAACGGATCTTGAACGATCAGAACATGTTTGCTCTTCTGTTCTGAAGACAATCGAGACAACGCGGTGAGGTCATAAGCGGTCGTCAGAGATTCAACACGTTTTTGCAAAGTCGGTACAGACAGCAAAGGCGCATCCACGTAACCCACTGTCGATGCGGTTAGGCTTTTCACCCAAGATTGCTTCAGGACACCGTTCACAACGCTAGGGGCTTTCGCCATCAGAGGTAACATGGTTTCAATGTTCGCCACCAGATAATCTTTTGCAGGACGCTGGTAGCGAGAGTGATAGATATTTAAGAAGCGAGAACGGAAGCTCGGCACATCCACTTTAATCGGACATTGGCTGGCACACGCTTTACAAGCCAGACAGCCATTCATCGCCTCATAAACCTCATGAGAGAAATCATATTCATGACGACGGTTAATTGAATGACGAACGCGATCGATCATAGTTTTGATCGACGATTTGTTTTCCAATGCTTGTTGTTCAAGGTCGAGAATATCGATTCCTTGTTCCGTCAACTGACGTAACCACTCACGCACTAAGCCTGCACGACCTTTAGGAGAGTGACGACGGTCAGCCGTGACTTTCATCGATGGGCACATTGGTGAGCTGGTGTCGTAGTTAAAACACAGGCCATTACCGTTACATTCCATCGCTTGCTTGAAGCTGTCGCGAACCTGAACATCAATCTGACGATCAAAGTAACCACGTTTGGTGTCAGTTACTTTTACCAACTCTGCATCACTGTCTAACGGCGTACAGATTTTGCCCGGGTTCATCTTGTTGTGAGGGTCAAACGCCGCTTTTACGCGTCTTAGCTCAGTAAACAGCTCTTCACCAAAGAATTCCGGGCCGTATTCTGAACGGAAACCTTTTCCGTGTTCACCCCACATCAAGCCGCCGTATTTCGCGACCAGCTTAACGACTTCATCTGAGAGTTCATGCATTAGCGCTTCTTGCTGCGGGTCGCACAGATCCAGAGCAGGGCGAACGTGCAATACGCCCGCATCGACGTGGCCAAACATACCGTAGTTGAGAGACTTCCCGTCAAGCAGTTCGCGGAATTCAGCAATAAAATCGGCTAAGTTTTCTGGTGGGACGCACGTATCTTCAGCAAACGGTACCGGTTTAGCACGACCTTTAGCCGCCCCCAGCAGACCTACCGCTTTTTTACGCATGTTGTAAATACGGCCAATGCTCGCCACATCATTACACACCTGATAGCCAATAATGCCCGCTTCTTCTGTTTCGAGCATGGTATCAAGTTTGGCAGTTAACGCTGCGACTTGAGAGGCGATCTCCTCAGCATCTTCGCCTGCGTATTCCACCATGTTGATACCAAGCATCTCTTTGTCTGGTACATCCGTGATGAGATCGCTGACCGTATGCCAAACTATATCTTGTTTCGCGAGGTTAAGAACTTTTGAGTCGACCGTTTCTACCGACATCGCGTTTGCTTGCACCATCAGTGGCGCGTTACGCAATGCTGAATCAAAACTGTTGTATTTAACGTTCACCAAGGTGCGAACTTTAGGAATACGAGTCAGGTTTAACTTCGCTTCGGTGATAAAAGCAAGTGAACCCTCTGCGCCACACAAAACGCGGGTGATATCGAAGCTATCATCCTCTTCGTTAAGTGCATTTTTCAGATCGTATCCAGTCAAGAAACGGTTTAAAGGTGGGAACTTATCGTTAATTTGTTGACGCTTTTCACGACAGACGGATTCGGTGACTTTCAGCGCGGTTGCGGCAAACTCGCCCTCTTTAGGATAACCATGAGACAAGTCAGACTCTAAAATCGAACCATCGGCAAACACGGCTTGGAGTGAGAGGACATGATCTGACGTTTTGCCGTATTTCAATGATCCCTGACCAGAGGCGTCAGTGTTGACCATACCGCCGATAGTGGCGCGATTACTGGTGGATAAGTCAGGTGAGAAAAAATAACCATAAGGGCGTACTGCATCATTTAACTGGTCTTTAATCACACCAGTCTGAACGCGTACCCAGCCTTCTTCCTCATTGATTTCAAGCACTTTGTTCATGTGGCGAGATAAGTCAACCACAATGCCTTTCGTTAGGGACTGCCCATTAGTACCAGTACCGCCACCGCGAGGTGAGAACGTGATTCGCTCGTATTTTTCTTTATTGCTCAGTTTACCAATAAGCGCAACATCTTGCGTTGTTCTTGGATGAACAACAGCCTGAGGTAACTGCTGGTACACACTGTTGTCAGTGGAAACCGCAAGTCGGCTTGAGTATTGGCTTTCTATATCGCCGGTGAATCCAGCTTGTTCAAGCTCTTTTAAAAAAATCAGAACAAGAGGGTCGACGTCAGTTTGCGAGTGTAATCTTGGTAACATTTGCTTCCTGCCCCTACGACGCTGATCCTATCAGCTGCGGGTTATCTAATTATTTTACTCAATCCTCAAGCTGCTTTTCGAAAGAGTCTCGAGACAGGCAGTAGAGTTAGAGTGGAGTGATTTTCTTCGGGTTTGATCACTTTACAACATTTGAAAAAGCGATTAAATCAGAATCTCAATACAATATTGAAACTTATGCTTTATTTCTTGACTATTAATGCCTTACATTGAGAAAAAAATCGCCTTTCTCAATGAGCTTTCAGAATGAAAAAGAATAAAGTAGTAACCACAGAAGATATCCTTCTAAAACTTTGCCAGTCAGTTTCTGGCGTCCTTACCTCTGCCACCTCTTCCCAAGTCAACTATTCCGCCATGGTGCAAAAGATCAACAAAACCAGCCTTAAGCCAGATTTTGGTTGTTTTGTCTTGTTTGATGGTGGATTCACCGGCTTAGTTGTCATTAACTTTACGGCCAAAGCCGCACTTGAGATCTACACCAATTACATGCGTAATATGGGCATGCCCGAAGAAGAACTGGCCATCTCTCATACATCCGATGAAGTGGCCGATGTGCTTGGTGAGCTGATGAATCAATTAGTGGGTGACTTCACGAATAAAATCCGTAAAGAGTTACAAACTATCATCACGCAAAATCAGCCTAAAATGCTGTCACTGAATAAACAGGTTATTTTGCAGGTAGACACCAACCTTGATCGCCCTCAGGCGCGCCGTGTGACTTTCTCTACCGCAAATAACAACATCTTTTACCTTGAACTGGCTATGGATAAAACCGAGTTTATTCAGCTGGAAGAATTTGAAATCGCAGAAGACGAAAACCCGGATGATATTCTGGAAGCCACTCGCAAAAAGATGGCAGAAAAGGAAACTCAGGAATCACTTGCAACAGATGAAGCCAATGACTTGTTAAACCAACTGGGCTTGTAACCGCGTACAACATCTTTGTCCCTCCATATCAGAGAAATCTGACCTTCTGAATAGAATGCAGGAATAACACGCTCCGGCTCGCAACGGGGCGTTTTCCTTCTTTAGCCGTCGCATTGTATTTCGTTTTTATGTCAAAAAAGGTAATATATCTGACTTCATAAATTTTCTGCTTTAGTAATTGGTTGTCGATGGATAAACAAAAAGCCCTGAAAAAAATCGCCAAGTGTTTAGAACTGGGTAACTCTGCCAACGTCAATGAGGCCGCAAATGCCATCAAGATGGCTCACCGCCTGATGATGAAGTATGGTCTGGACAAAGATGACATTGAGTTCATCAAAATGGGAAAAACACAGTCTTCCCATCTATTACCTGCGAACATAAGTTCTACCATTTTGCGCGTGATTCGTGGCATCAACACCAAATTTGGCGTTGAAGCGGTACTGCTGAATCACAAAGGGCTTAAACGTGTTGAGTTTATTGGTGAAGCGGACCGTGCGATTTTCGCCGCCTTTGCGTTCGATATTATCTATCGTGAAATGAACGAAAGTACTGGCCAATTCCGCAACAGTTTTGCGGGTAGTGGTACTTCTTCAATGGAAGTTACACGCCGCGTGAACTCGTTTGTCTCAGGTTGGGTTGAAGGTGCGATTGAAAAGCTCCCTGTTATCTCTCCAGATGAAGAGTCGGCCAACAAAATCAACGACTATATCGACAAAGAATTCAAAAACATCGATCGCGAAACGTTCAAGAAGCAACTTAAAGAAGCGATGAAAAACCTCACTGCAGACTATGAAGTTGGTCTGAAGAAGGGTCGAAAAGTTTCGGTGAACCGCGGGGTGGGTGGCGAGCAAGCACGTAAAATGCTCAACAATCACTCAGAATAACCTCCTCTATCAGGCCAAATATGTCAATGGCTTAGCAAATCCATTGATCTTATTTGGCCTAAGTAAGACAATTCTTACAATTTTCTGGTTCCATCTTACTTTCACCTAACAAAACTTAAGAACAGCTGATTAATAATTTATATCTCAATTTTATAAAGCAGCGTTTCGCCTCATTTTTATACGGAGATTTTCCCTTGAAAAAGCTGTCTATAGCACTTGCTCTAGTGCTTGCTCTTACAGGCTGTCAAGCCACTCAACGTCAAAATGCCACAACTGGTGAATACGAAACCAACTCCACGACTCTGGGAGCCTTAACTGGTGCCGTTGCTGGTGCAGCTATCGGGTTAGCAACAGGTGACAATGCTAAAGAGCGTCGTCAACGTGCTTTGATCGGCGCAGCTGCTGGTGGTGCAACAGGTGCTGGCGTGGGTTACTACTTTGACAAACAAGAAGCGGCACTACGTCAAGAATTGCTGAATTCTGGTGTACAAGTTCAACGTGTTGGTGAAAACCAGCTTCTGCTTCGTATGGAAAACGGTATTGGCTTTGCGTCAGATTCATACCAATTGGATTACGGCATCCACAACACGCTTCGTGGTGTTGCTCGTATCCTTGTTGAATACCCAGATACCAGCCTTGTGATTGACGGCTACACCGACAGCACAGGCAGTGAGTCACACAACCAGTCACTATCTGAAAACCGCGCAGAATCGGTACGTCAGTTCCTGATACAGCAAAATGTGGCAGCTGGACGTGCAATTGCACGCGGCTATGGTGAACGTAACCCACTTTGTTCAAATCAGACAACTGAAGGCCGCGCTTGTAACCGCCGCGTTGAAATCCAAATCTTGCCTCTGAAGTGATTTGATAGCACCATTAGGTAATTACGGATAATTACCGGAGCAGGCCTAGAAATTGTTTCTAGGCCTGACAAACTAATGGCTTTCAAAACCGTCTTTCTATTTATCTTGAGCAGTTGCCTCTCAAGTCTCGTATTTTCCTCCCAGTCCCCTTCTTCAGCGGAAGACCAATTTAAACTGGCGATGAAGTCAGACTCAACGTCTCCAGAAGAGACTCGTTACTGGTTAGAACAATCCGCAAGCCAAGACTACCTGCCCGCGCAAAAACAGTTAGCGGAAGATTATACTTTGGGATTAACGGGCTCAGTATCCTACCCTCAAGCCGCCTACTGGCTGAGTACCATCGCACTGAGTGATCCAGCAGATAGTGGCTACGCCCTTGCCAGTTTCTTGGAAAAGCACCAGCAAAACATCACCACCGATGATTTAATCGAAGCGTGGTATCAACTTTCTGCAAAGCAAAACAAAGATGCAGAAATCGCGTACAACCATTTCCTAGAGCAACGTTTTAATCAGTTAAGAGCCAAACAAGTATCGGCAATGACTGAGTTGGACCAAAGCTCCGCTGAAGCGCAACCAATGCAATCCGACGACATAAACCAAGCGAAAGGGTTTAGCGCCGAGCCGTTTCTTGCCATTGGTTTCTGTGGGTTAATGCTGGGTGCTGGTTGGTTTGGGTATAGAAAACAACAGCAAAAGCGTAAACTTCAATCGGTTGATGAAGAAAATAGAACCCGACAACTGGATGTGCAAGTGAAAGAGTTGGAATTCACCAATAAGCAATTAAAACGCCAGTTGGAGCAGGTATTTAGAGAGTTTAAGAAAGTCAAATC
Source organism: Vibrio sp. YYF0003 (assembly GCF_036350715.1). Taxonomy (NCBI): domain Bacteria; kingdom Pseudomonadati; phylum Pseudomonadota; class Gammaproteobacteria; order Vibrionales; family Vibrionaceae; genus Vibrio; species Vibrio sp. YYF0003. Next base: position 479,841 of record NZ_JAZDWA010000002.1, read on the forward strand.
TGAATCCGCTCCCTATGATCTGACCATTGCCTGTGCTGTGTTTGGTTACACGCCAAATTCGATTCCACAAGCTCAAGCCGTAAAACTCCGTTATCGTCAATTATCCAAGCTTTACCATCCCGATGCTCAAGGAAGTGAGGCAGAGATGAAACGTCTTAATCAAGCTTTTAGAATAATCACACAAAATGTTACAAAAGCGTGAATTTTCAATAATCACTAGAAGCCACAACCTTTCAGCCCCCACAAACAGGGAGCTGCAATCGATTTCCTTCTCAAAATAATTAACAGACATTTAACCTTCCCCACTTACTTGTGTCATAATGCGCTGCGAAAAATAACACCTAAAGACTCTAATTTTTCTAGGTGGGGAGAAAAATCAATGTTCACTGAAGAAGGCACCTGTGATTGGTGTAAGAAACCAGCTCTTATCACGCGACATGACTATGTAGATGGTAAACATCACAATTCATGTCAATCTTGTTACGATATGGCGAAAATCGATGTCCGCCTATTCAACCAAGGTGAATTGCAAATGCGTGAGCGTATGTCTCAACGTGCAAGCTGAAAACTCAAATCAATGGAACTGATTTCTAAAGGCGCCTCATAGGCGCTTTTTTGTTATCTGCTCACCTCCACTGCCAAGGATAACCCGCCAAACACAGTAAAAAGTACTGTATAGACTGATCATAACCACTGTATATACAGTAGTTTTCTTTCCTTGATGCCCCACCAATATTGTTAGTTACTTCACATTTCGTAAGCCGTACCAAACATATCATCTAAAATTTAAATCTTTATATTTCAATATTTTAAATAAAATCCCTAACAAAACGACGAAATTGCATTGCTTCAAAAAGCATAAAAACCAGTTGATCGATCCCTTAAAACAAACTACTGTATAGACATACAGCATGTATAAAGGAACAGTAAGATGCAGCTACACAGTCAAACTCAAACATACTCTCGTTACAATGTACTGGCACAAGCTACTCAACCCATGAATGTTTCTAACCAGCTTCTTTCTAAGCTGGCTGTACTGTCTCAGCAGAAACAATGGATTTTGTTTACGTCCGAGTGCCCTCGTCCCAACTTTGACCAGCTCACTGCTTCCAATATTTGTTGTAAAAACGTCATTCAGATGAAGCCATCCCAACAGCTTTCTGAAGTCGAAATTGTTGTTAAAGCGATACGTTCAGGTAACGCCAGTGCGGTTGTCGCATCAAATGACATAGCGCCGATGAATCAGTCTATGCTGCGTGATATTGGCCTACGTTATCAGTGTGAAGTCTTTTTCGTCGAAGGCAGAGTAAACCAGTATCACTAACAAGTTCGACGTTATCCATCCTGCATCTCGCCTCCATTCCTTGGGGGCATTTTTTTACCTGCGACTTAGGGAATTAATAAATAAGGCAAACGTTTGCTTTTTCTCTGGCGAGTTAAAATAGTTCTGGTATGATGCCCACATTCGATTTATTCAGCTGCTTACTTTTGCTGAATATCTTCTCTTTATGACGTTTGATTAAGATGATAGGAATGTCGCAATGAGCCTTGCTAATCAAGTACTTGCCGTCAATGACGACCTGCCAATTCGCACTCACAAACCCGTTCACAGCGGTAAAGTTCGTTCAGTTTACTGGTTAACTGAAGAAGACAGCGCCCGCCTGATCAAAGAAAAAGGATACGATGTTGCCCCTGACGCGCCTCTGGCGATCATGGTGATTAGCGACCGTATTTCAGCTTTTGATTGCATTTGGCATGGAGAAGGCGGTCTGAAAGGTGTGCCTGGTAAAGGTGCCGCATTAAACGCGATCTCGAACCACTGGTTCAAACTATTTAAAGACAACGGCCTGGCTGACAGCCACATCTTAGATATTCCTCACCCGTTCGTTTGGATCGTACAGAAAGCAAAACCAGTTAAAATCGAAGCGATTTGCCGTAAGTACATCACAGGTTCTATGTGGCGCGCATACGCAAATGGTGAACGCGAGTTCTGTGGTATCCAGCTACCAGAAGGTTTGGAAAAAGACAAAGCTCTACCAGAGTTATTGATGACACCTTCAACCAAAGGCATTTTAAAAGGTATCCCGGGTGTACCAGAAGCAGACGACGTAAACATCACTCGTCAGAACATCGTAGATAACTTTGAAGCATTTAACTTCTCTAGTGCAGACGATATTGCACTTTACGAAAAGCTATTGAAAGAAGGCTTTAATGTCATTAGCAATGCGCTAGAAGCCATTGATCAAATCTTTGTCGATACGAAGTTTGAGTTTGGTTACGTTCACGATGCAGCAGGCAACGAAAAACTGATTTACATGGATGAAGTTGGCACGCCAGATTCTTCACGTATTTGGGATGCAAAAGAGTACCAAGCAGGTAATATCGTTGAGAACTCAAAAGAAGGTTTCCGTCAGTTCCTGCTGAACCACTTCCCTGACCCAGATATCTTGCTGAACAAAGAGCGTATGCCTGAGCGTGAAGCACTGGCTCGTGATAACGAACTGCCAGTTGATTCATTGATGGACATTTCCAAGACTTACATTGGTATTGCAGAAAAAATTACTGGTAAGCCAATTACGCTAAGCGAAAATCCAAAAGCCGAGATCATTGACGTTCTTAGCAAAGAGTACGGGTTAATCGACTAAAACGTTCGATAGCCAACTGAAGTGTATTGATACAGAAAGTCCGCATTAATGCGGACTTTTTTCTTTGTGTGACTCAACCAAGTTAAAAAATATTTAACGTAATACCGTCTGTCGTCGAAGCCGACTTTGTCGTGACCTGATAGTCTTTCGATTTAATGGTCGACACAAAATACCAAGTCGACTGCGCATTATCAGGCGTAAACGTCACTCGCATAAAGCCCCGTTGTTTAATATCTGTCCACTTTAGCTCTGAGACTAAATGCGGCAAAGTGAACTCCATTTGGGCAGTTACTGTTGAGTCCATGGCTAAATACGCTTCCAAACCCGGTGAACTGACTGAGCTGGTTGCAAATTCAACACCGACAGGAGTACCTGAAATGTCATGCAAAGCACTCGCCCATGCATTGTGCGTATCGCCCGCTAAACAGACAAAATTGCCAGCACTAGCATTCGCTAATTGGTAAACTTTCTCTCGCTCTACGTAGTAACCATCCCAAGCATCGAGGTTATAAGGCAAAGAGACGGGATCTGAACTTGGGTCAGACAGATAGTTGGTAATGGCTGTATTCACGGCCAATAAAGCCGCGGCTTGCTGATCTTCGGTCGCGGTAAACAATTGGAACATCGCAGTCATAACTGAGCTTGGTAACTCCATTTTCGACATCAGAACCTGTTGCCCCAATACATTCCATTTGGCATTACTCGTCGTAAATTCATTCATCAACCAAGCCAGTTGGTCAGAGCCAAGTAGCTCTCTGTCGACACTTCGTGACTCAGCGACCAAGCCTGCAATGGCTTCCATGCTTGGTTCACTTAACGAAAAGTAATCCAATGGCTCATCACGACCAACTAATCGAGTATCGAGCATCATCAAGTTCACTAAGTTGCCAAAGGAGAACTGGCGATAGATCAGCATACTTGAATAGCTATTCTCTCGTACGGGCAACCACTCAGTCCACGCCGCCGCTGCCGCTGCGCGTCTGTCATTAAAACTGCCTTCGTCATCTTGATGGTTTTCGGCACCTTCTTTCCACGCATCATTCGCGAGTTCGTGGTCATCCCATACTGCGATCATCGGTAATTTCGCATGTAACGCCTGAAGATCAGCATCTTGGCGATATTGGGCGTATCGTTTTCGGTAGTCATCTAACGTTACGCACTCCGTGCCTTTACTTGCCACTCGATCTAATGTCTCAGCGTCTTCACTGGCATACCCACCAGCACCATATTCATAGATGTAGTCCCCTAAATGCAGCACCACATCAAATGAAGCCTCTTCATGCTGATTTAAAATCTCGCGATAGACATTGAAATATCCAGCCGGATAATTTGCGCAAGACACAACCGCCATTGATGCCTGTTCGATACTTTCATCCGGTAGGGTTTTGGTCTCTCCGACTCCGCTTACCACCTCACCAACCATAAAACGGTAGTAATAGTGAGTATTCGGGTTGAGGTTTTTAACATCGACTTTTACGGTAAAATCACGACTGGTATCCGTAGTGAACACACCACTTTTTACCACATCTGAAAAGCCCTCATCTGAGGCAACTTGCCATGTCACATCAGCATAGTCAGCATCCGTGGTAACACGCGTCCAGATGATGACTTGAGTTTGAGTCGGATCGCCACTGGCGACGCCATGATCAAAGGAACCCACTACTAATTCAGAGCTATCACTACCACAGCCAATGAGCCCGGCTGTAACTGCGGTCGAAGAAACTGCTTTCATGAAATCTCGACGAGAAATAGACATACTCACTTCCTTTCTTATTGTTTGTTTTGTTATTAGTTTTCACCTAACTGTCCGTAGTCGATGAGCATGACTTATCTTATTGATTCACCGAAGATAAGTTACTAACCCATGCCGCTGACAATCTGGTCTAATCAGTTAACCAAGAGCATTAAGTTAGAAGATAGTTGTGACAATTAGATTGCTGCACGTAAAGAACATGCTAAATATAGTGCATATAAAGCCGCACCGTGACTTTTGAGGATTTGAGGTATCAGAGCAAAAGCTGACTGACGGCTGTAGGCAAACGCAAAAAAGTAGTCAGTATGGATGGGGGTCTAGAGCGATCCAGAGGGTGATCGCTCTAATCATGGGTGGAGAAAGACAGGCTCACAGTTTGATGTTTAGAATCTCTTGCTCTGTTGCATCAACTTTCAAATGGCTTCGCGACTCAATATACTCAATCTGCTTTAAGTCTAACGAATATGGCATGACAACACGCAGTTCTTCTATCCCTTCACCTTTTGCAAGTCGAGTTAACTCGACCAGATTCGACTCGTCACTATGACGTGAAGACATGGACTTTAATGCGGCGTCCCATAGACGGTCTTGTGGCTCACTGAGCTCTGCAAGGTTCTTTTTCCACATCAGACCAAAGATGGGAGCGATGGTGGCAAACGCATCTAGGAAGGTCCACTTCTTACTTGCAGTGGCCCCTAGAAAACTGGTGTAGTCGAATTCAATGCATGTTTTATTTTGTTGATCCATTTTATGCTCCGACACTCAAATTGAGATATACCAACTATCGTTCAACTATTTTGATATAGCAATGGGATATAAGAGAATAGTCTTTTATGCCCTAATTTGCCGTCAAAAAGAAATATTAAAACCAGCCTTGTAACAACTAATGTACAGCTTTTCTATATACGCAACCAATTGATTAATATTTCAATTTAAAAAAGAAACAACTCCATAAATATTCAATATATAAATACTTAATCAACAGGCATTCACAAAGAAAATAAACTCGTATAACTAAGATATAAAATCGTTATTACTTCACATCAATGACGCGGCTGGCTTTCTTATATTGCACTTTCCAACCCGACCAACGTGGCAGTTCCCAGCGCTTTGGATCGCCCTTTCGACTCCCTTCACTATAAACAACATGGACAAGTTTGCGGCTGGCGAAGTACTCCACATCAAGCTTGAGTTCGGCAAGCAATAATTTCAGAGGGAATTTCTGTGCGAAATCCTCGTATTCCCATTCAGGTACCCCTGAAAAAGGCAGATCATCGGCATCGAATAACGCCATATCTTCAACTGATTCGACCCCCAGTGTTTGCAGTTGCTCGGCTAACCAATCGGTAAAAGTCAGAGATTCCAATCCTTCGAGGCCGGTCGCTTGTTGATTTAACCCCAGTGCGTTGTATAACTGCCAATGCAGAATTTGCTGTTTTCTTAATGGCGCAAACCCCGGCATTAACGTTTCATCTTCGATCATCTCTACGATAGATTGAATGGCAACGTCCCCTTGCAACGCCTGAAACTCGGTCACAACAGTCCGACCAGCGTACACCAGGCTCATGGTTGCCCGTGGTGATTCTTCTTCATAATTGGTTTCGCCTTGTTGCCACTCTCCCAAGCTGAGGTCTTTAATGAGCGATAATGGCGCTGGCATCATCACCGAAGCAAGATTAAGCGTCTGCTTAACACCTCTGCCCGGCACACTATGGCTATCCAGCACTAACGCGGCTTGTTCTTTTTCGGGGAAACGGCTATTGCGCCCTACTACCATCTCCATAACGCCGTTCCCTAAGGCATCTCGGCGGCGCTCTCTGCGAACAAACACCAGTTCAGGGTGAATTTCCGCTATGGCATAGCAAAGTGATTCGCGCCGATATCTTGATGCGACTTCCAGTTGCGGTAATTCGAATAGCTCCCGCATTTGCTTAGCAAGGCCTTGCGCTTCTTCCAGCACACTTGAATCGACTGTGATGCCTGGTAACTTGTCGCCGCGAACTAAACGAATCATCAGAGAAGCATCACACCCCGTCGGCTCCTCTAGTGCCAATGCCTCCGCAACGTCGCCACTTTGCAACTGATATAGCTGCGCAGGAACCGACAACGCAGCTGCTAAATCAACCATGGCCTCTTTTTCGGGTCTGGTCTGAATACGGGTCACTAAATCAGCAAATAAGGCATCAATCGGTAATGGATATACTTTTCTTCCGTGCTCGGTAATCTCACCTTGCTCATCAACCGCTTCCATGGCTTTCAGGCTTTCAAATGCCAGATGCAATGATTTATCAGGGACACTATCGAGGAAAGACAATTCTGCCAGACGATATCCGCAGCAAGCGGCGGCCAACATCGGCTCGACTAATTCTTCTCGGTGCAGCTCGGGAGGCGTAATGAGTTCTAAAGGCGCATGTTCTCCATATAGCCTTATGCAAGTGCCTTGTGCAACACGACCTGCTCGTCCCATTCGCTGTTCAGCACTGGCTTTGGAAATGTTGCTTAACGTTAATGCCGTGCGACCATTACGCTGCACAGTTCGTCTTTCGAGCCCGCTATCAATCACGACTCGAATGTTTGGAATGGTTAGCGACGTTTCAGCCACATTAGTAGCAAGCACGACCTTTCGCTGACTTTGGATGGTTAATGCACGATTGCGCTCGTCATCACTCACAGAAGCATGAAGCTTTACCACCAATACACTTTCCCGACTTTGCAGCATCTGGGCACACTGAGTGATCTCTTTACGACCAGGAAGAAATACCAGAATGTCTCCCTCTTCGTCCTCCAACGCTTCTTTAACTGCTCGAACAACATCATTCTCACAGCCTTTTTTGTTCGGAAGATAACGGCTATCAGCGCTTCGATATGTCACTGAAACTGGGAAGCAACGCCCTTCAGAGCGAAGACGTTTAGCCTGTAAATAATCAGCAAGCTTCTCTCCCTCTAAAGTGGCAGAAGTGACAATAAGACGGTGACGATTTTCCTGTTTCAAAATCGCGGTAAGGAGATCAATGTCCCAACGGCGTTCATGAAATTCATCGACCATTACGATATCGAAGCTTGCCAGCTTGTCTTCTGCAAACCAACGTAGCGCAACACCTGGCGTAACAAAAACCACTTGCGTATTTTCATCAAAATAAGAATGCAGCTTAATCGCATAGCCAATTTTCCCACCGACCGACTCACCTGATTGCTGCGCAAGAAACTCCGCCAATGACGTACAGGCTATTCGGCGCGGTTCAATCACTAAAACACGGCCATGGCCAGCAGCCCAAAGTGGTAAGCGAGTTGATTTACCCGAACCAGTTTCAGCTTCTACAACAAGGTGAGCGTGTTTCAGGTTCTGATCAAATTCATCTTTTAGGGTATCGATAGGTAATAGAGACATAGGATACGGGGTTTGTTCTGATAATGAGGGGCATTATACCCAAATTACGTCGAGATACTTGTTTGAGAGAGAATCACGCGACTTTGAAACCCTCTGGATGATTTCTTTTGAGTATAAATTTCCACCAGACGTGAATTTTATTGCAACATTACCTTGATGTGCATCAACGAATGTTTACAACTAAAGTCGGAAACCGTTAAAATTTGGCGCGCATCCTTCAACCCTACATAAGGCTCCAAATGAACAACGATAAACGCCCGCTATATATCTCGTATGCGGGACCCGCTCTTATGGCAACTCCTCTTTTGAATAAAGGCAGTGCTTTTTCTGCCGAAGAACGCAGCTCATTCAACTTAGAGGGCTTGCTACCTGAAGCCACTGAAACCATACAAGAACAAGTAGAACGTGCTTACCAACAGTACAAAGGTTTCGAAAGTGACATGGATAAACACATTTATCTACGTAACATTCAAGATACCAACGAAACGCTATTCTACCGCTTAGTACAAAACCACGTTTCTGAGATGATGCCAATCATCTACACGCCAACCGTTGGCGCAGCTTGTGAGAACTTCTCCAATATTTACCGTCGCGGCCGTGGCCTTTTCATTTCTTATCCTAATCGTGACCGCATTGATGACCTGCTAAATAACGCAGCAAACCACAACGTAAAAGTCATTGTAGTTACCGACGGTGAACGTATTCTAGGTTTGGGCGACCAGGGTATCGGTGGTATGGGCATTCCTATCGGTAAACTTGCTCTTTACACCGCTTGTGGTGGTATTAGTCCAGCTTATACACTACCAATCGTACTGGATGTCGGCACGAACAACCCTCAGCGTTTGGCTGATCCAATGTACATGGGTTGGCGCCACCCTCGTATCACAGGTGCAGAATACGACGCGTTTGTTGAAGAGTTCATGCAAGCGGTACAACGCCGCTGGCCTGATGCTTTAATCCAGTTCGAAGATTTCGCACAAAAGAATGCGATGCCTCTTCTTGAACGTTACAAAGACCGTGTTTGCTGCTTCAACGACGACATCCAAGGAACCGCTGCGGTAACAGTTGGCTCATTGCTTGCTGCGTGTAAGGCTGCTGGCACTAAGCTATCTCAACAGCGTATTACTTTCTTGGGTGCAGGCTCGGCTGGTTGTGGTATTGCAGAAGCGATCATCGCTCAAATGGTTTCAGAAGGCATTTCTGACCAACAGGCTCGCTCTCAGGTTTATATGGTTGACCGTTGGGGCCTACTTCAGGAAGGCATGCCAAACCTTCTTGATTTCCAACAGCGATTGGTACAAAAACATGAAAATACCAAAGAGTGGGAAAATGAAGGCACTGGTTACTCACTACTAGACGTAATGCGTAACGCGAAGCCGACTGTGCTTGTTGGTGTATCTGGTGCACCTGGCCTATTCAGCCAAGAAGTCATCGAAGAGATGCACAAACACTGTAAGCGCCCTATCGTGTTCCCGCTATCAAACCCAACCAGTCGTGTAGAAGCAACACCAAACGACATCATTCGTTGGACCAATGGCGAAGCGTTGGTTGCAACTGGTAGCCCGTTCGCTCCAGTTGTACACGAAGGAAAAACCTACCCGATTGCTCAGTGTAACAACAGTTACATCTTCCCTGGTATCGGCTTAGGTGTTCTTGCTGTTAACGCAAAACGCGTCACTGATGAAATGCTGATGGAATCTAGCCGCGCACTTGCGACATGTTCGCCATTAGCGATTAATGGTCACGGTGCACTTCTTCCACCACTGGAAGAGATTCACCTGGTATCGAAGAAAATCGCTTTTGCTGTCGCTAAAAAAGCCATTGAACAAGGTGTGGCACTAGAAATCACCGACGAAGCTCTTCACGTTGCGATTGAACAGTCGTTCTGGCAACCAGTTTACCGTCGTTACAAGCGAACTGCGTTCTAAATTTAACCGCAAAAGAAAAACTCGCCTAATAATTAGCCCCTAACACATAGGGGCTTTTGTTTTTTAAACGTTTTTTTATCATCCTAACCGTATTTTGGCACAAATGGACTTCTCTCTTTTTGTTTGTATCAGATATGATGAGACATACACTTTCATTTAAGGATAAAAAACGTTTTGTTGTTTTCTCGTATAAGGTCAAAGTGGATGCTTAAATTTACATGGAAGCGACTTGCTTTGATTTTGTCGATCGCTGTACTTGGCCTGCTGATCTCCGTTATAGCCATCGACAGATGGGTAGTATTGCAAGCCAAAGAGAACATTTTTACTGACTACGAACCAATACCTCAGCATGAGGTAGCCGTCGTACTCGGTACGAGCAAATACATCGGTAAAGTCCTCAACACTTACTATACCCATCGCATCAACGCCGCGATTGAGCTTTACGAGCAAGGTAAGGTGAAACAATTTCTGCTCAGTGGTGACAACGCCCACCGCTCTTACAATGAGCCATGGACGATGAAACGCGATCTACTCAAGGCAGGCGTACCAGAAGAAGTCATTCATCTCGACTACGCAGGTTTCCGTACGCTCGATTCGATTGTCCGTGCGAAAAAGATATTTGCTTCCGAGCGCTTTCTGATTGTGACCCAGCGTTTCCACTGCGAACGAGCACTGTTCATTGCCAATGCGTACCACATAGACGCCCAGTGTCTTGCCGTCGCAGGCCCAGTCACAAACAAACAGAAAGCATCGATGCGTATGCGCGAACTGCTTGCCCGCGTTAAAGCATTCCTCGATCTTTACGTGATTGATACACAGCCGAGATTCCTTGGCCCTCAAGAACCGATTTTTGCTGTAAAAGAGCCCATCGAACCAAGACAAGTCCCTGTGGAATAGCCACTAACGCTTTTAATAACACTTCTATAAAAAGAATGGGTAGCAATCTACCCATTTCTAATTCCCAACATCACATTTTCATATTTGCTCTACGATTCAAGCAAAACTCAATTGCTCATTCAAAGTAACATTTAATCAATAAATAAATACAAGTCAGTTACTTTGCCATAAAAAACCGACAAAAAGGCAATGAATAAGGAGCATACCCCATGACCGCACTCGCTGTGACATTGAAGAACTGGTTCTTCACTCGCAACAGCATGATATTGAACGCAAATATCCTGCTATTCATTATCTTGTTTAATACCCTACCCTTTGAACCGCAAGTCGTAACCGGCATTAGCATCTTAGTTTTTGTTGCAATTTTGTGGTTAACGGAAGCGATTCACGTAAGTATTACAGCATTGTTGATACCGCTACTCGCCGTGTTTTTAGGCGTGTTTAATACACAAGTCGCGCTCAACAACTTTTCTAACTCAATCATCTTCTTGTTCTTAGGAGGTTTTGCCCTAGCGGCGGCGCTGCATAAGCAGAAGTTAGACCAAGCGATTGCCGATAAGGTGTTGATATTAGCCCAAGGAAAAATGTCGGTAGCCGTCTTCATGCTGTTTGGTGTGAGTGCGGGTTTGTCGATGTGGATCTCTAATACTGCGACCACAGCAATGATGCTTCCTCTGGTTCTCGGCGTGATGACCAAACTGGATGGTGATAAAAACCATCGCACATTCCTATTCGTTTTGCTTGGTATCGCATACAGCGCATCCATCGGTGGTATTGCCACTCTCGTTGGTAGCCCACCAAATGCAATTGCTGCAGCTGAGGTCGGTCTTAACTTTACCGAATGGATGAAGCTTGCTCTGCCAATCTCTCTATTGTTGATGCCAGTTGCGGTTTTGGTTCTGTACGTTATGACCAAACCTGATTTGAGCCACAAGTTTGAACTTGACCACAAACCTGTCGAGTGGACAAATGGCAAGAAGGTCACTCTGGCGATTTTCCTTCTGACAGTGACGCTTTGGATCTTTAGCAAACCAATCAATGCGATGCTAGGCGGCTTTGCTAAGTTCGACACTCTGGTGGCAATTGGCGCAATCCTTCTACTCGGCGCATCTCGCGCGGTTGAATGGAAAGACATCGAGAAAACAACCGACTGGGGCGTATTGATTCTGTTCGGTGGTGGTATCTGTCTAAGTAACGTTCTTAAAGATACTGGCACCAGCGTTTTCTTAGCACACAGCTTGTCAGGCTTTTTGGAACAGGCAGGCGTTCTGCTGACGATTCTTGCCGTCGTTGCCTTCGTTGTATTCTTAACTGAATTTGCGAGTAACACCGCAAGTGCAGCGTTGCTGGTACCTGTTTTTGCCACCATTGCAGAAGCACTCGGTATGTCGCCTGTCATTCTTTCAGCATTGATTGCGGTCGCAGCTTCATGTGCGTTTATGTTGCCAGTAGCGACTCCACCAAACGCGATTGTATTTGGTACCGGTCATATCAAGCAAAAAGAGATGATGCGCATCGGCCTTGTTCTGAACATTGCATGTATTGGCGTACTAACACTTTTCGCTTGGCTTTTCTGGTAAGCAAAGACTTTTTACTGCTGTACCTCGTCGTTTCGTTCCCCCTGAATGATGTACAGCAGTTTCCCGACTGGTGGCCAATTGGCCACCTTTTTTTATCTTAGTTACCAAAATTTAAAGCTCCTATTTCCCGCCAACATTCTATTCCCCCCTGCCCCTGACTTTGCATTCAGTATATACTGTGCAAAAACACAATAATGAGTAATGTTATGTCCTTAATTGCAACTGGTACGCTTAACAAAATGCGAGCTTCTCTGGATGGCGCAGTAAGCTATCGACTTCCCGTAGGTGATGAAGAGATTGACCTTTCTCCATTCCTTGGGCAAACGCTAACACTGACCCACACTGGCAATATTTTCTGCTGTTCTTGCGGCAAAAAAACCAAAAAGAGCTACTCACAAGGTCACTGCTTTGTTTGCATGAAGAAGCTAGCAAGCTGCGATATGTGCATCATGAAGCCAGAGACATGTCACTACGATCAAGGTACGTGTCGAGAGCCACAATGGGGCGAAGAAAACTGTATGGTGGATCACTTCGTGTATCTGTCTAATACATCGAGCCTTAAAGTCGGTATCACTCGTCACACTCAAATCCCAACACGATGGATTGATCAGGGCGCGACTCAAGGTTTACCGATCTTTAAAGTAAAAACCCGCCACATTTCTGGCTTGATTGAAGTTGAGCTGGCAAAACATATTGCCGATAAAACCAACTGGCGCGCATTGCTTAAAGGTGATGGAGAACCGATCGAACTGCAGGACCGATTTGCAGAACTTCTGCCTTTAGTGGAAGACAAAATCGCCGAAATCAAGCAGCAATTCGGTGAGGATGCAATCGAAGTATTAAGTGAAAACATCACAGATCTTAGCTATCCAGTGCAGCAGCACCCAACTAAGATTACTTCACATAACTTTGATAAAAACCCGGTTGTGACGGGCATTCTGCAAGGTATTAAAGGCCAATACCTGATTTTCGATACTGGCGTCATCAACGTGCGTAAGTTCACGTCTTATGAAGTTGAAGTCAGCGCATAAAAACTGACGACTTTGATATACAAAAAAGCTCGAGCTAAATGCTCGAGCTTTTTGTTTTCTATTTGAATTCACTAAGCATCAAGAATGCTTTCAATCACATCAAACAACATATCCACTTCTTCAAGTGTGTTGTAATGCATGCAACCAATTCGCACAACACCACCGGTCTCTTCCAGCCCAAGCTGACGAACTAAGCCCAGTGCGTAAAAATGCCCGTTCCAGACACAAATATTGTGTTCGCCCAAGGTTTTCGCAATAAATTCTGGCGAATATTTATCGAAGGTCAACGCAAATGTTGGTGTACGAAGCTGCGTATATTCCTTATCGATGCCATACAGTTTAACGCCCTCTAGCGCATCTAATCGCTGTAAGAAACGCTCACTTAATCGTTGTTCATGCTGAGTATAAAGCGCAAAGCTTTGTTCAAGTCTTTGGCGAAGTGGTAACCCTTCTTCACCAAACTGCGCTAGGTATTCAACAGCTGCGGTTACGCCAGCCAAGCCTTCAAAACTTTGTGTCCCTGTTTCAAACCGACCCGGGCCGATATTCGTTGCTGGCTCAACTTTATACGGGCGGATGCTGTGTAACCATTGGTCAGCAACGTATGCAATTCCCACATGAGGGCCGAAGAATTTGTAGGCAGAACATGCCAGGAAATCACATCCTAACGCCTGTACATCCACAAGATGGTGCGGCGCATAGTGTACTGCGTCGACGTAAACTTGAGCGCCAACTTGATGTACCATTTCCACAACACTTTGAATATCGACAATTGACCCTGTGGTATTCGAAGCATAAGTGACTGCGACCAAACGCGTTTTGTCAGACAACAAGCTTTGTAGATGTTCAAGATCCAGCGTACAGTCATCCTCATTGATACGAACCTGATGTACGACTGCGCCTTTGTCTTCAGCGGCTTGCTGCCAGCTAGAAACGTTTGAATAGTGATCTAAGGCAGAAACGATAATCTCATCGCCCTCTTGCCACTCTCGGCTGATCGCACGACTTAGTTGGAAAGTCAGCGATGTCATGTTCGCACCAAATACAATGTTGCCAGAAGAAGGCGCATTTAATAGCGCCTGAGCCGATTCGCGCGCATTTTGCATCACATCAACGGTCGTTTGGCTAGAAAAGTAATGCCCACCCAAGTTCGAGTTGTAGTAACCAAGGTAAGCCACCATCGCGTCAAGAACTGACTGTGGTACTTGTGAACCGCCCGGACCGTCAAAAAAAGTAACTGGTCTGTCGTTATGGTACTGCGCTAACGCAGGAAACTGTTGTCTGATTTGATTAAGATTGAAGTTCATTACGCTTGTCCGTTGCCGTAAGTACAAATACATCCATATGGCCAGCTTTATCGTCAATCACAGAGCGGATTGGACAGGCGTTATGCCAGAGTTTACTGTCTGCCAACATTGCGACTTCACCATTCTCCAGAACTTTACGGAAAAATGGCGCTTGGTTGTGGCTGCTGTATAGCATGATATCGCCACCAATGATGTTGTGACGGCCAACCCCTACCATTGCGATGTGATCAAAGCCATCTTGGTGTACACCTTCTGGTGCTACTTGAGTCTCATCTTCAAATGCCGTGATGCGGATTTGGTGAATTTCGATTTCTTGTCCATTCACTAGGTGATTCGCATTAACAAACAGCTCGCACATTTCTCTAAAGCCTTCACTAAGTAGAATATTCTTTTCTATCGGCTCAAATTGGCGAACAACATCACCCTGGAATCGGTTGATATCTGAAGACTGAACAAAGCTGTTTTTGTTCAAATCGATGACTTTGCCATTTTCAAAACTGACAACAGAGTAACGTCTCAATCGGTATTGGCCATCGGCATGATCCGTATGAGGTAGCGTTTCAAAAGATGGTGAAAGTTGCTCAATTGCTGCCATGCTGAGCTGGGTTAAATGTAGAGTATTCTCGCGTGAATGTAACATCATTTGCTCCTTTAATGAGGCACATTTAATTAACATTTAATTTACACGATAGGTTACGCAAATATTCTGCAATTACCAGCTTTTGACGTTGATAACTTCAGCAAATATCAAAAAATACAATAAAAAACCACAAAATTAAGATTAAATAGTTCCATGTTTCAGATTTTAACTTTGGCAACATTTGAAACTAGATATCTCTACTGTCATTAGAATTTTATGCTAGAACAAAAAGTAACCTACTACTTCAGAGTAAGTTCTAACCTATAACCAATTATTAGATCTCTATCCTGCTTTATGCTTTTAAAGCTATAAGAATTTCCATACAATCGAAGGAAATGTTCAGCCCTTTTTGGAGCCATAATGAGCGACGTAAAACATTGTAAACTATTAATTCTCGGTTCTGGCCCTGCGGGTTACACGGCGGCAGTGTACGCTGCACGTGCAAATCTAAACCCAGTGCTGGTAACAGGAATGCAGCAAGGTGGTCAGTTGACCACAACAACAGAAGTTGAAAACTGGCCTGGCGATGCGGAAGGCTTAACAGGTCCCGCGCTAATGGAACGCATGAAAGAACATGCAGAGCGCTTTGAAACCGAAATCGTCTTTGACCACATCAATGAAGTTGAATTAACTCAACGTCCTTTCCGTCTGAAAGGCGATTCTGGTGAGTACACCTGTGATGCATTAATCATCTCAACAGGCGCGTCAGCAAAATACTTAGGTCTTGATTCTGAAGAAGCTTTCAAAGGCCGTGGTGTATCTGCTTGTGCTACTTGTGACGGTTTCTTCTACCGTAACCAGAAAGTGGCAGTTGTCGGTGGTGGTAATACAGCGGTTGAAGAAGCGCTTTACCTTTCAAACATCGCATCTGAAGTTCACCTGATTCACCGCCGTGACTCGTTCCGCGCGGAAAAAATCCTAGTGAACCGCCTGATGGATAAAGTGGAAAACGGTAATATCATTCTTCATACCGATCGTACCCTTGATGAAGTTCTTGGCGACGATATGGGTGTAACTGGTGTTCGCATTAAAGATGTAAACACAGGCGCAACTGAAGATGTCGATGTAATGGGTGCCTTTATTGCGATCGGCCACCAGCCAAATACGCAAATTTTTGAAAGCCAACTTGAAATGAAAGATGGCTACATCATCGTTAAATCTGGTTTAGAAGGTAACGCTACACAGACCAGTATCGAAGGTGTATTTGCGGCAGGCGACGTGATGGATCATAACTACCGTCAAGCAATCACATCAGCGGGTACAGGCTGTATGGCAGCATTGGATGCAGAACGCTTCCTTGACGCACTGAATGACAAATAACTTTTCATATTTGTGCCATATCCTTAAAACCCAGCGGTATTCCCGCTGGGTTTTCTTTTGTATACTACCGCCTCATTAAAACAATTATTATTAAGCCTTTACAATGGATAAGAAAAAGCATAGCAGCTTGAACAAGTGGCTTAAGCAACAAAGTAAGTTAGCCAAGCGCTGGCTTATGATTGCGATCGGCCTAGGCGTACTTTCAAGCGTGTTTTTATTGGCTCAAGCAGCCCTGCTCGCCTCTATTCTTCATCAATTGATCATCGAACAAGTCGACAAAAGTGAACTCATTTGGCACTTTGTCGGACTGGGCGGAACCGTTATTGGTCGTGCAGCCTGTACTTGGGGTCGCGAAATCGCCGGTTATCGTTGCGGTGAACAGATCAGAGTTTATATTCGTCAACTTATTTTGGACAAGGTCCATAAGTTGGGGCCGGCTTACATCAAAGGTAAGCCAGCAGGTAGCTGGGCGACGTTGATCTTAGAGCAAGTGGAAGACATGCAAGATTTCTTTTCTCGCTACCTTCCTCAAATGTCGTTATCGGTTTTGATTCCTTTCATCATTCTGATCGTCGTGTTCCCTGTAAACTGGGCGGCTGGTTTGATTTTCCTGGTTACGGCTCCTCTGGTCCCTATCTTTATGGCATTGGTTGGTAAAAAAGCCGCAGAAGCAAACCGCAAAAACTTCAAAGCGATGCAACGTTTGTCCGGTCACTTCTATGACCGTCTACAAGCCATGACGACCATCCGTCTGTTTGATCGCACCAAGTCTGAAACAGAAACGCTCAAGGGAGCCTCTGAGGTCTTCCGTACCCGAACAATGGATGTGTTAAAAATCGCATTCTTGTCTTCGGCAGTTTTAGAGTTCTTTACCTCGATTTCCATTGCGATTACCGCCGTTTACTTCGGTTTCAGCTACATCGGTGAGCTAAACTTTGGCTACTATGGCGCAGGAGTAACGCTGTTCGCAGGCCTGTTTATTCTGATCCTAGCCCCTGAGTTTTATCAGCCGCTGCGCGACTTAGGTACTTACTACCACGCGAAGCAACAAGCGGTTGGCGCGGCAGAAAGTATTGTCGAGTTTTTGGAACTAGAGGTCGACCACGTAAAAGATGGTAACCAGATTCTAGACCAAGACGCACCGATCCAGATTGAAGCCAATGATCTCGTCGTCCTTAGTCCGGAAGGTAAACAACTTGCAGGGCCTCTATCTTTCTCTCTAGAAGCCAATCAAAGCACAGCACTTGTTGGCCCAAGTGGTGCAGGTAAAACCAGCCTTGTGAATACCATTCTTGGCTTTATGCCTTACCAAGGCAGTCTAAAAATCAATGGTTGTGAGTTATCACAACTCGATCTTGCCACATGGCGTAAAACTATTAGCTGGATTGGTCAAAACCCGATGTTGCTTCATGGTAGCATTCGTGACAACGTCACGTTGGGTAAACACAATGTCCAAGACGACGCAGTCAATGTCGTGCTAAAGGACTCACACGCTGCAGAATTTGTTGAAATGCACGGTCTGGATTACCCAATTTCTGATCGTTCTGGTGGTTTGTCCGTTGGTCAGGCACAACGTCTGGCTCTTTCTCGAGCTATGCTGCAAAACGGCCGTTTTTGGTTACTCGATGAGCCAACTGCGAGTTTAGATGCACGTAGCGAAAGACTGGTAATGGAAGGGATCAGTAAATATACCCAATCAACCACGAACCTGATGATCACTCACCAACTTGCACCATTGAAAAACGTCTCTCAGATCTTAGTGATGCAAAACGGTCAGATTGTTCAGCGTGGCGACTACACAACTCTCTCGTCTGAGGACGGTTTATTCAAAGACATGCTAGAAGCTAATTTAGCCCAGCGTGAATCAGACAAGGGGAACTTAGATGCGTGATTTACTCCCTTACTTAAAACTGTATAAAAAGCACTGGTTTGGTTTGTCATTAGGGATGCTATTGGCATTCCTGACTCTTGCAGCTTCAATTGGACTGTTGACCCTTTCTGGTTGGTTTATTTCTGCCGCTTCAGTCGCAGGATTAACCATCGCAAGAGAAACCTTTAACTACATGCTTCCTGGTGCAGGTGTCCGTGGTGCAGCCATGGCACGTACCGCTGGCCGTTGGGGTGAGCGCGTGGTGAGCCACAATGCCACATTTAAGCTGCTTACCGATTTACGCATATTCTTCTTCGAGAAGCTTTCTCCGCTTATTCCGGGTCGAGTTTCAACCATGCGTGATGCGGACGTACTTAACCGCCTAGTTGCTGATGTCGATGCGATGGATCACGTCTATTTGCGCCTTATCAGCCCAGTGATAATAGGTATATTCGGTATCCTGAGTTTAACCGCGGTGCTGGCATTCTTTGACTGGCACTTGGCAATGCTGTTAGGTTCCGTACTCACTGTTATGCTGTTGGTTTGGCCGGTGCTGTTCTACAAACTCGGCAAAAAGAATGGTGCACACCTGACACATCGCAAAGCTGAATTGCGCGTTGCGACTCTTGACTGGCTGCAAGGCTATAGCGAGCTCAGTATTTTTGGTGCAGAAGAACGTTACCGCAACTTGATTTTAGACAAGCAAAAACAGCTGCTTTCCAATCAGTTTGTTAACGCGAATCTCACTGGTATGGCATCAGGTCTACTGATGTTGGCTAACGGTCTGACGCTGGTAATGATGTTATGGTTTGCTGCGGATGGCGTTGGTGGTCGAGCTCCGGATCCGTGGATTGCGCTTTTCGCCTTTGCAACCATGGCAAGTTTCGAAATCCTAATGCCTATTGCAGGTGCGTTTCAGTATCTGGGTCAAACCTTGACGTCGGCACGCCGTCTGAATGAGGTTATTCTTGCTAAACCAGATGTTGTTTTTCCTCAGCAGTCGAGTCGTGAAGACAAACCGTTGGATATCGAGTTTGACAACATTAGCTTTGCGTATCCGGATGGCCAGCAAAAAGTGCTGAACGATTTATCGCTATCTCTGCCTCTGGGTTCAAAAACCGCAGTGGTTGGTCAAACTGGTTCTGGCAAGTCGACACTTATTCAACTGCTGTGTCGCTACTGGGACGTGAACCAAGGTGAAGTACGTATTGGTGGCGCATCGCTAAAAGACTGGGGCGAATCTGATTTGCGTTCAGCCATTACCGTCGTTAGCCAGCGTGTAGACGTATTAAACGGCACACTGCGTGACAACCTCCTGATGGCTGCGCCCGATGCAACTGATGAACAACTGGCTGATATTTTAACTCAGGTTGATCTTGGCGGCCTGCTTGAAGAACCAGGCTTAAGTGCGTGGTTAGGCGATGGCGGTCGTCAACTTTCTGGTGGCGAAAAGCGTCGTATTGGCATTGCTCGAGCGCTGTTACGTGACGCGCCAATTCTGCTGTTAGATGAGCCGACTGAGGGCCTTGATAAACGCACGGAGCAAAAAGTGATGGCGTTATTCAACCAGCACTTTGCTAACAAGACCGTCGTGTTCATTACGCACCGCCTCATCGAGCTGGAGAACATGGATAACATCTGCTTGATGGAGCAAGGGGAAATCATTGAGCAAGGCAACCACAATGCATTGATAGCGCAACAAGGTCGCTACTTCCAACTGTTGCAGTCTCTATAAAGATAAATACTCAAAGGGCTCATCAAAAGATGAGCCCTTTTTTATTGGCAAGCATCAATCACAGCGTTCTGACTGAGCTAAATATGCCGCCATTTCTGCTTCTGGAACCATGCCACCGCCCGTCGCCCAAACGAGATGCGTTGCACCACTCAGCTTCTCGTTGCTAATGTTCATACGAGCCAGGTATTCTTTGTTATTCGACACATGAACCGCACCGACCATTCCAGCAAGCGCTGACGGCTCGAGACGAATATTTTCAAGATCACTCAACTCACCTAAATGATGGTACATACGCTCATCGGAGATGGTGTAATACCCATCTAACAACCTTTCCATTGCCCGCCCGACAAAGCCAGAAGCCCGCCCCACTGCGAGACCATCAGCGGCGGTCACATTATCAATGCCTAAATCCTGAACTGAAATTTGGTCATGCAAACCGGTATGTACACCTAATAACATGCAGGGAGAGTGAGTTGGCTCAGCAAAGATACAATGGACGTTGTCACCAAAAGCCATTTTGAGACCAAATGCGACACCGCCCGGACCACCACCCACCCCACATGGCAGGTAGACAAACAGTGGATGGTGTTCATCGACAGCAATACCTAACTCTTCAAACTGTTGCTTCAGTCGCTCCCCTGCAACTGAGTATCCCAAGAATAGAGTTTGTGAGTTTTCGTCATCAATAAAGAAACAGTTAGGGTCTTGCTCTGCCTCTTTACGGCCCTGCTCCACCGCGACACCGTAATCTTGTTCGTATTCAACAACATTAACACCATGAGAACGGAGTTTGTCTTTTTTCCATTGGCGAGCATCGGCAGACATATGGACTGACACAGAGAACCCAAGTTTTGCGCTCATTATGCCAATCGACATACCTAAGTTGCCTGTCGAACCTACTGCGATAGAGTATTGTTGGAAAAACTGGCGAAACTCCTCGCTGAAGAGTTTGCTGTAATCATCCCCTTCACTCAGCAACCCCGCTTCCATCGCGAGCTTTTCTGCATGCGTCAATACTTCGTAAATACCGCCACGAGCTTTTATTGAACCTGAGATAGGTAGATGACTGTCCTTCTTCAACATTAAGCGACCCGAAATTGGGGTTTTATACTGGGTTTCCAGACACCCTTTCATCTTGGGAATGTCAACGACAGGCGATTCAATAATGCCATTATTACCAGCGGTTTCAGGAAAGGCTTTCATGATGTACGGCGCAAATCGATTTAGGCGTTGGCTCGCAGCATCAATATCTTCAGCATCTAAACCAACGTAAGGTAATCCCTCTTCTAAAGGAGTCACATTTGGGTTAAACCAGCAGACTTCTTTCAAATCGATTAACTGCGTCAGGAGGGGAAATTGTTTTTGGAGTTCTTTGGTGTTGTGCAAAGCCATGTTAATCCCATCTTATTCAACCTTTGCAGAGGTAAAGTGCGCAACATGAAAAGTGGTGTGATGTTTGGCTCATCTACCCATGCGTTGGTTAGTTAAACAAAAGCGCCGCAAGTGCGACGCTTTGAGTAGTTCAGTGTTGGTTCAAACTACGCGTACTTTTCTTCGAACTCTTTCATAAAGTCTACAAGCGCCTGAACACCCTCAAGTGTCATTGCGTTGTAGATTGACGCACGCATACCACCTACGGCACGGTGACCTTTCAGAGATTTCAAGCCTTTCGCATCGGCTAGCTCTAAGAAAGTGCTATCAAGCTCTGGCTTCGCTAACTGGAACGGTACGTTCATCAGTGAACGGTTAGCAGAGTGAATGCCGTTACGGTAGAAGTCTGACTGATCAATGAAATCGTAAAGCAATTTCGCTTTTGCACGATTCACTTTCTCAATACTCTTAACACCACCTTCCGCTTTTAGCCATTTGAATACAAGGCCAGATAGGTACCAAGCAAATGTTGGAGGCGTGTTGAACATAGACTCTTTTTCTGCAAGTACAGTGAAATCTAGAATGCTCGGCAGTTCTTGTTTTGCCATACCCAATAAATCATCACGTACGATAACGATAGAAATACCAGATGGGCCGATGTTTTTCTGAGCACCCGCATAGATAACGCCATATTTAGAAACGTCGATCTCACGCGAAAGAATCGTAGAAGACATGTCAGCAACAATTGGCTTGTCGGTAACAGGCAAATCGTTGATTTCAATACCGTCGATGGTTTCGTTAGGACAGAAATGAACGTAAGCCGCGTCTGGGGCAATTTCCCACTCACTTGCAGGTTTTACTGCCAGTTTGCCGTCAATTTCTGTTTTTGCGTCAAAAACGTCTGGTTCACAGTATTTCTTCGCTTCTGCGACTGCGCTTTCTGCCCAGTAACCGCCATCAATATAAGTAGCAGTTTTGGCTTCACCCAAAAGGTTTAGCGGAACAGCAGCAAACTGAGCGCGAGCGCCACCTTGGCAAAATAGGACTTTGTAGTTCTCTGGAATGTTTAAAAGGTCACGCAGGTCTTGTTCAGCTTCTTCAGCAACTTTAATGAACTCTTTGCTTCGGTGGCTAATTTCCATCACGGAAGTGCCAAGACCTTGCCAGTTTAATAGTTCATTTTGTGCTTGTTGCATAACTGCTTTTGGCAGACCTGCTGGTCCTGCGCTGAAGTTAAATACGATGTCCGTATTTTGTTCCATGATGCTCATTGCTCCTGCTCAATATATGTCGAAATTAATGTACTCAAATAATCTCGAGATGCGGGCTTAGGAAGGCTTTTAGGGTCATCAGCGCAGACACTGTTTATCGCGCGAAAACTCTCTAACAAAGTTCCGATGCCTTCATCTTGATATATGTTGGGTATATCACGTTTTTGCGGCGATAAAAACAAGAAAAGAGGTCCTACGACCTCTTTTTAAACTGAAAACGCCATATGAGCGTAATTAACTAACGATGACTGTCTATTTTTGCATCAGCGCTGGCATCAATAGCGCGATCAATGGGAACTCATGTCCGTTCTCGAATTTTAACTTACCATCACCGATTTGAGCCTTAAGTTGGTAACCACCCTCAACTTTGTCTATTAACTCCATGATTAACAACTCATCTATTCCTTCTTGAATAAACGGGTAATGATCAACTAACTCATCGGAGAAATACGTGCTCAGAGCGCCGTTAGTTACATTGACTAACTTCATCGGATTCTGGGTGATTTGCTCGGTACCTTGCGGTATAGACAATTCCCATTCGTTATGGAATTTGCCTTCACCAAACGCGAGTGACAGTTCGTTCACTGAAAGGTTGAAGCCTTTACTAAACAGCGTATCAATGTGAGGCAATAGGCTGGCCACTTCTTGCTCACTCAGCACTGCAGAGCTCTGATAGATAGACATAATCTCATCGAACGATTGGCTATCGACATCGGCGATGGAAAAGTCGAGCTTAAAGTCGTCAACATCGGTGCCATCCGTCAGCCGCAGGTTTTTCGCCGCCAGATTAAACTGACTGTTAAGCTTTTCGCCCGTCTCATCCGTCGCTGTATTACCGCTGTAGTTCGCATTTTCAATTAAGAACACCGGGGTCATAGTAGAATCCACCACATCCAGTTTCTCTAACGAAAATACCTGCTCACCTAGCCAGTAACCTTTAACTTGCTTTCCTTTGCCCTGCCCTGTCAAACCGTTCAAATGCAGTTCGTCACCGTTGACAAAATCAACCTGAACATAGGGAACCGAAACCTGGTAATTAAGATCGCCTAAAACCGTCACGTTACCCGATACTTTCGCAGGGCTTGTCGACACTGAGATATCTTCAGCTTCATTGCGGTAATGCCAGCTGTCTAAGTCCAATGTAAATGCAGTATTACCATTGAGTTGAGTCTGACTTTGCAACGTAAGCGGCAAAAAATCGTTTTCTACTAATTTTGAATCCGCTGTAAGGCTGGTTAGCCCATGGCTAACATCACTTGTGACATCAAAAGTTGTAGGTATGCTGTCACGCAACAATTGCGTCTTTAACTCCGGGTCAACTACCGTATATCGGGTTAGCACAACCGAAGACAGGTAACCACGCTGATACTCAATCACTTCTCCTTTGATCATTTCATCGTTCATATTCGCGATACCATCTTCAATGATGGACTGACCAATTTGACCAACGGCGAGTGGCCAACAGAGCGCGAGTGAAATTGCACCGCCAATGGCGCCAAGTTTTTTAAGATTTTGCATAACGTCACTTTTCAGGTATTTGTGTTCAGTCTAACCCAAACCCTCGGCGGATAAAACATTGAGATAAATCAGACTATTGTTGCTTATTCTAGACCATTAATCAGGAATCATACTTAGCTCGCACTCATTCCGTCGTTTTATTGATAGGGTTTGCTTGGAGAAGTTTTAACCGGAGCTCAACTACCTGTGAATCGCTACGCTGTATTGTGTCTCGACAACAATCCAATCAGTGCCGAACAGTTTCGATTGGAGCTGTCTGCTTTCTCTAGCAAATTTGATATTTTTTCTGTTGAATCCATTGAAGAAGCGCAAAGTGCACTTGAGTATCTCGAACAACAGAAGCAGACTGTCGCACTCGTCATCGCCAGCCACCATGCTCATTTTAATGGCGTGGAATTTCTTATTGGTCTCGACCGGGCACCACATACAGAAAGCGCACGAAAAATCCTCATTAGTTGCTCCTCGGATATCCAAGCGATACTCACTGCCGTTAACGAAGGTCGATTAGACCACTGCCTGACAAAGCCGCTCCCGGATAAGGTGCTGTTTAATACGGTTCAAAAAGAGTTAACACAGTTTATTTTGCGCAACTGTCATGAGGACTTGCTCGGCTACAGCCAAGTACTGGACCAACATAAATTGCTGCGAGCGCACATTGAGAATCAGATGCAGAAATACCAAGCGGGCTTTTTGCATGACTATCACTCAATGTCCGATGCAGAGCTTGCAGAGCAAGTAATTACCGCCTTGCAACTGTTTTTTAAAGACAGCGACGACACCCATGCCTGCCGTACCTACTCGCCTGAACATTTATTGACGGTTGAAGGTGAACCCAACAACTTTCTCTGGTTTATCACCAACGGAGACGTTGCACTGTACAAAAGGGATGAGCAAGGCGTTCAAAGAGAAGTCGTTCGCTACACGAAAGGTAATATTGTCGGCAGCATGTCATTTGTGACGGGTGAAAACTCTTTCTCTACCGCACTGACATTATCGAAGACGGAAGTGATCAAACTCGATCGCCAAGTGTTCCACAACGTCATGCAGAGTGACTCTAATCTGCTGCCACTCTTCACCAACTTACTGCTTCGACACTTTAATCGACGTTTGCAACGCAGCATAAATACCAAGTTACAGCTGCAAAAAACACTTGAATCGTTAGAGTCGGCTCATCAGCAACTGATAGAGCGAGAAAAAATGGCCATGCTTGGTCAGCTCGTGGCCGGTGTTGCCCATGAACTCAACAATCCAATCGCAGCTATTTTGCGAGGCGTAGAAAATCTCACGCATACCCTTGAAAGCCTACTGACCGAGCTTCCTAGTTCGGATATCCAGAGCAAGGGCGTGCAACTGCTGTCTCAAGCGCAAAATTCTAAACCAGCCTCAACCTCTGAGCTGAGAGCACGAGTAAAACAACTTAGCCCTATCCTGCCGGATCGCACGTTAGCCAAAAAAATCGTCAATCTCGGCTTAGAGTCAAATGATGCGTTGTTGTCGCAGCTCGCGAAAAAACAGGATAGTGCAGCTCAGACACTTGGAACACTTGAGCAATATCATAAAGCGGGGGCTTCTCTGCGTTCCATTAACGTGTGTGCAGCCCGTATCGCTGACATGGTAAAGAGCTTGAAAGGCTATGCACGTGCTGATGATGAAAGCATGCATTACGCTGATATCCATGAAGGCATCGAAGATACCTTGGTTATCTTTGAAAACAAGTTGAAAATGCACCAGGTTTCAACAGACTACGATAACTTACCGCGAATTCTTTGCCAGCCTATCGCTTTACAGCAGGTTTGGACTAATCTAGTTTCAAACGCCATTGACGCTTTTCCGGATAAAGGTGTGTTAAAGATCCAGACCAGGCTGGTCGAAAAAGATCAAAAACGATATGCCGTGATTTCATTCGAAGATAATGGTTGTGGTATTCCGGAATCACAGAAGGCATCAATTTTTGAACTCAACTTTACGACCAAAAAAGTGGGCAACTTTGGCTTAGGAATCGGGCTTTCTATCTGCCAGCAAATCGTTTCTGCTCACCACGGATGGATTGAAGTGGAATCAGAACTCAACAAATACACTCGTATGACAGTCTGGTTACCGGTCATCGAAGAAGGAGATGAAATATGACAAAGTATCTGATTTTATGCGTCGATGACGAAAGAGAAGTCTTGGATAGCGTGTTGCAAGATTTAGCTCCCTTCGAAGAACATTTTATTTTAGAAGGCGCTGAGTCCGTGACAGAGGCAAGACAAGTAATCGAGGACATGGCGGACGAAGAAGTAAAACTTGCGCTCATTTTGTGTGATCACATTATGCCGGAGCAAACTGGAATTAGCTTCTTGATTGAACTAAGCCAAAGTGCTGACACAAGAAGTGCCCGCAAAGTGCTACTGACCGGTCAGGCAGGATTAGAAGACACCGTAGAGGCAATTAACCACGACAGTTTAGACTATTACATTGCCAAGCCATGGAGAGGAGATGAACTAAGACAGGCGATCCTCTCCCAGCTTACTTCGTTCGTTATCGAACAGGATGATGACTTGTTATCCTGGACAACCGTCCTTGACTCAGAAGCTATTTTAAACGCGATGGCAGAGCGTAGAGCAAGCTTCGGTGAATAAGCCAAACCATACAAAGTGCGCCATCATACATGGCGCACTTTTTGCTTAAATTGGATAACAATTAAGTTAATTGACAAAACATCGACACATTTATGTTGGTCGAAGACCTCTCTTTTGATTATGATGTCGGACAAATCAGATTACAGTTCAAGTGCTTGCTTGGACTCATGGAAAAATAAACAAGGTTTATCGTTAGTTATGCGTAAGACACTATTAGCCACAGCCCTATTGTTAGCATCAAGCCACGCCCTAGCTGCGAACGGCAATACGCCTGCAACTATGAGCAACTTTAGTTACGACTACGTCGAAGCTCGCATTGGCGCAAGCCCGATGACATTTGGTGCTGGCGTTAGCAAATCAATTCACCCAAATGCACACGTCATAGCTCGTATCGATTCTGAGTTTGAAAGCGACTTTGATTCAGCAGCTGGTTTTGGTTTTCACTCACCACTTAATAACTGGGCAGACCTGACAGGCGAAATGCTGATGCGCATTGTTCAACCATCTCACTCAAGCAGCACTGATGTGGGTATGGAACTAAACCTGGGCGTTCGTCAGTGGTTAGGTCCTCAATTAGAAGTAGGTGGTAAAGTTGGCTATGTTTCTATTGATGACAACGACGACTGGATGGGCTCTGCCTATGCACGTTTCCACTCAACTGAGTTGTTCTCTCTAGGTGCAGAAGCTCGCATTAACGACTTTTACGGTGATCAAGTTATGTTCACTACGCGCTTCAAGTTCTAATAAGCACAAGCGAAAAACAAAAACCGAGGCATTAGCCTCGGTTTTTTATTTGGTAGAAATAACTCACTCTAATAAAGTGCTCAAAAGTATCAACATCCCTTTTCTACTTTTGATGCTTACTTTTACGAATCGCTAACGCCTGAGTAAAGTCATTCATTAAATAAGCCCATTACGTTAATTACACAGCTCTAAAAGCTGTTTTTTACGTGGCTCTTGAATGAGTTTCCAGTGCACTCCATCAATCGCACCAGCAAACTTCCAAAGCAGTTTGACATCTACATCGTTACCGTAAGCCTGTCTTACTTTATTGAAAACTTCCACAGGCCCAAGCTCCAAAAATGCTTCAACATCATCAACGCCGGCTTTTTTCACCATACGCTCAAGTGTAAGTTGCATGTTCGGCAGATCCCTTAGCCGTCTACTCGCAGATGATTTTTGGTATTTGCGTTCCTTTACTGAGTACTCTATTGATTTTTTTAACAGTTCATCTAAACCGGAAAAGCCGGATTCAAACAGCTCTGTCACATCATAATAATTAACGGTTGCCGTCGTTTGTCTCTTGACGTGCTTATATTTTTCACAATTTAGTTGCATCAGCTCTTCGTCTAGCTCATTACCGCCACGTAGGTAACAGCAGTCATTACTGACAAGAGCGAACATGGCATCATCGCAAAATAAACCGATGCCGCCAAACATGGAACGTTTCTGATATTGACTAAAATTGCGTACGTATTTAAAAAAAGCTTGGTCTGTCATGTCCATTGACCTCTTTAATCTGAATAAATTACCCCGATTAGCGATGTCACCAGATAAACAGCAGCTTGTAGCGAATTATAAAATGTCGATTTGTTGGCGATATATTTGTGAATTGTGCTTACCAACTTGCTTAATCATACTTAACGACGAAAAATAAGTTAGGACATAAGTCACATATAAAAAAGTATAAATTCCCCATACGTGATTGATTTCACAGTTATCCTTCTTTGTAGCGGTATTTTTTTGACACCTTGTAGACTGAATCAACAATTCATCATGATATGTTAGGTAATTGAGTATACAGAGAACGCATTTCATTGATAATGCGCGTGTTGAAAGGGTACACTGTACCAAAGATTATAAGTACAACGTCATAATGGAACACCTATCATTTTTTTGGCTACCAAATAACAAAGATAAGCTTTTAAAAGCGCTAGAATCCGAATTCGCACAACTGGTAGAGCAATCTATTACTATCGGTAAGATTTCTTTACCTCCGATACCTGATGCCGTGCTTAAAATTCAGCAATTGTGTCAGGAAGAAAACACAACAATCGCCGATATTGCGAACTGTTTGTTAGAAGATCCTGGATTAGCAGCCGTTGTGGTGCGGGTCGCGAACTCGGTAATTTTTAACCGTAGAAATATCACCTGCAATGATTTAATAACCGCTGTCTCACGTTTAGGCATTCTGCGCGTGCGTGACATTGTGACCGCTCAAGCAATTGAACAATTGAAACACTCACTAAATCTAACCAGCGAATGTAACGCGATCATGGTGAAAAGTGCTGCGGTTTCCCGTGAGCTTGGTGCTGTGATGGTGTTAATTGTGCAAGAGTTCCGCAAGCACGATCCTGTGACGTATGGACACCTTGAACAAGAAAAAGCATTGTTAGTCGGCTTGTTAGCAGATATAGGCCTATTTTGTCTTATTAATGAGTACAATATGTACCTCGAAAGAGGCAACTATCTGGATCAAGATATCGCGTTACAAATCTTCCAAACACGTTGCGCTACCACCAGCAATCTGGTGCTAGAACGCTGGGGATTTGATAACGATTACAGAGAAGTGTCATCGAACGAAAAGTACGTCACTTCTCGCCCAGATGTCAGTTACTTAGACATAGCCAGAATTGCACACCATCTGTTAATGTTCCGCAATCAAGATGAGCGCATTAACGAACACGAAGTGGAATTCAACCTAACGGGCGCTGAGATACTTTATGAACTCAGCAATATGAGTGATGAGGACTTCCGTCAGGAAATGAACACGGTTTTAACCACCAGTGGCTTGTAGACCTTATTTTTAATCAAAACGTCATCCACAGTAATGGATCCACTCAAGGTTGAGTGAGTGTTGATCTGTGGCCAATTTAGGCTTATCTCACAAAGGAATAATTGAGTTTTATGTTCTCAGGGATGCTCTTCATTTTTGCCCCTCTCGTCGTCGGGTATTTAATTCCTATTTCTCGCGCCGCTTTACTCGAGAAAATTAATCAATCCACCTCTTACCTTATCTACGTTATTCTATCGTTGATGGGGCTGAGCCTTGCTGCACTAGATAATCTGGGTAGCAATTTACAAAGCATTCTGCTTTATGCGAGTACTTTCTTTATTTGCTTAAGTGTCTGTAACCTTCTTGCACTGCCTCTTGTCGACAAGATAATTCCTCTAAAGACCGATCAAAGCCACAGCAAGTTACCTCTTTCTTCAATGGCTCTGGAGTCTGCCAAACTGATCCTCGTCGTTGGTGGTGGTTTAGTGGCAGGTTTGATCCTTCCCATTGATTTATCTTGGGTAGACACCGCAAGCGAGTGGATACTGTTCCTCTTGCTGTTCTTTATTGGTATTCAACTGCGCAATAGCGGCCTTACCCTCAGACAGATTTTGTTAAACAAGCAAGGCATGGCCATTGCAGCCGTTATCATCGTTACTTGTATGCTTGGTGGCGTAATCGCTTCATTGGTCTTGGATCTTCCCTTATATAAAGCATTGGCAATGGCGTCTGGATTTGGCTGGTACTCATTGGCAGGTATTTTGATGGGCGATGCGTTTGGTCCGGTATTTGGCGGCGCCTCTTTCCTAATTGAGCTGATGCGTGAATTAGTGGCATTAGTTGCCATTCCACTATTTATCCGCCGTTACCCATGTACCGCAATTGGTTATGCTGGCGCAACAGCAATGGACTTTACTTTGCCAGTCATCCAAACAACGGGAGGCGTACGTTGCGTACCTGTTGCCATTGTTAGTGGCTTTATTTTGAGCTTGCTCGTGCCTGTGATGATGCTTTTCTTTGTATCACTTGCTAGCTAGATCTCAGGTTTTACCTTTAACATCCATTACAATACGGCAAAAATTTAAAAACCTAATTAACGTTGAAGTCGTCAATAAAGTAAAGACACCTTAATTCGCTATTTGAATCAACAGCCCAAGACTCTCTTAGCTCCAACATGAATTAAGGGTCATTCGTCGTAGAATGAGATTTAACGTTAATTAAGGAATAACTATTAGAATAGAAGGAAGAAGAATGAAACGCTTTGTCGTTGCAGCGCTCCTCGCTACAAGCTCAACTTTTACATTTGCCGCAGATCAACAATGTCTGTCTAATAAATACGATGGCTATGTCGATGCTTCACTGCAATGGTATCAAGATCTTGTTGACTTGACCGTTGCTCAATACCCTGATCTCGATGAAGTAAGCCAATGGTTCTTAGATGGCCGTAAGCATCACTTCGAACTCAACCGAGAAGCTGTCCATTATTTTCTTAAAAATGATCCTAGCCGTGTCGCAACCGAGCAGCCAATCGAAGCATGGCTAAAGCTTGAGCAACACGATGTCAAGCAACTGGCAAGTCGCAGTGACAAACTGGGTGAGGCTGCACAAAAAACATTTAGTGATCGCCAATCTACCAATCACGAGAAAAACTACGATCTTCGCTCTGCTTTTGCGGATCTACTAAGCCACCCTCAGAAAATTGACTCGGCTCTTAATAGATATAATCAGTCAATCGAGAAGCTAGAAAAACAACAATGTGAATAGCGCCGATAACCAAATAACCTGAGGTTTCGGTTAACATGCATTGAGATAGCCTTCGTGACTCGTTTCTATATTGCTTACGAAGGCCCTCTTCTCACATACAAGCGCGCAGAAACCGCCTACTCTACGTTGTTGGCCTATGACTTGGTTTTCATTCCGTCAACATGGCCTTACAGAATTAAAACGGGACTTTGAACCCGTTTTGGTTTAGATTGTGCCGCTCGCATTACCCAAATTACTACAAATGATTCTTTGCTATGGTTAAGGAACAAAAAACCGCTGACGTTAGTTTTGAGAGCTTATTAAAGATCTTCACTGTCCCTGAAGGTCCGGACTCGACGTTAACAAAAATTGAAGAAGGTCTCTCTCGAAACTTGAATCAATTTCTTCGTGAACACATCGTGGCAGAAGAAAAGCCTTTACGTGAAATAGAGAAAGACTTTTCTTCTGCTCAGATTCCTGAGCAACCTGAGTTTGTGTCAGACCATACTGAGCACTTGTTAGACACGTTGGTGTCGCACTCGGTTCATACGTCAGCTCCAAGCTTTATCGGCCATATGACATCGGCATTGCCTTACTTTTTAATGCCGCTGTCTAAAATTATGATTGCCTTAAACCAAAACTTGGTGAAGATAGAAACGTCGAAAGCGTTTACGCCATTAGAGCGCCAAGTATTGGGCATGCTGCACCGATTAATCTACGCTCAGCCGAATACCTTTTACGACCAATGGATGCATAGTGCCAACCATTCTCTCGGTGCGTTCTGCTCTGGCGGCACGATTGCGAACATTACAGCCCTTTGGGTTGCCCGCAATAAAGCATTGAAAGCAGACGGCGAATTTAAAGGTGTAGAGAAAGAAGGCCTATTCAAAGCCATGAAACATTACGGCTATGAAGGCTTAGCTATTATGGTTTCTGAGCGTGGTCACTACTCACTTAAAAAAGCGGCCGATGTACTGGGTTTGGGTCAGGAAGGCTTAGTCGCAGTAAAGACGGATGCAAATAACCGCATTATTGTCGATGATCTCAAAGCGAAAATCAGCGATCTCAAGAAGCAAAATATCAAGCCGATTGCGGTGATTGGGGTGGCGGGTACAACTGAAACTGGTAATGTTGATCCACTCGCTTCGATTGCTGAAGTTTGTCAGGAACACGATTGTCATTTTCATGTGGATGCCGCATGGGGTGGCGCGACATTAATGTCTAATCATCACCGACACCTGCTGAATGGCGTTGAGCTTGCAGACTCAGTGACGATTGACGCGCATAAGCAGCTTTATATCCCTATGGGTGCGGGCATGGTTCTGTTTAAAGATCCAGATGCGATGAAATCTATTGAGCACCACGCTCAGTACATCTTGCGTAAAGGTTCTAAAGATTTAGGCAGTCATACCCTGGAAGGCTCTCGTTCTGGAATGGCGATGTTGGTGTATGCAGCAATGCATATTATTAGCCGACCTGGCTATGAACTGTTGATCGATCAAAGTATCGAGAAAGCACGCTACTTCGCGGATTTGATTAAGAAACAGGAAGATTTTGAACTGGTTTCTGAGCCAGAGCTATGTTTGCTCACCTACCGTTATCTACCGCCTAACATCCGTGAAGCTCTAGAAAAAGCAGACGGTACACAGAAAGAAGAATTAAATGAGTTAATCAACGAGTTAACTCAGTTTATTCAAAAGCGTCAACGTGAAACTGGTAAGTCATTTGTTTCTCGTACCACGCTTAATCCTGAGCATTGGGAGCGCATGAGCACTATCGTCTTCCGGGTAGTCTTGGCAAACCCTCTGACCTCTACAGACATCTTTGATGCTGTTTTGGACGAGCAAAGGCTTATTGCTCAGCAAGCACCAAACTTAAACGCCAAAATCCAAGAACTGGCTTCTAAGATTTTGGCATCTTGACGATAAGAACGGGTTACATCAGCTTGAAAATTTCTTTCTTTTTGATGTAACTCACTAATCATTATTGGCTAACCTGAGTAACAAACCTGCATTTTCACATTCATTTCTGTAGTTTTCAGAAATTTTTGTTTGAGGTTTGTCAAATTCTCACTAAATAGTAACCGTATTTGGTTTAGCCGAATTAAAGATCAGGTTTATACTGAATCTATGGCGCTGGTAGCTTTCGTTAACGCTCTTCACTGCCGGGAAACTTTTGGGTTTCTATTCGTTAACAGAGCCAGCGAGTTGTTCTCTATACCCTCGTGAACACTATGAATACATTAGAAAAAATTCAAAAAAATCTGGAGAATTTCAGTAAATCTGAGCGCAAAGTTGCAGAAGTAATTATGGCGTCTCCACAAACTGCTATTCACTCGAGCATTGCCACGTTAGCTAAAATGGCCGACGTAAGTGAACCCACTGTAAACCGCTTCTGTCGTCGCCTGGATACAAAAGGCTTTCCAGATTTTAAACTTCACCTGGCACAGAGCTTGGCTAACGGTACTCCTTACGTAAACCGAAACGTAGAAGAAGATGACGGTCCTGATGCGTATACGCACAAGATCTTCGAATCTACGATGGCGTGCTTAGACGTAGCGAAAAACAGCCTAGACGCAATGCAAATTAATCGTGCTGTCGATTTGCTGACTCAGGCGAAGCGTATTTCTTTCTTTGGCTTAGGCGCATCATCTGCCGTTGCCCGAGACGCGCAAAACAAGTTTATTCGCTTCAATATTCCTATCACTTGCTTTGAAGACATCGTCATGCAGCGCATGAGCTGTATCAATTGCAGTGATAACGACGTGATTGTGCTGATTTCTCATACTGGTCGTACGAAAAGCCAGGTAGAAATTGCCAACCTTGCTCGTGAAAATGGCGCGACCGTTATTGCGATTACAGCAAAAGACTCTCCGTTAGAAAAAGCAAGCTCTTTGGCGATCACACTCGATATCCCTGAAGATACAGACGTATACATGCCAATGGCAAGCCGCGTTGTACAGATGACCGTGATCGATGTGTTGGCAACTGGCTTTACTCTTCGCCGAGGTACGGGTTTCCGCGAAAACCTCAAACGAGTGAAAGACGCACTGAAAGACAGTCGCTACGATAAATTAACCCAATACTAATTATCGTGATAAAGGGAGCTAGTGAGCTCCCTTTTTTATTTCATACATCCAGATAAGCGCTCTACTCATCCACGCTTGTCAGATCTGTTCTCGATGTTTCCAATACTTCGACTGAGCCAACTCTTGGCACGCTTTCAACGTCGATATTACCCCGACAATCACAGACTTGTTTAAGAATGTAGATAAGGCGTTCTTGATTTAAAGGTAACGGGTTCCCCTTTATAGCAACAGACTTAAGCGCATCACTCGCGACCTGCTCAAACGAAGTCTGACACACACCAAACTGTCCAAGTGAAGGTAACTCTAACTTATCCAGCACCATTTTCACCCAAAGCACGCCATCATGTTCATTCGCATTAGTACGACCTGTAACAAGCTGAGCCAGCTTTCTATAGCGATTAATCACATCTGTCCTACCCGCTTTTTTTGCAGCGTCGATGTTCTCCTGCATAACATGAGGCGCTAAACGCGCGGTTATCACACTATGAGGAGCATCAAGCTTGCCCCCCAGAGCGGCAGCCAGACCATGTGCCGCACCAAGTTTTGCATTCGTGATAGCCATTCCGCCTAGCAAAGCTGCAAATGATAAATCTGATCGCGCTTTATGGTCGTTGTGCTTACACCCAGCAATGACTGAGCGACTTAACCGACGTAAGCCTTCTTCGCATACCATATCTGTTAAAGGATTGGGTTCTCCACACACATAGGCTTCCATCAAATGGGTAAACGCATCCATTGCACCACGCCCTGATGTATAGGGATCGGTATCGTAAGTTAAGGTTGGATCAACAATCGCGACGTCTGCGAGCATATCCGGACTTCTCAGGCTGACTTTGACTTTATCCTGTCCAGATTTTAATACCGCGTTTCGGGTCACTTCAGACCCCGTACTTGCGGTAGTTGGAATGGCGATAAAATGGAGAGGTTTTGCTTTTAACGGTACATTTCTTCCCACAACTTCAACATAGTCATAAACATCACCATGATTTGGAATAATAGCGGCTAACGCTTTCCCCATATCTAGGACGCTGCCACCGCCAATCGCGATAACCATATCCGGCTTAAATTTTCGGCCCAGAATCGCGGTCTCTTCCACCATGGTGATATTTGGCTCACCAGTAATCGCAACGTGCTGATAACGCATACCCTGCGCTTTAAGATAATTGAGAATTGGTATTGCTCGTTGTGTGTCCCGACCAGTGACTAGCAATACGCTGTAGCCGAATTGGTTGATGATGGATAACGAAGACTGCAGTGCGCCTTCACCAAAAATAATCCTTGTTGCAGTCATGAACTGAAACATACATTTCCTCCCACAAACAATCACTCCCAATAGATTGCTACGATTTGCAGTAAAAAAAGTTGACCAATTCCACCTTGCCATCATTAACCTTATAAAACATATGCTTTTATGCGTTGGTTCACATAGTCATTATGAGAGGATTTTTTGTTCGATAGGTTTCACCTATAAAACCAACAGGCAATTGCTACTTTATTTCCGTAATTGGATCGGGCATAGTTAGCCAAGTGAAAGAGAGCCACTTAACCAACGCGTTTTTGTCTGCTTTCAAAAAAGAATAGATTTAGGAGAAATTAAAATTATGTTCGTTGTTATCTTCGGTCGCCCAGCATGTCCTTACTGTGTTCGTGCAAAAGAGCATGCAGAAACGCTAAAAGCAAAACGTGATGACTTTAACTACCGTTACGTTGACATTCATGCTGAAGGCATCTCTAAAGCAGACCTTGAGAAAACAGTAGGCAAACCAGTTGCAACTGTTCCTCAAATTTTCATCGACCAAGAGCACATTGGTGGTTGTGATGAGTTTGAAGCTTACGCGAAAGAGCACCTAGGTCTATTCGACGTAGCGTAATAAAAAAGTACAGTTTTTTAAAAGCCGCATCTCAGTGCGGCTTTTTTATTATTTTTCATATAGTTATTCCCCTAAGTCAACTAATGGAAAAACATAAAAAAATTCACTTATCTTTTTGCTATATTTAGTTACAATTCGCCACTCTAATCTTTCTTGGCACACACTTTACCGAGCCACACAGTGAACATAGACGTCGTATATCTTCTCGAACAAAACCCAATCCTCCTAATCTTCGTCGTATTAGCCATCGGCCTTGCCTTCGGAAAAATCCGATTTGGTAACTTACAACTAGGTAACTCCATCGGGGTTCTCATCACTTCGCTTATCATGGGCCACTTAGGCTTCTCTTTTAATGCAGAAGCGTTAACTATTGGCTTTATGCTGTTTATCTACTGCGTAGGTATTGAAGCAGGTCCTAACTTCTTTGGTATCTTTTTTAGAGACGGGAAGCACTACTTCATTCTGAGTATGACCGTACTGGTTTCAGCGGTATGTTTAACTTATGGATTAAGCCATTATTTTGGACTCGATTTTGGCCTTTCAGCAGGTATGATGGCGGGTGCATTAACGGCAACCCCTGTACTTGTGGGTGCACAAGACGCGCTTAACTCAGGGTTGGCGACGATACCACGCAATATGGACTTTGCTCTGGTCTTAGAAAACTTATCTGTCGGCTACGCAATGGCTTATCTGATCGGCTTAATAAGCATGATCATGTTCGCCAAATTGCTACCAAGACTCCAGAAACAAAACCTGTCTGATTCAGCGCAACAAATTGCTCAAGAGCGTGGGCTTGGTAACTCAGGGCAGAGAAAAGTCTATCTTCCGATCATTCGGGCGTATCGTGTTGGACCTGAATTGATCGACTGGACAGATGGTAAAAACCTGCGTGAACTGGGTATTTACCGACAAACAGGTTGTTACATTGAGCGAATTCGCCGCAATGGCATTCTCGCCCACCCTGATGGTGACGCTATCCTCCAAGAAGGCGATGAGATTGCACTTGTTGGCTTCCCGGATAGCCACGCTAGATTGGATTCAAGTTTCCGTAACGGCAAAGAGGTTTTTGACCGTAACTTGCTCGATTTGCGCATTGTGGAAGAAGAAATCGTCGTAAAAAGTGACGCGATTGCCGGTAAACGCTTGTCTGACCTTAACTTGTCGGAGTTTGGTTGTTTCTTAAACCGAGTAGTTCGTGCACAGATTGAAATGCCAATGGATTTAGACATCGTGCTTGCCAAAGGTGACGTGCTTCAGGTCAGTGGCGAAAAAAGCCGAGTACACGGTCTGGCAGAAAAAATCGGTTTCATCTCAATCCACAGCCAAATGGCAGACTTATTGGCATTTTGCAGCTTCTTCATCCTAGGCATTATGTTTGGTCTGATCACGATGACATTTGGCCAGGTGTCGTTCAGTTTAGGTAACGCAGTAGGCTTGTTACTTTCCGGAATTACCCTGGGCTTCTTACGTGCCAACCACCCGACTTTTGGCTACGTCCCACAAGGGGCACTGAACATGGTTAAGGACCTTGGTTTGATGTTCTTTATGGTCGGCATTGGACTCAGCGCTGGTGGGAAAATGTTTGAGCACCTGACACAAGTCGGCCCGAAAGTCATTGGTATCGCCTTTATTGTTAGTGTGGTTCCTGTGGCACTAGCTTATCTCGTCGGGGCTTATGTGCTTAAAATGAACCGAGCATTGCTTTTTGGTGCCATTATCGGTGCCCGTACGTGTGCGCCAGCCATGGACGTGGTAAACGACTACGCGAAGTCGACTATTCCTGCATTGGGCTACGCTGGTACTTACGCAATAGCGAACATTTTAATGACGCTCGCGGGTACAATCCTCATCATATTGAGTTGATTTATCAACGTTCAAACATAAAAAAGGCGCTCAATGAGCGCCTTTTTACTATATCAAAACCATTTGCTATATCAGGAATAGGTTCGACCTAAACAATAGCCTTTAGATTTGAATGAAATCTGCTTCTACTGCTGGGTTCACGTCTGCTTCGTAATCCACACCGTCAACACCAAAACCGAATAGCTTCAAGAACTCTTCTTTGTACTCAACGTAGTCAGTCAGCTC
Organism: Vibrio sp. YYF0003; assembly: GCF_036350715.1. Lineage (NCBI taxonomy): Bacteria > Pseudomonadati > Pseudomonadota > Gammaproteobacteria > Vibrionales > Vibrionaceae > Vibrio > Vibrio sp. YYF0003. Next base: position 518,282 of record NZ_JAZDWA010000002.1, read on the forward strand.
TTTTAGGTTCTCAGTCGTAATTTGTGGCCATAGGTCACGACAGTGTTGCTGGATGTCTTCACGAAGTTCCCAGTCGTCCAGACGAAGACGGTTCATGTCGTCCACTTCTGCCGCAGAGCCATCTTCTTTGTATAGACGCTGGCTGAACATACGGTAGATTTGTTCCATACAGCCTTCGTGTACGCCTTCTTCACGCATCTTCTTGAACACCATTGCAATGTACAACGGCATTACAGGAATTGCAGAACTTGCCTGAGTTACAACAGATTTAAGAACCGCAACGTTCGCGCTGCCACCAGTTTGTGCTAGCTTCTCGTTAAGTGCTGTTGCTGCGCGATCCAGGTCCATTTTCGCTTTACCTAGTGCGCCATCCCAGTAGATTGGCCAAGTTAGCTCAGTACCGATGTAACTGTATGCGACTGTCTTACAACCTTCTGCAAGTACACCAGCTTCAGAAAGTGCGTTGATCCAAAGTTCCCAGTCTTCACCGCCCATTACGGTTACTGTGTCTTTGATCTCTTCTTCTGTTGCAGGCTCAACGCTCGCTTCGATGATAACGTCTTTGTTGGTATCAACCGCTGTCGAAGTGTAAGTTTCACCGATAGGCTTTAGAGATGAACGAATCAGTTCACCTGTTTCTGGCAATTTACGTACTGGAGACGCCAGTGAGTAAACCACCATATCAATCTGACCAAGGTCTTGCTTGATCAGCTCGATTGTTTTCTCTTTTGCTTCGTTTGAGAAAGCATCGCCGTTCAGGCTTTTCGCGTATAGGCCTTCTTCACGCGCCAATTTTTCGAAAGCGGCAGCGTTGTAGAAACCTGCAGTGCCTGGCTTCTTCTCTGTGCCTTCTTTTTCAAAGAACACACCGATAGTTGATGCACCGCCACCAAATGCCGCTGCGATACGAGAAGATAGACCGTAGCCACTTGATGCACCCACAACAAGAACGCGTTTTGGAGCGTTTTTAATTGGGCCTTGCGCTTTAGTGTAAGCAATTTGTTCTTTTACATTAGCTTCACAACCAACAGGGTGCGTAGTAGTACAGATAAATCCACGAATTCTAGGTTTGATGATCATATTCAACTTCCTTTAAAAAACCTTGTAAGGATAAAAGTTTCGCTTCGAGTTCGCATCTAATTTCTGTAAAAATGCTTCGAAAATGCAAGTGGTTGGAGCACTAGACTGCTAATTTTTAAACGAGCGAAACAAAAAAGCACCTCCGAGAGGTGCTTTTTTCGATATCTTTATTCGCTTGTTAAGCGGCTGAGTTCAGATGTGACTTTTTTGGCGCATCGGTACGAAGTTCCGAAAAGTCATGGCTGAAATGGTCAACTTGAATCGCTTTGTAACGTAGTTTGTCTGCCGCTTTAATCTTATCAACTTCTTCCTGAGTTAAAACGTCAGCGTCGAGAGCTTGTTGTAAACGATCATTCAGCAGACCTTTACGAGCAACCTTACCATCTTTAACGCCCTTGATAAGCTTACGCTCTAAAGGTTTGATATCGTACATCGCAAGGAAAGCTTTCTCCATCAAACCGATATTATCATCTTCTGCTTTACCTACATAGCATAGATGCGTCAAGCGATCACGCTGTACCCCAGGCGTCATCATAGCCTCTGCAATGCGCATGCTCAGCTCATCACTAGGCTTGTTGAAGTGGTTGCCCAATGGGAATAGCAGACCCTTAAGTACTCCACCAACGTATTTCACAGGGAAGTTAGTATAAGCTTCGTTTAGTGACTTAGCCGCATTGTACAAACAGTGCTGAACTGCGTAGTGAACGAAGTCTAGATCGCCTTGCTGACGGCCTTCATCTTCGTATTTCTTAAGTGCTGCTGATGCCATGTACAAGAAGCTTAAGCCATCACCTAAACGTGCAGAGATCATCTCTTTACGCTTCAGATCGCCACCCAGAGTCAACATAGCGAAGTCTGCACTTACAGCAAGATCTCGGCTTAGACGCGTGATGTCTTTGTAGTACTTCTTAGTTGGACCGCTCATTTCCGCTTTGATAAAGCGAGAACCTGTTAGTGCGGCACCCAATGCGCCAAATGTGTTGCCTGTCGCATGCTTAATGTGTTTGAACAGCAGATCATCAAACTCTTTCGCACCTTGCTCTGCATCTGGGTTTGCTGCTGCTTCCATCTCTTTTAATACGTATGGATGACAACGAGTCGCACCTTGGCCAAAGATCATCAAGTTACGTGTCAGAATGTTTGCACCTTCTACGGTAATCGCAACTGGAATACCCACGTAATGCTTCGCCAGGTAGTTCATCGGGCCATCTTGGATTGCGCGGCCAGCGTGAATATCGAACGAGTCATTAAGAAGCGTACGTGCTATCTCAGTCATATGATATTTAGCAATAGCAGTGACGATACCCGGCTTTTCTTTCATGTCTAGCGAAGTAGTTGTCAGTGTGCGCGTCGCTTCTAGAAGGTAAGTTAAACCACCAATGCGACCCATTGCTTCTGCGACACCCTCAAATTTACCGATAGACATACCAAACTGTTTACGAACGTATGCATAAGCACCCGTTGTTCTGGTTGTTAGGTGTCCGATAGCGGCACCAAGCGCTGGGAGTGAAATACCGCGACCAGCCGACAAACATTCAACCAGCATACGCCAGCCTTTACCTGCGTAATCCGCGCCACCAATTAACCAATCCATTGGAATAAAGACATCTTCACCACGGGTTGGACCATTCATGAATGCAGAACCAAGTGGATCGTGACGCTCACCGATTTCAACACCTTCGTGGTCGGCAGGAATCAGTGCACATGTGATACCCACATCTTTCTTGTCACCAAGTAGGCCGTCAGGATCCTGAAGTTTAAATGCGAGACCTAAAACCGTCGCTACAGGCGCTAGTGTAATGTAGCGCTTGTTCCAGCTCAGGCGAATACCCAGCACTTCTTCACCGTTATGCTTACCGTAACAAACAACGCCTTGATCTGGGATACCGCCCGCATCAGAACCGGCTTCTGGGCCTGTTAGCGCGAAACATGGAATATCAGTACCGTCAGCAAGACGAGGCAACCAGTAATCTTTTTGCTCTTGTGTACCATAGTGAGAAAGAAGCTCACCTGGACCCAATGAGTTTGGAACCATTACCGATACAGCCGCACTGATGCTTCGAGTCGCAATGCTCGAAACAATCGTAGAGTTAGCATGTGAAGAAAACTCGCGACCGCCATATTCTTTAGAGATAATCAGAGAGAAAAAACGCTCTTTACGTAAGAATTCCCACACTTCTGGAGATAAGTCTCGGTCTTCTTTTACGATCTTTTGATCGTCAAGCATATCGAGTAGCGTTACGAGCTCATTGTCCATAAAGGACTGCTCTTCTGCTGTTAACTTCGGAGTTGGGTATTGGTGCAGCGTTTTAAAGTTTGGTTTGCCGGAAAATAGCTCTGCATCCCACCAAACACTACCTGCTTCCATTGCTTCTTTTTCAGTGCTGGACAACGGAGGTAGTACTTTTTTAAACATTTTAAATGCTGGGTCACTAATCCATTTTCTTCGTAGAGAGCTCATTGTTCAGATCCTTTTGTTCACGTCACCTTACGGCATAATTTATTATTGGTTTAACTAACAGCTTACTTGTTCGAGTCATTTACTTCGCTGACATTCCTGCTGACAAGTAAGGAATTAACAAATCGACTACAGACTTAATATCGACTTCTTGATCGAATTTACTTTCTGAAAGCTCTAGTAGCGCTTGACTAGATGCCATCGTGAAAACGCACGTTCCGAGCGTGAAATGTAATCGCCAGAATAGTAGCTCTTCCGTTAGCTCTGGGTTCGCTTTCATGATAGAGGTAGTAAATAACTTCAATACTTCGTCGTAACGAGTGGTGATGAACCAACGTAAATGTCCCTGCACATCCGTATAACCGCGGCCCAGCAATAGCATAAACAACGCTGTACCATTTGGTCTTACTTCATTAAGTGTAGCTAGAGGCAATCTCAGCGATTCAAACACTTCTTCCATCGTGTAATTATCGCGCGTGTTCAGTTCGACTAGAGAGGTCTTGATACTCGGCATCAGTGCTTCTAGGTATCGGTCTAAAACCGCCCTAACCAGCGTCTTTTTATCGCCAAAATGGTAGTTGACTGATGCAAGGTTTACATTCGCTCTGCCAGTAATGGTTCTCAGTGATGTATCATTGAACCCATACTCTGCAAACAACCCTTCTGCGACATTGAGTATTTTTTCTTTTGTTGAAGTTCTTGGGGCCATTTTAATCACTCGTATTAAACAACTGTTTAAAATATACCGCGAACAGAGAGATTAACAAACGATTAACATCACATTTTCAAAACTTATTCTTTCAATAAAAATGTTCAACGTTTAACCAAGATAAATTTTAAACATCGTAATTTTAGTGCGGTTAAAATCCGCATGGTTGAACTCAAGCAGCTCCTTGGATTACTGGCGATAAACTTATGGTGATATTACCCGCAGATACAATGACTTAAATTGACACATCAAAAAACGGCATGTTTTAGGAAAATATTTTCCAAAAAAATGGAACTGTTTTGGGAAAGCTCGGTCTGAATATATGTAACAACTAGGGCATTTTAAGTTTCACTGGCCGTCAAACTTTTCCATCTGATTGTTACGTTGCTGCTTTTTTCTTATTAACTCCTATGTTTGTATCCGCCCAGTCAAATTTTCGACTGGGCTTTTTTTCGTCTGGAACATTTTTCTTAGCTCTACCTAAAAGATGACAGGCATAAAAAAGCCTCCCTTTTGGGAGGCTTTTCATTGGTTTAAGTTTTTACACTTGTGCCTTTTTTGGTAAAGACAGGTGAAGCAACACGTAACCGATTATCGCTGCAGTTGTTGACCCCATCAAAATACCTAGTCGTGCGTAAGTATCGAACTCCGGACTCACATTGCCGAATGCAAGTGACGAGATAAAGATAGACATCGTAAAACCAATACCACAAAGCACAGACACCGCGAAAATATGTTTGAAGCCGATACCTTCTGGCAGCTTCGCCACACCTAGCTTCACTGCCGCCCAGCTGAAGGTGAAAATACCCAGAGGCTTACCAACCAACAAACCAAGCGCGATACCTAATGGCAACATTGAAGTTAAGCCAGATAAAGATACGCCTTCTAACGAAATACCAGCGTTTGCAAACGCAAACAGCGGAAGAATACCAAACGCCACGTATGGGTGAAGAGCATGCTCCATGTGTTTCAGCGGTGAATGCTCGCCCGGCTTACCTTGAAGTGGGATAGCAAAACCGATCACCACACCAGCAAGCGTCGCGTGAACACCCGATTTAAGAACAGCAAACCAAAGGATGGCACCCACAATCATATATGGTGTTAGTTTGGTCACCTTCTTAGCGTTCAACAAGAACAGTAAACCAGTCATGGCAAAACCAACTAGCAAAGCCATTGTCGATAGATCGCCCGTGTAGAACAGCGCGATGATAACCACAACACCTAAGTCATCAATGATAGCCAGAGCCAGCAGGAATACTTTCAGGCTTACCGGGACACGTTTACCCAGAAGCGCCATGATACCCAATGCAAATGCGATATCTGTTGCCGCTGGGATTGCCCAGCCAGAAACCGCTTCAGCGTCACTCGCATTAAATGCGACATAAATAAGAGCGGGTGCCAACATACCACCAACCGCTGCAATCGCAGGGAAGATCGCTGTTTCTTTTGATTTCAGTGCACCTTCAAGTAACTCTCGTTTAACCTCAAGACCAATTAATAGGAAAAACACCGCCATTAGGCCGTCATTGATCCAGTGAGATACGGACATACCTAAAACATAAGTATGCAGAAAAGATTGATAAGTTTCGCCCAGAGGTGTGTTTGCAATGGTCATCGCGATCGCCGCTGCAATCACGAGAAGAATGCCTCCTGCGGATTCCATTTTGAAAAAGTCACGAATAGCATCGTTCATACATTAACCCTTATATTTATTATCTTCATAAACGATCGACAAAGAATGATCTGAGTTTATAGCTGTAAGAAACTTTAGAATAATCGCTTGTTCAGAGTATAAACTTCGTTATTTCCGATGTTTGATTTGCAACATATCGTATTTTCCAACAATAACTTTGTAGACGTTACGACCAATTGCATATCGCTTCTTTGCTATTTATTAATCAGTATTACTCATAATTCAGCATAACATGATTAAAATACTTATGATAAACACTGAGAATTATCCTATCTCTATCAAGCTACAGGAACAAAAAAGCCACCTCAAGGGTGGCTATTTAAATAAAAACCGAATGGTAGTTAGCAAACAACTAGTAGCCAGTTAATTGCATAAATCCCCAAGCCTCGTTAGAGCCCGATGCTAACGTAGGACCTTCCCAATATGGGATAACAAAAGGGAGCCACATATTGGTGTTAACGACACGTGTCGTCAGGTCAATGTCGTATTCTGGCACATTGATAACCCATTGTAATGGCAACCGTTTTCCGTTAGACAAGCTGGTCACTTGTATCGGTTGAATCGTGATATCTTTCTCTGACAGATTGATCACTTTACCTGAACGTGTTGATAAGGTGCCGAATATATGAGGCATTTGACCGTGATGACGATACCTGCTGACCGTCAGCGCTCTGCCATCATCTAAGTTGAATGTGAACCAGTCCCAACCTTGTTGCCCTTCTCCTATCAAACCACTGCCCCACTCTTTTTGAGTCCAGGCCGTGCCAGATACTGGGATCCGTTGACCATCAATATTCAAACTGCCTTTCACATTAAGAAAAGGGGCACTAAAGCTAAACGAGGCAACCGACTGCAAAGCATGCTTGACCTGAAAGCCTCTATCGCCATTGACGACAAATGGGCCGTTCGTCTGTGTGTTAAGGTCAACGCTGAAATCATCCGTCGCAACAATAAGTTTGCCAGGGAAAGGCGTTGTGCCAAGAGAGCGCCAGTTCCAATTGTCAATCCATAAGCTAAATGGATGATTCTGCATCCCAGCCTGGCCTATGCCACCTCGCGCAACACGTTGCTCTTTCCACACCTGAGAACCATGGCTAATGACGATGTGTGAGATATATAGCTGAGGATTTTGCCAGCCTCTGGTTTCACGTTCATCTGTCGCTACTCTAAAGTAACTCCACTGAACGTTATAAACCCCGCCGTTCTTATCTTGCAACTTAGCGAAGTAATTCCACCATTCGTGCTGGTATTTGGGATGAAACTTAAAATCGGCTGGCAGCGAAACATATTCATCAGGCAAAACTGGCTCAAAGATAGTGTTATTCTCTCTGGTCAGTATCGAGTTAATATCACTCTCCTGAGTAACCGTGTCTTCCGACCAAAACGGCAAGTATAGAGAGCCTAGCAGTACAACCACTGCCACAATAGACAATACTGCTGCTAAGAAGCGCTTTTTGGAGTTCTTTTTTACCACTACAACGCATCCCTCAATGACTTCATTGGTGTACTTTTGATCATTCTAATAACAGGCAAGGCACCTGCCGCCATGATAGCCAGCATTGCCCAAGCGATCGTCTTGGCGTATTCCCAAGGGATCGTCTGTAACTCCAGTGACCAGCCAAAAGATTGTCTGATAATAATGTCCACAATTACATGAGCCAGCGCTAAGCCCAGAGGCACGGCGATGAGCGCCGATATCGCTCCGAACGCGAAGAGCTGTAAGCCACCGAGTAAAACAAGCTCTTTACCGGACACGCCCATACACCTGAGGAGTGAGAAGTGTCTCTGCCGAGAGAGTTCACCTGCCAGGGTCGCAAAGAACAAGCCGAAAACAGCGATGATAAGCGTAATGTTGCCCAGCGTACCCGCGATAGCAAACGTATGATCAAAAACACGCATTGCTTGGTTATAAATATTACTATCATCAAAAATGCGATCCTGAGATAAGCGGAACACATTTTCTAATCGGTTTTTCAGTCCTTCACCATTGACGTTGTCTTCAAGAACGACGCCAAGCCCCACGTTCCCCGTACCTGCAAAAGCATAGAGCCAACTTCGGTGAGACATCATTACTTGGTTATAGGGGTTACCGTAATCATAATAGACACCCGCAACTTGCCACCCGTCACCAAGCGGAGCGTGTAGATCAATCACATCACCAGGTCGAATGTCGAGCTTTAACGCCATCGACTCACTAACCATGATACTTTTGCCATGATGTAACTGATACCAGTAGCTAGGCACACCCAGCTTAACCGTTAGAGATTCGAGTTCCCCTTCAGAAGCACCTGTGCTCACAACCTGCAGAACGCCCTTATCCGTAGGTAGATCTTTTTCCCAACGCCACCACACAGACTTCACTTCAGGTTGCTGCTGTAACCAGCCACTCATGCGTGCCGCATTATTGTTATTCGGGTAAATATAAATGTCCGCAGCCAAACGTTGGTTAAGCCATTTGTCGGTGGTATCTCTAAAACTACCGACCATGGTTTCAACGCCAATGTTTGCAGCAAGTGCAAGCATGAATGCCATGCTTGCGACTCCGCGGTAACTCATACTAGCCGCAGCATCTGCGAAGAACCACCGGACTCGCACCCAACGCAGTGAGTAAGAAAAACTCTGAAATAGATGCCACATGATAAATGGCATAACGAGGGCAACACTTAACATCATCAGCGCGACAATAGTGAATCCAATCTCCTGTGTTTTTGGTGCTTGATACACGGCGACCGCAGCAACACAAAAAGCACATGCAGCCAACGCTTGCCAAGAGAACTCTCGACCAGCAAAACGCATCAAAGAAAGACGAGACGATAAGCGAATTGGTTGTGATTTAAGTAGACGTATTAACGGCCATAAACAGGAAATTAGCGCACCCATCGCTGACATGACTAAGCTGTATATGCTTGACTTCCATGACCAACCGATAGACAAACCGACGTTAGCGTCATACAAATCACTTAAACTTGTCGACACCGTTGGGATAAGCTCATTTGCGAGTATTACCCCCAAAAAGTTGCCACATGCCCAAGCAACCGTCACAAGAATAGACAGTTCAAGTAATAAAGCTTGCGCAAGTTGAGTTCCGCTTACACCCGCTTGGCGTAATATCCCTACTAAGCGTTGTCGCTGAATCAGAGACAGAGACATGGCTTGATAAAAGATAAACAGTCCGACTAAAAACGACAGCATTCCCATTGCCGTTAAGTTCATATGAAACGCTTTAGTCAAAGACTCCAATTCGTTGCGCGTGTTATGAGTCAGCGTCATGCCATTGGGTAGCATTTTTTTCAGTGCCGACAGCTTTTCTTCTGACATTTCACCACACAAAATCGAAGACAAGCCCGAGCTGCGTTTCAACATGCGTAGTAAAGAAATATCAGTAATCAGCCTAGTACCGGAAAGCAGACTATTCTGGTCGACTTGAAGCGGGCCCAGACGGCTGCCATCGTTCATCTCAATAAAGTCACCATCTTGCCATTCCATGTAAGAAGCCAAGTCCTGACTGATCAGAATTGGATAAGGAGGCTTCATTATGGACAGAATCGGCATTTCCCCTAATGACTTTCCTTGCTGAAGAGGAATCATCGCGACAGGATCAATACCGACCAACATCAGATTCATGTCTGACTTAGCGTCTAAATGGATCACATCAAACGGGGCACATTGATTGAAGCCTGCGCGGCGCAGCTGGATATAAAAACCCTGAGGAACTTTATTAGCGGAGTGCTTGGTACTAATTCGGTAAGGCAACGGATTAGAGAAAAGTCTCTCACCCGTTGTATAGCTCTGTTTTGCATGCTGGTTAATCGAAGTAACACCAACCAGAAGAGATACGCCTAAAGTTAAACCTAACCAGACGAGAATAATTTGCAGTGGGTAACGACGGTAATGACCGAGTAGTGCCTTAACTACGGGCCATAACATGCAGTTGCCCCCCTTGCAGTCGGATTTTACCTTCCATATGGTCAGCGACCTTCTCACTGTGAGTCACCAACAACAATGTACAATTCAGTTGGCGCGCAAGCGTGGTTAATAAACGCATCACCGCTTCGGCATTTCGTTCATCCAAGCTTCCGGTTGGCTCATCGGCCAAGAGAATTTGCGGTTCCATGTAAAGAGCTCGTGCAATCGCAGCGCGTTGTTGCTGACCACCAGAGACTTCTTCAGGATAACGGCCAAGAAGTGGCATCAAATCAAGAGCGGAGAGAATCTGGCGCCACAAACCTTGATCTTCCGGCAAGCCTTTTAACTGGCGACAAAAACGAATGTTATCCGCAATGTTTAGCGTCGGAAGGAGGTTAAATTGCTGGAAAATATTGCCGATGTTATTTCTGCGATAGAGTGTTCTCAAATGCTCCGGAGCATCATGCATCGAAAAACCGACAAACTGAATTTCTCCGGAATCCACCGTATCCAGACCAGCAATCAAATTAAGTAAGGTACTTTTGCCTGAACCACTCTCACCCATCAGAGCGACTTGCTCACCGCGTTGTAATGTTAATTCTGCCCCTTGTAAAACTGGGTGAAACTCTCCCCCATCTACATAGCCTTTACATAGGTCTGACAGTCTTAACATTAATATAGCCGCTCAACAGGTATTTAAAATTGGGATAAGAATCTACACTAAAATCGGACCAGTAGGAAGTATTTTGAATACTAGATCACATTATCAAACCGCAAATGCAACTCGATTCACCTTCTCAAACTATTTTTGTTGAAATTAAAAGCAAATTCCTATCACTAATAATCGATTTTCTCCATTTGTATGGTTAGCTACCAATTAGGTTTTTCATCCACTTTTTACTTCTCACTCGTGGTAAGGAAATCGCCCACTTAACCACTTCCTCGGTCAAAAAGAGTAAATACACCCATTGCGGTTCCCAACCAAGGTAAATAGCAGCGAAGGCAGCAAGAGGGATACCAATAACCCACTGTGCTATTAAGTCCTGATACAGGCAGAATTTAACATCGCCGCCCGCGCGAAGAACACCGACAATGACCATCATAGGAATGGAACGCAGTATCACACCAATGGCCAGAATCAGCATAAATTGCTCTGATAACTGACGCGTTTCTGGCGTCAAAGCGCTGAACGCATTCAATATCCACTGGTTTGAAACCAACAGTAATATGGCAACCACCACGGCAATGATCAGATTCAAAATCAGTGTTGCCCAGGCTTGGTAGTAAACGGGTTCAAAATTCTTCGCGCCTAACTGATTGCCAACCAAAACGGCAGCAGCGTTCGACAAACCGATCATCATTGCCAACGCTATGGATTCAACGGGGGTCATGACTGAGAGAGCCGCCAAGCCCTGGACGCCCGCTTGTCCCATAATCGCATGATAAACAAATAGTCCACCAGCCCATGCCAGAAAGTTAAACGTCGTTGGCAATGACAAACTAAGAAAGCGCGTAATTTTTTCAAATACTAATCCCGCTCGGATGTCATTCCATCCAAACGCAAGAATATGTTTCTTAGCCCATAAATACCCGAATAGACAGCCCACTTCGATGGCACCGCTGATAACAGTCGCGATTGCAGCCCCGGTAATACCAAGTGCAGGAAAACCCAAGTGACCGAAAATCAACACCCAGTTCAGGAACACGTTCGAGACGATACCAATACCACTAAAGAATGTGCTTAAGCCCGGTTGATGCATCGCTCGCAAACCAACGGCCATACTGGCAACACAGGCAACAGCAAACATACTGGCTGAAGACGCCACCAAATAGTTTGCCCCCAGATCAATAACCTGCTGTGAGTCAGTGGTTAAGCTCATGATTGGATCAGGAAAGACCACAAACAGGAAAACGGCCATTGCAGCAAACACCATTGATATCACCCAGGTAAGAGATGTACTCTCCCTTACGCCCGCTTTGTCCCCAGCCCCCCAATATTGAGCGGTTAACAAAGCTCCACCAGTCGTGACACCCACCAACATAATTGTCGTGACAAACGTAGCTCGGGCGGCCACCCCAACGGCGGCAATTTCAGCCTCACCAAGCTGGCCGAGCATTAATACATCGACCAGGCTGCGGCTGGAAAACATAATGCTTTGAAGAGTGATTGGAAGCGCTATCGCGAACAAACGACGTAAAAATGCCTTATCGGCGTGAATTAAAAGCTGAGAAAAAAAAGACACGAGCACTCCAACGACAACTTATTGAAAGAAATGGAAAAGTGTCTCATGATTATACCTAGTGGTGATAATTCCACCAACAAAAAAAGGACAAAGAATGAAAAAGGTGTTGGTACTTGGCGCGTCTGGATACATAGGCTCTCAACTTCTCCCTCTTTTACTAGATAAAGGTTACAGCGTCACAGCAGCGGCGCGACATATCGATTATTTAGAATCAAGATCGCGCCCTCATCCAAACCTGACGCTGAAATACCTGGATTTAGCCGACGCTGAGGCAACATTATCTATTGTGAATGACTTTGATTTGGTCTTTTTTTTGGTGCACGGAATGGCTCAGGGAGATGACTTTGTCGAATACGAGCTCAACCTTGCACTGAATTTTAAGTTCGCCTTAGAAAAAAGTCGCGTTAAACACGTTATTTATCTCAGTGCAATTCAGCCCCAAACGGGAAATTCGCGCCATTTAGCCGCGCGAAAAGCAACCGGAAAAATCATTCGCCAGTCCGGAGTTCCGGTCACAGAATTGCGCGCTGGTGTGATTATCGGCCCGGGTTCTGCGGCTTTTGAAATAATGCGTGACTTCGTTTACAACCTGCCTGTTTTAGTCACACCAAAATGGGTGGACTCTAAAGCCAACCCGATAGCTCTGCCTAATCTGAATCATTACTTACTCTCCCTTGCAGCAGAACCACCACCGGAGGAAAGTAAGATCTACGAAGTGGGAGGGCCAGATACATTAAGCTACCGAAAGCAATTTCGCGTTATATGCCAAGTGACGAATAAGCCATACCGGTTGTGGTCTACCCCACTGCTTACCCCTAAAATGGCGTCCCACTGGCTCGGGCTCATTACTTCCGTTCCATCAAGTATTGGCAAGGCACTACTCGCCGGATTAGAACACGATTACATCGCGGATTCGGTCGCGATTGAGACTCGGTTTCCACAAGAAATGATCAGTTATGAACAATCGGTAACAGAGGCAATTGCACACGAGGGAACGTTTGTACGTAGCAATGTTTGGGGATTTGAGCCAGCGGCACTAAAACGCTGGCAACCAGGATATGGCTACTTTCCTAAGCAAGCAGGAGCCAGCATAAAAACCAAAGCATCTGCTGAGGCGTTGTGGAAAGTTGCGCAGAAAATTGGTAGCCGAGAGAAAGGATACTACTTTGCAAATATTCTTTGGCGAACCCGTGAATGGCTGGATATCTTTTTTGGTGGCGGGAAACCCGTTCGAGTCTCCCCTCCCGGCCCCGAACTCAAAGTGGGCGACTTCATTGACTCTTGGAAAGTCATCCGGTGTGAAGAAAACCAATTCTTATCTCTGTTTTTTGGCATGAAAGGTCCCGGGCTTGGGCGCTTGGAAATCAGTATAAAAGATGAAGGAGATGTGCGAGAGCTGGACATAACGGCATGGTGGCATCCGCAAGGTTTTCTGGGGCTGCTTTACTGGTTTGCCATGATGCCAGCCCACCTGTTCATATTTAATGGCATGGTGAAAGCGATGGCTAACCAAGCGGAAGAAAACTCAGACCACTAGGCAGCCATACTTTATACTTATCAGAACTTTAAGAAGAATCAATTAACCATAGCGGTGGTTTCAACCATTTCTTCTTCGACTTCTTCTGGCTCATCCTCTGGTAACTTGTGCGCTATACCAGCATGACAATCGATACACGATTGATCTCGTGATTCCATCATTTGGTGTCGACGAGCCGTCGTACGACCTTGCGCTTCGAAGTCCATGCGATCAACCTGGTGACAGTATTTACATTGCTTGGACTTATTGGCGACAAACTCCTCCGTTACGATTGCCGCAAGCCTTGGCCGGTGTTCTGACTCAAAGTTTTCCAGCGTAATATCGCCTTTCAATTTATGGAAGATATCCGCTGTCGCGGTGATTTTAACGATCATTTTGGGAATAAACTCTCTCGGAACATGACAGTCACTGCATGTCGCGGCAATCACACCTTTTGAGTTGTTGTAATGTATTGACGCTTGATATTCCTCCACGATCGTATCCATCCCAATGTGGCATCCGAAACAGAAGTCGTTGGTGTTGGAATAATTCATAACGCCATGGTAAGCGCCTAGTGCGCCCACGCCTAAGATAAACGCGACTACACCACCAAGCGGGATGCCGAGCATCCATTTTTTATTAGGTCGACTCCACCATCCCATATAGTTTGCTCCACCTTGCCAGTGATTGATTTATTGGAAACTCGCGTAATATTCAGACAGTGCAACCAAATCGTCTTCACTTAACCCTTTAACAGCGCTATCCATTTTCTTATCTACAGAACGTGCACCGCTATGAAACTGCTTGAGCGTGGTTAGCAAGTAGCCTTTTTGCTGGCCTGCCAGAATCGAGGTTTCATCCATCGGATCGCTGCCTCCATCCACATGACAGCTGTCGCAATTTTTCTCGTGAATCATTTTCCCTTTATCAGCCAGTGACTGATCGAAGTCCTGTTTCGCACGAACAAACGCAAGCTGTGAATAGTGTGCAGCTAACTCTTCCACTTCTTCTTCGGAAAGCGATTTCACAATAGTCGCCATGTCACCACTTTTGCTCGTATCACCATAAACATGCTTAACGGTATCAGCAGGTCGCCCTTCGCCATACTGCAGCATTTGATCAATAAAATTAAATTCCGGTAAGCCCGCAATAGAAGGAATATTGGTATTTGTCGATACCCCACCCGGTCCATGGCATGCCTCACATTCCAAACGCTCGATTAATTCTGGAGCGGATGCTTGCACTGACGAAACCAGAAGAAAGTTGGCTGTAATCAACGTCAACGCTTGAGTTATTTTTGTCAAAGAAGAACACATAGGCTGCGATTCCTAAACTTAAATATTATTGAAAGACAGTGAGAACTAGGCGGCTGTATCTAAAATTTACTAGAAAGAAAATGGAATAAACATGACGACTCTCAAGTCAGATCACTGCTAAACCAACGCTTTCTTATAAGCAATTCCAATATCAACCTGTCCAAAACAACATCTCATTTACATACACAATACATATTAGACCACGCTCTTATAATTTGCTGACATTAGAAAGGCAAATTATAACCTTATTTTTTATAAGTCATTGTAATGCATAATAAAACAACAAAACCCATAACATTCAACACTTTGAGCAACATCACAACACTCAAAAAATATCTTTAGCGAGCTATGAAGCACGGTTTTATGTCTATACTCAAAACAGTCGGTGGTAGAGTGGAATGTAAATTTTGACCCGTCGTTGTTCACTCTCTCCAAAAGATAACTAACAAGAATAAAGCAAACTACTTTATATGGGCTATTTATACTCAGAGCCCAAAATTCAATAAGTTGTATCTAAATTAGTCCCACTTTTATTTAAATCTATTAGGTGAAAGCGAGAGGGAAAATGAACAATATAAAACTACTTTTCATCACAACCCTTGCCATGTTAATGGCCGCATGTGGTCCAGGCGGTAAAAATGATCAAAATACCCCTCCGCCAGATGTCAGTTCATTCAGCGTCGAAATCGAAACGCCGATGCTTATGCCCTCCGACAGTGGTACTGAAACAAAGTTGGTGGTTGACTTTAACGTTCTGGACGGCGCGGGGCGTGACTACACGTTCGACACCGATAAAGACTTTAGAATCGCGGTGTTGAAAGCAATGCCGGCACGCAGTGACGTTGAAGATACCAGTGACCCCGCTTACGACTTTAATGGGCGTAACGGCAATACCTTCTGGAAAAGTTTCCATCACTCCAGTGATGCCTCAAATAACAGAGCATCAATGGAGAGTGTTTGGGATGGTGATTTAGAGAAAACAGACGACGGCTATCGTTACACCTTTGCAATTACAGACATTTTGAAAGTCGCCGATCCGTATCCTGCCGATTCCGCTAATAGTGACGGGTATATCAGCTGGGATGAAGATAAGTTACACCGCATCGTGTTCGCTTACGGCGACCAAGAGGTCGGTTTTACTCATGTTTATGAGTGGGTACCAGGTACCAGTTCAGACAGTACTGTAACGAGGAATGTCATTGAAGACGGAACCTGTGCGAATTGTCATATGAATGAGCCCCTTCACCATGGTCCGGGTTATCGCTCAATAGACAATAACATCGCGGTTTGTACGTCTTGTCACAACGACAGTAACCCAGGTGCAGCACCCGCTCGTAGACCTCTTGCGGCCGTTGTGCACCAATATCACGGCAACGTATTTAAACTTGGCAGTGACAGAAATGACCTGACTACGTACAAGCAGCCTGTTGATGACAGTGAACAGTTAGTCACTGACATAGACGGTCTTGTCGTTGAGGGCAGCCCATTCCCACAAGATGCGCGCAACTGTACGACTTGCCACTCGAGTGACACAGCAAAAGCATCGGATGCAAACAACTGGTTTGAACACCCAACCCAAGTTGCCTGTGAAACCTGTCACTTGTTCCGTGATCGCGGAGCTCATGCAAATCAAGTTGGTACTGCATGGATTCGAGACGGTTCCCCTCAAAATACTTGTACCGGATGTCATCGCCCTTATGAGCGTGACGAAAATGGCGACCCAATCATTGGCGAAGACGCAAGCAGAAGCGCTAAAACAGTTCACATGATGCGTTTAGCTAACCTATCAACCGCCAGAGACACGTTAGACGTCTCGATTGAACAAGCGCGTTTCATTGATGATAGCTTCGAAGTTCAAGTACGCATCATGAAAGACGGTGTGGGTATAAGCTCGATGGCTGACATTAGGCCTTATATCAATAATGACGATCACTTCTACCTTCTTCTTAACTGGGATAACGGTGAAGGACCTCTATTGTCATATTTAAGTCCGTTAACTTTCTCGTCACCATCGCCGCTCCCAACCGTTGATCTGAACATGTATGGAGACGGTGCGGTTGGCAATGGCTGTGTTGCAGAAGGCGATGGTATGTTCACCTGTCACAAAGACCTCAGTGCTTCTGATGTCAAACCAACCAGCACTTCGAAACTGACTGTCAACATTGCAGATGTACCTCTATGTGCTGACAGAAGAGAAGGCGTGCTGAGTGAGTGTGTCAACTTTACCGGTATTGATCTAATCAAGAGCCCGTTCATGATTGCAGCAAATAACACCTCTTCAGCCTTCGGCATCGGTGGTGTGGAAATTCCTCATAGTCTTCCAATGGGCGCGGATATTGAGAGCTGTAACGGTTGTCATAAAGAGCTGACAATCCACGCAGACTCCCATGCGGCGACTGATTTCCAGCAATGTAAAAATTGCCATAACTCAGAACGTCCATCTTTTTACACAGGCATACCGGCAGATCTGAAATACCACGTGCACTCGTATCATGCGTTTGGGTCTCATCGTAATGGTGAGGCGGTATTCCCAGGAGCAATCAACAACTGTGAATCTTGCCATACATCGTCTCAATTTAACCTGCCAAGTCAGGAAAATACGCGCCCATCATTGGCGATGAATACAGCAGGAGAAACAAAATACTTCAGCCCGGCTCTAGTGGCCTGTGGTGCATGTCACCTTGAATCAGCGCTCGCGGACGCAGATCCAGAAACTGTAGCTGGTGATGCAATACTGAGCCATATGATAAATAACGGCGCAGTCTTTGGTGCTGACACAGCCGCAGAAGCGATGGGTTCTGAGCAATGTTCGACATGTCACGCTATCGGGCAGTCTCAGGGCGTAGATAAGGTTCACAAGGTATATGACTACCGTTGAAAACGTCATTGATCATAAGTAATTAACGATTAAGGATGAAAAAGGAATTGTTATGAGAGCAATCATTCAGCGGTGGTTAGTGGTGTTAATACTCGGGTTTGGGGTAATTTCTTCAGTAAACTCTGAAGACGTTACCGAGCCCGAGGCAGAACCTGAAGCAGCGACCTTATCGAGAGAAGAGATACAGACCATACTGGATACGAAGTTTTCAGAAGGGAAATACTCTCGTCGTGGTCCTGATGGCTGTCTACGATGCCATGATGACACGTCTGATAAGCCTGCTACGGGTATTTTCGATAATGTACATGGTAAAGCTGCCAATATTCACGGGCCAATGAACGATAAGCAGTGTGAGGCATGCCATGGCCCGGCAAATAACCATGAACGTAATCCTCGTAAAGGCCAAGTAAGGGAGCCAATGATCACCTTTGGTCCTAACTCCCCTGTTCCTGTAGAGAAACAAAATAGCGTGTGTTTGTCGTGCCACCAAGATGCTAAGCGTTCTACTTGGCACAGCAGTGAGCACGCTTTTGAAGGCCTCTCGTGCTCGAGCTGTCACCAGTTGCATCAAAAGGACGATCCTATGATGGTTGCTGAGTTGCAAGCGGATAAATGTACAGATTGCCATATTAAGGCCAAATCTGACATTCATAAGCGCAGCAGTCACCCGGTACTGGATGGCGTGATGACCTGTTCGAATTGTCACAACCCACACCAGACAATCAACGAAGCGAGCCTCAATTGGTCATCAATTAATGACACCTGCTATGAGTGTCACGCGGAAAAACGCGGTCCAAACTTATGGGAACATGAACCCGTCACGGAAGATTGTACAACCTGTCACTCTCCTCACGGTTCAGTTAATAAAGCCATGTTAAACAAACGTCTACCAATGCTATGTCAGGAGTGTCACCGCGTTCCTCATGCTAACGTTGCGATGCCTGAAAACGACTTGAAGGTTCGTGGTGGTAGCTGTATGAACTGCCATACTCAAGTGCATGGCTCTAATCACCCACGCGGTCAGACGCTAAGATATTAAGGAGGGTGGCATGAAACTATCAAAAATCTGTATTGCTATTTCCCTTGCTTTATCTCTACAAGTACACGCAGAAGATTATTCGCTGCAGAATAGCCAAGAGGCTGATACCAGCCGCTGGAATTGTACTGACTGTAGTAGCGATGGTTTGTGGAGTGGTGATGTCAGTGTGGGCGTCGGTTATCTCGATAACGACGGTTCAACACGATTCTATAACTGGAACCCACCTCTTCATGGCACTAGTTCAGACAACAAGCACCTAAATGCAAGCCTGAATGCGGATCTTGAACGCTATGAAGATGATGGCTTCTACAATCGCTTACTGGTTGACGACTTAGGGCTACAACGCTTCTTGATTCAATGGGAAATTGGTGAGTATGACGGTTTTCGTTTGGTAACAAGTTACAGCGAAACGCCCTACTACTGGAATCGCTCATCATTAAGTGCCTATCAAGGGAGTGACAACGTACTCACGAGTGGAGGTTTAAGCAAATATGATCACGAAGTTACCCGTGATACCTTCAAATTTGAGCTCAAGTACACGCCTAAATCACCTTGGCAACCCTATGCATCGATGAAACATGAGCGTAAAGAAGGCACAACGTCCCTCTATTCATCGACCATACCGGGTTATGGCAGTGGCCCCGGATTCATTCCTAAGGCCGTCGACCATGAGACACTCAATACCCAAGTTGGTCTGAGTTATGTAGAAGATCTCTGGTTGGTTGACGTTGCTTACCGTGGTTCCTTCTTCCGCAATGACATGTCAGCGCTTTACTATGGCGATACTTCAGACCCGTATGCGAACCAACTTTCTAACGAGCCTGACAACGATTTTCATCAATTGGCTGTGTCCGGTAATTATCGCGTGAACCAACAAACCTTTAACGGCCGAATTTTGTGGTCACAAGCTACATCTGAAGGAGGTTTACTGCCATTTGCGTTGTCCCCTTCTAACTCAAATACATTTCACGGTGAAACCAGTACTTGGCAAGTCAGTGGGGATTATCACAACAAACTATCGCGTGATACCGCTCTGAAAGTGTCTGCTGATTACTCCGACAAAGACGACAAGTCGGATAGAAACGATGTGGTTGGTGCAACGCGCGAAAGCTATGACCGCACCAAAACAAAGTTGGAAGCCTCGGTCACTCATCGCCTCAACAGCGATATCAGATTGAACGCGGGCTATGACTACACGCACGACAAACGAGAGTACGCTGATCGTAAAAGTATTGATGAGCAAAGTTTGTATTTCGGAGCTCGTTATCGTCCAGAAGCGCCATGGCAATTAGGCGGTAAATTATCCTACTCTTTCCGAGATGGGTCTTCTTGGCGAAATTCAAGTAGCGACTCGCCAAACTTACGACAATACTACTTGGCCGATAAAAACCGCATAGAATTACGCGGAGACGGTAGCTACGACATCTCTGAACACGTACAACTCCTCGCAGAAGCCTGGTACGGCAATGATGATTATGACAAACCTGACATTGGCCTGAGTGAGGGTGAAGACTACGGTTATGATTTAAGCGTCAATTTCAACCTCGCTGAGGGCTTGAATGGACATGTGTTCTATAACCAACAAATCATTCGCTCAGAACAGCAACAAGCAAATTCGGATGTCGTTGGATGGGATAGATACAAAACAAAACTGAAAGACGATGTCACCACCGTTGGCTTTGGGGTCAGTAAAGACGGACTTCTTGAAGACAAGTTAACCCTCTCTCTGGACTACAGCTATAGTCAGGCAGACAGTAAATCGTCAACAACGGCCAGCGGGTATCAGTATCCGGACAATGAATACAAATCATCGCGTCTTGAAGGTGTTGCAGATTATGAAATCTCAGACAATCAAAGCGTTCAATTCAATGTTCGCTACGAAGATTACTCTGAAGATGATTATCTCTTCAATAATGAAGTAAGTAACATGGGTGACGTTCTGCAAGACTACAACGGCATCTATGGCGGCGTTTATTGGAAGTATCGCTTCTAGCCAATGTGCGTTGTTAAAACTAAAAAAGCATCAGAGACACTACGAATCTGATGCTTTTTTTGTTTATTGGGGCAAATTATGCCTGAAAGCTGAGGGGAATCTCTGCTAATTGATTGCCTTCATTCGCAGGAAATATTAGGTACTCGCCGTGGTATTTCACCATCGATTTATAATCCGTTACCTTGTGGACCATAAAGCCCGCCTGCGATGCTTTTTCGACAAACTCAGCATGATTACCGCGCACAAACCAGCTCATCGGTTTAACCAGTAACTCACCATCAAAACAGCTTTCACATTGGTCTGCACAAAGTGCTAATGAGTTTTGACCTTCGGTAAATATCTGAACCTTGCCGCATCCTACTAATTGCTCAGAGGTAGACACTTCCCAGCCCGCTTGCTCCATGACATCCAAAAAGGCTTCAATATCAGAGTCTTTAATCACTTTGGCTTCTTCGCCTTCAGGGAAGAACTGGGCGTAATAGGCTGAGATACGTTTAAAGATAAACAACAAGCCTGAATCGTTACCCTTTGAACGCCCCGCTTTTTGCCAACGGGTCAAATCATCACCCACTACTCGGCCAAAATTTTGCGATTTCAGTGCTTTTGTTACCCAACGCACCAAGTAATGGTTGTTAGCCACAGGCGCATTCGCCAGCTTACCTGAGCGATGTTCCGCGTCCAAATCTGCCAACGCAGAGTTAACTAGATTCTGAATTTCTTTGGTGTAATCCGACATTACGCCTTTCTTCCTAAAGTCCAATAAAACAGTGCAGACAGCACTGCACAAGCAAACATAACAATGAGCATTGGCCATGCAACGTCACCCGGAAGTGCCGCCACAAACGCACCAATCAACGACCCCATGCCGAACCTTAATGTGCCCGCCAGTGACGATGCGGTACCAGCCATTGATGGGTAACCACTTAAAAGTAGTGCCATAGCGTTACTGCCAATCGTCGATAACGTACCAATAAAGAGCACAACAAAAGGTACTGTGCCCCACAAACCTAAATCCAACAGCCAGGCCACTAACAAACCAATACCGGCTAAAAGCTGAACCGACAGGCCAAAACGAAGCATGGCATGCGACCCCACTTTTTTCACCAAGCGGCCGTTAATGCTGGTCATAATGATCATCGCCACAATATTCAGACCAAACAAGTAACCAAAGTAGTCAGGTCGAACACCGTATATATCAATATAGACAAATGAGCCCGCGGTAAGGAAAGCAAACATTCCAGAGAATGAAAATGCGCCAGCTAACATCAGGCCCAACGCTTCGGAGCTAGAACACAAACGAGCGTAGTTTCTTAGTGTCGTACGAAAGCGCAAAGGTTGACGATTTTCTGGTTTTAATGTTTCCGGAATCTTCCAAAATACGAGAGAAATAACCACAACGGCAAATATCGCCAGTACCCAAAAGATTGATCGCCATCCAAACCAGATCGCAAAGTGCCCGCCAATCATCGGCGCAACTAACGGCGCGATTGTGATGACCAGGGTGACAAAGGACATAGTGCGGGCGAAGTCTTCACGTTCAAACATGTCGCGAACGACCGCCTGGATAATGACCGCCGCTGCCGCACCCGCAAAGCCTTGCGCGGTACGAACATAAGTAAGAGCGTCAATGCCATTTGTAGTCGCACTCACAACTGCCGCTAATCCAAAGAAAAACACACCTAAAATCAGAACCGGTCTGCGTCCAAAACTATCTGAAAGCGGGCCGTGGATTAACTGTCCGATCGCAAAGCCTGCGGTATATGCCGTTAATGTAATTTGCACCGCTCCAGGAGCGACACCGAGATCTTTCGCGATCGCAGGCATCGCAGGCAAATACATATCAATGGCAAGCGGAGTAAGTGCACCAATCGCCCCAAGAACGATGAATAGTAAAAAGGAGAGTTGGGATTGCGGAGCACTTTGAACTTTTTCTGTCATTCTTTTACCTCTAGTTGAGTCCCAACCACTCGCACCCTGGCCTGGATACAGTGATCAATGAAGCTTCTCGTCACGTTGATTATAGGAATAACAGCGAATCCAAAATCTCGTTTTACAAGGTTCAAAAGGACGAATGGATACCAAGGTGCTGCAAACGACTCAAACAATAAAGCGCATGATAACGATTCAAATTCATACGCTGACGATGAGAGTAAAGAAGATGGGCAATGAAGCTCACTCCACCATTTTTCACCACATCGGATGTTTTACGAGAAAAGTAAGTGTCTTAGATAAACGAGCCTCAGTTAATAACTTGAGGTTTGACACTGACTAAAACTGTCTGGCACTAAATCTATTTGGTAGGAGCCGCCATTTTGAGCGATTTCCTACCAAAAAACCAGTTCCCAATAGGAACTAAATAATTTCCTAGAGCTATGATTAATTCCAGATCGAATCAATTTCTTCTTGAGTCAAATAACGGTAATCACCCGGTTCGAGTGCTTCGTCAAGCTCGATAGAACCAATGCGTTCGCGATGTAGATACTCAACTTTGTTACCGAGCGCAGCAAACATGCGTTTCACTTGGTGATATTTGCCCTCAACGATGGTTAGCAACAACTCATTTTCAGCTTCATTCACGATCTCTAAACGCGCTGGTAACGTCGCTTCCTGCTCATTACGAAGCATGATGCCTTCAGCAAGTTTCTCAGCATAATCAGGCTGAATAGCATCAACTAGCCAAACACGGTAGGTTTTTTCACACTTGTGTTTTGGAGAAGTAATGCGGTGCGACCACTTACCGTCGTCGGTAATGAGCACCAGACCGGTAGTGTCAACGTCCAGACGACCAGCAAAATGTAGATTCTCGATTTTTGGCTCATCTAACAACATGAATGCGGTTTGATTAAAGCCATCTTCATGTGAACAAACGAAATCAGCAGGTTTGTACAACATAATGTAACGTGGCCCCGGCGCAGCAACTACGCGCTCTTCCCACATGACTTCCGCACCTTCCGGCACCTTGAATGATCCACTTTTTTGAATGTCACCATCAACGGTCACTTCGCCACTTTTGATGATCTTTGTCGCCTGCTTGCGCGTCGCACCCAGAGCGTCACACAAATATTTATCTAAACGCATGAATACCTCATTGAATTATACCCAAATGCTCTCCGAATCGTGGTTCTAAGATCACTTGGGTATAAAAGTCAGGTATTATAACGTCCCTGGTTGGAATAGTTGAGCAATTTCACATTTTTTCATGTATACACTTCGTCCCTATCAAGCTGACTCTGTAAAAGCGGTCATTCATTACTTTCGTAAACACTCGACACCTGCCGTGATTGTGCTGCCAACTGGTGCGGGCAAAAGCCTGGTGATTGCCGAATTGGCTCGTCTGGCTAAAGGACGAGTGTTAGTTATGGCGCATGTTAAAGAGCTGGTTGAGCAAAACCATGCCAAATACGAAGGGTACGGTCTCAAAGGCTCGGTTTTTTCTGCTGGCCTTGGACGCAAAGAAACCGATCAGCAAGTTGTGTTCGCTTCTGTTCAGTCGGTGGTAAGAAACTTAGATTCCTTCAAAAACCAATTCTCGCTACTGGTTATCGACGAATGTCATCGTGTGCCAGACGATAAAAACAGTAGCTACCAGAAGGTGATTACTCATTTGCGTGAGTTAAACCCAGGGATTAAAGTTCTTGGTCTTACCGCCACCCCATATCGATTGGGCATGGGTTGGATTTATCAGTACCATACTCGCGGGCAGGTCCGCACAGAAGAACCTCGTTTCTTCCGCGACTGCATCTTTGAATTACCAATTCGCTACTTGCTCGATGAAAACTTCCTGACGCCAGCGCGAATGATGGACGCGCCCGTTTTGTCTTATGACTTTTCGCAGTTAAAACCCGCCAATACTGGGCGTTACAAAGAAGCGGAAATGGATATGGTGATCGACAAAGCCAAACGCGCTACGCCGCAAATCGTCGAACAAATCATTCAATACACAAAAGACCGGCATGGGGTCATGATTTTTGCAGCCACGGTTCGTCACGCGCAGGAAATTCATGGTTTATTACCTGAAGGCCAAACCGCAATTGTCATCGGAGATACACCAACTCCGGAGCGTGACGCCATCATCCAAGCGTTTAAAAACCGCGAAATCAAGTATCTGGTTAACGTGTCGGTATTAACCACTGGATTTGATGCACCGCACGTTGATCTGATTGCCATTTTGCGTCCGACAGAATCAGTCAGTTTGTACCAGCAAATCGTTGGCCGCGGGCTACGTCTGTCAGAAGGTAAGTCAGAATGTTTGGTGCTTGATTACGCAGGCAACAGTTACGATTTGTATCAGCCAGAAGTTGGCGATCCCAAACCCGATTCCACCAGCGAAATCATTACCATTCCCTGCCCTGCTTGTGGTTTTAATAACAACTTCTGGGGCAAATTGGATAGCAATGGCTTTTTGCTCGAACACTTCGGCCGCCGTTGCCAGGGTTACTTCGAAGATGAAGACACGGGTGAACGCGAGCATTGCGGTTACCGATTCAGAGCGAAATATTGTGGGGAATGTGGTGCTGACAACGACATTGCTGCGCGCATCTGCCACGAATGTGACGCCACATTAGTCGATCCAGACAAAAAGTTGAAAGAAGCGCTTAACCTGAAAGACGCGTTGATATTCGAGTGCACTGAGATGGACTTGTCTGTCTTCAAATCCAATGACGGTAAGTCTCAGTTAAAAGTTACCTACTCGGGAGAACCATACCAAGGTGAAGGGAACGCGTTAGTTCATGAGTTTTGGTCTCTCACTACCAAAAAGCAAAAACAGAACTTCAAAGATCAATTTGTTCGTCCTCACCTCGCAGACAAGCATCGCCCGTTTGAAGAAGCGTCCCCGACTCGAGTCGTGGCAAATCAGCACCGATTTCGCTTACCGCAGTTTGTGATTGCCAGAAAGTCAGGGCGTTTTTGGAAACTGCGTGACAAAATTTTTGATGATGAACTGAAGTAGCTTCTACCAATTCAGACGATTCATTTCAATGCAGGTAACCAGTGAACCTCTCAACTTTCTTGCTGACAGGTTCACCTTCTATTCATATACCGCTGCCTATAATCCTGCCAATTCTTATGAAAAGGTTTTATTATGAACAAATCAACGAATTCTCAGCGTGTTGCGTTGTTTTTAAGTTTGCTACCGATGGTAATTTCGGCACCTACGTTCGCACAACAAAAGGATCTGTTGGCATCACAAGACGGCCATGCGATTGTGCAGGATGTCATAAAACCTGGCACCGAGATTGAATTTGATGAAGACCAGGATGAGGTCTATCGCGCGGTGCAAAACGGTGATATTCGACCATTCTCCGAACTCTACGCAACGGTCGAAAAGGACTTGTTTGGTCGTATTATTAAAGTAGAACTCGAAGAAGACAATCATGCGTGGGTTTACGAATTAAAAATTCTCTTTGACAGCAACGTCCTAAAAGTTGAGTACGATGCAGCAACATTAGAAATGCTTGAAGTGAAAGGTCGTAACTTCAATAAAGCGCTGAAACCACAACAACAAATAAATGAATAAAAGAAGCCACTATGAAAATACTTGTTGTCGAGGATGAGCCTCGCATTGGTGAGCAAATCATCGAGACGTTGGAAAACACTGGCTGGGTACCCGAACTCTCTCAAGATGGGATTGACGCGCTATATCGTGCGACAACAGAAGAGTGGGATGCGATTGTTTTAGATCTCGGCTTGCCTAAGCTGGATGGCTTATCAGTATTGAAAGGCATCCGAGATGAAAACATTAACACGCCTGTCGTTATTCTTAGTGCCCGCGACGCGTTGACAGAGCGTGTTGAAGGACTGAATGCCGGTGCCGATGATTACCTCACCAAGCCTTTTGAGATGGTGGAATTGATTGCCCGTATCCGTGCCCAACTTCGCAGAGCCTCTGGCAATGCTTCTCCTGTCATGCAAATTGGCGATCTGAGTTTGGACACCCGCACCTCTAAAGTGATGTGGAAAGGTGAGCCGATTAGCTTAACTGCGCTCGAGTACAAAGTGGTTGCGTACTTTGTACATAATCCCGAGAAAGTGATTTCACGAACAGAACTCGTCGAGCATATTTACAAACAAGATTTTGACCGAGACTCAAATACCATTGAAGTCTTTATAGGTCGTATCCGTAAAAAAATCGCACCGAAAATCATCAAGACTGTCCGTGGCTTAGGGTACCAACTCAATGCCAAATAAATACAGATTGCCACTGTATCCATTAAAGCGTCTGAGTATCAAAAGCCGACTGGTATTGGCTGCTGTCGTTTGGTTAACCGCGATGATCCTGGCTGCTGGCGTCACCATTCCGACTCAAGTGTATAACTACATGGTGGATGATACCCGATCACAATTGAGCGTCTTCATGGACGAGATCGCCGCGCAGTTAGAAATCGACAAAACGGGCCACTTGTCGCTAGCGGCACAACTTTCTGACCCGCGGTTTAACAGACCTTATAGCGGGTTGTATTGGAGCGCTTCGACCAAAACTCACCTCGAACGTTCTCGCTCTTTATGGGACAAAAGAATCGAATATAAAGAGCTCGACAAAGACGCTTATGGCGCTCGCGATGAGAAACTAATTACCTTGGAAAAGGTACTGTATTTACCCGATTACAATGGCCCGATTCATGTTGTTGTCGGCATCGATGAAGCTCCAATCAAAAATACACTTCAGACGTTAATTGGCCAATTATGGTTAATTTTAGGCTTGCTGTTTGCTGGCGTGCTTACTGTTATTCTGGTGCAGATAGCATGGTCTTTAAGCCCTCTGACTAAATTACAGAAAGAGCTCGCCGAGCTTAAATCAGGAAATAAAACCAGCCTGGAAGAGACCTACCCTAAAGAGATTTCACCCTTAATCTCTGACCTTAACGCGCTACTCTTTCACTATCAGGAGCTTTTAGAACGGGCACGAAATCATGCCGGGAATTTATCCCATGCGTTAAAGACACCATTATCTGTCCTGAAAAATGAAGTCCGCACCTTGGATACAACCGTCCAGTCCCGATTAGATGAACCTCTGAATCAAATTCAATCGCACATTGATTACCACTTAGGTCGAGCGAGAATGGCGGGTTCAATGAATATCCTCTCCGTCAAAGCCAATCCAGCGCAGCGAGTCGATGCCATTTCTATGGCCTTTGATAAAGTGTATGCCCAACGTGACATCACTTTGGTCAATGAACTCGACTCTGAATTAAACGTGGCAGTAGAGAAAAGTGATCTTGACGAGATGTTAGGTAACCTACTTGAGAACAGCTACAAGTGGGCAAACCAAATGATCCGAGTCCATTCCACTCAAGATAAGGAAAATATCCGCCTTATCATAGAAGACGACGGCCCGGGAATTCCTCAAGAACAGTTAGAACGTGTGACTCAACGAGGGTTTAGGCTGGATGAAGAAACGCCGGGCTCTGGGTTGGGGTTAAATATTGTCAGTGAAATGGCGCATAGTTACCGCGGACAGTTAGATCTAGAAGCAAGCAAAATGGGTGGATTGAAAGCCACACTGATATTGCAGAGAAGCCGAGCATGAGCGCTTTATTAACACTCTACTCTCGCGTTAAGTAAACTGGGCAATTTGGTGAAAATAAACGCAAGTGGCATGATTTTTGTCCGACCGAATTAAAATGCCTCTATCAGACACACTTTATTAGCTTGTTTTTGTTGATTTAGATGCAATTTGGGTTGCTGAAGCTCGAGTGGAATGATAGTATCCGCGCTCGCTTGAACAGTTCCTGTTTCAAGCCTTACCACAAACAACAAGGTCGCATTGTTGATTGTGAAAACTTTATTTTTACTAATTTGAGAGTAAATACTATGAAATTCGAAGCAGTAGTACGTACTGAACTAGGTAAAGGTGCGAGCCGCCGCCTACGTCACGCTGGCAAATTCCCTGCAGTTGTATACGGCGGTGAAGAAGCAGCAGTAGCTATCGTTCTTAACCACGATGACATCGTAAACCAAATGGACAAGCCTGAGTTCTACGAAGGCATCGTTCTAGTTATCGATGGCAAAGAAGTTAGCGTTAAGCCACAAGACGTTCAACGTCACGCGTTCAAGCCAAAAGTTGAACACATGGACTTCATCCGTATCTAATTCCCTACCAAGGAATTACTCGGATTAAATCCAAACCTTTTGCATAAAAGATAACCGGACTTACCAACCGAACTATCTTAAAAAATTTCAAAGCCCCGGAGACTTACCACCTCCGGGGTTTTACTATTTTAGGCCCTTACTCAGCCTCTGAATAATCAACCGCTACCTTGCCCCGCATAAATCTCACTAACTGTCTGTTTCTTGATTGAGAAAGTTACAGAGAAATACAAAATTTCACTCTTACCTGTTCAACATCTCAAAATATGCACCTGATTCCACACAAATAAAGTGCACTTCTATTAACTACCTCACAAAAACTGCCTAAATAAAATACAAATTTAGCGCTAAAAACCGTTTCTGTTTATTTGTAGACAATGCTTGCAGGCTGATTAACTCACTGATTTGATACAAGTATAAATAAGAGCTTGATCACTAAACTTTCATATTATTTCCGTATATTGCACGCCGTAACAATAACAAAATCACAAACAAAGGTTCTACTTATGCAATTTTCCAAATCTCTATTGGTACTTTCAGTAGGCGCGGTTTTAGCAGGATGTGGTTCAGACAGTGACAGCATCTCTATTACTTGTGAAACGGCTGATTCATGTACGAAATTCACTGTTCTTCATACTAACGATAACCATGGTCGCTTTTGGCACAATGATGACGGCGAATACGGCATGGCTGCACGTCACACTTTAATCCAATCTATTCGTGCAGAAGTGGAAGCGAACGGCGGTGAATCCATTCTTCTCTCTGGTGGTGACATCAACACTGGCGTACCAGAGTCAGACATGCAAAATGCAAAACCAGACTTTATCGGCATGAACCTAATCGGCTACGATGCAATGGCGGTCGGCAACCACGAATTTGATAACTCACTAGACATCTTAGATATGCAAGCTGAACTGGCAGACTTCCCTATGCTAGCAGCGAATATCTACAAGAAAGACACTGACGGTAATGTCACCGATGAACGTTACTTTGCACCGTACAAAGTGTTCACGATTAACGGCCTAAACGTCGCGGTTGTTGGTCTTACGACAAAAGATACGGCAAAGCTGGTTAACCCGGACAACGTAGCGGACATCTACTTCGCAGATCCTCAAGACGAAATTAAGAAAGTTCTTCAAGAAATAAAAGACAACGAAAATGTCGACCTTGTATTCGCAACCACTCACATGGGTCACTATCACGATGGTAACCATGGCAGTGAAGCACCGGGTGATGTACTGCTAGCCCGCTCTCTTGAAGAGGGTCAATTGGATGCCATCATCGGTGGCCACTCACAAAACCCTGTTTGTATGGAGCCAGGCACCAACGAATATGCGGATTTCAATCCGGGCGATGAGTGTACACCAGACCAGCAGAATGGCACTTACATCATGCAAGCGCATGAGTGGGGTAAATATGTGGGTCGCGCGGACTTTGAATACTTTGACGGCAAACTGCATCTGGCCAACTACGCTCTTATTCCGGTAAACCTGCTCGATGACAACGATCAAGTGATTGGTGAGTACATTCAGCCAGACGCAACGGTTCAAGATACGCTTCGTACCTATCAGGAACAAGGACAAGAGCTGCTTGATGTCGTTGTTTCTAACACCGATGGAAAACTGGAAGGTGATCGCAGCGTTGTACGTTCACAGCAAACTAACCTGGGGCATCTTCTGGGCAAAGCATACCGAACATACAACCTAGTTAATGCTGACTTTGGCGTGATGAACTCTGGCGGCGTACGCGACTCGATTCAGACGGGCGATATTACCTACCGTGACGTCCTTACTGTGCAGCCATTTGGAAACTTCGTAACTAAAGCGACCATGACAGGCCAGGAAGTAAAAGATTACCTGGACGTTGTGGCAACAAAATCTGCAGGATCTGGTGCTTATGCGCAACTGGACAACATCACTCTGGATGTCGATTGTGATGCTGGCTCTGTATCAATCACGGATATTAATGGCAAAGGTTTTGATTTAGCCGCAACTTACACCTTCTCAGTCATTAGCTTCAGTGCCGCTGGCGGTGATGACTACCCTGTAATTGATGTTGAATCGACTCAAATGACCGATGCTTCTGTACTAAGAGAGTTCTTCGTAAATAACCCTCAAATATCAGCAGCAGACTACGAGAAGAACTTAGGTAATATTCAGTACTTCAGCAACAGCCAGGCTGTGACAGGTTGTCCAGCAACCAGTAGCTAATTACTGAATTTCATAATTTTTTATACAGAAGCTAAACGCTTTTGCAAGCCGAAGTTTATTTTAAAAAAGCCGGAACGTTTGGGTTCCGGTTTTTTTATTTCCATAAATTGCTGAAAATTCTCCACCTTCACAAACTGTTCAAAAAATGTTCATTTGAGTTGTTGACGCCCCTGTGCTGGGCTTCTATGTTTGATAAGGTCTTTCGAAAATATAGGCTCGTTAATTAGCTTTTCCGAACATTTTAAACGGAAGTGAGAGCGAGTGTTAGAAAGATGGAAATGGCGTTGCAAACACTGCTCTCAAACAATTTGTCTTTGGACTCCAAACTACGGTGACTCGCCTCAACGCGCGCACCAATGAGCAGCGATTCTAGACGTCAATATGTGTCAAATGCTGCCATCGAGTTCTGGAGGTCAAAAATGAAACGAGCCAGCAATAGCTACCGACTTCAAATGATAAAGGAAGTGGTTACCCGTAGAGAACGAGAAGCCTGTACGGATCCTATGGCGAAATACATCCATAGATTGATGGATGAAAATCCAACGAGCAAATTAGATGTTGAACTTAATCATCGATTTGCTGGAAATCACTTCGACGAACAAGCAGGAGGTTGGGTTAGCGATACTTGGTCCATGAAAATGAAGTAGCGCCAGATGCCTGTTTTACAGAGCATAATGTGGATAGGAGCTTCCCGGCTCACAAGACGTTAATGCGGGCCGGGAATAAACACATTAAAGCCCATCTTTTTAAAATAAATCTTGTTGCGGTGAAACATCTTCTTTTGGCTGTTCAGCCTTCCCCTTCCCTGCTAACAGTTTTCTTCTGTACCGCTGACGGCATAACTTGATCACATGAAGCTGCTGAGCAGGTGTGTACTTCTGCCAGTTAAATCGTTCTTCTCGCTTACGCATACACCCTTTGCAGTAGCCTTTTTCATCAGCGCTACAAATGCCAACACAAGGGCTCGGGACGCTAAAAAACTCCAATTGCTCCATGCTAAAACCGTTCTTTAATTGTGAATGTCAAAAACGACTCAAATACAACAATACATTGCTGTTATCTGGCGGTAAACTGCGTTATGTCACGCTTATACGAAACTATTACCGTATGCTGACAAAAAACAGTGTTTTATTAATTACACTTCTTTTCGTTTTTTATAACGGAGTCTATTAAATGAAGCTTAGTCTAAAAACGTTAGTTGCTGCAATCTCCCTTCCTGTTCTGATGACAGCATGTGCAAGCAACGGTGATAATGTGAAAAAAATAACGGCTCAAGACTTACAGCACCACAATTGGGAGCTGGTTCAAATCGATGGTAAAAACATCGAACTTAGCGAACGTCAAAAAGCACCTCGCCTGGAAATTGGTGAAAACCTCACAGCTAACGGTAATGCTGGCTGTAATAATTTCTTTGGTCAGGCTGAACTAAAAGATAATCAACTACGCATTGAAAAGATGGGCATGACCATGAAAATGTGTATTGGTGACATCATGAACGTAGAACAAGCGATGTCATCGACATTATCTGACTGGAGTGACATCACGCTAACTAAAGATGGCTTAGTTCTTAAAAACTCTGAGCATGAATTGACATTTACACTTCGTGACTGGATGAACTAATCCAATACAACGCGTAAGTTAGAAAGCAGCCTATCACGGCTGCTTTTTTGCTTTCAGCCGCTCAACGTCCTCTTGTCCCCTTCATGAAAACCAATCGATGTTCGACATTAATACATTCATCTGAAAGAATTTATTACATCGCACGGTCTCTCTTTTCTTGAAATAGCATTCACGTACTCACGCTATATTTCTCTAATTGACCTCACATTGATCGTAATTCTATTAGTCAATGCGTTAACCCTACGGGCATTCACGTTGATAATAATAATAGATAGCTTACTATCCATGTAAGGGATTGAATTTTATAAGCCTTATTGCACTCATCGAAGTAAAACAATTTGACATAAATCGGATAATGTATGAATAAGCTACTAAGCACCATCGGGATTTTAGCTACGGCTTTTGCTACCAACACGTTTGCCGAAGACTGGCAGTCCATAGAAAAACAAGCTGACGGTCAAACCGTCTACTTTCACGCTTGGGGAGGCTCGCAAGAGATCAACCGCTATATCCAGTGGGCGGGTAAGGAGCTCAAGTCTCGCTACAATGTGACGCTCAACCATGTCAAAGTCACCGACATCTCTGAAACTACCACTCGATTGATCGCAGAAAAAGCCGCTGGCAAGAATACCGGGGGCAGTGTCGATATGGTTTGGATCAACGGTGAAAATTTCAAGTCGATGAAGGACAACCAACTACTGTATGGTCCGTTTGTTGATGCTTTGCCAAACTGGCAATACGTAGACAAAACGCTCCCTGTTGATGTGGATTTTTCTGAGCCGACCGATGGACTTGAAGCGCCGTGGGGCGTGGGTCAGTTAGTCTTCATTCATGATACGGAGAATTTGAATAACCCTCCTCACTCTTTTGCAGAAATGCTCAGTTATGCCAATGCGTTTCCCAACCGTCTGACGTACCCTCGCCCACCCGAATTCCACGGTACCAGTTTCATCAAAGCGCTATTGATCGAGCTGACCGACAACGATCCCGCATTGCAGAAACCAGTCAACGCGGAGACATTTGAGCAAGTTACGCAGCCGCTATGGCAATACTTAGATAAGTTCCACAAAGTGGCCTGGCGTGGTGGTAAACAATTCCCAGCAGGCACAGCAGAAACGTTGCAGTTACTCGACGATGGTCAGATTGATTTAGCCATTACATTCAACCCAAATGCCGTTTTTTCTGCCCAGTCGAGCGGTACCCTTGCTGAAACGACTAAAGCTTATGCGATGGATGCTGGCGCGCTTTCCAATATTCACTTTCTGGCCATTCCGTGGAATGCAAACGCCAATGCCGGTGCGCAAGTTGCGATAAACTTCTTACTAAGCCCTGAGGCGCAGTCTCGTAAAGGCGATATTAATATTTGGGGTGATCCTTCCGTACTAAGCAGTGAGTATTTGACAGGTACGGCAAAGAATACGCAGCAATTTAAATCGATTAATGAACCACACCCAAGCTGGCAAAACGCGCTAGAGCAAGCGTGGTTAAAACGTTACGGGAATTAGTACGAACAAATGTTAAGAGCGCTGTATCTCGTTATTATCGCAGTTTGTATTTTGCCCACCATCCCCGGCCTGCTAGGGGTGGTGGTTTCTGCGCTCGGCTATGTCCCACCTATCGGTCTGACCCAGTTCTCATTAAATGGCTTTGCTGCTGTATTTGATTGGCAAGGGGTCTGGACCTCTATCGGACTCACGCTCTACTCTGCTATTTTCAGCAGTTATTTAGCGTGCATACTCACTTTTGCTATTTTGCAATCAGCTTGGAACAGTAGGTTCTGGCGAAAAATAGAGGTTTTCCTCTCGCCACTGCTTGCGATGCCGCATGTCGCTTTTGCCATCGGATTTGCCTTTTTGTTTGCTCCAACAGGCTTGGGCGTTCGTGTGGCGACTCAGTTCTTTGGTTTCGACCCAAACGCACAAACCGTTGATGACTTAGCGTTGCTGATTAAAGACCCGCACGCGCTTGGTTTAATCATCATGCTGGCAATCAAAGAAACGCCTTTTCTACTGCTGATGAGCATTCCAATTTTGCAGCAACTCAATTTAGATAAAATTGAAAAAGTCAGTCATTCAATGGGCTACAGTACAGCCCAGACTTGGTGGAAGTGCATTTTCCCGCAGTGGTTAGCAAAACTCAGGTTCCCAATGCTGGCCGTGATTGCTTATAGTTTATCGGTTGTCGATATCGCACTCATCATTGGCCCAACCAATCCACCAACTTTCGCTGTGTTGGTTTGGCAGTGGTTTAATGACCCCGATTTGGCACTTTGGCCAAGAGCTGCCTCGGGTGCAGTGATTTTATTTGTTATTGCCACAGGGTTGATTGGCTTAACTCGTTTTGTCGAATGGTTCGTCACAAAGGGCTTTAGACGTTGGCAATACTCTGGGCGAGCAGGACTCAAACTGCCCGGAAAAGTGCTGTTTTCTCTGATCACATTGCTTACTTTTGTTATCGTACCTTTGATGGTGCTGTGGAGTTTTGCTCAACGTTGGCGATTTCCGGATCTCTTACCCAGTCGTTACACCCTACGCTTTTGGCAATATGAGTGGGAGAGTATTTTAGGCACGATAGAGCAAAGTATCACAATCGCCGTGATCAGCGCGTCCATTGCTCTAATCCTGGCGTTAATTGCTCATGAATATAAGCTTCGCTATCGCTGGCAGGTTCCGGATTACGTCATTGCCGTCCCTATGCTTATCCCGCAATTGTCGGTACTTTTTGGCATACAGGTCGCGACTTTGTATTTCAACAGCAATGCCTACTTATTCTGGGTTTGCTGGGCACATGTTTTCTTCGCCTTCCCGTTTGTCTACTTATCGCTGGACGGCCCTTGGCGCAGCTTCAACAACGGCTTAACTCGTGTCGCCCTTAGCCTGGGCAAAACACCGCTACAAACCTGGCTTAAAATAAAACTTCCAATCCTGCTGCCTGCCATTGTTTTTGCCTGGGCTGTAGGTATCAGCGTTAGCTTAGCGCAATACCTGCCAACGCTGGTGCTTGGTGCGGGTCGAATAAGCACAATCACAACCGAAGCGGTAGCGCTTTCCAGCGGTTTCGACCGACGCGTTACGGCGATCTACGCGATTTGTCAGGCTCTTTTGCCATTAATGTTCTTCTCTTTTGCAATTTTGCTAAGCCGTTTAAACGGCAAATACCGCCGACTTTCAATGAAAGGTTTACTTAACCATGAGTCTTTGTCTCAAAAACCTCGCCATCCATAAAAACAATGGCGATACACTTTTCTCTGGATTTAACATCACTGTAGAGAAAGGCGAAATTGTTACCCTAATGGGACCAAGCGGCTGTGGTAAATCTACTCTGTTAGATGCCATTGCCGGACATCTCTCGAGCGAGTTCCATTATTCGGGTTCCGTGACACTCAACGATGCAACGCTTGACCGACTTCCTGCGCACAAGCGCAAAGTCGGCATCCTGTTTCAGGATGATATGCTGTTCCCTCACCTGACGATATGGGAGAACCTGGCCTTCGCACTACCAAATGCCATCAAAGGAAACACAAGAAAAGAAAGCGCGATGCAAGCCTTGAAGAATATTTCCTTAATCAAAATTGCAAACTCCTTCCCCGACCAAGTTTCAGGTGGTCAACGAGCACGTATTGCACTGACACGCATGTTGCTCGCACAACCTAAAGCCGCACTTTTGGATGAGCCTTTTAGTAAGCTCGATAAAGACCTGAGAGTGCAATTTCGCAACTGGGTGGTTGAGCAACTTCAACAAGCCAATATCCCAACGATAATGGTCACCCACGATGAAGATGACATTCCCGAAGGTAGTCGCTGTATAACTTGGCCATGGGAGACAAAGAATGCTTGATCGTTTCAGTATCAAAATCATCAGATGGCCATTGACTCAAAGTGCGCAATTCGTCGACAAGTTCGGCATCACGGCTAATCAAACCACCCTATTGGGTTTTGCTATTGGTTGTTTAGCCGTACCTTCCCTGATCACAGAACATTATTTAGCAGCGCTGCTGTTTATCCTGCTTAATCGATTTTGTGATGGACTGGATGGTGCCTTGGCGAGAATTCAGGGGATTACCGACGCTGGCGGCTTTCTCGATATCAGCTTAGACTTTCTGTTTTATTCCCTGATCCCTTTCGGGTTTGTGCTCGCGAATCCGGAACAAAATGCCATTGCAGGTGCTTTCTTAATTTTCTCGTTTGTCGGAACGGGTAGTAGCTTCTTGGCATTTGCGATAATGGCCAGTAAACAGGGTATCGATAATCCGGTTTATAAACACAAATCGCTCTACTATATGAGTGGCTTGACTGAAGGCACTGAAACCATAGGAGCCTTCATCGCATTTTGTATCTTCCCGCACCACTTCGCCCTGATTGCTTATCTATTTGGTGCGGCCTGCTGGTTTACTACCTTCACACGTATCTATTCCGGTTTTCATACGCTCAAAGACAATTAACACCGTTTGAGAATGCAAATTCCCTCGGGGTCAATTATGGTTAAGTCGCTGTTTTATAGAAACTCTCAGCACGTACTAAAATAGGGTATATACTCTTTGAGTATCAAAGCCATTTGGAGGTTATATGAAAAAATACGTCAAGCTAGGCATGTTGCTTACATTTTCCGTAATCGCATTAGGAGGCTGTACCTCTCCTAACCCTTACGGTGATGCATATGGCTCGGCAGACACTCGAAAAGTTCAGCAAGTTTACTACGGAACGGTGGAAAAAGTTGAACCAGTGACCATTGATGCCTCCACGCAATCCAATGCCATCGGGACAATCGCCGGTGCCGCAATTGGTGGTATATTAGGCTCTAAAGTTGGTGGCGGCTCAGGCTCTGATATCGCAGCCATTGGTGGTGGTTTATTAGGTGGCTATGCAGGTAGTAAAACCGCCGAAGCGACCGCGAAACGAAACGGCGTCAACCTAACCATTCGCATGGAAGATGGAAAAATCATCTCTATCGTTCAAGAAGCGAACCCAAACATGATATTCCAGCCGGGTCAGGCGGTACAAATCAACATGTATGGTAGCGAAGCAAGGGTCGTACCTCGCTAATCCGGGCTCATGAAATAGGAGTCATTCCTCCTAACTTTCGACTCGAATTCAGAATCCGCGCAAGCATACTTAATAACGTTATGCTTGCGCGTTTCTTTTGAGATCAAACTTGATCGTCGTCAATGGAACATCAAACTTCTGATATTTTCGATGTGAAAATGACATCAAATTGCTAGCATCAGCCCTTTCCAGATAACTTTTGGGCTTGATATGACTCCTACTGTTGACCACGTACTCCTCAATATCGCATTAAACCTCAGCTCTAATCGCTCCCATGAGCAGCAGTACCAAAGTCTTATTGATGGTGTGGCACAAGTATTTCCATGCGATGCTACCTGCCTGTTTATTTTTGATGAAGATGGCTTCCTTACACCGGTTGCAGCGAGAGGGCTATCAAGCTCGGTATTAGGTCGTCGTTACTTTCCCAAAGCTCACCCACGACTCGAAGCCATCATTCAGAGCAGAGATCCTGTTCGGTTCGATGCCCATTGTCCACTACCCGATCCATTTGATGGCACACTGTTAACCGAAGACCAATGTATTGATGTTCACGATTGCATGGGATTTAGCTTGTATGTAGAAGGTCAACTCGTTGGCGCCCTGACGATGGATGCTCTGGCAGTAGGCGCGTTTGATGATATCGATCCTGTAGCTATCGAAACCTTTGCGGCTTTAACCGCAGCAACGCTACGTAACATCGCTCAATTAAAAGCACTCAAAACTCAAAACCAAAAGCAGAAAAATGTTACTCAAACGCTTATCCAGCAAGCTCGTTCACAAAAAGGAGAGATGATTGGATTGAGTCCGCAAATCACTCAACTACGTAACAACATCGCCACGGTAGCTCAATCTGATTATGCAGTTCTGATTACAGGTGAAACGGGTACGGGTAAAGAGCTGGTCGCGCATTCGGTGCATGCACAATCTCACCGCAGCGATAAGCCAATGATCTACGTGAACTGCGCTGCCCTGCCTGAAGGGCTGGCTGAAAGCGAACTGTTTGGTCATGTCAAAGGCGCATTTACTGGTGCCAATAGCCACCGCGCCGGTAAATTTGAACTGGCCGATGGCGGAACGATTTTCCTTGATGAAGTGGGCGAACTGCCTTTGATTTTGCAGGCAAAACTGCTGCGCGTTATTCAGCAAGGCGAACTTCAGCGTGTAGGTAGCGACCAGCATTTGATGGTTAACGTTCGCATTATCGCTGCAACCAATCGACAACTGGAAAAAGAGGTCGAAGCTGGTACATTTCGCGCAGACCTTTTCCACCGTTTAAATGTATTCCCAATTCAAGTGCCGCCACTGCGTGCTCGTGACGGTGACAT
Source organism: Vibrio sp. YYF0003 (assembly GCF_036350715.1). NCBI lineage: Bacteria > Pseudomonadati > Pseudomonadota > Gammaproteobacteria > Vibrionales > Vibrionaceae > Vibrio > Vibrio sp. YYF0003. The sequence continues at coordinate 557,398 of NZ_JAZDWA010000002.1, forward strand.
TCCTGTTTTAGCGGGATATCTTCTTGAAAAAGTACGCCAGCAATTCAACGCGCCTAATTTACACGTTCACCCTAAAGTATTGACTCAACTGGAATCTTTACCTTGGTACGGGAACGTTCGCGAGCTCGAACACACGTTAACTCGAGCGGCTTTGCACGCAATTCAACAAACTGCTAGCACAATCATGCTGAGCCATTTTGACACCTCGCTTGCACTTGATGATGTAAAAAACACATCACACTACCTGCCGAAAGAAAGTCAGCCCATGCGAGAGTTAGTCGAAGGCTATCAGCGTGATTTGATTGAACATGCTTTAAACCAAACCGGTGGAGTTTGGGCAAAAGCAGCGGAGTTTTTACAAATGGATCGCGGTAACTTATATCGAATGGGTAAAAAGTTTGGGATCAATAAATAGTCACACATAACAATGCGATGTAATTAAGACATCAAACACGTTGTCTTAATTACATCACCCCGCTCCTCAATAACACAAAAAACCTTTATTAATCAATAATATATTAATTGGCACACATTCTGCTCTCTAGTGGTCATCATCACGACTATTAAAACAAACACTGGAGAATCCAATATGTTCTGTATTCAATGTGAACAGACAATTCAAACCCCTGCTGTTAAAGGTTGTTCTTTTGCACAAGGTATGTGCGGTAAAACATCTGAAGTATCTGACCTGCAAGACGTGTTGGTTTACACACTACAAGGGGTTTCTTTTTGGGCATCAAAAGCACTTGAATTCAACATCATTAACGATGAAATCAATCAATGGGCACCAAGAGCATTCTTCTCTACACTGACTAACGTAAACTTCGATCCTGAACGTATCCTTGAGCTAACATCTCAAGCCGCGAATTACAAAGCACTGCTCAAAGAGCAAGTAATGTCTGCTGCGACTTTGTCAAACACCAACCTTACTGACATTCCTGCCGTTGCCAACTTCGAGCTACCAAACAGCGCTGAAGCTATCCTGGAATTTGCGCCTCAAGTCGCGGTTAACCGTGGTAAAGACCAAGTGCATGAAGACGTGATTGGTTTGCGTCTACTTTGCCTGTACGGTCTTAAAGGTGCGGCTGCGTATATGGAACACGCACGCGTACTTGAACAAACCAACAACGACATCTACGCCGAATATCATGAAATCATGGCGTGGTTAGGTACCGACCCGGAAGATCTTGGTGCACTGCTCGATTGCTCAATGCGCATTGGTTTGATGAACTACAAAGTAATGGAAATGCTAGACCAAGGTGAAACGACGACCTTTGGTCATCCAGAGCCAACAACGGTCAACGTCAAGCCGGTAAAAGGCAAATGTATTCTGGTATCTGGCCACGATTTGCATGACCTGGAAAAGATTCTGCAACAAACAGAAGGCAAAGGCATCAACGTTTACACCAATGGTGAAATGCTACCTGCGCACGGCTATCCTGAGCTGAAGAAATACCCTCACCTGGTGGGTAACTACGGTAGCGCCTGGCAAAACCAACAGAAAGAATTTGCGAACTTCCCTGGCGCAATCGTGATGACATCAAACTGCCTGTTGAACCCGAATGTTGGTCAATACGCAGACCGCTTATTCACACGTAGTATTGTTGGCTGGCCTGGTGTGGCTCACATCGAAGGCGATGACTTCAGCCAAGTGATTGAATGTGCACTCGCGCAAGACGGTTTCCAACACGATGAAATCGAACACCACATCACGGTTGGTTTCGGTCGCAATGCACTGATGAACGCCGCGCCTGCGGTTATAGACCAAGTGAAACAAGGCAACATCAAGCACTTCTTCCTAGTAGGCGGTTGTGACGGCGATAAAGCAGAGCGCAGCTACTACACCGACTTCACGGCAGAAGCGCCTGAAGATACGCTAATCCTGACGTTGGCGTGTGGTAAATTCCGCTTTAACAAAAATACGTTCGGCGATATCAACGGCATCCCTCGACTGTTAGATGTAGGCCAATGCAACGATGCGTACTCAGCAATCCAGCTTGCTCTGGCACTGGCGAAAGAGTTTGACTGTGACATTAATGAACTGCCACTCACTCTTGTGCTTTCCTGGTTCGAGCAAAAAGCGATCGTTATCTTGCTAACGTTGTTCGCTCTGGGCGTGAAAGGCATTTACACCGGTCCTACTGCACCGGCTTTCCTAACACCAAACCTAATCGCAATCATCCAAGAGAAGTTCGATATGCGCAGCATTGGCAATGTTCAGGATGACCTAAAAGCTATTCTGGCAGCCTAAGAGACCGCTCTCTATGCGCCTCCTAATCTGGGGGCGCTTTTATAATCTAAGATTTTGAACTCGCTCCAACCAAAGAGATTGATATGTTTTTTGAATGGCAAGGCAACCAACCCGTCACGCTCCGTTGTATCGACAAATATTTCGAAACACACGATACCGTCAGCATCAAGTTGGCCGAATTAACCGAATCACTTCTGTTTCAATTTAAACCCGGTCAGTTTATTAACCTGGGTGTCGAAATTGATGGAAAATTGGAGTTTCGTGCCTATTCAATCAGCTCTGTTAATGAAGACGATCACCTTCAACTCACCATCAAACGTGTAGCTGGCGGTAAAGTATCGAACTACATCGTTGACTCGCTGCTGCTCGGTGATACCGTTCAAGCATTACCACCAGCGGGCGAATTTAACTGCATTGACCACCCACCCGTTTTACGTGATGGCGAAACAAAAGCCTTGCTTATCAGTGCAGGTTGCGGCGTCACGCCAGTATTTTCGATGGCAAAACACTGGCTGAGTAATCAAGATGAAAACGACAACGATGTGGACATCGCATTTCTTCATATCGCACGCAGTCCAGAAGAAACGATTTACTACGATCAGTTAGAAACGTTCGGTGCCGTGTATCCCAATTTCCATTTGAAGCTGTTGCTAAAGAACAGCGAAGGAGCGTTGCATCCGCAAGGTCGCTTGAACGCAGACTGGCTGCAAACGCTAGTCCCTGATTTTAAGCAACGCACGGTTTACCTCTGTGGCCCAAGCCAGTTCATGCAAGATGTTCACGGATACTTGAGTGAATTCGGTTTTGACATGGCAAACTTCTATCAAGAGAGCTTTACGCCAGCAGCTACGGAACCTTCAGCGGTATCAGATGAAACCGCCAGTGTCTCCGTGCCTGACTTTGCTCAAACCATTAATGCACAAAAAGGTCAGGTATTGGCCGATGTGCTTGAAGGCGCGGGCTTACCCCTCATCGTCGCATGTCGAAGTGGCATATGTGGGTCTTGCAAGTGCAAAGTTCGTAAAGGCAGTGTCTCTTCCACCAGCCTAGAAACATTGACGCAAGAAGAAATTGAACAAGGCTATGTGCTCGCATGCTCATCAACCATTGAAGCAGATCTTGAAGTGCAGATTGGTTAATTTTCCAAATACAAAAAAGCGCCGCGGTACGTCTTTTTAGATGTTTCGCGGCGCTTTTTGTTTAATTTTTCTTCTATTGCGACAGAGAGTTTTTTAGCTGAACAGCAACACTTTCAATGCCGCTTCACTGTCCACGTCCGTAAACTCTGGCGGGTTATCCAGACGCTCGCGGAACGTCAGTTGTGGCGCTTCTTCTTGCATACTTTCAATCAAGAAATCACTGGTCACTGATGGTGAGTTCACACACGCCATCACTTGACCGCCTTCTGCCAACAAATCAGGCAATCGGCGCAGAATCTTTTTGTAGTCTTTGGTCAGTGCAAAGCTGCCTTTCTGGAATGAAGGCGGGTCAATGATGATCATATCGTATTGACCAGACTTCTTGATTTTACCCCACGACTTAAAGATGTCATGCCCCATAAAGCTGACTTGGTTTGTGTTGTGACCATTGAGCTTATGGTTCTCGCGCCCTTTAGACAGCGACGCTTTCGCCATGTCTACGTTTACGACTTTATCTGCGCCACCCGCAATGGCAGCGACAGAAAAGCCACAGGTATAAGCAAACAAGTTAAGCACGTTTTTATGCTTGGCATTTTCGCGTACCCAATCGCGACCGTAACGCATGTCCAAAAACAGACCAAAGTTTTGGTTGCGGCCAATATCCAACTGGTATTTCAAACCGCTTTCTTCAACGACGGGGCGAGCATCTAACTCACCAACAAGCACTTCTGAAGGTGCGCCATCGGCATAACGGTGCTGAAGTACCATTGTACGGCCTTGTTTGCTCGCCCACAGATCTGATTCAGCTAACGCATTGAGGCCACTTTTCAGTTCAGCGAGAAACGCGTCGTCTACTTCTTTGAATAAGTTAATGATCAACTGACCTTGTAACCAGTCGCAAGTGATTTGCTCTAGACCTTCAAAACGACGGCCACGGCCGTGAAACAGTCGACGAATTTCATTCGGAGCTTGCGCGAGCTCGGTTTCCAGATGCTGAAAAAACAGCGAAAGTTGTGATGCTTGCATCGAATTCTCTTATTAATTTCTTTGTGACGGTTATTTGATCGTAGGCCAGTTCAGTTCCCATGGGGAAAGCCAGCTATCCAAGCCTTGAGAGACCATTCCACTGTGCCATTTGCTGCCAAGGACTTCATAATCTCTCGGATCGCAGACAAAGCGATATTGCTCATCTTGATATTGAAAGCAAAGTGAGAAGGCATGCAGATAACCGCGATCAGCTTCGTTACCCGCATTATAAATTGGATCGCCGACAATGCCTGAGCCAACCGATTTTAATGCCACGCGGATTTGGTGCGTTTTACCAGTGTGTGGCTTACACAAAAATAGGCGCTCTCCCGGCTCCGCAGCAAGGGAGAAAAACTGTGTTATCGCAGGATTATGTTTGCTGTTTACCAGTTTCCATGATGAACGGCGTGAACGTTCCATATCGCCAATCACCAAACCTTGTTTCTTTTTCGGCTTTTTCGAGCTAATCGCCAGATAGAATTTTTCCACTTGTCTATCAGCAAAGGCTTGAGACAAGACGCTGGCGGCTTTGGCGTTGCGTCCGAGGAGCAGAATACCCGACGTCATTTTATCCAACCGATGGATGAGATATAGCTGCTCATCCCCACTCTGCTTCGCCACTTCTTGCAGCAGCATAGTGTCACCATCGTCTTTATGAACAGAGACGTTGGGATGCTTGTTGATGATCAGAAAATCTGGATGGGTATGTAGAATATCGAACATAAAAACCTAGCTCCACGTTTGGAGCCAGAAGTATACCGATTCTGATTGATTAGGCGAGCTTAAACTGCCCATTCCGCTTCCCTCCCCCTAGCTTACGCTCTAAAAGTTAACGTGTGTAAGCTGCCTACAAATTATCAAGTAAGCAAGAATCAGTAACTGGAATAAAAAAGGGAGCCGACCTGGCTCCCTTTTTAAAGATGTGACGGTTTACAGCTTCTTCGAGAAGATAGCTGCCAGGCCGATAGTCACGATACCGAGTACCATGATTTCACCTTTACCACTGTCAAATCCTGATTTGATGCCCATGAAAGCAACAATTGCAATCGCGACTGGAATAACGTACTTCACTAGGTTGTACCATAGCCCAAATAGTGGGAAAGATACTTCACCATCATTCGTGATTTCTTTCTCAAGTTCATCACGCTTGAGTCTCCAGCCAGCAAAGATACACAGCAACATACCACCAACAGCCATAAAGATTTTGTCAGTCAGTAGGTCGAAGATATCGAATGCACCTGTACCAAACAGTGTTGGACCCATTCCGCCCAGTGACAAAGAAGCGAATACACACAATATTGCCATTACCGAGCTTGCTGAAAGCACCGCTTTTGAACGCTTCATACCTTTTTCATCGATTAGGTAAGAAACCACAACTTCAAGCAGTGAAACCGAAGACGTTAATGCAGCCGCAGTCAGACCAACAAAGAACATAATCGCAAACAGGAAGCCGATTAGACCGCCCATTTCAGCGAACAGTTGTGGAACGACAACAAACACCAGACCTGGGCCTGCTGCTGGCTCAATACCAAAAGCAAACATCGCCGGGAACATTGCAATACCCGCAAGAATTGCGACGCCTGTATCCATTGCTGTAATCATGCCAGTGGTTTGAACCACGTTTTCTTTCTTCTTCAGGTAAGAGCCGTAAGTAATCATACAACCCATACCCAAACTTAGTGAGAAGAACGCCTGCCCGAGCGCAGCAAGTACCACACTGCTGTTGACTTCAGAGAAGTCTGGCATGAACAAGAACTCAACGCCTGCCATTGCACCTGGTAGCATCAGACCTTTTATTGATACGACGATCAAAATAAGGAATAGCAGTGGCATCAGAACTTTACCTGCTTTCTCGATACCGCCAGAAATACCTTTCATAACAATGAAGATATTCATGAACAGGTAAAGCGCCATCCAAATCAGAGGCTGGATAGGGTCAGAGATGAAAGCACCAAAGCTATCACCGATAGCGTCAGGAGTACTCAGCAAGCCCGATCCCACCTTAAAGATGTAAGCCAGAGCCCAGCCGCCAACAACAGGGTAGAAACCCATGATCAGCAGGCCACTCAGTACGCCCATTACGCCTGTAAACGTCCAGCGGCGATCGGTTGATTTAAATGCACCAACAGCAGCTCGACCTGTTTTTCGACCAACGGCAAATTCGGTCAGCATTACGCTAAAGCCAATAAAGATGACGAAGATTAGGTAAATGGCAACAAATGCGCCACCGCCACCCTCTCCCGCCGTGTAAGGAAATTTCCATATATTACCTAAGCCGACAGCGGAACCCGCTGCAGCCATAACGAAGCCTAATTTAGACCCCCACGTATCACGTGGTGCTGTATTAGTTGTAGCCACGCTTTTTCTCCAAAATTAAATGTGTTGTGTTTGCATTGAGATAGGCGTCAAAAATGTGTGTTTATATTAAGTTATACACTTATGAAAATAATGTTAGACGCTCTATGCGGTCAGTAAACCAGTTCCCCATTAAAATTAAAAGCCTCAACAAGTATATTTATCGCACAATTGCTGCATCACGCATGTTATATGCTGCTTTTTTATTCACTGATTAAAGATTAACCTTGGTTTTCAAACATGAATAACAGATTCCCCTGTTATGAACTTAATCCCTCATATAAAATCACTCTAACTCTTAATAAGAAAGCAGTTTCCCCAACACACTTTTATGCCTAATATCGTAAATGGGCGTATAAATTTGAGCGTATATGGATAAGTTTTATCATTTTCTTACTCTTGCTGGCATTGGACTGTATTGGTTATTGGTCGCTGGTGTCACCATTCGGGTAGTTTTAAAACGCCGTGCCGTAAGTGTTTCGTTAGCGTGGCTGATGATCATTTATATTCTTCCGGTTCTTGGTGTCGCGTGTTATTTCCTGTTTGGTGAACTTAATTTAGGCAGAAAGCGAGCTGAGCGCGCGAAAGAGATGTTCGCCCCCTTTGCAGAATGGTTCAGCCAACTTAATGATTGTCACGCGCACATGCCTGAAACGATGGGGCGTCATATCTATCGCATTGATGAACTGTGTAATAACCGTCTCGGGCTACCCGCTCTCAGTGGTAACACGCTCTCATTGCAACAGAAGCCAGACGAAATTTTGCACTCGATTATCGAAGATATCGAAAATGCGCAAACCAGTATTCGGATGGTGTTCTACATTTGGCACCCCGGAGGTCTAGCCGATTCCGTCGCCTCAGCGCTTATCCGAGCATCCAAACGTGGAGTCAATGTAAAACTGTTACTGGATTCTGCTGGCAGCCCACGCTTTTTCAGAAGCCCGTGGTACCGGATGATGAAAGATGCGGGCATTGAAGTTATACAAGCCTTGGAAGTGAAAATGTGGCGTATTTTCTTACGCCGTTTAGATCTTCGCCAACACCGAAAGATCATTGTTATTGATGACGAGATCGCTTACACCGGCTCAATGAACCTCGTCGATCCGGCTTACTTTAAGCAAAGCAGTGGTGTCGGTCATTGGATTGACATTATGGTGCGGATTACTGGCCCAACGGTTAATGTGCTGAGTGCCATTCACTGCTGGGACTGGGAGGTCGAAACCGGCGAGCGTCAACTTCCTAAGCGACCGGAATGCAAAATCGATAGTTATCAGTACCAGCATCCGATACAAGTGGTACCGTCAGGTCCGGGCATGCCGGAGTATCTTATTTATCAGGTGTTAACGTTAGCCATTAACCAAGCCAATCGTTCGGTGAGAATCACTACTCCGTATTTCGTGCCTAACACCGATTTGCTTGAGACACTGAAGATGACCGCGCAACGAGGCATTGAGGTAGAACTTATCATCCCTCATAAGAATGACTCGGTAATGGTTCAGTGGGCTTCTCGCGCCTTCTATAGTGAGCTTCTTGCCGCGGGTGTGAAAATTTATGAGTTTTATGGCGGGTTGCTGCATACAAAATCTGTCGTTATTGACGACCAATTTTGTTTGGTCGGCACCGTAAACATGGACATGCGTAGCTTGTGGCTGAACTTTGAGGTGACGCTGGCAGTCGATGATGAAGACTTCACCAAAGAGATGTCATCTCTGCAAGACAGTTACATCAAACAGTCCTATCCGGTGGAAAAAAAGGTGTGGGATAAACGGAGCCTGTTCTCTCGCTTCTTAGAACGTGTGTTCTATCTGTTTAATCCTCTGCTTTAAAGCACTCTGGATTTAAGAGCGACTTCAATCCCGCACCAAACGGTTTGGCGCGGGATTGTTTTATCGGACTCCTGTAAACCCCAAATAAGTGAGATAACCCTCATCACACTCACTGAGTATTCCCTTAGGCTATTAGGTGTTCCAAGTGGTTATGGCTCGATAGTAGAGTTTTCCCTTGCAAACAACCCGTAGTCCATGTTTTAAATAATCAAAATCGTTTTATTTAAACAGGGAATTTATATGTCAGAGGGTAAAAAGACCAAGCTGATTACCGCAGGCCGCGATAAAAAGTGGACAAACGGTGTTGTTAACCCACCAGTTCAACGTGCATCAACCATCGTATTTAACAGTGTTGCAGAGAAAAACCAGGCAGCAATTAACCGCGCGAACAAAACGCTGTTTTACGGGCGTCGCGGTACCAACACACATTTCGCGTTTCAGGACGCGATGGTTGAAATTGAAGGCGGTGCGGGATGTGCTCTCTACCCTTGTGGAACAGCGGCTATTTCAAACACAATCCTGTCTCTAGTTGAGACTGGTGACCACATTCTTATGGTTGACACGTGTTACGAACCGACTCGTGATTTTTGTAACGTCATCATGAAAAAAATGGGGATTGAGACAACCTACTACGACCCAATGATCGGCGAGAACATTCGTGATTTAATTCAACCGAATACCAAAGTACTTTTCCTGGAGTCTCCGGGTTCAATTACCATGGAAGTACAAGATGTTCCGACTCTTGCTCGTATCGCCCATGAGCACGACATCGTTGTGGTACTCGATAACACTTGGGGCGCTGGTGTTAACTTCTCTCCGTTTGACCATGGGGTTGATATTTCAGTGCAGGCTGCGACCAAGTACATCGTTGGTCACTCAGACGTTATGCTGGGCACGGCAGTCGCTTCAGAGAAATACTGGCCACAATTGAGAGAACAAAGCTACTTAATGGGACAGTGTGTTTCTCCTGACGATGTGTACCTAGGCCTCCGCGGTCTGCGCACTCTAGATGTTCGTCTTCGTCAGCATGCAGAGAGCAGCTTGAAAGTGGCTAAATGGTTAGAAACTCGCCCTGAAGTGGAGCGAGTACTGCATCCTGCACTGGAAACGTCTCCAGGCCATGAATTTTTCAAACGCGATTTTACCGGCGGTAATGGTCTGTTCTCATTCGTACTCAAAACATCATGCCCTAAAGCAACAACAGCCTTGCTTGACGGTATGAAGCACTTCAGTATGGGCTACTCCTGGGGTGGTTACGAGAGCTTGATTCTAGCTAATGAGCCAAAGAGCTTTAACAGCTTACGCACAGTCTCGCACCCGCATTTTGAAGGGACGTTAATCCGTCTTCACATTGGTTTGGAAGACGTCGAAGACTTGATCGCCGATCTGGAAGCAGGTTTGGCAAGATACAATGCCCTCATTCTCGAGGAAGAAGTTTCACTTTAGGAATCGATATCCAAAAAAATGCCCTCAACTCGAGGGCATTTTCTTATAGTTTGATTTAGTCAGTCCTGCACCGTTTTACAGGGACATCCGACGATATGGTCATCGACCATTCCGACCGCTTGCATAAACGCATAACAGATGGTTTCTCCGACAAATTTAAAACCTTTTTTCTTAAGGAATTTACTCATCGCTTTTGATTGCTCGGTAGACGCGGGCACTTCGCTCATATCCTGCCATTGATTGATCACAGGATTATGGTCGACAAACTGCCACAAAGCCTCTGACAAACTTCCATACTCATCAATCAACGCCTTAGCGGCTTTTGCGTTACTGAACACTGAATTGATCTTGCCGCGATGTTTGACGACATCATAATTTTCTACGATATATTCAGCTCGCTCTTCACCATGCTGCTCCAAAGCATCTAAATCGTAGTGTTCAAATGCTTCTCTGTAGCCTTCTCTTTTCTTTAGTATGGTTATCCAGCTTAGTCCCGCTTGTGCACCTTCAAGGGTAATAAATTCAAACAGTACTTTATCGTCATAAACGGGTATTCCCCACTCAGCATCATGATACTCACGTTCCAGCGGGTGGTTCATCGCCCAAGCGCAACTGTTATTTTCTGTCATTATACGTCCTTATAAAAACGCCCCTGACTCGCTAGCCAGAGGCGTTATCAATTTATACTCATTCTATTTCGGTACGGCTACTCTGTGGAATAGACGATACAGGACTGGGACAACAATCAAAGTTAATACCGTCGCAAAACCCAAACCGAACATGATCGTCACAGCCATTGGCTTGAAGAAAATATCGGGTAAAAGCGGAATCATGCCTAAAATCGTGGTGATTGCCGCCATACATACAGGACGGACACGACTCACTGCGGCGTCGACCACCGCATCATAGGCATCTTTACCTGACTTCATTTCAATCTCAATTTGATCAAGCAGAACGATGCCGTTTTTCAGTACCATCCCCGACAAACTCAGAAAGCCCAGTAAAGCCATAAAACCAAATGGCGTATTCAGGGCCAAAAGCCCTGTCGTAACACCAATCAGAGCCAGTGGAACAGTCAGCCACACAATCAAAGGTTCTTTAACCGAGTTGAACAGGAATACGGTAATAAGGAACATGAACAAGTAACCCATTGGCATTGTCGTAAACAACGACGCCTGAGCATCACCTGATGACTCGTATTCACCGCCCCACTCGATAGAGTATCCCGGCGGCATCTCAATCGCTTCGATTTGAGGTTGTAGACGCTTTTGCAATGTTGAAGCCGTTTCTTCACCCAATATATCAGGGTCAGCCATCACAGTGAGCATACGTTTACGATTTTTACGCACAACGATTGGATCTTCCCAACGCATATCGTATCCCATTGTCACTTGTTGCAGCGGGATAAATTCAGTTTTTGCCGGACTCCAAATTTTCATTCCTTCAATGTTACGAATATCGATTCGTTCATCTTCAGGCAATCGAGCCACGATTGGCATCAACGTCGTACCATCACGATAAAGACCAATCTTCATACCCGAAAACGACATGGAGAGATAATCATCGACATCTGATTTGGTGATACCGTAACGGCGAGCTTGGCTCTCGTTAAACTGAGGCTCCAAAACTTGAGTGCGTTCTCGCCAATCATGTCGAATATTCGTCGCGGCAGGGTCAGCGTACATAATATCCATTACCTGAGCGGCGAGCGTGCGAAGCACTGTTGGGTCAGAACCGATAAGTCGCGCTTCAATTTTCGCACCACCACCTGGGCCTAACTCAATTTGTTTAAGTTTATAGTTAATTTCAGGGTAATTGGCTTTTAGATGCTCTCGGAAACGCGCCATCAATGGTTCAAGCGCTTCATAATTCTCCATTCGTGTGGTGATTTCACCATACGCGGCATAACTTTTCTCTGGTGCATACGTCAACATGAAGCGCTGCAAGCCTTTCCCTGCCGTCGTCGTAATATGCTCAACATGTTCTTGTTGCGCTAACCAATGTTCAAGTTCGTTCAGCTTATCATTGGTTGCTCTAATATCCGTCCCCTCAGGTAACCACACATCCAACTGAAAAATCGGTGTTGTTGAAGATGGGAAGAAGGACTGTTTTACAAACATAAATCCGTACACACTGGCCGCGAGCCCAACAATTAACACCACGACAGTGAACCATGCACGACGCATGCAAAACTCGAGAAACGTCTTGTAGGTAACAAAAACAATACCATTATACGGGTCGCTATCTTCTCCTTCCGTTTGATTTATTTTCTGGCCTTTGAAGAAAATGTCGGCAAAAAATGGCGTCAATGAAATCGCGGTAAACCAGCTGAGCATTAAAGAGATGAGAAGCACAGTAAACAAGGTACCGCAGTACTCACCTGTGGAGTCCTGAGAAAGTCCAATAGGTGCAAAAGCAGTGACCGCAATGATAGTCGCGCCAAGCAAAGGCCACTTAGTCTGGGTAACGATATCGGTCGCTGCTTGTAAGCGCGTTCTTCCCTTTTGGGTACCTATTAATATCCCTTCCACAACGACGATGGCATTATCCACCAGCATCCCCAAAGCGATGACCAACGCCCCTAAAGAAATACGTTGTAAATCGATGGCCAGATACTTCATGAAGATGAACGTGCCAAGGACGGTTAGCAGTAAGATCAAACCGATAAGCAAGCCAGAACGAAGCCCCATAAAGAACAGCAATACGACGATCACTATCCCAATCGCTTGTGCGAGACTCACAACAAAGCCACTTACCGATTTATCCACTTCCTTCGGTTGACTATAAATTTCTGAGATCTCGATTCCGACGGGTTGTTGATACTTCAATTCAGCAAGTCGGCGATCGAACACTTTTCCGACTTCAACAACATTGACCCCTTGTGCAAACGAAACACCGACATTCAGCGCCAAGCTGCCATTGAAGTTGACGATATTGGTTGGAACCTCAATGTAGCCGCGTTTAATGTCAGCGACATCTTTAAGGAAAATCAGTCCCTGAGCACCCACTTCGGTCAGCAATAAATCACCCAGCTCATCGACATTCTGAAACTGCCCGGTTGGTTGGATTCGAATATATTCATCACCAATTCTGATCGCACCAGCATCGGAGATTACGTTTTGAGTTGAGAGAAGTCCGAATACGGTATCGGGAGACAAACCCAAACTGCTCAATTTCTTCATCGAGATTTCAATAAAAACCTGTTCTTGTTGTGTGCCAGACACAGATACTTTACTCACACCGTCTACAAGTTCGAGTTCCCGTCTCAGGTAATCAACGTAATCCAGCAGTTCTTTGTAGCTATAACCATCCCCCGTCACTGCGAGCAAAATGCCGTAGACATCGCCAAAGTCATCAATCACCTGAGGATCATTCACACCAGGCGGTAACGTGCCTTTCAAGTCATTAACTTTTCGTCTTAATTCATCCCAAATTTGAGGTAAGTCATCCGGGCCGTAATTGTTTTTCATCGTTACGGTAATTTGAGACAGCCCACGACTCGAAATAGAATTCACCTCATCGACGTACGTCAATTGCTGAATGGCTTTTTCAAGTGGGTAAGTGACCTCTTCTTCCACTTGTTGAGGTGTCGCTCCCGGATACGAGGTGACGACCATAGCGTCTTTGATGGTGAAAGCAGGATCTTCCAGACGCCCTAACCCAAAAAATGCGGCGACACCACCGATCAAGAAAATCAGTGACACCATCCAACTGATAACACGGTTTTTAATAAAGTAAGCCGCGATACCCGTTACGTCTTCGTCCGTTTGAGGCACTTTATTTTTCTCATTCATAAACCAGCCTCCTGCTCAACCACTTCTACTTGCATACCTTCTCTGAGTCTTGACACCCCAGCGACGACAACCTTGTCGTGTAATTCAAGCCCATCAAGCACTTGTATCGATGTCTTTGAAGCTTTACCCGTGCGTATCTGTTGGCGAGAAACGGTATTATCGTCGTTAAGTACCCAAACGAACTTGTTTTCGCGACTCAGATCGTCGCCATCCGCGTTGAAAATCGCTTCGATTGGTACATTAATCCCGACATTCAAATTCAACCCGACCTTTTCATCTTTTGACGTGACTTCAACCGCCATCCCATCGAGGATGTATTCGTCTTTTGGCATCGGTAGTGAGAGGGTAACCGTGAACGTGCCGGTGGCGGGATCGGGCTCAGTGGTAAACTCTTTTACGGTTCCTATGTATTCATTACCGCTTGGAACACGCACAACCCCCTGAATGGAGGTGAGTCTTTCATCGGTAGGAGGCTCTTTGACGTACAAACGATCCGGAAATTGAATAAGTACTTCGAAACGATCCAAGCTGTGTATATTCACGATATACTGGCCAACTTGAATATTTTCGAACTGATCAACATTAACCCTGGAGATGATGCCATCCACTGGTGCTTTTAAAGTCGTAAATGACAAACGTAGTTGAGCTAGTTTCAGCTCTGCCAGAGCGATTTGGCGCTGAGCAGCAATTTCATCAAACTGCGATTTAGCCAGTAAGCCTTTATCGACAAGAGGACGAGAGCGGCGGTATTGACTATCCACTACAGAAAAACGGGCAGAAGCGTTGTCCACATCCAATTGATAATCAGTCGGGTCTAACGTGGCAATAACGTCATCTTTTTTAACCTTATCGCCCTCTTTGACCCTGATACTGCTAATTTCGCCTGCAACTCTAAAACTGAGATGCGAACGATCAGCCGCATTGGCCACCGCAGGAAAGTACAAATTATCGTCAACCTTACTCCCCTCTAAAGAAACGACTCTTACTCGGGGAATTTCCACCTCTTTTTCAGGCCCTTTATCACCGCAACCAGAGATGAAAAACGGCAAGCATAAAACGGCTAAGGCTATAATTCTTTTCATATTACAACCCTCTTTCCTTAACCCAGGCTCTGACTTTGATACCCGGCTCTATCACATTGACGCCAGAAATTACGATCACATCACCATCATCCAGGCCTTGTAGAACCTGATTTTTGTCATTCATTGTGATCGCGGCTTTGGTCACAATACCTTGCTCATCTACACGCCAGACGTAGCTTTGTCCTGACTCTTCAAACAGTGCTGAATTGGGAATGGTTGTAACGCCGGAGTTCAGTGAAGTAACAAGCACGTTACCGGACATCCCTGGTAAGATCCCAACGCCTTCAGGACGCTCCATTACCATAGTGACTTTGTAACTGCCCGTTTTAGGGTCGGCTTCGGTATCGATCTCCTGAAAAGTTAAATCGAATGACCGTTCTGGAAAGGCATCAAACTCCATTTTTGCTGTGACGTTAACCCCAGGAGCGTAACGATTGAGCAAGTGGCTAGGAAGCTGGAATATCACCTTCATCAATTGATTGGTTTGGATATTCATCACGCCTTCTTTGGCGGCAACGTATTCATGGTTTTCCGCAGGAAGGTATGAGATCGTGCCATCATAAGGAGCAACGAGTTTGGTGTAACTCAGATTCGCTTTCGCCTGATCCCACTGAGCTTTGGCAGAATTGTGATTGGCTTTCGCTTCATCAAAGTCCTGTTCTGACACAACCTGATCGACACGAAGCTTTTTATACCGTTGGTATTGCACGTCCGCGAGCGCAAAATTTGCTCTCGCTTGTTGTTCCAGAAGCGTGTATTCGTCGGGGTTCAGTGTTGCCAACACATCACCTTTGCTGACGAGTTGACCTTCGTGAACGTCAATCGACTGAAGTAGCCCGGGAACACGAAAGGCTAATACGGCTTTATCGCCAGAGTCAGTCGTAGCAGGGAAATGACGATCAAACTGTGAGTTACCAACAGAGACCGTAAAAAGTTTAGCGGGTCGAGATTCAGGTTCGGGAACGGGTGGTAGTTCTTTACCACATCCCGACAAAGCAGCCGTAACGGCTATTGGAATGAGCAGCTTTTTCATCATATTCATCCAACGAATATAGAGACTACATTTAAGTTAGATGAACAATGCTCAAGCTGCCATGTGAGGCGGAGATAATATTGATTTAAATGAGGAATTTGTGAGCAAAAAGCAGGCTTGGGGCCTGCTCTTTAAAATAAAATCCTAGTTGCATAATCCTCAGAGTTTGTTGAACTCTCTGTTGACTCTGAATGTATCGGAAGTGACATACGCTTCCATATTGCGAATTTTGCCATCAATGCGGTTAAAATCACGCTCAAGCACACTCAAGAACTGCTCCGGACTTTGACCCTTCTGCCATGGTTTACTCTTTAGAGTATGATCCTGCTGGGCCTTGATATTTTCTGAATAAGTCATTGGCTGCTTTTCCAACATAAACGCTAAAGCGACATAAGCGAGAAGCACCAAAAACGTACCACCTAGCAAACCTGCAGAAATAACCAAGATACGAATCAACCAGACTTCCACACCAAAGTAGTTAGCAAATCCGGCACACACACCGGCAAGCTTGCCATTTGCTGGGTCACGATAAAGCTCTCGACTATTCATACTTGCGTCTCCACGTTGGTGACTCTGCGTCTAGAATGCGTTCAAGTGTATCTACCCGAGCCTGCATCGATTCTGCTTTTTCGGATAGTACCTGAAGGCGCTCCAGATCCTGGCTCGACAGTGCACTATCCGTTTTACGTTTACTGCGATAGTGTAAGAAGAGCCAAAGTGGAGCGACAAAGATCAAAAAGACAATGACTGGTCCTGTTATAAAAAATGTCGTCATAAATGGCTCCTCTTTTATTTATCTTGTGATGACATCTGTTCTTTCAGTTTTGCCAACTCTTTTTCAATTTCATCTTGCGCCTGAAGCTCTGCAAACTCCTGCTCTAACGATTTTGACTGGCCAGTGCTTGAATATAGGTCAGCTTCCGCTTCCAACTCATCGACTTTACGTGAGTATTGTTCAAACTTAGCCATCGCTTCATTGGTACGGCTAGTGTGAAGATGTTTTTGCACATCACGACGATTAGTTGCCGTTTGATTACGGATTGCCAGAGCTTGCTGTTTCGCTCGTGTTTCCGCAATTTTGTTTTCCAGCTTACCAATTTCACCGGTTAACTTATCAATGGTCTCTTCAACCAAAGTTTGTTCTGTATGAAGACCTTTGATTAACTGTTCAAGCTTTTGCTTCTCTATAAGAGCAGCACGCGCTAAATCTTCACGCTCTTTTACCAACGCAAGGCTGGCTTTTTTGCCCCATTCGTTGATCTGATCTTCGATAGCCTCAACTTTACGAGCCAACTCTTTTTTATCTGCGATTGCTTTCGCTGAGTTGGTACGCACTTCGACAAGTGTATCTTCCATTTCTTGAATGATGAGACGGATCATTTTTTCAGGATCTTCCGCCTTGTCCAACAATGCACTGATGTTTGAGTTAACGATATCTGCAAAACGAGAAAAAATACCCATGACGGAACTCCTCTTTTTTCCTATTAAAACCCGACAAGGTGGTGATTTACCTTGTGTCTACCTAAATACATAACAAGTTACGTGCCAACTTAAATTACACCGTAAAATCAATAGGTTATTCATTTTGTTGTTGTTATGCACCATTATGCTATGATGTTTTTCACCAACTGTTGGTGAATTTCACCAATTCCCTATTGAATTCACACCTAGGCAGCTAAGTAAGAAGGAATCTATGAAGCAAAACCTGATTGGTGAATCGCCCGCTTTTCTCGCTGTATTAGATAAAGTATCACAACTTGCGCCGATTGAACGCCCGGTACTCATTATTGGTGAGCGCGGTACCGGTAAAGAGCTTATTGCACAGCGTTTGCATTATTTATCAAGACGTTGGGATAAGCCACTTCTGTCATTAAATTGTGCCACATTGAGCGAAGGTTTGATTGACTCTGAATTGTTTGGCCATGAATCTGGCTCGTTCACTGGGTCAAAAGGCAAACATAAAGGTCGCTTTGAGCGAGCGGAAGGCGGTACCCTTTTCCTTGATGAACTAGCGACTGCGCCACTGTTAGTGCAAGAAAAGTTGCTGCGCGTAATCGAATATGGTGAATATGAACGCGTTGGCGGGCACACTGCTTTGAATGCCGACGTGCGATTAGTCTGTGCGACCAATGCCGACTTACCCAAACTTGCTGAACAAGGTGATTTCCGTGCCGATCTGCTCGACCGGCTTGCTTTTGATGTCATCATGCTTCCTCCTCTACGTGAGAGAAAAGAAGACATTCTTTCTTTGGCGGAATACTACGCCATTAAGATGTGCCGCGAACTTCAGCTTGAATATTTCGTCGGTTTCACCGCAGAAGCAGAACGCTCGTTACTTGACTATCCTTGGCCAGGGAACGTTCGGGAACTGAAAAACGTTATTGAGCGCGCGATCTATCAACATGGCTTAAACGCCGATCCAATTGATCAGTTGATATTCAATCCTTTCGCAACCGTCTGGGACAACGCTTTGGGTCACTCGAATGAGCAAGCGGAAGCAGAACAAGATGTGACCGACCAAAGCACTCAAGTTCATTTCCCGCTCGATTACAAACAGTGGCAAGAAGAGCAAGATATTCGCTTGCTCAACCGTGCGCTGGAAGAAGCTAAGTTCAATCAGCGTCAGGCTGCAGAATTGCTCGGGCTAAGTTACCATCAATTACGTGGAATGGTTCGCAAATATGGGTTAGTCGGGCAAAGTTGATACCAGGTTGAACTCAATATTTGCTATCACAAACAGAAACGAGACCTAAACATGCGTAACAATTTAGGTCTACAGTGATAATTAGACTAGGTCTTTTTATCTAACACACTGCGAGCAAAAGATTTTGTATTTGGAGCGAGTTCACAAAGGTGTTAAATTAGCAGGATCATTTTCGCTTGTAACGCCAGATGAATAACTTCGATGAAACAAGCAAGATCCAATGAACATTTCATATTATGAATGCTTTTATAAGATTATCGCTGAGCCTTATCGGGATTAGCTTACTCACCGCCTGTGGCGATGAGATCGACCACAATGATATTCGCCAAACAGGATTTGTGTTTTGTGGGCAAGGTAAGCCAACAACATTTAACCCACAATTGGTTGATAGTGGTATTACTGCTGAAGCATTGAGCCCTCAGTTGTATGATACGTTGCTTACGCTCGATCCGACATCCCATAAGCCGGTTGCCAATATTGCACAAAGCTGGTCAGTAAATGCAGATGGGACTGAATACACGTTTAAGCTCAAGCACGGTGTTCAATTTCAGTCGACATCTTGGTTTACACCCAGCCGAGCACTGAATTCGCAAGACGTCGTGTTTAGCTTCAAACGAATCATTGATGACAACCACCCTTTCCATCAAGTGGGCGGTGGTTTGTATCCATGGTTTGCCGGTCTGGATTTCAAGAACTTGCTGCAAGATGTCATTGCTATCGACAATGACACCGTCATGTTTAAGCTTTCAAAGCCAAACTTCTCTTTTCTGGCCAACATTGCCACCAGCCACGCAGTATTGCTATCGGCTGAGTACGGACAACAACTCGCGGCTAAAGATCATAAAGAGCAGATTGATCAATTTCCCATTGGTACAGGCCCATTCCAGCTAAAAGAGTTTCAGGTGAATGACTTAATTCGCTTAGAACGTCATGCTCAATACTGGAACTCTCCAGCGAAAATGGAACAGGTGGTTTTTGATATTTCGCATCGTGGAACCGGCACACTGGCAAAATTACTAAGAAATGAATGCGATGTGTTGTCTTCGCCAATTTCAAGCCAGATACCAGTCATTCAGGAAAATGAAAATCTGGAATTGAAAGCGACACCAGCGAACAACGTCTCTTTCATCGCCATTAATACTGGCAACCCTGCGCTGACTGATCCTCGAGTTCGTCAAGCGCTTAACCTTGCGATTAACCGACAAAACATATTGGATTCCGTTTATTACGGAACAGGGACTCAGGCCTACACCTTGCTCCCGCCAAACTCATGGGCTTATCAAAAAGACAGTGTCAAAATACGCTACGACAGAAACTACGCTCTCGCGCTTCTTCGTGAGGCTGGCTATCAAGAAGGCTTAGCGCTCACCATGTGGGTTCCTCTGGAGCCGCGCGCGTTCAACCCAAGTCCTCGTAAAACGGCAGAGTTGATACAAGCTAACTTTGCCGATATTGGTGTGGATTTAACCTTGTTGACAGATGATAGGTTTGAACGTGTCGATTTGGATAATCTGGACAATCTTGATTTGCTGCTTACGGGGTGGATAGGTGATACGGGTGACCCAGATAACTTCTTCCGACCGTTATTGTCATGTGAATCTGACCGAGTTGGCCTGAACGTTTCGATGTGGTGTAACGATGATTTCGATTTCCTACTGGATTTAGCGATAGAGACGCAGGAACCACGATACCGTTTGAACCTCTACCGTCAGGCGCAAAACATATTGAATGAGCAATTCCCTGTTATTCCACTAGCGCATGGTGTGCAATTCCGTGTTCACGACAAATCGCTGACAGGCTTCAAATCAAGCCCTTTCAATGCACAACCATTTGATAGAGTTGAGAGAGTTCACTGATGTTTTTGTATACCATACGACGCTTTAACCTGTTTTTCATCACATTGATGATCCTCACTTTAGTGGGCTTCTCTCTACTGCGTCTCGATCCTCTATCGCATTGGGCACAAGTTGATTTTTGGTCGGGTTGGCAGAGTTATCTTGTTAACCTGTCACAGCTTGATTTTGGCTACAGCAAGAGTGGCAATGCCATTTTCGATGAGTTAGCCATCGTGTTCCCGGCAACGTTAGAGCTGTGCTTTTTTGCTTTTCTGGTTTCGCTGTTTATTGGGATTCCATTAGGAACTCTGGCGGGGATGAAACAGGGAAAAGTGTTAGATACCAGTATCTCGTTTTTAGCCATGTCCGGGTATTCCGCGCCAATTTTTTGGGTGGCCTTGCTACTTATCATGGTGTTTTCACTCGAGTATCAATTTTTCCCGGTGGCTGGCCGCTATGACCTGCTGTATGAAATCGATCATATTACTGGCTTTGCTATCGTCGATGCCTTTATGGCAAAGGGCGAGTATCGTGCCCATGCCTTGCAAAGTGTTATTGAACATATGGTGCTGCCTTGTTTGGTACTGGCACTCGCGCCAACGACCCAAGTTATTGGTTTAATGCGTTCGTCGGTTGCCGAAGTAATGAGTCAAAATTACATTCGTGCCGCTCGAATTAAAGGTCTTTCCAACAGAGAGATCATCACACAGCACGTACTGCGCAACGCGATTCCGCCAATCGTCCCAAAAGTTGGCGTTCAACTATCAAGCATGATCACCCTTGCGATCATTACCGAGTCTGTTTTCAACTGGCCAGGTATTGGCCGCTGGCTATTAGATGCGCTGGCAAACCAAGACTATGCCTCTATTCAGGCAGGCGTTATGGTGCTTGCAACCCTGGTTCTGACCGCCAATATCCTTTCGGATTTGATTGGTGCCATGATTAACCCTCTGGTGAGGAAGGAATGGTATGCTAACAAATAACGTTTATCAGGAAGAACACATTCCAACTCAGTTCGAACGATTCTGGCGCAGTTACCGCGCTAACGGTTTGGCAATGTTTGGCTTATGGTGTCTCACTTTCATTGTATTAATCACCCTATTTGCGCCGTTAATCGCACCTTTTGACCCTCAGGCTCAATCTGGCGAGCTACTTGTGCCGCCTTCTTGGTCACCATCAGGTTCTGTCGATTACTTCTTGGGAACGGACGACTTGGGACGCGATATTCTGTCACGTCTTATCATCGGGTCTCAGCTCACCTTTGGCGCAGCAGTGGGTATAACAGTCACAGCAGCCATCATTGGTTGCCTGATTGGTGTATTGGCCGGCATGACTAAAGGTCTGCTGTCTAGTACCTTGAACCACCTGCTCGACACAGTAATGTCCATTCCCTCGCTACTATTGGCGATCATTTTTGTGGCATTTCTGGGGTTCGGCGAGTTCAATATCTTGCTGGCGATTTGTTTGGCGCTCATTCCGCGTTTTATTCGCTCGGTTTACATCGCGGTTCACACCGAGGTAGAAAAAGACTACATCATGGCGGCACGTCTGGATGGTGCAAATGATTTCTATCTACTTTGGAGCTCGATACTGCCAAACGTGCTTACTGTTATCGCGGCAGAGTTCACGCTCGCGCTTTCTACTGCGATTTTAGATATCACCGCGTTGGGCTTTCTGGGTTTGGGAGCACAAGCACCAAGTACTGAATGGGGCGCTATTTTGGGCGATTCAGTCGAACTGATTTACATCGCACCGTGGACGGTAACCCTACCAGGCCTCACTATCATGTTTACTGTCATTACCCTAAACTTAGTAGGTGAAGGGGTACGCCGATCGCTTAATGCGGGGATCGAATAATGCCGTTATTAGACATTCGTCATTTGACCATTGAAATTGAAACACCTCAGGGAATGGTACGAGCTGTAGACAGAATGAGCCTAACGTTAAACGAAGGTGAAATTCGCGGCTTAGTAGGTGAATCCGGCTCAGGAAAAAGTTTGGTTGCTAAAGCCATTGTTGGCGTTAGCAAAGATACCTGGCGAATCACCGCAGACCGAATGCGCTTGGGAAATATCGATCTCCTGCAAC
Organism: Vibrio sp. YYF0003; assembly: GCF_036350715.1. Lineage (NCBI taxonomy): Bacteria > Pseudomonadati > Pseudomonadota > Gammaproteobacteria > Vibrionales > Vibrionaceae > Vibrio > Vibrio sp. YYF0003. Next base: position 579,977 of record NZ_JAZDWA010000002.1, read on the forward strand.
TTACTCCTAAAGAGCGACGGAAGGTTATTGCACGGGATATTGCGATGATTTTTCAGGAGCCTTCGACCTGTCTGGATCCTTCAGAGGAAGTCGGCCGCCAACTGATTGAATCGATCCCTTCTCGATCTTTTGATGGTAAATGGTGGGAGCGATTTAAGTGGCGTAAAAAACAAGCCATTGCCCTACTCCATAAAGTTGGTATCAAAGATCACAAGCGGATAATGGGCAGCTACCCTTACGAGCTCACGGACGGTGAGTGTCAAAAAATCATGATTGCCATGGCGATTGCCACTAAGCCTAAATTGCTGATCGCAGACGAACCGACCAATGACCTTGACCCAATCACTCAGTCGCAGATCTTGCGTCTGTTGAGCCGGATGAATCAGCTCAACAACACAACGATTTTGCTTATTGGCCATGACCTAACCACCATCACACAGTGGGCGAACCGCATTACCGTGATGTATTGTGGTCAGTCTGTTGAGTCTGCTGACACACGTAAGATAATTGCAGCACCCAAGCACCCTTATACAGATGCTCTGCTAAAGGCGATGCCAGACTTTAACGATTGGGTTCCACACAAGCAGAAACTCCAGTCTCTGCCTGGCTCGATTCCACCTTTGCAGCATTTGCCAATCGGTTGTCGATTAGGTCCTCGTTGTCCTTATGCGCAAAAACAGTGTGTTGAAATTCCGCATACCCGACGAATTAAAAATCATAAGTTTAACTGTCACTTTCCACTGAACACGGAGAAAAAGTCATGAGTGCGCTACTTGAAGTCGATAATTTATCGAAGCAATTTGTCACGCGCTCACGGTTTTTTAAACGTCAGACGAATGTCGCGGTAAAACCGGTCAGTTTCACCCTTGAACCAGGGCAAACTATCGGCTTTATTGGGCAGAACGGTTCAGGCAAGTCGACTCTGGCTCGTATGCTGGCAGGTGTTGTTGCGCCAAGCTCTGGCGAGATTCGCGTAAATGGAGAACGTTTGGAACATAAAGATTATGCGACGCGCTGCAAGCTGATTCGTATGATTTTTCAGGATCCGAATACCTCGCTAAACCCACGAATTCAAATTGGTCGCATATTAGAAGGTCCGTTAAAACGAAATACCAACATGCCGCCGGATGCGCGCATGAAACGTGTAAAAGACACACTTCGCCGAGTTGGCTTACTACCTGAACATGCCTACTTTTATCCGCAGATGCTGGCCGCCGGACAAAAACAACGTGTCTGTCTGGCTCGCGCTTTGATACTTCAACCTTCGATTATTGTGGCGGATGAAGCGTTAAACGGTCTCGATATGGCTATGCGCTCGCAGATTCTGAATTTATTCTTAGAACTACAAGAAGAGATGGGCTTGTCTTTCGTTTATGTGTCGCAGCACATTGGTATCGTCAAACACATTACGGATAAAGTCATGGTCATGCATGAAGGCGAAGTGGTCGAGTGTGGTGATACTCAACAGGTTCTTACCCACCCTGAGCACCCAATTACTCAACGATTGGTTGAAAGTCACTTCTACAAAGCGCCCAACCATTCAATGTAATGAAAAAGCCTGCATTATGTGCAGGCTTTATTAATTCTTGGGCTGGTAAATAATCTTTGGATTTAACTATCGTCGACCAGCGAGTTTACGAAGTTCGAAATCAAACTCATCCGGAAACAGAACAACACCCTCTTCGTTCTGATTTGGGAATACCACAACTGAAAGCTCGTCATCTTCCAGTCCCACAGTCCAGCGACTGTGCCATTTATTAAGTGAGATGGCTTCTGGTTCGCAATTTTCCCATTCACCTGTCGCCCATTGCTGAGCAAACTCTTCGTTCGGCCATACAGGGACACAATCGTCATCTTCTGTATTCAGCATCACGCAACCGTGTTCATCTTTTAGAATCCATACCTTACGATTCGCGACGATCTCTTTTACGCAGTACTTCAACCGTTGTTCTTCATTATAACGATTGATCGTATCCATTTGCTCTTGGGTCAATGCCTCGGACATGTTGGTCTCCTGTTTCCCATAGAAAAATGCCCACCTATCGGCGGGCATTTCAATTATAAGCTGGTAATGTGAAAATTACGCTAATTCAGTTTGAAGCCAAGGCCAACCTTGCTTCTTACGGCTTAGAGTATTTTCCATCATTAGCATGCCGTTGTCTTCATGCTTAACTAGCTTCTCTGCCCACTCACCTTTGTATAGAAGACGAGTTTGAGCAGTAGTGATGTCTGTTAGCATCACAGCAGCGAAAGCTAGGTTATCTTTCTCACAACGAGATTCTAGGTCTGCTTCTAGTGCTTCGATCATACCGTCAACTTGCTCTAGTGTTGCAAGTTCAACCTGACCTACTACTACGTCACGACCGTTGAATGGGTAACCTTTCAGGTCTTTTTCAACTAGCTCAGCTGCTGACAGACCTTCGATGTTTGTTTTCGCGATTAGAAGATCTTTCGTGAATGCGTCAACGTCTTGTACGTCTGCGATTGCAGCTAGCTCAGCAACGGCATCTTTGTCTTTTTGAGTACAAGTTGGAGAAGCGAAGCCCACTGTGTCAGATAGGATTGCTGACATCATTAGCTTAGCGATTTGAGGCTTGATCTCGTGACCTTCAATCTTGAACATGTTGAATAGTACCGTGTTAGTACAACCAACAGGCCAGATCCATGCTTCCATTGGGTTTACTGTCATCACGTCACCTAGACGGTGGTGGTCAACGATACCCGCAATTTCAGCTTCAGCGATGTCGTCTGGTGCTTGCGCTAGATCTGAGTAGTCTACTAGCCAAACAGTTTCACCCGCTACTGAAGTGCGAAGTTCTGGAACTTCTGCGCCCGCTACTTCAAGGATGTGCTGAGTTTCACGGTTGATTTCGCCCTGACGAATTGGCATTGCTTCAACACCACGCGCCGTAAGAAGTTCAGTTGCAACGAGTGCACTACAAATACTATCACTGTCTGGGTTCTTATGACCTACAACTAGAATCATGTCTCTTCCTATTCAAGTCAATTTGATACGCTTCCTGATAATGGCATCTTGTGCCTTGGAAGCTGTTTGCTCACAAAGGCCCGTACTTTACCTGATTTGACGGACTTTGACACGAAGAAAAGTGCATAACTCTATTGCGAATAAATACCATTACAATATAATGATAATTATTCCCATTTGCATTTGAGCCCAGAATGAACGCGACGAGATTTTTGCATTCAGCCCAGCACTTGCTTCGGCCAACTCAGTTCCGCCTAGCGTATAAACGCCTGCTTATTCCTGTCTTTATGCTCGCATTGTTGATCAATGAACACACTCGTGAAGTCGCGGTTACAACACTGTCCGACTCCTTTTGGGCAGTATCGTGTTATGTCTGTGCGACTCTAGTGATTTATCATTACCTTTCCCACTTATTATCGAAACCGAATCGATTTACCGAGCTCTATCGTCACTCTCAAACTCATCAGGTATTTTTCGCTGCGCTGCTTGGTGCCTTGCCCGGATGTGGCGGCGCAATTGTTGTGACAACTCAGTTTATCAGTGGGCGAGTTGGTTTTGGCGCCATCGTCGCTGTACTGACATCAACAATGGGTGACGCGGCTTTTTTACTACTCGCGGCTAAACCCATGGTTGGGTTGGGCGTAGTTGTTACGGGCATCGTCGTCGGCACGATTTCCGGGCTGGTTGTAAATGCTTTTCATCAAGAAGATTTTTTACGCCCTGTCCATAAAATAGATCCAAATGAATCTTTTGATACGCAAAGCCAGAGCAAGCACTATAACGAACAAGAACAAAAGGCGATCAATTTACAAGGCACATTCTGGAAATGGCTGCTATTGCCGACCAGTGTTATCGCACTGATGATGTCTTTCCAACTGGATATCAACAAGTTGCTTAACTTGCCATCAAATACCATTGAATGGATTGGGGCGACTTTCTCGGTAATGACGATGTCACTTTGGGCAATGACCAAAGAGCTGGGCTGTTACCAATCGACGGTATCCGAAGATGCGAAAATCACCGACTCCCATCCGATTCAAAAAGCGGCGCAAGATACTAACTTCGTTAGCGCGTGGGTGATCATTGCCTTCCTCGCTTTTGAGTTTACGACGTACTTTTCGGGGCTGGATATAGCCAGTTCTCTCTCGGATTGGGGGATCTGGATGCCATTGGCCGGTCTGGCAATTGGCACGCTTCCAGGGTGTGGGCCTCAGATTTTAGTGACAAGTTTGTATCTTTCCGGTGCTGCACCATTTTCAGCGCAAATAGCCAATGCAATCTCAAACGATGGTGATGCCCTTTTCCCGGCTATTGCAATGGCCCCAAAAGCAGCACTTGTTGCGACTATTTACTCATCGATTCCTGCATTTATTGTTGGTTACGGTTACTACTTTTTATTTGAGCTTTAACCGCTTAAAAATGGAAAAAGAGCCTCATTTGAGGCTCTTTTCTGCGCTTAATTCATCACACTATACTGTTACGATGGCTTTTGCATTCAAGCCCTTATCCAGGCTGACTAAAAACATCTGACAAGGGTCTTGATTCAGCTTTTCTCCCGTCCAGAAATCATACCAGTCGACAGGCTTGTCCGAAGTCAGCGTAAACTCCGTTGCGTCTTGATTTGAGTAGTTAAACAAACAATGCAGATCATTTTTCGTTGTTAGCTTCAAAAATGCGTGATTTAAATTCAATGACGAAAAGATGGCAGACTCTTGGCTGCGACGCTGGCGCAACATAAGTTTCGACAACGTTTTGCTCGCAAATGGGGTAATCTCTGGAAGTGGATCGCCAGAAAGTAACAAGCCGCCACAAGCCAAAAGTACAGTACGATGAAATTCGTAGTCCTCACGCGAAGCCGCTTGATTTGGTAACGAGGTAAACGTTGCACAGTCTGGGTCAATCTGCCAAAGCTTCCGGTGCTGCCAACTGCGGTAAAATGTTTCTTTTGCGATCTGTTCGAAGCGATGACTATGACGTTCAACGTCATCGGAAACACGCATCGCATCCACCAGCCCCAGTGAAGGCCACATTGGCGCATTACAACCCAGCAGCCAAGCGTCACCCGCCCCTTTCGCTATCGCTTCCATTCCCATTCGGTACGCTTCAACGCCTGTCACTCCAGACTGGCTGCGTTTTCCTTTGAGGGTACCCCAATAGTTTGCATCCAGCTTAAACAGTTCGACGCCCCACTCTTCACGCATAACAGACACCACATGGGTAAGGTGATCTTGGACTTCTGGATGAGAAGTATCGAGAATATACCACGGTGTGCATCGCCAACCTCCGTAGGTGACATCCTCTGCTTTCATTAAACTGCCATCATGATGGCGCACAAACCAGTCAGGGTGTTGTTTGAACACTTCCGACTCTGGTTGAGCAATAAATGGCGCCATCCAAATCGCTGGCTTTTTCCCCTTAGAACGAATGTTCTGAATTAACTCTTTTACACCACCAGAAAACTTATCGGAAGGCGTGAGCCAGTCCCCCATGAACGCCTGATAGCCATCGTCAAGTAACACCCACTCAAGATCCGCCAGCTTATCGCTCATACACTCTACATTTTGCAAAATGTTCGTTTCTGTCACGTCAGCGTAATAGGCGTACCACGAGCACCAACCTACAGGAGCACGTTGTGTGACACCGTTACGTACCGGATGATTGTCTGTAATCATCTTGCTGTATTGTTGGTAAAGTGCTGACAATGATGTTCCGCTCAGCACGGTAACAGACTCCAAAGCATTACTTTCCCAGTCGGTCACTTGTGTATGCTCGCCATCAATAGCCGCAGCCAGAATCCACTGACCTTCATGCAATCGCACATCAAAATAGCCAGCGAAGCGACGGCAACTGGTAAAGCCAAACAACGTATACCCATCAGAGTCTTCAACCACTAAGTAGTTGTAGTAACGCTTGGGTTCATCTTGAGAATAGATCCGATAACTCGGATTGTTATCAGGACAACGACCAACATCGATGGGCTGGCTTATAGTCCCCGAGGTTTGTGCCAGCATCTGAAAACCGTCTCCGATCACGCGAGCGCCATGTTCATATAAAAATGGGACTTCAAAAAGCACTTCGCGATCAGTAAAGGTCTTCTGGTGGATACCAGCAAAAGAAAAGTGTACTTGATTGCCGATGACATCGGCGCGCAGGTCGTTATCAACGACGGTAATTTCTATGCGATTAGCGAACTGAAAGGTTTGAGTCATATTAGATCTACTTAGTTATTATTATCTTTATACCCAAGAGACTTGGTTCAATATGAACCGTTTAGGTACGGTCACCATTATCCTACGGTTTAGAAGCGTAAATCGTTAGTTGCCTCACGAATACACCTTAGCTCTTAGTGAAACATAATTATTGAGATAACGCTCCCCAAAATTCTGCTAAAAAAATACCAGCCCGAAGGCTGGTATTGGATTTTGTACTTGTGCTTGTATTAAGCAACTTCGATTGGACCACCGAATGATGTGACCGGCGGCACTTTACCTGTAAACTTCTCAAAGTCGACGATACAAGTGTTCGCAGAAGTAGCCTGTGCAAGCTCAGACGAACCGATGTCTTGCGTTAGCGTGTTAGGGTCACCGTACGTACAGATAGCGCCTTCTTTCTCATTGAGAGGACCATACCAGGCACCTTCTTCGATACGAACAACGCCACGTGGGTAACTATCGGTCAGAACCGCACCCGCCAAAAGCTGACCACGATCGTTAAATACACGCACCAGGTCACCATCTTTAATGCCTTTCGCTTTTGCATCAACCGGGTTGATGTAAACAGGCTCACGACCTTGCACCGCGTAAGTGGCGCGGAACTCTTCAGATTCACACATTTGTGAGTGCAAGCGCTTGTCTGGGTGACAAGACTGCAACCAGAATGGGTATTTGTCTGAACCCGGACCACCGTGTGAACGTTCTGATTTTTCGAACCACATTGGGTGCTCTTGGCAATGTTCGTAACCGTAACGGCCGATCTTACGAGAGGTAATCTCGATGAAACCAGATGGCGTACCCAGTGGATTCAACTCTGGATCTTTACGGAAATCCGCGTGACGAACCCAAGGTTTGCCTTCACCAAAGTCCAGTACACTCTTCTCCCAGAATTCGTTGAACTCTGGCATTTCGAATTTACCTTCATTGGCTTTCTTACAATCGTTGTACAGGCTTTCGATCCATTCCATCTCACTCATACCACGAGTGTACTCTTCACGGCGGCCAAAGCGTTGTGTCAGTTCACTCATGATCTGGAAGTCAGGTTTAGATTGGAACAGTGGATCAACCAAACGGTGCATCGCTACCAAACCACGGCTTGAGTATGAGCCATAAACGTCGATATCGTTACGCTCCCACTGAGTACAAGCTGGCAATACGATATCAGAGAAACGACAAGTTGCCGTCCACGCAAATTCAATGGTCACAACCGTTTGTAGCTTCTTGAACGCTTTCTTCATGCGGTTGCGATCTTGGTGATGGTGCCATGGGTTACAACCCGAGATAACCATCATTTTGAAATCTGGCAGTTTAACTTTGCCGCCGTTGTAATTGATCTCTTTACCTGGCTCGAGAATAGCATCAATCCAACGCGCTACCGGGATAGTACGACTGTAGCCGTTGAAATCGTTGTTATCCCACTTCGGCTTCATACCCTGGTCAAGGTTACGCGGGAAACCGCCAGGGCCTGCGAAACCCGTTGATGGAACACCGATACTTGAGTAGTGGTGACCATAAGAGATACCGCCGCCCGGTAGACCAATCTGACCTACCATTGCCGCAACAACCGCAGCCGCCCAATAAGGTTGCTCGCCGTGTTCCTGACGCTGAATACACCAGCCCATCAAGATTTGCGTACGACCATTCACCAACATGCGGGCGAATTCGCGAATCTTGTCCGCCTTCACGCCACAAATTGATGCCGCCCACTCAGGAGTCTTTTCCGTCTTATCTTTGGTTTGACCCTGAACGTATTGAATGAACTCTTCAAAGCCCAGACAGTAAGTCTCAATGAACTTCTTATCGTAGAGCTCTTCGTTGTACAGCACGTGTGCAACAGCCAGCATGAACGCTACGTCGGTCATCGGGTTGATGTACAGGTGATCGTTCTCTAGGTAGCGCTGAGTTTTGTTCTTCACCGGGTCAACAGACAGAACGTTGATCTCACCTTTCGCGACTTTCTCTTTTAGCTGTTCTAGATACTTGAAAGATTCGTGCGTTTCACAGTTCCAACCTACCTGAAGGTTTTTCACTGGATCGTTCGCCCACAGAACAATGTTGTCTGAGTTCTCTAGGATTTCAGACCAAGAGGTACCTTGTGCATAAACTTCTGTTGAACCGAGTACGTAAGGCATGATGGTTTGACCCGCACCTGTCGAGTAGTCGCCAACTTTCGTAATGAAGTTACCATGCATGCCCACTGCACGTTGCATGTGTGCCGTACAGTTATTGAACGCACCCGTTTGGTTCCAGCCAGTTTGGCCAGCGTGTAACGCCCAAGGACCGTATTCTTTCTGTACACGTTCTAACTCACGGTAGAACAGATCCAGCGCTTCATCCCACGTTACACGGATAAAACGGTTGTTCCCGCGAGTATCTGCGCTGTACTTGTGCTTTTTGAGCCAATCCAGACGAACCATTGGGTAACGAACACGCGAAGGGCTGTAAATGATGCCTTTGATGCCGTTCAGCATCTCTGTCGGGTTCTTATCAAGCTCTAGTGGTTTGATCTCCTGAACCTTACCCGCGTAGATATGAGCGCGGAAAGCGCCCCAGTGCGAGCCCTGCACTTTCCAGGTACCTGTCGATTCCGCGGCTTTTGCTGAAGCTGACGCTAATAAGCTTGGACCGATAACTGACGCGGCACTTGTCGTTGCTACGCCTTTAAGAAAACTTCTTCGTGTAATAGCCATTTAAAATTCTCCAATCCGACGCTTATTAGTGGTGGCCTTCAGCATAATCTGAAGAGTGCTTCTGTAGATATTTCAAGATAAGCGCTTCGCTGTCCGTATCCAGGTTCACGAACGCTAACATACCGTCGAACATACCTGGCCAGGTGTTCGCGTCGAAGTGCGCTTCAGCAGGTTGCGTGTGACATACAGAACAGTTGGTTTTGTACGCTTCACGAGATTTTTCCCATACTGGATTGATATCGTTCAACGCCGACTCTTTCTTCAGCCAAGCTTTTGCTGTCACTTTTTCCCATGGGAGACCAGTGAGTTCGTCAACACGTTTTTCACCTGTCGTCACCATGTTGCTGTCGGTAGACGCTTCTTTTAGCAGAGATGCAGTCGCAATGTTCTTACCGAAATCTTCTTGGATTACGCGACCAAAGCCTTTCGCTTTACGCCAGCCATCGATTTCGATTTCAACAAAGTCGCCTTTTTCTTCGATCACTTTTACGGTCGATGCCGGGTTCAGAAGACCCGCTTCTTTAGTGCCTTGTTCATCAAAGTAAAGTGGAAGATGACGAATGCTGACTAGCTGCTGACCTACTGCGTAATCCGTGTTTGATGTCATTTGTTCCAGATCGCCGACAATACCGCCGATGCTATCCATACCAGCAGGTAAGTTGTGCGCAATGCCTTTGTGGCAGTCGACACAGCTTTGATCTTTCTCTGCGGCTTGTTTCATTTGAATACGCGCGGTCGGAGACATCTGGTCGAAGTCCATCGAGTCGTAGTTGTGGCAGTTTTTACATTCAAGAGATTTGTTCGCAGAAAAACGATCCCATTCATGTTTGGCTAACTCGATACGGCGCTCTTCAAACACCCCTTCTTCATCGTAGTTACCAAATACTTGTGCAAACACTTCTTTAGAAGCCTGCATCTTACGAGCGATTTTATCTGTCCATTTATGTGGAACGTGACAATCAGGACAAGTCGCACGTACACCCGAGTGGTTTTTCCAGTGAACCGTGTCTTGCAGTTCAACATAAACGTTGTCGCGCATGGTGTGACAGCTGATACAGAACTCTTCCGTGTTGGTCGCTTCTAACGCTGTGTTGAAGCCACCCCAGAAAATAACGCCTGCGATAAAGCCACCCATAGTTAGCACACCAAGGCTGATATGCACGGCAGGGCGTGTCATCGTACGCCACAGTTTAATGATTAATGATTTCATTATTTGCTCTCTTAAAATCTTTTCAAAAGTGTGGTTATGAGCTCAACGGCTTACATACCGTGCGCACCAGGAGGTCCAAAGAAGAACACCTGCAACATCCATACGATGAATCCGTAACCGCCAACGAAACCCACACTTAAAATTGGAAAGAGAACAACCGCGATAAAGAAAAACGACTTCCATTCAAGGGAGCGTTTTTCACTGCACTCAATATTATTAACATCTCTCATACATTTGCCTACTTTGTATTTAGTGTTATTGAAAAGCTCAGGAAATAGAGCTTAAGTTTTTTACAATTTATAACCGAAAATGTTAGTCCATATTAATAGTAGGGTTCAATCAAATAACGCCCTTCAACCCTTGTTATTCAACACTTTTTTGAGTTCGAACGGAGATGTGTGGGATTGATATTATTTATTAAAAAACATGAACAGATATGAAAAAATAAGTCTTTTAAATAAACGTTAAATTGGTAACAATATAAAAACACAAATAACATTTTCACGTTTAACATTACGGGAAAAATGCATTTTCATAGCGAAGAAAAACCAAATAATGTAAACAAATTGATAAGAAATGATTTATAAAGGAGGCTTTAACTCGCATTTAAAGTCATTCGAAAAATATGAGTTAATATAGAAAGGGTAAAGACGAGAACTTAGGAGAATTGATGGACAGCGTAGTAGATATTAGCTGGATAAAACTGGCGTTATTCAGCTTGATTTTACTCATCCCACTGGCAATTAACTATCGCTACAAATTGGGAATTGCGAAAGACACTACGATCAGTGTTCTTCGTATGACAGTGCAGCTGATCCTGATAGGCGTTTACTTAGAGTACCTCTTCCACCTAAATAGTTTACTGATCAACGTGCTATGGATAGCTGTCATGATTGTGGTTGGTGCAAGTACGATTGCGGGTAAAGCTCACTTACCTAAAAAACCATTGATGCTGCCTTTGATCACAGGGCTTGTTTGCGGTCTATGCCCGCTTCTGATTGCCATGACGGTAGGTTTAGTTCAACCGACTCCTCTTTACAGTGCCCAATACATGATTCCTCTGGCAGGTATGTTGTTGGGTAATAGCTTAAGCAGCAACATCATCGCGCTACAAAACCTCTTTACCGCCTTTGAAGAACGTAAGACAGAGTACGAAGCCGCTATTTCACTTGGTGCATCTCCTAAATACGCTTCATTTCCCTTTGTTCAAGAGGCGCTAAGAAAATCCATGGCCCCAATCTTAGCGTCAATGACTGCAACTGGCCTTGTCACGCTTCCAGGGATGATGACAGGGCAGATCTTAGGAGGAGCAAGCCCTCTGGTCGCGATAAAGTATCAATTGGTGATCATGTTAGCGATTTTCGTCATGTTAAATATATCTGTGGTTATCACCCTAGAAATGACATTGAGCAGCGTGCAAACCAAAGAAGGCCGAATTAGAGTAAAAATTGAGCAAAAAAGTTCTACAAAATAAGCTCGACTTACTCGCATATAACCGTTTAATTTTATAATATTTTCTACAGTCAGATAGATACACACGATCTTTAAGACAGGTTATCCACAGAAAATGTGGATAAGCAATGAAAAAACATACGCAATCAGAAACATAACAGGTTGTCTGGAAAAAGGTTTTTCCGAAACGTAACGGTCATAAATTGATCACTTAGCTGAAATACTCTAGTTTTAGAGTGCAGGAAGTAGCATAAAGGAGCAACTATCATGGATGTATTAATGGTCTCTGAAAAGTATGATGAATTGTTGTCTGACACGCCGCTGGAGTGGCTGGTTCAGGTACCAAATGAAATGACGTCACACTGGGTGCCGATCGAGTTTGGGATTAACGAAGAGTTGGTATAGCTGCATAGGTTTAAAGAGAGCAGACACAAGACAACAGACAAGAGAAAGGCGAGCCATTTGAGCTCGCCTTTTTACTAATCTGAAATGGAAAAGATCACTGATTATCTCAGGTGCTTGTCTTCATCACGCAGGTAAATCATCCAATACCACATACCGACAAACACACCGCCACCGATAATATTCCCTAACGTAACAGGGATCAGGTTGTTGAGAATGAAGCCTGTCATGTTCAAATCCGCGTAATTCGCAATATCTGCGCCAGTCATTTGCCAGAACGCTTCTGGAGCAAAGTATTTAATCCCAATCGCCATTGGAACCTGGAACATGTTCGCAATACAGTGCTCAAAACCTGCTGACACAAACATGGCAACGGGTAGGATCATTACCGCAATCTTATCGGTTAAGGTGCGTCCACTGAATGTCATCCAGACAGCAATACACACTAAAACGTTACACATAATGCCTAGGGCGACTGCCGCGAAGAAACCGTGATGTAATTTATGCTGGGAAATAGCCATGGCATTTAAGCCGACCTGCCCGCCATCAAACATATACTGCTTGCTGACCAGCATACAAGCCACCAGCATAGCGGCACCAGCCATGTTACCAAAGTAAACTACAAACCAGTTTTTAACTAACGCCTTCCAGGAAATTTTTCCACTGGCGCGCGCTACCAGTGTCAACACCGAGCTGGTGAAAAGCTCACCGCCTGTGACCACCACAAGGATCAATCCAAGACTAAACGCAAGACCACCAATTAAACGCGTCATGCCCCAAGGTAAGTCGCCTGCACCCGTTGTTACGGTAGTATAGAAAATGAATGCAATACCAATATGAAGCCCTGCGGAGATGGCAAGTAAAAAGGATTTAACAGGTGCTTTAGTCGCTTTACCTACACCAACTTCGGCAGCGCGTTCAGCAGCTTGCGGCGGTAATAATGAGTCAAACTGATTGAAATTCATGGTGGCGTAACATTTAGAAACAATTAAGGAGGCGGCGATAATCGCGCGATTTTCACACTTTTTCAAGGGGTATTTGTAGTGTTAACTAAAAATATTGTTTGCGGGATGTTTATCACCAAATCTGGGACACTAAAATGACAAATTTTTACTGTCATTGATATGTGACAAGAATATTTTCTTTCGAACAAAAATCCCACGTTATATCAGCCTGATAGCAATACAGTTAACACTTCTCGCGGTTTTGTGTTGCTCTAGTTGGTTTTTGAGACTAGCTTGGATAAAAAAGCGCAAAGGAATTATTTATGAAATATTCAGCGGAACACATGGCCGAATTGAATCTACTTCTTCAGTTCGATTTAAGCAGCGCGGCAACGGGCATTAAAGTTCACAAAGATGCGTCCGAAGAAACGCAAACTGCCATTGCTCGTCTGTATGAGAAAAAACTCTGCACACAGCCTGATGGTGGCTATTTAACTGACGAAGGTATCGAGGTCGCAGAACACGCAGAAAAAATCTTACGAGTACTAGCAGCAAGCTAATCTAAGCGTAAATGGCTGCATGATTAGCGTTCAAGCCGTCAAAAGCGGTCTGAAACCGTAACAGCGCTAGTTTGACCGTACAAATATCAATCACCTTTCCTCCTATAAAGTGCCATCATCATTGATGGCATTCACATATTTTCCCAATAGGTTTACACTTATTTCTAATACACTGAAGTTTGACTATTGCAATCAATAACGTACATCGATACCAGATTAGACACCTGATAAGGTATCCCCTCCCTTGCTTCAGTGAACAATACAACGCGCATAACTCTGTTTAACAATTTTAATTTAGTCGGGAAGAGACATATGGCAAACACATTGATTGTAGGTGCAGGCTGGCTAGGCACACCACTCGCCCAAGCGTTAGTAGACGAAGGACAGACTGTTGTAGTGACTCGCCGCAGCCAGGAAAGGTTGGATGAATTACCATCGACACTCATGAACGCTGAGATCCTCGATCTCACTCAACCACACGCAGAAATAAAATTGCCAGAGCTTATCCAGCGGTATCAAATCAAGCACATCGTCGGTGCGTTTCCCCCAGGATTTAGAAAAGGTGGTGGTCAAGAGTATGCTCAGCAATGGGCAACCTTAGTTGAAACCGCAAAGCAGCAAGAAATTGAAAAGTTAGTGATGATCAGTTCCACGACGGTCTACCCTAATTTGCCGTCTGACATGAATGAAGATTCCGCCTCGCTGAAACTGGCACAAAACCATCCTCATTTTTCTGAAAACGCGCAGATCATGTTGCAGGCGGAGCAGTCTGTCATCGACTCTGGTATTCACTATGCCATTTTAAGATGTAGCGGGTTGATTGGCCCGGACAGAAACCCAGCTCGCTTTGCTGCGCGACTCAAACAAGTTAGCCGCAAAGCCCCTGCAAACATGCTTCATCAAAAAGATGCGGTTGCCGCTACAAAATTTGCACTGGAACACATTGATAATGAAATTGTTAACGTGACAACACCCAATACCGTCAGCAAAGCCGAGTTCTATCAGGCTGCAATCACTAAGAGTGGCGCGGAGCTTTCTCTGCCTCCAGTGACAGAAGATGCCGACAAGCGCATTGTCGCAGATAAGCTCGTTTCGCTCGGTTATCAATTTCAATTTAACTCAACGCTGGATGCACTATGAAGCTTTATCAACATATCGAAACACTCTGGGATTACATGCAACTTAAGCATCAGCTAAAACCAGCGGATTGCTTATTAGTCATGTGCAGTAATGACCTTCGTGTCGCAGAACATGCTGCAAAGCTTTATCAGCAGAAACTTGCACCACTCATTGTGTTCTCTGGCGGTAAAGGGCGATTTACAGATGGTTTGTTTGACAAAAGTGAAGCTGAAACTTTCGCAGAAATAGCGCAAGCGGCAGGTGTCCCTGGCGATGCAATATTGTTAGAAACCCAATCAACAAATAGTGGTGAAAACGTACGCTTTACTCATCAGCTACTCGAAAACAGCGGTATTTTGTGTGACTCAGTGATTTTGGTGCAAAAACCATTTATGGAGCGTCGAGCCATCGCTACATTCGAGAAACAATGGCAATCACCCTATTCTCAACTTCAAGTGAGCTCCACTGCACATCCGTTCTTCGAGTACATTAATGAAGACATGCCGTTGATGATGGTGTTAGAAGCACTGATGGAAGACTATTCTCGCGTCAAAACCTACCCTGAAAAAGGTTTTCAGACTGAGCAAGTCATTCCGGAAAATGTCGAGTCGTCTTATCAGGCATTACTGCAACGTTTCGGTTTTAACTTCGCATAATTGAATAACGCCAAATCGCAAAAAAGCCACCGATTTTGGTGGCTTTTTGGTATGCGTTTAGCAAATCAGGACTATTTCCCTAACGCTTCTTTGTAATGCTGACGACAAACCGAAACATAGCGTTCATTACCGCCAATCGCGACTTGGTCGCCCTCTTTAATGGCTACACCATGCTCATCGGTACGAATCACCATATTCGCTTTGCGGCCACAGTGACAAATCGTCTTAAGTTCTACCAACTTGTCCGCCCACGATAACAGGTACTTGCTGCCTTCAAAAAGTTCACCAAGAAAATCGGTTCTAAGGCCGTAACAAAGTACTGGGATATGTAACTTATCTACCACTTCTGTCAGTTGATATACCTGCTCTTTGGTTAAGAACTGGCACTCATCAACAAGAATACAATGTCGCTTTTCAACCTCGTTTAGAGCAGCAATTTCCTGATATAAATTGGTATCCTGGCCAAAAAGATGAGCGTCTGACTGTAGACCAATTCGTGAGCTTACTTTGCCCACACCGTAGCGGTCATCAAGTGCTGCCGTAAATATCACTGGCGTCATGCCACGTTCTTGGTAGTTAAAAGAAGATTGAAGAAGAGTCGTTGATTTACCCGCATTCATCGCAGAGTAGTAGAAATACATCTGAGCCACAGAGCATTACCTGAAGTTAAAATTATAGAAGTAGAAAATAAAAGGGCTGAATTATCAGCCCTTTAAAAAAGAAAATTCAATTACTTACGACGCCAAGTTGTGCCTTCTGGACCATCTTCCAGCACGATGCCCATTTCGGTTAGCTTATCGCGAGCCATATCTGCGTTTGCCCAATCTTTAGACGCACGAGAGTCGTTACGCAGTTTGATCAACGCTTCAATTTCTGCCACTTCATCATCATTACCTGCGTCACCTTTCAGGAAGGCTTCAGGATCTTGATAAAGAATACCGATAACATCAGCAAGCTCCCGCATTAATGCGCCAAGTTCGCTCGCTTTCTCAATGCTTTCTGTCTTCAGACGGTTCACTTCACGCGCCATATCAAACAGTACAGAGTAAGCTTCAGGCGTGTTGAAATCATCATTCATCGCGTTAGTAAAGCGAGAAACGTACTCTTCACCACCAGCTGGTGCTGCTTTTAAATCAAGACCACGTAGCGACGTGTATAAACGCTCAAGTGAAGCACGCGCTTGGTTTAGGTTATCTTCGCTGTAGTTTAACTGGCTACGGTAGTGACCAGACATCAGGAAGTAGCGTACTGTTTCCGCATCGTAGTGACCTAGAACGTCACGGATGGTGAAGAAATTGCCCAGAGACTTAGACATTTTCTCGCGATCGACCATCACCATGCCACTGTGCATCCAAGTGTTCACGTACTTAGTATCGTGTGCACAGCAAGACTGAGCGATCTCATTCTCATGGTGAGGGAACTGAAGGTCAGAACCGCCGCCGTGGATATCGAAGTGGTTACCAAGAATTGACGAGTTCATTGCAGAACATTCAATGTGCCAACCTGGACGGCCAGGGCCCCATGGAGATTCCCAAGTTGGTTCGCCTGGCTTAGACATTTTCCAAAGTACGAAATCTAGTGGGCTGCGTTTTGCTGTTTCGATATCAACACGAGCACCAGCCTGAAGCTGATCCAAGTCTTGTTTAGACAGTTTACCGTATTCGTCAAACTTGCCTACTTCAAACATGACGTCGCCGTTATCCGCAACATACGCAAAGCCACGTTCAATCAGCTTTTCAACCAACTCGATGATTTCTGTGATGAACTGCGTAGCGCGAGGCTCAACGTCCGGGCGCTTCATATTTAGCGCATCGAAATCAGCATGCATTTCGCCAATCAGGCGCTCAGTCAATGAATCACAAGATTCACCGTTTTCTGCTGCACGCTTAATGATCTTATCGTCGATATCAGTGATATTGCGAACAAATGTAAGATCGTAACCCAAGTAACGCAGGTAGCGAGAAACAACGTCAAAAGACACAAAAGTACGACCGTGGCCGATGTGACAGAGATCGTAGATGGTAACTCCACAGACATACATGCCAACTTTTCCGGCTGTAATTGGTTTGAATTCCTCTTTCTGTCTTGTGAGTGTGTTATATATCTTTAACATGATCTCTATCTATGATTGTGAATGATTACAAGAAGGCCGAGTATAACAACTCCGACCTTATTAGGTAATAGGAATTAACCGATAAAACGATAATCGGCTAAACTTCAAGCACAAAACGATTAATTTCTTCTTCCTGAGTTTTTAAAGCGTTGTAACTTAGGCTAGAATCTCGGGCTCAATACAACACAGTAAAGGACAGTAGCATGATCACCCTTCACACTAATTTTGGTGACATCAAGATTCAACTAAACGAAGAGAAAGCGCCAGAAACAAGCGCAAACTTCCTACAGTACTGCCGCGACGGTTTTTACGACAACACTCTATTCCACCGTGTTATTGATGGTTTCATGGTTCAAGGTGGCGGCATGGAATCAGGTCTACGTGAAAAAGCAACACGTGCACCGATCAAAAATGAAGCAAACAACGGCCTTAGCAACAAAGTAGGTACTCTTGCTATGGCACGTACTATGGAGCCGCACTCAGCAAGCTCTCAGTTCTTCATCAACGTAAACAACAACACATTCCTAGACTTCCGTAGCGAAAGCCTAGACGGTTGGGGTTACTGTGTATTCGGTGAAGTTGTAGAAGGTATGGACGTAGTTAACCAAATCAAAGGCGTTAGCACTGGTTCTTACGGCATGCACCAAGACGTACCACTAGAAGACGTGGTAATCACTGGTACAACAATCGAAGAGTAATTCTTACGAATTATTATATAGGGTCTGTTGACCTGTCGCAGTTAAATTTTGTTCGAGATAAAAGCGTTTTAATCGCGGCGAGAGGTTTGTAGCTTAGTCATTCTAAGTAAAACACCTCTCAACAAAGAGTAAAACGCTTTTAGCCGAACCCTTCGGGCAGCATTTGTGGCTCCTTTCTACTGTGTTAGCGGCTTATCAGGTAGAGTAACTACATTTCAAAGCCACTGCCTTGTATAAAGAACCCACAAATTGCTGCAAAAATCAGCTCGAAAGGTCAACAGACCCTAGACTTAATTGAATGGGGAGGCATCGCCTCCCCTTATTTCTATGACAACATTATTTATATCAGACCTGCACCTTACGCCGTCACGCCCTGACATTACAGAGTGTTTTGTGACGTTTATGCGCACAGAAGCCCCAAAAGCCGACGCTTTATACGTATTAGGCGATCTTTTCGAGTTTTGGGTCGGTGACGACGACAAAACGCCTTTCGCAAACCAAATTCGGACCGAATTTAAAACGCTTACCGACAGCGGTGTTCGTGTCTTCTTTATTCAAGGCAACCGTGATTTCCTGTTAGGAAAACGTTTTTGCAAACAAACGGGGATTACGCTTCTTGATGATGTTTGTACTATTGATCTTTATGGCAAAAAAGCGGTGATCTTACATGGCGATACGCTATGTACAGACGATGTTGACTATCAGAAATTTCGCAAAACCGTTCACCAACCATGGTTGCAATGGGTCTTCAACCATATCCCTTGGTTTATAAAGAAAAAAATCGTCGCCAAAGTTCAATCTGATATTCGAGATGATAAAAGCAACAAATCTTTGGACATCATGGATGTTAACCAAAGCGAAGTAGAAAACGTGATGTCTCAATATTGCGTCGACCTGATGATTCATGGTCACACACATCGTCCAGATACACACCATTTCGACGTCAACGGGGTTAAGAAAACACGCATAGTTTTAGGTGACTGGTATACGCAAGGCTCAGTTTTACAAGTAAATTCTGACGGCTTTCTTCTGGAAACAAGGCCTTTCAACTCATAAATTACGCAAAACCTGTTAAGAGCTTACAATATTCGGACTTAAAGCATAGATATTTTATCAAAAATTGTTATCATCCTATGACTCAGTTAAGCAGAATGAAGTACCTAATTGAAGTATTCTTACGTAGCTCGCCAACCAATTCTAGATAGAGAAAAGCGAACCATTGGTTATGAACTTCTCTTTCGCGACGGCCCCAAAAATACCTTCCCTGAAGTAGAACCCGAGCTGGCTACTAGTCGATTGCTGTCTGATCATTTTCTATCGACGCATTACAATACATTAGGTAACAAGCTGGGGTTTGTTAACTTCCCCCAGCAGAGTCTGATCAATTTGGTTCCCACTTTATTTCCTAAAGACTCATTAGTTATTGAGGTCTTAGAAGATTGTGAGCCGACAGAAGAACTGCTTAAAGCGATTAAATATTTGCATGAATGCGGGTACAAAATCGCACTGGATGATTTCGTACCAACCAAGGCTTGGAAGCAATTTCTTCCCTACGTCTCGATCATCAAGTTTGATATTCGCCTGGTGCCGATAGAAAAAGCAGCAATTTTTATTCAAACCCTTCGTCACTACAACATCGAATTTCTTGCCGAGAAAGTGGAGACCTATGAAGAGTTTGAACAGACCTTAGAAGCAGGATTCAACTACTTTCAGGGCTACTTCTTCAGTAAACCTGAAATGATCAAGAAAAAGCAGCTGAAACCGTCATTTTTGGCAGTTATCCAGTTGTGTAAAGAGATTGCGGATAAGCCCATCAACTTTGATGAAGTGGAACGTCTGTTTTCAATCGACATTACGCTTTCATACAAGCTACTGACTTACGTCAATTCCGGATACACACTCGCGACCAAAATTAAGTCCTTCAGACAAGCTCTGATTTACTTGGGTGAAGATCGCCTGCGACGGTTCATCTCACTCGTTGCCATCGCTTCAGTTCAAGATGACAAGCCAGACTCTCTCTATACGCTTGCAATCCAACGCGCTCGAATGTGTGAGTTATTGCTGAGCTTGATGAGAACCAAATATGATCCGGGACAAGCCTTTCTAACGGGAATGTTTTCGCTGCTAGACTCACTGCTCGACCAACCCCTGAGCGATGTGATTAACGATATTCCTGTGGACGACGATATCAAATTAGCGCTCACAAGCCACAAAGGTGTATTGGGTTACTTACTGTCGATGACTATCGCTTATGAACAAGCAAACTGGGAGCGAGTTGAGAAATATTGCACGGCTCTAAAGCTCACAGAAGAGCAACTTGTCGAAGCATTTAACCAGTCTACCGTCTGGGCTCAGGAACTCCTTTCCCAAAGTTCTTAAGCATTTCATCTTCTGATAACGTCGTTCGGGTGTATAATCCTACCTATCTCACCGACGTGAGCCTATTTAATCAAATAGAGATTTCTTTTTATGTCTTCTACCTGCCCATGCGGCTCTAATCTCCCATATCAACAGTGTTGTGAAATTGCTCATAGCAATCACAAAAATGTAGAAACACCAGAGCAGTTAATGCGCTCACGCTACAGTGCTCATGTTTTAGGGTTAGTGGATTATGTTGTCGCGACTTATCACCCGAGTTGTCATGCTGAAGATCAGCGCGCAGGCATTGCACAATCTATCGATAGTGACTGGTGCCAACTTGAAGTAATAAGAGCTGAAGCAGGCAGCAATGAAAATGAAGGGGTTGTTGAATTCAACGCCTACTTCAATGAAGAAGGTAAACGCTACTGCCTGAGTGAGCGTTCACGCTTTGTCAAAGAGAGTGGCCTTTGGTACTACATTGACGGAACCTTCCCACAAGATGAAGAAGAACCAGATCCTCGTCTGAACCAGCCAGTAAGTAGCCTGAAAGTTGGCCGTAATGACCCATGTATTTGTGGCAGCGGTAAGAAATTTAAGAAGTGTTGTGGTTAATCCAAATACTTGCTGATAGACAAAAGGCTTCCTGTTGGAAGCCTTTTTCGTGTGAATGATAAGCAAAGTTACTTGTGGCGCTCTTTAAGCTTATTCACTACGTCGTTCATAGACAGACCTTGGTCTTGCAGCAGGACCATCAAGTGATAAATCAAATCCGCCGATTCGCACACTAGTTCCGCCTTGTCACCCGACGTTGCCGCAAGCGCGACTTCAACGCCCTCTTCGCCCACTTTCTGCGAAATACGCTTGGTGCCACGGGCATAAAGACTGGCGGTATAAGAGGACTCTGGGTCGGCGTCCTTGCGGGCAGCCAGTAGCTGCTCAAGTTGATGAAGCCACACCATTTGCGACTCTTCTTGCGGGTCTCCATCCCAGCACGTTGTAGTGCCAGTGTGGCAAGTTGGACCAATCGGATTCACTTTGACCAATAAGGTGTCATTGTCACAATCCAGTGAAATGTTCACCAACTGAAGAACATTGCCCGAGGTTTCGCCTTTCGTCCACAAACGCTCTTTGGTGCGAGAGAAAAATGTCACCTGACCAGTTTCGCCCGTTTTTACTAGCGCGTCCTGATTCATGTAACCCATCATCAGCACTTGGCTGGACTGGAAGTCTTGGACGATAGCAGGTACCAGACCATCCACCTTCTCCCAGTTGATTCGCTCTTGTAGCGAACTTACTTCGGCGGCTGCAAAACTCATACTCGTACCTCTATACCTTGCTGTTTTAAATACTGTTTCAACTCGCCAATATTGATGACTTGTTTATGGAATACTGACGCTGCTAATGCGCCGTCAACATTCGCTTTTTGGTAAGCTTCTGCAAAGTGCTCCATTGCACCCGCACCACCTGAAGCAATCAGAGGCACCTTACACACTTCACGAACCATATTGAGCTGTTCAATGTCGTAACCGTTGCGGACGCCATCTTGGTTCATCATATTCAGAACGATTTCACCAGCGCCGCGCTTTTGCACTTCTTGTACCCAGTCACGCGTTTCCCATTTTGTCGCTTTTGTACGCTCTTCATCACCAGTGAACTGGTAAACCTGATATTTGCCCGTGTCCTTGTCATAGTATGAGTCGATACCAACCACAATACATTGAACACCAAACTTATCAGCCAGATCTGTAATCAGTTGTGGATTCGCGAGAGCCGGAGAGTTGATCGAAACTTTATCAGCACCAAACTCCAGAATACGCGCTGCATCTTCTGCTGATTTAATGCCGCCTGCTACACAGAAAGGAATATCGATGACTTCAGCTACGCGCTTCACCCAGCTCTTATCGACCACACGACCATCGCTAGACGCGGTAATATCGTAAAACACCAACTCGTCAGCGCCTTCTTCCGCGTAGCGCTGCGCAAGAGGAACAATGTCACCGATGATTTCGTGGTTACGAAACTGTACCCCTTTCACCACCTGACCATCACGTACATCAAGACATGGGATTATTCGCTTTGCCAACATGTGAATGCCTCCTCTGCGGTGAATTTGCCATCAAGTAACGCGCGGCCAACAATGACACCTGCCACTCCGCTACCTTTCAGGGCTTCAATGTCGGCCAGTGAGCCAATACCACCTGACGATTGAAACTGAACTTGTGGGTATTGCTTACAAAGATCCACGTATAACTCAACATTAGAGCCTTCAAGTGTGCCGTCACGGGAAATGTCCGTACATAGCACGTGCTTCAGACCAACTGTAAGGTAGTCATCAATCAATGCTTCAATGGTTACGCCGGAGTCTTCCTGCCAACCAGAGATAGCAACTTTACGTGTACCATCCTGATCGATGTTGATATCCAGCGCCAGAACGATTCTTTCTGCTCCGTATTTTTCCATCCAGCCTTTTACTAACTCTGGCTGTTTAACGGCGGTAGAGCCTACTACAACACGCTGAGCGCCTGCTTCTAACAGATCCACAACGTCCTGTTCAACGCGAACGCCACCACCAATCTGAATGTTGGCTGGCGTGCTTGCTAATAGTTTTGCAATCAGATCGAGCTGTCGCGCAGAGGTGTCTTTTGCACCTGTTAAGTCAACCAAATGCAGCCAATTTGCACCCGCTTGATGATACAGGTTGAACTGCTCTGCTGGATCCACTTTGTATTCAGTTACTTGTCCGTAATCACCTTGGTAAAGGCGAACCACCTGTCCTTCAATTAAATCAAGAGCTGGAATAATCACACTAAATTCCTTTTTATAATTCTAAGAAGTTTTGAATAAGCTTCGCGCCCGCTTTTGAAGAACGCTCAGGGTGGAATTGCACTCCGTAGTAGTTGCCGCTCTGTACTGCTGCGGTGAACGGATTGCCGTAATTACACTCAGCAATGGTGTAATCTCCGACTGGCATCGCAAAGCTGTGTACAAAGTAGAAGTACTCACCCTCTTCGATGCCTTTAAACAATGGGTTACCCGGTTTCGCAGTAACCGTATTCCATCCCATGTGTGGCAGTGGTAAATCGCCCGTTTGAAGCAATTTCACTTCGCCATCACAAAGACCCAGACATTCAACCAGCTCATCGGCTTTTTGGCCTTTCTCTTGAGAAACCTTACCCAATAGTTGCATGCCCAGACAAATGCCAAGAAGCGGCTTTTCGACCTTTTTCACCAGCTCGATTAGATCGCGCTCCTCCAGGTTTTTCATCGCTTCACTTGCTGTACCTACGCCAGGTAAGAAAAGCTTATCCGCCGCCAAGACAACTTGAGGATCTTTTGAAACAGTTACTGTGTAGCCAAGGCGCTCAATGGCAAATCTCACCGAAGAAACGTTGGCACAGCCAGTATCAATAATCACAACTTTCTGTTCTGTCACTGTACTCATCTCCTATTAATACTTTAAGGTGTGACCTTAAAGAACGCCTTTACTACTTGGCAGCTCGTTACCTTCTACTTTGATCGCCTGACGCAACGTTCGGCCGAAGGCTTTAAACAAACTTTCAATGATGTGGTGATCATTGTCACCAGCAGAAGACAGGTGCAGCGTACATGCTAATGTATCAGTCAATGAGCGGAAGAAGTGCACAACCATTTCTGTCGATAAGTCGCCCACTTGCTCACGGCCAAATTCCGCGTCGAATTTAAGGAATGGACGGCCTGATAAATCTAATGCACATTGAGCCAAACACTCATCCATCGGTAAGCTAAAACCAAAGCGGCCAATACCACGTTTATCGCCTAGTGCTTCTTTTAGTGCTTGTCCAAGTGCAAGCGCGGTATCTTCAATAGTGTGGTGATCATCGATGTGAAGATCGCCCTCTACTTTGCATACCATCTGGAAACCACCGTGAGTTGCGATTTGATCAAGCATGTGATCAAAGAACCCCAACCCCGTTGAAATATCGTTACCGCCTTGCTCATCAAGATTCACGGCAACTCTGATGTCCGTTTCTTTGGTGGTACGAATAACTTCAGCAACACGTGCTTTTACCGTCAGATCTTTCAGGATTTGCTTCCAACCCATGGTCTCTGGGTTGTATTGAATACCACGGATGGCCATATTCTCAGCAAGCTGAAGGTCTGTCGCTCGGTCGCCAATCACAACCGAATTCTGGAAGTCCACTTTGCCACCCTGAAGGTATTCTTTCACCATACCTAGCTTAGGCTTGCGGCAAGAACAGTTATCTTCGTCAAAGTGTGGACAGATAAGAACGTCATCAAACTTCACGCCTTGAGATTCAAAAATCTCCATCATCATGTTGTGTGGCGCATCAAAGTCGTCTTGTGGGTAGCTATCTGTACCCAAACCATCTTGGTTAGTCACCATGACTAAACGGTAACCTGCGTCTTGTAAAGCAAGCAAGCTTGGAATTACGTATGGCTCTAACTTCAACTTGTCGAGGCGGTCTACTTGGAAATCAATCGGTGGCTCAACAATCAGTGTGCCATCACGGTCAATAAAAAGGATTTTTTGTTGTTTGCTCACTAGAACATCCTTATTGCTAATCTTGGTTGGCTCTCACTCAAGTGTGAGAGCAAAGTAACTTTACGGCTTTACGAATAGTAGTTTCGAATAAATCCAAGTGTCTTTTCACACTCTTCGCGATTGCCGATACTGATGCGCACACAGTTTTCAATCGGCGAGTTACGTAAAATAATGCCTGTATCCCATGCAGCTTTAAACAGAGCGTCACCATCTGGGAATTTCACCAGCAAATAGTTCCCCCAGCCTTCGAACACTTCGAGCCCAGGAATCATAGACAAACCAACTTGCAGGTAAGC
Organism: Vibrio sp. YYF0003; assembly: GCF_036350715.1. Classification (NCBI taxonomy): domain Bacteria; kingdom Pseudomonadati; phylum Pseudomonadota; class Gammaproteobacteria; order Vibrionales; family Vibrionaceae; genus Vibrio; species Vibrio sp. YYF0003. The sequence continues at coordinate 605,219 of NZ_JAZDWA010000002.1, forward strand.
TCGGTTGGCGTTGAGGTCCAGAACCTGAAACTTAGCGCGAGCCAAACCGGCTTCCGATAATGCTTGCTTCGCGATGTCTGCAACCGGAACGGGTACCGGATAAGGTGCGATAACTTTAAGAAGTACATTAATCAGCTCTTCGTTTGCAAGCGTAAATCCACAGCGCAGACCAGCAAGTGCAAATGCTTTCGATAACGTACGCAGGATCGCTAAGTTCGGGTATTGCTCCAGCAAATCTACCGTTGAGGCTTCAGGACAAAAATCGATGTACGCTTCATCCATAACAACGATCGCACGATCTTTCGTCATTTCAAGCAGCGCAACAATATCCTCACGCTTAACTAAATTGCCGGTAGGGTTATTTGGAGAGCAAACAAACACCAGCTTCACGTTATCGAGATTCGCTTCAATACCCGCCAGATCCAGTTGCCAATCTGAATTAAGTGGCACGGTCTTACGCTCGACACCAATGGTTTCTGCACTGATTGAGTACATACCGTAAGTTGGCGGACAGTAAAGAATGGCATCTTCGCCAGGTTCACAAAAAGCACGAACAAGTAGCTCAATACCTTCATCAGCACCACGAGACGTCAGTGTCTGCTCTGGTTTTACGCCAGCGTAAGCCGCGTATGCCGCAATCAGTTCTTTTGGCTGACACTCGCTGTAGCGATTAAGACGAGCAAAATCGGTTTTGTATTCATTATCAAATGGGGATTCGTTTGCATTCAGCCACACATCACCCGTTCCACCAATACGGCGAGCCGATAAGTAAGGAGTTAATTCCTGGACTTGTTTACGCGCTAGCTTTTCCATCTCAATGTTTCCTTCTTACTTCGCTGCCAGTTTTTCTACACGAATAGTTACTGCACGTTTGTGTGCATCCAGACCTTCCGCTTCCGCCATAGTGACAACCGTAGGAGCCAGGTTTTTCAGGCCTTCAGCAGAGAGTTCTTGAACGGTCATACGCTTCGAGAAATCCGCTAAGCCCAGGCTAGAATATGTGCGAGTGTAACCATACGTTGGAAGCACGTGGTTCGTACCTGACGCGTAGTCACCCGCAGATTCAGGCGACCAGTCACCTAAGAAAATTGAGCCTGCGTTATCAAGCAGAGGCAGCAACTCACGCGGGTTTTTGGTTTGAACAATTAAGTGCTCTGGGCCGTAGTAGTTCGAGATAGAAACCGCCTGAGTCAGGGATTCAGCGATAATGATCAAACTTGATGCAAGTGCCTTTTGTGCGATATCAGCACGCGAAAGCTGTTTCAGTTGACGTTGTACGGCATCCGTTACTTGATCCGCAATGATTGCTGAAGGAGTAACCAGTACAACTTGAGAATCAGGACCGTGCTCTGCCTGGCTAAGTAGGTCAGCAGCAATAAAGTCAGCATCAGCCGTATCATCAGCAAGCACCAACACTTCAGACGGACCAGCAGGCATATCAATCGCTGCACCACGGAAATCGTTACTTACCTGGCGTTTTGCCTCTGTAACATACGCATTGCCCGGACCGAAAATCTTATCAACTTTAGAAACCGTTTCCGTTCCGTAAGCCATCGCTGCAACCGCTTGACCACCACCCACATTGTATACTTCATCGATACCGCAAAGTTTTGCAACGTACAGGATTTCATCAGCAATTGGCGGAGGAGAACAAAGCACCACTTTGCGACAACCTGCAATTTTTGCTGGTACACCAAGCATCAAAACGGTTGATGGCAATGGCGCGCTGCCACCCGGGATGTACAAACCGACTTTTTGGATTGGACGAGTCACTTGCTCACACATTACGCCCGGTTGAGTCTCAACTTTAATTGGCTGAGGCTTTTGCGCTTTGTGGAACTTAGCAATATTGTTATAAGCTTGATTCAACGCGCTTTTCATCTTCTCAGAAAGACGATTTGCAGCTGCGTCAATTTCTTTAGCAGAAACACGAATTGATTCTGGCTTTACGCGGTCAAACTTTTCCGTAAGTTCTACAAGTGCAGCATCACCTTCGCTACGTACTTTCGCAATAACCTCTGCAACCGCAGCAGTAATGTTTGCGCCTTCTGCGATGGCTGGACGCTCTAAAATCGAATCTTGTTGATTCTCACTCAGTGATTGCCAAACAACTGTTCTCATGACCCTTACTCCATCATTTTTTCAATTGGTAGCACGAGAATTGAGCTCGCACCTAGCTCTTTTAGCTGTTCCATTGTTTCCCAGAACAGATTCTCAGAGCTCACCAAGTGAACCGCCATTTTCTGCTTGTCTGCTGATAATGGTAATACAGTTGGGTCTTCCGCACCCGGTAGTAGCGCTTTAATTTGCTCCAGCTTTTCTGCTGGCGCGTGCAGCATGATGTATTTTGACTCTTTTGCTTGCTGAACGCCTTGCATACGAGTAAGTAGCTTATTGATCAGCGCCGTCTTATCCGCGTCAAACTCACCTAAGCGTTGAATAAGCGTTGCTTTTGATTTAAAGATGACCTCAGCTTCTTTAAGACCGTTGGCTTCTAGTGTTGCACCGGTTGAAACTAAGTCGGCAATCGCATCCGCCAGACCAGCGCGTGGTGCAACTTCTACAGAACCTGTCAACATACAAGTTGAGAACGGTACACCGGCTTTATCCATGTAAGCCTTTAGCAGGTGCGGATAGGTCGTAGCAATGCGTTTACCCGCTAAATCTTGAGGACCGTTATATTCTTCGTCTTTATCGATAGCAATAGACAGACGACAACCACCAAAATCAAGGCGACGAAGTTGAACAAATTCACATGGCTCTCCTTGTACTTTACGGTCTAAACGCACTTCTTCCAGTTCGTTTTCACCGATGAAACCAAGGTCAACAACGCCATCCATAACCAGACCTGGAATATCGTCATCACGTACCAGCAACAAATCAATAGGCATATTTTCTGAGTGAACCACAAGACGCTCACCCATGAGGTTAAACTTCACGCCGCACTGTTTAAGTAGAGCTTGGCTCTCTTTGCTAAGACGACCTTTTTTCTGAATTGCGATTCTTAAGCGTTGTGATTGCATTGCTATGTCCCTGTACAAGATATTGAAAAATAAATATTTTTTAAACCAAAAACGAAAAAACCCTCGGAAGAATGTTTTCTCCCGAGGGTTTTAAATCTGAATTTCTTTGATTTTAACCTCCGGGAGTATCCTGTCTCCCGGGTATGCGCACATCTCCCGAAAGACTAGACTGGGTGATGATGGTGATGAATGTTCATTACAAAATTGCGCATACTTATTTACTGCTCTGTTTCGTTGCTCTGTTGGTAAACACACTAACCAAGGATTCTGTTTTTTTCAACACTAAATTTTACCTTTTCTAACATTTTTTACTAATACATTGTTTTTGTTTGATTTTTATTTATCTGACCTGTACTAAAAACCAATGAAAAAAGTCTCTATTCAACCGGTATCCTAGTAAATAACGTCGAATTTATAAATTTTGCTATAAACAGCGAGTTAGCATTTTTCATCACTGTAATTAACAACTTTCTCAATAAAAAGACAATAACTCGCCTTACAGCAACTAATTAAAAACTATTATTTTATTGGGGCAAAAATAGTGATTAATGATGAAACTGCATAACAATAGTGCTAACAAAGTTGTGGATTTCAGCGATGCCGATTTATATCCATTAATCGGTAACAGCGCATGTATCCAAGAACTTCGTAATGCAATTAAAAAATACGCTCGATGCGATGCAGAAGTGCTCATTCAGGGAGAGACTGGCGTGGGCAAGGGCTTGTGCGCCCGCCTGATTCATCAGTTGTCGAGAAGACGAGAGTCGCCTTTTATTGAGGTAAACTGTGGGGCGATTCCGAGCGGCCTTATTGCCTCTGAACTTTTTGGTCATGAAAAAGGCGCGTTTACAGGTGCTATTGCTGATCGCATCGGTTTTATTCAAAAGGCTCATAAAGGCACTTTATTCTTAGATGAGATTGGAGACATGCCTCCCGATCTTCAAATCCACTTGTTACATTTTTTAGAAAGTAAGCAGATACATAAAGTCGGCGCTGATAAGTTTATCGATGTCGATTGTCGTGTGATTGCTGCCAGCCATGTTGATTTGAAAAGTGAAGTGGTCCAGGGAGAGTTCCGAGAGGATCTATTCTACCGACTCAATATATTGCCTTTGACGATCCCTCCTTTGAGAAAAAGAGGCAGGGACATTCTTATGCTTTCAGAGCATTTCCTAAACAGTTTATCGAATGGCCAAGTAAACAAAATGTCTGCTGACGTCGAAGAGATGCTACTCAAGCACCGCTGGCCGGGTAACGTGCGCGAACTGCGTAATGTCATCCAAAGAGCGATAATCATGTGTGACGACAACACATTGTTGGTTGAAGATTTAGGGCTCGATTGCAACGAACGACAACTCCTCCCATCTGTCGACCAAATCGATCTTGATTATTTGCTGCAAGCTATCGAAGAAAACAAACACAACATGAGTGCTGCGGCAAGAGATCTTGGCATATCCAGAACAACACTCTACCGCCTTATCAAGAAATACAATTTGAGCGTTTAACACTGTACAGCTGTAACGTAACACTGTGTAACAGTAAACTCATCTATTATCATTCACTTAAAATTTTCACGCCAAAAGCTGAAATTCAGTCTCTTATAAATCAACAAGTTAAAACAGGCATACTCTTTGCTCTCTACTCCTTAGTCATTAAACAAGATGACACAGGAGCAGAAAATGAACACCAACAGGCAATTTTCCAGAATAAGGACAGCGACTCTTGCGGTATCTTCACTGGCTCTCATGTTTTCAATGTCAGCTTTTGCTAGATTAGATGGCGCTATTTTCACAACTACGCCTCTGGGCGACATCGTCAATGAAAATGTCCGTTACCAATCTAAAGAAGAAGTCTTTTTAGATGGCGGCCCTGGGCCACAAGCCCCAAGAACGGCTGCAGCATTACCTGAAGGGCTTTATTACTTCCAGGTCACCGATCCATCCGGTAAGTGTTTATTATCAAGTACGCTAGAAAGCGCTGATACAAACGGCGGTACCTGCTACGAAGATGTAAAAATCAAAGGTAAAAATGCAAAAAATGCCGAGGCATTTTACGCTGAACCACTATCATGCCGACTTTTCTACTTTGATGGTGAAGATGGTGTGACCTTTATTAACGACTCGTACACTATGACTCAAGAAGTGAAAGTTCGCGGTAAAATGGAAACGCAATCCATAGTCGTAGAATGTAGACATCAGCTTGGTAGTGAGTATTTGGAAATAGACCCATCTGCAATGCCAGATGGTGAAACGATTCAACTCTTCCCGTTTGCAAATACGCCTAATTCAGGCGGTGTTTATAAAGCATGGGTATCCACTGCGGAGAGCGTAGAAGCAGCGTGTGAAAGTTCTCCAGACTGGAATGAAGGCATTGAAACCGGTGAAAACTGTAATGGTTTCTTTGGTTTTATTCCACGTAACTCGAAAACGGATAACTTTAAAGCTCTTACAGCAACACCTCCGCCTAACTTTGATATTGCACTTCGTTCTTTCCACGATAAAAACCTTAACTGTCAATACGACCCACTCGTTGATGAAATTATTCCGAATTGGGAGTTTGGTCTTCGTGATATAGATCCAAATATGCTAGGTATGCGAAATACCAAACTATCTAATGACTTACCTGAAGATCCAGTTAGATTCAGTGTGTTTGGTGTTGAAAATCATCCATGGACTATAGACCAATTTATGTGGTGGGCACACAAATATGAAGGGATTGCTCCGATGAATAATACTCCATCGGACACACCATTCAGCCACTTCACCACCTTCTCCGAGCTGAAAGACTTTGCTCCAACCTTCGATGATGGTGCTCTTCGAGTCAGCTTTAAAAACGCAATAGCTTGTCCAGAAGATACAGAAAGTCTATCGCTTCTAGCGGTTGCAGATGACATCGTGAAACGCTCTTCGGGCGAAGATACTGATGAAGAGGCTGGTAACCAAGGGGATCCTGATGGCGATACTGGATTTGTACCAGGTATGTACGCTGAACCTACCTATGATGATGATCCTGTACTAACCATTCGCTTTGGTTCTATTGGTGTCGCAAGACTAGAAGTTTGTAAATCATTCGATGCAGATGGTAGCGGCTCCCACGATGAAGGCGAACAACTCATCCCTAACTGGCCAGTTACACTATACATCCCAGAAAGTGTTCCTGTTCTCCCAGAGGATGGAAACTTTGGTCCTGGCAATCCAGAGTTCGACCTATTAGCACAGCTTCTAATTGACACTGGGTACTTGAAAGAAGGTGAAGAACTAGCGGAAGTCAAAAACCGCTATGTAACAAAACTAACTGAAGATGGTGAGCCCAACGAAATTGGTGAATACCCAGAGGGCTACGGATGTGTGAAATTTAACGTTCTTGTTCCCAACGTAGTACCAACTGACGAAGGCACTCTACCTCCATATGAAGTTAGTGAGGATGTCGATAATCTTACCCCAACCTGGATGAATACCAGTGCTTATAACATCACTTTTGATGTCGAGTCAGTATTAAGCGAATTGAATGGTGCGCCTGTGGTTGAAGGTGTGGTTCGAAATCGTAGTGATGGCGAAGAAGGTAACAAGGTTTACTTTAACAACGTTTGTAAAATCACTGTCGATTTTGATACCAAAGGCTACTGGCACAACAAAAATGGTTTGGCTGAGCTGACAGAAGCAGACCTAGACTATGTCAATGGACTAGACCCATACGACAGTCCTACCGTCTACTTTGGCGCCGGTGATGAACCATTCGACGGTGAATACATGGACGGCACAGCTGTCGCTGCAGCCTTCTCTGACGGTTCAGTAATATGGGGAGCAGGCACCTGGCAATCAGAAGTGTCACACTTCCTAACCGATAACAATGGTAATGCCGATCTTAACGAGCACAAAGAACAGTTAGCGCAGCAATTATTGGCGTTTATCTTTAACACTCGTCATCGCCCTGTTGATTCAGGCTTAAGCCCAGCAACCAAACTTTGGTTCGGCGGTGAATGGGTATCTGTACAAGACATCATCGACAGTGCAATTGCTGCATGGCAGGGTTCTGATATTTACGCAATCGATCATATTAAAACCCTACTAGATGGTATGAACAACAATGATGCAGTTGAAATTCCTGTGTCATCACCTGAGGAGTGTCCTGCACCTTATGAATCTTAATAGTTAACCCCAAAAACGCGATTGCCCCCCTCACCTAAATCGCGTTTCAAAAAAAGCTCCGCTATTACTAGCGGAGCTTCCTCTTTTGCAATTAATAAATCAAAACTTGTTATACGTTCTGATAAGACGCCATCTTCGCTTTAGATAACCAAGAAAGAACGCTACACACAATCACAAAAGTAACGGCTGCTGCTGAGAATGAAATTGCGATAGATGCTGTCATTCCCAGAGTAATGAAGCCAACACAAGACACTAACGCCACAGATAGCGCGTAAGGTAACTGTGTAGACACGTGGTCAATATGATTACAACGTGCACCTGTTGACGACAGAATTGTAGTATCCGAGATCGGCGAACAATGGTCACCAAATACAGCACCAGCAAGTACTGCGCTTAACATAGGCAGCATAAGTGCGATATCCGTCGCACCCGCCATGTCACCTGCGATAGGCAGCATGATACCGAACGTACCCCAAGATGTACCTGTCGAGAATGCCATCAAACCAGACAACAAGAACAGAATCACAGGCAGCCAGTGTGGGTCAATATTACCTTGAGCCAACGTTGACAGGTAAGAACCCGTTTTCATGTCACCGATAACAGAGCCGATCGTCCACGCAAAGACTAGGATCAAAATAGCGCCAAACATTGATTTCGCACCAATCCAAAGCGTACGGATGATTTCACCCATTGGAATACCCTGCTTAAGCACAGTAAATAGACCAACCGCCAGACCAAGCAAGCTACCGTAAATCAGAGACATACCCACATCGGTATTCTCGAATGCGCCCAGTAGAACAAACTCTTTACCATCCGCAGCCAAAGCCTGACCACCGGTGTACATCATCGCAGCAATAGTCGCGACAATCAGTGTTACGATAGGCAGTATCAAGTCAGATACCTGACCTTTATCGCTCTCGCGAATATCAAGCTCTTCGTTGATTTCATGAGCTTCAGGCGCGTCGTTCTCTGTATCCTTGTCAAAGCCACGCCCTTGAGACGCAGAGATCTCATGCTCGCGCATCTTACCGATGTCCAGACCAAACCACGCAACAGCAAACACCATCAATAAAGCGAATACCGCGTAGAAGTTCATAGGAATCAGACGAATGTATGCACCCAAAGCTGAGTATTCTGTGATGCCATGAGATACTAAGATGCCGCCAATAATAGTGATGATGTAAGCGCCCCAGCTCGATGCAGGCATAATTACACACATTGGAGCCGCAGTTGAGTCCAAAATGTAAGCCAACTTAGCACGAGAAACATAGAAGCGGTCAGTAACCGGACGAGAAATCGCACCTACTGCCAGGCTATTAAAGTAATCGTCGACAAAAATGAATACGCCTAAGAAGGCAGCAAGAAGTTTGGAGCCACGCTTACTTTTAACACGAGATTGTGCCCACTCAGCGAATGCTCGAGTACCACCAGAGAGTGTTAATAATGCCGTTGTCATCCCCAACAGGATAAGGAAGCCAACAATGCTCATATTCCAGGTGTTAAGGCCACCATCTTCAACAAAGACAGAAGAGACTTGAGTACCAACATAGCCAGCGGTATCACCAACCGACCAACTATTTAGCAGTACCGCACCGAGTACGATACCTACACCAAGAGAAATTAATACACGTCGAGTCAAAATAGCCAGTGTCAAAGCGACTAGCGGTGGCAATAATGAAACAGGAGAACTAGAAAAATCTATTAAATTCATGATCTTCAAAAACCAAAGTTTGGCTAGAGATCTACTGCAGACAAGTTACGTTTTACTTAAAACGTACTCATGTTGAACTTAGCGACAGGGAAGCGAACACTCCACCCAACCCTACAGTAGCGCTCCATAGTTTAATGTAAATATACTATGGCAGTGTTGTTCCTTTCGGATACAACCCCAGCAAATAATGTTGATGGATTACTTGCTTCGGCAATCTTCGCCTTCCACTATTATTCATTGGCATCACCCCAATAATAGCTACTCTTCGAGACTGCGCCTCTACGGCAACAGCAAACAATTGACCGCTAATTATACAAATTAGCAACAATTTATCTGCAATATTGCATCAGGTAGCGCTATTGTACTTATGATAGGAGCCATTGCAACACATCAAACTAAATTAAACAGATAAAACTCAGTTAAGCCAACTGGAAGTGTTAACTCACTCTAACGTTATCCAAATCATTATTGTGCAACTGACATCACTTCAATTAGGCTTTCTATGAAACCTTATTACTACACAAAATTACCATGCCTTATGTAATATTGATAAATAAGGTAAATGTAATGCGAATACAAAGAGACTTTATCTTTACCGACAAGTAAAAACATCTAGGCGATTAATAAAAGTAATTACACAATTTCTGTGATTAAAATTATGCGGACTAACTTGAATTTCCATCTTATAAGTTTTAATTCTCAATAATAATATTACTTTCTCTAAAAAAGTGGCCAAAATTAAACGAAATCATGATTTAGTATTTGCACATAAGTAAAAGATAAAGTTAAATATAAGGACTTACTATTTATTTGTAGCATGGCATTATTTCATCGTAACGATAAAAGGTGCCAAACACATTAACCTATTAATAGGAATCGTTATGTCTGAGCTGACTAAAACACTTCTAAATATCCGTAGCCTTCGTGCGTTTTCTCGTGAGCTGACTCTTGAACAATTGGAAGAAGCTCTAGATAAACTTTCTACTGTTGTAGCAGAGCGTAAAGAAGCGGAAGAAGCGGAACTCGCAGCACAAGCTGAGCAAGAAGCTAAGCTTGCTGAAATCGCAGAAAAAATTGCTCAAGACGGTATTGACGTTGAAGCTCTTATTAATGCGCTATCAGGCGAAACTAAGACTAAAGCGAAATCTAAGCGCGCACCTCGCCCTGCAAAATACAAGTACACGGATACTAACGGTCAAGAAAAAACTTGGACAGGCCAAGGTCGTACACCTTCTGCAATCCAAGAGCAGCTTGATGCAGGTAAATCACTAGATGATTTCCTAATCTAATTGCTGGATATATAAAAGGCTCCTCAGGGAGCCTTTTTTGTATCTATTAGACAAATAAAAATGGCGCATATCATTATGCGCCATTTTTACATTTGTAAATGAGCTGTTAACTTTAGCTAAATTAACGTTCCCAATACGCTTCTTCTAAACTATCTTCTCGCTCAGGTAAGCCACGTGATAGACGTGGAGAATGCTGAACAAGAACTTCATAACTTGCACGGTTTGCGTATTTACAAACTTGTGAAAAAGAAGAGTAAGTTAAATACTCATTGCTGTGCTTACTTGAATTAGGCACATTTTCTTTGTGGTATTTATTCGCAGCCATGTCATGTAAAACCGCAGACAAAGCCGCATCACCTGCGCCATTGGTATTCTTAATTTTCTCCGGGCCACCCATATATGGTGAAATATGAGAATACACTTTGATCGGTGTTTCACACGCGTCTTTTTGTGCAGGTCGGCTAAATTCGTAACGGTTAAACTCTGCAATTGATCCTGGCAACAATGGCAAAGTGGTTTCACGCTTCGCGCTATCTTCTGTATAACCCGCCATGAATAAGCCAACAGGTCCAGCAGTACAAAGTACTAGATCTGCCCAATCCAACGTCTTGTCTGATGCCGCTAAAGGATCAGATTCACCAGTCAGTGCTTCGGCTTCATCTTCATTCATTGCGACAACAGAAACATGGTCACGAATAAACGCTTGCCAATATTGAGGATCGTCCTGAATAACAAATTTTGTACCCAATGTCAGTACAACTGGCACATCATACTTTTTCGCGTACTCGATCGCCTTCATGGTTGCTTCCGGCATTGGGTCGCCCTCTTTGCAACGCACTAGGTAAGACGTCAATAAAAGCGCAGAAGCATTCTTGAAGATTTTCTCTGGGATGCTATCGGGATGAAGTTGGTTCATCTGACCTTCGCTGATGGCAAAAGTACGTTCACCGTCTTCTGTAATTAGAGCAAAACAACGCCCTATTGAGCCATTAACACCTTGAAGGTAGTTAAGGTCCATACGGCTTGAAGTATTACACAAATAACGGTAGCCGTAGCTACCAATTCTAATGTCCTGACTCATTACCCCAAGCAAAGTGGAACGATCATCAGCAAGAACAGAGTAATTGTGCAACGTATTGCCAATCGTACCACCAGCGTATTCGTTAGTGATTAGGTTCTCTTCTTTTAATTGCTGATAAAGCGCTTCTGCTGTTTCATCATTAATAACTAATGAGTGGCCTTTACTCAAACCATATTTTTCAATCACATCTGTCGTAACTTTTGCTTCAATATCGACCAGTGTTTGATCAATACCGATGATGTGAGTACGCGTCATCTTCTTGCTTTCTTGTGCTTGACTGACTAAAGGGTCACGAGCATGAACAGGAAAATAATGCTTGGATTTGCGTTGTCCAGGAAATTTCATATTGTTAGTCTGAGTAAGGGATGAAAAAGAAAACGGATTCTATACCGCGAATAATATTGCGGCAATAACAGCCATTATAGCAAACGTTTGCCCGTCTCTTTTTTCTCCGCGATGACTTATTCGCCTTCCATAAAGCTTAAATCTGGCAGTTGATCCAGGTGCTCGCTATAACGTTTCAGACTAAACTCACCTTCGTTTTTCATCACATCAAACACTTCAATCGACATCGCACATGCCATCATAGCCACTGCATCTTCGCGAGGCGTCCCCGTCATCACTAGACGCATAAGTGTTTCTTTGGCCTTCATCGGATTGCCGTCTTCTAATTGATTTTCAACAATCTCAATTAACTCAGCTTCTTGCATAAATTGGTTTTCTTCAGTCATCTTGATATTACCTCTTGGATTTTCGGCAACTATGCCATATATATCCCTTCTATACTTATCGAATTCTCACACAGTGCTCTGTTTCGGTTAAATTTACATCAAAATCGAAGTGTGATTTCGCTCTCGGATCTGTCACCGGTTTGTGGATTCTGGTAGAATCTGCCTCCCGTTTATTTAAGTGGTGTTTAGTAATGTCTGATAACAGCCAAAAGAAAGTCATCGTCGGTATGTCCGGCGGCGTTGATTCATCTGTTTCTGCGTATCTTCTTAAGCAACAAGGCTACCAAGTAGAAGGCCTGTTCATGAAGAACTGGGAAGAAGATGACAACGAAGAATATTGCACAGCAGCAGAAGATTTAGCCGATGCTCAGGCAGTATGTGACAAGCTTGGCATCCACCTACACACCATTAACTTTGCTGCCGAATACTGGGATAACGTATTTGAGTATTTCCTTGCTGAGTACAAAGCAGGCCGTACGCCTAACCCAGACATTCTTTGTAACAAAGAAATTAAGTTCAAAGCGTTCCTTGAATTTGCTGACGAAGTACTGGATGCAGATTACATTGCAATGGGCCACTACGTACGCCGTTCTTTCCCAGAAAATGGCGAGAAGCCACAAATGTTACGTGGCTTGGATAGCAACAAAGACCAAAGCTACTTCCTATACACATTGAGCCACGAACAAGTCGCTCGCAGCCTGTTCCCGGTTGGTGATCTGGAAAAACCTGAAGTACGCCGTATCGCGGAAGAACAAGGTCTAATTACAGCGAAGAAGAAAGACTCGACTGGTATCTGCTTTATCGGAGAGCGCAAGTTTACTGACTTCTTAGGCCGTTACCTGCCAGCTCAACCAGGCAACATCGAAACGCCAGAAGGTGAAGTCATTGGCCAGCACCAAGGTTTGATGTACCACACGCTAGGTCAACGCAAAGGTCTGCATATTGGCGGCCGTAAAGGCGGCGGTGGTAATGAAGATCCATGGTTTGTTGGAGAGAAAGATCTTGAGCGTAACGTACTGATTGCAGTTCAGGGTAAAGACCATCCGATGCTAAAATCAGAAGGTCTACTTGCGTCACAACTGCATTGGGTAGATCGTGAGCCAATTCGCGATGTTATGAAGTGCACGGTAAAAACTCGTTACCGTCAGCAAGATATTCCTTGTACAATCATCCCTATCGATGATGAGAACATTAAAGTGATCTTTGATGAGCCACAAATTGCAGTGACTCCAGGTCAATCCGCTGTGTTCTATAAAGATGACGTTTGTCTGGGTGGCGGTATCATCGAACAACGCATTAAATATTCTCAAGCTTAGGAGTTGTTACGTGGCGAATACACTTTATGACCGTACTATCGCGTTTGCTGGCATTTGCCAAGCTGTTGCTTTGGTTCAACAAGTTGCGAAAAACGGACATTGTGATCAAGATGCCTTTGAAACATCCATTAACGCCATTTTGAACACCAGTCCAGCCAACACGATTGGCGTGTTCGGTCGCGAAGCCGACCTTAAGCTCGGTCTGGAGTGTTTGGTTAAAGGAATCGATAGTACGCCGTCTGGAAGCGAACTCACTCGCTACATCATTAGCCTGATGGCATTGGAACGCAAATTGACGGCGCGCAACGACGCCATGTCTCAGCTCGGTGATCGAATCCAGATGGCACAGCGTCAAACCGATCACTTCGAGTTGATGGACGACCAAATGATCAGCAACCTGGCAAGCATTTATCTGGATGTAGTTAGCCCTATCGGTCCGCGTATTCAAGTAACGGGTACGCCTGCTGTCCTGCAACAGACCTCGATTCAGCATAAAGTTCGTGCACTACTATTATCTGGTATTCGCAGTGCGGTACTTTGGCGTCAGGTTGGTGGTAAACGTCGCCACTTGATTTTTGGTCGCAAGAAAATGGTCGAACAGGCACAGATCCTGTTGGCCCGTATGTAAGAATAACAATAACAAGCTCGCGTTTATCGCGAGCTCGTTTTTTTAGCTTAAAACCACTCTCGCGCAAACGTTTGCGCAATGTTCGTGACAATTGCCACAGTTATTGGTATAACGCTCACGAAATTTAGAAACCCAATTCAGGAGAACATCATGGAACTGTCAGCATTGACTGCTGTTTCACCAGTAGACGGCCGTTACGGAAGTAAGACGATTGCGTTACGCGAAATTTTCAGTGAATACGGTCTACTTAAATACCGTACTATCGTTGAAGTCCGCTGGTTACAAAAGCTAGCTGCTACTGCTGAAATCGCAGAAGTGCCAGCATTCAGCGCAGAAGCGAACCAATTCCTAGACGACCTTGCTGCAAACTTCTCTGAAGAAGATGCGCGCCGAATCAAAGAGATCGAGCGCACAACTAACCACGACGTAAAAGCGGTTGAGTACTTCCTAAAAGAAAAAGTGGCCGATGTTCCTGAACTGCACGCAGTTAATGAGTTTTTCCACTTTGCATGTACTTCTGAAGACATCAATAACACGTCACACGCTCTAATGCTTAAAGAAGCACGTGAGACGGTAATTCTTCCAGAAATCCGCAACCTAATCGACGCAATCAAAGCACTTGCTGTTGAGTACCGTGACATTCCACTTCTGTCTCGTACACACGGTCAGCCAGCTTCTCCATCAACAATGGGTAAAGAGATGGCTAACGTGGCGTACCGCATGGAGCGTCAATACAAGCAGATCGAAAACGTTGAGATCCTAGCGAAAATCAACGGCGCAGTAGGTAACTACAACGCTCACCTTTCAGCTTACCCAGAACTAGACTGGCACAAATTCAGCGAAGAGTTCATCACTGAATCTCTAGGTGTAACTTGGAACCCATACACAACTCAAATCGAACCACACGATTACATCGCTGAATTGTTCGACGCGGTTGCACGTTTCAACACGATCCTAATCGACTTTGACCGTGACGTTTGGGGTTACATCGCACTAGGCCACTTCAAGCAAAAAACTATCGCTGGTGAGATCGGCTCTTCTACGATGCCACACAAAGTTAACCCAATCGACTTTGAAAACTCTGAAGGTAACCTAGGTCTTGCGAACGCAGTATTCGGCCACCTAGCGCAAAAACTGCCAATCTCTCGCTGGCAACGTGACCTGACTGACTCAACAGTTCTACGTAACCTGGGTGTGGGTGTTGGCTACGCAGTAATCGCATACACTTCAACGCTAAAAGGCATCAGCAAGCTAGAAGTTAACCGTGAAGCGCTTCTTGCTGAACTTGATAAGAACTGGGAAGTTCTAGCAGAGCCAGTGCAAACTGTAATGCGTCGTTACGGCATCGAGAAGCCATACGAGAAGCTAAAAGAGCTAACTCGTGGTAAGCGTGTAGACGGTGAAGCAATGCGTGTATTTATCGATGGTCTTGAGCTTCCTGAGCACGAGAAAGCTCGTCTTAAAGAAATGACGCCAGCAAACTACATCGGTCAGGCAATCGAGCTAACTGATAAGCTGTAAGCGCTAATTTAATTAGCCAGACATTGAAAAGGTTGACGTGAAAGCGTCAACCTTTTTTGTTTTATACGGGTTTTGATAATGGCAAAGATACGTAACGTTATTGCTTTTGAAAAAATAAGGTTATGGTCCCTACTTCGAGACCAAACTTCTTAATTTTAGTCAGGTTAAACACGTGTCTGTCATCTTGACGATAAAGCCAGTCATCAAAAGCGACAGTGATGGTGTCGTCATCCATTTTCAACTCAAAGTCATACTGCCACTGTAATGCGTTACCTTGCTCCTGACCGGTTGCCACGCCAATAATGTCGTCTGCTTTGCCCTCATAACGGTTATTCTCTAATCTGGTGATCACCCAAATTCGCTGGTCCACTTCGCCATCATCAAACAAGAAGTCTTCTACCAGTGTTAATTGATTACCTTGTACCGTACCAACAATTTCTACTTCGAATCGTCTGGTTTGTTTATCAGAGTAGTCTTGCACCATTCCCCACGCTTTTACATTGCCATCGAAATATCCAAACAAGTCAAAGCTGGGTTTCGTCGTCTGGTAATTGTCTAACTCTGCCGAGCAGGAGCTAACAAGCATGGCAACGGCGCTCACCACCAAAACGATGAACAATTTAAAGATCTTCACTGCGAAACCTGCCCTATCAATTGTTTACGAAGTTTCGGAAACTCGGTTTTTGGTGACAACCAAATGGAGAGAAAAGCATCGTTTAATGCTTCATCTTTGACATAGCCAACCGTTTGAGGATAAGCATCTCCAGCACGACGATGAAGAAGATGCCCGGTTTGACCATCTGTGACATAGGCAAGCTCGTCGCCTTTTTTAATGGTTGGATACATCATATTAAGAATGGTTAGCCATTGCTGACGAAGGGATTGTTCTATTCCCAGCTTTTGCCATTGCTCATCGGTTACTTCTAACAACTGTTGCTTGGTGACGTCGCGCTTATAATAAATTTCGAGCGCAATTGGATGAGGAGATACATCCGCACTCACCTGATAGCGTCCATCCGGAGCTCTTAACCGTGACTCGTAAATATCAAAGATGAACCAAGTCAGCTTTGCTTCACCGACCGTTTTCCATTGACGCCATTGCGCTGTATTCACATGGGCAGTATCGGCACCCGCGCTCTGTGCATACAGCGGAACCGGCAGAATCAGCCCAGAAAGGAGTAACACGCTAATTAGATTCTTGGTTAACTTTCCCTGTAAGCTTTTCATTTCCATACACCCTGAGTATCAACTGGGTTACAACGCACCATTCCACGAATAAAACCATCAGCGTGAAGGTAACATCGTAACCAAAATCAACAGCCTGGAGTTTGTAGCCAGCGAAATAACTCGCTGCTCCCCCAATGCCGCCTATTATTGATACGTAAGTTTTAGGAAAACGATACAAAACGGATTTTATCTGGTAGGCATACCAGGCAAACATTACCCATAAGCACAGCAACCATATTGGCAGCCATATCGTTAGGAAGCTCAGAAGCGAAAACTGTTGGTTAAGACTATCCAGGGCGAGCCCGAAAATAACGATGACAGCGATGGGTTTCAATGACGTCGCATCGCGTACCGCACAGTAGGCAATGGTGGCCAAAGTAAAACCAAGGGTAAACCATTGCCACTGATAGGTACCTAGTACCGCAGCAAACCAGCAAAGTTGAAACCAGGTTGATGCAATCAATACTCTCATGACGAATTAAGGTCGCTGAAAAGTCATGTGCACTGTGCTAATGGTTCGTGCTAAAAAACCACCCTCGCAATAACTCATGTAATAACGCCACATACGGATAAATCGGTCATCATAACCTAGCGCGCGAACTTCTTTCTCAGCTTGATTAAACCGGCGATGCCATTCATTGAGTGTTTTCGCATAATCGAGGCCGATATCGAACAGGTCTCGAACAACAAGATCACTGTACTTTGTCGCCGCTTGAGTCAGAGAAGTCACTGAAGGTAAAAATCCACCTGGAAATATGTACTTTTGAATAAAATCGACGTTATTGCTGTAATAGTCATAACGCTGATCGGCAATAGTGATCGCCTGAATAGCCATTAAACCACCGGGTTTCAGCAGTGACTCACACTTCTTAATATAAGACGGCAAAAACGCTTTCCCCACCGCTTCAATCATCTCTATCGAAACTAACTTGTCATAAGTGCCATCAAGGTTGCGATAATCTTCTTTAAGCAAGGTGATTTTATCCGACAAGCCTTTCTCTTCAATCTGTTGCTTGGCGTAGGCGTGCTGTTCTTCTGAAATGGTGGTGGTGGTCACCCGACAGCCATACTGCTCAGCCATATAAATCGCCATCGCGCCCCAACCGGTACCAATCTCAATAACGTGATCGGATGCTTTTAGATCGATCTGTTGGCAAAGACGATCCATTTTATTAATTTGCGCTTGCTCTAGTGACTCACTATCTTGGCGATAAAGCGCAGATGAATAGAGCATATTACTGTCTAGAAATGACTCATACAGCGCATTGCCGAGATCATAGTGCGCATGAATATTTTTACGAGAATTCTCTTGAGAATTGCGGTTAGCCCAGTGGCTGACTTTGTAAAACAGTTTAGTTATCCAACTACCCTGCTCCTCTATTTGATCTAATGCGCGCATGTTTATCGCCATTAGCTTCATCAATGCCGTCAGGTCTGGGCTATCCCACCAGCCATCCATGTAAGCCTCACCTGCAGCGATACTGCCACCTCGTAAAATTCGTGAGTACAAACCGGGATGTTTCACCTCGATGGTCGCTGACACAGGCTCCTCGCTATACATACCAACAGGTGCTGTAAAACGTTCGCTTTTTTCTGCTGCGCCGGAATTAAAGCTCTCGATTAAGGTTAAACAACCATATTCCATTTTTTTCAAACATTGAACGATCACTCTGCGAGCCGCTTTTTGAGTGGTACTCAGTTCGCACGGCAATGTGATTGCACTACTATTCAACATGCAGAATTCTCCTTGTTATTGCTTTCCTTTTTTTTCTTTTCTGGCTGCGTGTTATTTTCGTTGGAGTATTTAGGGTGAGAAAAAAAAGGCGCACCTTTTCTCCATAACTTCAATGCGTGCCAGTAAATTCCAAACACCACTTTGACTGTTTGTATCGGTGTGATGACCAAACACTTCATCAAGCTTTTACTAGATAATACTGTCGCTTTCATTGCCATGGTTGCATCAAAATGCTTACCATCTTTATGGCACTCTAAATGAATATTGAGCTTGTCAGTCAGTGGTTTAATCTTCCAGTGGTACTGCTGGTCAATTGGGTTAAACGGGGAAACATGGAACGCTTTTTCCTGCTTCCAACCAAATTGTTCATCATCCTGATCAGCAGAAACGACATAATAATGACGCTCATTCCACGGTGTATTGCTCACTTCAGCCAGCAAATATTTCCATTCACCCTGCTTGCTATAAACATAGTAGAAATTAACCGGACTAAAATAGAGCCCTAAATAGCGCAAGTGGCAAACCGCAATAACTCGACCATCACATTTCACGCCTGTCAGGCTTTCTAATTTGTCTTGTACTGCCTTTTTAAGGCTGCCCTCACCGACATAGTCACTGCGCTTAAACCGCGCCCAATGCCACCAGCGTGTTCCAAATCCCCACACTTTCTTTTCAAGCTCATCAATCTCGTCAACATCAATGGCTGGCATGAATAACGAATAGTTCAATTCGTGCGACACGGGAGTGAAGCGACGATGTCTTACATTGCCAATAAACAATCGGCTGTTCATACCGCTAGCCATATTATGCTGCGCCTCTTTGCAGCGTAGTAACATCTTGTGCTTTCGTTTTCTCTTTCATCGCTTTGACTACATCCAAAGCACTACGCACACCATCTTCATGAAACCCGTTATGCCAATAAGCCCCACAGAACCAGGTATGTGCAACGCCCTGAATCTCACGCCTTCTCTGTTGAGCCGCTATAGATTCGGTCGTAAAAACGGGATGATCATAAGAGAACTTACGAAGAATTTTGTTTTCATCGATCTGCTCGGTGCTATTCAACGTTACGCAAAAAGTATGAGGAGAATCTAAATGCTGAAGTATGTTCATATCGTACGTGAGTGACGGTAATCGTTGTTTCTCGCTGTCACTCCCCTCTAAAAGATAGTTCCAGGAAGCCCAGGCTGCTTTGCGTTTCGGCAGCAAGCTTGTATCAGTGTGCAGAACCACCTCGTTGGATTGATACGCCATATCACCAAGAATACTTCTCTCCTCGTCAGACAGCTCACTGAGCATTCTCATTGCCTGATCACTGTGGCAAGCGAATATCACTTCGTCGAACCACTCCGTAGTCCCGTTTACGTGCAAAAGCACACGATCTTTACTTCGCGTAACGCTTTCAACCGGACTGTTGAGACGGATATTTTGTGCAAACCCCTTAGTCAATGGCGGAATGTAAGCGCGAGAGCCACCTTTGATCACATACCACTGTGGACGATTCGTCACATCTAGCAATCCATGATTCAAGAAAAAACGTAAGAAAAACATCAACGGAAATGCACGCATATCCGCCAGTGTAGAAGACCAAATTGCCGCGCCCATAGGAAGAATGTAATTGTCAGTGAAGAACTCACTAAATTTATGTTCATCGAGAAATTCGCCAAGCGTTTGCAAATTGGTGTTTTCGTTCTTGGCGAAGGCTTTCGCTAACTTGTTGAAACGAAGTATCTCGTAGATAAAGCGATAAAACTTTGGATTTAACCAATTACGCTTTTGTGCGAACAGTGTAGAAATCGTGTGACCATTGTACTCTAACCCGTTTCCGTTGTTACGGACGCTGAAGCTCATTTGAGTTGGTATACCTTCTACGCCAATTTCATTCATCATCTTGATAAAATTTGGATAGGTGCGGTCGTTATAAACGATAAAGCCAGTGTCAATTGCATACTCTTTTTCATCAACAGTGACATCAACGGTTGCTGTGTGCCCACCGATGTAATCATTCGCTTCAAATAAAGTGATGTCATGTTCTTGATGCAAGTAATAACCGCACGTCAGTCCGGATATCCCTGTGCCTATAATTGCAATTTTCATATTTTCTTCCTTTTTACGACACGAGTTTACGCATTAAGCGGGCTTGCCAGCGGTATGGAAACAACGAAATGAAGCGAAGAATGCTGGTAAACCTCGCAGGGAAATAGATGTGACTTTTATTTGCTGAAAGCTGCTTCCTGATCGAATCAGAGGCTTGCTTGACGGAAATGATCATCGGCATTTCAAAGGTGTTTTTGTCGGTAAGCGGCGTCTCGACAAAGCCAGGAAAGACCGTGATAACCTTTATCCCTTTTTTGGCGAAATCTAAGGCGAGTGTGCGGGCAAAGTAGCTCACAGCCGCTTTCGATGCCCCGTACGCCTCTGCTCTCGGTAAAGCCACTTCAGACGCAATAGAACCGACTATCACCACTCTATGCCCCGCTTCAAAATATCTTTGACAGGCTTCGACACAATTGGCCACTCCAATAACGTTGACATTCAGAACTCGCGCCATGAGTCTCGCGTCAACGTGGCCATTGTCCATGTACTCGCAATCTCCAGCATTGAAAAACCAGGTATCTGGAACAAAGCTGAGTGATGAAAGTGCAAGCATGGTTTCTTCGTAATTCGTCACGTCAAACCGAAGCGTTTCGATCTGCGGTGAAACATCACTTAGCTCACTGAGTACGGATTCGTTACGCCCACAAGCAATGACACGCCAGCCAGAATTGGCGTAATCCAACGCAAGCTGCTTTCCTATGCCAGACGTCGCACCAGTAATCAAAATCGAGCCGCTCATTGCGATAACCTCTGCTTCACGATTTTTACCACCGCGCCAAGTAGGGGTAAGTTTTCATAAAGCATCTCACCGAGATCAAAGTAGTCGCGATGATAAATGACTTGTCCTTCAGCAAACTTCAGATGAGAAGCTCCATTTACCAAAATTGGCGATCCGCCCTGTAACTTTGGATGGAGTAATTCCATGGTCCACGTAATAAACCCCGTATCATCCACCTGTTGGTGTTCATGAATGACAAAGTCACAGCGGATAACGTTGGTATACAGTGATTGAAAGTATTGGTAGAGAGCGGTTCTCCCCTCTAATCGATGCGCTGCGTCTTCAAACACCACATCAGGGTGATAAATTTCATCCAGCAGATGTAAGTTATCTTTGCTGAGCTGCTGGTAAATATCGACGATAGACCGTAATTCCATTTCGTTGCTCCTACGCACCTTCAACCGTTCATGTTGTACAAAAATATTATACGTACAACATAGACTAATCACATAAAGTTGTACAAAAAATATTTTGTATAACTTTGTTTCTTTTAGGTGTGATACGTGAACAAGGAAGGTAGCGATCAGACAAACGAAAAAAAGGCTTGGTAAAAACCAAGCCTTTTCAGAAAATTATTCAATTAGTACTGTTGATTGCGAAGAGCGTTAATACGCTTGTCTAGTGGTGGGTGGCTCATTAGTAGCTCTGTCAAAGACTGCTTACCGTTGATACCAAACGCCATCATAGTGCCATCTAACTTCGACTCTTGGCTCATTTTCAAGCGCTCAAGAGCAGCAATCATTTTTTCTTTGCCGACCAGACTAGCGGCACCAGCGTCTGCATGGAACTCACGATGACGGCTGTACCACATGGTGATGAAGCTTGCTAAGAAACCAAACACCAGTTCCAGTACCATAGAGACACCAAAGTACACCATCATGTTTGAACCTTGACCTTCTTCCTCATCGTTAGACGCCACCATGTTGGCGATAAAACGTGACAAGAAGATAACAAACGTGTTCACAACACCTTGCATCAGTGTCATCGTAACCATGTCACCATTAGCAATGTGACTTACCTCGTGCGCCAATACGGCTTCAGCTTCATCGCGAGTCATGTTATGTAGCAGACCCGTAGAAACGGCAACCAATGAGTCATCACGCTTTGCACCTGTTGCGAAGGCATTGATATCTGGTGAATCATAAATTGCCACCGTTGGCATGCCGATCCCCGCTTGCTGAGCCTGACGACCTACTGTCTCCAGTAGCCAGTGCTCTGTTTCGTTACGTGGGCTTTCGATAACCATACCGCCAACCGAACGCAGTGCCATGCCTTTTGACATCATTAACGAAATCAGTGCACCACCAAAACCAAAGACCGCAGCCATAACCAGCAAACCAGACAAACTGCCCGGCTGCATTCCCGTTGTAGCGTAAACAATATTCAGAACAACACTAAGAACTAGCACAACGGCTAGGTTAGTTGCCAGGAATAACATAACTCGCTTCATTACTTTTCTCCGAGGAAGCTTATTGTTGTAAAAGCCGATCCCATTTGGTTTCGTGCTCCGTTGCGTTATAGATATAGTCTATCGCTGTTAAAAACAAGGTTAAGCAATAAATTGCAACATTTGTTTTCTCAACTGAAATAAATCGTAAATTTTTATAGCCTAAAAACAGTATTTTAGACCAGGTTTAGACTTTGGTCTTATTGTTCGATTGTTTCAGCGTGCTAAATTCAGGTCAGATGAACAAAAACAGAGCGAACTCTAAAGGCTTTCCGAAGCCGAGTAGCTCCAAATCCATGTCTTGAGGGAAAAATCATGGTAGAAACGAACGACTATCAAATGGCTATCGATTTACTACGTTGTCACCTAGGTATCTCAGAGGACGAGGCAAAGCAACAACTTGGTATTTCGACTGATGATCATATGGCTAATCGTATTGCAGAAACGCAACACGCATTGATGGGTCTCGGTAACGAAAAATAAACCTGAATTAGGTTTTCGAATTCGAATAATGGAAAGGGCTGCGAAATGCAGCCCTTTCGTTTTTCTGTTCTAGCGTTGAAGCAAAGGATCGATGTTAATGTATTTGCCGAGTTCTTTGCGCTTAGCACTAGGAACATAAGGGATCTCACCTAATTTGGGTGCACCTAAGCGAGATTCCAGCATCTCGATGATGTCCGCATAGTGCTCCGTTCCCGGGTTCACGCGATTTGCTACCCACCCAACAAGGTTCAAACCATCGGCTCGAATTGCCTCTGCGGTTAAAAATGCGTGGCTCAAACAACCCAGTTTAATACCAACAACCAAAACAACTGGAAGCTGCTCTTGTTTAACCCAAGTAGAAAGATTGTCTGTATCCGAAACCGGGACTCGCCATCCCCCCGCACCTTCAACCAAAACCACGTCAGCCTGAGATTTATGCTGAGCCAGTTTTCCACTTAAAACGTCGTATTTAATTTCAACATCTTCATGTTTCGCGGCGATATGCGGCGAAGTTGGCAGCTCTAGTGCGTACGGGTTTATATCATCGTAAGCCACTTCTAGTGTCGCTGCTTTTTGTAAATGCAACGCATCTGAGTTGCGCCAACCTTGCTCTGTCTTTTCGCTTCCTGCTGCCACTGGCTTATAACCAATGGTGTTTAACCCTTTTGCCGCTAACGCTTGCAGAATGGCTTTAGACGCTACCGTTTTTCCTACATCAGTATCCGTACCAGCAATAAAAAAAGCATCAATCATAGATGTATTACTCCAAAACAAACCTGATAACTTGCAGGTAAAAGACCTTTATCGTTTTTGAATTCTTGGTACGCACGTTCTACGTGTAAAAGTTTGCGGCGGCTTGTCAACGCAGGAGAGCGCCCACTAACATGGGTTGCTCCGATACCTTTAAGGTCTCGCATAACAGAAAACGCAGAGTCGTACCAAACTGTGATGGAGGTCAAGTCTAGATGATGGTCATTGCAGTGAGCTTGCGCCAACGCAATTTTTACCTGATTGATCGTTATAAAGTTATTGACGTGTTGATATGCATCAATTTTTTTCCATGATTCACGTAGCTCATAGAGAGAACCATCAACCAGAGTAGAGAAAAAGCCAGCGCCCCCGTCCTTGAGAACTCGGCGTACTTCGCGTAACGGATAGCTTAAATCACGACACCACTGCAGAGCCAAACTCGAAAAGACAAAATCAAAGTGATGATCATCAAAAGGCAAGTTTTCTGCGTCGGCTAAAACATAGCGTGCTCTCGCATCGCCGCATCGTTGATGGGCCTTGTTTAACATCTCTTGAGAGATATCCACACAAACCACTTCGGCACCACGTTGCTGGAGTAACTCAGAGAAGTAACCCGTCCCACAACCTAGATCTAATACGCGCTTCCCTGATAAATCTTCTGGTAGCCTTTCTAATAACCGATGCCCTACATCGCGTTGAAACGCCGCATGTGCGTCATACGTATTGGCGGCTTTACTGAATGAAGTAGCGATAGCACTCTTATCTAGACTTTCAAGAGCCAGATCTCTCTGTTCTGCTTGATTCATTACCGCGCTCCTAGTGCTTGTTCAAGTACGTGAGATAATGTTTTGATTTGATCTTTGGTGTGATTCGCCGTCAAGGTGATACGCAACCGGGACGTCCCTGCTGGAACCGTCGGCGGTCGGATCGCCGTAACCCAGAAACCGTGTTGGCGACATGAGTCTGCGACACTTAACGCTTTCTCTGCATCACCGATAACAAAAGGTTTAATCGGTGTCAGCGTTTCAACAAAGCCGCTCATGCCGTGTAAGCATTCCTGATAGTAAGCACTTAACTCCGCCAACTTTTCTCTCCGCCAACCTTGCTCCTGAACGATGGAAACCGCATGAGTTAACGCATACGCTTGTGCAGGAGGCATGGCTGTCGAATAGACGTGATGACGCGCGAACTGTGTCAGGAAGTCACCTGTCACGCGGTCACACAAAATGGCAGCACCGGAAACGCCAAACGCCTTGCCAAATGTGACTACGAGTATATCTGGCTTGATATTGGCCTTCTCACACGAACCACCACCAGTATCGCCCAACACACCAATGCCATGAGCGTCATCCACTGCCAGCCAGGCATCATTTTCTTGAGTTATCTGGGCAAGCGCCGCAAGAGGTGAGCAATCACCATCCATACTAAAAACGCCTTCCGTCACCACTAAATGATTACATTCGGTATTGATAAGCGATCTGAGATGTTCGAGGTCATTATGTTTAAAGCGTTTCATTTTAGCGGGAGACAACGCACCGGCTTCCATTAAAGACGCGTGATTAAGCCGGTCTTGCAATAAGACATCTGACTTTTCCAACAGAGTAAACAGCAATGCCTGATTGGCGCTGAAACCCGAGCCAAACAATATTGCGCGCTCATAACCCAACCACTCCGTCAGTGCGGCTTCTAGATTACTGTGCGCAGCGCTAAACCCTGTCACCATAGGTGAAGCTCCGCTGCCACTGCCGTAAACACTTAGCCCCTGCTGCCAAGCCCGAACCAAAGATTGATCATTGGCCAAACCAAGGTAATCATTACTCGAGAAGTTGATATAGCGTTTGCCCGCGTGTTCCAGAACAGACTGGTTACCGGCAAACACTAAGTTCATTGAGCGATCCAGCCCCTGCTCTTTTCGTTGAGAGAGTGCTGATTCGATACGAGATTTAAACGCTGGCATCGTAGAAAAGGTCGTCTTTAGTCGGACGAGCGGCAACACGTTCTACCACACGATCAAGCAATTCGTTCTCTTCAATTTCATCCGGCTTTTGCGAGACTTGCTGGCTGTTTATGCCTAACTTATCAAACAGCATCATATCTTTGTCTTCAGAAGGGTTTGGCGTTGTAAGTAGCTTACAACCGTAGAAAACAGAGTTCGCACCAGCCATGAAACACAACGCTTGCATCTGCTCATTCATGTTTTCGCGTCCCGCAGACAAGCGAACCGCAGATTGAGGCATCATGATTCGTGCGATAGCAATGAGACGAATAAAATCAAATGGTTCAACGTCTTCGACTTTTTCAAGCGGTGTGCCTTTCACTTTAACCAGCATGTTGATTGGTACACTTTCTGGATGAGTCGGCAGATTAGCAAGTTCTACTAATAAACCAGCACGGTCGTTGGCACTTTCGCCCATACCAATGATGCCGCCCGAACAGATTTTCATGCCCGCATCACGAACATGAGATAGCGTATCCAGACGATCCTGATAAGTGCGAGTTGTGATGATATTGCCGTAAAACTCAGGTGACGTATCAAGGTTGTGGTTGTAGTAATCCAAGCCCGCGTCGGCAAGTTGATTCGCTTGCTCTGGCGTCAACATACCCAGCGTCATACAGGTTTCTAAACCCATACCTTTCACGCCTTTGATCATATCCGTCAGGTGTGGCATGTCGCGCTCTTTCGGGTTTTTCCACGCAGCGCCCATACAGAAACGGGTAGAGCCAGCATTTTTCGCTTTTTGCGCCGCATCGAGGACACGTTCCACTTCCATTAGACGCTCTTTTTCAATGTCTGTGGTGTATCTCGCGCTTTGAGGACAGTACTTACAGTCTTCTGGGCATGCACCCGTCTTGATTGATAGCAATGTGCTAACTTGAACATGATTGGTTTGCTGGTATTGACGGTGAACAAGCTGTGCTTCGAACAGAAGATCCATAAATGGTTTTTCCATTAGCTCTTGTACTTCTGCATGCGTCCAGTTATGACGTACTTCCACGTGTATTCCTTAGATTACTTTTTTTGTTGTGTTGACAGTCTACTTAGTCTCGATAAACTGTCAACATAATCGCAAAATCAAAAGTTTACAACTGGTTAATTTTTAATCTTTACAATATTGGAATTACACATGGATCTTGCCTTCGATCGCCAACATATCTGGCATCCCTACACTTCAACGCTGACTCCTCTGACCTGCTATCCGGTTGTTTCGGCTGATGGGGTCTACATTAATCTGGAAGACGGCACCCAATTAGTTGATGGCATGTCGTCTTGGTGGTCAACGATTCATGGCTATAATCATCCGCATCTGAACCAAGCGGCCCATCAGCAAATTGATCAGGTTTCTCATGTTATGTTTGGTGGTATTACTCACCAACCCGCTATCAGTTTGTGTAAGAAGCTGCTCTCCCTCGCACCTGACAATCTCGAACACGTTTTTCTTGCCGATTCAGGCTCGGTCGCTGTAGAGGTAAGCCTCAAAATGGCGTTGCAATATTGGCATGCAAAAGGCGAACGCAGACCTAAATTCCTTACCTTAAAACACGGCTACCATGGTGACACGTTTGCCGCAATGTCGGTCACTGACCCCGACAACTCGATGCACTCGCTATACAAAGGCTTTCTGCCAGAACATATCTTCGCGGACTCTCCGACATGCGGTTATTGGGATGAATGGAACCCCGACGACTTGGCTGATTTCGCACAGAAGATCGATCAGCATCACCAAGAACTTGCCGCAGTGATTCTAGAGCCAATCGTACAAGGTGCCGGGGGGATGCGTATTTATCATCCTGAGTTCCTTAAAGGTGTCAGAGCACTCTGTGACAAATATGAACTTCTATTGATTGCTGATGAGATTGCGACAGGATTTGGACGTACAGGAAAGCTTTTCGCATGTGAGCATGCCGGTATTCAGCCTGACATCCTTTGTGTTGGTAAAGCATTAACTGGTGGCTATATGACGTTATCTGCCACTCTTGCGACCAAACATGTCGCTGATACGGTTTGCGGTGGCGAAGCAGGTTGCTTTATGCATGGGCCCACTTTCATGGGAAACCCGCTCGCTTGTGCGGTAGCGACCGCGAGTTTAGAGCTTATCGAGCAAGGAGCCTGGCAACAGCAGACTCAGCAAATTGAAACGCTTTTTTCTGAGTTGTTACCCAAGCTAGAACAATATGATGTGGTGAAAAATACACGTTGGCTTGGTGCAATAGGCGTTGTGGAAACTCATCGTCCCGTTAACATGGAAGCGATTCAGGCGCTATTTGTTGAGCAGGGTGTGTGGATTCGTCCGTTTGGCAAACTCATTTACATGATGCCACCATTTATCAGCGAGCCAGAACACATTGAAAGGTTGGTAAACGCGATTGAAACAGCGCTTCAACGTGAAGACTGTTTTTTATAACAACGACGCCCACTGATTTTGGTTTTTAGATATTAAAAAACCCAGCTCAAAAGCTGGGTTTTTGTATTTATTCAGTTTACTTATTAACCGATGTGCGTTGCGCCGCCCATGTACTTCTGAAGTGCAGTTGGGATTGCAATACGGCCGTCTGCTTCTTGGTTGTTTTCAAGGATAGCAACCATTGTACGACCTACTGCTAGGCCAGAACCGTTTAGCGTGTGCACAAGCTCAGGTTTCTTCTCGCCTTTACGACGGAAACGCGCCTGCATACGGCGAGCCTGGAAGTCCCACATGTTAGAACATGAAGAGATTTCGCGGTAAGTTTCTTGCGCAGGAACCCATACTTCTAGGTCGTAAGTCTTACGAGCACCGAAGCCCATGTCACCTGTACACAGAACCACTTTACGGTAAGGAAGCTCTAGAAGTTGCAGAACTTTCTCAGCGTGACCTGTTAGCTCTTCAAGTGCATCCATTGAGTCTTCTGGCTTAGTGATTTGAACAAGTTCAACTTTGTCGAACTGGTGCATACGGATAAGACCACGAGTATCACGACCGTAAGAACCTGCTTCTGAACGGAAGCATGGCGTGTGAGCTGTCATCTTAAGCGGTAGATCCGCTTCGTCAGAGATCGTGTCACGTACCATGTTAGTTACTGGTACTTCAGCTGTAGGGATAAGTGACAGTCTACGCGGCTCTTCGTCGTTCACTTTCTCTTCAAGCGGCTCTGTGTGGAAAAGGTCTTTACCAAATTTAGGTAGCTGACCTGTACCAAATAGGCTGTCAGAATTCACTAGGTACGGTACGTACATTTCTGTGTAGCCGTGTTCTTCGGTGTGAAGATCTAGCATGAACTGAGCGATTGCACGGTGTAGGCGCGCGAACTGACCTTTCATCACGATAAAGCGTGCACCGGTAATTTTAGTCGCGCTCGCGAAATCAAGACCGTCGCCCATTTCACCTAGGTCAACGTGATCTTTCAGTTCGAAATCGTAAGTTTTTGGCTCGCCCCAACGAGAGATTTCTACGTTGTCTTCTTCATCTTTACCGTCTGGCACATCGTCAGCTGGCAGGTTTGGAACAGAAAGCGTGATTTCCTCTAGTTGAGACATCACTTGCTCAAGTTCAACTTTCTTCGCATCAAGATCGCTACCTAGTGTACCGATTTGTTTCTTGATCTCTTCTGCGCCTTCTTTGTCGCCAGCTGCCATTTTTTGGCCGATTTGCTTGGAGATGGAGTTACGCGTGGATTGTAAATTTTCAACTTCTACTTGAATGGACTTACGTTGTTCTTCAAGGTTACGGATAGTCTCGACGTCTAGCTTAAAGCCACGACGCGCCAGTTTAGCAGCTGTTTCATCCAGCTCAGTTCGAAGTAATTTAGAATCCAGCATTGTTAATCCTATGCTTTTGTAGTTGTGAAATCGCGCACCAACATCTTGCTAGTACGCTATAAAAATTTACCGAATAAATGTATCCAAAAATGCCTACTTTTCATAGCGCTTTTGTGGGCTATTTGCGTCTAAAGTAGCCAAGTAATCTAACTTTTCGCCGATTTTGGTCTCTAGACCTCGATTTGTCGGCTCATAGTACTTACGATCATCCATTTCCGGTGGCAGATATCGCTCACCCGCTGCATACGCTCCCGGCTCATCGTGAGCATACCGATATTCAGCGCCGTACCCCATGTCTTTCATCAAACTTGTTGGTGCATTACGCAAATGATGAGGGACTTCGTACTCGGGTAAGTTATGCGCGTCTGAAAGCGCTTGTTTCCACGCCACATAGACCGCATTACTCTTAGGTGCACACGCAAGGTACACGATCGCCTGAGCAATCGCACGTTCGCCTTCTGCCGGACCAACACGCGTAAAACAGTCCCATGCAGAGAGTGCTACTTGCATAGCTCGAGGATCCGCATTTCCGATATCCTCGGAAGCAATTGCGAGTAATCGGCGTGCAATGTATAAAGGGTCACAACCTGCAGCGATCATTCTCGCAGCCCAGTACAGTGCTGCATCTGGGTTAGATCCGCGAATTGATTTATGTACCGCAGAAATCAAGTCGTACCAAATGTCGCCTTTGTTATCAAAACGAGAGACTTTTTCCCCTGCGACTTCGGCCAGTAGCTTAAGCGTGATTTCTTTCTCACCTTGAGCGTTGTCTTCGGCCATATCATAGAGCAACTCAAGGTAATTAAGCGACATGCGAGCGTCACCGTTAACCAGTTCTGATAAGCGATCGAGCACGTTATCAGCAAAGTGGGCCGGTATCTTACCCAGACCACGCTCTTTATCGATAATCGCTTGATTGAGCGCCTGTGCAATCTCGTCTTTATTCAATGAGGTCAGTTTGTAAACACGCGCTCGAGACAACAATGCGTTGTTGAGTTCGAAAGACGGGTTTTCTGTGGTTGCACCGATGAAAGTAACCGTACCATCTTCAATATGCGGAAGGAAAGCGTCTTGCTGAGACTTGTTAAACCGGTGCACCTCATCCACGAACAATATCGTGCGGCGACCCGTCATTTTATTTTCTCGTGCTTTCTCAATCGCAGCACGTATTTCTTTCACGCCAGACGTCACTGCAGAAACACGCTCCACCTCTGCATTCGCGTAATTCGCTGCGACTTCTGCCAACGTCGTTTTGCCGGTACCCGGAGGCCCCCACAAAATCATTGAGTGGATATTCCCGGCTTCTAATGCACGACGTAAAGGTTTCCCCGGACCTAAAATATGCTGCTGTCCAATATACTGTTCGACCGTTTGCGGCCTCATACGCGCAGCAAGGGGACGAAAATCTTCGTCCCCCGAGAAATCTAGTGTGTAATTCGTCACTACCCGTTAATTCCTTTGGTCATCCACTTCCACTCCTTTTGGAATCGTGAATGTGAATCGGTTGGCTTTTGGTTTTCCTAGCTTCACGTTACTGAATTTGAACAGGCCTCTTTGACCATCTTGTTCAATCACATTGAAGCCTTTTACGATACCTTTTGCATCGATATTAATCTGGAAACGACCTTGCGTTGAATCGACGGCTGTCGGGATCAGTGTGAACTCATTGCCTTTTTGAGAGACTTTGTAATTGTCCCAATCACTTGCGCGATTACGAGTCAAAAGCACAAATGGTGTCTGTTCAGCAGCTTGTTCTTGCCAGTAAATGCTCACTTGTTCGATAAATGGGCTGTAGTACCAAAGGGTTTTACCATCAGACACCAACAAGTTTTCGTCTGGGAATGTCGTGCTCCAACGGAACAAACTCGGACGGGCAATCTCAACGGTCCCTTCCCCTTCCATCACCGTTTCCCCTTCAGGGCTGATGACTTGTTGAGAAAAGTCGGCACTGAAGCCTTCGTTAATTGATAAACGCTTGCTTAACTCTGCTTTTGGGGATGCGGCATACGCGGTTGAGAATATAGAGAAGCTTAAAACAAGCGCGGAGATGAGTTTCGCTGAAAATCGTTGTTTCATTCAAATACCTATCACTGTGGTCTAAAAGACCGAATTTTACTCACCTCTTTGGACTGAGGTGAGTAAGACAAGTTCATTAATCTTTTGGCGGCGCAGGCGCGAGAACTTCGCGGTTGCCATTGTGGCCAGGCGCGCTGACAATACCTTGAGCTTCCAGTTGCTCAACGATTCGAGCCGCTCGGTTGTAACCGATCTTGAAACGACGTTGCACACCTGATACAGAGCCACGACGTGACTGAACGACGTGCTCAACCACTTGATCGAACAACGGGTCTACATCTTCATCAGATTCCATCTGTTCGCCCGGGAGCAAACTTTCCGGACTCTGATCGCCGCTGATAATCTCATCAATGTAGTTTGGTTTACCGCGAGCTTTCCAGTTATTCACGACAGCATGAACATCATCATCTGAAGCAAATGCGCCGTGCACACGTATGGTATGGCTTGAACCCGGCGGCAAGTAAAGCATATCACCCATACCCAATAGCGATTCAGCACCACCTTGGTCTAGGATCGTACGCGAGTCCGTCTTGGTTGATACTGTAAATGCCACACGCGTTGGGATGTTCGCTTTAATCAGACCGGTAATAACATCAACAGATGGTCGCTGAGTCGCAAGAATCAGGTGAATACCCGCTGCACGTGCTTTCTGTGCCAAGCGTGCAATCAGTTCTTCGACTTTTTTACCGACGACCATCATCAAGTCAGCAAACTCATCCACGACAACAACGATGTATGGCAGTTTCTCTAGCAGCGGTGGCTCAGTGTCCATGCTGTCGCCTTCTTGCCAGAATGGGTCATGAATTGGGTGTCCCGCTTCCGCAGCCATCTTCAGTTTTTCGTTGAAGCCTTTAACGTTACGAACGCCTAGCGTTGACATCAGTTTGTAACGACGTTCCATCTCGCCTACACACCAACGGAGAGCGTTAGACGCGTCTTTCATGTCTGTCACAACTTCAGAAAGTAGATGCGGAATGCCTTCATAGATTGAAAGCTCCAACATTTTCGGGTCGATCATGATAAAACGCAGATCTTCCGGAGACGCTTTGTAGAGCATACTCAAGATCATCACGTTTACACCGACCGACTTACCCGAACCGGTTGTACCAGCCACCAGCACGTGAGGCATTTTAGCAATATCGGCGATGACCGCTTCACCAGCAATGTCCTGACCAAGCACTACCGTTGTCGGTGATTTAGCCTGCTCAAATTGAGGGCTGTTGATAACGTCAGAAAGATATACGGTCTGACGGCTCATGTTTGGCAGTTCCAAACCTACGTAAGGTTTACCTGGAATCACTTCAACAACACGTACTGCCATTGCAGACAGCGCACGAGCCAAGTCCATTGAAAGGCCAGAAATACGGCTGACTTTTACACCCGGCGCCAAATCCAACTCAAATCGAGTGATGACAGGGCCTGGATAAATACCGACCACGTCCGCCTTAATTTTGTAATCTGCCAACTTACTTTCAACCAGTCGAGCGACCTGCTCTAACGCGTCACGATCAATAAAGTTCTCGCGTTTTTCTGGGTGATAAAGAAGCTCTAGAGTTGGTAGTGGCTCTTCTGGCACAGGCAGGTTTTCTTCTTGTTTCATCAAAAATGGGTTTTGTGTTGCTGCCACTTTAGCTTGAGCACCAGCTACCATGTTCTGGAATGCAGCCACATCTTGATCGCCCTCAGCAACCTCTTCTACTTCGACCACAGGAGCAGGCTCAAATGTCTCACGTGGTGACGGTTCAGACCTTACAAACGGCTCGCTTGATTGCGCTATTGAAGCCTCTGATTGAGGAACCACTGTCGGCTCTGGTTGAGCAGCAACATACTCGTCCTCATCTTCGTCATCAACAACATCAAAGTTCGAAATCGTTGGTTCAATATGCTCGCCGGGTTCTGTCTGCTCAGAAATATTATCCAAAGAGGCGGAATCTATCACTGGCTCTTCAAATGGTACTGAATCAACGTGAGCCTGCTGTGCTTGCTCCGCTGCGAACTGCGCATACTCAGCGTAGTCCGGTTCACTTTGGAATGATGTTGTATCAGTCTCTTCATGTTCAGCAGGGCGTTGTGGCTCTGAATAATTCTGTTGTGTCGAGGTTAGCGTTTGTTCAGGTTGCTCTTCCAACGCCCAATCGTCAGCCTGATGAGCAGCCGCTTCCAGCTCTTCAATCGTGACATTCAGCTGTTTAGTGCGTTCCACTGATGGATCAACATGACTCGCGCTGAATGCCTGCGTTTGAGGTTCTGGTTTGGAATACGCCATTTCCGGCTTTTCTGCTGCAACAGAAACAGGTTTTACCGAATCCGCCACAGGTTTTGACACACGCGGTTCCGGCTGAGTTTGCGGCATATAAATAGGATATTCGTGCGGCGCTTCTTTAGGCTCTTCGACATCATATGCCGTCAAGTGAGGAAGTGGTTCTTCTTCCTGTTCAACCTCAGCGCGTCTTGTGGTGACTTTATCTTCAATAAACTCATCAAGTTGAGGTTCCAGTGTCTCCTGCTCTGAGCCTCTGAGTTTATTAGCAATACCATTGACTAACCCTAGGGAGCGATCGCCTAACCATTCGACAATGTTTAACCAAGATATTCCGGTAAACAGAGTAAAGCCCGCGCCCCACAAGAACAGCAGAACTAACGTAGTCCCCAAAATATTGAGTGTAGGTAATGCCAGGCTGGAGAGTACGTCGCCTACAACGCCACCCGATGAGAAATACCAGATATCATCGAAATTAATATCGGCCAAACCACAACTGGTCATAATTAGAACAACAAGACCCAGTAGTCTTGTGCCCCAAAGCATAAGATCGATTGGCTCGTCTTCGCCGCGCTTACGACAAAGCACCCATGCCGCCGCCGCCAATAAGAAAGGCAGAGGGTAAGCCAGTGAGCCAAAAGTGAAAAATAGAGTATCGGCTAGCCAAGCACCAAACAGGCCACCAGCATTATCGATCTCCCCTCCCCAAGCAGTTTGGGACCAGGAAGGATCGGCCGGGCTAAAGGTAAATAACGCTACAGCAAGCAATACCGAGCTAAGAACGCCCACAATAAAGCAGCACTCTTTCAAGCGTTGGAAGCCATTTAAGCGTGAAGACTGAGGCTCTTCACTTGTTTTGATGATGGTTTCGACTTTCTTTGCGTTCTCTTTGAACATAAATCAACTTGAATATGGAAATGAATTAGGAATTTGCAAAACATTCCGAGCGGCATAAAGCCGCTCGGTAAATTGATTTAACCATATCAAAGAGAAAAACCCAATTACTCAATGCCGAAAGCGGAAGCATATACCGCTTTCTTTGCAAGAAATTAACGAGTTTTAATCACAAGCTGGTTAGATTGTTTCACTTCTTCCATAACAACGTATGTACGAGTGTCGTTTACACCAGGTAAACGTAGAAGCGTATCGCCAAGTAGTCGACGGTAAGCACCCATATCTGATACACGAGTTTTAAGAAGATAGTCAAAGTCACCTGATACTAGATGACATTCTTGGATATCATCCAGTTTTTGAACCGCAGAGTTAAACTGCTCGAACACATCTGGTGCGCCACGGTTTAACGTAATTTCAACGAACACTAAAAGTGAAGCGTCCAAAAACTGCGGATTCAGTAACGCAGTATACCCTGTAATGTACCCCTGACGTTCTAATCGACGTACACGCTCCAAACACGGAGTTGGCGAAAGACCAACACGCTTTGAAAGTTCTACGTTCGAAATACGACCGTCTTTCTGCAATTCATTAAGAATGTTGCGGTCGATACGGTCTAGTTCCTTGGACGGCTTTTTATAGTTGTCTGCCATTTTTTATTCCACCTTATTACTTCCTTGCAAAAAAATATACTACAACTTTTTAATATTTGGTGCCAAATATTACAAATCTATAACTATACTAGCTATTAATTCGATAATAACACCCTACAAATAGTTAAAATAACCATTATAGAAAGAGGATACAGGATGATCATTGGCGTACCTAAGGAAATCAAAAACCACGAATATCGTGTCGGTATGATCCCAGCAAGCGTGAGAGAGTTAATCTCACATGGTCACCAAGTTTTAGTTGAGACCAACGCAGGTGCCGGCATTGGTTTTACAGACGATGATTACATCGCTGTCGGCGCATCCATTCTCCCTCATGCTGCAGACGTTTTCGCGCAAGCAGACATGATAGTAAAAGTTAAAGAACCCCAAGCAGTCGAGAGAGCAATGCTCCGCGAAGGGCAAATTTTATTTACTTATTTACACCTAGCACCAGATTTTCCACAAACTGATGAGCTAATCAAGAGCAAAGCTGTCTGTATAGCCTATGAGACTGTAACAGATAATATGGGTCGTTTGCCACTGTTAGCACCAATGTCTGAAGTAGCAGGTCGGATGTCTATTCAAGCAGGTGCACAAACGCTAGAA
Source organism: Vibrio sp. YYF0003 (assembly GCF_036350715.1). Taxonomy (NCBI): domain Bacteria; kingdom Pseudomonadati; phylum Pseudomonadota; class Gammaproteobacteria; order Vibrionales; family Vibrionaceae; genus Vibrio; species Vibrio sp. YYF0003. Next base: position 641,464 of record NZ_JAZDWA010000002.1, read on the forward strand.
AAATCACACGGTGGTCGTGGTTTACTGCTTGGCGGCGTACCTGGTGTTGAGCCTGCAAAAGTGGTCATTGTGGGCGGCGGTGTCGTTGGCGCAAACGCAGCTCGTATGGCTGTGGGCCTTCGTGCAGACGTCACTATTCTTGATCGTAATGTCGATACTCTGCGTAAACTGGACGAAGAATTCCAAGGCCGCGCTAAAGTCGTTTATTCTACAGAAGACGCGATTGAGAAGCATGTTGTAGAAGCTGACCTAGTAATTGGCGCAGTTCTTATCCCGGGTGCAGCTGCACCTAAACTGGTGACAAAAGAACACATTGCGAAGATGAAGCCAGGCGCAGCGGTAGTTGATGTGGCTATCGACCAAGGTGGTTGCTTTGAAACATCGCACGCAACCACTCACGCTGAACCGACATACATCGTCGATGAAGTCGTGCACTACTGCGTAGCAAACATGCCAGGTGCCGTTGCCCGTACTTCTACTTTTGCATTGAACAACGCAACGTTACCTTACATTTTGAAACTAGCGAATAAAGGCTACCAAAAAGCCCTTCTTGACGAGAAAGGTTTCCTTGAAGGACTAAACGTTATTCACGGCAAAGTGACTTGTAAAGAAGTTGCCGACAGCTTTGGTCTTGAATATGTAGAAGCAGAGCAAGCGATTGCAATGTTCAACTAATGACAAAATAATTCATTTTTGTCACGTTTTGTTTACAAAAGCCCACTAGCAGGTGGGCTTTTTCCTATAGAGCATTTAGATATAAATAATAACCATCACTTATATGCGCAAATTAAAATATTTCGAGGTGTGACAGTTTTAGCGCAAAACTCCGACAAACTGGCACGATAACCACGTTGCTCAAGATAAAGTACTTTATCTAATGCGAGCCAAAGCTCTAATGGACGCTGAAAAACCAACTGAACTAAGCTCATTCTTTCCATATGCCAAAAGCGCTGTTCCGCTAAAGTTTCGAACTTATTAAAGTCAATCGACTGACTAATGTCGATCGCCTTTTTCTCTGCCGCCCACAAACAAAATGCCTCAAACCCTTCACTCAACTGTGATTTGCGGATACTCGGGACCGGTTGGTATTCTTCAATACCTAGCACCTGACGAGTGAGCAGATCAAAGCCCAGCCTGAAAATCATTTCTTGCTGACGATGACGGCGGACACGCTCCCCACCCGTCACCGTTTGTTGCAATGGAATACGAAGTTCTTGTTTCGACAGCACTAATGTAGAGTGTTGAGCAATCTCGGACAATGGTTGATACGTTTCGCCCTGAATAAGGTGATAACAGCACGGAGAAATCGTCATTGCCGAGACTCCTGCTTCACAGCCGTACTGAAGCAAACGCACATGTAAGTCACCACAAGCATGCAGCGCTACGGCATGTTGCGTAGGCTCAAAAACCGCTTTCGCTTTGGCATCAAATGCGTCGCCTTGAATAAACGTCATCTTCCATTGATGTTCATTAGCCGCCGACTGTCCCGAATCGCACAACGATTGTTGATATTCAAAGCTGGTAACAGGCTGATCCGTTTGTGTGGTAAGAATACGTCCAAGGTAGCCCTTACCCGAACACCACTCAAGCCATTCTTCACCATAATGGCTTTGGATTGCGGCTTCTCCCATGGCAACTATTTGCTCAAGTTTACGACCAGGAACACCGCTGTCTAAACCGCGGTCAAGATCCAAACCTTGGAGTGGCATCGTTTCTAAATGGGTATGCTCAGACAGTAATTTAAGTACTGGTAGGTAAGCGCTAATTTCAGCCAACGCTTCTTCAGGTTTTACTTTTAAGCGTTCAATTTCAAGAGGAGACAGTGACGCTAACCACTGACAAAGATCGGGATACTGTTCTTGCCAAGGTAGTACTGGATGAATGCTGCTTTGGAATGGATCAAATCGCCACAACGATTGGTTGTCAATCAGACAGTCATTAATAAATTGGAATCGAGTGTTCATTAAGCCCCCACCACACTAGCGGGGGCGAATTATATACCTAACCAACCCTTTCCGGAACACTCGGCTTGGGTATGGGCATGTAATTCATCGTTATCGGACTGGAAGGTCGATATCTTTAAACATCTCTTCAATTTCCACGTTTGACTTCAAAGAGATAGCTTGCTCTACCACTGGTCGAGTCAAGTGCGGCGCAAATCTTTCCATAAAATCAAACATATAAGAACGAAGGAACGTGCCGCGACGGAAGCCGATACTGGTGGTACTTGCCCCGAACAAATGACTAGCATCGATAGCAACTAAATCTGTGTCTTGCTTTTCATCAACAGCCATACTTGCAATCACACCAACACCAATACCCATTTTTACGTAGGTTTTGATCACATCCGCATCGGTTGCAGTAAATACCACGCGAGGAGTCAGGCCTTCACGGTTAAATGCAGTATCGAGTTCAGAGCGGCCTGTGAAGCCAAAGACGTAAGTCACCAACGGGTAAGCGGCAAGGTCATGGATGCTGATGTTGGCCTTCTTCGCCAGAGGGTGATCTTTCGGCACAACAATAGAGCGGTTCCAGTGATAACAAGGCAACATAATTGCGTCTTGATAAAGGTGCAGTGCTTCAGTCGCTATCGCAAAGTTCGCCGTGCCTTTGGCGATCGCTTCTGACATTTGCGAAGGAGTACCCTGATGCATGTGTAACGAAACTTTAGGGTAACGCGTCGTAAAACCTTTAATGACATCGGGTAAGGCATAACGCGCTTGTGTGTGTGTCGTCGTAATGTTCAGGGTTCCCATTTCAGGATGCGTATGCTCACCCGCTACCGCTTTAATACTTTCGACACGTCCAAGGATTTCTTGAGAAATTCGAACAATCTCTTCGCCCGCGCCAGTCACCTGAGTTAAGTGCTTACCACTTCGCTCAAAAATTTGGATGCCCAGTTCGTCTTCCAGTAACCTCACCTGCTTACTGATACCAGGCTGTGAGGTGTACAAACTTTCTGCGGTGGCAGACACGTTCAAATTATGGTTTACAACCTCAACAATATACTTCAGTTGTTGCAGTTTCATCGTAATCCCTTACTCGTTCCCGAGACACTAAAATCGAAAGCAAAAATCATCACTCTTTTGAGCGATATAATAATTAGTTATAACGCGACATCTGCCAAATGAACAGTAATTTCTAACATATATCTCAAACTCATACTAAAAAATTAGAAGCAAATTAATATGCGCATGATTGAATCATTTAAATGCTGCTTTATAGATGCGAGCGAATCCATATAAATTAAAACGTGTGGCGGGCTAAATAATCCGATAAATAGGGTGCCTTGCTCGTTGAGATTCATGTATTCTTTAGCGCTAGCCGTAGAAACTAAAAGCAGACGCAAAGATATGAATATTGGTTTAATAATCGCTTTGGTAGCCATCTTATTGGTCTTGATCCTAGGCTATAACATGATGTTGCAATACAAGGTCAAAGTCGAAACGGCAAGAAGACAGGAATCCGCTCGTTACGTTGCTTTAATTGACGGTACTGAAGAACTTATTGGTCACGCTCACCATATTCCTTTCAGCCATGATCTTCTGCTATGCCTGAACAATCGAATTCTTGACGCCTTAGAAGCGATGCAACAACTCGATCCAAAAAATAAACAGCTCTCCCAGCGGGTCGAAAATCTCAAGCAGCAAATTGTCCAGTTAAAATTAAACGAGCAATCTGGTGACAGTACGACATTCAAAATGCCAAGCAGCGATAAACAAGCCATTGCGATGCTCAAACTGGTGAAACGCCTGAGAGACACGGTTCGTAATGAGCATAATAAAGGTCGACTGGATACTCAGACTTACGTTAGTGAGAACGCTCGCTTGGAAACAATCCAAATCCGCATCAATATCGAGAACGTAATAAAAAGAGCCAACGACTCTATTGCTCGTGGTCAACCAGGCACTGCACTTCAGCTTCTACGTAAAGGCATTGACGCATTGAGCACCAAAAATGACGCTTATTCCATTCAGGCTAAACAAAAGCTTGAAGAGATGCTGGGTGATTTAGATAAAAGACGCCAAGATAAAAACAACGCAGAAATTCAGCAACTGGCCGATAAAGAGCGTGACAATGATATGGAAGTGCTCTTCGGTGAGAAGAAAAAGTGGTAATATCTGCTTAGCTTTCCACTCATGGAAAAGGCTGCTCTGGCAGCCTTTTTTGTATCCAGACTACCAGTGGATAAAAATCAGAACGTAAAGTATTAAATTAACATGATAAATTTAGACGCCTATCAAGATCTTCTTGCTCCTATCAACCAGTTTCTACAGTGCAATACACCTGACGCGTGGGTTGAAGAAGCCAAGAAACCAGAAAATCTTCAAACCATTTTGTTAGACCACCTACTTTGCGAGCTCAAAGCAGGCCAGTCAGCCATGTTTTTGATCCGAAAATACGCCGTTGATCAAAACAGTTCACACGCGCTGCTAGACTGGTTTAAACCCTATGAAGACTTTGCTTATCGCAATGTTGGCTCATTAGAAACATTGAAAGGCAAAAGTAATATTTCCAAATCAATTATGGCGAAATCAGACTCACCATATAGTCAGGATCTGATTGATAAGATGGTGCTTTTGATCAAAGAAGAGTTACACCACTTTTATCAAGTGCTCGAGATTATGGAAAGCCGTGGCATTGAATACCAGAACATCCCGGCAAGTCGCTATGCTAAAGGGCTGATCTCTCATATGAAAACCCACGAGCCAGAAACGTTGATCGATAAGCTGATCATTGGCGCATACATAGAAGCGCGCTCCTGCGAACGCTTTGCGAAACTGGCACCACATATGGAAGAAGATATCGCTAAGTTCTACATTTCTCTGCTGCGTTCTGAGGCCCGTCATTACCAAGACTATTTGGTGCTGGCTGAGCAAATCGCAGGGAAAGACATTAGTGAACGCATCGAATACTTTGGACGTGTCGAAGCGGATCTCATCTTAACGCCAGACGAAGATTTCAAATTCCACAGTGGCGTACCCGCTTAATCGTCGGATAAAAAATAGAATAAAGCCGGAGCATGCTTCTTTAAGGGGTCACTTCAAGTCCCGGCTTTTTATTAATTGAAAAAACTGAATAGAATTTCATCATTCTACTGTTCCTCTCCCCCTACTTTGTGGCTTAATAGCTTAAACAATAATAACTTTTCTCGACGGGTACCCGAATGGACTCGGTTTTAAATCAGTTGCAATTTTCTCTATCGATTACAGGCCCTATCTGTTTGATGCTAGTGCTCGGGGTGGTCTTTAAACGAGTTGGCTTGATTGATAATAACTTTATCGATGTGGGGTCAAAGCTGGTCTTCAAGGTGACACTTCCAGCTATGCTATTCATCAGCATTGTGTCTTCAGAACATGACTTCGCTTCAGCCAGTAATTTCGTCAACTATGGCATCATCGCCAGTATTTCATTTTTTGTTTTTACCTACATTTCCGTCAAGTTGTTATTTCCGACCTCCCCTGATCAAGGAGTGCTGGTGCAAGGCGGGTATCGTGCTAATACGGGCATCATAGGTCTTGCTTACGTGTCTAGTGCTTATGGCCCATCAGGCGTCGCGTTAGCCGCTCTTTATGTAGCTGTCACCACCTTTATCTATAACGTACAAGCGGTGATCTGCTTATCACCTAAAGGCGCGACATCCGTCTCTCAGGCCGCGAAATTAATGTTTCGTACACTGACTAAAAACCCATTGATTATATCCATTGTTCTCGGGATGCTTTTTTACATATTGTCGATCCCTGTGCCTAAAATCGCGATTGATGCAGGCAATTACTTGTCGAAAATGACATTACCACTTGCATTGTTATGCACGGGCGGATCGTTGAATTTGCGCTTAATGAGACAAGAGAAAGGCCCATCATGGTTTGCCAGTAGTTACAAACTTCTGGTAGCACCTGCGGTAATCACATTAGGTGCGTATTTGGTCGGATTCAGAGGTGTTGAGCTAGGCATTTTGTTCTTTATGAACGCTTCGCCCGTTGCGGCGGCAAGTTACGTCATGGCCCGTTCTATGGGCGGAAACTCTGTGCTGGCGGCAAACATTATTGCTATGACAACCGTCCTTTCCACACTAACTTGCACCCTAGGGATCATCATGTTGAATTCTCTGGATTTGATTTAAACATGAATTCAGCAGGTCCGAACTTACGTTGACTTGTGGGTTTCGCTAGCTCTATTGTCAGTCGTGATTGGCCAGCGTCACCTTCCTGATCAGACGAACGAACTCCGAGGTTTCCGACTCAGACAAGCAAGAGAAAAAATCCCGCTGCAAGTTAGTCATGATTTCATGTACCTTTTGCAACGTATTCTGGCCGTCAGTTGTCAGACTTAGCATCTTGATTCGACGGTTTGATTCACATTTAGAAACCTGTACCAAACCTCGCTTTTGCAAATTATCTACCATACGCTTCGCAACGCTACGTTCGCAGATTACGGCATTCGCTAACGCTTGCTGACTCATTGGCTGAAATTCTTCGATCGCCGCCAGCGCACTCGCCATCTCTAAGGTGATCAAACTTTGACGCGATAGTTCGGCCTGCGCACGATTTCGATACATACGTTGCATTACGCCACAAACAAACATCGGACTTTTGTCTAAAACGGTAATTGGAGAAATCTTTTTATCTTTCATGGATGGCTATTTTTAAGTAGAGCAGATAAACAAAGAGCGCCGAAGCGCTCTTATATTACAAAACTATCAGTAGTATAACTTAGTTCAAGCTATTAAGGTCTACTTTGAAGATTCAGATTCTTGAGCCAACGCTTGTTGTTGTTCTTCCTGCTCTTTTCTCGCTTTGCGGTCAAACAAACGTTCTACCACGACGAAGAAGATCGGAACAAAGAAGATCCCCAACAATGTTGCACTGATCATACCGCCAAGTACACCTGTACCTACTGCGTTCTGACCTGCTGAGCCTACACCAGAACTAATAGCCAAAGGCACAACCCCAAGGCCAAACGCCAGTGACGTCATGATGATCGGGCGTAGACGCACTCGAATTGCATGCAACGTGGCTTCAATAAGCCCCGCACCTTTCTCGTAGTACTCTTTAGCAAATTCAACAATCAGAATGGCGTTTTTGGTCGCCAGACCGACAGTGGTTAATAGACTTACCTGGAAGAACACATCGTTATCCAAACCTCGTCCCATCACCGCAAGGACCGCACCAAGCACACCCAGAGGCACCACCAATACAACTGCGAACGGTACAGACCAACTTTCATAAAGTGCAGCCAATACAAGGAAAACAACCAGAATCGACAACGCGTATAGCATTGGAGCCTGGTTTCCGGATAGGCGCTCTTCATAAGAGATACCCGTCCACTTCACTTGGAAACCTTCAGGTAACTGTTTTACCAACGATTCAATCTCGGCCATCGCATCACCAGTACTAACGCCAGGCGCTGCGCCACCCTGAATGTTCATCGCAGGCAGGCCATCAAAACGTTGTAACTGAGGAGAACCGTACGTCCATTCGCCATGAGCAAACGCAGAGAATGGCACCATGTCACCATTGGAGTTACGCACGTACCAAGAATCAAAGTCTTTAGGTTGCATACGGAACTCAGCATCACTCTGAAGCATTACCTTTTTAACACGACCACGGTCAATGTAGTCGTTGATGTAAGCGCCACCCCATGCCGAAGACAGGATTTGGTTAACGTCATCAATACTCACATTCAAAGCGCGTAGCTTCGCGTGGTCAACGTGCACTTGGTACATCGGCGCATCCGCCTGACCGTTAGGACGCACGCCAACCAAGTTAGGGTTTTGTGCTGCCATACCTAGTAACTGACCTTGCGCTGCAACCAATGCATCGTGCCCTTGGTTTAACGAGTCTTGAAGATAGAAATCAAAACCGGTGGCGTTACCTAACTCTTGGATTGCCGGAGGCGCAAAGGCATAAACCATCGCCTCTTTGATGGTCGAGAAGTAACCCATCGCTCGACCCGTTAATGAAGCTGCGTCCATTCCCGGCTCTTTACGCTCTGACCAATCCTTCAAGTTAATGAATGCCATACCCATATTTTGTCCCTGACCAGCGAAGCTAAAGCCAGCCACGGTAAATATCGAGTTAACCGCATCTTTTTCTTCTTCAAGGAAGTACTCACGCATCTTATCGAGCGTTTTCTCGGTTTGTTCCTGCGTTGAGTTCGGTGGCAAAATCGACATAGAGAAGATAGTGCCTTGGTCTTCATCAGGTAAGAAAGACGTCGACAGATTAGTAAAGAACCAACCTGCACCCGCTGACAACGCAACAAACAACAACATCATACGGCCCGTGCGTTTTAGCAGTCTTGCTACGCCTGATTCGTATTTTGAAGTTAAAGAGTCAAACTTGCGGTTAAACCAACCGAAGAAACCTTTTTTCTCTGACAGTTCTGCATCGCCTTTCTTCAGCAAGGTCGCACACAGCGCTGGCGTCAAGATGATCGCAACCAGTACCGAAAGCGTCATAGCTGCAACGATCGTTATCGAAAACTGACGATAAATAACTCCGGTAGAACCTGTCATAAACGCCATCGGTACAAATACCGCAGATAAGGTCAAACCGACACCAACCAAGGCGCCAGTGATCTGCCCCATCGATTTCTTGGTCGCTTCTTTAGGTTCGAGCCCATCTTCGTGCATCACACGTTCAACGTTCTCTACGACTACGATGGCATCATCCACCAGCAAACCGATCGCCAGAACCATCGCAAACATGGTTAAGGTGTTGACGCTAAAGCCCGTCGTATACAAAACCGCAAACGTACCAAGCAAAACAACCGGAACCGCGATGGTCGGAATAAGCGTCGCTCGGAAGTTCTGCAAGAACAGGTACATGATCAAGAACACCAAAACAATCGCTTCCAGAAGCGTTTTCACTACTTCATGGATTGATGCTTCAACAAAAGGTGTGGTTTCAAATGGGTAAGCGATCTTTAAGCCAGCCGGAAAGTTTTCCTGTAACTGTGCCAAACGCTCTTTCACCGCGGCAGCCGTTTCCAGCGCGTTCGCTCCAGTACCCAGAGAAAGACCCAAACCCGATGCTGGGAAGCCATTGTACTGACCCTTGATGTCGTAACTTTCCGCACCACGTTCCACACGAGCAACGTCTTTCAAATACACATTTGCGCCGCTGGTGTCGGACTTAAGAATGATATTTTCAAACTCTTCGACACTGCTCAAGCGGCTTGCGGAAGAGATGGTTGCATTCAACAACTGCCCTTTTTGTGCTGGTGCTGCGCCAAGCTGACCTGACGAAACCTGAGCATTCTGTTCACTGATCGCGCCAGCGACATCAATCGCAGTCAGATTAAACTGGGTCAACTTAAACGGGTCTAACCAAACACGCATCGCATATTGCGCACCAAACGCCTGAACCTTACCAACACCTGATACACGGCTGATTGGATCTTCAATGTTCGATACCACATAGTCTGCGATGTCATTTTGTGTGTAGTCTGGATCTTCAGAATACAGGGCAACAACCAGTAGGAAAGAGGTGTTCGATTTCTCGACAACAATACCTTGGCTTTGTACTTCACTCGGTAATGAGGTCAGCGCTAACTGTAGCTTGTTTTGTACCTGAACCTGAGCAATATCCGGATCGGCTTCGCTATCAAATGTTAGCGTAACTGTCGCATTACCAAACGCATCACTGCTTGATGAAAGGTAACGCAAGTAGTCAAGACCAGTCATGTTTTGTTCGATAACCTGCGTAACGGAATCTTCAACCGTTTTTGCAGACGCGCCCGGGTAGCGAGCAGAAATCGTGACCGTCGGCGGTGAAATGGTTGGATACTGCGACACTGGCAAGTTCATCAGGGACATGACCCCCGCCAGCATAGTCAGAATAGCCAGAACCCAAGCAAAGACCGGACGATCGATAAAGAATCGTGCCATGATTACTCCTGTTCACCGGTTTGAATGCTTACAGAACTACCTGGCCCTACCTTTTGCAGACCAGCCGTAATCACTTTGTCGCCCGCTTTCAGGCCGTCGATAATACGCCATTGGTTATCAACCACTTCAGCTGTCGATACCGGAGTCGAGACAACTTCATTGTCTGCGTTAACAACCATCACGGTCGCTTGTCCCCTTGCATCACGAGTTACCGTGTTTTGGGGTACAAGGATAGCTTCAGGGTCAACACCCGTAATCACCGTGGCACGAACAAACATACCCGGTAGAAGCAGCCCATCTGGGTTAGGGAATTCCGCACGCAGCGTGACACTGCCAGTGCTCTCATCAACATTCACTTCAACAAACTTCATTGTGCCTTTGTGAGCATAGGTCGAACCATCTTCTAGTTCTAAAGTCACTTCGGCTGACTCATCCTGCTGGATATGCCCTTCCGCCAGAGCGGATTTCAGACGCAGCAATTGAGCTGATGACTGCACGATGTCGATATTAATTGGATCAAGCTGTTGAATCGTCGCTAACGTGTCAGACTGGTTTGCAGTAACCAAAGCACCTGCCGTGACACTCGATTTACCGATAACACCACTGATAGGTGCCTTAACCTGAGTGTAAGACAAATTGATTTTCGCAGTATTGATGGCCGCTTTAGCGACTAATGCCTGAGCTTTTGCTTCTTTGTAAGCCGCTTCCGCTTCATCGAGATCTTGTTGACTGATTGATTTTTTCGAAATGAGGGCACGATAACGCTTAACCGTTGCAAAAGTGGATTCTTCAGTCGCATTCGCGCGGATCAATTCTGCTTCAGAACTTAACAGAGCCGCTTGATAGGTTGAGTCGTCAATCTGATACAGAGACTGACCTTGTTCGACAACACTACCTTCTACAAAGTTACGTTCCGAGACAATACCACTCACCTGTGGGCGTACTTCTGCTTCTTTAAACGCACGGCTGCGGCCCGGTAGCTCTACGGTTAACATTTGACGAACTGGCTCAACAGTCATCACTTCGACTTCTGTTGCTGGAGCGGCACCACCGCTTTGCTTCGTTCCTTCTTGGCTTGGTTGGCATCCGGCCATAAACAGGCTTGACGCAATCAACAGCGATAGCGTGGTTTTACGTCTCATTAAACATCTCTCTTCTTACTTTCTCTAAAAACCATTCAGGCGCCTAAATACACCTAAAAAATGTGGTTATAATTGTTGAAGTTACATTCAAAAATTACTTAGGATGATAATTACCCAGTGTTGTACATACAACAATATTTACGTTTCTATACGCTTGCAGAATACGTTTGTCTGAAAGGTGTGCTTAACATCTCAAAACTGATTATTTTGCGTTGGAAATCACATTTTTCTGTGTGCAATAATATTGCTCAAAAAGAAGACATATTGATGAAATAATCACCAGAAGTTTGTACAAAAATTTGATCCCAAGTCCACTTTTATTTCTTAAACGCCTAAGAAACAATTCGTAGATAACCAAAAGTAATGTTAGCTAATGCACTAAAAATGACCTGAATTTATGCATGCATTCTTATTTTTAGTACCCGAAACCGGGCTAGGATCAATTAACACAACACTTTCGTCGCTGGCAATGCTTATGCGCGGACCGCTTTATGAGTTAAACGCAGATGCATAATCCCCACTAACAAGCCCCACAATGTCGCGCTCACACCAAGAAAACTGATTCCGGACAGAGTGATAAGAAACGTAAACAGTGCAGACTCTCTGTATCCTTCGTCATGAAAAGCCGATTGCAAACACATCATTAACGTCCCTAACAAGGCAAAACCCGCTAAGATTTTTGTTACATCGTCAGGGAGTGATAAAAAGATCGCCACAACCGTCGTCGCGAACACACCGGCAATCAGATAAAACACCCCGGCCCATATCACTGCGCGGTAGCGTTGTGTTTTGTCTGAGTCTACTTCTGGTGTCATACAAATTGCTGCTGAAATTGCGGCAAGGTTGACACTAAAACCACCAAATGGCGCTGACAAAATATTGGTGATTCCCGTGCCCATTAAAATGGGTTTCACTGGTGTGTCATATTGGTAACTTTTCATCATCGCAATACCAGGCAAATTCTGAGAAAGCATCGTAATGATATAAAGCGGGATCGATAAGTTCAGTATCGCACCGAGATCCAAACCCGGAGTGACCCACATAGGCTGAGCAATGGAGAGTTCCTCGATGTTAAGCGTGGCGTCTTCCACCGCAACCGCGCAAACAACACCCAGGATAAGAAGTACGAGCATTGCGTACCTTGGAATCGTATTCTTAGCTAACAAAAAGCCAGCAAACATAATTAAAAATGTGATTGGTGCGCTGCTCACTGCTTGAAAGCTCCCTAAGCAGAACGGCAACAAAATAGCACCAAGCATCGCAGTGCCGAGTTGTGGCGGAATGCGTTCAAGTGCTCGACTTAACGGAGAAATGAGCCCCGTCAACAAGATCAAAACACCAGATACAACAAAAGAACCGATGACGACTGACAATTCATACTGCTGTGAAGCAATGACCAACATCGCCGCTCCGGGTGTCGACCACGCGGTCAGAATCGGCGTTTTATAAAACCATGAATAGGCGATGGAGGTTAACCCCATTGTGACGCCCAAGGCCAACAACCAGCTTTCTATCTGACTGGGTGTCGCACTGGCAGAGGTTGCCGCCTGAATGATAATCACCACCGAGCTGGTGTAGCCCACTAACACGGCAGTAAACCCTGCTGACAAGTGACTTAAATTGAACAGCTTTTTCATCCTTCGTTCTTCCCTGCTTTATGGTAAAATTTTTGTGCGCTATAACATACAAACAAAAAGATAACATTGTGCGCAATAACGCACAACAAGGTATTTAGTTATGAATGAATCAGCATTTAAATCCGAGATTGCTCACCACCTGAAGTCTGAAAGGAAAAAAAGAGGATTGAGTCTGGATGCGACCTCTAAACTGACTGGGGTTTCAAAAGCGATGTTAGGGCAGATCGAGCGAGAAGAATCAAGCCCGACGATTTCGACGCTGTGGAAAATAGCCAGTGGTCTGGACACATCTTTCTCTGCGTTTTTTGCCAATGACCCAGAGCTACGCTCTGCAGATCAGGCCTTCCCCGACGACTCAAAGATGAAAGTGAATACGCTATTTCCTTACAAAGCAGATTCAGGTTTGGAAATGTTCGAAATCACGCTGACTGATCATCATCGCCAAATGTCCTCTCCGCATGGAGTTGGCGTCATCGAACATATTCATGTGTTGAAAGGGGAAATGAATGTGTTCTTCAACGATGAATGGCATCACTTGGCTACGGGAGAGAGTATCCGCTTCTTCAGTGATCAACCACATGGCTACGAAGCTGCCACAGAAACAACCACATTCCAGAACATCGTTTGTTATCCGAGATGACCATCCCTGCGAGTGTTGATTGGAACGAACCTCCCATTCGGGCACTTAAAGGACCTCAGAAAGTGTATAAGTCTCAGACTAAAGACTACATTTTATATGCCGATGCCCCACACAGAACATTCAGCAGTCGTGTTCTGGCAACGAATAGTTGGGCTTTATTTCTTCCTGTGTTTAGCCAGAGTGGTAATGCTCTGGCTTCTTTTTACCTGCAGTAAAATGGCTGGAGAACTCCCTTCATCAATTAGCGCGTTCTCTTTACCCATTCTAAGGTGTTGTCTAAGTTGGTGGAGTCAAGGCTGATGCACTGTGTCTGATTCATTGATGACTGGCAAAGTGATGTGAGTACGGCTCCCGGAGCGCATTCCATTGCCAATTTTACGCCACGTTGTCCCATCATCGACAACGTATCCCAGAGGTTCACCGTTTGACACATATTGAACGCTAAGTCGCGACGTATGCTTTCAGCGTCGTGCAGCACCCGGGCTCGGTTGGCGCTGACGTAAATACTCTCAGCGCGGTTGATCGGTACCTTTTGCATTTCGGCATACAACGTTTCAGCCTGAGACGCGAGTAACTCACAGTGCGAAGGCACCGAAACGTTAAGGCGTCGGGCGCTATGTGCCTGTGCTTTTATTGCCTGTTCACAGATCCGGTCGAGGTCGTCGAGCTTGCCTGATACGATGGTTTTATTCTCTGAATTAACGTTGGCCACATAGACACACAGCCCCTGTTCTTGCGAGTGGAGTACCAGATCACTCACCTGATTCTGTGAAAGCCCAATTATCGCCGCCATGCCATAACCGCTCGGATAGGCCTGAGCCATCAGTTCGCCTCTTAGCGACACAATATTAAGCCCTTGTTGCACATCTAAAATGCCACTGCAAATTGCGGCAGTAAACGCTCCGATTGACAGTCCCATCATATAGTTTGGCTGCACACCATGGGCTTTCAGGTAGCGATACTGAACATACCCAGAAATGGTAAGCGCTAACTGTACATCCTTATTTGAGCTGTTCTCATCAAGGCTATCAAAATTAGTTGGAGAGTACCCCAATGCCTCTTCCACCTGCTGCAAGGCCAATTCAACCTCAGCGTGACAAGGTAACTCAGATATCATGTTGGGGCGTTGTGTTCCCTGTCCGGGAAAGGTCATTAGAATACTCATGATTAAGGCTTCTCTGATCGAAGGGTATGCCCAGCAGCAAAACCTAAACCGGGCAAAATAGAGCAAATTTAAGAATTAGGATATCCAAGGGTTATCGGTCAGTAGCGGGCCCTCATCCGTTTTGATCAGAACGTTAGATTCTCCACGGCCTAAAACCCATTCTCTCAAAGCCACGGCCCCTAAAGCCGTCTCTATTTGCGTATCGACCCTGCACGCTAATTTGTCTAGCTGATCGCTTAAAGAAGTTAGCGTTTCTACTGGCACCGGCTCTGATAAGTAAACGGTCATGTCGATATCACTGTCCTGATGCGCGCATGGCATTCCCGTCGCCAACTCGTAGCCTAAACTGCCTGTGACGCCCCACTCAATTCCATACGCCTGACATATTGCATCCACATCAGTGAGCGTTTGAAAAGCTACTAACTCACTCGACTGCCAGTACGCCCGTGCATGCTCTGACTGAACAAGCTCTCTAGGCGAAACTGACTTGACGACTGATGATTTACACGCCCATGCTGCCAAACGTTCACTGCGGGTTTTGCCTCTCACGCCGACGGGAATTAGGGTTTGTCGGCTAGCCCGGCGGACAACAACTGGCAGAGACTGATTATGGCTCGCGTACCAGCTGGGCGATTCATTTCCTTCCAGGGTTATTTCATCGACCCACAATAAATCATGTGCGTTAAAAGACATCATCAGCCTCCTCGTTACCCTAATACACCCAGGCTTGTTGCATCTGCTCTCGAATATGACGGGTTGCTTGTCGGTTCTCCCCTTGCAGACGATGAGACCAGTCATTGCCATTGACTTGGATATCTTCCAATGCTGCAGAAAAGAGAGAGCGAATATGGTCAATATCCTGATTAGAAGGCTGCTGCGCATTCTCTACCGAGACCAACTTCCACAATAATCCCAGTGTATTGTAATTGTTGATATCGTACGCCATCGGCGGATGTTCAGCAGCGAGTGATTCTAGCTGTTCAACGGTTCTTAGCGTCACCTTCGCCGCCGAGGCTTTACCCATCGCATGCACACTGCACTGCTCATCATCCAAAGCAATCAATCGAGACGCCTGATAACCATGAGCAAGAAAGCCACCTGACATCGCTTTGCCCACAATCAAACCTAACACCGGGTGACCCGCCTTACGAGCCTGAGCGTATGCATTAGCCGCTGCTGCTAATGACAAATGAATGCCATAAGCCTCTTCGCGGCGACCGTAGGCCTGAGAAGGAACATCAATAACCGCGACAATGATCGACTTTGAATGGCTGTCTTGATCACGTTCAACCACCTGACGCACGGCCTTCGTAACATTCCATCCTTCCAGTAGCCCAACTTCACCATTTCTCGCTCGTGGGAATGGATTATTGAGGTCTTGAGTCACGTTAATATAGCGAACCGGAAGGCCATTAAACTGATCATCAACGACTTGTACCGATGGAGAAAAACCAGTGACTATCTGACCGTTCTCGGCCAGTGCTTTCATCCAAATATCACCTCGTTTATTCATCAGCCTCTCCTCCTGCTAAATCTGAACATACCTGTGTAGGCGTTGCTTGAACCGATGTATCTACCTGATTCAATATCGATAAATAGTGGTCAATTTGTTCACTACGGGTTGTTAGTGGCTTGCCAGATTGAAGCGTCTCAACAAGCTGTTGTTTAATCGTGTTTGCTTCATCTTCAACTAAATGATCGACCAAATTACTTCGATATCTCTGCTCACCACCGGTGATGCCCCAGATAAAAGGTCGATCGGAAGCGTCGTATTCCGCGATCCCCGCTTCCTGCTCAATCACCGCCGGGCCATTCAAACCAAGTCGCGCTTCACGGGTGACGATAAGCTTGCTGCAAAGTCCTGCTGCAATCGACATGCCACCAAAGCAACCCACGGCTCCGGCCACAATCCCCACCACAGGGACATAATCATTTAGCCCGATAATAGCTGAGTGGATGTCGGCAATGGCAGCCAAACCAAGGTTGGCTTCCTGTAATCGGACACCTCCAGTTTCAAGTACAATGACCACTTGAGTTTTTACACCGCGTTGATTGTCTTGCAGGGCGAGATCAAGAGCGGCTGCCATTTTTGCACCAGAAACTTCACCAATCGCGCCGCCCTGAAACCCACCTTCTATTCCGAGAACAACGGCGCGCTGACCATCAATTTTTCCTAGCATCACAACCGCGCCATCATCACTTTGTGAAACGATGCCTTGCTTAGGTAGCCATGGGGACGTTAACTGTGCTTCACAACCCAAAAGCTCCGTAACTGAACCTTCATCGAACAGGAACTGACAGCGCTGACGTACTGGCATTTCGACAAAAGAGCGACCCATTTCCGAGCTATCGAACGAAGGATTCGTTTGTTCCTCAAGCTGCTCGAGTGCCTGAGCCAGCCTGAGGTTAATCACGCCGGGAGTCGCGCCAAAGTCATTAATGGTGACCGTCATCGCTTCGTTAACCTCATCAAACGCACGCGATAAAATCACTTGCCAAACTTCATGACGATGGTTAATTGAAGTCGAAATATTCACGTCGATTTGGGGGCTTGAGTTTGGTTGCAGCAAAACTTCTAAGTCACCAGACCCAACATTACCCACCCGCACGTTTTTGGAAACTGAGTGCTGACCTGGATAAGTAAATTGCAGTTGTTCCATTGCTAATAATCTCCTTTATAAATCAATGAACTGGAATCATTAATCAACCAAAATGATGCTACGGTTTACTATTGCATCGACAAAGAGTGTCGCCGCTAACAGATCAGCTGCGCCTCCCGGAGAAGCATTGATAGCAACCATGTCTCTGTTCAATTCGATGAGCTTGTTAAAGCCTGACTCCGTCGCCACTCCACCAGCACGAATGATGTCATTCGCGCCTTTTTGCATCAGTGTTAACCCCTTCATTCCAGATCTGGATAGCACGCACGTATCGGTCAGTTCTGCCATCAGAGCTACTAACGCATTCAACTGCGCATGAGGCTCAGAGTCACCATTCTGCCGACTGGTGATAAGAGCCGGAAACGCGATGTCTAAAATGGCAGGAAACCCATTCTGAGCTTGCTCTCGAGCGCCGTTGATCTGATATTGGCGTGTCGCCTTAAGTCCTTTACTCCACGTTTGTTTGACGAATTGATCCGGCAAACAAGCGATGCGCCCGGCGACCACACACAGATCATTTGACGTCGCGTGTTCTCCCAGCATCCCTGCGGATGTAGCCAGTAAACCCAGCGCCCAAATCGCACCACGATGCGTGTTCACATTATTGGTCACCATCATCATTTGCGACTCGGCATCTCGGCCAATGCGACCAATTCTCTCTCGCAGATCAAGCAAAGAATCCGTAGTCTGATCAGAGTGATACCTTTGTCCTTCTGCCGCCATTTGCGCGAAATAAGGCGCAAGACAGTTGGCCGAACGCACCATCAATTCAACAGTCAAATCACTGTGTGATCCGGTATCCCACTGATCAACCAAGCCAGGTTTTGGCGATAACATAACTTCAGCGACCAACGCATCACGCGCCAATAAACCTATTTGATTTGCCAATGGAGAAATCGTTGTGTATTCCTCCCAATTTGGGCGGACTTTCTGAGCAATATGCGACATTAACGTTCCCTCTACCTACTGCTTATTTAGGCGTTTGCTATTACTACTTAGCGGCTAATAAACAAGTGCTGTTCTATAAACCCATCAGCCTACCAACTGCGGAATTTCGCAGGAGGCTCGTACAAACCTTCAGACCACTTAACCAGCTCATTCATATTTTTCGCGGCTAACAAGTCACGAGTCGCTTCAGAGCGTTTGATACCCAGATCCTGAGGTGTGGCGACCTTACCTTCGGCCCGGAGTTTATCTATCTGGCTTTTAGTCACTGTCTGCCCTAAGTGAGTAACGCCAGCCACCGCAGCAATCATCTGTTTACGCTCTTCCAGATCTCGCGCCATGTACAGGTAAGCAATGCCTTCTTCGGTCAATACGTGGGTAACGTCATCGCCATAAATCATCACTGGCGCAATCGGCATATTGCTGTGCTGGCCAACATCAACCGCATCAAGCTTGTCGACGAAGGTTGGCTTTTCCCCGCTTTGGAATGTTTCGACCATCTGTACCACCAGCTTTTTACCTTTGAGGATGTCTTTGTCGCGATCGGTGATGAGATCCAGCCAGGCATCACTCGCGTGTCGACGTCCACGAGGATCGTGCCCCATGTTTGGCGCACCACCAAAGCCGGACAATCGACCATGCGTCACAGTTGACGAGTTGCCTTCCGCATCCATTTGCAGTGTTGCACCAATAAACATGTCTGCTGCGAACTGGCCAGCCATCTGACACATAGTTCGGTTCGAGCGCATGGAACCATCGGGGCCGGTAAAGAACACATCTGGTCGATGACGGGCGTACTCTTCCATGCCTAATTCGCCACCAAACGAGTGCACGCTTTCAACCCAGCCTGATTCAATCGCTGGTATCAATGTAGGATGCGGGTTTAATGTCCAGTGCTGACAGATCTTGCCTTTCAGTCCCAGTTTTTCGCCGTAGGTTGGCAGAAGTAATTCGATCGCGGCGGTATTAAAGCCAATACCGTGATTGAGGGTTTGCACTTTATGCTTGGCATAAATCCCTTTGATTGCCATCATCGCCATCAAAATATGGGTGTCTTTGATCAATCGGGGGTCGCGAGTGAACAGCGGTTCGATAAAGAAGTCTTTGTCAGCTTCGACCACAAAGTCGACCCAATCGCCAGGAATATCAACACGTGGTAAGTCATCGACCGTATCCACAATCTTGTTAACTTGAGCGATAACGATGCCGTCTTTAAAAGCAGGCGCTTCCACCAGAGCAGGTGTATCTTCCGTTGATGGACCTGTATATAAATTGCCTTTTTTGTCAGCTGTGTAGCCAGCCACTAGGGCAACATTGGGAATTAAATCGCAGTACAAACGCGAGTAGAGTTCGATGTAGGTATGGACGGCGCCAACTTCTAGTATTCCGTCAGCGAGCATTTGAGAAATACGTACGCTCTGTTTTCCTGCAAAAGCGAAATCCAGCTTTTTGGCTATCCCCATTTCGAAAATATTCATATGCTCAGGCAAGCTCACACTCGGCATGATCATATGAAGGTTATTCACCGTTTCGGGATTTACTTTTTCTAGACTGCGCGCCAAGAAGTCAGCCTGTTTTTGGTTATTGCCTTCGAGGATAACTCGATCACCGGATTGGATAATTTTTTCCATCACTTCAACAATATTTTCGGTTGGAATAACCTTCCCTTCCGTTATTGAATGAACCGATTTAATTCGCTGCTGTTTTAAGGTGCGCTTAATATCCCACTTCTTCTTTTCCGTCATAAAAGTGCCTCACGATCTATTTCAATCACGCTGTTATTTCTTAATTTGAAAAATAACCCGCTATTCCATGGCATTGTTTTCCGTGAACTAATGTCAGTGACAACGCTCTGAATCTATCCATAGATTCAAACTACTCGTGAACGAGACCACATTCAATTAACTGACAAGCAACACTATTAACCTAAAGTTAACAATGCTATGGTGATGACATCATTGGAACGGATTCGAACAAACATGATTAACGATGGTGTTACGTTAAAGAAAATAATGATTTTTCATGAATTTATGAAACACAACAGCATGAAAGATGCTGCAAGTAATTTGGATATTAGTGTGGTGAGTGTGCATAAAGCGCTGCACTCATTAGAAGAAGCGATTGAGTGCCCACTTTTCGAGACTCAAGGCCGTTCCCTCCGCCCGCTGAAAAGTGCGGAAACCTTGTATACCTACTCAGAAAAACTGTTGAATGAACTGGATTCCGCCATCAAAGAAGCGAAAGAGCAGCTGGGGATTCAAGCCGACAAGTTGGCATTAGGTAGCTTGTATTCGTTAACGTATGATCTGGTTCCAAGTGTTGTCTCAGGTTTGCAAAATCGACGACCAGAGCTTCAGGTTTCGATCACCCAAGGCTCGAACCAAACGCTACTGCAACGCTTAGATAAAATGGAAATCGACGTCGCACTTATTGCGCAACCGCACACCGCGGCGAATAGTACCTATACTGTCATGCCGATCTATCAAGATCACATGGTGATTGCGTTATCCAACTCTTCGCCTTTTGCCAACAAAACCAAGATAGCACTGGAAGAGCTCGCCAATGAAAAGCTCATCACTCTATCGCCTGGCTTTGCTACCTATGAACATTGCATGAAGTGCTTTGAAAGGGACAACCTTAAACCTAATATCGGCATGCAGGTGGAAGATATTTTTACACTAATGAACATGATTCAGTCTGGCGTAGGCTACTCGATCGTTCCAGCACGATTAAAAGACAAATACCAACCACACGTTACGTTTGTTGATATCGATACCCTTCACCCCGAGCCTGAACCTCAAACCGTGTCTCTGGTTTGCTTAAAAACGAAAGAGCGTGAGATAGGCATACTGAGTTGCATCGCAGAATGTCGCTTATACGCGCTCAAACATAAAGCGTAGAATTAACAACTAGAGTCAGAAAACCCCAGACAATGGGTCTGGGGTTTTCAAAGCGAGCCTCGCGCATCATTAAAGAGCTAAGTTTATCTATTCAAAAATAACGACTACTTCACTTGAACAATTGGTAGTTCCAGCTTCACACACCTTATAAGTATAGGTTGCACTACCTTTGCCTATTTTTTCATCCCTATACGTTCCTCCGGATACGCTAGGTGCGATAAGATTATCATTGCGATAAACATCTACACTCATTGACGCGTCTTCCCAGGTTAAGACAACGTTGTGCCAATCAGGTTTACCAGATAGATACTGGTCAAACAATGTAAGAACAGGGACGACTGGTTCAGGTTCAGAAGGAGGAGTGCCCCCAACTTCAGTTTCGATCACAAGCTGATCCACAAATATTTCGTCTAACACATCGTTACCAGCAAGCTGATTAGTATCTGTAACACGGATATAAACCGTACCATCGACTCCCGCTGGTAGATTGGCACTGTAGCTTCCCTTTCCACCACTAACAGAGAGCCCATCTAATTTCAAATAGCTCGAACCATCAACAGAATAACTAAATGTAAAGGCTTCCCCATCTGAAGAAGTAGTCGATCCAGCCGCAATATTTAGTGTGGAAGTACCTACGGCAACGCCTGTAAATACCCACGTATGTTGTAGGTAGCTATAACGATTGGCTGGTTTTCCTCCGGATAAACGCTCAACAATAGTTTGAACGTTACCATCATCAGCCTCAGTATCGGCATAAGTTCCTGTTACTGTGCCTGCACCAAATATTTCGCTGCTCGCTACCGTAGTTTGAACCGTCTCAGAAGGCGTACTTTGTGTCGTCGCGGACGCCACATCTGTATAGGCGGAATCACCCACTTCGTTATAAGCAACGACTTGATAGTCATAATAGTTTTCAGCTGTTAAACCCGTATCACTATAAGTGGTGACATTAGCTTCAACGCTGGCGAAATCTACCTCCCAGCCAGAGCCACTGTCGCGCTCTATACGGAACCCTTGTTCATTATTCGAATTATCTTCCCACGTAAGAATGATTTCTGTATCGGAGATAGCCGTCGCAGAGAGTGAGGTTGGCGCAGCGGGTAAAGTCGCGGGCTCTTGAACCGCATTCAAAGCGTTAAGAACACCTCCGGTGACTGTTTTCCCTGCTAAAGATGTCAGCGGACGAGTCGTGCTCAAAATACGGTTTTTAATGTCTGCATAGCCCCATTCGGGATGCATGCTCGCCACCAAAACAGCGACACCAGCAACATGAGGTGCAGCCATTGAGGTACCTGATGCTATTTCATAGTCCCCTGCTATCGTATAAGTACTCACGATGTCTTCGCCCGGAGCGCCAAGATCAACGCGGCTACTACCGTAGTTTGAAAAAGATGAAAGGTCATCGCTGGCGTTTGTTGAGGCAACCGAAATGATGTTATCTAAATCGAAGGATGAAGGATAATCTGCTGTCGAATCGTTATTATCGCCTATTCCATCGCTACCTCCGTTGCCAGCAGCCGCGATAAATAGGTGGCCACTCGTCGCGGCACTTTGTATTGCAGCGTAGAGTCCATTTGAAAATTCAGGCTCTCCTCCCCAGCTGTTATTTGAGATTTTCGCGCCATTCTCTACGGCATACTCAATCGCGCTAATCGCATCACTGGTGTATCCTGAACCATCAGCGCCTAGGAAACGCAGCGCCATAATCTGGCATTGCCACGCAACGCCCGCGACACCGACTTGGTTATTACCCTGGGCACATATCGTACCGGCCACATGGGTTCCGTGCCCATGTTCATCCATAGGGTTATTATCGTCGTTATAAAAGTCATAACCATGAACTCCACTAGGGCTGCCAGTGTTCGACCACATATTTCCTGCTAAATCTTCATGGTTATAGTCCACCCCAGTATCAATCACCGCAACAATGACATCCGAGCTACCCGTGGTGATGTCCCAAGCTAAATTGGCATCAATATCCGCACCCGCCTTTATTGGGAACAACGTACCTAAGAATGGCCCCCACAAATTCAAATAAAAGCTGCCATCATTGTCTGGTGCCCATTGCAACCCCTCCGTGTAGTAATAATCATCGGGTTCCATGTAAGCACGAATAACATAATCAGGTTCGACGAAATCGACAAAAGGCAAACGTTGTAAGGTTTCAATCGCCTTTTCTACACTGCGCCCGAGGCCTAACTCAAGATGCTCAAGCGCATTCACAATCGCAAATTGGCGCATCGTTTTACCGTTCACCAATTGCCTTGCTTGTTGTTTATTTGCCGCGCTGGCTTCAGGTTTAAAACGTATCAGAACCGACTCTGATGAGTAGGCTAATGATGGGTTATTTTCAAGCTCAGCACGAGCCGAAGGAGAGGCTGCATGAATTGGAATAGAGGTAAGAGCGAGGAACAAAACACACCACAACTTTTTAGTCTGCGCTCTTATTGTTTTGACAAAGGTGCTAGTAAACATAGTCGTTCTCTTCTTATTGAGTGTTTACACAGTTCACTAGTCAGTCTAGGACAGATTTTGTCTATAGCATTCTTTAAAAGTGTTTTTGATATACGCTCATAACGGTTTATTTATCTTAAAAGCCCTTAAATAATTCTGCGCGATGATAACCGAGATACGACTTATGCTCTGGATAAAGATTAAAAGACATGTCCTCTCTCAACCCGATTACAGAAGGATCTTCTAAGTGGCTAGAGATCATAACTTTTCCGTCATCATCAAAAGAAATAAAACCGATATCAAAAGCTTTATCTAAATTAGCCAGCAGTAATAACCCGTTAAATTTATCCAGACGCTCCTCATTATTTGAATCACGCCACGGCTTGATATGAGAAGCTAACAACATTTGTGTATTTCTATATCCAGTAACCGCACACCCACCCCACATATGAATAAGCTTTGCCCTAAATTGTCCTTGACCCATCCTAGTATTTACCAAAATTGTTTTTTCTGTTTCCGATAAAGTATTATCCGACATGACTTGCTTTATATCTGCGTTAATATCGATTTGAGATAGATCAGCGAGAAACTTGTTGTAATGAGATAGAGCAGCACTGTACATTCCTTTGCCTTTCGCATCGCGAATTTGAAACTCCTCTAACCTCTTTACCTTTTCTTTATAATCAAGAAATTTTCGATATGAATTAATATTAGTTAGCGGTTGATCAATTTCCCCCGCCTCGATCAACCAATTAGACATTGAGCCACGAATAGCTCCAAGGTAGTTAACTGCGGTTTTATCGGATTTTCCAATATCGACTAGCCATTGACGAAAGAGCGTTGCTAAATCTGAAAAATTTGAAATCAGTGCTTGTTTGAGTTCATTAGACACAATATAACTTTTCATGAACGCAAATAGCTCTTCATCAATAAATGCATAAGCCACAGACTTCGATGAATATCGGCTTGTGGTCTTTTCATCATATCCATCTTTATATGAAAGGTGCCAAAATCCTTCACTTCTCAGATGAAAATAAGGATTTTCCGGCGTATCTTTGTCTTTATCTTGCGCAAAGGTGTTGAAATGGCGAGTAAACTGATCTTTAAGTATCTGATTGAATGTAATTTGGTTGGAAACAATATGCCCCGCTTGAATGAGATCCATTACTGCCAGTAACATACAGACTTTATGTGGGCTCTTTTGACCACCAGAACTATTCATTTTTAAATTTTGAAAACGTTCTAAATAATACTCCAGCGCCATCATTTACCTTTCAACGTTTTAGTGTTTTCTAAAATCACGCTTTGCCATTTAACTTCAGGTCGATTTAAAGCGTCCTCTCCGTCAACAACATGACAGACAGAGAACCCGAGTTTTCTAGCCATAGTTTCTATTTCAGCTGCTGATACACCGTATGTCTCGCGTCCCTCATCAAAACTCCCATGACGCAACGTAATCACCAATTTTCCTCTGTCAGATAAAAGAAGTGATAAAACCCTCATCGACTCAGTTCGCTGCTTGGTAGTTAAATGCATCCAAACTGCAGATAATAAAATAAGGTCATACTGGTACGGCAATTCACTGACACGAGTCAAGTCAGGCAGTGACTCCCCTACCCATACAATTTGCGCCGAGGAGTTTGAAATGGCTAATTGGCGGAGATTACTGGCAGGTTCAACAGCAACAACAAAGCAGCCTTGATCACAAAACCACTGAACATCCCGACCAGAACCTGCACCAACATCCAAAACATTCGCGCCTTTTCCTGGCCAATACTGTTTCCATGAACGGTGCACTGACTCAAATGAAAGAGAGTCATATTGCTTCGCTAGCTCAACAGCATTTTTATCTTAATAAGAGATATTTACAGACATGAACCAAGCCACCATCAACCATTCAATGATGATAAATAGCATGGTTGCATAAGGCGATTAAGTATTAATAAATAATGAGTTATTGTGATTTGCGTCACAACAACTAGTTAGAGAAGACAACGAAAAATCACTCGTTGTTTTTGAGATATAAAAAAGACGTCCTAAGACGCCTTTCTTCAAGAATGTGAGTGAGAACGTCAAACGACAACAATAAGATAATGAAATAAAAGGAAAATATAGCGATTTTAAAATTATTTTCTACGCCATTTTATACAATTTCATTTCTGTTATGACGTTCACATTTATCGTTAAATAACCTATCCAAGCCACCATCTCCTCTGCCTCTACGTTCGACTTTTTACTGGACTTATAGGACAGTTTGCAAGTGCTTATCGTAACTATAAATCAGAGATATTTGTTCCGTAGAATTCTTTATCTTTTGGTCAGACTAAACACTTTACTAAGCGACATTACAATACATAAAATATCTATCAAGTCGGTGACGATTCACCCAACCCAAATAATGACAACGCATACCAGCGATAGAGGTTAGAGTCGCTACACGACTTATGAAAACGGAACGCACACATCAGAATGCGGGGCCTCAGAATCAAATTTATCTGAGATAAACTGCTCTGACCATAATTAGTGATAAGATATCTAAAATCAACAAGATAAAATTATCATATTAAACCGCTCTTACCCATATATTGTAAAGGAAATACGGATGTTAAAACCGCTAGGAATCGCCATTGCCGCCTCCACTCTTATGTTTTCAACTCTCACGACTGCCAGTGAGTCAGTTTTTGCACAAGCCTCGAGAGGGAGTTTCAACGATGCTGCTATTACAAAGCTTTTTGAACAGCAACCATCACTAAGTGCCTCTGTGACGTTTGCGGGTACGCCAAGCAATACTTTCCAACAATCGATCGACAACAGTGCTCTAGCGTTCAGTGCAGTTGAAAATAGCACTATTGACGGTCGATTAGTACAAGCCACCGTGGAAGCATTTCAGCAATACCGCCTACTCAGCGTCAAGGCATTCATTGAGACGCCGATAGAAATGTGCGTACTGATGAACCAACGAGACGTTGCTAATGATACGGCCATTACTATGATAGCGTCCCACCCTGCGGCCCTGAAACAGATTAACGCCTGGAAAGCTGGCATCCAACCGAAGGAACTAGAAATTCCTGAGGGAACCGCAGCAGCAGCAAAACTAGTAGCAGACCGCGAACTACCGACTGGAACGGCAGCTATCGGTGCTTGTGTACTCGATACCGTCTATACCAATCTGAAAGTGGTTGAGAAAGGTGTTCAGGATAACAAAAACAACAAAACTTCATTTCTGCTCATGAAAGTTGAGCCACGCGAACAAACGATTAGCGAAACTGAGGCACGAAAAGAGCTCACTGCGGCGATTGAGATGGGCAAGAAGTTAGCTAAAGTTAGTCAGTAAGATGCAGGCACCTAGCCAACTGACATTGTTAGTGAATTGAATTATCATAATGCAGCCAGACGTACTCTAATTGCGTCTGGTTTTTTATTCCCTCATATTGAGGTCCAGTTACTGTCATCAGTGCTTTCACTATTAGTGAAATTCACCACACTGTTGCAGCTAGATATTAGCTCAGCATATATTTCATTTTTTCTTAGTGAACAAAATGGCCATATCTATCAATGTTACTGTGAATAATAAAAGCCACCCCACACCAATATCATCACGTAAAAGAGATACAGGCGAGATGAGAAGTAGTATATTTGCCAAAGCTCCCATGACCCAAAGGTTATTTGTAAACGAATAAATGACTTTTCGGTGACTAAAAATGTGAAAAATCCCAACAAGAATCAAAGGTGGGTAGTAAACCCAAATCATAACTAGTACCCCTTGTCCCCAGTGCCCTATGAACGTTTTATTTGTTGAGCCAATAAAAGTAAGAATGACAGTAACAACTGCTAAAGTTAATCCAATATTCACCTTTTTCATTGCTTAGTTTCACCACGTTGTTTGTGACTAACCCAACTTCAAATTTAGCAAAGGAATTATAGAGTCACTGAGAGGTGATTCCGATAGGACTCCCCAATAAGTTTTAGGTCGCGTTGTGGGGACTTTGGAAATAAAAAAGACATGCTAGCTTGGGTGTTCTATTAACTTAAGTTAGGGGTTCACTATGAAGAAAGTCTTCTGGAAAATTGTTTTCTCATTAATGTCGTTAGGCAGCGTAGCCGCAGTTATTGCCCCAAATGTACCTAAGTTTTTTTACTGGCTTGGATGGCTCTATATTATCCTAATGTTAGGTGTTGGTGTTTTGACCTTCTATGCTGCGAGAATTATAGCTTGGTGCGATAAAAAGTTGGAAATCAATAAGGATGAGTAAATACGGTGTAGCACTTGCCTTAAAGCAGTACGTAATGTATGGATCGTGCCTTACGTACAGAGAAGCTTACGCCCCAAAGTGAGCCAAGATGAGATTGAACCTGATTTCAAAGTTAGTAATTTGACTTAATTTTTCTCATCTATCTATGTGGCCAAAATTGTAATCACTCTACAAAGTAACCTTAATACTCAAGGTTTTTTTCATTTAATCTCATGTCCAGACACAAAGTAGCTAAACAGATCACTGCTCTCGTAGACTATTTATCATAACATGTTGAAAATACGAAAATGATTAAGTACCTGAAGTTCGATATTCAAAAGAGTTACATTGATTCGGAAGTCTAAACATAGATTTTAACATACCAGTCGATTTCAAGTGTTTGAAATAGAGCAGAGTATCGTGACTAAGAGGCTTTTTATAGGTCCTTTATCGGTGATGAAAAGTTTGAACAAAAACGTTTGGTAGGCGTGATGGCACTAGAAGAAAGAAAAAAAGAATTCAAAAGTTTTCTGCTAAATGAAAAGCGGCGAACAGAAAATACGGTGAATGCGTACGTATCAGGTGTCAATACTGTATCCGGGCACTACGGTAAAGATGTGTTCAGTATTAATGATCTAGGTGAGCTAGACAAAATCTGGTCAGACTATGGTCCTGGCGGGAAGTATAAGAGTGTGGGCGATAAGAACAGTGGCAGCACTCGCTCAGGCCTTCGAGATTGGATTGAATTCCAGAAGAGTACATTTCAAGATAAGTCTAATAGTTATTTTGTTGAGTTAACTGATGGTGCAATCAGAAACGGCTATATAGTCGTGAGGGACCACAATGGTTTCTTTCCTACAGAATTTATTGCTAATGAAAAGGGGATTAGTGAATCTCAATTTACTCTGTGCTGGCCGGATGGAGAGGAACGACTAACTTGTGTTTTAAGCAAATTTGGACGTATCAAAGCCAGATTCAACCAGCGTTTCGCTGACTATACAGCTCCGGTAACATTGTGCATTACAAAAGATTCAGAGCGTAAAGACCGTTTTCATATATCGAAACAATCTCCTAAAGCTTCCACTGTATCTATGGATGGTAAAAATATGAAAGATGACGAGAAACTAGGTTACGGGCAACCTTTAAACCAGATACTTTATGGCCCTCCAGGAACAGGAAAGACCTACTCAACAACACATCTTTCAATTTCATTAGCGGATCCAAATTGGCTTGAAGAGCTACAAAGTCAGGGTTTGGACGAAGACCAGGAGCGTGCCTCAATTAAAGCTCGCTATGAAGAGCTATGTTCTGATGGACGCATCGCGCTTACAACATTTCATCAGAGCTTTTCTTATGAAGACTTTGTTGAGGGCATCCGAGCCAAAACATCTAATGAGACCAAAACACTAGAATACAAAACTGAAGATGGCGTGTTTAAGCGAATGTGTGATCGAGCCGTTAAAGCTGTGTCAACGCACCAAGATATTGGACTTTCGGAATCCCCTGATATTTGGAAGATCTCCATTGGTCGTACCAATGAAAAAGAGATGCGTGATAAGTATATTGACGCTGGAGAGGCTCGCATTGGTTGGAATGATACCGGAGATCTATCTCTGGAGTGGGATGATAGGACACACGAGCAGCAGGAATATTGGGACAAAGATCTGTCTTCCCGGAATCGCACCGCCATCAGTGCATTTTCACATGAAATGAAGGTGGGAGATGTATTGCTATGCCTTAAAAACGCTGAAACTGTTCAGGCTATCGGGGTTGTTGAATCAGATTATTATTTTGATGAAACGGAGTGCAACAAAGGGTATGCCCATGCCCGTAAAGTAAAATGGTTGCTGAAAAACATAGAGCTAAATATCTTGCCACTCAACAATGATATGAGAATGGTGCAACAAACAGTGTACCCACTCAATCGCATAAACTGGAACTCACTGGTGGCTGAACTTGAAAAGCAGCAGATAGAATTACCGGTTTCTTTAAACCCGGAAACATCTCGCTCAACGGTCCAAAATTATGTGTTAATTATTGACGAAATTAACCGTGGAAACATTTCGCGTATCTTTGGAGAGTTGATTACTCTTCTAGAGCCTGATAAACGCAAAGGTGGTGCAGATGCGCGTTCAGTTATTCTTCCATATTCAAAAGAACCTTTTGATGTGCCAAGCAACCTTTATGTTGTAGGAACTATGAATACTGCGGATAAATCACTGGCACAACTAGATTTGGCATTGCGTCGGAGGTTTGAGTTCGCAGAATTAATGCCGGAACCAACTCTTCTATCTGGGATTTCTGTACATGGAGTAGATATAGGTGAATTATTAGATTTACTCAATCAACGTATAGAGGTTCTTTTAGATCGTGATCATATGCTCGGACACGCTTACTTTTGGCCGCTCAAAGGTGTGGATTCTGAAGGTGAAAAAGAAATGTTACTGGCAGATATCTTTGCTAAACGCGTTATACCACTACTCCAGGAATACTTTTTTGCGGATTGGGAACGCATAGGTTGGGTTTTAAATGATCCTGGTAAGGCTCCAGATGCACAGTTTATTCAGACGGAGGCAGTTGGGCAGCCATTGAGTAACTTGTTTACTAATGCTATTGCAGACGAAGTTATCGATCGTAGATATAGAATTAACCAACGGGCGTTTACTAATCCGGATTCTTATAAGGGAATATTTAATGTAGCAGGGGAATAGCCAAATGATTCAAGTGCGCGAGTACGCTCGCCTCACAACTGATAGTCGGGTGGTTCCTTCATTGGATTGCGCTGTGGTATCCAGAGCTACATTAGATTGGTTGCAGGAATTGACAGCTGCATGGAAGGGTTCAGAGACAATAACTATAATTGATAGTCAACGCTCTTTGAAGTTAGGCAGCTATGTTGGTTTTTTGCAGAGCCCCAGAGGAGAGGCAATAGAGATATTGCCAAAGACGGGGTTAGGACTCGAAAATTCTGATTCAGCTCGGCGTATCCTGCAAGACATGTTGATGACTGCGATGGGTATTAAACCAAGAGTAGCTGATGCTGCAAAACTGATGCGGATGCGTCAGCCTTTGCATGAATGGATCTTTAGTCAATTTCTATCAGAGCTCCAAAAGTTGGTAACACGGGGCTTGCGTTTTGATTATCAACGTACTGATGAGGAGAGTCGGTTTATTCGAGGACAGTTACGAGTCGCTCAGCAGCAACGACAGTCTGCGGGTAAGCAGCACTTTTTTCATATCAGCCATGATATTTATTCACCTGAACGTGTAGAAAACCGCTTGCTCAAAACAGCTCTGGAATATGTATTTACTGCCTGTAGAACTAGTGAAAATTGGCGGTTAGCAAACGAGTTATCTCATCGTATGGCAGATATTCCCACCTTGCCGGATCCGTTAAATCAAATGCGTAACTGGAAGAGCAATAAACTGATGCAAGCATACGATACCCTACGTCCATGGTGTGCTCTGATATTGGAAAAACTGAATCCAAATTTTCAGCAAGGCGTACATCGCGGCATTTCATTATTGTTCCCTATGGAGCAGTTATTTGAAAAGTATGTGGAATCTACCTTACATAAGCAATTACCTAAAGATTGCTTACTAAAATCGCAGGTTAGCTCCAAGTATCTATTGCGGCATACGCCGGAGAATAGGGCACAGTCAATGAAACTGTTTCAACTAAAGCCTGATTTGTTGCTGAAAACATCAATGGGTAACCAGGTTTTAGATACCAAGTGGAAGCTCATAGATCAATCAGCGTATCAATCAAATGAGAAATATGGAATCTCTCAGGCCGATCTATATCAGATGTTTGCGTATGGCCATAAATACCAAAAAGGTCGAGGTCATATGATGCTGATATATCCAAAGCATCAGCAGTTTAAATCGGCACTTCCACCGTTCTATTTTTCTGATGAGCTGGTTATTTGGTCAGTACCTTTTTGCTTAGAAACACGTAGCTTGGTTTCTGGAGAATGGACTAAACATTTCCATGTTCATAAGCAAGTCTGAAGTGCGAATGTTTATGCCTAGAGGTGTTCGATACTTGAGGTAATCCGTTAGATGCTAATTTAACAGAGTCCCTGACAAACTTCTGTCCCAATTCTGAGTTACGACACTTTATAAAAGCGTTTGATCACCGAGCGATTCTGTCGTATTTCTGAAATTTACTATAGCTACTCCCCTATCCCAAGTAAGCATTGGCGATGCTTGCTCGATGATGGCCAAGTAGCTTGGATATCTTTAGTCGAACTTCATAATCACGTTGTTTCGCTTCTGCTTCGCTGATGTTAAGCGTACTCGCAATGTACTGATGGTGCTTTTTTCCATGTGCCACATTGGCCTGAACCGGGCAGCGAACGTCCATAAGCTGATAGTACGCCTCACAAGCAAAGTGCTTGCGTTCGCCGTGGCTCAGGTAAGAGGTATCTGCATGTTTGGTTTGTCGCCACGCATCGCTCTGAAAAGCTTTAAATGACAAGTGAAAAGGGATAAGTGAATCCTGCCCAAGGGACTGCTGAAATGCCGCCACTCTCACCAGCAACCGGTACTTTTCTTTCGAATCCACAGGTAACGGCCTTGATTGACCACCTTTCGTGCCACGTAACAACATCGGTGCCCGTCCGCTGTGGAGCTCTTCTAAAACCCTCGACGCATCTAAAAGCGCACCTTCCCTGAACCTGACACCAAAAGTACGCTGCAATTGCATCACAAAGCCGACTTCAGGGGTGACCTGTGGAAGCACTTTTTCATGAAGTGCCTCTTTGACGGAGCCATCAACGGTGGCAATGCCAGACTTGGGGGTAAAACCCAAATCCCGTGTCGCGTTCACAACACACGCTTCATCCCCTCTTGCTTGTGCAAGCGCTCGATTGACATGAGAAAGATAATCTCGGGCGGTTGCTGGAGATAACAATTCTTCGTCTGCGTTGTTTTTCAGGAATTCGCCAAAACTAACGACGTGCTGCTTTTCTATCTCGTTTAACCGTTTGACAGGCGTATGGGTTTTGATGAAAGAGATAAAGAGCTTTAGAGCGGGCAACCTGGTTCTGTGAGTGTTGGTGACCATCCCGCCCTGATTTTCAAAACTGGCATTAATCAGCGCTTTAAACATGTCTCTCGACCCCAGATTGAAATTCGGCTTATTAAAGTCTCTTGGTGCCTTTGCCAAGTGACCAACGTAATTTCTCTTCCTCATGACTTACTCCTTTTTCGAGAAGGAAGTAAGGCAAAGAACGCAACGAACTATTGTGTTCAGTCACTATTTAGGAGCAACATGAGCGCAGGCATCACCTCTCAGAACGAGGATATCGTATCGCCTGAGATGAATTTTGATTAATAGCGATCGATATGACGTTGGATTTCAGCTTCCTCTGTTTCATATAAAAATGGTTGGGACAGTGACTGGAAATAATCGTCAAGCGGCGCCCTAAGACCGAGATATTGCTGGTCTAAACTCGCTTCATTTTGACACCCGATATCAAATACCGTATCAGTGTGCGACGTATACAGACAATCAAATTGGTCGGTATTATCGTTCCATCGATAGACTTTCGACGCTGAACCAATTGAAGCTGAGACTTGTCGAATTAATTTCTGGTCATATTTGTCACGTACATCGATTTCTGAATACGGAAATTCGCCATAAAACACCGTCCGCGTGCGCTGTGGTCGACTGTTATAATCAAAGCTTCGCTCCGAGAACTCTTCGGTTGGTATCCCTGGTCTGATGTT
This sequence comes from Vibrio sp. YYF0003, assembly GCF_036350715.1. NCBI lineage: Bacteria > Pseudomonadati > Pseudomonadota > Gammaproteobacteria > Vibrionales > Vibrionaceae > Vibrio > Vibrio sp. YYF0003. The sequence goes on from NZ_JAZDWA010000002.1 coordinate 674,864, forward strand.
TCTGCGTGCGTGGAGGTTGATGCGCTGATTCGCGGTAAAAAAGCGCAAAGATTGAATACTGTCGTACTCAACTTCACGGCCATATTCAAACCAGGCATAGGTGGTTGAACCATCATCCCTGATGGTCAGGGCGGCGGCACATTCACTGTGCAGAACCAGTCTCCCGTTTGCACTGTAGCCTATCTGGGTGCCATGCCCGCTGTCGACCCGGAATACCGCCGACGTTCCTGTACTGCCATCAATGTAGTGGTTATCCGCATTGAAGCATAAATAATCGCTTTTTATATGCTCAACTTTACAACCAAACAGTATCAACACTATCGGGCTCAGATAGACGCTGCGATTGAAAGTTACACCTTGTCCCATTTGATATCCTTATCGACACGTTGGTCGCGCTCATCGTTTGCCGAATAGCCTCTTTTCCAGGCAGAAAACACGAGGCTTCTCTTATCGCCCACGTCTTTAACCTGAAATAATTGGGTTGATCAGCAGGTAGAACACCAGTATTCCCAAAATGATGCCTTTGCAGAGCGTGGCCAAAATCACATCGAGAGTCTCGTTAAAAAAGCAGTGCCACCATGGTGCTCGGTTAAGCAGCGCATCGAGTTTTCTCTCCTGTGATTCAATACGTTGGTCTATAGCCTTGTTTTGCTCGTTGATGAGTTTCTTCACTTCCGCTTTCTCTTCTTCTGTCATGTGAACTCCCCTTCTGTTGTGTTTAACCTTCGCTCATGTCAGCCCGAACACCCTGTTAATGCGCACTGCAATCTTTTTTGTATTGCTGGAAGTTGGTTTGAATTAAATGAAGTTCATCCTCACCGGCCATCGTTTGTTTCAGTGACTTTTCAATACTCTCTTCATAACCCCGGCAGTGAGCCTGAAAGGTTGATTCAGATATGTGGTTCGCTAACAGGAAAATAACCGTAAGTATCGTGAGTATCGTAATCGCCATTATTTCGATGCCGGGTTTGATTGGTTGCACTTCTGTTTCTTTTCTGTCCGTAGTCATATTCTGTCCCTCTTGTTAAAAACCGAATGGCTTAAACCAGCCAGCGTGTGTTTCGTTTCGGTTGTTTCTGGTCAAACATAAAACCGCCAATATGGAATAAAACAATGACGACATAAGAGGCCACCACACTCAGCCAGGCTTGTGTGGCTGACCCGAGGTATTCACCGCACGCCACAACGGCAAACGCCAACATCACCGACACACCCTGTAAGTAGTACCAGTTAAACGTTGGCGGGCGAGAAAACAGCACCCGCCACTCTTCCAGCAAAATGGTTAAGACCAGGGACAACCCAACCCAAACGAAAAAGGTATCGTAGGCCCGGGCTGCGGCCCAATAACCCGTAAAATCTGGCCGATGAAGCCCCTTTAGTAGATGTTGGTTGAGTTCGACTAAGAGTGTCAGTTGCCCATAAACAAACGTTGCGATGACAAATGCACTGATGCCTGTCAGCACAAGGCGACTGCAAGCCAGTTGCTGGAGAGTTCGCCAAAATGACAACTTAAAACTGGGCACAATGATGAAAAGCGAAATCAGCACCGTCAGCACGCCACTGAGTGAGACGGCTAACCATTCGGACACGCTGTCCACGGTGAGAAAACAATAGAGAGTCAACCCTATACGGAGTACCAGAAGCATAATGCCCTCCAATCTTTTTAAGACGCGAACGAGTGCGAGGAGGAACTGTCCACGCACTCGAGTTCAGAAACTATTCAGGCGTTCATGCCTGTCGGGCTGCAAGGTCTTTAAGGTGAAAATGAGGGCCACCCTTTGTACGGTTTCGATAGACGTACGCAATGTCTAAAGCTGCGGTAATTTCTAGCAGGAAGAAAAGCAGGTAGTTAGCCCCTTCTGGCGCATTCGAAGTACTCAAAGCAGTCAGTGAGTAACACATCATCACTAACATCATGATACTCACCGGCAGCGGCGGTATCGCCAACGAGGAATACGTGTCTTTATTGTGTTCGTCAAACACTTCACCGATAGCGTTTGTCCTGCCCATTCCAAGACAACGGAACAGTGTTATCGCTCTTAACGGCATATAGACACCCGTCAGCAATATCACCGCGCCGACTGTGATCAGTAACTGTTCGAGCAGAGGCATGGGTTGTCCTACAGCAGAAATATCAGCCACGCTGTTTAACTCACCCATTGAAAGATAACTACTCACTGCGCACACAATGACAACGCCCCAACGCAGCGATGAGGGTTGATTTTTCCACATTTGGGCCTGATAAAAACGTTTTGGCGCAAGCAAAAAACCGGCGAGATAAAAGCCGAGGAACGGCAGGGTACTGACCAAAATCCCAAACGCCAGCCATCCCCACTGGCCAGAAACGGAAACCAGCAATGTACTGAGTATTAACAGGCAAGCGCCTAAAACAAACAAGAGCAATACCTGCCCCAGACGTTTCATTAAATTGAAGAAGTTGATAGTACGTGATGTAAACATGGTCATAGCAATATCCTTATATGAATTACTCACTAACCATTAAATCAGACTTGCCTTCTCCCACAAGTTAACACAAAACTATATATTTCAGTTACTTACAAAACATTAAGAACACTATTTAATGATAAAAATGACACACCAGGAAAAACCAGCCGATAAATAGTGTCATTGCGACAACTCTCGCTGTGCTGTCCAAGTTGAAGATAGTCCTTATCCACTCAACATCCCAAACCCATCATTTGGGTCTGGGAACACGCCCGGCTAACTGCGCCGTTTCGAAAAACAATTTTAAAATGGCGTACTTTTCTGCCCTCACTTGCGCGGTTTCACAACGGGTGCGCTGCCAATACCCGATGATTTGACGCTTGCCGACTTTCTGTAGTCGTTCGCCGAGATACGGCTCATGTATAAAGATGTCATCGAGTATCGCAATCAAGCGCTTCATTTGTTTACGTCTAAAGGGGATCCCTCGCTTGTGATAAGACGCCATTACGGTCAAAATTTGCTTTTTAGTGTCGCGGTTCATGGTCACCCCCAAAGAATTTGACTAAAAACTCGCCTGCTCTTTTGGGCACTGCTGACTCTTTTCTTTTTGTTACCATCATCATTCCTATATTCACACTACATGACGATCACGTCCGTCAACGAAGTAGCGCAAAGCGCGGAATTAAGACAAAGTGTTAATGTTTATTTTTAATTAAACTTGTAACCAATTGAAATAAAGTCACAAAGTCATTGATTAATAGATTAGTACATAGCAATTGCGCAGCACACAGGCTGTTTCGATAAATGATGACGTCGTGGGAGTCAAGGTGTTCCCTCTTCCAGATGTCAACATGGGCTTATTGCATCCTCACCTTCACTTATAGAACGCTTTCCACCTTTTGTGGATCAGTTGGGCGTGTTGCATCCTCGTTCTGACTGGTGGCGCAGTCGACAGCTGCATTTGGGCTTATTGCATCCTCCACCAGGGGGCTATGTGTTTTTTGTGCGTAATGACGTTATGTATTGAGTGGGCATTGGGATAATAGCGCCAGACTTATGTCGCCTATTGTCGCTCTCAATCACCGAATAACGCTTGAACTTCCATTCACTTCCTTAAGTTTTGTTCCGCACCCCTTACCAGTCCTGGCTTGGGTTAAAGTTTGCGGCTTCGTCTAATTTCTTAACTTAAATTAGACGAAGCGGTGATGCATCTTTGTGCATCGGTTAATCGCTGTTTCCTCTTTCTCGACTTTAGGATCTCTGAAAGCATATCTTGTGATGCCTTGCCAATTGGCGAGAACATCGAGCCTGAAGTGAGCGATAATTTCTTCATCATGTAAATTCTCCTTTGATGGCGGGTGTGCTCAGAATATCAACGCTATTGCGTTTGCATCTGTAGTAAGACAACGATGAGCAGAATTGGAATATCTTGAACCAAGAAAAATGAGTAACAACGAGAGGGAGGAATATAGGCTCCGAGGGGACGGTAGCCTAAAAATAGACGCTAATACAGACGTAATCGGCGTAGAAGCTTGAAATAAAAATCGGTGGGTCTAACTCTAGAAATTAAACCCACCGATACTGACGTGAGTTGCTCGTGATTACATTGAGTACCTGTACCAATGAGAAAGGAGCAAACTCTATTTCATACTCCTTATTGACCATTAGGACGGAAAAACGCCTCGTCTTGAGGCATAAATTATTACGCCTAACTATTTTTCATCGAAATCCTGTTGTGATTTTTATTTGAACTGTCTGCGCTTGTGGGCGGTTGCGACCGACCGATAAACGTACTTAGATTGAACGTATTTCGTATAGACACTTTAGCCGTCTATATTTCTATCTCCGGTTTTTAACGTTTTTCATTACCGACCTGAAGGCTTTTTATTCCTGCAATTAACATTCTTTGGTAATCACAAAAGGCGACGCTCAATAGCGTTGTCCATTCAACTTAGGGAGATTTTGAACGAGTTGAAAGAGGTAAAAATGTGAGAAGCGAACGCCAAAATCGGTTGGTAGAATCGCTTAGTGATCACAAGCTAGCAATATTCCCTCGCTAACGCGCTTCTGGAAACAAACGTGTCAGTTATTGCTTGCCGGCATGTCCAATTTTGATAGTACGCCTCTGCTCGTTAGCAACAGCCAAAGCTCGTCACATTAAACCACCAAATTCTCAATCCTCCCCACCATCTCAAGCTCACTCTCAATAATGTCACTCATGCTCATCGCCTCATTCACATACACGCCATCAATGATGATGAAGTGAGCATCCGAGTTAGGTGCCTGTCCCATGACTTGATTGGCATAGCATTGACCGGGTTCTATCGGCCGATCACAAGGATAGAGTAAGCCACCCACTTGCAGTTGCTGATGGTAATACGCCATATAAGCATGAATTTGGTAGAAGTCCGCCCTATCGACGTCTCTGTAGTCCGAGCACATCCGTTTAAACTTGGCATCAAAGACCATTATTTTGCCAGTCTCGATATGTGTGAGTACCAAATCAGGATACATATTCCGCTCGAAGAAAGTGCCTTGATAAACAGTGAGTTTCTGCTGGCTCGACACTAACCAATCTGGAAGATAATGACTCAATATCGACTCTAGATATACCTCAAAAAGTTGCGCAATATCACACAGAGTTTCGTAAGCCTAGCTATCTGAAGAGGACATTATTTGAGGCTTCTGATAACCTTTGTTCAATAGGCAACAACAGTACAAAATAATGAAACAACTCAACACCTACGACACAAAAGAAGAAGGCGAAGCAGCTCTAGCCAAAATCGGTGAACCTAAGCGCTTGGCCAGCGAACGTGATAGCACCGAAGTCATCTATAACCTATTTGGCACACCAAACTGGGGAAACTTTTACAAGTTGGGTATGTTTAATCTCGTAGAGCTCAAAGTCATTGTTCAACACAAGCAAAACGGTCAGCCCTATGATGAAAAAAAGCACCGTGAAATTATCACGATGCTCAAGTATGCTGCCAAAAACTTTGATTTAGAAATCCCTAAACACTGGCTCTAGGACTTAAATATATCAACCTTAGTTTCAAGGCACTTTCTCAACGAAAGATCATTAACACCAACACCAAACCAACTGTCCGGCTTTTGGAAAAAATCCAAGCCGCGGCCAATTTTGATGGTCCAGCCATTGTCAATGCGAATTTCTCTATCGTGTAAGTTCTCATTCACTTGCACGTCTAGTTTCACGTCGAGCTCTAGAAGGCTTTGTTGGAGGTCTTTTAGTGCGCTTGCCATCTCACTTACATCAGTATGATCGTCGTAAGAAGTAATCAAAGTGACAGAATCAACGGAAGGCTGCTTGATAACTGCTTCACAGAAACGGACAAAATTATTCAGTTGGTGCTTAGCTCGAATATACGGGTCTTCTATTACAACCGTTTTCGCCCCCTTAAGGTAAGGCGTCACAATTGACTCATAGCTGTAACCTGTCGAATCATAGGTAATCGTATAGTGCTGCTCTTTTAGCTCTTCAACCAGTTCTGGTTCCTGTGAGACACTAACCTCTGCTTGCTGACCGGTTTCTTCTGTAGCGGCTATGTTTGTTTCTGTCGGTTCCTCGTTAGAACCACTTGATGTTGGCTTAGATGGCTCCAATGTTGCCAGTGCATTAATCGACTCAGGGCAATGAACAACAACTTCCTCACCTTTATGGTTAAAGTAAGACAGACCAATATTGGCAAATTCGTCATCAGGCTTACGCTTATTCATTTGCTCTTTAACACGGCGACGGCATTCAACAGCATATTCAACGTATTGATCGAACTCTGCATCACCACATTCACCATGAGGATGGAGCATCTTGATGAATGCACAAACCGTCTTTTTAATACCCTTCTCATCACGGCCTTCAATCGCACGGCCTAGTTTTATACGCTTATTTACCATCTCATAGACGTTGACTGATTTTAGCTGGTGGTGAAATGCCTCTGCTAGATAGTCAGTGATGAATCCGTAATTGTTGGTCAGAAAATCACTTGAGTTTTTGGGCATTTCCCAACCAGGCAAGTAAGCATAAAAGCGGTCCATGACCGCTAAATCAAACTCTTTGGGTAATGGTTGAAATAGGTCGTATTCTGTCGAGTTAACAACTTGATTCACTGACAGATCTAAGTTGCCCACAAACGCGGTACTCGCATCTGCAATGACTTCTTTACCACGAGAAAAACGACCATTTGCCATGAAGTCTTTAAGGATCTGAATAACATCAGGGTCTTTCACCTTCATGTTACCAACTTCATCAAAAGCAATGGTATCCCAGTGCCCTACTAAGCCCGTCTCCTTTCTGTTCTTGTTATAAAACAAAGTCGCGACTGTAGCTTGACCACCGGATATCAGAGTCGAATATGGTGAAAATTCACTGTAGAAGTATGACTTACCTGTTCCGCGTGGTCCAAGCTCAACAAAATTGAAGTTTGCTTCCACCAGCGGTGCTAAACGTAATAGATAGTGAAACTTAACTCGCTGTGACAACTTCGTAGCTTCGAGTCCTACTGAACGAAGTAAAGCATCCATCCACTCGTCACGACTCATTAACGCTCGACCTTGCTTATAACCATCAAAGTCAAAGCGACTCAATTGAATTGGGCGTAGACTCTCAATATAAAAAGCGTAGTCATCTTCATCGATTTCGTTATAGGCCAGCTTTACTTCAGCCCAAATCCCACCTTCTAGTAATCGATTGTTTTCTTTATAGAATTTATCACCCACCGCTATTTTCTGAGAGTTAAAATTTTCTAAAGAAGCCCAATGCCGTCTTTGCGTTTCGACATAACGAACATGAACCTTATCAATGAAACTGTGCTTACCTTTTGTTGCTACTTTAGATTGCGCTGCATTGGATTCATCAGGTCTGACATAGTTATCCGACAAAGTTTCAAGCACAGCTTCAAGACCAGCCTGAATCTCATCTTCATCATCGCTCGCGCAATATCGTGCAAGAAGAAATTCCAACACAAACGTTGGCACATTGGTGCCTTTTTTAATTCGTTGCAACAAGTCTTTGCGAACTAACTTGCCATCAAAGATTTCAATTAACTTACTATCTAAAACGTCCATTATTAGTCCTTACACGGCGTAATCAGTTTCAAGATCAAGCGCAGTGCCTAAAATGCTATTAGTCACGGGATCGATAGCTTTGACTTTAAACTTACCTTCAAATTCAGGATCCATTTTTAGCGTCACTTTAATCGTTTTGTTTGGCTCTAAAGTTACTGTACCTGTCGCAGCATTAACATGTTCACCTGGCCTCGCTTCACCAACCACTTTCTTACCACTGTGAGCTTCCAACAGAATTTCTGTTGCATCCAAAGCTTCTGAATCACCAAACAGATCTGCACTCAGGCTTTCGAGTTTAAGTTCAATAACCGCAAATCTCGCCGTAATACGTGTGGCGCCATTTTTGTAGTTGAGCACAACTGAGGCACTTTGTGTTGACTTCATCGAGTTGTTCTTAAGTGTAATTTCAATTACAGGTACCAAACACTCTTGAATCGACAGACCACCGTGATAATAGAGCATGCCTTTTCTATACGGAGCCAAAGAAAGTGGGCCAGCAAACTGAACAATGTCTGTTTTAATACCAGTTTGTTCCATCGGTAAACTGTAATGATGGGTATCTAAATTACCATTGCCCAAAAGCATTCGCTGGTGCTCAACCTTCCATGTTGTATCGGGTTTGTTCACTACATCCCCAACTTCTTGGGCATTGTTCATGTAGAAACCATGATCGGTAACAATGAAGACTTTCTGGAACCCTTGAGTTTGAAGCTTATTGACTGCTTGGCGGATCTGCTTTAATTCACGCTGCATCATTGCTGGTGCATCTTCAGGATGATTTTCAAAGTAGCTATCAATCTCTGTGCTACGTAAAACAAGAAGGTCAACATTACTGTCTATGGTTTTCTTCTTAGCCATTTTTACAAAGTCTTTTAATGGCATTTCTTGAAAACGATCACCATATTGGGCATTGAACACAGCCATACGCGGAGCTACGTCAGCGACAGGTTTACCATTGAATAGTGGTTTGGTTTTTCCGTCATCAAGATGTACAGAGAGTTTTTCATACGCACCAGGCAATAGGCTTGCCATACCAACAGGTGTAATGGATGGCAAACTTGAGAACGCTGCTGATAGCTGCGCGTCGGCATCTTCCATTAGCTGCTTGTTTAGCTCGTAACCTAACTCGAAACGCAGCGCATCGACCATTAAGTAAGCCACTCGGTTTCCGCCGCTTTTCAGCAATGGAGCCACTTTGGTATCGAATACCTGAGTATTAGATAAGAAGCCTTGTGGCGGCCAACCCGCATCATTAACAAAGTGAGTGAACTTTAACTGAGCGGCTTCAACTAGATTACGATACCGCTTGCGAACTAAGTCGACCACACCTGGCATTAAGTCTTCAGTTTCAGGACAATCATTCACTGCTTGTTCAAATTCGCGATGGAGTTGGTCCGCTCGGCGCAGAGAAGACTGATAAAACTCAATCAGATCTGTTTGATTTCTGCTGAATGCTGGTAAATCACGCTCTAAGTCTGAGCATACTTCGATTAAACGCTGAGACGACTTCACCAGCTCCCAGTTCATTTGGCTATCACTTTTAGCAGACCATACTGAATTAGCATGCTCACTAACTATCTGGCGAGTCTTATCACCGTCATCCGCGAGAAGAGTTTCTACCGCTTGCTTCAAGTAACATTTTTCCTCAAACGGGAATGTATCTCTCGTGCCTAGCTTAGTGATATTAGCGCACAACACTCCTAGATTAAGCTCTTGCTCAATCGCTGTCGCACGCTCAATATATAGGCTTTGGTAGTCTGTATGCTTACGAAGACTATTGCCTAACTCTTCAATGACAGGCTGTGCCGAGCTTTTCGCTACAGGTACATCGTCTAAACTTACAGGGATTGCTTCTTTTAGATCAAAGACAAATTCACTAAACAATACAAATCGCCACAATTCATCACTGATTGCAGACCAACTCGTCTGCTTGGTGCGAAGGGTTAAACCTAAACTCCTACTTAGCAAGCTTTGTATCTCGGTTACCCAGCTAGACTCACCCGCCAATCTCTCTTGAACAGAACTGTCAGCCACCATAAACTTAAACAGTAGATTTGTGGCACCTTCGGCACCTAATGCTGCTTGCAACGTCGGCCAACTCACGCCACCACCAATAGCATTGATGACATCAAAGCTAGGATGGCTGTTTTGCGCAAACAACTCCCGAATCTCTGTTGCTTGATCTGGTTTGGCTTGAATACAAATATCAATGTAGTTGTCACCTGAACGTTGGGGATCTGGGAACACGCTACCAGTGGCCATATAGATAGCAAATGGATCTTTTTGCTTGTCCTCATCTTCCATTGGTGCAGATTTAGGTACGTACACCAATAACTGCTTGACAGAACCAAGGTTAGTTAAAGCAGTTATCGCTGCTTGGCGAGTAAGTAAACTTCCAGCCGTTGCATCAATGACCTGACAATTTTCGCTTTCTAATTCCAAACAAAGCTTGTGGTAACGCTTTTCGGCGTCATAAACGACAACAACACTTCTGTCTGCTAAACGTTTTTCAAGGATATCGGTTTTAATGTACTGCTCAATAGTGATACTCATGACTTCACTCCGCTATTTTTTGCATTAGAACGGTACAAAGCCAAGCGCTCATCCGTGGCAATCTTTTCACGCACATAGTCATTCAGTTCAGCAGGTGACAGCGGCTTAGGTTGCCACTCCCATACCGGTTCTTTTTTACGACCTTTGATGACTTCAACTTCATGCCATAAATCAGATTCGATACCATGAGCAATAGCTAGACTTCTGTCCGCATGACACTTCTTAAGTACGCGCTCAGGCCAGGTGGTATAGGCAAGATGGGCCCAATCGTAGTCACCCTCTTCAAGTTTTTCCCAGGTCTGCTTGAGTTTCTTTTGCCATGCTTTATGTTGGAAAAGTCGCCAAAGCGGAGCAGCTGTAATTTGAACACCATCATTAAGATCAGGTTGCCAAAATTTTGATAACCGAAGTAATTCATTAGAAAAGCTGTCTAGCTCAACCTTCAAGCCAACTAAAGAATCAACCCTTTTTTCCTCTCCTACACTTCTTGAAGGCTTAGATAGTAATAACTGCAACTCCGTTTCTACCTCATCTTGCTTAGGTACTACTAGATTATTAATACAATTTAATAGTGTTTGAGAATTTAAACTAGGGTAATAACACCATATAGAAAAAGTACGTTGTGATGTTTGTAGTTGCCAATATATTGGAGCTTGCCTTTTATTTTCAGTATACATATCTAAATGTTCTGAAAAGAACCTTCTTTCTATATAAGAATAAAGATCATCTGTGAAACTTTTATCAAAAAACTCTTCAAGTCCTTTGAACTGAATAAAATCATTTATCACATCAGCTAGGCATGTACCATGCAATTTATCTCCCGAGTGAATCGCTGAGGCCACTTGACTCACTTCATGGCGATTAGCCGGTAATGATGGATATTGAGAAAAATCATTTGAACATGTTAATTTAGATTCGAAATCGGAATCACACCAACGACCAAATGCGAACCCTACAAGCGAACTAATCCCCCCCCACTTAGGTACTGGAAAATAATTTTCGGAACCAAATCCACTCTCTGCTTGTGGAAATGCTTTAGATGAAAGCTCCTCCAACTGATTAAAAGCATAATTGTATTCATAGTTATAATCATTGGTGATTTTTTCATAAGCATCAAAAGGGATAAGCTTCGAGCTAGGCGTATAATATAAAGAGGTTTCTTCATATGAAGACAACTTAAAGGCTGATTCTAATGCTTTATCGGTAAAAAGGCTTAGAGCATCAAATTCATCGACAATGCCGGAACTAAATCTAAGAGAGTTGACATAGCTTGCCTGGAAGAATCGTCCGGGATTTATCTGCTTTAATTCATAGGTGGCACGTCCTGTGTTTAGCAGGCCTAACAATGGATAAATATACTCACTATCAGCATAAAGACCTTGTCCAGCCATAGAAATAATCATACCACTAGGCATAAGATGAGCTCTGAATGTTTTACCTGTATACTGATAACTAATGCCTGGCTTGTGATAGTACTTCTCATTGACGATACTTCTAGATGCGGAGCCGTATTTTTGCTCTATGAATGTTTTTAACTCTTTACCTGATGAAGCCCAATTAACGAAAGTATTGTGATTCGCATAAAAATGCGTACTTTTCCCACCAAAAGCAATTGGCTGCCAAGATGGAGATTCACTATCCTGCGCGGGTAATTCCCACCAAAGTCTTATAAATCTAAAGTCATCACGTGTGCCCAAACCTGGCTTTGCATCGAATAGCTCCTTTGCTTGTAAACTATTCTCTGGATTAACTTCGCCTTTATATTTAATAGGAGAGTTTTTCCCATCTAGATAATATTTTAGATTTCTTATCACTGGCCTAACTTTAGATTTTTCACCTTGGAACTCCAACGTTTTTGGCTCTAAACAAATATTATCTTTATCGATACCATCAAGATCATAGAATAAAGAGTTAGATTGATTTTTATTATTTTTAATGATGTAGGCAGCAGTTTCTACGGCAGCACCATCTAAAACTCCAGCCCCCAGGTCTAGTAATACATCCAGCGATTCATTAAGAATTATACTTTTCCTAAATGAGCTGAACTTCTGTAGGTACAGCCATGTTCTAGATGTCAATGAACCTATGTATCCGTTCGGACATAAAGCTAGTGCTCTTATACAAAAAGATATATAAATTTCAATCCAAATTGTAGGGTAATGCTCTGACAAGTAATTTTTACATTTATTTGATGGAGCTCCGTAAGGTGGATTCATTAATACAACGTCAAATCGCTTTTTACACAGGTCAATAAAAGCGAAACCTTTAGCCGCATCTGATGAAAATAGTCGTTTTTGCTCACTCATATCTGATGAAGTTGAACTAGCAAAGCTAGCTAAAGCATCCAGAATATTTTGCTCAGCTTGTTGCCAAAAGCTCTCTTCATCGATATCACTGACATCAAACTCAATTTCACCGCGCTGTTTATCGACTTTAGCTAAATCAGGGGATTGACTCAACGCTTGATTTTGTTGCTGCCACACCGCTTTTGCACTAGCAATTGCATCTTCAATTTCTTTCTCAATTTTGAGCAATGTTCCCGCTTCGCCAGCTAACTCCATCTTTTCAAAAATCACTTCAACAAGCTGGCCTAAAACCGTCGGTTTTAATTGAGATGTGAACTCTTGTAATAGTTCTTTCTCACCCGGCATTGGTTCTGCACAAACAATGTTTGATTTTAATATCTTTGGTCGAAACTGCGGCTTGATACCGGCTTGCTGCCAGCTATTGTGAGCGCGTTGCCATAGAGATAAACCTGCTACTTGCGCTGCACGAGGATCGATATCAACACCATGGATATTGTTCTCAATGATTAAGCGGGGAACGTGAGTTAAAAACTCCGCTTTATCTTGGAATGCTTCTGTAAGTGCCGCTTTGTTACCTTCACGAACAAAAGCATCTTTACCTTGAGAGCTTTCTAGATCCCAGGCTTCTGCATAGATTTTTTCGAACAAGTCAAAACAGTACAAACCAAAGTGCATAGAACCACAGGCAGGGTCGAGCATTTTGATATCACGTGGATCTTTTAACTCTCTATGCTCGATATAAACGGTTTGCTGAAGTAGTTCTTCTTGACTCAAGCCTTCCTGTTCAATTTGCTCTGGCGCAATTTCACCTTTAGACAAAAAGATTTCATTGGGGCGACGAACCAAATATTCACATGAGTCCACCAGCTCAGTTTGACCTTGAGTCATCTCATACCAGATACGACCAAGGGTATTGTCCGTTAAAAACTCAACCACATAGCGAGGGGTAAAGAACTGATTTCTTACCGCAAGCTCTCGGCTATTACGAGGTGCTTGGGATGCGTCGCGCATTTTTTTACGTTCAGCAATAGAGTTGAAGTACTGATAGATCCAGCCGATGGTTTCATCTTCATTCCATAAAGGCGCAACCTCTTCATCGTTCACAAGGGCGAGCAATTCTAGCAACACAGGTGATGAAGGGAATAAGCGACCTTGCGCCGAAAAGCGATCAAATAGTACAGATAGATCTAGGGTAAATTCATCAAAAATACTAAACAGATAATGACGATATGCATCACCTGTTTCACCCAGGCTTGTACCTGCTATACGGTGAAACAGTTGAAAGCCTTTTGATTCATATCCATTCGCTAACGATTCAGTTAACGAACCACGAGCCTCACTCATTCTCAACGCTGCAATACGGTTTAAAACAGTAAACGCCTGTTCACGTACGATACGGTCTAACGCTGCTAGCTTACGCTCTTTTTCTTTACCACTTTCATTATTGGCTAAGTAGTGAGTAAACGTATCCCGCAGAAGTTGCGCTGTTTCTTGCTGGTGTGGTGTTAAACCAGAAAGGGTTTTAATGTCTGCCACATCACCAGTCGCTGGGTTCATGCCGTATGTGGCTTGCAACTGACGAGTAAACTCGTCAGCTAACAATGTGCGTGCATCGCCTACAAAGCGCTGTAGGCGGTTTCGGGTTGTTTGGTCAAATGCCATGTAATAGTTCCTTCAGAGCTCAATCTTCAAAGTCGAGGTGGATTTCAATTTCGCTGTTGAGCTCTAAATCCCCTTTAAGTTGCAGTAACGTTTGAATAAGCTGGTCAAGTTCAGCTTTTTGCGTCACTCGCTTTGGTACCGTCACTTTACGCTCGACTTTGACCTTACCCTCATTCTGATATTTCGCTTTTTCTTCTGCGACTCTCTGAGCACGCTTAACCTGGGCTTTTTGGCTGACAGACTCGTTCACTTCTTTCAGCTTCTGGCTAATGTTGTACTCTTGAGAAAGTAACTGTTTGAGTCCATTAATATCTTGGCTGGCTTGGATCTCCAAATCATCAAAGCGCTTAAGCTCAAGGTCTTTTTCAGCTTGTGTTAACTCATGCCAATCAATATGGTTTGCCACTTCAGCTTGCGCTTGCTCTACTCGCTTCTCTTGTTCTTCTTGTAAAGATATAACGGCACTGCTTACACTTGACTTCAAGCGAGTAAAGGTACTGTTAAAGTCGGCACTATGCTCATAGAAGTCAGACTTTTTGATCTGATCAGCAAAGACTGATAACTCTTCTGACACATCGATTTTTAACTGGCCTGGAATCCCTGAAGAAGGTAATCCATTAATAGCTTCAATTAAGCTTCTAAGTGATTTAAGGGTATCGCCTAAGCCTTGTTTGAATGCGAGCTGTACCGATGTTGCCCACTGGAGTGACTTGAATACTTGAGATTCCTCTGCGCCCAATCGTTGAGGTGCTTCAGAACAATCAGACAACAACATATCGGCAAGATCTTGGCTTAAGCTATCAGCACGCTCACTACCAGGTATACCCATGCTACGTAACTTTTCAGCCAAAGAACCAAAGTCATGCTGAGCCTTATTGAAATACTTAACCGCGGCTTTACTGATGTCATCTTCCATAGGGAAGATCGTATCACCTGTTAGCTCAGTTAAACGTTCTGACGCCAGCATACACATTTCAGGTGATGGTCTATCGTCTCGTAAGTTAACGCCGATGTTTTTGAAAGTATTGTTGCTTTTAATTGCTTCAATCGCCTTCTGTCCAGAACTAGTTAGCTCAGTGCCCGATACTTTGAATTTCACTAAACCACCGACAAACATAGCCGATACTAGATAGCGCAGCGTGTCTTGCGACCAACCAAACGGAGGGCGAGCAAAATAATCAGACAGCACCTTACCATCCACACCACCACGAGTTTCAATGTAATCTTTGATGCTGGTGATTGCCTGATGATTTTCATTAATATTGAACGAACCACCAGATTTAACCACCAAGCCTAATGGATCAATTTCTGTTGTGATTACCCCTAGGTTATCAGCACGCATAAACTTTTCAGCGATGTTGGTATTCACAAGAACTGGCGCTTCTTGGAAACGGTCAAAGACTTGCTTCGCCGCATCGAGGAGGTGTTTTTTGTTGGCATCTAACAGCTCTTGACTGTGCCCTTCAACCGCTGATGCATTACCTCTGAAAATAAACTCACCGTTTACTAAGCTACGACGTAGCTTGGTTTGGATTTGGTCAATTAGATTAATCGCTCGATCGTTTTGCGCTTTACAGTAATCTTTGATTTCTTTCTCAGCTTCATGTCGATAACGAGTTGCGATTTCCTGACAACGATGCGTTTCATTGATTAGATCATCTACATCCGGAGCTGTACGTGCCAGTAAATAAATCTCACTGGTATTGTGGCGAGAAGCATCCACCAAGCGAGCACGAGAAGCATCAAAGTCTGTTGGAGAAACAAACTCAATAACCGTTTGGATTGGGTTTCTATCGCCATTCAGTTGTGCAATGACGCCAGTGTCGTTGTGGTATCTGATACCTGTTTGTACGCTTCTAGAATCACTTAAACGAACCGCTGGTAATGGGCTCATTACTTCCTTTAATGCCCCACTGATAATTTTACGCAGTTCCACAGATGGTAAACGAAGCTGGTGGCGTTCTTGTTCAATGTCATTTAGGCGTTCGCTGAAGAAACAAAGCTCACCGTCTTTCTCTGCAAGTGGTACTTTTGGATCATTAATCAAGTCTTCAATAGCTTGATTAATTGCGTCTTTTTGAGATTGAGCAGTCACATCACCATGCATTAACGCTGCAACATTATTTCGCGTAATTGGTAGGTTATTGAGGATCTCTAGTAGTGCTACGGTTTTAGCTACGCCCCAGTGAGTTTCAGACTCAAACCAGTTTGATTGGTGCAAACGTGCAACTGCTTTATGTTTGGTAGCGAATGCAACGCCAATATCTTTTTCTAACGCGTCGTATAACGTGACTGAACTTGCTAACCAGCCGATAGTTTGCTCTGCAATCGGCAGTTGATCATCATTGCCCTCAACCAAAATATCATGAATTACTTTGATGGCAGAACGCAAACCAATACCACCGGTAGATTTCGCAAGCACGCCTAATAAATTCAGTAATAGCTCAAAGTGCGCCGGCAAAAATGGGTATAAGTTTACAAATGCTTTTTCATCAACATCCGCTTCGTAGAACTTGTTACCCTCGAGCTTTGTACTGTGACGCAATGATTGGCCATGATTTTGAAATAGAGCTTCAAGTTGTTTTTCACCTGATGCTGATTTACCAAGCAAACGCAGGTAACAAATCTCTTTAATATCGCTCGACTTTAATCGGATATCGATAGGGAATCGGTCAATAAGCTTATACAGTTCTGGCGAGTTAAGTGCCGCGCTCTTATCATCTTCAGCCAGCGTTTGCTGAGCGGTACCGAACAGCCAAACTTTACCTTTACCCAGCTGCTTGATGATCTGAGCAAAGCCCTGGAGTTTAAATATCAGTTTTTCTCTTGGACCAACATAGTTACCAATTTCATCGAAAATAAAGATGCAGTACTCTTTCTCGCTCGTTTCACGAACGATGTCGATAATTTCTTGTGCTTGCTGCTCTACGGTGAAGACCATTTCTTCATGGTCAGTTTTGAAGCTATCTGAATGCGGCCAAAACTTTGGATACATCTGATGTGCAAGCTCTGGAACAATAAAGTCCACCACTGATGGATCGTCCTGGTAACTATCCCAAGTTTCACCATCTAGCATCTCTGAAAATAGTGCTTCAAATTCCTCAAAGCGGCCATCTTTTTTAAGGCGACGCTCAAAAGAAGCAACTTTCAAGTTTCGAGAATAGCCAGCCCATTTGAGGACTTTGTTGTAGAGGACAGTAGCAACATCTTCCATGGAAGCACCAGCAGACTGCTCACTGGCTAAGTCAACCATCACAACAGATGCAGGAAAGCGCTTAGCTACCGTATTTAGCAGAGCTTTAGTCCTTACGTCGCGGATCCTGTCTGAGAAATGTTGCAAAAACGGCACACCTTCGATGGTGATTTGGTCATCTAAAGCCATACCGATATATTTAGATAGAGACGATTTACCTGAGCCATAGAAGCCAGAAACCCAAACACCAATCTCGTTTTCGTCATTGGAATTCATTGCCGTTTGCATACGCTCTAACAACTCGTGCATGCTCTCACACAAGTGATCTGTTACGACATATTCAGAGATCTCTGCCTTAAGATTTTGCTCATTATTGCTGCCGTAGGTGATTACTTTTTCAATACGACGATCTAGCCCTTTCGTTGCATCAAATAATGTTCTTATATTTGTCATTTTTATTCCTTATCCACCTACGTGTTCTGAACGGTAATTACCATCTTCGTTGTAGAAGCCTAAAAATTTTAATTTTGTTTTGCCCGTACGTGTGCCCGGGTATAGAAATACTGTTGGAACGTTGAATTTACCTTGCAGGCCCGCTTCTATTGTGCCGATACGAAAATAGGGGTGAAGTGCCTCTAAATCCGTAACTAACACTAATGCATCTTTGTCTTGCTCTGCTTCAAGCAGGAATGCTTCAAGCGCATCTCTGAAACGTTCGCCTTCTTTGAGCTGATTGATAATAGATTGGTTTACTCTCTCGAAATCTAGCGGATTTTTTTGATCCGCAGCCAACCATAGTTTTTTTACCATGGGCTTTACTTCGCTCAATATCTTCTCAATCTGCTCAGCAGCAGAGAACTCTCGAACATTCCAACCTTCGTTCTTCAGTTGAGCTAGCCAAGCATTTTTTTTGCGTTTCACTGCCACAATGTCTTCAGGGCTGAATACCAAGTAGTAAACAGGCTCAAAACTTGCTTGTGTAAACTCACGCCCTTGTTTAATTTTCGCAACCAGTTCATCAAAGTTGTTTTTAAGAGATGACATCAATGACCTCCTCCATGCTGTTGTATGACCAACTGATCTGAACAACACTGCCTGCAGCTTGGAAAATCCAATGACGATTCACGGCTAGTGCCTTTAGCTCCTCTCTAACATCACTTGGTTCTAAACCAAATAATTGCCAATCAGGATGGTTAATTATCGCGTTATCGCCTAGGCCTGAAAAATGAAGCTCATAAGCTAAATAGACTGCAATGTTATCCGACAAACGTGGAGGGGTAAGTTTGCGCTCAGTTCTATTGGTTACCTCTAAAAAGCCATAATCAACAAGGCAACCCAAAATATAGGACGATACACGCTTGATAGTGGTTTCTGACCAAGGCTTTTTCATTTTGCCTTCTTGTAAACCAAGCTCGACAAAAGACTTAGACTCTTCCGTTAAGATAGATGAATACCCTGCAGCGTATTTCTGCCAGTACACGTTTTTGACGAATTCTGCCAATATGAAGTTAGCTCTTGCCGTGTACAAATACAGCACTTGCGTCATTTCATCATTCGTTAGTGCTGGCAAAAGCGCTTTAACCTGCTCTGCGACACCTTCATTGCGCAGATAGCGAGGAAAGAAGCACTCAGCAACGATGTTTCTTAAACGTCTTGCCGTTACATTAGGGAAAGAACCTGACTCTAATGCTAGGTCGCATAGCTGCTGTGTGTTCATTCCTGGCTGCCAAAGTTCGAATAAGCCCTTGGTTTCTTCTCTTAAACCAAGACCTGCTTGAAGTTGTGTAGTGTAATACTGTTCCGCCATCTTTAGTTCTCACCTTTAAAGTACGGGAACGCCTTTTTATTACCGTTAAACGCTTGAATATAAGCTGAAGCTATTTGAGCAATAAACTGCTCCATTTGGGTATCATCAACCTGGCCAATATTAATAGGGCCTTCACCATTTAAGCTTGCAGAGCCAGCTAGATCACTAAGAGCGTTCATTGCTAGTTCCTTGGATTCAATACTGCTTTCAAACGAGGAACTGTCAGATGCACCTTGTATTTCCGACACTAGAGACTTTTCAATGAACTCAGGCAGACGAAACAGGTGGAAAGATTTACCCACACCAATTGCTTCATCATGAACTTTTGCTGCCGCTGCTGATACTGCTTCGTACTGTGCTAACGCAGCTGTACGCGGGAAGGTAAACTCCAACATTTTCTTGGTAGATGGATTAAGGAAGTTAGACGGCCACCAACCATATTGATTCTTCTCACCCAAATAACCAACCACGTAACGCAGCAGTGCTAGCTTGTTTACTATTTCTTTGTGCATTGTTTTTCCTCAGAAGTCGTTCTGACACTCATTATTATTTGAGCGTAACTATTTACCTTTTTGTTCTTCTATCCAGGTATCTAGGTCTTCACGTTTGAAGCGCCACGAACCACCAACTTTAAACCCAGGGAGCTTACCTTCACTCGCAAGTCTATAAGCTGTCTTTTCAGCTAACTTTAGATAAGTAGCCACCTCTTTCAAGGTTAAAATTTGGTCAGTCATTTCAGCGTATTAGCTCTCGGCAAATTTATTGGGGATTTAATAATGAGAGAATATGGGAAAATTGGGGAATCAACAATGCTCTTCACCAGATTATGCAATCCAATGCTCAATTGTTGTGCATTTTGTGAATACAATAGCCGCAAAGGCCACTCTTTCCTAAATTATCTACACGTCCATCAACTCAAAGTCGTCCAGTTCTTCTTGAGCGTTTCTGGATAACAAAATTGAATTCTTATTAACTCGTTTGGCTAAGATTTCAGGTATCTGCTCTAATAACTCTTTTCTCTGTAACAAATCGAAGCTACTCTTAAAAGCCTTAACGAAATCATTTGACAGTTTTACCATCGCATCTAACTGCACAGATTTTTGTTTATATTCAACCCTTAGCTCGTTACATTGACGTTCGATGGACCTAAATACTTTCATCCGCTGATTAAGAGTTTGACGATAGTCGGTTCGAGCCAAGCAAAACTCCCTCACTTCAGCAAGATTGTTGGCATAAGTATCAATAAGATCAGCATCTATCATCTTTCCCTCAATCATCCTTGTTAATTCAGCAATTTGATCATTAAGGGTATTTCTCTGTTCAATAAGGGGGCTAATTGATTCTTGTAACTGACTTTCTTGTTGCTTTTGAAACTCCCTATTACGATGCCCCAAAGTCTCAAGCTCATTGCACAAGAAGGTTTTTTCATGTTCCATAATCTTTAACTCATATCCTAACTTTTCATGAGCAAGTGTTCTGGAGTTCATTTCGTCTAACTCGTTCTGAAATCTGCGTTGAAACTCTGCGTTCAACTCTTGCTCAAATCGTTCCCGTTTGGCATGCAATTCTAGTTGCCACTGTGATTCAAACTCACCTTTAAGTCTTTCCAGCGTCGCTTTATTCAACTCTTCAAGCTCAACGAGTTTTGCACTAGCCTTATCATTTATTTCATTTTCAAGATTTGATCTTCTAACTTTAGCTTCATTGAGAAGAACCTCATGTGCACCAATCGCTCGTTCAAGCTCTGCTAGAATTTCATTTTGTGCACTTTCTCGAAGCCTCATTTTCTCTAGTCTAGAGTCGTGTTTTTTCTGCTGTGCTTCTACGCGTTCTTCCAGTGTTTTTTCCGCTTTTATCTGCTTAAACTCTTTTTCTTCTAGTTGCTTTTGAGATCGCGTTAAAGCTTCAAACTGCTTTCTAACAGTTTCATGTTTATGCGCGGTATTCGTTGCGATGTCATCAAGGTAGTCGTTACACACATTTAGTGATTGGATACGCACCAGACAATGATCTAACGAATCAAATTGATCTAAATGGCCACAATCCGAAACATCAATCTCAATCACATTTTTATCGTAAGCTCGACAATCCCAGACTTTATCTGCATCACACTTGTGTTTGTTAGCTATCTCAATCCAATACTGTTCACTACCCACTTCAACAACAAGATCTGGTCTTCTGCCATCCATATAGACTTCGATTTGAACACCAGAAATTTTTAACTCGGAGCAAACATAGGGAGATACCCACCCAGCCTCAAGAGGTATAGGGATTTTGCCTACGTTAGCGAAATATTCCTTAGCAGTGAGGTGGAGTTGAGTCTCGTATGCTAACGCACATGCTTCATCAAAATAATGAGAGAAATGCCAAGCTTTCTTCTTACCTTTATTCGCTACCAGCTTTGCTCCACAACATGCACATACAACGTTATCTTGAAGGCCACTGTTAACAGCTTCAATCGATACTGACTCTTTAGTGTCTGTATATACCGCTCGCGTGATATGAATTTCACTCATGGCCTTCTCCCAGATAATTATTGACGTAGTTGTGACGGAAAAATAATATGACGTCATCAACTACAGGTAAATACTGAATACATGATCATGTAGAATAACTAGACAGGAGTCTAATAATGAGTAAGTGGCCAATACGCTGGGATCTACTATTTCGCTATCGAATGATAGAAGTCATTGCGCTATGGGAAGGTAGGTTGACAACGAACCACTTGATTCAGAGTTTTGGTATTGGCAGACAACAAGCATCAAAAGACATCAACACCTATCTGGCAGATGTTGCACCAGGAAATCTTGTTTATGACAAACGGTTAAAAGGCTACAAGCCCGGTGATAACTTTGTCCCACGATTAACCAGCGGCCATGCTGATGAATATTTACATATCCTCTCACGCACCGAAGATATGACTACCACATTTAAAGAGCTTGATATGGGTTTTGATCACACGACCATGGTCCGACCCGTAACACGCAATATTGCGCCAGAGATACTTCGTCCTCTCGTCCAAGCTATTAGAGAAAAAAAACGTGTCGATATAAGCTACACATCGCTCAAAGACGGAGTAGAAGTGGAGCGAATTATTTCACCCCATACCCTCGTTTGCACCCCATTGCGCTGGCACGTTCGAGCCTATTGTGAGCATGCTGGTGGTTATCGTGATTTTGTTCTCAGCCGAATACGTGGAATTCCAAACCTTGAAGCTAAGAAGGTGATGGGGAGAGAGCACGATGGTCTGTGGAACACTCCACTCTCTATTGAGTTAATACCAGACCCAAGGTTGACCGAAGCTCAAGCGGCTGTCGTTACCCATGATTATGGTATGGAAAAAAACATACTCAAGATTCAAACCAATGCAGCCTTGGTCCGATATGTTTTGGATGCTTATAACATCGATGTCAATGTGTTGGATTCCAACCCTAAAAGCCAGCAAATTGTCGTAGGAAATTTTGATGAACTGAGGACATACCTTGTATTCTAGCCGCCTACAATTACAACGCTCCCATTAGCTTATAATCTTGTACTAGAGATCAAATATTGAGCAACCAAATGCTTATATACTAATAGAAGTATGTGCATATGATCTAGAGCCAGAAAATGAGAACCTACAAAGAACTAAAACAACGCCAAAGAGCTGAACGGAATCGTTACCCTCAAAATCTTAGCCTTCGCGTCCACCGTGCTTTGAGCTGGCTGAATAAGTCGGAGGTTTGTGACGATGATGACTCTAAATTCATATTCTTGTGGATCGCTTTCAATTCAGCCTATGCACAAGAGTTTGATCAGAAACAACACTATGGTGAACAAGGACTTTATGGGAAGTTTTTGGAAAAGCTAATCACTTGTGATCAACGAGAACAGTTACACAATTTAGTTTGGGATGAGTACTCCAACACTATTCGTGTGATCTTAGACAATGAGTTTATTCTGCAGGCATATTGGGACTTTCATGCTGGTAGGATTACAGAAGAAAGCTGGAAAAACGAGCGTAGTAAAGCCAAAGTTGCTGCTAACAAAGCACTAAGCCAAAACGATACTGCAAAGGTTCTATCTATATTATTTTCTCGCCTTTACACCCTGCGTAACCAGCTTATCCACGGCGGCGCGACTTATTTGAGCTCGGCAAATAGGCAGCAGCTCAAAGACTGCTCCGGTATTCTAGAAAAACTGGTACCCAGTATTATTGAAATCATGATGGACTCCGCAGACAAAGTTTGGGGAGAAGCGGTTTATCCGCTTATCAACCAGAAATAGCTCTATCTATAATTAAGGGCATTGAGAATCATCGTCACTAACAAATAGCTCGTTGATAATAGAGATACAACGATCAGCCACAGTGGCTACCTCACGGTATGCCATCTCAATGATTATGGGTTGAGTTGAAATTGAGGGGTAGAATAAAGTGATCTAGCCCTCTAATACCTAGACTTTATAGAAAGCAGTCAAAGGCTCGAATGTAGGTAATTTGTATGGTAGCCCGAGGCTCAATACTTGTTCAGATAAAAAACCCATAGCTACTTCAAGAATAGACAACAAATCATCAGGCTCTCTGAGCACATCTGCTAATGTATTGTTTTTAATCATCTCATTTAACAAATGAATTAGCTCTTCGTCTTTTACAACATTACAATGCATATCCAAATCAACAGCTATACCAACTATGCTGCTTTTAACTGACGCGTCTGTCCCTGTAATTTGATCCTGAACTTTAAACACAACCAAATCACTAGATATATTTTCAACGTAGGCAAAGCTTCCCGTAATCTGTTCACCTTGATTGATTGCTTTAGACAACATAGGATGACCGAAGCCCATAATATCGGCTTGGGAGTCTACTTGCTTAGCTTTACGGTCAAAATAGATACGTTCATATGCTCGTTTCGTTCTAAATTCACCAAGCCAGCTGACTGGCGTCAGAAATGACATTCCCCCAGATTCGTCAAACTTGTAGCGTCTTTGATTCAAGGCCAACATTTGAGTAAAAAAAGGTTTCAAGTCAGCAAGATCCAAGCGTGGAACATCATCTAAATCCTGATAATCAAATCTTTCAGCTCGGCCCGTCAAATCTTGCACTTTTTGTACGATAGACTCTCCACCAAACGTTTTTGTTTTACAATCGAACCAGGAAGAAAGCGAGTCTGACTTGTCTCGCATTAATGCTTCTGCAAACAGCTCATTAAAGAGAGAGCTGTCGGCCATACCTAAGATAAGCTCCATTAGGTTTTCTGGCTCATCCATGGCTCCAACAACAGAACGCATGATAAGATCAATCTTCGAGTTCAGTAAATCCCATATGCGGGACTCTACAGTGTCCGGGTTTCGCAACGTGATTACTTCTACGGGCATTTGCTGCCCATAACGGTTCAAACGTCCTACACGTTGATGGAGCCTCATGGGGTTCCAAGGAAGATCTACGTGGATCATAGAGAAGCAGTTCTTTTGAAGATCAATACCCTCTCCACCAGCTTCAGTAGATATAATGAAACGTACTTTACCTTCGTTAAACATTTTGGCCGCAGTATAACGGTCTGTGTTGTAATCAGCATATTCTCCTAGCTGAGTTGCCACGTTATACAACTTGTTTTCACCGTTTATAAAGGTAACACAACCATCTCCATATTTTTTATTCAGTGCCCCCATTAAGAGAGCCTGTGTTGCTTTGTATTCAGTAAAGAACACTACCGTTCTATCTTTGAACTCTGTCTCTAGAATATCCATGATGGTCGTGATTCGAGTTTCAAATTTGATATTTTGACATGCTTCCAGCAATTCTTTGATACGCGGAAGCTCATCATTCATCAACTGCACACGGGTCGATGTTTCAACAAACTCAACTTCCAAACGAGCAAGCTCGTCAGCAAAACTAGGATTGGCTGCCCCCAAATCATCCACCTCGAGCTGTTCAAGCAATTCACTTTGTAACAGCTCGATATCTTCCAGTCGCTTCTGCCCTTGTTTTTGCTTCTCTATACGCCCTTTCAATGCACGCTCGATAGCAGCAACTGAGCTCGAAGCCAACTTTTGCATTGCAGTCAGTACTAGCTTTACCGCTCTTTGATCTCGTGAGTTCAATGATGACGCATATGCCTGACCAGAGATAATAAATTTCGTCAGTAGGTCGTAGAACCTCTGCTCTTGCTCACTGTAAGTATAAGTTCGTGATGAAACACTGAGAGGCTTGAATAATCGCTCGCCATTCATATCTGTAACTGATTGCTTGTTGTTACGGATTAAGACATCTTTAACGAATGGTCGCATTTCTTTCTCAGACATTTTCTTAACGTTAAAAAGATCTGGTCTTAGTAATTGAAGCAGAGAGAAAAAACCATATTCTTTACCTCTGTGGGGTGTGGCGGTAAAGAACAACTTTGATTCAAACTTGCCATTATCAACAAGGCTCTGGATCAATCTAAAACCCTGTGTTCCGCCTTTGTCTTCAGTAGAATTAAGATGATGTGCTTCGTCCACGATGAGCATATCCCAAGGATCTGCATTTAGCATGCGCTCTAACCGACCATTCTTGTTATTTCTCAAGGTTGGCAGTGAGGCTACAACCATATTGTTAGCACCCCAATAATCCACTCGATCAGTGTCATTTTCCGGTGCGTACATACTGAGCCTAATATCAAACATCTCCAGCATCCGTTGGTGCCACTGCTCAACCAAAGGTGCCGGGGTAACTATGAGTAAACGCTTAACTCTTTTTCTTTCAATCAGAGGCCATAAGATTAATCCAGCTTCCACCGTTTTTCCCAATCCGACATCATCTGCAATTAGCTGATTGGTTGGCCACTGTCTTAACACTCGATGACATACCCAAAGCTGGTGAGGCAACAAATTAATGTTTGATTTCGAGAATACACTCCAACTTTCATTGATACTCTTCAATGAACTCGCTAATGACTTCAAGGCCAATTCCGTGGCTTTCACTGCGTTTCCAGACTGAATATCTGACCTTAGATCAGCAACTGGCTCAAGCTCACTGTTTAGACATTCTTCAAACCCGTGCTCAAATCTAACAAGTGACGTCTCTGGTTTTGTAAATTCAACCGTACCTAATCCAAACTTGGGATGATTAACGCGAACAACATTATCCATGTTCTACCTCAGCTAAATCTAACGGTTCAAAGTCAAAGCAGCGCCTAAACGCTTGTTGGTCTTCTAACAGTACCCTAAATGGAATATCAAAACTCATTCCAAAGTGGCAATCAGCATCATTGAGTGTTTCTGAGAAAAAACTATGGGCACGTTCTGAGTTAAAAGGATTGGCTTGAGTATCCAAGTTAGCACCGATCTTGTTAAGCAATCTTCTAAGCCTTAAAGGTAAGACGAATGCAAACTTGTGAATAGCAGTGCTAAGTTCAGGCTCAATAACATGGTGTCTGGTGAGCTCTCTCAGTATAAAGTTAATCCCAATTCCCAGCGTTCCTTTAAGTTCTGCGACATCAATACCAGATCCAGATAACAAGTTTGAACTATTAGGTTGCAATAGGTCATTTAAGTTATTGATGAACGTTGCATTCCTAAACAGATCAACATAGTCAGCTAGCTTTGTAGCAAAACGGTACAAAGGCAGAATTTGTATCCATACTCTATAGCGTTCGTTTACCTTTGAGGTTTGAAGATACTCTTCCATCAATTGGGTCCAACACTCTGGTTTGGGTCCACCATTTTCAGCAAGCCGATCCCACCAACCGTGATTTTCAAACCATTCAACGACATTTCTATTCGCTTCGTCGTGGGAATAAGCCAAGGTTTGACAACAACCTAAGTAGAATAGTTTTAACCAACCTTTTCGAGCTTCGATCTGCTCTAAACCAAAGTCCTCCGCCATTAATGTCCAAGGCATAGGTTGAGCGTAAAGCGATTTATCATGGTCAGTTAAATGACCATCCTTTGTTTCATTCCACCATTCCACAATGTTCTCTAAGATGGTGTCACTATCACTGACATTAGGAATAAACTCTTTCTGAGCATTTCTGACATGTCGCGCCTTATCTTCTTCAGAGTCGATCCAGAGTCGAATAAACCGAGATTGTTTATCAATGTCCCATTGCCACTGTTCGAGCATCTTCGGGTCAAAAATACCTTCTCGCAAAAAAGTTGGATGGTTCTGTCTAAGCTTACCGAGTAAAGTAGTTATATTCGACCCATCAACCATATAAGAACACAAGCCATCTTGCTTCCCACCTTTCGCTTTGTCGTCACTTTCAATCTGATGGGCCCAAGTAAAGGGGTCAAAATCGGATTCAGTGCGCACTAGGTTGACAAGGTTGACACCATCACTGTCATACTGCTCACTCAACATTGAGGTTAATGGCGCAAAACGGCTAAGAAAACCATATTCGGTAACGCCCTTAGCAAGTAACTTGTTTGCCGATATATATACTCCACTTTGATTAAGGAAACGCATTTTCGCGAGAAGTTCCTCTAATTCACGCCTTTCTATGACGGTGACATTCGATTTCGAGATTCGTTCATCAAAGTCGCCATCAAACAAGCGACCATAATAAGAGGCCTTCTGAGGCGGCACGTCGTAATTCGGGAGGTCATCTTTAATGAGTTCAATCAGATCTAATTTCTGAAGAGATCCACTAGATGGTGAAAAATCCATTCGCTCTAGCACTTCAAAGATTTCATTTGCGACAATTCGATTTTGCTCAGATAACCTTGATAAGCGCTCATGTTCGCTTAAAGAAGAGAAAACAGCACTAAGCAATCGACCAGCTCCAATTTCGACATTTTGCAGATTGATAAGTTTGTTTTCTTCTACGACTAGTTTGGTAGGAAGAACCGGATTGCGTTTATAAAAATCAAGAAGGCCATTTGGACAAGTAAACATACTCTTTATCAATTCAGCTTTCGAACCATCATCGCCTAATCGATTTGGCCATTGTGTGGTCATTACGTTCCAAACCGAACGCCAAAATCCGGTAAACGTCGCTTTTTGACCAAGGCCCAACTCTTCTGCAAACTCATTCCAGTATCGACTGGACCGCTGATACATTCCCTCGAACACAGCCGCAAGCTCCAGACCAAGCTTTTTAGCCAAAGCTATGTTGTCATCATTATCAACCGCTAACTGAGAACGGCCTATATCGACTGAAAATTGCGCGTTAATACAGAAACCTAGCTTAAACTCTTCATCAATCGGGTTAAGCACCCAGAAGCTACTCAGCTTCTTACGGTCTTCGAGTGACACTACACCACTGTTATCTAATGCAAATACAAACTGTCCATTAGCCGTCGTCACCGATAGCACTTTGCTGCTTCGCAGGCTCACTTCATTTTCATTGGACTTATTTGTCGGCAACTTGACATCACCCACCGCTAAACTCGGCAGACTGCTTACTGTTTCCCCTGCCCATTCAAAGCGCTTACCGTTGATATTGATTTGGCGAATATGGCGAGAAAAAACCGTTAACAGACCCGCGCTACTCTCAAAACGTTTTAGAACCGATACTAACTGTTCTGCTGGTGGTTTACAGTTTGGCAGTTGAATCAAGGTAGGAGGCTGGTTATTAATTACTCGCTTTGCCGTGATTTCAGTCAACGAAGCCATCAATGCTTTTTCTGGTATTTTTGGTAATACTCCAGCTTGAATTTCAGCACAGATCTCACCACTGACGATACGTGGCGTGTCTGAAAGTAATAATGAGCTTTTGAACCCTAAGCCAAACTTACCTGTTTTACCTTCAGCCTTGTCAGAAACATTAAGGCTCACCATCTTCTCTAAATCACGTTCAAACCTATTTTTACCAGCAGCATAACTACTCGAACAGTAGTTCACTTCCCGTCCCCAGTGACAAAAATTCAACTCGTTACCATTTTCCAGGTTAACGTCAAACCTCGGTATTATTTCTGCCGAGCCTTTCGTCATATCCGCAAGCTCACTCAACGCATCATCAGCATTTTGCAACAACTCAAAAGGAACACTATTCGGTGAGTACTGGAAATGTTTGCTGATCTCTTTGCGTACCGCATTGAGCACTAAAGTTTGGACTTTGGCATTACTTTCCATCACCTTTTGTATCTTCGTTAACACGGCTGATAGTTTGGTTCGGTCTTGCTGAGCAGATGGGTCCGCTTTCGCAAGCACTCTAGTCTCCCTGTTATACTCAAGCAACAGTTCCGACAAACCTTCTTCCCTTACTTGCAAACGTTCCAATAAAGGCACCAAGTTGTTGAGAATGATTTGACGCGCCACCTGAATGTCAGTTTGCTCTGAATGACCAAAACTCTTAAGAAACTCATTTTCAAAGCGCAACGAAGCACCAAATACTTCCTGAAATAGGTCCTCTACACCTTTCGCTAACAGACGAATCAAACGCTCTTTATCAGTATTTTTCGCATCAACTTTTCTTAGTTCAACGCGTTTAAGCTTGGAGTTAGATTTTTGATGAATTAATAGTGAGCTTGGTGTGCCTATCAGCTCTACCTCGACTTGCTGACCAAAGATAGACGTCATGAAAGTGGCGTTTTCAGCGCATATCGACAATTCAAAATCGACACTTTTATATAAGGTAGTAAAAGGTTGACCAGAATAAGGCCCTCTCCCCCTGCTAATTGGGTCCCACTTACTCTGATATATTTTTCGAATTGATTCTAGGCTGTTATTAACAAGATAGCACTTCGCTAAACTCTCAACGCTATCTTGTTTGCTGAACAGCGTCATGAATGTCGCAATAGCATCCCTTGGTACTCGCCTTTCCCACTCCTCGAAGTAGCTTTTCAGTACTTCTGCATTGTTGCCATGTTCAACAATGTTGGTGGACTTAGAGGAAGAGTGCTGCGTAAATGACTTGCTGCAATAGAATTCAATGACTTGGTATTCACCCGAATCAATAAGGTATTTTGGAGCAACTTGAGGGACATCAAACACTAATTGAGTCCCGCTAACATATTCTCCTAGTTGACTTCTCAATCGCACATCTGGCAGCAACTCGACACCGCCTTCCGCTTTACATAATGCACTGAGCAATTGCACCCTTAGTTCGGTAGCAAAGTCGTTTTGAGTAAGGTCAGCAGTTTGTTCTAATGAAGCAAACAACAGCGTCGCATCGACATCAGTGCATAACATTTGTTGTTTATTGTCTACCTCAAGAAGATATTTGGAATCAAACAGCTCGGAAAGAAGCTGCCAACCCACAAAATGATCCCTCAGATAAGGAATACAACACGCTTGTGCAACTACAGTTTCTGTTACTGACTCCAACTGGCCCAATGCATACTCGCGTTTTTTCGCTGCTTCAGAAACCAATCGTGTCCCCACTTTGACTTTACTGCTCACAACCCAACGCTCTAACTCAGCCCTAGCCTCCTTGTTCTGAAACAGTGCCCCAGACAACTGTGAAAGATGATACAGACTAGTATCAGAATCGCGGCACAATTTAGCTGCCGCAGGTAGATCGCTCAATCCAAACTTCAATATCTGGTTTGGCGCAACACATTGACTTGAATTCTCGAGAGTTAGCCATGGTATCTCCTCTATTTTACTGCGTCGATCAACGGACAAGTCCATTTCTTCAGATCGAATAATGCACAACTGCTCGATAATAAACGACGCGAAGTTCGCAGGCTTTTCTTGCATCAATGCAATATCTAACAGTTCAACGGGCAAACCGTTATTGACCCACTTTTGCTGGCATGCCGCGACTTCACTGGACTCAGAACGCTGAATAATTGTCACGTTTAAGTTGGATGGTATGTTAGAGCTCCCTTCCATCAAACAATCGGTGGTAATCGCTACTCGATCCCTCGTACTAGTGATGTGAATAGGCATCGCCTGCCACAATTCTCTTTTACCTTCTGTCCCAATATCAGCCAAGAGAGTTTCTAACTCCCAATGCTCAAATATAGAGAAGTCACAATTTGGCATCATTGAGCTATACACTTCCATGATGCCCTGGTAAGACTGCTCTTTTACACCAATAAACTCTTCATGCTGATTTCTTAGTGCCTGTTCAAACTCAGGGTCCAGTTGGCACCAAGCAGGAAGTTCATCCATTTGGCACATTTGCCATAGTTTCATCCAGACAGCTTTTGTGGATTTGTTTCTTTTCCACAAAGGATGTTCTAGATCGTCCTCTCGACTACCATGAACCAAGTACCGCAAACCTCGCTTTTCATCCAAAGACTCAAACTCATTAGACAGTACTTTGAGTAATGCTAAACGGCCTGCTTTGGAGCCAAGAGCAGGGTACGTCGCAAGCAGATATAAACAATTAGCTTCTGTACACCCACCAACCCCTTGCAACGCTTCTGGCATATCTACAAGCTTTGGGGTTATAAAACAAAGTTCAATATCTGGCACCGCTAACGCCAATTCTTTAGCGAACCCCATACCAAAACCACGAGGTCCTTCCTTAACGAACAACTGACGCTTACTTTTTAAGTCCAACAGTTCATTAAGAGAGCGATATTTCGTTTTTTGAGTCGCGCCAATTGAATCGACCTTGAACAACTTTAAGTGACTACAGCACTGGAAAAACGTTGAAATATCAATTTCAACGTTCGACCTAGCCGATGTAATAACAAATTCGATCATCTTATCGCAAGACGAAGACTGCTCTTTGCTGAAGTTAGATTGGTGTTGATTGATAAAGCTATCTATACAGATCAATAGGGATAACAACTCATCTTGTGAGAGTAATGCATATTCACCGACACGCTCTTTGGCAATAAACTTTGGAACCAATAGATTCTGAGTGTTAAGTTGTGAGATCTGTTCCCAAAGTTCTTGATCATCTTTTTCAATCGGTACAACCACAGATTTATCGATGCTTACATTGGCAAACAGTGTAGCTACGAGCCCTTTGTTAACCGAAAGCTCCATCAATTTTTGCTGAACCAAAGAGTTTTTGAACAAAGGCAGCAACAAATTGTTCAGCTCATCCTCTGAAATCTCAGATCTAGTTACCTCAAAAAACTGATTTAAATATTCGATGTAGATTGATTTACCAAAAACATGGCTAATATCGCCATCTAGCACCTCAGCCACCAGAGAAGGAGTCCAGTTAGTTTCGGTATTTTGCGACGTTAAAAACTCATAACCACATCTTTGATACAGAGATTTACTCCCTGATAGCTCTTTAAGTTTTGGTAAAGTAGACCAAATACGTGATTGATCATTGTTGAGTGGCTTAGGTATCGGTAAACAATACGTTGACGAGTCCAATAACTTCCATGAAGTGCGATTTTCATCCACATCGACTAGCCAATTATAGAGTTTTACCACTTCTCGCTTATACTCTTCTTTCTGTGAAAGCAGCTGATGCAATGCGCGCGTGAGTGTAGACATGGCTTTTTGGGACATACTAAATTGACGGCAGAATGCATCTAATGCTCTTAGTACCAAATTAAACGTCCCCTCACTCGCTAGAATGACATTCCATACTTGACGAAGACGTTTTTCATCGTTTTCGACGCCATCAAGTGAGATAACCTGACCTAATTGCTCATGACCGTGTAAGCCTTTTCGACCGGCATCGACAAAGAAGTAGCCATGTAGATACAGAT
The DNA here is from genome assembly GCF_036350715.1 of Vibrio sp. YYF0003. Taxonomy (NCBI): domain Bacteria; kingdom Pseudomonadati; phylum Pseudomonadota; class Gammaproteobacteria; order Vibrionales; family Vibrionaceae; genus Vibrio; species Vibrio sp. YYF0003. Next base: position 707,442 of record NZ_JAZDWA010000002.1, read on the forward strand.
TGTAATCATGGTCGCCTTCAATAGGTATCGACACAAGTTCATCTGTATTCGCAAGGGGAAGAAATACTGCCCAGTTTGCTCGTAAATACGCTTGCCCATTAGTTTTAAAGCGAGAGAAGGTTACCGCAGCATGCTGCTCTGCTTTATCCAGAGCCTCTATTGGCTCTTGAACATTCTTATCAAACTGATAGCTTTTCGGCCAACCCATTTCTGCCGTTTTAAGTGTCTTTAATCGCGAATCGGAAATTATCTGCTCACATCCAGCGTATTCAAGAATACGACTACTCTCTTGTACTTTTGCGCGTATTTTTCCGCTAAATGTAGCACTAACCATGCCATTGGAAAGTCTAACATCACCATTAAATGCGCTTCGACTCGACTCAGGAGTTAAAGTAATGTGAGTCATGTTTTCAAACTGGCCGTGTAAGGCTTCTTTGTAGAAAACAATATCGTTGAGATGCTTTAACTGGGGCAAGATTTCAGATGTTTTTTCTGCTAAATGCTGCTCTGAGAAAAAATCTGGCAAAGAATGACCATTACTGACATTGTTAACGATCATATTATTATTTTTAGCTTCAACAAGAGCTTGAGTTCTAAGAGGAACCCATACAATAAACCATGGTTTATCTCGCTCTCCAAGCAAAGGGGTTAAACGCTTTTCAATAAGTTGTTTGTCCGAATGTGTGAATTCGTTCCATTTAGGGCGATATTTATCCCAAGGGTTAAAGACATCAGCTGCCCAAGGCTGTTTTTGCCACTGCTCCGACATAAAGAAAAAGGCTTCACCTAAGTGAAACAAGCTTTTCATGCCTAGTCCAAATTTCCCGACCGACGTTTTTGAAGATGCTTTCGAGCTCTGTGCAATAGATAGGATAGCATCGCGATGCTCCTCTTCTAACGGTGCATCGTTAACAAAAAAAATAGCAGGTGCATTAAGCAATTCATTGTCGGCATCACCAAAGCCCTTGCTCCAGCCTATTGTGAGGGTACTGGCGCCAGCATCATCGGCATTTTGAATAATCTCTTTAAGTACTGGAAAACCATTGTCATAACGGTCGGTCAAATTATCCTTGATTTGGTTAATCACACCAATCGCATCTATTGAAGCACCTGCCATATTCAAAAACTCGTTTATTTAAATCATTGAGGAACGTGCGGAGAAGCAGATAAAACCAACGAGAATTAGCTGTGTGCATATAGTCGTTCGGTAATTTACGCTAGCCTAACTTGTGGGGCAGTATTATCAACTTGCGCCACTGCACAATTGGATTATTATTTTAATTCAGAGCCTAGGCTAGAATCCCCAAAATTCCAAGGTTAAGGCTTTGAATGCGTAGAGATAACATGCTTCAGCTTCAATTTTGAAACATATACCTTACCTGGATAATCCGACATTGCGCCCGCAGGAAAACCTTTAATGAAGTATCAAGCCCGAGTTGATTTTTACCATAGCGAGTTAATAACTTCCGCCAGTTTGGCATCAGCCAAAATCAACTCGCTATGATAGGCGTTAAGTGGCGATTATTGTTGATTCCCGCGCTATCCTTGTTAGCCAAAATAGACCATTGATGTCCTTTCAGGAACAGAGAAGAGCCCATCACTCAGCTTATTATGCATCTGACTACGATACCAAACTCTTCACTTGCCTTATGTAACTGTTCGGTTTGCCTGGCAGTATGATGCCTGTTGCGATTACCTCGCGTCTTCACCAGTATGTAGATGACGTCGTGAGTCACTCGATCCGTTTTACTACTTCGAGTCGCTGCAAACTTTCAGTTATGGTTCGCTGCTTTTGTTCACTTAGTAATTGTTGGTAATCACCTTGTTCCTTTTCACATGTCTTAACCGTTTGATGAACTGGACCGCCACCGCTCTCTTTAGCAAATGGCGTCCGTTTGAAACTAAAACAATAATCGAGAACAAATACTATCTATGGTCTCATGCGAGCCTTTGGACTTAGCCACCAGCGCTTTTTGAGAAAACTATCCAGCTTGGGCACGTACATGCCTGTAGCGCGGGGATGCCATGATGGGTCTTCTTCCTGTCTTTCTTTCAACCAATTAAGTAAAAAAGTGACTTCTTCATCAGACAATGCAGAGTTATTCCAAGCACTTTCCGCATCTAATACATCCATCCGGCGGTGTTCAGGATAAGTTGAATAGAAACGTAAAAACTCCTCATTCATTACGGGCTTTGCTTGTATGGTCTTGACCAAGCCTGGTTGGTCATTAGAGTCTTTTTCCATGATTTTCTCCTTCAGATTTAAAATTCATGTTTCGTCACATCGCGCGATGGACTCTTGTAATAAGTCCATACGAATAGTTTTTAAAATCTGTTGAAACACAAAAAAAGACGATAATGATATCGGGCCCATTGCACTGGGTTGTATATCGGTTTATATCTAACAATAAGCACTAGCTCTGTTCAGGCTACCTTACAAGCTCTAACGTTCTGTATTTTAGTCAATCTCCCAAACTCTATTTCTGCGAGCAATCTCCACAGACCTAATTCTTTTTTTGTCGCCTTCGCGTTTTGACGATATATCTGTCCGCAGTCCGAAACTGAACCAAAAAAGACATAAGATGGCCAAGAAAAATTTACTTACTGTGATGGAAATTGAAAAGGCAAAGTGCCCGAGAAATAAGGCTCAAGGAACTATGAATGATGGTGCTGGCCTCCAACTCATTGTCTATAAAACGGGTAAAAAAGTGTGGCGAATGAGACTTAAAGGGTTGAATGGTAAAGAAGTCCTTTTAACACTAGGATCCGTCGATTTTATCAGTTTGAAAGAAGCTAGAGAAATACGTGACATATTGATAAAAGAAAGGCATCAGGGCAATGAACCAAGGCATGTTTTGCACAAACTACGTCGAAATAGCAAGTTAACAGTGGCTGAATTAATGTTAGCGTTTTTGGAAGAAAAACGAAGCACTTGGGATGAAAATACGTACCAAAGGGAGTTTAATCGCGCAAAGAAGTACCTAATTGACTCTCCATTTGGTTCTATTCCCGCAGATGCATTAACTGTCCAGCATATCTATGATTTTGCTCAAAACATGGACAAGAAGGGTTATAAAAGTCAACACAAAAAAGTTATCTCTTTGCTAAAACGCGCTTATGAGCTTGGGAGTATAAAATATGAGTTGGACACAATTGACGTGAGTAAAATCAGTCAATTTCTCACTAGGCACAAACCTGAACCTCACCCTTGTACAGACATAGAAGATCTTCCCGCGATCAACACGCTTATTGCAGATTCAGCATGCTCATTACAAGTCAAATTACTTTGGGATTACTTGTTTTTAACGTCGCAGCGTGTTCAAGAAGCAACACAAAACACGTGGAACAATATCAACTTTGACGATATGACTATCAAAATTCCTGCTGAACTTGCAAAAAATGGGCTTGAAAACATTATTCCAATGTCATCCCAAGCTCAGCGAGTTTTGAAATTGGCTAAAGTAGTATCAAATGGTAGTCCCTATATTTTTCCCTCTCCGCGAGCGAGCCTTAATCAGCCAGTTAGCAAAGAAACTATGGGAAGATTGCTCAGAAGTCTGGGACTTAAAGGAACAATGTCAGCGCACGGTATTCGTTCTATTTTTAGTAGCGAAATGCACGAAGAGCTCGACATCACTGAATCATTGATCATCGAAATGATACTGTCTCATACAGATAAAGATCACATTCGAGAAATCTACAATCGCAGTAAATTCATAGGCAAGCGCCGGGATGTCCTTGATCTATGGGGAAACATGTACGAAGAAATCACAAAAGATTGCAGCTGCACTGATGTTGTTGAAAATGAACTCATACACCTAAAACTTTTACCAACATCAGAAAAGTAGCTTAACTTCCTCAACCTCATATCTTTTACAAAGAGCTAGCATGAGCTTTTGTGTTTAGCTCTCATTTATTTCATCACTCTCTTATTAATGAAATCGGAATTTATTTATATGTTCAAAAAGCATCAAATTTGCGAAATATTGTCTGTTTCTGAAAGCACGATACCTCAGTTGCCCAATTTCCCAGAAAAAATTGACAGTCAGTATCTAAGTAACCTAGTGCTTTACAGAAAAGACGATGTATTTACTTGGTTGTGTGATGTGATAAACAAGAGAAAGGGTTGTAACCAGTATCAAGGTAAAATTGAGAAAGAACGCGTGATCAGACTCTCAGAGCTGACCGGTATCTTAAACGTCTCCAAGTCACATATTTACGCTCAAATAGAGAAAGGCCACTTGCCCCAGCCTATAAAACTGGGAAAGAGGGCTTCCGGCTGGCTATTGAGTGAAATTAACGAGGTTCTTTTGCAAAGTGGCTTAGACGAGATAGCTTGATAAAAAACCGAGGGCACTGTCTCTCTAGTGCCCTTTCCTTAATACCTATAACTCGATTGTTGAGTAACTTGTTAATCCATGTGTCAAACCGACAACATGCTTGCTCCACCACTCTAACGCCCGCTTTCTTTTCTGAAAAAACTTATTGCGGTTATAGGCATCCCGAATACCATCTCTGTCAGTATGAGAAAGCAGGGCTTCTATGACTACCGACTCAAAGTCTGTGCGCTCATAGAGTGTTGTACTGCCGAGCGAACGCGTACCGTGGGATGTCATCTTCCCTCCCAGCCCCATTCTTTTAAAAGCAGCATTTACCGTCTCACTATGCACGGGCTTTCTTAGAGAGTTTCTTGAAGGAAACACGTACTCGCTGCCGCGACATAGATGCTTAGCAGCTTTCAGAATAGCGATAACCTCGGGTGTAAGAGGAATTTTATGCATTAACCTATTTTTCGCACGCTCCGCTGGCAAGTACCATATTTGCTCCTCAAAAGAGATTTCTTCCCAACGAGTACCGGTTGCTTCTTTAGAACGAGTAAGCGTGTGCAATTGGAACTCGAATAGCAACTTATTGGCGGGTCGCATCGTCGACTGTACGACCATGGTCAATAGGTCGGGCAACTCGCTGATATCAATACAAGCAAAATTACCCCGCTTGGGCTTCTCAAATACGTCAGCCATGCTACCTATCGGATTATGGTCAATGTATTCATTATTAACGGCATAGTTCATGAGCCGACGAAACAGCGCAATAGTACGAGTCACTGTCTCCAACTTCCCTTTCTTTTCCAGCGGTCGCATCGCATCAATCAGCATCGCAGCCTTGATTTCGGAAACCGGGATAGAGCCTAATTTAGGGTAAATATGTTTATTGAGCTTTTGCCGATAGCCCTCAGCGGTTTTGTGCACAACGCGCGTAGCTGCTTTCTCAAGCCACATCTCTCCAATTTGCTTAACCGTATTGCTTGCGCTGCGCTTAAGTTCGACTTTACGATTTCTTTGTACAACACTCGGATCCAAGCCCTGAGCTCTCAGTTTTCTGAATTCTGCTACTTTTTTTCTCGCTTCAGACAGAGTGATTTCTGGATATCGGCCTAAACCAAGGTTTGAGTCACGTCCATCTGGTTTCCTAAACCTAAACTCCCAGGCTTTAGTACCTGAGGCTCTAACGACTAAAGATAGCCCGTTCCCATCAGTGAATCTCTGAAATGGCTTGCCGTTTGTGACCTTGGAATTCTCCACAAACTTTGTCGTCAATTTTGTCTTCATAGCACCCTCAATTTTGTCGAAAATGTATAGTTTTATCTGACTTCATTGAGCTCAATTTTGGCTATACATATTTTTGAGGAAAACAATTTAATTACAATAAGTTATAGCATTCCGTACAGCCCTACAGGACTATACGGCTTGTATAGGTTTTCTCGTTAAAACATGTATAGTGATGCCGGCGGGAATAGTAAACTATACATTTCCCTATACATCAAATGCGTGGATTTTAGTGAGACGTGTGGACGTTAATGATAGGTAATTTCTTGATTTATAAACGAAAAAAGACGTCCTAGGACGTCTTTTTGAGGGAATGTGGCGGTGAGTGAGAGATTCGAACTCTCGATACGTTGCCGTATACACACTTTCCAGGCGTGCTCCTTCAGCCACTCGGACAACTCACCGAATCAAATTGTGGTTAGCATCGTTGGCTAACGAGGCGCTAATTTAATGATTATGTGCCTTATGGTCAAGGCTAAAAATGAAAAAAAGCCCTGTTTTTCTGTTGTTTGCTCACTAAGTAACTAAATTGAACAAAACAGGCTCAATTAAACACCTTGGTTGTAGCCAGGGACTCGGAACCAACGGCGGCACATGTCTAAGAAGTAGCCATACAAAACGCCCATTCCACAAGATACAACCGCATTACTCGTAACTGCGGTAATGATTTGATCGGTCGATGCACCAACGGCTAATAGAATACCTGCGTAAACCGGAGATTGAAAAAGCACATAGGCGATAAGGTCAGACACGTTTTTCATAAATGAAGACGGTGAAACTTTACTACCTTGACGTAGTACCCAATCGCGGAAAACGCCATAAGGCCAAGCGATAGCAATGTTAACTGGAATCGACAACGTACGTGATGCCAGAGACTGCTCAAATGTCATCCCTGAAATCAAAATCTCGATAATCATCCCTGTGACAAAGCAAAAAACCACCATAGCAAAAGTATCCGCTGCGGCATTACGAATACAAAATGGTCCACGAGACTTCATTTAGCAACCTCTAAAATCAAAAACTGCAATAAACAAAAAAATAAACATGATTGACTACATATATAGCAACCACCCAGATTATGTCGCTATTAGAACACAACGTTTGTAGTTTATGGTTCCATATTTAAAATGAAGATGTAAATTTATAACCAAATTTTGAAACTAAAGTAGTTTAATTCACCGATCCGGGCAAAAACTGCACTTTTTCGATCAAAAATGGCGTAAAAAACCAAAAATTTTCGTTATATGAGGAATTTAGAGGAGGAGAAAAGGTAATTTTACAGAACAAAATCTGGCACAATATGCGAAAAATAACTCGCTTATGCTACCTGCAGGTCATAATTCAGAGCTTCCCAATTTCTAGAACAATAGTCTTTATACAACAATGGCTAGCGAGTTGGAAAGCCAGGTATGTTAAGGCGTAGCAAGCATGACTGTTAGCGCATCAACATCCGCTTGCTCTGGTGCTTCCTGACGCTGTAATTTACTTTCAATGCGTGCAGTAATTTGTGCAAGATCCTGATTGGAGTGTGGTGTAATGTGCTTGATGATGTCAGAAAAGACCTCCAGAGCTTGATGAAGGTTGTCATTATCAAGCGAAATGTAAAAGCTAAGTAGTAATGAGTCCGTGTTTATGTGATGCGGATGCTTAGCCTTATTGCTTTTTGGGTCTTGGTACTGATAGAGCAAGTCTGCATGGCGATACAGGGCGTCGTCGAGTTCCGACACGACAACTGGTTTAGCAATGATATGGTCCACCCCAGCTTCCGTCATCAGTTCTTGAGTCTCTTTAAATACATCTGCAGTGCAACCAAAGATGAGAACTGACTTTGTTTCTGAATCCATGGCCCTGATAGCAGATATTGCACCAATACCATCTAGTACAGGCATGTGGTTATCCATCATTATTAGGTCAAACTGCTGCTTTCTCACTTGCTCTACGGCTAACTGACCATTCTCCACTCGTGTACATTCAAAACCCTTGGCTCGTAAAAACGTTTCCATGATCATGGCATTGGTTGTGTTATCTTCTGCGATTAAAGCCTGTAAACCATTGCAGTCTAGTTTATGTTTAAGTGCCGTCCCCGTTTGGCTCGGCTCGCACGGCGTCAACTCAATCTCTACGGTGAATGTTGTACCAACGTTTTCCCTACTTTCGAGCAAAACACTGCCGCCCATGTTTTCGGCAATTTCTTTGACAATCGCCAACCCTAACCCTGTGCCGCCAAAGCGTCTGGTTGTTGAAGATTCCGCTTGCTCAAATGGACGAAAGATCCGGTTCTGAGCCTCTTTTGGTATCCCAATACCGGTATCTTTAATCGCAATGCTCAGTTTGGTTGCACTTGGAGTAACATGTTCGCTTAATCTAACCTCAACTTCACCCTGTTCGGTAAACTTGACGGCATTATTTAGCAAGTTGAATAGGATCTGGCGTAATCGTGCTTTGTCGTTGTTATACCAGCGTCCGGATGGTACCTGTGAAACGACACGGAAGCGCAACCCCTTCTCTTCACATAAGGTGTGATAAACACTTTTCATACTGCCAATAATCGATTCAATCGGAAATGGTGAATTAGAAAATTCAACGTGGCCATGCTCGATTTTCGAGTAATCCAGAATCTCGTTAAGCAGTGTCATCATATGATCGCCTGATTCATACAGTGTACTTAACTGTTTTCTTTGCTCGTCGGTTAGCTTGGTCTTTAGAAGTATTTGCGCGGTACCCAAAACCCCGTTCATCGGTGTACGAATTTCATGAGACAACGTCGCCAGAAAGGCGGTCTTTGCGTTGGTTGATGCCTGTGCTTTTATCTTTTCATGTTCTAGATAAATGGTCTTTTCATTAAATTTATTGATGAGGTGCCCTATCTCATCTTCACTGTGATATTCGATATCGATGATTCCCCCCGTTTTAGAGTCATCAATTTTTGCCGCTATTTTGACAATGGGCTCAACGATATAACGGTTAAGTAAGTAGTAACCGACCAAAACACATAACAGTAGAAACGGAATGATGCCGCTCTCAACACTCATCACCTGAGCAAAAACCTGATCGGCTACACGCTCTTTCGCATTCACCACTTCCATTCGCCAGTTGAACTCACCAAAGTGAAGCTCACTAACATACATCTCATTCCGCAGTTGGAAATTATGTTCGATAATCACGTTTGAGTTGGCATCTCTAATGTTAACGCCCAGCGAATATTGATTGGTATGTTCACGAATAAACTGAAACAAAGCGGCTAAAGAAACATCCACGGTCGCTACACCTGCAAACTCACCGTCTCTATAGTAAGGTGCCGAAGCAGTGATCATTTGAACTTGGGTAAAAGTATCGATGTAAACCGAAGACCAGCGAATAGAGCCTGCTGACGCATTGGCAGCAACGACATACCAGGGCTCTTTATCGTATCCCGCCGATTGAGGGTTATTGTACGAATGAATTTGATCGATACTGCCATCCAGATTCTTGTTGAAAAACAGGCTGGTATACTTCCGTTGGTCAGCAAGTTGTTCAGGCTTTGGCCACAAACCACCGCTGACAAGCATGTCACCGCTTAAGCGTAAGATTTGAGGGATAGTCGTACTGAAAGAGCCAGTTTGATTGGGGCTTTGAGCCAGGCCTACAAGGCTGTTAAGGACACTGGTTGACGCAAGCAACGGTTCTTTAATCTGAGAAGCTAGCAGTTGCGTTCGTAAATCGAGGTTTTGTTCTAGTTTTTCACGCACAGGCGGCTCAAGCACAAAGTACACCACCGAGCCAACCGTTGCGATAAAGAAGCAAAGGTAAAGCGTCAGTGCAAAAATACTTTTTCGGCGGAGTGATGAGCGAATTTCCATAGGTGTTAACAAATCTTCCCTAATATCGATTTATCGTTAATTGATTGGTAAGATGGCCGCAACCAACCAGCCCATGAACAAATGGTATTCTATTTTGAAACTACAAGACATTCTTTCTCTTCCAGAACTTGATGGAAAACTACTAAATCTAGCGAAAACTCAAGGCTTTGTCACTGCGATGGCTTCAGCACCAAATGTATTGATGCCTCAAGAGTGGCTACCATTCTTGTGGGGTGGAGAAGAGACAGCACCTTTTAGTGATGGTGAACAGTTAGAACTGTACATTGATGAAATTGTACAAATGTGGAACCAAACTCGCCCTGCGTTGCTAGAAGGTTCATGGGGCTGGCCGGAAGGCTGCGCGCTGGATGAAAAAGACATCGTAACCACCACCACTCGTGACTTCTGTGAGGGTGTATTACAAGGCTGGCAGTTGGCTCGTGACGACTGGGAAACACTGATGCCTGAAGAAAGCGAGGATAACGCACTACTTGGTGGCGTACTGCTTTCTCTTACAATGCTTTACGATCCAGAAACCACGATCGAAACATTAGCAGAACAAGGTATGGTCGGGCTTGAGCAGTTCGAAGAGATCTTCAACGCAATGCCCGTCATGCTTTGTGGTCTGACTCAACGCGGCGTCACGCTCGCTGAAGATCAATAAATAAAGACTTTAGCGAAACGCAATTGTCATGAATAGTCAAAAGCTCTCCACGGAGAGCTTTTTTGATCAGGTCAAAATGATATGGGGAATATAACGCGCCATATCCTGAGTAACTAAGTTGCTGTCCTCACGAATCGAAATACCCGCGGCTCGGTCGTTAATCAGCCAGCTGCCGATAAGCGTATGACTTTGTCCAAACTTCGGTAACGGATGATATTGCTGAACAATGTTTTTGCTCGATTCATAAGGTCCTGGTGTTTTAAGCACGCGCTGACCACTTTTCACTATCTCGATATTCGCGCCTTCACGTGAAAATAGCGGCTTTATCACATAGTCTTTTAAGCTTGCCGCTTTGGGATCCTCAGCAAAATAGGCAGGCAGTAAATTGGGGTGATTAGGAAAGCGTTGCCAAAGTAATGGCAGCAAAGCTTTATTCGAAAGAATGGACTTCCACATCGGCTCTAACCAGTTAACGTTCGCAGATGAGAGATAAGTGCTGTACGCATCCTCAAACATAAACTCCCAAGGGTAGAGTTTGAACATCCAGCGAATAGCTCGGTTGTCCGCATCAACAAATATCCCCTCTTCCGTCACGCCAATGTCTTCAACGTAGACAAAAGCCGTTGATAACCCAGCCTCCCGAGCACAATCTTCAAGATATTGAACGGTGCCTTTGTCTTCTTCGGTATATTTGCAGCAACTAAAATGCAGCGTTTGTCCCGGCTGTAGCTTGGCAATCTCAGCAAAGCGCTCGATAAGGAAATCTTGCAGTATATTGAATTGATCTGCACTTTGGTGAATTCGCCCTTTATTCACCACATCTTCGAGCCACACCCATTGCCAGAATCCAGTCTCGAATAATGATGTTGGCGTATCCGCATTGTTTTCCAGAAGCTTCGCTGGTCCAGAACCGTTGTAGGCGAAATCCATTCGTGAATAGAGGGACGGTTCATTGCGTTTCCATGAGGAAGCGACCTGAGACCACATAACTTCAGGAATCGCACATTTCGTCAGTAACTGTTCACTGTGTACCACTTGGTCAACAATTTCGAGGCACATCTGATGCAACTCTTCAGTGGGATCTTCAAGATCCTGTTCGATCTGCGCCAGAGTAAACTGATAATACGCGGTCTCATCCCAGTAAGGTTGGTCGTACATGGAATGGAAGCCAAAACCAAACTGGCGTGCCAGTTCACGCCAGTTTTCTCTTTCTTGTATTTCTCTTCGAAACATAGTGTCTGTTAACCGCCGCGACTACCTGATACCGCTTTGCCAAAGCCGCCTCGAGACATAGCCTGACCAATCGTACCGCCGCCACGCTTGTTCAATCGGCTACTCGCAACGCTAGTCGGCTGGTTTCGGTACGAGCCATAAAACTGCCCGGCACCGTTGTAATATTTCGACTTGTAACGGTACATCGGCTCTGAATAGTAACTCTTGTTGTATCCGCTCAGATTGCTAAGAGCGCGACTGAAAAAGAAACCACTGGCAAAGGGAACATAGGAGTTGTAGCGAGAACTGTAATAACAGTCATCTTGATAGAAGTCGTTCTCACACTCATGATCTGTGGTATAGCGTGGTGCATTTTGCTCCGCTCTTTCCTTCGCTTCCTGATAGGCGATGTCACACTGCTCGCTGAACCCGGGTTCCGATGCTTTGCACTCACTGGCGTCAAGGTAAATAGCGCCTTCAGTCGTTGACTCCTGTGTCGCAAGATAAAATATCCCGCCAAAGGCTGCAAAAGGGATAAGGCGACTGACTTTAAAGCTCTTATCCATGGATGAACGTTTAACGTTAGAGCTGCGTTTCATCGTTCCTCCTAATACGTCATACAGGCGGCATTAAGTACACCGACAGAAACGGATACTGCGGCAAGTACAATACCCGCGGGTACCTCGTTGTTTTCAATCCGCTCTGATACTTTTGGCATCAGAATAAAACGAACAATTCCAAACGCAATCAGCTGAGCTAATAACGCGACAACGCCCCAAACCATAAAATCAATGATGCTGACTGAGTTTTTCGCCGCGCCTGCAATTGCCAGACAGTAACCAAGAAAAGCACCACTTAACGCCACCGCTGCTGCTGTATTTTGCTCTTCTTTAATGAGTTGCCATTCATCATAAGGAGTCAGCTTTATATAAACGAATTTGAACGCCAAAACGAAAACAATCGACACTGAAAAATAGAGTAAGAAATAGGGAAATCCCGCTAACAAGTCTGCGATGATGTGCATTATTTGTCCTTTATCATTTTGTTCCATGCAAAATCTTCAATACGTTCATCTGCAATATAAAACAGTTTGCTTTTTGGTGGTACGTCAGTATCTAGGTCCGGATTTAGCTCAATGCCCTCACCTAAATCGATGGCAATAAGCGTTGCATGGTGATGCTTTTTAATAAACCCAAACAGGTTTTCAATCTTTGTCGTTGGTTGGTTTTCAGGATAGATCACGGAGTATTGTGTCATACCTCGAGTTGAGGCTAGCAGTTCCTGATGCAACGCACTCGAACCAGGATCCACGGCTGCCTTGGCTAACATTTCAGCCCCAACAGCTGGAATACACTCCGCTTTCGGGCAATGCTGGCTCAGTAAACGACCCAGCGCTTCATCTTTAAAATAGGCAAGCAAGTGTGCGTCAGGGTTCACAGAGGCACAATACAGTGCTGCAGACAAAGTGATATCATCCGATAAGTTATCGACGATGATGCAGCTCGCCTCTGTAATGTTCGCGTTTGACATCTCCTGTGAGTCGGTATAACTGGTTACTTTAATAAAGTGAATTTCACCCGGTAGAGGGTTTTCAATATCTGAGCGACTGCACAGTACTACCGGACGTTTTCCTGACTCCTCATGCTGCAACATACGAATCAGGTGCATGGTTCTTGACCCGTTCCAGCCCAATAATACGATATGGTTTTCCACTCTTACTCTCCGTTTACCGATAATTCCCGCTCGCCAATAATCTACCGCCGCACCAGCCACACGACCCAAAAGTGCCGCAAACAAGCTCAAGCCTCCCGGAATTACAAACAAGACCACAACCCACTTACCTAAATCGGTTACTGGAGAATGATCGCCGTAACCAACGGTGCTCGCCGTCACCATCAAGTAATAAATGAAGCTTGAAAAGTTTTCCGTAAGTTCCGTCTCGCCTGCCAGAACCAATAGCCCCCATGAGAGGCTGATATATAAAAGGCTAATGACGACAAGGTTGCGGGTACTTAGTTTAAAAAAGTGCGAACTTAACCACTTTTTAACGACCAGCCACACTGCCATAAGTATTCAGTTCCTAAATGCATTACGTCTTTTAATAGTAACCCATTGATTGTAAGACACAAAAAAACCAGCCATATTCGGCTGGTTTTTGAGATTCATCTTAAGATAATGCGAAAAACTTACGCGTTACCCTTTACCTGCATATTAAGCTGTTCTGCGAAATCTAACATGCGGTTTAGTGGGATAAGCGACTTAACACGAAGCTCTTCATCAACAAAGATTTCATGCTCTGCACCACCTTCACGAAGTGCTTGTTCGATCGCTTTCAAGCCGTTCATCGCCATCCAAGGGCAATGCGCGCAGCTACGACATGTCGCACCAGCACCTGCTGTTGGGGCTTCGATAAGCTCTTTTTCAGGAACCAGTTGCTGCATCTTGAAGAAGATGCCTTTATCGGTTGCCACGATCATTTGCTTGTGAGGAAGCTCTTTCGCGGCTTTGATAAGCTGACTTGTAGAGCCAACAGCGTCGGCCAATTCAACCACGCTTGCTGGTGACTCTGGGTGAACTAGAATCGCAGCGTCTGGATAAACGCTCTTCATCTTGCGCAGTGCGTCAGCAGAGAACTCATCATGAACAACACATTCACCTTGCCACAGCAGCATGTCTGCGCCAGTCTTATTCGCAATGTACGAACCCAGGTGACGGTCAGGGCCCCAGATGATTGGTTTGTCTTCTGCGTCCAGGTGTTCAACAATTTCAAGTGCAATACTTGATGTGACTACCCAGTCAGCACGTGCTTTAACCGCTGCAGATGTATTGGCGTAAACCACAACCGTATGGTCAGGGTGAGCATCACAGAACTCACTGAATTTATCCGCAGGACATCCAAGATCAAGCGAACATTCCGCTTCCAACGTTGGCATTAGAATGCGCTTTTCCGGAGTTAGAATCTTCGCCGATTCGCCCATAAAGCGAACGCCACCGATGATCAATGTGCTTGCCGGGTGACGGTTACCGAACTTCGCCATTTCTAGCGAGTCACCAACAAAACCACCAGTCTCTTCAGCCAACGCCTGAATTTCAGGGTCAGTGTAGTAGTGCGCGATAAGGACGGCATCTTTCTCTTTGAGCAGCTTTTTAATGCGCTCAATGTAAGACGCTTTCTCGTCTTCGCTCAACGGAACAGGTTTTGGAGGGAATGGGTAAACAGTGTCGATTTTATCTAGTATATGGCTCATTGCTCTTGCTCTACGCAACTTCCTTTAATCCGCGTATTGTAACCTCGTTAATTTTCAAAAACCAACCCATAGCGAGGATTTATAGAGCTCTAGCCGTATATCTTTGTTCCAATTAACACTTATTAACTTAATACACAGGCCAATAAAAGAAAAAGGAGCCAGAAGCTCCTTTTAGAAATAATCAAAGACAGTGGTTACAGTTTAGCGCCTGCAATTTTCGCTGAGGCACTATTTGGGTACTCATCGACCACTTGCTGATAAAACTTCTTCGCCTGCTCAGCATTGTTGTTACGCTCAGCGATATCGCCAAGTTTCACCAATGCATCTGCTCGCTTGTTAGAATCTTTGTAAGAAACCACTGCAATAAAGCTTTTCGCGGCTTCTTTATCCTGCTTTTTAGCGTAATACAATTGGCCTAACCAATAATGTGAGTTCGCTGTGTAAGTGGAGTCAGGATAATCCTTCTGGAATTGCTGGAATGCAGCAATTGCGCCAGCGTAATCGCGCTTTTTAAGGATAAGATCCACAGCGTCTTGGTAAGCCGTCTGCTCATCCGCATTCGGAGTGTATTGACCACCCGGTTCTGCTGACTCCGTCTCTTGAACGACGGGCGCTGACTTCATCTCACCACGCATGCGATCAAGCTCAACGAACAGCTCTCTCTGCCTCTGAAGCATTTGCTTCATTTCATGGTTGTTTCGTTCCAACTGACCTCTTAGATCACTGATCTCTCGTGACATTTGGTCAATTTGCTCTTGCATTTGGAACTGAAGACGGCTGCGACTTTGCAGTAGGCGTTCTAATCGCTCGACATCCGTCTCGGATGAACGACTTTTAGAAACTGAAGATGTGCTGTTGAGATCAGATACTGGAGCTGGTGCAGCGAACGCAAAGCTCGCTGCACTTGCCAGTAACGTAAGCGCAACAGCGCGCTTAGTGTTACTGAACAACATGAGGATTCCCTCGAATTAGTATACTAAAACCGCGCGACGGTTCTTAGCGTAAACGTCATCAGACTGGCCAAGAAGAAGTGGCTTCTCTTCACCGTAGCTAACGATTGAAATTTGGTCTGCCTGAACACCTAGTGCTTGTAGGTAGTTTGCAACTGCTTGAGCACGACGCTCACCTAGCGCGATGTTGTACTCTGGAGTACCACGCTCATCAGCGTGACCTTCGATAGTTACGCGTAGTGATGGGTTTTTGCTTAGGTACGCCGCGTGAGCCGCTAGCATCTCTTCGTAATCACCAGCAATTGTTGAGTTATCAAATGCAAAGTAGATAGTTTGAGTTTCGCGTAGCGCTTGCTCTTTAAGCTCTTGCTCAGTCAGTTGACCAGCTTGATCGATCGGTGATACGACTGTTGTTTCAACAGCGCCGCTTTGGTTAGTTGCGTCACCTGTACTTGAAGCAGCGTCGTCACTTGAACTACACGCAGTCATAGCCATAACTGGAAGCGCGATAAGTAGCCCTTTTAGAACCTTGTTAAGTTGCATCTTATTTTCCTTTATTAATCTATCTTATTATTACAAAAACGGTGACCACGCAGGCGCTCTTACGCGTCCATTTGTCGCAGGTAATCTCGCTTTAAATCGACCATCAATGGAAACCATCGAAAGTACGTTTTTCTTATTGTACATGGAGCTATATACAACCATGCCACCGTTTGGAGCAATACTTGGTGACTCATCAAGTAAGGTCTTGGTAAGAACTTGAAGAGCACCCGTTTCTAAATCTTGTTTTGCCAAGTTGAAGCCTGAATCACTGCGATTCACCATCACCAGGAATCGGCCGTCAGGTGTGATTTGACCACTCAGGTTCTGACTACCTTGCCAAGTTAAACGATTAGTATCACCGCTGCCCAAATCTACTTGATAAATTTGAGGTTTTCCACCCCTATCCGATGTGAAAACCAACGATTTTCCATCTGGGTGCCAGAACGGTTCTGTATTATTTGATCTGCCACGCGTAATTTGTGTGAGCTGGCGAGATCTCAGATCGAATGTGTAGACCTGCAATGACCCCGTCTTCGACAGAACAAGTGCAAGTTTGCTTCCATCTGGCGAAAACTTAGGTGCACCGTTGTGACGAGGATAAGAAGTTATCTTTTCTCGTTCGCCAGTGTAGATATTCATGATGTAAATTTCAGACTGACCGTTTTGGAAGCTTACATACGCTAGCTTCTGGCCATCTGGAGACCAAGACGGTGACATCAACGGCTGTTTAGAGCGAAGTACCAAACGTTCGTTGTAACCATCGTAGTCAGAAACACGCAGTTGGTAAGGAAAACGCTCAGTGTCACTCACCACTACATAGGCAATTCGGGTCATGAATGCGCCGCGGTCACCCGTCAGCTGCTCATAAACCAAATCGGAAATGCGGTGCGCGTATTCACGCATACGAGACGCTTCTACAGTCGCAACTTTGTTAAACAACACATGGTCTTTCGATAGTACGAGTTCACCATCACCGCCTAATGCTTTACCCTGACCGCCAGTTAGCTGACCACGAACGATATCAACAAGCTGGTAGTTAACCACATAATTACCCTGCTCATTTTGCGTGATAGAGCCTGTCAGTAAGGCATCAACACCCAGGTTGGTCCATGAATCAAAATTAACCTCAGATTCATTAAAAGGCGTCTGTGGCATTTTGTTTGTCGGCACCGGGCTGAATTTTCCGCTGCGTTGTAAATCAGAGGCTATTACCGCAGAAATATCTGTTGGCAGCGCCGCAGCACCTTCCCATTTAAATGGAACTACAGCTATTGGTCGTGCTGAATCAATACCGTCGGTAATAACCAACTCTAGTGCAGCATTCGCTACATTCGTCATACTGCTTAGCAGTACAAACATTCCTAGTAAAAGGCGTTTAATCACGTCTCTGTTCCTTTTAGTCCAAAGCAACCGTTAAGTTGATGTCTTTCAGTTTTTCATTGACCGCAGCTTCTGACGATTTAGGGAACGTCCCAACTTGTGCAATCGCTCTTTTTGCTGCCGCACAAACTCGCGTATCGCCACCCAGTACGGTAACACCAGCAACCATCATATCCGACCCGGTAGGAATCAGTTTGATGTTTACCCTACACTCCTTTCCCAGCAAATAGTCATCCTTAATCAACTTTTGCTGAATACTCTGAGTGTATATCGACGACATACGAGAAAGCTCGTCGTTGATAAATTGGTTACGAGCCGCACTGTTTTGGCTTGCTTCATCTTCTAAGCCAGCAAAAATGTCATCCAATGCTGCTTCTTGTTGTTTACGTTCACGCTCGGCTTTCTCAGCAGCTTCACGAGCTTTACGTTCGCGCTCTGCCGCCTCTTTGGCCGCTTTTTCTTTTGCGATACGTTCTTGCTCGGCTTTTTGCGCGGCTTCACGTTCACGTTTGGCTTTTTCTTCAGCTTCTTTCGCTGCTTTCTCGCGCGCCACACGTTCTTGTTCCGCTTTTGCAATCGCCGCTTCTTTCGCTAAACGTTCCTGCTCCGCTTTACGTACTGCCTCTTCTTTGACTTTACGCTCTTGTTCAAGCTTAGCAGCTCGCTCTTGCTCTTTGCGAACACGTTCCTCTTCGGCTTTGCGTTCCTGCTCTTTTTTCTTGCGCTCGGCTTCCGCTTCACGCGCGGCTTGAGCATCTTTAGCCTGTTGCTCTTTCAGCTTGCGAATTTGCTCTTCTTCAGCTTTGCGATTTTTTTCCAGCTGCTCGGCTTCCCGTCTTAATTTATCCAGACGTTCTTGTTCCTTCTTAGCGGCCTTTTCGCGTTGCTGACGAATCTCTTTCGCTTGTTGCTGAACAAGCTTTGGATCGATAACAACGGCCTGAACCATCTGTCCTGTTGGTTCAGGTTTTGACATTGTTAGATCAGTACCCCAAAGCAATGCGACTACCAACAGGGCGTGCAAACCCACCGATATCATTATCGGCTTGGAGTACTCTTTCGTCTGGTTCTTTTTTTCTTTCATGAATAGTTGACGTTTATTCCCTGATATCGGTCAGGAGCCCTACTTTAGGGATACCGGCACGACTCAATTCATCAAGTAGAAGGACTACATCTGCATACGGGGTTGCTGCATCGCCACCTACCGCAACAGGTGAATCAGGTTTAAGCGATCGCTCAGCTTTCACACGGACAATCACATCTTGCAGTGATAAGCCACGTTGAACTTCTTCATCGTTGACACTCAGACCTAAGTTACCATCGCGATCAATTTCGATAATGATGAAACTGCTATCAGTATCTCCGGCTAGCTCCTGAGCAGGGGTTGCGTTTGAGGTCTTTGGTAGCTCAACATCAACACCTTGCGTCACGAATGGAGCGGTTGCCATGAAAATGATCAACAGTACCAGCATCACGTCGATATAAGGTACAACGTTGATCTCTGCCGTCATTTTGCGCTTTTTAGGTTGGTAACCCGCCATGCTTTATTCCTTATCCGCGCTGTCTCGGCCAGCCATCGCCTGACGATGAAGGATGCTGTGGAATTCTTCTGAGAAAGTCGCGTAAGTGTGCTCAAGCTTACTTACTTTGTTGCTTAGTCGGTTGTAAGCCATTACCGCTGGGATAGCAGCAAACAGACCCATTGCCGTCGCGATCAACGCTTCTGCGATACCTGGTGCTACCATCGAAAGGGTTGCTTGTTTTACTTCACCCAGTGCGATAAACGCGTGCATGATGCCCCAAACGGTACCAAACAGACCAATGTACGGGCTGATTGAACCTACCGTCGCAAGGAAAGGTAAGCTGGTTTCTAGCTCATCAACTTCACGAGCAACGGCAACGCGCATGGCACGTCCTGTCCCTTCCATAATGTAAGCTGGAGAGTTCGCGTTACTCTTACGCAGACGTGCAAATTCTGTAAAACCGGCGTAGAAGATCTCTTCTGTGCCGATGATTTCATCTTTACGAGCTTTTACTTTTTGGTAAAGCTGAGAAAGATCGGTACCTGACCAGAACTTATCTTCAAATGATTCTGCATCTTTTGATGCGTGTGAAAGCACTTTGCTGCGCTTAATGATCATCGCCCATGACGCAATCGACATACCAAGTAGTGTCAGCATCACAAGTTTTACCAACAGACTTGCCTGAAGAAAGAGATCTAAAATGGAAATATCAGCAGTCACTATTTGTTAGCTCCGAATTAATAAATGCTGGAATAGCTATTGGTTTCATTTTCTTATTATCGACACATGCTACCTTAACAAAGGTACTGCACAATATCCGCCCTTGATCATTGACCAACTCTTGACAGAATTGTAAAGACGCACGTTTTATTTCTGACACTCGGGTCAAGACTGTCAAATGTTCGTCCAGCTTTGCCCCTTGTTTGAAATCGATATCCATGTGTCGGACAACGAAACCGATGTTTTGTTCCAGTAACACTTGTTGAGAGATACCTTTTGCACGCAACATTTCAGTACGGGCACGCTCAAAGAATTTCAGGTAATTTGAATGATAAACAACGCCACCCGCGTCTGTGTCTTCATAGTACACGGTGATCGGCCAGCGGAATGAATTAGATGTGCCTTGCAAGAGAGTACCAATAGAGTCAATTCTTTAAAGTAGTTACTATAACTTAAGCAATATGAATTGGTACCAAGTGAGCGGAATATTTTTGATTTTTGTAGAAAAAATAAAAGCCAGGCAAAGAGCCTGGCTTTTAATCGATGATGAAATAACCGACTTTATTTCAGCTTATTTCAAGCTACATGAAATAGCGTACAGTTAAGTACAATAAGATAGTCAGTGAAAAGTATGGGCTGAATAACACCTGCCAATACCAACTTCTCGGCTTGAAGCCAACGCCAAACACCATGCTTGAGCATACTGCCCAAATCAGTGCTGGAGCGATGACGGCGTTAAACCCGCCAATCGCCTCGCTGTACGCTTCTGGCTCCCACATGACCAATCCAACATGCATAAAGCCGAGGATGAGAGATAAGACCCTCAGCAGAGTCTTATCTGTTGGTTCATGTAACTTCGCTACCTTATCAGCGAGATCACTCACTGTCTTTATCCATCATTTCTGAGTGCTCTAACCAAAGAGCGTTGATGATACCGAATGCACAAGCAAGTAGTACACCTAGAATCCATGCGAAATACCACATAGTAATTGCTCCTTAGTAAAGTGAGTTTTTGTTGTCTTCAATGTACTTATCATCCAAGCGGCCGAACATCTTGTAGTAAGTCCAAGACGTGTAACCCAGAATGATTGGTACCATAACAAACGCAACACCTGTCATTAGGTTAAGCGTCAGCTCAGATGAAGTAGCATCCCACATCGTCAAGCTATGGCTAGGCACTAGATCTGACGGCATAATGAATGGGAACATCGCAAAGCCAGCAGTAAAGATAATACCCGCAACACCAAGGCTTGAAGTGATGAACGAAGTCGCACACTTTTCAAGGCGAGAAGCCAGTACAGTCAGCAGTGGCATCGCAACACCTAGTACTGGTGCAGCCCATAGCAGTGGGTGGGTTTCAAAGTTCTTCATCCACGCACCTGCTTCACGAATCACCTCTTTGTTCAGAGGGTTAGACGCTGCATTGGTATCAATACCACCAACAATTACGTAGCCTTCAATGTTCTGAACCCAGAAACCAGCAACAACAAACGTTACCACGGTTAGCAGACCAGTAAGCTGAGCGACGTTACGCGCACGAGTATGCACTTCGCCAGTAGTCTTCATCTGTAGCCAGCTTGAACCTTGCATCAGAATCATGAACAAGCTTACTAGGCCACACAGCAACGCGAATGGGTTTAGCAGGCCAAAGAATGAACCGTGATACGTTGGCATCAGGAAGTCACTCAATTGGAATGGAACACCTTGTAGAAGGTTACCAAAAGCTACACCGAAGATAATTGGCGGTACAAAGCCACTGATTGAGATACAAATGTCCCAGTTTCTGCGCCATTTTGGATCTTCAATTTTCGAACGGTAGTCCAGACCAAGAGGACGTAGCCACAGCGCTGCAAGCGTCAAGATCATCGCCAGGTAGAAACCAGAGAATGACGTTGCGTAAACAAGAGGCCAAGCTGCAAACAATGCACCACCCGCAGTGATAAGCCAAACTTGGTTACCATCCCAGTGTGGGGCGATTGAGTTAATCATGACACGACGTTGTGTGTCGCTTTTACCGATAACAGGTACAAGCGCGCCTACACCCATATCGAATCCATCTGTTACTGCAAAACCAACTAGTAGAACACCGATCAGTACCCACCAGATGAATCGCAAGATTTCGTAATCAAACATCTTGTTGTCTCCTTGTCTTACGCTTCTACTTGGCGACTAACTTTGTCTTCAACAGAGTCAGCGTTTTGCTCGAAGTGGTAACGTCCAGTTTTCAGACTACTTGGACCTTTACGAGCGAATTTCACCATTAAGTAAACTTCTGCAATCAAGAATGCAGTGTAAAGCGCCAGAATCGCGAATAGTGAAGTCAAGATTTCACCGGCTGTCAGTGCTGAAGCTGCAACGTGTACTGGGAGAATCTCACCAACCGCCCATGGTTGACGACCAAACTCCGCAACAAACCAACCTGCTTCGATAGCAATCCATGGAAGTGGAATACTGAATAGCGCAGCTTTAAGCAGCCATTTCTTCTGTGTAATCTTCTGACGACACGTTTGGATGAACGCCAAGCCGAATACGAATAGCATGATGAAGCCACACGCAACCATGATACGGAATGACCAGAATAGCGGCCACACGGTTGGGATAGAGTCATCCGCTGCTGCTTGAATCTGCTCTTCTGTCGCATCAACAACATTTTCTGTGTAGCGTTTTAGAAGTAGACCGTAACCTAGGTCACCTTTCACTTCATCGAACGCAGCCATGTTCTCTTCAGACTTATCACCCGCACGAAGCTTCTCTAGCAGCTCGTACGCGTACATACCCGTACGGATACGCTCTAAGTGTTGATCATGCAGGTCACGTAAGCCCGTTACTTCCTTATCGATAGAACGAGTTGCAATAATACCCATTACGTAAGGGATCTTAATTGCGTAGTCAGTATGCATGTCTTCTTGGTTAGGAATACCAAACAGCGTGAACGCAGCCGGTGCTGGTTCTGTGTGCCATTCAGCTTCTACTGCAGCAAGCTTCACTTTCTGAACTTCACCAAGCTCATAGCCTGATTCGTCACCAAGAACGATAGTAGAAAGAATTGCTGCCATACCGAATGAAGCGGCGATAGCAAATGAACGACGAGCGAACGCCACGTCACGACCTTTTAATAGGTAGTATGAACTGATGCCTAGAACAAACATTGCGCCACAGGTGTAACCAGAAGCTACCGTGTGAACGAATTTAACCTGAGCAACTGGGTTAAACACAACTTCAGCAAAACTCACCATTTCCATTCGCATGGTTTCGAAGTTGAATTCCGCGCCAACTGGGTTTTGCATCCAGCCGTTCGCAATCAGAATCCACAGTGCTGAGAAGTTAGAACCTAAAGCCACCAGCCAAGTTACCGCTAAGTGTTGACGTTTAGACAGTCGATCCCACCCGAAGAAGAATAAGCCTACAAACGTTGACTCCAGGAAGAACGCAACCAGTGCTTCGATGGCGAGTGGTGCACCAAAGATGTCACCTACGTAGTGCGAGTAATACGACCAGTTAGTACCAAACTGGAACTCCATGGTAAGGCCGGTAGCCACACCAAGTGCAAAGTTAATACCGAACAGCTTGCCCCAGAACTTGGTCATGTCCTTATAGATTTGCTTATTCGTCATTACGTACAACGACTCCATAATGGCCAGTAGGAAGGCCATACCAAGGGTCAATGGTACGAATAGGAAGTGATACATCGCTGTTAGTGCAAACTGCAACCGCGATAGATCAACTACGTCAATCATGGTAACTCCTATGTGTCGGCTGAATGACACTCTCTACATATTGCAATCCATAATCAAGTGTTATTCACACATGAAATATGTTGAATTGTCACAACTTTTTGTTGCGAAAATGTACTTCGTTGGTTAGTTAATTGTTAAGCATCAGCTAATATAGCTGTGGCTAATATTACTTGTAAAAACACATTGTTTCAAAAGATTTATAGCCAGAATGCGCTTTGATACACATCAATATTTATGCACAGAACGTGGACAAAAATCCATCACCTTGACGCAAATCAAACAACACCTGACGCAAATGTTAAGGCTGGGTAATCAGGGGAGTAAATAACGGGCTACAGGCAAACATTAACGCAACAACTAGAACCTTTCTGTTAACTAAAAAGGAATTAAAGAAATTCAATAAATGAGATATAGATCACTAAAAGCAAAAAGGCTGAGCAATTTGCCCAGCCTTTTTACTTTCTATTTTTCGATTCCAAAGTGGAGATAAGCCCGATCAGTGGCAATTCTACCCCGTGGTGTTCGTTGTAAATAACCTTGTTGAATCAGATAAGGTTCCAGCACGTCTTCTATGGTGTCTTTTTCTTCACCAATAGCCGCTGCCATATTATCTAAGCCAACGGGACCTCCACCAAACTTCTCCATAATCGCGAGGAGAAGTTTACGGTCCATATAGTCGAAGCCCTGAGCATCAACATCAAGCATGTTAAGCGCTTTATCAGCGACATCAGCACAGATGTGACCATTGCCTTTTACTTCTGCATAATCACGCACACGACGTAATAAACGGTTTGCGATACGAGGTGTGCCACGAGCACGACGTGCGACTTCTAAAGCCCCTTCCGGGTCCATAGAGAGACCTAAACAATCCGCACTACGCTGAACAATGTCCTGCAGGTCTTTAATCTTATAAAACTCAAGACGCTGAGTGATACCAAAACGGTCGCGTAATGGTGACGTCAGTGAACCAGCACGCGTTGTCGCCCCGATTAAGGTAAATGGCGGCAAATCGATTTTAATTGAGCGAGCTGCCGGACCTTCACCAATCATAATATCTAGCTGGTAGTCTTCCATCGCGGGATAAAGCACCTCTTCAACCATTGGGCTCAAGCGGTGGATTTCATCGATAAAGAGAACATCGTTTTCTTCTAAGTTGGTGAGCAGCGCGGCTAAGTCCCCTGCTTTTTCCAGCACTGGACCTGAAGTGGTACGAATGTTCACTTCCATTTCGTTAGCAACGATATTGGCGAGTGTGGTTTTACCCAAGCCAGGAGGACCAAAAATCAACAGGTGATCTAACGCTTCATTACGCAGCTGTGCCGCTTTAATAAAGATCTCCATCTGGCCTCGAACGTGATCCTGACCTTGGTAGTCTTCTAACTTTTTCGGACGGATTGCGCGGTCAATGACGTCTTCTTCCCTAAACGCCGGGTTTTCTGGAGCGATTAAACGATCAGCTTCAATCATCTTGTTACCTTGAAAAAATGGTTACCTGAGAGAATAGATTACCTTAAGCAACTTATTGCAATCGGCAAACTGTTACCTTCGGACTGGCGTTACACCATTGATTTTAGCGCTTCACGAATCAGCTGCTCGCTGTTCATATCCGGTTTCGCGATTTGAGACACGACTTTCGAGGCTTGCGTTGGTTTGTAACCTAGAGCAAGCAGTGCACTCACCGCCTCTTCTTCTGCGTTGTTAGATGCAGCCGTTGCGGAATCTGCTGGTGCGGCATCGGTAAATGGGGTAAAGAGATCACCAGCACCCCACCCTTTCAGACGGTCTTTCATTTCAACCACAAGGCGCTCAGCCGTTTTCTTACCAACGCCCGGCAGCTTAACGAGTGTTGAAACATCCTCTCGTTCAACGCATGTAACAAACTGACTTGCTGTCATACCAGACAAAATGCCCAAGCCCAATTTAGGACCCACGCCGTTTGCTTTAATCACTTCACGGAACAACGCACGCTCTTTTACGGTATTGAAACCGTAAAGCAGCTGAGCATCTTCGCGAACAACAAAATGAGTATAAATGATGGCTTCTTCGCCGATGTTTGGCAGCTCGTAGAAACAGCTCATTGGCATCTGAACTTCATAACCAATGCCGTTAACTTCAATTAAAACTTCAGGAGGTTGCTTTTCTAGCAAGGTGCCGCGAAGACGTCCAATCACGATAAATACTCTTTGGAAATGAATTTGCGACAGGATAATAAAGAACTGGATAGACATCCAGTTAATTTTACCGGTAGCGCCCTTTTCGTGCGCTGGTTGCCTTTCCTGCCAAAGCCACTAGCGTTTTGTTGGTATTGGCATGACAGATTGCCACACCCAAGGCATCGGCCGCATCGGCTTGCGGTTTTGCTGGCAGCTTCAACATATGTTGGACCATGTGCTGGACCTGAGTTTTATCTGCACCGCCTGTCCCCACAACGGCCTGTTTAATCAGGCGTGCGGCGTATTCATAAACAGGTAAATCCGCATTTACTGCCGCTACGATTGCACTGCCTCGAGCCTGTCCCAGTTTTAGCGCAGAATCAGCGTTTTTCGCCATAAAAACTTGTTCGATAGCGAAGACATCTGGCTGAAACTGAGTAATGATTTCCGTAACACCAGCATAAATTTGTCTGAGTCGCCCTGGGAGCTCTTTTTCAGACATGCGGATACAGCCGCTGCCAAGATATTGCAAATGGCGGCCTTGCTGGCGGATGACACCGTAACCGGTAATACGTGAGCCTGGGTCAATGCCCAAAATAATTGACATTAAGTTTCCTAATCAACAACTCATTAAATTTATTAGACTTATTAGAATATATTTCATTAAAACAAAAACTCCCGCAATTGCGGGAGTTTTTCTTCAATTGTTGTGCGCTTATTCTGCGTCTTTTTCTTTTGCTACTGTTACCGCAACTGCCAACTCTTCTAGCGCTGCAGGGTTTGCAATGCTTGGTGCGTCTGTCAGTAGACACGCTGCTGCTGTTGTTTTAGGGAACGCGATAACATCACGGATGTTCTCAGTACCACATAGCAGCATAACCAGACGGTCTAGACCGAATGCAAGACCTGCGTGTGGAGGCGTACCGAACTTCAGTGCGTCTAGAAGGAAGCCGAATTTTAGTCGTTGCTCGTCAGCATCGATACCTAGGATATCGAACACTGCAGCCTGCATTTCTGCGTTGTGGATACGTACAGAACCGCCGCCCACTTCGTAGCCGTTTAGAACCATGTCGTATGCGTTTGAGTTCGCTGCCGCTGGGTTCGCTTTTAGCTCTTCCGCATTAACACCAAGAGGTGCCGTGAACGGGTGATGCATTGCGTGTAAGTTGCCTTCGTCATCTTCTTCGAACATTGGGAAATCAACAACCCATAGAGGTGCCCATGCAGACTCGTCCGTTAGTTCTAAATCTTTACCTAGTTTCAGACGTAGTGCACCTAGCGCTTCTGCAACGATGCCTGCTTTGTCAGCACCAAATAGGATGATATCGCCAGATTCTGCTTGAGTGCGGTCTAGAATACCGTTGATCACGTCTTCGTTTAGGAACTTAGCTACTGGAGACTGGATACCTTCCACCCCTGCAGCGCGGTCGTTAACCTTCATCCACGCCAGACCTTTCGCGCCGTAGATACCAACGAACTCAGCGTAACCGTCGATTTGCTTACGAGTCAGAGACGCACCGCCAGGTACACGAATTACCGCAACACGACCTTTCTCGTCGTTTGCCGGACCAGAGAACACTTTGAAGTCTACGTCTTTTACAAGATCAGCAACGTCTACTAGCTCTAGTGGGTTACGTAGGTCTGGTTTGTCAGAGCCGAAACGACGAATTGCTTCCGCAAACGGCATTACTGGGAACTGACCCAGGTCTACGTTTAGTAGCTCTTGCCACATATCGCGAACCATGTTTTCAGTCACTTCACGTACTTGATCAGCCGTCATGAATGACGTTTCGATATCGATCTGAGTGAATTCTGGCTGACGGTCAGCACGCAAGTCTTCGTCACGGAAACACTTAACGATTTGGTAGTAACGGTCAAAACCAGACATCATTAACAGCTGTTTAAATAGCTGTGGAGACTGAGGAAGCGCGTAGAAACTGCCCTTATGAACACGGCTTGGTACTAGGTAGTCACGAGCACCTTCTGGCGTCGCTTTAGTTAGTACTGGTGTTTCGATGTCCAGGAAGCCGTTGTCGTCTAGGAAACGACGAACAAAGCTAGACGCTTTAGCACGTAGCTTGATGCGGTCACTCATTTCTGGACGACGTAGGTCCAGGTAACGGTACTTCAGACGCTGCTCTTCAGAGTTCTTTTGGTTGAAGTCTAGAGGCAGAACGTCAGAACGGTTGATGATTTCAAGACCTTTCGCAAGGATCTCAACTTCACCGGTTGCCATGTCTTTGTTTACTTGGCTTTCTGGACGAACACGAACTTCACCCGTTAGTTTGATACAGAATTCATTACGAAGTGTGTTAGCCACTTCATACGCATCCGCCATATCTGGATCTACAACTACCTGAACGATGCCTTCACGATCTCGCATATCGATAAAAATAAGACCGCCTAAATCACGGCGACGGTTAACCCAGCCGCAAAGTTCTACAGTTTGTCCTGCAAGGGACTTGTTCAGGTGACCACAGTAATGGGTACGCATAATGAAATTCCCAATCTCTCAAAAGTTGTTGACTACGCTCTGTCGGCTTCATTGCCAAGCAGAGTAAAGATTCAGTTATACGCTGAAAGTCTATGAAAATCGACTACTCAGCGTACAATTAAGTGTGTTTTATCATTCATTGGTGCTTTTTAGTACTACAACTGTTCAAAACCGCACCAGAGCGAAAAAATTGCTGCTGATTATAACGTGAAATTACCTATTTCAGCAAAACTCTCGTAAAGTGATCGCAGGATTAAATGTAAAGAAGAATAATGGATAACTTACCCCTTCGACTTGGACTAACCATGTGGTCACATAACCTGTGGCAACAAAGCTTCTATGGTAGTGGCACAAAGCCTGCTGAGCGTTTAGAGAAGTACGCACAGGTATTCCATACTGTAGAAGGCAATACCACCTTTTATGCGACACCGTCACTTAGTACTGTTCAAAACTGGAAATCAGCAACGCACGACGATTTCAAGTTTACCTTTAAGCTACCAAAAGCCATTACTCACCAACAAATGCTTAGAGGATGTGATGAGCAGTTGCGTGACTTTATGAAAGTGATGGAACCGCTCCATGAGCGAGTCGGTCAGTGGACAATCCAGTTGCCAGCCGCTTTTGGTCCTGAATACCTCGACCGTTTAAAAAAGTTCTGCGCCAGCTTTCCACCGAACTTCCCTCTTGGTGTAGAAGTGCGTCATATGGCGTTTTTCTCCAAAGGTGATGATGAGCGAGCGCTCAATCAATGGCTGATAGAAAATGGCATCGACCGAATCATCATGGACAGCCGACCTGTGTTTGCAGCTAAACCAAATAGTGAAGCGATCATCGATGCTCAGATGAAAAAGCCCAAAGTGCCAGTACACGCAATTGCCACTGCTGCCCACCCGATGATCCGCTTTATCGGCCACCCGGAGGAACAGCAGAATTATGACTTTTTTAAGCCTTGGCTGAGCAAACTTTCACAGTGGATCAATGAAGGTAAACAGCCTTATGTGATGATCCATACCGCCGACAACATCATCGCACCAGAACTGGCTGCAAACATTTATAAGAATCTACAAAAGCACATTACGCTCCCTGATTTGGAGCCCTTCCCTGCCAATGATGGCAACTCCCAGTTACAGATGTTCTGATGCAATCTAAAGCAATGCATGACAGAGGCGCGAATTTCTCATAAAATACGCGCCTTTTTTGATGTCTGACGTTTTTTGAAGACTATATAGTCCCGTCAGCTTGTATGCAGAGATATGGTTATGAACCCTAAGAGCAATCCAGATACTATTTTTTCGGCTCCAATCGATAAAATTGGGGATTTCACGTTTGATGAACGCGTAGCGGAAGTCTTTCCTGACATGATTCAACGCTCGGTGCCGGGTTACAGCAACATCATTTCTGCGATTGGCATGCTGGCTGAACGCTTTGTTAAGCCGCACTCCAACATTTATGACCTTGGGTGTTCTTTAGGTGCAGCGACACTTTCAATGCGCCGCCATATTAAACAAGAAGGTTGTAAAATCATCGCTGTCGATAACTCTCCAGCCATGGTCGAACGTTGTAAGCTTCACGTAAACGCATACCGCAGCGACACACCAGTAGAAGTCGTTGAACAAGATATTCGTAATATCGAAATTGAAAACGCTTCGGTAGTCGTCCTGAACTTCACACTTCAGTTTCTTTCTCCAGAAGATCGCTACACGTTGTTAGAGAAAATCTACGCTGGTCTGCGCCCTGGCGGCATTCTGATTCTGTCTGAAAAATTCGTCTTTGAAGATGAAGTGTCTAATGAACTATTGATTGACCTTCACCACGACTTTAAACGTGCAAATGGCTACAGCGAGCTGGAAATCAGCCAAAAACGCAGCGCAATCGAAAATGTAATGCGTCCGGATTCTAAGAAAGACCATAAAGAACGTTTCGCAAAAATTGGATTCTCTAGCTATGACGTCTGGTTCCAGTGCTTTAACTTCGGCTCTATGTTTGCAATTAAGTAACCATTCGGATAAGTAAACATTCGAACTCAAACTCAATTTACTTTTACACCATCAACTCAGCGATTAACTAATTATGTTTAACTTTGCAAATTTCTATCAATTAATTGCCCAAGACACGCGTCTTCAACCGTGGCTAAACGTGTTACCACAACAGCTAACGGACTGGCAAAATGCAGAGCACGGTGACTTTGGTCGCTGGTTGAAAGCACTGAACAAAATTCCTGAGGGCTCACCGAATCAGGTTGACATTAAAAACTCAGTCACCATCAGCAATGACACACCTTTTCATGAAGGTGAATTGAAAAAACTAGAAAATTTGCTGCGTACATTCCATCCATGGCGCAAAGGGCCGTACACAGTGCATGGTATTCACATTGATACCGAGTGGCGCAGTGACTGGAAATGGGATCGTGTTCTTCCACATATCTCACCGCTAAAGAACCGCAGTGTGCTCGATGTCGGCTGTGGTAATGGCTACCACATGTGGCGCATGCTTGGTGAAGGCGCTCGTCTTTGTGTTGGCATTGATCCTTCCCACCTGTTCCTGATCCAGTTTGAAGCGATCCGCAAACTAATGGGCGGCGATCAGCGAGCGCACCTGCTGCCATTGGGTATTGAGCAACTACCAAAACTAGAAGCGTTCGATACGGTATTTAGTATGGGTGTTCTGTATCACCGCCGTTCTCCGCTTGACCATCTAATTCAGCTCAAAGACCAGCTGGTTTCGGGTGGTGAGCTTGTATTAGAAACCCTAGTGATTGAGGGTGACGAAAACGCCGTTCTTGTACCGACATCTCGCTACGCTCAGATGCGTAACGTATATTTCTTCCCTTCAGCAAAAGCACTCAAAGTGTGGTTAGAGCTGGTTGGCTTTGAAGATGTCCGTATCGTAGATGAGAATGTGACTACGGTAGGTGAGCAACGCACAACAGACTGGATGACTCACAATTCACTACCAGACTACCTAGATCCAAACGATCCGAGTAAAACAGTGGAAGGCTACCCAGCGCCGCGCCGTGCAGTGCTTGTGGCTCGTAAATCATAATTAACTTAGATTTCTGACATTGCTCTAACTCACTGCTTCTATTAAGACATTACCCTCTCATCTTATCTCTTCAAGGGTGTGGTTCGCACCCTTGATTCTAAGCTTTTCGTCACTATTCCTCACTCTATAAGAGATAGAGAAACATTCTTACTTGTGAGGCTTTGTTGATATAAGCTAAACTCTTAAAAATCAAACAACTTAATCCATCCCAAGGTTTTCAATGTTATTACGATTGACTCCGGTTGTTGCCATCGTCTTGCTATCTGGATGCACACTTACCAAAGGCGAACAGTACCACCAAGAAACGTTAGCCGCTATCCAATCCTCAGAAACGAATGTCAATAATCGTATTGCTACTCTGGAGCAGCAGCTCAGTAACCAATCGAACCATATCGACAACCTTGAAGGCGAAGTGACGACACTAAAAGGCGAGCTTCGTACATTCCGTGACGAAGCCATGGCCGAAGTCAAAAAGCCAAAAGATCCTATCATCGTTCAGGCTCCTACCCCTGTAGAACAGACGCCAACACATAACATTATTCTCGGTTCAATTGAGAAAGTGACCATAGATTCTATCAAGCAGACGTTCGATGCTCGAGTCGATACTGGCGCAGCCACTTCGTCTTTAAACGCTATCGATATTAAAGAGTTTGAAAGAAACGGAAAAAACTGGGTTCGCTTTCATTTGGCCGACAATACAAAGTCTGAAGAAGAAAAGAATATTTGGATTGAAGCTCCTGTCCTGCGCTACGTGAAGATACGTCAATCCACGGCAGATGATCTTGATCGCAGAGCCGTTGTCGAACTGTGGGTCAAAGTTGGGAAAATCCATGAAAAAGCGCAATTTACGTTGGCAGATCGTTCCCATATGAACCATCCTATTTTACTAGGTAGAGAATTTATTCGCGACATCGCGTTGGTCGATGTTAGCCGCACATATATTCAAACAGAAGAAAACTAAGAATAATAAGGTAGATTATGACGTCAAAAATACCGTTTTACGTATCCGTCATTTTATTGGTGGTTGCGGGCATCGCTTTGAGTGTTTTCAGACACCAAAATTATGGCGTGCCATGGACTCCAGGTGAAACGCGTCAGGTATGGGATGTAGAAGCTCGTATAGAATTCAACGCTAACGGCAACGAAGTAAAAGCTTCCCTTGCCGCCCCTCATACTCAAAGTGGTTACACACTTATCGGCGAATCCGCTTCTTCTTCTGGTTATGGGGTCTCTTACATCAACTCAGACTCCGGACGTCGCGCAGAATGGTCAATACGTCAGGCTCGCGGTCCTCAGACCATCTACTACAAAGCACAATTTCTGGTGGACCCTCAAGCTCAGGTTACGCCTCTCCCACCAGCAGATGAGATTACTCCTCCAACGCTTTCAGCTCCGCAACAGGCCGCAGCAAACGCACTGATTGAGCGAGCAATGAGCCGCTCTGCGGACAACGTGACATTTGCACGTGAACTGATCAAAACATTGAACGATCCAGACAGTCAAAACTCTGCGCTGCTACTGAACGATTTTGACCGTACCGATGCGTTACACAATATCCTTCTCTCAGCAGGTGTACAAAGCAAAATAGTGGGTGTTATTGAGCTGGAAGATGGACGCCGACGCCAAACCATTCAACCAATGGTACAAGTGTGGTCTGGTAAAGACTGGGTTCTGTTCTCTCCAAACTCAGAGCAAAAGGCCGTGCAACCTAACCTGTTGGTTTGGGATGAATCCAACGTATCGCTGCTCGATTTAGTTGGCGGCAATAATAGCCAAGTTCATTTCTCAATGATCAAGCAGGATATGACTCCTCAACAGGCCACCAACAACAAGATTGAAGCAGATGGCCTGATGAACATTTCTATTCATAGCTTGCCACTTGAAGAACAAGCTATGTTTAAGACCATCATGCTGATCCCAATTGGCGCACTGATTGTGGTATTCCTGCGCGTGATTATCGGCCTGAAAACATCAGGTACCTTCATGCCAGTTCTGATTGCGGTCGCCTTCGTCCAAACGCAATTGATTACTGGTATTGTCGGCTTCTTGCTGATTGTCGGTACGGGCTTGATTATCCGAAGCTATCTGTCGCGACTTAATTTACTTCTGGTCGCTCGAATATCGGCGGTTATCATCACGGTAATCATGATCATCTCGGTATTCACTGTCGTCGCATTTAAGATCGGTCTGACAGAAGGTCTGACGATTACCTTCTTCCCGATGATCATCTTGTCATGGACCATCGAACGTATGTCGATTCTGTGGGAAGAAGAAGGGGCGAAAGAAGTGGCGATGCAAGGTGGTGGCTCACTACTTACCGCAGTACTGGTTTATTTGGCCATGACCAACTCATATATCCAACATCTGACGTTTAACTTTATCGGTCTTCAGCTGATCGTTCTGGCAGGGATTCTACTACTTGGTACGTACACTGGTTACCGCTTGACAGAACTTCGTCGTTTCAAACCGCTAGCGGAGGATTAAACGATGTTTGAACGTTATACCACGCCAGCAAAACTTCGCCATAAAGGTATTATGGGGATGAACAAGCGCAACCATAGCTATATTGGTCGCTACAATGATCGTTCCAAATATCCTTTAGTGGATGACAAGCTGAAAACTAAAATCATCGCTCAGGCAGCAGGGGCGACCGTCCCTGCCCTCATCGGCGTCATTCATAACCAAGCTGAAGTAAAAACCATACACAACATGGTTAAAGAGTGGCCAGGCTTTGTAATTAAGCCTGCTCAAGGTAGTGGTGGTAAAGGTATTTTAGTTATCACCTCACACAAAGATGGCGTATACACCAAGCCTTCAGGTGCAACCATTGGCAAAGAAGAAGTAGAGCGCCACATCAGTAACGCGCTTGCCGGGCTATTTTCTCTTGGTGGTAAAAACGATGTTGCCGTCGTTGAGAACCTGATCAAGTTTGATGACTGCTTTGATGGTTTCAGTTATGAAGGTGTGCCGGATGTTCGAATCATTGTATTTAAAGGCTACCCTGTAATGGCGATGATGCGTTGTTCGACTGCGGCCTCTGATGGTAAAGCGAACCTTCACCAAGGCGCTGTGGGTGTGGGTATTGATATCGCCACGGGTAAAGCGATCAGAGCTGTACAATTTGACCAACCTGTCACTCACCACCCTGATACGGGAAAAGACCTTTCAACGCTGGAAGTTCCACATTGGGAGCGCTTGCTTGAACTGGCTTCTAGTGCTTGGGAAATGACAGGTCTAGGCTACATGGGCACAGATATGGTGCTGGACAAAGAAGAAGGGCCGATGGTTTTAGAGCTCAATGCGCGTCCGGGCCTGGCTATTCAAATCGCGAATGGCATGGGTTTACTGCCTCGTTTAAAACATATCGAAAGCCTTGGTACTCCTGCTGAATACCCTAAACCGAAAGAGCGCGTCGCCTACGCAGCAGCGCAGTTCGGTGTTAAACCGCAATTCTGATATCACTTTTGCTCACTGGACCTCTAACATGTGGTTCAGTGAGTGCAAATAGCATAAATTCCTCTGATTGCTAGGTCACCTTTCATATTTGAGCGATATAGCTCGTTTTCAATTTAAAGCGCGAAAGCGCTAGCCTCAATCAATGATCTATCTAACAAATTAAACATAGAACGTTTTTTTAATACTCAACATCTTGAGTATTATAATAGCTCCCCTAACTCAACTTATGAGGTTGAGACATGCTAACAAAAGAGACAAATAATAAAGAACCATCGCTTGTTGACCATGAGACTCTAGACCAGCATCTACAACGCTTGTCAGAGATTTCTATCCAGGCACTTGAAGAGCTTGCTGAAATGCTCGAAGTTAAAAAAGACGTTTCAGAGGAGTAGCATCTAGCCTTTGTATAAAGCTAAATGCTCAAAAAGCCGAGACTGCCGTCCTACTGTCTCGGCTTTTTTATTTTGGCTTTAGCACCAGTTATTTTCCTAGCGGCCTACCCAACCTTAGATATCCTCGTTTCAGACTCAGAATATTCGGCATATTGTGACTTGATTTGATCGGAGATTTTTTCCGCAATCATGATAGTAGGTGCATTGGTGTTTCCACCGATAAGCGTTGGCATTATCGAAGCGTCAACCACTCTTAGCCCTTCTAACCCATGGACGATTAAATCCTTATCCACCACCGCCAGAGGATCATCCGCCGTTCCCATTTTACACGTACCCACGGGGTGGTATTGGGTATCAGCCCGGTTACGGATATCCTGCTCAATGGCATGATCATCGTCAACATCAACCGGATAAAAATTATCACCTCGAACGTCATTAAATGCCTGACTTTCCATCATCTGGTGTTGCTTCTTCCACGCTTTGATCATGATGCCGATATCATCCGGGTGGTTTAAAAAGGCAGGATCAATCAGCGGCGCGTCATAAGGGTCAGCACTTTTAAGTTTGACGGTTCCCTTACTTTTTGGCCTTAGTAGCGTAACGTGAGAGCTATAACCGTGGCTGAGGTGGATCTTACGTGCATGATCATCAACCACTCCCACCACAAAGACGAACTCCAAATCAGGCACATCAATATTGTCATCAGAGTAAAGAAAGCCAATTCCTTCAGCAAAGTTACTGCTCATTTTGCCACTACGCTGGTTCATCCACTGAGGCAACGCTTTACCCATTTCAGAAACCATTCGTAGCGAGACGCCGAAAGACTCTCTCTTATCAAGGCATTTGTAGCTGTGTACCAAATCAATATGGTCTTGTAAGTTTTCGCCAACACCCTGTAACTCATGAACTTGATCAATATTGTGCTTATCGAGATCAGCTTTGGCTCCAATACCAGATAAGAGCAAGATTTGTGGAGAACCAAATGCACCCGCCGATAAAATCACTTCACGATTGCATTTAATTTGGAAACGCTTCCCTTTCAAACCGTATTCGACGCCAACCGCACGCTTTCCTTCAAACAGAACCTTATGCGTGGTGGCTTTGGTCAGCACCGTAAGATTTGTCCGGCTTAAGTGTGGTGTCAGATACGCTTTTGCTGCGCTGCATCGCTCACCATCTCGTTGAGTCACTTGCGTGTAAGTTGCGCCAAACTGTTGTGCGCCATTAATATCTGCACTGCGGGGAACACCGATGGACTCACAGGCCGACAAATATCGCTCAACAAGCTTACTCGGAGAGCGCAAGTCAGTGACATTCAAAGGCCCGCCCTGACCATGATATTCATTGTGGTGAACCTCGTTGTTTTCCGCTTTTTTGAAATACGGTAAACATTCGTCGTAGCTCCAGCCAGTATTACCTAGACTTGCCCATAAGTCGTAATCATACCGGTTCCCTCTCGAGTACATCATGGCATTAATCGAGCTCGAACCACCTAACGCTTTTCCTCTCGGTTGATAACCTTTACGACCATTTAATCCGGTTTGTGGCACCGTTTCAAAACCCCAGTTATGTAACTTGGTCGGCAGCATAGCCACCGTGCCGACAGGGGTCTGAATAAACGCACTGTTGTCTTTGCCACCAGCCTCTAACAGACAAACCGTCACCTCAGGATCTTCAGATAAACGCGAAGCTAAAACGCTACCAGCAGATCCACCACCGACAATAATGTAATCGTAGCTTTCCATTACCGGCCTCCCATAGACAGTAAATGAGCGGTACTCTCTTGCCATTGATGCAGGTAAGTCATGCCACTTGAAGAAAGACGCAACACGCAAATGCGTAATCCTTTCGCTGATTTCGTCATATTTCATCCTTGAATTGATTAGGTCATTACAAACGTACTAAGTGAGGCGCGGTGTCAGCTATTTTTTTTCTTTAATCGCGGGTCCGGCTTGCCGACAAAAACACGCAGTATCAGCTTTTGTACCCAACTTCCGTATGGAGGTGAAAAGAGCTGAACTGGAAACCAGTCTCGCATTTGCAATACAGAACGTGCATGACTCAACTCTCTGAACCCTTCTTCACCGTGGTAATTCCCTATCCCTGAATTACCTACCCCACCAAACGGCACCGAGTGATTGAGAACATGCCAGCCCCAGTCATTCAATGTGACGCCACCACTATGAGTCTGTGTCAGCACGGTTTCACGCTGCGTCTCATCGTTAGTAAACAGGTAGCAAGCCAGAGGACGTGGTTTGTCAGTAATGTATTGAATTACTTCTTCAATGGATTGATAGGTATGAACAGGAAGCAACGGGCCAAAGATCTCTTCCTGACAAATACGCATATCTGGTGTCAGGTTGGTCGCGATATAGAGCGGCGTTTTACGTCCTTCTCCACCGTCCAGACATTGCGTAATCTCAGCGCCCTTTTCTTTTGCATCATTCAATAAGTCATGGAATCGCTTATGCTGTGCATCATCCACGAGCGCGGTATAGTCCTGATTCGCTTTAATCTCGCCATACATGGATTGGTGAGCAGCCTTTAGTGCTTCGACAAACTCTTGCTGTTTACCCTCCGGTACAAAAGCGTAATCCGGGGCGATGCAAATTTGTCCCGAGTTCATCCCCTTACCGTGTGCAAGGCGTGCCGCCGCTTTTTTAACATCGTAATCTTCAAATACTATCGCAGGCGATTTACCACCTAGTTCAAGCGTTACCGGAGTTAAATTGGCAGCAGCATTTGCCATGATGGTTCTGCCACTTTTTGGCGATCCGGTGAAGACCAAATGATCAAATGGAAGGTGGGATATTTCCATTGCTTCAGGATGCGTGCCGTCGACAACGCGCACCAAGTTCTCCGGGTAAATCTCCGCTAACATGCGGCGTAGCTGTTTTGTCGTCGCAGGGCAATTTGGTGGCATTTTGATCATGCAGCGGTTACCAGCAGCTAATGCGGTAATCATTGGTCCAATCGACAGGTAAATAGGGAAATTCCACGGACAGATAATACCTACCACGCCTTTCGGCTGATAACGGACTTCAAGCTTATTGCCTTTAAACAACCATTCTGTTGGTCGTCTGCTTGGCTTCATCCAGCTTTTCAGGTGACGGAGCACATGGTTGATATCAAGAATCGGAGCAAGAACATCAGCCATGATTGACTCTGTGTGACTGCGTCCGCCAAAGTCTTCATTCATTGCTTCCGCTAAAACATTCTGATAGCGAGAAAGTTGCCTTTTTAAATCCACTAGCCGCTGCTTCCTAACAGCTAACGTTGCTAACGGCTCCGCTTGATAGGCAGTTCTGAGTTCAGCGAACCAGGTAGCCAGTTCGCTGGAATTTAGGTTTTCAGGCGCATCCATGTTTTGGTTGTTATCAACCGTCTCATCATGCTTTGCCAGCATATTCATATTTTTCTCCCACCATGCGATTTATTGAATTACAACATTTTGATAACATTAATCACAGGTTACAAAATGACAAAAACCGGTGATATTCGGACAACTTTGAGAACAACCTGACAGAAAGCCTCGGTCAGACCAGTTAGGATTATATCGAACGTAGAGGGAGAAACGATGGAATACACCGCGGTTTATGAGCCAGATACACAAGCTTTCGGCATTTTAGATTTACAGCTACTTAGGCGTTACTTAGAGCCCAGTGTCAGTGTCGAAACGCTACTTGATGGCAGCGGTATCAGTGCTTCTCAGCTTTACGCACCAGATACTCATATCACCCTGACGCAAAAGCTAATGATCTTCAGTAACGCCCTTAGCCACTCAAAAGAACCAAGTTTAGGGCTTAGTATGGGTCAACAAGCCAAGTTCAGTGATTTTGGGGTACTCGGCTATGCAGTGTTGAGCAGTAACACACTATTTGATGCGTTAGTGATGGGGTTTAAGTATCTGCGTCTCGCGGGGCCAGTTCTGAAAAAGAAGATGTGGGTTGAAGACAACTTAGGTTATTTCCGTGCAGAACAATTAATTGACCTTCAGTCCATGTTGCCATTTTGCTGCGAATACTGGTTTTCTACCATCCAGAACCTATGCGAAGAAGTCATGCAGCACCCATTCCCGTCCAAAGTCATTCGCTTTCCTTATCCTGAGCCTGAGTACAGCGCGTTATATAAACAAGTATTTCATTGTGACATCGAGTTCGATAGCGATCGGTTAGAATGGCAATTTGATGCGCAGAGTATTTACCAACCACTGCCTGCCGCGAACCCCATCACATTACAAATGTGTCTTAAATCTTGCGATGAGATGCTGGCAAAAGTC
Source organism: Vibrio sp. YYF0003 (assembly GCF_036350715.1). NCBI lineage: Bacteria > Pseudomonadati > Pseudomonadota > Gammaproteobacteria > Vibrionales > Vibrionaceae > Vibrio > Vibrio sp. YYF0003. The sequence continues at coordinate 746,680 of NZ_JAZDWA010000002.1, forward strand.
AGTGGCAGTAACGGCTTAAAAGACAAAATAACCCAAATATTTATTGAGCGTCCGGGTAACTACCCTTCTGTGGAAACGCTGTCAGCCGAGCTGGGAATGTCGTCAAGAACATTAAGTCGTCATCTTAAGCAGGAAAATACCAGCTATCAGCAAATTCTCGATCAAGTCCGCTTTCATCTCGCACGGCATTACCTTGCATCTACCCAAATCAGTATTGAAGATATCTCCGAACGTGTCGGTTTTTCGGACAGTGCAAACTTCCGTCATGCCTTTCGAAAATGGAGTGGCTGTTCGCCAAGGCAATATCGGCAAACCGCTTCTATAGAAAAAACGCAGGTTTAATTAAAGCGCTGCTGACTTAACTATAAAAAATGCCCGCTATCGTTAGCGGGCATTTAACTTCAAAACGGAAGATTAAGATTCAAACTCTTCTGCCATTTCCTGAGCTTCGCTCTTCGGCTTATCTGTCTTACCGAAGCCGCGCAGACCCACAACGTGTACATGCTCGTGATCTTTAAACACCTTACGCACCAGTTTGTAGGTTGTGCCTTTCTCCGGGCTGATGTTTTCTGGCGCTGCAATCAGAAGCTGCATATCCAGACGGTCACACAGTTCGAATAGTGTCGAGATAGATCTCGCATCCAGACGCGCAGCCTCATCAAGGAACAACAGACGACAAGGAATGATGTCTTTACTACGCAGACGTCGTGATTCTTCTTCCCAACTTTGCACCACCATCAGCAGGATTGACTGACCAGTACCGATCGCCTCACCAGTAGATAGCGCGCCAGACTCAGCCTGTAGCCAACCCTCTGAACCACGGTTCACTTCCACGCTTAGTTCCAGGTAGTTACGGTAATCAAGTAACTCTTCACCAAGAACCTGCGGAGAACGTTGACCCATATCGATATGTGGGTTTACACGTTGGAACAGCTTCGCCATCGCCTCTGAGAAAGTAAAGCGTGAAGACTCAAACAGGTCTTTATGTTGCTCCTGCTGAGAAGAAAGACCATGCAATAGCACTTCGTGGCTTTCGCGGATCTTCACGTTCAAACGAACCCCTTTCACCTGACCAAACGAGATGTTCGACAAGCCTTGGTTCAGCATACGAATACGGTTTTGCTCACGCTGAATCGTCTTCTTAATGATGCTTGCTGCAGACTCAGAACTGATTGCCAGACGGTTTTCACGTTGAGTAAGCTCTTCTGTCAGACGCGCCAGCTCCACTTCCATCTCTTCGATTGCTTCTACCGGATCATCGGTACGGATGATGTCCTGACGAATACGCTCGCGAAGATGCTGGTAAACAGCAATGTAGAACAGAACTTTACGCTCAGGACGTGAGTTATCTTCCGAAAGACGCAGTGAATCACGCAGGTCGTCATTGTTCGCAACCGCGAGACGCAGCGCACCCAACGATTTATCCGACATCGAACGAAGTTCGTCAGCAGACATGTACGCCAGTTCGCGTTTGTGAAGACGACGCTCAACATCGTTTTCACGCGCTAAACGAAGTACCGAACACCAGCCTGCTTTTGCGGCTACGACAAAAGTGCGAAGCTCAGCGTACTCTTTCTGAACTTTCTTCAGACGCTTCGCCAGACCTTTCATCTCTAGTTCAGTCGAAGTGATGGTGCGCTCGTATTCACTCTTACGGCTGCGTGATGAGTGTAAACGCTCGTGCAGCTCGTCACGACGACGCATTGCACGCTCTTCTGCGCCTTCATCCGCATTAACACCAAACTCTTGCAGCTCCTGTTTGAATTCCTGAACGGTTTCCAGTTTCGCTTGGTGCGAGCTTTTCAGCGAAGCCAATACTTGGTTGTACTGGTTCATCTGACCTTGCGCTTGTTTCAGCGCTTCACGAGAACGAGTACGCATTTGCTCAGCCTGAACCAGCTTCGCTTTTAGCTGCTCGCTCAACTCGCTGCTCTTGTTCAGCAGATCGACCGAATCTGAGTACGCAAAGTAGTGACGACGTTCAACTAAATCGGACAACGCGAAAATTTGTTTCTTCAATTCCTGAAGCTGCTCGTCAGCCGCCTTGTATTCGGCCTCAAGCGCATCAAACTGCTCTGGGTCTGCATCCAGAGCTGAAACAACTTTCTCAAGCTCAGTCACGGCTTTCGCGTGTTGGTTGAGGAACGATTTTGCTTCTGACAGTTGCGAGATTTTCTCTTCCAGCTCATCAAAACGGGCTTGAAGTGTGTCGTCTTCAATCAGTGCCATGTTTGGTGCAAGTTTGTCCAGTGAAGACAGAGCTTGCTTGCTGGTTTGAAGCTGAGAACGTTGCTGTTGTTCTTTTGCTTCCAAATCAGCCAGTACACGTGCGATTTGGTTACGCTTTTCACGTACCTTTGCCAATGCTTGTTCAGGATCAGCTTCAAACGCAACCTGAATGTGATGAGCCACAAACTGGTTGAACGCTTGGTACAAACGCTGCATTTTCTGCGAGTCGAATGCCGCCTTGGCATGCTTCTCAACCACTTCTTCACGTTGGTTACGCAGCAGCTCTAAACGTTGCTCGCGTGCCGCACGGCCAAACAGTGGGATTTCCGGGAAGCGTGAGTAACGCATTTGACGATCGTTCATACGAACGCATACTGCGCCTTCTAGCTCTTCTGCGTCGAATGAGCTGTCATCAAAGGCATCAATGTCGCCTTCAATGATGTACAAATCTTCCGGACAGTCGTCCAGCTCAACCAATTTCTCTTCGATGCCGGACAAATCTGAAACCACAATGGCGTGGCGCGCTGGGCCATACATCGCACTGAAGTAAGGCGCGTCATCGATGGTAATGTCGTCATAGATTTCCGAAAGTAATACACCACCCAGCGTGTCAGCCAGACCTTTAAGGCGGGGATCATTAGAACCACCCGGTGATGCAAGACGTTCGATTTCATTTTCTAGTTGAGAACGACGTTCAGCCAGTTTGTCTTTTGCCAGAGACTGTTCTTTCTCTTGCTCAAGAACCACCTGCATATGGCTCATTACTGCATGACGTTCTTCTAGCTCAACACCGCTTTGCTCACGCAGCTTCTCCAATGCATCATTGGCTGCAATCCACGTTGGTGCAATGGCTTCAAGTTTTTTGATTTCTGCTGCAGAATCCTGTTCTAGTCGACGCTGTTCGCTGCGTTGTTCACGCACGTCTTCTTGCGTCAATTCCAGCGATTCAATTTGCATCGCGTGACGCTCACGCTCCTGCTCGAAGGTGATTTCGTCGGTCAGTTCAACATGGAATTGCTTCTTGTAATCGGACACCAACTCATTTGCCTGACGCTGCTGATTTAAGCTGCGCTCAAGATCGCGATGTTGTGCTCGCCACTGTTGCTCATTCTGTGCGATTTGCTGTGAGTCACGCGCTTTAGCGATGACTTTTTTCGCCTGTTCAGACGCATCTTTACGCTCAACTTGGCCAACGATGCTTTGTACTAGCTTCAGCGCCGTTTCGAACTGCTCCGCAGCTGCCGATGACATGTCCAGCTTGTGCTTAACAGACAGTACCGCATTGGTGCTTTCTGTTTCTTTGTTCTTAAGTTCAGCCACTAACGCTTGCGCTGACTCAGCAGTTAGGCTGTCATCACCCAGTAACTGCTTCGCTTTATCCAGTGCCTGAACCGCTTGCTGGTATTGAAGAGCACGTGTTTGCTGAACGTCCAGCGCTTGCTGGTAATCGGCAAGTTGCGTTTTAAGACTATCGACTTCTTCTTCAGAAACGGTCGCTTGCTCTTCAGCGTTCATCACGCGTTCTTGAGCTTCTTCAACGACCATCATCTGTTCTTCAAGACGTTCGCTGAGCTCTTCCAGATCTTCCTGGTAACGTTCGATCTTCTCTTGCTGACGCAGTGCATTTTGCACCAGTTGCAAGTGATCCGACGCGGCTTGGTAGTCTTGCTCTAGCGCCGACTCTGAGTCAATCAGCAGCTCAAGCTCTTCTTGCACGCGGTTAAGCAAATTATTTTGCTCAATCAAGGTCTCGCGAGAGCCAAATAGCTCAGAACGCAGAGACAACGTTTGTTCTAGCTTGTTGCGACGATCGTTGGCGTGACGCATGTAGTCTGCAGCCACGTAGTTGGTAGACTCGGTGATCAAATGTTTGAATAAGTCACGGTCAGCCTGCGTGGTTTTGATCGCTTCTAACGTCATGCGGTTTTCGCGCAGCGCGGATTCCATATCTTGGAAGGCTTTCTTCACGCCACCGTTTTGTGGCAGAAGGTAGTCACGCAGCGAGCGAGTAATCGCACTCGAAATACCACCGTAAAGTGATGCTTCAATCAGACGGTAGAATTTTGAGCGGTCACCTGAGTTGCGCAGCTTCTTCGGAATCACACCGAACTCAAACATTTGCGCATGGTAATCGACGATAGATGAAAAGGCTTTAAATTGAACGCCTTCAAACTCTGAGATTACGTCTTTAACTTCGTTGATCTGACGCACACGAGCTTGTGTGGCAGAAACGCTCTCAACAAGAACATCCGTCGGTTTCACATGGCTAGGAAGGCCTTGAATAACAAACGGTTTGATGTCTACTTTCTTATCACGACCCGCGACTTGCTGCAGCTTTACTGCAAATAGTAAACGTTGGTTACGTGAGTTAACCACATCCAGCGCCGCATAACACGCGCCTGGTTGCAACTTACCGTACAAACCTTTATCGCGAGACGATTGGCTACTGCCCGCTTCTGTGGTGTTACGGAAATGAAGTAATGTTTGGTCAGGAATCAAAGCGGTGATAAACGCCGCCATCGTGGTTGATTTACCTGCACCGTTACCACCAGAAAGCGTCGTAACCAGACCATCGATATCAAAAGTACGGGCAAAGAAACCGTTCCAGTTGACCATGGTCAGCGATTGATATTTACCGCGTTCAATCATGCTCATGCTTCACCCTCTTCTGTCATTTCTTCTTGGGCTTGTTCTTCTTGATCGTCTTCAGACAACAGACTGCCTTGGCTTGGTTCTTTGGTATGAACCACGGCTTCACCGTCACGGATCAGACGCAGTTGAGCTTCACGCATATCGTCACCAACACGAACGTCGGCACCAAAACGGAATACTGCTTCACTGATACTGAATTTACCGGTTTCACCGATATTGATGATCATACCTAGACGACGCAGACGACGCAGTGAAGTGCGCACTTTTTCAAACAGCTTCTCTTTATCAAGGTCTGAACCCGTCGCGCGGTTGGTCACCAGCTTCATCAACTTGTTTTCATCCGCCAGCGCCAGCATCTCGTCGTAGAGTTCCTGATTGGTAAAGATGCCTTCATGAGCCAGACGCTCCGGGCTCAGGTAAAGGAAACACAACACCTTACCCACCAGCATATCCAGTTCAGACAGGACGCTACGGCCAATCAAAGACGTAGAGCGTGGACGAAGGTAGAAGAAACCTTCCGGTGCTTTCACCAACTCAGTGTTGTAACGCTGGTAGAAAGAAGACAACTCAAGTTCAAAATCCGACAACAATGCGTGGTTGTCCAAATCTTCACTTGAGATATGACGCCCCGCTCGTAGCATGCTGTCTAATGCTGGGAACAGAGGGTTAGAAATTGCTTTTGCCAGTTTATCTGACATGTATTCATTAGTATCGGTCGATGACATTCGCTTGTACCTTTGCCCCAAATTCGTTGATTGATTTCCAGTCTGGCTGAATGGCTTGATAATCCGATTCTGAATAGCCCAGACGAACGGCCTGATCAACAATAATTCGGGCTAAATCAAAGTGATGAGTAAATGGGTGTTGTGCAAGGTAATCTCGCAGTACTACGCTCAAGTCGATTGGTGTGCCCTGATCTTTATGGGCTTTTAGCATGTCACCAATACGCTCTGATAACTCATCATTGACTTGTTGAAATTCTTCGTATTCCACTTCCATCGGAACTTGGCCTGTTACCTCGTCATCACGCAGTACCAGAGCTTCGTCACGCAGGTCGGATAATCGCTCAGCATCTGCATAAGTCAGATACCAAGGCATATCAAAGTAATCTTTAATCGATTGACGCAATCGAGAACTGAACGCACGGTTCTTATCCATATCGATAGCGGTACGGATAAACTTGTGTACGTGTCGGTCGTAGCCAATCCAGAGATCGATCGCTTGCTGGCCCCAACTGGTGATTCGGTCCAGCTTCATTTGCAGACCAAACAGGGCTTCTTCAATAAACTCAAGCTCAGGATCGCCATAAACAAGCTCCTGAATATCGAGGATCTGAGTTTGCAGCTCATCACTTGCTGCCTGCAAGGTATCTTGAAGTTCACGCAGCGTGCTCGACGTTTCTGACAATAACGCTTCACAGTTATTAATCGCTTCGCGCCAATCTTTATTCAGCAGGTCAGCAATCTGCTGTTTTACAGATTGTTGCTGCTCGTCCATAACACGCTGGTTAAGATCGATTTGATCGAAGATCTCGCCTACGGAATATTTAAGTACTCCATACACCTTTTTCTTCCAGTGACCCGGTGTGCCACCTTTTTGGGCTGCTTCAATTGCTTTCGCCATTTCATCCGCAACCATAGACAGCTGAATAGAAAGGCGAAGTTTTGAAAACTCACGATGACGGACGTAATAGTCCGTGATGCCTATCGCCAGTGGCGACAAACGGTAAATACTCGCCCCATCCGTCACCTCGCTGACAAAGCGACTGATCAAACGCTGCTTAACCATCTCATTGATGGCATTGTTTGCTCTGAAAGCAGAGGCTTCCCCCGTTTCATCAAATAATCGAGTAACGATAGCGAACGCATCGTGCAGTTCACCTTCACCCAATTCATCGTCAAACCTTTCATTACTTAGTACTGCGATGGCAATCAAAAATGCCAAGCGCTCTGTGGTCAGGTTCAACGAGAAATCTTGCTGCTTAACCCAGCCAACCAATTCATCAATAGGTTGTTCTGCAGCATCGAGAGTCATCTCACTCATTGTTATTCCTGTTTTTCTTTCTTTTTGGCCCACACGTGAATGTAGCGACCTAATGAGAGGTATGGCTCTTGTCGACAAAGTTGTTTTTCTAGCGCCAACACATCTTCAAACTCGTAATCACCCATGTATTGCATATTTCCTATGTAATCACTGAATGAGCGAATACCAGATTTACCACAAATACTGAACCCGGAGTCTTCTATCCATTGGTAAACTTCTTCTGGTTTCAGACCTTTTTGCGGCTGTAGTTTAAATCTTTTTCGGTGGGGCATGCCGTCCAAAATATGAGGAATGTTGCCACAAACCACATTTTTGTAGACTAAACCATGGTGGTTATAGAACATTATCGATGCAATGCCCCCCGGTTTGACTTGTTCCAGTACCGTTTCGAGCGCCGTCTTAGGATCGACCAGCCACTCCATCACAGCATGAAACATGACAAGATCCACCTGGCTGTCCATGTGCTCGCCAATGGACTGGACAGGTGAATGAATCAGGCGATACTGCTCAAGCAAACCATTATTTTCAATATCCTGTTTGGCTAGTTGCAGCATTTCCGAAGATAGATCACATAAAGCGACACGATGTCCGAGCTTAGCAAGCTTTTGAGACATTTGTGCTAAACCACCACCTGCATCTAAAACTTCTAGGGGTTGCTGGTCTGCCTCTAATTCACTTAGAATCTGTAGAAAATCTTCCCACACAATGATTTGGCGGATCTCCCCTTTATCGGAGCCGTAAATATTTTTTGCAAATTTGTGGGCGATATCGTCGAAATTGCGGTCTTCTGTCACTTCTGCTGAGTTATCATATCGGATTGTGTCGCTATTCTGGCACAAGGAAAGCAGGAATAAAGAGGAATACCCTCATTTTTATTTTCAATTGATGTTTTTTCGGACTATTTATGTATGTTTGAGCTGAAAAAAGTAGTGTCAGCTTTGCTCATGCCCCTACCAGCATTGCTGCTGATAGGATTATTGGGCCTGGCTCTCATTAGTTTTACCACTAAGCGTAAAACCGGCTGCTTCGTTGTTTTATTCTCATTTGTTGGCATTTTCCTTGTTGCCTTCCAGCCTGTTTCAAGCAAGCTTCTTATGCCATTGGAACGTGAACACAAAGCGTTTCTACCCGTTTCAGGGACCATCGACTACGTGATGGTACTCGGCAATGGTCATGTTATCGATGACGAAATTCCACCCACTTCTCAGTTAAGTCGTGCCGCGCTAATGCGTTTGACCGAGGGAATCCGAATTTTGCGCATGTATCCTGGCGCCAAATTGATTCTGTCCGGCTATGACGGCGGTTCTGAAATCAGCCATGCGCGTATGATGGCAAACGTGGCTCTGGCGCTCGGTGTAGCGAAATCCGATATTATTTTATTGGAAGACGCCAAAGACACGTGGGAAGAGGCACGTCAGGCTGCGGCGTTCGTCCAGCAAAAGGAAATTGTTTTAGTTACCTCGGCGAGCCATATGAGCCGAGCGCTGTATGAATTTAATGCAGCAGGCATAAAACCAATCCCGGCGCCGACAAACTACTTGGCGATTGAGAATGTCAATCAAGCTTGGAATAAATACTCGCCAAAAGCACGTTACTTAGAACAAACGGAGCTTTTCTGGCATGAGTACCTTGGCAGCATTTGGCAACGCTTACGTGATGTCGTCGGCGAAACACCTATGGTCGAGCCACAGTAGTTAATGAGTTAACGCCATTACTCAATGCAATTTGCACAGACAAAAAAGGAGAGCAAGCGCTCTCCTTTTTCGTTCTTATCTTGTCCCGTGGTGGTGATTAATCACCAGCAAACATGTAGCCCTCGCCATGAACCGTAACAAAAATTTGCGGGTTTTTAGGGTCAAACTCCATCTTCGCACGCATACGACGAATCAAGACATCTATCGTACGGTCATTCGGTGCATCAACACGATGGCTGATCATATTCAAAATACGTTCGCGGCTTAGTACTTGATTCGGGTAAGACGATAACGCCACCAAAAGCTCGTATTCGGCTTTGGTTAGTTTTACTGGCTCACCATTACGACTCAGCGCTCGACGCTGGATATCAAACGTCCACTCGCCAAAACGAACAATATGTTGCTCGTTGGTTTCGTTTGCCTTACTTGATCCATCGCGAGCGATCGAAATGCGCCACAGCAGATTTTTGACACGAACTAATAACTCGCGCAGTTCAAAAGGTTTGGTGACATAATCATCTGCCCCCATTTCCAGGCCAACAATTTTGTCGATGCTATCCGTGCGTCCTGTAACTAATATGATACCAATATCCGATTGGCTACGTAATTCACGCGTAAGCATCAGGCCGTCTTCACCCGGCAAGTTAATATCCAGCATGACAAGATCAACATCACCAGCTTGCAGCACTTCACGCATTTGCGTGCCGCTCTCTGCTTCACTGACTGTATAACCTTCATTTTGGAAATAACCCGCTAGCTTACTACGCGTTACAACATCATCTTCTACGACTAATACGTGATAGCTCATTTACACCACTTTCTGTCATTTTATTATTCGAGATGTATTCTATTCATAACTATTAACATTTCTAGTCATTGGCTGACTAAAAAGCAAGATTTAGTGATTTTGTTGATTCAAGACAAGCTTAGCGAACCCTGTTAATAAATGGACATATTTCGCCATAAAACATCATAGTTATAGTTACTGCTGTTCATTTTAATTGATTACACTTAAAGGACATCTGAATTTGATTTTGTGATGCCAGAAAGAAGGCATCATTCAGGAGCCTAAAATGCAAGAAGTGAAAGCTTTTAACGAAAAACGCGCCGAAATTTATTGGTGGTTTTCTAGCTTATTCGCCAAAGAACTGACAGACAAAGAGCTGGAGGCTTATCACAGTGTTGAAATTCGCAGCTTTTTGGCGGGCTTAGGTGAAAATGAATCTCTCAAACCTTCCATTGATAGCCTCGTTGACGCACTAAATCGCCTGCAAGACCGCGAAGATGCTCAGCTAGAGCTTGCTGCTGACTTTTGTGAATTATTCTTGAAGACAGAAAAGTACGGCGCGCTTCCCTACGCTTCCATGTACATTGGTGAATCTGGTTTACTCAACGACAAACCCGCCGAAGAGATGGAAAAGTTGATGGCTGAGTTTGGTGTCCAAGTAGACGACCGTCTAAAAGAACCAGCCGACCACTTAGCGGTAGAACTGGACTTCCTGGGTAACATGATCATTCGCTCTAATGAGTTTGAGCAAGAAAAACACATGGAAGAAGCCTTTGTTAAACAAAATGAATTCATCGAAAGCCAACTCATGTCCTGGTTACCGAAGTTCGCTCACAAGTGTCAGAAACTGGATGACTTTGGCTTCTACGCCAGCGTCGCGCAACTATTAATTGCATTTTGTAAACTGGACAGCGCTTACCTTCTTGGTGAATAATTGCCGCCTATTTTAGGGAGCCTGTCTTTTAGGTTCCCTATCTTTTATTCGTTAACTATATAAATCGTTCCAATCGCTCGCTTTTTAGCAATCAAAATGTGACTTATTAGGCACAAAACCATTGCTTAAATTATTGCCAGCTTGCCCGCATAGGGCTAAAATGTGAACGCAAACGATTAAATATGATTTTAATGTAAACCGCTGAAATAAAGCGGTTTTTGTGTTTTCTTAATAGGTTGATAACGATTCTTCATTCGATGGAAGTAATGAGCTTTATCAACCGCTGTCGCTACATACCCTCTACCGACTTCGGAGTAACCACTGCTAAACATACTCAGCGCCATTGTTTTTGTTGCGCTAAGTTTACAAAAGACGAACAGCAAAAAGGTTTATCCTCCGCGGTATATTCGTAGCTCGAAACAGGACACCATGTATGGCCACTATAAAAGACGTTGCTAGATTAGCCGGCGTTTCTACAACTACAGTTTCGCACGTTATCAACAAGACGCGTTTTGTTGCAGAAGCAACACAAGAAAAAGTAATGAAAGCCGTTGATGAGCTTAACTATGCACCAAGTGCGGTTGCTCGTAGCTTGAAATGTAATTCAACTCGCACCATCGGCATGTTGGTGACACAATCTACCAACCTATTCTTCTCTGAAGTCATTGATGGTGTAGAGAGTTACTGCTACCGCCAAGGCTACACGCTTATCCTGTGTAACACTGGTGGTATCTATGAAAAGCAAAGAGATTACATCCGCATGCTCGCTGAAAAGCGTGTAGATGGCATACTGGTGATGTGTTCTGACCTGACAGAAGAGCTGAAGCAAATGCTTGACCGTCATGCAGATATCCCGAAAGTTGTCATGGACTGGGGCCCAGAAAGCTCGCAAGCAGACAAAATTATGGATAACTCGGAAGAAGGCGGTTATATCGCGACCAAATACCTGATTGATAACGGACATACCGATATTGCTTGCTTGAGTGGTCACTTTGAAAAACTCGCTTGCCAAGAGCGTATTGCTGGCTACCGTCGAGCGATGGCAGAAGCCAACATTCCTGTAAATGAAGACTGGATTCTGGAAGGTAACTTTGAATGTGATACCGCAGTTTTGGTCGCAGACAAAATTACCGCGATGGAGAAACGCCCTACAGCGGTATTCTGTTTCAATGACACGATGGCGTTGGGCTTGATGAGCCGTCTACAACAGAACGGTATTAAGATTCCTGACGACGTCTCTGTTATTGGTTACGACAATATCGAATTGGCAGAGTACTTCTCTCCGCCGCTTACAACGATTCACCAGCCAAAACGCCGTGTCGGTAAAAATGCTTTCGAGATTCTTCTTGAACGTATTAAAGACAAAGAACACGAAAAACGTATTTTTGAAATGCAGCCAGAGTTGGTCGTTCGAAATACTGTGAAAAAACTCAAGTAGTTACTAACAAGCGCTCTCCGGAGCGCTTATTTTTTATCCGAAAATTAACTTTTATCGCACTCTTTGTTCACTACAGTCAGTAAACGTTTTATAAGTTACTGTTTTGTATAAACACAACCCATCTCACATAACCTAGCCACTCGCACTCAAACTCCAATCTTAAATATGAAACAAACACCATAAAAGCACTGCGTTTTACTGAAGCAATATCACACTTTGATCTCTAGATTGTGATGTTAATTCAAGATAAAAAGTATTCTCAACATGTCACGCACAGGGCAAACCATCCGAAAGGGTGGGACGCAAAGCTTCCGGCCTTAACCATTTTATAAATGGAAGGTAGCGGGGTTACCGATGGCAAATATGCATATGATGAGTTTACCCTTTAATGACATTGGGCTTGCATGTATTTGCTAATCTCTCGGACCTGACTTTTGGTGGCGTAATAATAATTACACCGAGATAACACATCATGGATAAACCGATACTCAAAGATTCTATGAAGCTATTTGAGGCACTTGGTACGATCAAGTCGCGCTCAATGTTTGGTGGCTTCGGACTTTTCGCTGATGAAACGATGTTTGCACTGGTTGTGAATGATCAACTTCACATACGAGCAGACCAGCAAACTTCATCTAACTTCGAGAAGCAAGGGCTAAAACCGTACGTTTATAAAAAGCGTGGTTTTCCAGTCGTTACTAAGTACTACGCGATTTCCGACGACTTGTGGGAATCGAGTGAACGCTTGATAGAAGTAGCGAAAAAGTCGTTAGAACAAGCCAATTTGGAAAAAAAGCAACAGGCAAGTAGTAAGCCCGACAGGTTGAAAGACCTGCCTAACTTACGACTAGCGACTGAACGAATGCTTAAGAAAGCTGGTATAAAATCAGTTGAACAACTTGAAGAGAAAGGTGCATTGAATGCTTACAAAGCGATACGTGACTCTCACTCCGCAAAAGTAAGTATTGAGCTACTCTGGGCTTTAGAAGGAGCGATAAACGGCACGCACTGGAGCGTCGTTCCTCAATCTCGCAGAGAAGAGCTGGAAAATGCGCTTTCTTAATATGTAGGTATAAACCTATCGTACGTATAAAAACCGCAGCTTTGACTGCGGTTTTTTTTTGAAATTTTTTCCAGGCTCAACCTGTCTATTACTCCATATATCAATCAAATAATATCAAGTAACATATTTCATCAATGGTATCTGTTAACCTTTTAGAACAAGGCTGTCCTTCTGGAGTACGACAATGAATAAAAAACTGGTTTTTGGGTTAATACTGCTGTTAACGATCATTTTATTAGCCGTTAACTTTAGTCAGTACCTCACTTTAGAGAACGCCAAAGCGCAGCAAGAGGCTCTTAACGCCTATATCGACCAGAGATTTATCTTGGCGGTTACGGTTTATTTTGCGGCCTATGTGGCTATCACTGCGTTTTCTATTCCCGGCGCAGCGGTCGTCACTCTGTTAGCCGCAGCTCTATTCGGCTTTTGGACTAGCTTACTTTTAGTCTCATTCGCCAGCACCATCGGGGCTACGTTGGCTTTTCTGAGTAGCCGTTACTTGTTACGAGATTGGGTACAAGGCAAATTTGGTTCAAAGCTTACCGCGATTAACGACGGCGTCAAAAAAGACGGCTCATCCTACCTACTCTCATTAAGATTGATCCCTGTGTTCCCTTTCTTTCTAATCAACCTATTGATGGGATTAACCCCGATGTCTGTTGGCCGCTTTTATTTGACCAGCCAAATAGGAATGCTTCCAGGCACCGCTGTTTATCTCAATGCCGGTACTCAACTGGCAACGATTGAAAGCCTCTCGGATATCGTCTCACCGAGCGTGTTAGCTTCATTTGCGTTGCTTGGGCTTTTTCCTATCATTGCTAAGTGGCTGATGAATAAATTCAGACCCACTCAAGTGCAGCCAAATGGAAACTCTTGATGAAGATATTTATAGCGAGAAATCCGGCAGAAGCGCATATCGTTTGTGAGTTGCTGAAAACCGAGCAAATTCTTTGTGAAGTTCGCGGTGAAGGTCTTTTCGGATTGAAGGGGGAACTACCATTCGGGGACGATACCGACCCGTACGTGTGGTTATTGAATCCAGAACAGAAGATGAGATCCTTGGCTATTATTGACGCCTATCAAAAACAGGCACAGCCAAACACCTATCAAGATTGGAAATGCCCTCAATGTTCGGAAATCAATGAAGGGCAATTTGGCGCGTGCTGGCGTTGTGGCCACCACATTGAGTAAGCGTAATGGCGCCAGTCACCTAGAAACGTTAAGCAACTAATGTTTGCTGTTTGATAAACTCAATCGAGTACTGATTAAAGTCTTCCGGACGTTCTACATTACAAACATGGCCACAGTTTGGGATCTCACGGAGCACACTCAGTTTATGTGCCGCAACCATCTCTTTAACCGGTTGGATGAACATATAATCTCTGTCACCCATTAAGTAGAGAGTGGGAATCGCTAATTCTCTGTCTTTAAAGTACTTCATTAACGGATTCACATCCGCCGCCAAGATAAACCAGCGCTTAAACTCTTTTTGGCAGAGCTTTTTGGCTTCCCTGATAAACAGGTGGCGAGATTCTCGTTGATTGCGCTGTGGCATCACGATATAAGCGAACAGTTTGTACAGCCACATATAAGGCAAGATATGTTTGCCAAAGTTGCCCAGCTTGACGAGGATTTGTGAGCGTGTATTGAGACGAGTCACCGCTCCACCTAACACCATTGAATTCACACGTTCAGACGCCAATTCCGCAATGTTTCGAACAATGATCGTCCCTAATGACATGCCGACAAAATGCGCGGATTGGATTTTTAAGTGATCCAACACTTTCAAAATATCTTGTGTAACTTCAGTAAAGGTATAGCGGCTGGTAATGAGTTCTTTTAGTAACTGATTTGACTTCCCATGCCCTCTTAGATCAATGAGCACTAAATTAAAGTGCTGCTTATAGGCTTTAATTTGCTTAAACCAAATCGAAGAACTGCCACCAGCACCATGCACGAAAACAACCCACTCATTACTGGTGGGGTGCAAGTAGGTTTTATGGAAAAGTAGTGGCTCAGTCATATACCAGTAATAATAGTATTGTTATTAATTTAGAGGAAGCAATCCTATCACACTAGGATTGCTCACGATAACAAAGGCACCGAATTAGGTGCCATTTGTTACAATTTTAGGCAAGGCTAATTGACTTTAACGCAGAATGGTAGAGTTCCAAATATTCTTCCGCTGCTTTGCGCCAGCAAAAGTCCTGTTGCATTGCATGCAGTTGAACTCGTTTTACTTCGGCATTATTTTGCGTATACAGCAACAGTGCCCTAAGCATGGTTAACAACAAGGCTTGCGGTGTTGGATCATAAAACACAAAACCCGTTGCATCAGACGAGTCAACATCATAATCGTTCACGCTGTCTTTTAGGCCGCCTACGCCTCGCACAATCGGTAACGTGCCATAAGCCATGCTGTAAATCTGATTAAGTCCACATGGCTCAAACTCAGACGGCATCAAAAAGAAATCAGATCCAGCCTCAACCAAATGAGCAAGCTCATTGTCATAGGCGTCAACAAAGACAAACTTATCTGGGAACTGTTCAGCGACTTCTTCTAAATGCGTAGCAAGAACTGGATCACCGGTTCCGACAACAACTAATTGCACGTCGTGCTTGAGGAAGTCCGTCAACGCTGGCAGTAAATAATGCAGTCCTTTCTGCATTGTCAGGCGACAAACCATGCCAAACATCGCACAGTCTTTCTCGACTAAGTTCAGACGTTGCTGTAGCGCTTTTTTACACGCATTTTTGCCTTCAACCATGCTTTGGTGATTAGGTTCGTAGTTCAACGGCAAATAAGCATCGGTTTTAGGATTCCAGGCGCTGTAATCACAGCCATTGAGTATACCAACTAAATCTTTAGCTCGTTGTTGGAACTCCCACGCCATGCCATGACTACCAAGCTCTGTCTGTAACTCTTCAGCATAAGTAGGGCTTACCGCGTTGATTTTGTCAGCGTTTAGCACGCCTGCCTTAAGCATCGCAATGTGCGTTGAACTAACGGCTGCATCGGGTACATTTCTGCTCTGAAACTCTGGCAGACATTGCACCTCATCATAGCTAAATACCCCTTTAAATACTGCGTTGTGAATCGAGATCACGCTGCGAATATTTGCATAAAATGGGTCAGATCCGTATCGATGCTTCAACAAAAATGGCACAAGGCCAGTGTGCCAGTCATTGGCATGTACGATGTCAGGTCGGAAATCCAGCTTAGGTAGCATGTCTAAGCAAGCTGCGCTGAAAAAGGCGAATCGCTCACCATTATCTGAATACGCTTCGTTGTTCTCAGCGTACATTGATGGGCGGTTGAAATACGGCTGGCAATCAATCAAATAAACTGGCGTATCACCGAGATACAGCCTTAATACTCGATATTCTGTATGCGGCCACGAGGTTAGCTGCGTTTCTAACAACACCTCCGCTTCAGAAAGCCTTTCAATACCATTGTATGCGGGAATGGTAATACGTACATCTTGCTGAAGTCCGTGGAGCGCTTCAGGCAGTGCCTTGGCTACATCAGCCAAGCCACCACTTTTAATCAATCCTTCGACTTCAGACGCTACAAACAGAATAGATAAGTTGTTAGTAGCCAACTCGTGCTCCTTTAGGAATAACAACAATACCGTCATCCGACACGTGGAAGTACTTCTTGTCTTCCTGAAGGTTCACTCCAATCTGTGTGCCAGGTGCAATATCAGCGTTCTTGTCCACTATTACTCGACGTAAAACACAGCCTTCACCGATTTTAACGTCACCAAGGAGTATACATTCGCTGATATCGCATGCAGATGCAATATTACTTCTGAAACCAAGTACAGATTTTTCTATACGGGAGCCTCGAATGTAGCTGCCATTACACACCAGACTATCGATAATTTGGACACGACCGTTGTCTGAGTCCGTGAACGTCGCAGGTGGTAAAGGCGGGTAATAGGTATGCAGTGGCCATTTACGGTTATATAGCGAAAATGGTGCATCTTTTTCTAGCAAGTCCATATGTGCTTGCCAGTAGGCATCAATCGTACCGACATCTCGCCAATAAACTTGCTCTTTCTCACCATTGATCTTGTTGGTGCTAAAGTCATAAACAAACACATCCCCACGTGGGAACATTTTAGGAATAATGTCTTTACCGAAGTCATGGGAAGACTCTTCGTTGCTCGCATCTTCGATCAACTCAGAAAACAGTTCTTTCGCTTCAAAGACATAATTCCCCATTGAGACTAGCGCGTAGTCAGGCTCGCCAGGAATCGACTTAGGATTTTCTGGCTTTTCTTCAAAGCCAATCATGCGCCCTTCGCTATCAACTTCGATAACACCGAACTGAGAAGCTTCTTTTAGTGGCATACGCAGAGCCGATACGGTCAATGAAGCTTGCTTGCTGATATGGAAATCCAGCATCTGCTTAATGTCCATTTTGTAGATATGGTCAGAACCAAAAATACAAACTTGGTCAGGCTCTTCCATTTCCATAAAACGAAGGTTCTGATAAATGGCATCTGCCGTGCCCTCATACCAACGCTTGCCGGTACGCATCTGAGCAGGAATCGGGTCGATGAAACGATCAGTGATTCCGTTGATGTTCCATCCTTTTTTTAAATGATAAAACAGGGATTGCGATTTAAATTGGGTCAGCACGTAAATGCGCATTAAATCCGCATTGACGAAGTTGTTGAGTGCAAAGTCAATTAGACGATAGCTGCCACCAAAAGGTACTGCAGGTTTACTGCGAGATTCAGTTAAAGGTCTCAAACGTGAGCCTTCACCGCCAGCAAGAATCATTCCCAAAACACCAGCCATTGTTGTTCTCCGTATCGTTATAGCTTGGAATGGATGCTCACTTAATTGAACGTATTGTGGGGAATCAAGTGAACACATTGTCAGCCACATCCAGTACTTCTCTGAGCACCTATCATGTGGATTAAAAAGTTTCGGCATTGCTCTGCCAAATTACAGGGTGTGTTAACTTTTCGTGGAGCGCGTTTGCGTTTTATCTCAGTTCAAAAATTCGTTTTAGTTTTAAACGCGAAAAAGAGGGTTTAAGGGGGCTCTATTCCATTTTCTTTTCAACAAAGAGTCAGCACTTTTTTAGTATAGGTACCTAGCCCACATCCATTGAGCTATCGATATTTGGCAACTCTAAATCGTGATTTGCTTCTCAATTAAAAAATGACAAATCCACGACATTATTTGTATTAATGCCTAATATCGAGATACCGATATCATCACGAAACAACACACCCTAAAATATTCTTATCTGTCGACACCGATTTAAATGCATTTTGTTGCATTTGTTTTGTAATAAACTATCTAATTTGAACCTTAATTACAATTTAAAATACGTCATTCTGTGTATAAGGTAAGCACGACTTACTCGATACGATATTCAGATCACATTAGAAAATGTAATAGATTACACTCTGAAAACAATTTACGAACGAAAACACTACATAGTCAGCGACGTAAATATGCACGGTTTATTCGCGCTGTATCGAACGTTTGTAAATATCATACGATTGTAAGCTTCACGCTACGACACACATGTTGCTAAAAAATGAATTAGGCAAACATGAAGATAAAGATTTGTAAGAATTGTGAGGCTAAAGGTGTGAGGATGAAATATCGCCGGAATCAGAGAAGGTAATTTGGAACCAATAATAAAAAGGCAGCGAATTCGCTGCCTTTTTGTTTACTATGTGTACCGTTTAAGCTTTGGCTTTTTTACGTTTGTCGGTGACTTCCCATTTACCATCGACATAAAGCGCAGTCCAACCGCTTGGCTTGCCGTTCTCTTCAGAGCGAACGTAGTTCTCTTTAGTTTTACGGCTAAAACGAACCACTGCCGGACGACCATCAGGGTCTTCCTGCGGTGCTGTCGCGAGATATTTGAACTTCTCTGGTAAGCGTTCTTCGTAAAGCGCAAGCTCTGAAACAAGTGGCGCTCGCGTTTCGCGTGATTTAGGGAAGTTGCTGGCTGCCATAAACAGACCAGATGCCCCATCACGCAACACAAAGTAAGCATCCGAGTTTTCACAAGGCAGTTCAGGGAAATGCACTGGATCTTCTTTCGGCGGCGCGACTTCACCGTTCTTTAGAATCTTACGGGTGTTTTTGCATGTCTCGCTCGTGCAATCCATGTATTTACCGAAGCGACCATTCTTAAGCACCATGTCAGAACCACACTTGTCACACTCAACAACCGGTCCATCATAGCCTTTAACTTTAAACTCGCCGTATTCAACGATGTAACCTTCACAGTTTGGGTTGTTACCACAAACATGCATCTTACGTTTATCGTCGATTAGGTACGCGTCCATCGCTGTTTCACAGATTGGACAACGTTTCTTGGCACGTAGCGCTGCGGTTTCTACGTCTTCTTCTAAGACGTTGATGATGCCTTCTTCATCGCCTAAGTTGATGGTGGTTTTGCAACGCTCTTTAGGTGGCAGTGCATAACCAGAACAACCTAGGAATACGCCGGTGGATGCTGTACGAATACCCATTGGGCGGCCACATGTCGGACATTCGATGTCTGTCATAACAATGTGGTTAAGCTTCATACCACCTTCAGACTCATCCAAGTCGGCTTTTTCAAGGTCACCGGTGAAGTCGGTAAAGAAGTTGTCCAGTACTGATTTCCAATTGACTTCACCTTCTGCGATTTGGTCCAGCTTTTGTTCCATACGCGCGGTAAAGTCGTAGTTCATCAAATCATTAAAGCTATCGTCCAGACGGTCTGTAACGATCTCACCCATTTTCTCTGCGTAGAATCGACGCTGGTCGACTTTCACGTAGCCACGATCCTGAATCGTCGAGATGATAGACGCGTAAGTCGATGGACGGCCAATACCACGCTTTTCAAGCTCTTTAACCAGTGCAGCTTCTGTAAAGCGTGCTGGCGGCTTGGTAAAGTGCTGTTTCGGATCAAGTGACTCTAGGTTCAGCTTATCGCCAAGCTGCACCGCAGGAAGGATTGTGTCCTCGTTTTTGCCCATTGGACGTTGTACGCGCGTCCAACCGTCAAACTTCAGGATGCGACCTTTGGCTTTTAATGTGAACTCTTCAGCTTTGACGCTGATGGTTGTGGAATCGTATTCTGCTGGCGTCATTTGACACGCAACGAACTGATTCCAAATTAATGCGTAAAGCTTGTGAGCGTCTGCGTCGACACCTTGCAGGTCTTCCGCTTTCACATCAACGCTAGACGGTCGAATCGCTTCGTGCGCCTCTTGAGCCCCTTCTTTGCTGCCGTATTTTAACGGTGAAGCAGGAAGGTACTTGTCACCAAACTCAGAACCGATGAAGTCACGGACAGCATCCACAGCTTCTGCACTCAAGTTAGTTGAGTCAGTACGCATATAGGTGATGTAACCCGCCTCATACAAGCGTTGAGCCAGCATCATGGTCTTCTTAACGCCATAGCCTAAACGGGTACTTGCTGCTTGCTGCAAAGTCGAAGTGATATAAGGCGCTGATGGCTTACTTTTCGTTGGTCGGTCTTCACGCTTGCAAACTTCGTAGCTGGCTTTTTCCAGCACAGACATCGCTGCTTTGGTTTCTGCCTCGTTAACCGGCTTAAACGCTACGCCGTCTTTCTGAGCAACCAGCAGTTTGAAATCCGCTTTGTCTTTAGTCTTGGTGTTTGCGTGGATGTCCCAGAACTCTTCCGGCACAAATGCGTTGATTTCGCGCTCACGCTCTACCAGCAACTTAACCGCAACCGACTGAACACGGCCTGCAGACAAGCCACGAGCAACTTTCTTCCATAGTAATGGAGACACCATGAAGCCAACCACGCGGTCCATGAATCGACGAGCTTGCTGCGCGTTTACGCCATCCATATTTAGCTCACCAGGCGTCTGGAAAGCTTGCTGGATAGCATTTTTCGTAATTTCGTTAAAAACAACTCGTTTGTATCGCTCTTCATCGCCACCGATGATCTCACGAAGGTGCCATGCGATTGCTTCCCCCTCGCGGTCCAAATCGGTTGCGAGATAGACGTAATCAGCATCTTTGGCTAATTTTTGTAATTCGCTGACTACTTTTTCTTTGCCAGGAAGAATCTGATAATTCGCTTCCCAGTCGTGATATGGGTTGATCCCCATTTTTTTGATCAGCGCTTTACGATCTTTCTCTTTTTTGACTCGTGCTTTCTCTTCAGCACTCATCCCTTTAGTTGAAATGGCAGCTGCTTTCTCACCAGTGCTTTGGCCGGCCGTAGGCAGATCACGCACATGACCAACACTAGACTTAACAACAAAGTCTTTACCAAGGTACTTATTTATTGTCTTTGCCTTGGCTGGTGACTCCACTATAACGAGTGATTTACCCATAACTGACTCTAACGTCCTTCATAATAATGCGGGTAAACCCCTGACTTGGAAGTCACCCGCATAATGTTCTATTTCATTGCTTCTTTTTTTACTATTGTGCGAGATGAAAAGAAGATCAACTGCTTTTTTGCAATTCAGATCCGATCGGTTGACAATTCATCGTCTTTATACTTCAAACAGACAGGGCTTTGAAAGGTCTGGTCGGCATATCTAAACAGGCAAAGTTTGCTACTGCTAATCGAATTAAGGAAATTTTGTTACCCATCACAAAATAACTTTTGTCTATTATCCGCAACCTTAGGCGACTACGATGAAAACCCGTCGCTAGAGAGTAACCTTTAATTGCATTCCATTGGGTATAATCCCCTGTTAATAATAGGTATACTTCTTCGCTCTGAGATTGTTATGAATGACGGGAACGTTATGTCTGATAGAAAATTTATTGAAGAATTTGACCTTCTTTTAATCGCTAACCAAATCATCCAAGAGCACGATGATTACATTGAGGGTATGCGCGCGACAAGCGTAGAAGAAAAAGACGACGTTTTAGTCTTTAAAGGGGAATACTTTCTTGATGAGAAAGGATTACCAACGGCAAACACGACTGCCGTTTTCAATATGTTTAAGTATCTAGCGCATCATCTTTCAAAAGAATTCACGCTTAAAAAATAGTCAAACAAGCCCCTAAAAAAGTAAAACCAGAGCCACATTGACTCTGGTTTTTTATCTGTTTATTTATGTGGAATACTTACTAGCAACTAAGCGATTTAAGCTTGTCGAAGTAGTCCGGGAACGTCTTCGATGTACATTTCGGATCGTTGATGGTCACAGGTGTATCACTCAACGCAACCAGTGAAAAACACATCGCCATTCGGTGGTCATCATAGGTGTCGATCGCAGCATGTTTGAGCTGAGGAACTGGCTTAACGATGATGTAATCCTCACCCTCTTCCACTTCAGCGCCAACTTTACGAAGTTCAGTCGCCATCGCAGACAAACGGTCGGTTTCTTTTACGCGCCAGTTGTAAACATTGCGAATCGCTGTCGTGCCTTCTGCAAACAGAGCCGTGGTTGCAATCGTCATCGCCGCGTCAGGGATATGGTTATAATCCATATCAATACCTTTCAGTTTACCCGCACGAGCAATCACATAGTCATCGCCCCATTCAATTTCAGCGCCCATTTTTTCAAGCGCATCTGCAAATTGAATGTCACCCTGAATACTGTTTTTACCAATACCGGTAACTTTAACTTCGCCACCTTTGATCGCCGCTGCTGCCAGGAAGTAAGACGCTGAAGAGGCGTCACCTTCAACGAGAAAATCACCAGGTGCAACGTAATGCTGACCAGCAGGTATCACAAATTCCTGATAATCATTGTTGATTACATTAACGCCAAACTGCTTCATGATATGCAGCGTGATATCGATGTACGGCTTAGACACCAGGTCGCCTTCGATATTGATGCGCACTTCGCCTTCAGCGAGTGGCGCAGACATAAGGAAAGCAGTTAAAAACTGACTCGAAATGGAACCATCAATCGATACCGTACCTGACTTCAAACCCGTTCCCACAATTTTCAATGGCGGGTAGTTTTCATTTTCGAGGTATTCGATATCTGCACCAGCATCTTGTAATGCAGTAACGAGGTGACCAATTGGGCGCTCTTTCATACGAGGCTCACCAGTCAAAACATACTCACCTTCACCAAGACACAGCGCAGCCGCTAGTGGGCGCATTGCCGTGCCAGCATTGCCTAAAAACAGCTCTACAGGCTCTGACACTGAGAATGGTTGGCCAAGTCCTTCCACAACACACTCGGTTTTGTCTTCAGACAACTGATATTGAACACCAAGCGTGTTAAGGGCGTTGAGCATATGACGGATGTCGTCACTATCTAGAAGGTTGGTCAGGCGAGTCGTGCCTTTTGCTAAAGCAGCTAGCAAAAGAGCTCGGTTAGAGACGCTTTTTGATCCTGGAAGATTAACTTCCCCTTGGATTTTATTGATTGGTTGTAACGTTAGGCTTTCCATTGAAAGTTGATAATCCTTTGTGCTCTCAGTTCACGTTTTTTGAGAGCTGAACAATTCTTCGTGGATTCAGACTAACCAAAAAATCAATACAAAACCAGAGCAAATCTACGCTAATTTATGAATAATTAGTCAGCGTATCTATTTGCCTGAAAACTAGGGCCTAATAGGCCATATCAACCCGCACACCGTCATCAAAATACAAAATACGAACCTCGTCGCCGCGGCCAAATAACATATTTCTATCAACGTCTTGAATAACATTGATAAGTTTGTCGCCATCAACCTTTATCAAAAGTTCAACCAACTGAGATTCAACCGTGTATTGCTCAGTACTTTGATTTTGTGCAACAGCTGCACCAGTAAGCGCACCAACGGCGGTCGCCACTTCTTTACCTGTTCCGCCACCAAACTGGTTTCCGACCAACCCACCGATTGTTGCACCTAGTAACGTTTTCCAGCCATTATTTTTTGATTTAACAACCTCTTGCTGCGTGATATAACGAACAGAATCCACTTTTCCATAGACAACTTCGTTGACGGGCTTTGCCACATTTCTTTCGTAAGCTGCATTGGCGAAAAATGGTAAAAGCAGTATGATCCAAAACCACAATTTCGCTCTATTTCGTGTTCGCGTCATCATAAACTCCTCTGGCTCAAATGTTGGTAATGACTTTTTATGGCAATTTATTTAACTGAACTTGGTAAGGCATTCACCTTCCCCTCTCCCTATAAAGCACTGAGCGACCCTAATGGGCTCCTGGCTTTTGGTGGCGACTTGGACCCGATGAGAATACTTAAAGGCTATCATCAGGGAATTTTTCCTTGGTACGGGCCTGGTGAGCCTATACTTTGGTGGAGCCCTTCTCCTCGTGCGGTCTTTGATCCTTTGACTTTTAAACCATCAAAAAGTCTCAGAAAGTTTCAGCGAAAACACAATTATCAAGTCACCCTAAATCAAGCAACCCAAAATGTGATTCAACTCTGCTCCTCCACTCGCCCTGAGAGTGAAACATGGCTCAACGAAGACATGCAAACGGCTTACATAGAACTCGCTGAGCTTGGGCATTGCCACTCAGTAGAAGTATGGCATGAAGATGAACTGATTGGCGGCTTGTACGGGTTAAGTGTCGGTCAGGTATTTTGCGGTGAATCTATGTTTAGTTTAAAGGATAACGCATCGAAAGTGGCTTTGTGGTATTTGTGTCATCACCTTAAATCAAATCAAGGTCAGTTGATTGACTGCCAGGTAATGAACTCTCATTTAGCTTCACTGGGCGCATTTGAACTTGATCGGGACGAGTTCATGCAAAAGCTACTATCTTTAAGAGAAAAGCAAATGGCTTCAGGCACTTTTGAGCCACAAGTTCTGCGGAATTCAGCATCATGAGCACGGATCTACAACATATTCGCATAGGATTGACCAACAACCACCCTTGTAGCTATCTACCTGAGCGACAAGAGCGTGTTGCGGTCGCACTTGATGACAATTTACATACAGAAAACAACTATCAGCTATTGATGGCTAACGGCTTTCGTCGCAGTGGTGACACGATATATAAACCACATTGTGAGCATTGCAACGCGTGCCAGCCTATCCGTGTGGCGATAAAAGACTTCACCCCTTCAAAAAGTCAGAAACGTCTGCTTAATAAAGGGCAAGGTTTGCGTTGGGAAATGAAACCGCAGATGGATCCCGACTGGTTTGAGCTCTATAGTCGCTACATTTGTAAACGTCATAAGAGCGGTACGATGTACCCACCCAAACGTGATGAGTTCGCTCGCTTTGCACAAACTAACTGGCTTACCACACTATTTTTGCACGTCTACGATGAATCAGAACAACTGGTTGCCATCGGCGTAACGGACGTCATGCCTCATTGTTCGAGTGCATTCTATACCTTTTTTGACCCTGATTACCCTCTATCGCTTGGTACATTAGCGGTGTTGTTTCAAATAGAGTACTGCCAAAAAAGCAACCAGCAATGGCTATACTTGGGTTATCAGATAGATGAATGTCCAGCAATGAACTATAAAACACGCTTTCAACGCCACCAAAGGCTAGTAAATCAGCGTTGGCGAGGGTAGAATACGCTCCAACTTTACATAATTACTATTTAGCGGCAAAATAAAGCCCGCTAAAATTTGCCTAATTTCTAAAGAGGATTAAATGGCTAAAGAAGACGTAATTGAGATGCAAGGCACTGTCCTTGACACTCTACCAAACACTATGTTCCGTGTTGAACTTGAAAACGGTCACGTTGTGACTGCGCATATCTCTGGTAAAATGCGTAAGAACTACATCCGTATCCTTACGGGTGACAAAGTAACTGTAGAGATGACTCCATACGACCTAACTAAAGGCCGCATCGTCTTCCGTGCTCGTTAATCTCTGATTTTCGGATGCAAATAAAAAACGGAGCCTGACGCTCCGTTTTTTATTTGTGGTCGATAAATCACAAGCAGAGCTATCGCGCATGATTCATGTTGCCCGAGTTTCGTTAAAAAAGGATGCTAACGCATCCTTTTTTGTTTCATAGAACCGAGAGCTTATCAGTGCACTGCGGCTTCTTTCTCGCTCAAATACTCAAATTCCAGAGCATCGTTTACGAGTGAAACTTTCACTGTGCCGCCGTTAACCAAAGAGCCGAACAGAAGCTCGTTCGCCAAAGGTTTCTTAAGCTGCTCTTGAATAACACGTCCCATTGGACGAGCACCCATCGCTTTGTCGTAACCCTTGTGTGCCAACCAGTGGCGCGCGTCTTGAGAGACTTCCATCGAGACACCACGAGCATCCAGCTGCACTTGAAGCTCAACGATAAACTTATCGACAACTTGATGGATAACCGTCTCATCCAGGCTGTTAAACCAGATGATGTTATCAAGGCGGTTACGGAATTCAGGAGTAAATACTTTCTTAATTTCCGCCATCGCGTCATGGCTGTTGTCTTGTTGAATCAAGCCTATCGATTTTTTCTCGGTTTCCGCAACACCAGCGTTGGTCGTCATGACAAGAATCACATTGCGGAAGTCCGCTTTACGACCGTTGTTGTCGGTAAGGGTGCCGTTATCCATCACTTGCAATAGCAAGTTAAAGATATCTGGATGCGCTTTCTCGATCTCATCCAACAGAACCACAGAGTGCGGGTGTTTGATCACCGCATCAGTGAGCAAGCCACCTTGGTCGTAACCCACATATCCTGGTGGAGCACCGATTAGACGGCTCACCGAATGACGTTCGCCGTATTCAGACATATCAAAACGCAGTAGCTCAATGCCAAGCAATTTAGATAGCTGAACAGTCACTTCCGTTTTACCGACACCTGTAGGGCCTGCAAACAAGAATGAACCGACAGGTTTATTGTCTACACCCAACCCTGCGCGGGTAAGCTTGATGGCTTCTGATAATGCATCAATCGCATTGTCTTGTCCGAACACAAGCATTTTCATCTTGCGGTCCAGATTCTTCAGAATATCTTTATCCGAAGAAGATACCGATTTTTCTGGAATGCGAGCCATTTTCGCGACCATCGCTTCAATGTCTGCGACACCGACGGTTTTCTTACGTCGGCTTGCTGGAGCCAAGCGGCTACATGCGCCAGCTTCATCAATAACGTCGATTGCTTTATCAGGTAAATGACGCTCATTAATGTACTTAGCCGATAATTCCACAGCAGCACGAAGTGCTTTGTTTGTATAGCGAACTTCGTGGTGCGCTTCGTACTTCGGCTTAAGACCCATCAAAATCTTAGTTGTGTCATCAAGTGATGGCTCAACAATATCGATTTTTTGGAAGCGACGAGAGAGTGCGCGCTCTTTCTCAAATATGTTGCTGTACTCTTGGTACGTTGTTGAGCCGATACAACGAAGCTTGCCGCTGCTAAGCAGAGGTTTAATTAAATTTGCCGCATCAACTTGACCGCCAGACGCAGCGCCCGCACCGATGATAGTATGAATTTCATCGATAAACAGAATGGCGTCTTCTTCTTTCTCAAGCTGTTTCAAAATGGTTTTGAAACGTTTCTCAAAATCACCGCGATACTTAGTACCCGCAAGCAAAGAACCAATGTCCAAAGAGTAGATTACGCTGTTTTCAATAACTTCAGGAACCTGCCCTTCAACAATTCTCCACGCCAGGCCTTCTGCAATCGCAGTTTTACCCACGCCAGCTTCACCGACAAGCAACGGGTTGTTTTTACGGCGACGACAAAGCACTTGAATAGTACGCTCGAGCTCTTTATCTCGACCGATTAGTGGATCAATATTCCCCGCTTTCGCCACCTGGTTTAAGTTGGTAGCAAAACTCTCCAGGCGCTCTTCCGAGTTCGAATCATCCGTACTTTCTGAACTGAAGGAATCTGGTGATGATGGATCTTCACTCGCGCCAGACGCTTTGGTAATGCCGTGGGAGATAAAATTGACGATGTCTAGGCGAGAGATATCATTTTTCTTAAGAAGGTAAGCAGCATGAGATTCTTGCTCGCTGAAAATAGCAACAAGTACGTTCGCCCCTGTCACTTCATTTCGACCCGACGACTGAACATGAAAAACTGCACGTTGTAGGACGCGTTGGAAGCTCAAAGTCGGCTGAGTTTCACGCGTCTCATCGCTTTCTGGGATGAGAGGCGTAGTTTGATCGATGAATATATCGAGTTCGTTACGCAAAGCATCTAAATCCGCTTTGCAGGCTAGAAGGGCTTCCTTAGCTGCATCATTTTCCAACAATGCAAGTAGGAGGTGTTCGACAGTCATAAACTCGTGACGTTTGTCGCGCGCACGAGCAAATGCACTGTTAAGGCTTGACTCTAGTTCTTTGTTTAGCATAAGTACCTCCCGAAAAAACAACTGGGGTTGTTCGAGCAAGTCTTCTTTTTACGCTTGCTCCATAGTGCAAAGCAACGGATGTTCATTTTCCCTTGCGTACATCGTAACTTGCGCTACTTTTGTCTCGGCAATTTCTGCGCTGTACGTCCCACAAACTGCCTTTCCTTCATAGTGTACCTTGAGCATTATTTGAGTCGCTCTATCTATATCATGAGAAAAGAATCGCTCAAGTACCTCTATGACGAAATCCATAGGTGTATAGTCATCATTGTTGAGTACAACGTTATACAGCTTAGGTGGCTGAATTTTTGTACTTTCTCGCTCCAGAAGATCAGAGTCTGGAGTGACCCACTCAAAATTTTTACTCATGGCAATTAAAGATATCGTATCAAAGGGTTGATGTTTTCGACCTATAAAAACAATCTACCACAAGCATGCTGCGCGGTGTAGTGAGAAGTGACACCGAAATAGAACTTTGATAGATAAAAGTTACTACCTATATAGAGACTAATGCACCTCTTGCGGGGGTGCAAATAAAAGATGCTTATCGATACGCTGTGATCTTTTACTTAAAATATTGCCGCTATCAACCCTAAGATTTCTTACTTATACGTTGTGATTGCGATACCAATGCACAGTCCGTATTAGATCACATTTCCCAATTTTTGAGGCGATATTTATCACGAAATCTTCATTTTTTATTCAATCAGAGGATTTCACTAACATAACAAACACAAATAGTATGGCTATTTTTCAACTTGTCATTTAGTAGCTAAAACATCTGAACATCAACGTACAGCCAGGAAAGTGTTTGCAAAATTGTTAATCTCAAAAGTGATTTGTTTTCAATAATGTTTCTGTTTGTTGCGAAACACTATTGACTGTGTGGACTGATTGACTACAGTGGAAAGTGTTGATGCATAAATCATCATCTGCGCGGAGCTTTTTTATTTCGAAGGCTCGCATAGTCGAGGGTTCACATTGACGCGATGGACGAACAGAAATTCTTCTGTTAGCAGTCGTTAAAAGTTAATAGTAGTTTCAAGTTAAAGGTATAACTTGATTAAAGTAACAACATCAGTAAAAAATGCATGAGGGATGTAAAAGCATGGCTACAGGTACAGTAAAGTGGTTTAACAATGCCAAAGGATTTGGGTTTATCTGTTCTGACGAAGAAGAAGGAGATATCTTTGCCCACTACTCAACTATCCAGATGGACGGTTATCGTACACTGAAAGCAGGCCAACAAGTCTCATACGAGATAGAAAAAGGTCCAAAAGGTTGTCACGCAAGCAGCGTAGTACCGATTGAAGACCAAGCGAAATAATTAGAGCGCTGTAGAAACAAACCATTGCTCTCGTAACATAGATTAAAACACTGTTTATCGTTACGCAGAGAAAAATAAACCCGCCAAGTCAGCGGGTTTATTATTATCTGAACGACACACCGCGCACGGTGTGTCAGATTCACATTACTTATCGATAATTGAGTTCAGGATTGCACTTGGACGCATTAGTTTAGACGTTAATGAGTCATCAAGTAGGTAGTAACCACCTAGCTCGCCTTTCACGCCTTGTGCGTTGTTCAACTCGGCAACAATCGCTTCTTCTTGCTCTGATAGTGCTTTTGCAATCGGTGCAAATTCAGCGGCCAGATCAGCATCCGCAGTTTGCTCAGCCAACGCTTTTGCCCAGTATGATGCTAGGTAGTAGTGACTACCGCGGTTATCCAGCTCACCCACTTTACGTGATGGTGACTTGTTGTTATCCAGGAATTCACCTGTCGCTTTATCCAGTGTATCTGCCAGAACTTGTGCTTTCGCATTGCCTGTAGCTACGCTTAGGTGCTCTAAAGATGCAGCTAGCGCTAGGAACTCACCAAGAGAGTCCCAACGAAGGTGGTTTTCTTTTTCAACTTGCTGAACGTGCTTTGGAGCAGAACCACCAGCACCAGTTTCAAACAGACCACCACCATTCATCAGTGGAACGATTGATAGCATCTTAGCTGACGTACCAAGCTCAAGAATTGGGAACAAGTCAGTTAGGTAGTCGCGTAGTACGTTACCTGTAACAGAAATTGTGTCCAGACCTGCTTTGATACGCTCTAGTGAGTACAGACATGCGTCTACTGGTGACAGAATCTTAATTTCTAAACCGTCAGTATCGTGATCAGGTAGGTATGCGTTAACCTTCTTGATAAGCTCTGCATCGTGTGCACGGTTTTCATCTAGCCAGAACACTGCAGGAACGCCTGTTGCGCGAGCACGAGTCACCGCTAGCTTAACCCAGTCTTGGATTGGAGCATCTTTCACCTGACACATACGGAAGATGTCGCCTTCTTCTACAGCTTGCTCAAGTAGAACCTGACCCGCTGTATCAACAACACGCACTGTACCTGCTGCATCTAGGATAAACGTCTTATCGTGAGAACCGTACTCTTCTGCTTTTTGAGCCATTAGACCAACGTTTGGAACGCTGCCCATTGTTGTTGGATCAAATGCACCATGCTCTTTACAGAAATCAATTACTGCTTGGTAAATACCTGCGTAGCAACGATCTGGAATCAGTGCTTTCGTATCTTTTTGCTTGCCGTCAGGACCCCACATTTGACCTGAAGAGCGAAGCATTGCTGGCATAGACGCGTCAACGATGATGTCGCTTGGTACGTGAAGGTTGGTGATACCACGGTCAGAATCAACCATCGCTAGTTCAGGCTGAGTTTGGTAAACCGCTTGAATTGCCGCTTCAATCTCTTCTTTTTGTGCTGCTGGTAGTGATTCGATTTTTGCGTAAACGTCACCAAGACCATTATTTACATCAACGCCAAGCTCTTCGAATAGCTTACCGTATTTAGCAAATACGTCTTTGTAGTACACTTTTACAGCGTGACCGAAGATAACAGGGTCAGAAACCTTCATCATGGTCGCTTTCATGTGTAGAGACAGCAATACGTCTTGTGCTTTTGCTTCAGCAATTTCTTTTTCGAAGAACTCAACCAGTGCTTTCTTCTTCATTACTGAGGAATCGATTACTTCTTTGTCTAATAGCGGGAATGCTGCTTTAAGTTCTTTAACCGAACCGTCAGCACCAACAAACTCGATTTTTACGTCTGTCGCATCTGAAACGGTAGTCGATTTTTCACTGCCAAAGAAGTCATTTCCAGACATGCTAGCGACATGTGATTTTGAATCCGCAGACCATGCACCCATTGAATGAGGGTTTTTCTTCGCATAGTTCTTAACAGAAAGCGGAGCACGACGGTCTGAGTTACCTTCACGCAGAACTGGGTTTACTGCACTACCCTTAATTTTGTCGTAAGCCGCTTTAATCGCTTCTTCTTCGTAAGTCGCTGGCTCATCTGGGTAATTTGGTAGATCGTATCCTTTGCTTTGAAGCTCTTTAATCGCCGCTCGTAGCTGTGGGATAGATGCAGAAATGTTTGGCAGCTTAATGATGTTCGCTTCTGGAGTTTGAGCTAGATTACCAAGCTCTGTCAACGCATCGCCAATACGTTGTTCTTCTTTCAAATGCTCTGGGAAGTTAGCGATAATTCGACCTGCTAGTGAAATATCACGAGTATCTACATTGATGCCAGACGATGCAGTAAACGATTGGATAATTGGTAGTAGTGAATAAGTTGCTAGCGCCGGTGCTTCATCAGTGATGGTGTAGATAATTGTAGGCTTTTCTGTAGGCATGAAATTTCCCTATATTTTAATCAACTTGTTGGTTGATCAACTCAATTTCTGAGTTGGTTTCTTTGACGCACTGCGCTTATGAGAAGTACGATTCAACTCGATAACGCAACATGCGGTGTGCACCCTTTGTTATAGTTTGAAGCGCTGGGCTCTGAATCCATGAGTGCACTGATATAATTAAACAATTAACACGAAATAGTCTATCATTCTGTGCGCGTTTATTAAATTTAGGCGCGCAAATGATATCCGATCATAAGAAAAGTTGAAACTTTCAAACACAGTTCATTTACATTTTTGTAGGGTAGTTAACATGTCATCTCGTACAGGTTATGAAAAAGGTCGTCGTAGTCATCAATCTAAAGAGGGGCATTTTAAACGTTCTGAAAAGTCTGACCGTCCCCGTACCACAACGAGTAATAAGCGCCGCTCTACCCGAGCAGCACAAAGTCAAAAGCCCCGCATCAACCCACAGGACCGCAAAGTGGTTGTGTTTAATAAACCTTATGACACGCTTAGCCAATTTACTGATGGTGATGGACGTAAAACACTCGCTGACTACATTCCGGTAAAAGATGTCTACGCCGCAGGACGATTAGATCGTGACAGTGAAGGCCTGATGGTGCTCACAAACGACGGTATTTTGCAGGCAAAACTAACACAGCCTAAATCTAAATCCCCTAAAACGTATTGGGTACAAGTCGATGGCGCGCCAGAAGAAGCCGATCTTGATAAACTGCGTAAAGGGGTAGAACTTAAGGACGGGATGACGCTACCAGCGAAAGTTGAAGTGATGGATGCGCCCGAGATCTGGGAAAGAACGCCAGCCGTGCGCTTCCGTGCCAATATTCCTACTACCTGGTTAGCGATAACCATCATCGAGGGAAGGAATCGCCAAGTGCGACGCATGACCGCTCATATCGGCTTCCCAACTCTACGTTTAGTACGTTTTTCAATGGGGAATATCGAGTTAGGCGATCTACAGCCGGGGGAGTGGAAAGAAATAGAGCTCTAGCCACTCTAATGAAAAAAGCCAGTAGCATCAGCTACTGGCTCTCTAAAAGCAGTCATCTATGTTGAGCGATTGCGATTACTGTTGGTCAACCAACCACTTGCGGAAGGCTTTACGCTCGTTTGGAGACAATTTCAAATACGTCATTTTCGCTTTTTGCATTTCCAGGCTATCTGGGCCAGCAGACGTCGCTGCCTGCTGCGTACCGTTTACTATACTCGCGCTGGCAGCGGGTGCGATTGCACTGCCCGCAAAACTAATGCCGTTGGCTGCGTTATAAATAGCAAGTTGCTCATCAAGGTTTGAATAAGGGAACGTGCCCTTTTTTCCCACCATTTTGACTTGGTCGTAGTTTATATCGCTGTCATTAAGGCTGACATTCCAATCAATCTTATCGCCTTCAAACACTCTTTTGGCTTGAGTTAGCTCGTTCAGTTGCGGACCATCGATTTCCAATTCGCCACCATTAACATCCAGAGTAAGAATATAAGGCGCTGAAGTGAAGTTACCACGCTTTTCACCTCGACCTAACATCGTATTCATACGCAATACGATTTGATTCGACCCCGTCGCAAGCATAAATGGTTCATCCATCTGTTTTGCATCTTGGCTATTGATAAATAGCACTTCAACTCCTTGAGCCGCATCTAGTTCCGTCAATGAACTGGTATTCGCATACGCATTAGGGACACTCAGCGCTGAAAGCGCCATTAAAATCGAAGTCCAAATTGTACGTTTCATGATTTAACCCTTTTTTATCATTAAGTTTTATACCCAAATAATCTCGAAGCCTGATATCACCATGCCTATAAGCTCAGTTGGGTATAACGCTTACCTATATAATCAATCCCTATATAACCAAAAAGGCCGCATAAATGCGACCTTTGGATTACATTCAACTTGATATCAAGTTATTAGAATGTGTAGTACATACCAGCTACAGCACCATCAGCTTCTGTTTTGTTGTTGCTGTCTGTTTTGTTTTCGTAATCAGAGTATTCTACGAATGCTGCGATGTTGCTAGAAACTGCGTAGTCTGCACCAACAGTGTAGTAGTTGATTTCTTCGTCGTTGTCACCTTCAGTGAAACCGAATGAAGTGTAAAGACGTGCTTTTTCGATTTGGTAGTCTAGAGCAGCAGAAATTGTTTCTAGGTCAGTAGCGCCATCGATGTCTTCAGACACGTAGTTCACTGCCGCGCCGAAGTTAGCGATGCTCATACGTGCTGCTACACCCATGATTTGGTGATCATCACCATGGCCACGGTTACCTTGATCTTGGTAAGTAGCGCCTACAGTGAACATTTCGTTAAATGCGTACTGAGCAGATACACCGTATGCTACATCTTCATCTTCGTTAGAAGATAGGTAAGAGTCAGCAATTAACTTAAGACCGCCAGTTGTGTACTTAAGTGAAACTGCATGGCCAGCAGACTCTAGAGAGCTAACGAAGTCATCCATGTAACCGAAACCTTCGTTAGTGTTATCGATTGTGATTGCGTCTAGAGAATCACCGAAGTCACCAACTTCACCAGCAGCGATACCGAAGTTTTCACCAACGCTGAAGCCGAAGTAAAGGTCGTCAGTTTTCATTGAATGATCATCATCCAACTTGCCTTCCCAACCGTTGAAACCGTTGCCGTTTTCGATTTCGAAAGAACCGAATGCAGTTACGCTGTCATTTAGCTTGTGTGTTGCATCGATCTGGATTTTAGCCCATAGGTCTACGTCAAGATCAGAGTCAGATTCAGTAGCTGCACCAGCGCTAGTTACTGTTGTTTCAGCAGCACTTAGGTAAGTATCGATTTCACCTTTTACGTTGAACGCTGTAGTACCGTCGTCGTAGATGTTGCCTGCAGCAAGTGCAGAAGTAGATACAGTTGCAACTGCTAATGCTAAAAGAGTCTTTTTCATAATTAATCCACTGCCTTTTCTTAGTTTGGGATATCCTTTCCGAATTCCCTTTTTTTATTTTTTTGAGCGCTAGCGTTAACTGGTTGTTACGCAATGCTTTCCCAAAATCTGAACCTAGAGTGCAAAAGATTGTTCTGCCTGTCAAATTTTCTAAACTCGAATGTAAAAAAACAAAAAAGATCTTATTTAACAACAAGTTGATATTTTACATATCATTTTTTAGATTAACATCTAAACAATAAACTTGATTTTTTCACAATTACACAACCATTAATTACAAATATAAACACCACGTTTGGATTAAAAACCAACCACTAAATTGGATTTTTATTCTTTAATTTTTATTAAATAAAGAATTTTATATATAAATACTAATGAACTCGATTTCATTTAGATTAGGTTCAATCTTTTTTTGTGAAGAAGATCCATATTCCGAACAAAAGCATTCCATTTTGTGAACTACTTTACAGCTAGTGATGTGTGCTACTATTCGCCTCCAACGCATTTGAGGCCCGTATGCTGACCAGTAACATTCAAAAATCGATTCGCCATAGCTACCAGAACTTACAAGCTCAGCTTGATAACTTTGTTCCTAGAAGAGCGCAAAACTATCTCGTTGCTGAAATAGCAAGAACACTTTGTGGCCAATATCATAAATCTAACCGCATGCTGGTCGCAGAAGCAGGGACTGGTATAGGTAAGTCACTCTCCTACTTGATGGCAGCCATTCCAGTCGCCGTTCACAACAATCGCAAAGTGGTGATATCTACTGCCACTGTCGCGCTACAAGAGCAGCTTATTAACAAGGATTTACCTTTATACCGCCGTCTAACGGATAAAGAGTTTTCTTTTATTCTGGCAAAAGGTAGGCAACGTTATTGCTGTGCAGAAAAACTTGCTACGGCGAGCGGGGTCGATGGCGGCCAATTAGCAATGTTCGAAACCAAGCCTAAGAAAAAAGATATTGAGCTGTTGGAGACGATGTATCGCTCTCTAGCTCAAGGCAAATGGGACGGGGATCGTGACTCGTGGCCAAAACCTATTGATGACCAGCTGTGGCAGCTTATTGTCAGTGATAAGCACAGTTGCAATAACAGTTTGCCAGGACATCGTGGTTGTCCTTTTCAAAAGGCTCGCTCAGAGTTAGATAAAAACGACGTCATCATTGCAAACCATTCTCTAGTAATGGCTGATGCCGACTTAGGTGGTGGCGTGATTTTGCCAGAGCCCGAAAACACCATTTATGTCTTCGACGAAGCGCATCACTTACCGCATGTCGCGCGCGATCATGCGTCTGCATCAGCGAGTTTGAAGGGTGCTGCCGCGTGGTTAGAAAAGCTCAATCAATCAATCAGCAAGTTTTCCTCGCTAGCGGATGAAAAACGCGTATCTCGATTCCGCAATGATTTACAGGAATCCGTGCAAACCTTGATACCTGAGCTTAGCCAGTTGGCAAAGCAGTTTGACCCTGCCCACTTTGACCAAGACATTTATCGCTTTGAACACGGAGAGCTGCCGACCTGGTTGGAGAATCAATCAAAAGATCTCAAACAAGCGAGTAAGAAAGCGAATCAAAGTGTCGCAAAAATCGCCGATCTTATCGCTGAGCGTGTAAAAGATGGGGAACTTTCGACCAGATTAGCCGAACCTGCGCTTGCGGAGCTGGGGTTTTATATCCAACGTTTGGAAAACCTCGCCCAAGTCTGGCATCTGATGGCTGAACCGACACGTGAAAAAGGCGCTCCTCTGGCGAGATGGTTACAAAAACATCCAGAGCGTGAAGGCGACTTCATCGTCAGCGTTTCCCCGTTGGAAATCGGCTGGCAGCTTGACCAACAAATTTGGAGTCGCTGTATTGGTGCGGTATTAGTATCGGCAACGATTAGAGCACTAAATTCGTTCCATTACTTTTGTCATCAAGCTGGCATTGATGGTAAACCAGAGTCTGGCACTCAGTTTTTAGCGTTGGCTTCACCATTTGATTATCAGAACCAGGCTGAGTTACTTATTCCAGCGATGAAATATGAACCGCCTGCACCTCAGTTTACTGAATATCTTATTGAGATATTGCCTAAGTACTTAGAAGACAATAAAGCCAACTTAGTATTATTCTCTTCTTACTGGCAAATGAACCAAGTCGCCGAGGCCTTGTCTACAGACTTTGTTAAGCGAGGCTGGGCGTTGCAAGTACAAGGTGAAAGCTCGCGCCAAGAAATTCTAAAAAAACATAAAAAGCTAATAGAAACAAATAAAACCAGTGTTCTATTTGGTACCGGAAGCTTTTCTGAAGGACTTGATTTACCAGGTGAGCTTCTCGAAAACCTGGTCATTACCAAGATACCATTTGGTGTTCCGACTTCGCCTGTAGAACAGGCTCATTCCGAATACATCGAAAAGAAAGGCGGAAATCCATTTATGCAGATCACTGTACCAGATGCGAGTAAAAAGCTGATCCAAGGCGTTGGTCGGTTACTGCGAAAAGAGCGCGATTCTGGTAGAGTAACCATTCTAGATAGACGCCTTGTCACAAAGAGATATGGGCAAGCGTTAATCGACTCGCTGCCGCCATTTAAACGTAAAATAGAATATTAGAAGAAAAACCATTTATGGAAATGATTGAGCCAGGCATGTTGCTGGTGTTGGCGCTTGTCGCTTTTGTTGCTGGATTCATCGATGCCGTTGCTGGTGGTGGTGGTATGCTAACCGTCCCAACGTTGTTATCTTTGGGGCTTCCTCCCCACATCGCTCTGGGAACAAACAAACTCGCCGCGACGTTTGCCTCTTCGACGGCGGCTTTCACTTACTACAAAAAGCGCTTATTCCGCCCAAGATGCTGGGGGAGAGCCTTCGTTGCCACGCTAATAGGAGCAACCGTTGGTACGCTGTTTGTCGACGCTATAAGTACCGAGTGGTTAGAGAAAGTATTGCCGCTGATCATCTTGGCAGCTGCTCTATATACCGTTTTCCATAAAACGCCGAAAACGACACACCAAAGTCCAATACCAGAGCCGTGTCCTCGACTACATAAAAAACAATATGCACAAGGCTTTTCACTTGGCTTCTACGATGGGCTAGCAGGTCCTGGCACGGGGGCATTCTGGACGGTGAGCTCAATGGCACTCTACCGACTGAATATCCTACTTGCATCTGGCTTGGCAAAAGCAATGAACTTTACCAGTAACTTTACTTCCCTCATTACTTTTGCAGTGTTGGGGCATATCAACTGGGTGCTAGGCTTAACGATGGGGCTATGCTTAATGGCAGGTGCTTTTGTCGGGGCTCATTCTGCGATTCACTTTGGCGCTAAATTCATTCGCCCGGTATTCGTTACCGTGGTGAGTATACTTGCTATAAAATTGGCTTATGATGCTTGGTTTGTAGGGTTAACATGAACATCGATCAACTTTCAGCACATTTAGAGCAGATGGCAAAACAAGCCGCCATGCTTGATCGTCAAAGGGGAGAGCATCATGTGCCTCTTTTTGATGAACGTCTGTTTAGCTGTCGTTCTCGATTGCTCACACCTTGTGTCAAAGAAGCCAAGTCAACACTGGGCGCCATCGTTCGAGAGCAGAACGAAGGCAAGTTAACCGCCCTGCGCGCTGAATATCTTACTGAACGTTTGGTCGCACAGATTGCTGCCATCCAGCGAGAAATCTCAACAACCAAAATCCGTAAAAACGAAATCAAGCACAGCAGCCATTTTCGAAAACCTATCAATGTTCTGTATCAAGAGCTTGCTCAGCATCAAGAGTGGGCTCGTCGTTTACGAGAAATGGTCCTTGAAAAAGAGAGAGCAGTAGCAACAGCTCCGAGTTTCATGCGCGCAGAAGCGCAGAAGGTTTTACTCGCTACAGAACAACGGCTGGAACGCTGCGAAGCGGCGTTAGTTAAGCTCGAAAACCAAATCACTCACAGGGAAAAACATCAGTAATGTCTGACCAACCAACCTCTCCTCTTGACGATGCACCAGATGATGTAAAACTGGCCGTCGACCTCATCTACTTACTCGAATCAAACGAAGTTGACCCTGAAGTTGCGTTAAGTGCTTTGAAAATAGTGCAAATAGATTTAGAGAACAAATTAAAATCTAAACAGTAAGCTGGCTTTAGCAATTGCCACTACATTTTGTTCGAGACAAAAGCTTTTTAATCGCGGCGAGAGGCGGACGGCTAGTTGTTTGCAGCCTAGCCATTCTAAGTAAAACACCTCTCAACAAAGAGTAAAACGCTTTTAGTAGGGGCACCTTTATACTGCGTTATCGGCTTATCAGTTAGGTCAACAGACCCAGGGCATGGATTATGAAAATACATTAATAAATGCCAACTGGGATTAGTAAATGAGGTTTATGACATGATTAGGTTCCAACTGAAAAACCTTGTTTACCATAAAAGATGGCCAATAACTGGTGCCAATAACACAGTAATCATACCAGCGAGCATCATCGCAACGCTGGATATGACCCCTTCAGAACTTCCCAGTTGATAGGCTTTTGCAGTACCCGCTCCGTGAGCAGAAGCTCCCAGACTTGACCCCTTGCCCAAGCGAGAACGAATGGATAAAACGGTAAGAATTACTTCTCCAACAGCCATTCCGATGACACCAGTCATCACGACAAATAATGCCGTTAAATCTTCTTGACCACCTATCAATTTACTCGCTTCAACCGCAAAAGGCGTCGTAATAGAACGCATTGCTAAGCTTTTCTGCAAAATCGCTGACAGACCAAAGATTTTGGCCAACAAAACAGAGCTTCCTATGGCTACAAAAATGGACGTAAGAACACCAATTGACATGGATAACCAATGCCGTTGAATAAGACGACGGTTGTCATACACGGGAATAGCAAAAGCAACAGTGGCAGGGCCAAGCATCCACAACAGCCAATGAGACTCTGACATATAAGATTGATAAGGAATATGAAAAGCGAACACGACCACAATCAGCAACAAGGGCGCCAGCAACAAAGGCATCAAAAAAATCGTTTTTTTACGCTGATAAAGTATTTTGCTCAAATAATAAAAAACAACCGTCATCAATAAACACAATATACCCAATCCAAAATCTGTTTCGAACATAGTTAGTGCTCCGTATGTTTTGTCAGTTTTTGGTAGTGTCTGTTGCTTTTTCTCCGGGACAACTGCAACTCAAAACGATAAACACGATCAACAACCGCAGCCGTAATTCCCAAAACTAAAACTGTACTAATCAGTAATACAACAAATATTCGTAATCCTTCCGTTTCCATCAGTGATTGGTATTTCACCACGGCAACTACAGCTGGCACAAAGAACAATAGCATTTCAGCTAACAGCCAAGTTGCACCTTTACGTAACCAGCTTGCTTTGATCACACCAAGAAACAGACACAACAGTAATATCAACATCCCAGCCAAATTAGCTGGCACCGGAAAATTAAACTGTTTAACCAAATACTCGGCAATCAACCATATCGCAGATAACAAGCCAATTTGCAGCAAGGTAAGCAATCCACCAGTAAATACCTTCATGACTTCTCACTCCATTCTGAGATTTTGATCACATTATATCCAGAACAAAAATAGTCATATAGTGAATTTTTATTATCAAAAGCATGCCAAAATGGAATAGTTTGTAATAGCTAAATTGAGCAAAGCATGGACATTAAATCACTTCGTTATTTTGTCGAACTCATTGATCAAAAAAGTTTCACCCGGGCTTCAGAAAATTTATACGTGACCCAGCCAACAATCAGCAAAATGATACAAAGTCTCGAACAGTCTGTTGCACAACCACTGATACATCGTGAGGGGAGAAAGTTCTGGCTAACTGATGCAGGAGAAATCGTATATCTTCGGGCAAAACAAATATTAGAGACAATGGCACAATTAAACTCCGAACTCATTGATCTCAACAAATTAGAACGAGGTCATCTTCGCTTAGGCATCCCACCTATGGTTGGTCCCCTGTACGCTGGATTAATTCGCCAATATAAACAACTCTACCCGAATGTAGAACTAACGATCGTCGAATACGGAGGCAGGAGGATTGAGCAGGCACTTATCGAAGGCGATCTTGATGTTGCAATCACCATGTTAGCGACTCAGAATAGAGATTGCTTAACAAACCTTGTCCTTGATGAATATCCCATTCATGCCATTTTACCTGACACAACTTCTTGGTCAGAAAAAAGCTCGATCTCATGGGAAGAGCTAAAAGAGGAACCTTTCTATATCTACACAGAAGAATTTACTTTGAGTGATTACATTCTGAGCCAATGCCAACAAGCAGGGTATTCTCCGCAAATTTCAGCCCGTAGTAGCCAGTGGGACTTTCTCGTTGCTCTCGTGAAAAGTGGAGTTGGTGTGACCTTTCTTCCCCAACCTTTATGTAATCGTATTCTTGACGAAGATCTGCTGATAATACCTATTCAGCCCTCCATCAACTGGCAACTTGGCGTGGTTTGGAATCAAGAGAGATATATCTCTAAAGCTGCAGAGGCATGGATTAAACTTTGTCAGGAAAGTGGAAGGAGCCATGCATAGCCTAAAGCAAGGGCTTTCATGCGTAATGGCGGTAATATCCTCGATTTGAAAGCGGCACTAGGTCATGTCAAAATTGAACAAACGATGGTTTACGCCAGATCACCTTTCGTCGGTAGTCAATTTCAACCCGATCAGCGGCCTCAAAGTATAGCGATAAAAATGGCGACAAAGTGGCGGCGTTACTCAACAAACCTCGCCATCATCCATCAAAATACACTTTATTAGTTTTCAAAAACCCTTTAGCCAAAAGGCATTACAAGGGATAACAATAGGTTCAAAAGTATATGAAAGTAATCAGCTTTAACATCAATGGACTCCGTGCAAGACTGCATCAGCTCCAGGCGCTCATCGACAAACACCAGCCTGACGTTATTGGGCTTCAGGAAATCAAAGTCCACGATGAAGCGTTTCCAATAGCAGATGTCGAAGCCATGGGTTACAAAGTGTATTTTCATGGTCAAAAAGCGCACTACGGTGTTGCGATGCTTTGTAAGCAAGAACCTATCAGTGTGCAGAAAGGTTTTCCGACCGATAACGAAGAACATCAAAAGCGCATGATCATGGCGACCTTTGAAGACGAAAATGGTGAAAAGATAACGGTACTTAACGGCTACTTCCCTCAAGGGGACAATATCAGCCACGAAACCAAATTTCCGTATAAGCGCCAGTTCTACAGAGATCTAATGACATATTTGAATGATCATCATAGTAACGATGAACAATTAATTGTTATGGGCGACATCAACATCAGTCCAATTGATGACGACATCGGCATTGGCGAGCCAAATCGCAAACGCTGGCTAAAAACGGGCAAATGTTCGTTCCAACCAGAAGAGCGTGAATGGCTGAAAATTTTATTAGACTGGGGCTTTGAAGATACTTTCCGTAAACTGTACCCAGAAGTGAATGACCGTTTTTCGTGGTTTGATTACCGTTCTCGCGGTTTTGATGACAACCGTGGTCTACGAATCGATGTGATTTTAGCGACGCCTTCACTAGCACAGAAATGTATCGAATCAGGTATCGACTATGAACTGCGTGGGATTGAAAAACCATCTGACCACGCCCCTATCTGGTCAACGTTCAAGTAGTCCTTTCTCACCTAAATAAAAAGAGCGCATTGATGCGCTCTTTTTATTTGTTGCTGCCATTGGTCTTATTGGCTTAGTGGTCGAGAATAGGCTAGCAATCGCTTTTCTGCCTGTTTAAAACACCACAGGATGATAAACGTCAGCGACATATAGAATAAACCCGCCGTTAAGAACGATTCAAATGGAGCGTAGTAACGTGAGTTAACCAAACGAGCTGCGCCGGTTAGATCCATTATGGTTACAATGCCCGCTACCGCACTACCGTGCAGCATGAAGATCACCTCGTTTGAATATACTGGTAAAGCTCTTCGTAATGCACTCGGTAAAATGATACGACGGTAAGTCTTAAATTTACTCATTCCATACGCTTTAGCCGCTTCTACTTCGCCTTTTGGTAAGCCATTAATTGCGCCTCGGATAATCTCTGCCGTGTAAGCTGAAGTATTCAATACAAACGCAACCAGTGCACAAAACCAAGCGTTTTCCCAAAGGGTATCTTTTACCGGGAAGAACTGGTCCATACCATAATAAATGAGGTATAGCTGAACCAGTAACGGTGTCCCACGGAAAAAGTAGATAAACGCCCATGCTGGCATGCTTAACGCGTAGTTTTTACTGTTTCTTGCTATCGCCATTGGGATAGACACACTCAGCCCAATGATAAGCGAAATACCCACCAGCCATACCGTTGTCCAAAGTCCACTTAGATAAATCGGGAAGCTTTCAATAATCAGTGAAAAGTCCATAACTTACCTCGCGTGAATACTGAACTTGCGTTCAACAAGTTTAAGCAAACCTGTAGAAACACTGGTAAAGAATAGAAAGATGATCGCAACGGCCATGTAAAACGTAAATGGCATTTTCGTCGAGCCAGCGGCTAAAGAACTCATTCTCACCATATCATCCAGACCGATGATAGAGACCAGCGCCGTAGTTTTAAGCAGAACCAACCAGTTATTACCAAAGCCAGGTAAAGCATGGCGAATCATCTGAGGCAAAAGAATTCTTCTGAATGATAAAACAGCGTTCATACCATAAGCTTTCGCCGCCTCTAGCTCACCTCTGTCTACGGCCATAATCGCACCACGGAACGTTTCTGCCATGTATGCGCCAAAGATAAAGCCAATGGTCAGTACACCAGCAATAAATGGGCTCACGTCGATGTAATCTGGCAGATATGCCGTCCACTCATGGTTAGGATCACTCGATGCAAACCACTCATTTAGCGTTTCATTGATAGAATAAAGGCTGTTATTCAAAAGTATTTGTCCACCAAAGAAAATCAGCATCATCAGAACCAGATCTGGGATACCACGAATAATGGTGGTGTAGAGAGTGGCAATCGCTCTTGCCCATTTGTAAGGTGATAACTTGGCTAAAGCACCAAGCATGCCCAATATCACTGCAAGCAGCAGAG
This sequence comes from Vibrio sp. YYF0003, assembly GCF_036350715.1. NCBI lineage: Bacteria > Pseudomonadati > Pseudomonadota > Gammaproteobacteria > Vibrionales > Vibrionaceae > Vibrio > Vibrio sp. YYF0003. The sequence goes on from NZ_JAZDWA010000002.1 coordinate 790,365, forward strand.
AAAGCACTGCAACTTCAATAGTTACTAAAGCTCCTGTAAAGATGGAAGCTTCGTATCCTTGTAAATCCAGCATAGGTGAGTTCCTAATCCCTAAACTCAAAAAATCGACCGTTGACTACTTCTAGGAACAGGCCAACGGTCGCTTAATTACGACTTATTCGCCGTACACATCGTAGTTGAAGTATTTACCAGCAAGTTGTTGGTAAACACCTTTCTCACGTAGTGACAGAATCGCTGCGTCTAGTTTTTGCGTTAAATCTTTGTCTTGCTTGCGAACCGCGATACCAAAGCCTTCACCAAACCATTTAGGATCAGTTAAAGATGGGCCAACAAACTCATACGCATCGCCACCAGCTTTGTTAAGAACGCCTTCTTCTAGAGCAGAAGCGTCACCTAGAACAGCAGCTACACGACCGTTAGCAAGATCAAGATAAGCTTCATCAAATGAGCCGTAACGGACGATCTCAACTTTGTCACCGTAGTTGTCAGTCAGGTATTTATCGTGTGTAGTTGCACGCTGTACCGCGATTTTCTTACCGTCTAGTTTGTCAAAGTCTAGATCAGCGCCTTTCTTCGCAATAAATTTGTTTGGAATAAGTGCGTATTTGCCAGTGAAATCAACTTTCTTCTTGCGCTCTTCTGTAATCGACATTGCCGCAATGATTGCGTCGTATTTGCGCGCCAGTAGAGAAGGAATGATGCCATCCCAGTCTTGAGCAACGATTTGACACTTCACTTGCATTTCTTCACAAAGTGCATTTGCCATGTCAACGTCAAAGCCTTTTAGAGAGCCATCAGTTTCAGTCCAGCTAAACGGAGGGTATGCACCTTCAACACCAAAGCGAACGGTTTTCCATTCTTTCGCTTGAACGGCGCCAGATACAGCCGTTGCAGCAAGCGTTGCTGCTAATAACCACTTTTTCATTTCCGTACTCCTGTGATTTCCATTTTATTTAATTTTGTATGTTGTGTTTACATAGGAGGCAAAAAACTGCCTCCCAAAGATCTCTTAATAAATCGATGAGATAAACTGTTGTAAGCGAGGTGAATCTGGATTGGTAAACAACTTGGCAGGATCACCCTGCTCTTCAACCAGTCCTTGGTGAAGGAACATGACGTGGTTCGATACATCACGAGCAAACGCCATTTCGTGCGTCACTACCAACATCGTACGACCTTCTTCTGCCAAATCTCTCATTACCCCTAACACTTCGCCTACTAATTCTGGGTCAAGCGCTGATGTCGGCTCATCAAACAACATGACTTCTGGATCAACGGCTAGGGCACGAGCAATCGCGGCACGTTGCTGCTGACCACCAGATAAATGTCCTGGGTAGTAATCCTTACGCTCATACAGACCTACTTTCTTAAGCAGTACCTCTGCGTTTTCAATAGCTTGAGCTTTAGGCACACCCAATACGTGAACGGGTGCTTCAATGACATTTTCTAGAACAGTAAGATGAGACCATAGGTTAAAACCCTGGAATACCATCGCTAGACGAGAACGAATTCGCTGAACTTGCTTTTCATTCGCGGGAACAGATTCACCAGCTCGGTTATTCTTCATTTGAATAAGCTCACCGTTAACCCAAATCTCACCAGCGGTTGGTGTCTCTAATAAGTTGATACATCTGAGAAAAGTACTCTTACCGGAACCGGAAGAGCCAATGATAGAGATAACATCCCCTTTGTGTGCGGAAAGAGAAATCCCCTTAAGTACTTCGTTTTGTCCAAACGTTTTGTGCAGGTCTTTTATATCTAGCGCTGGTACATCAGTCATGCGCTTTACTCCCTGTGTTTTTTTCACTGCTGTAAGGGACTCCGCCCTATCTATTTCGGAACAAATTAGCACCCCGGCTTGAAAGTTGCAACAAATGATTAACCTAAATAAACCGAATAGTTAGATAGGATAATCAAGTTAATATGCAATATTTAGCACTATATGCTTTATTACTTGAATATTATGTATAAAAAAGCCCCTACAGTGAGGGGCTAAATATATTATAAAAGTGTTAGTTAGTTCTCTCTAACAACAGTGTTTTGGTCTGAGCAACGCGGTTACTAATTGCTCTTACTTCTTGTTCATTCTTCACGATACCAAGTACATCTTCTGTGGTATCTAAGCCCTCACCATTAGCATAAGCCGCTAGAAAATCAGCAACTTGAACATCACCACTTTGTTCCGTGAAAACATAGCTTTGTGTGATTAAAGAGTCATCTGAAATCACAAGCTCATTGGCTGCATCAGACGGCACACTTGAATAATCAAGCTCAGGTACAACAACTCTATCATTGATGTATGAATAAATAGAGTGACGTACAACGTATGGCGTCGTACCTACCTTCGCACCCTCTTCGTAACTCACTCGCTGCAAACCATTTTCAGTGCCCAAGCCAATACTGTCACTTAAATAGACCGTACGGTTAGAAACACCAGGTTTGGTATCTTGTGTGTTGCTTACGGCAAAAAGTGAGGTGTCATCAACATCAATAGTCCAATCGTCGCCTACTACGTCCGTGTATTGCGCTTCCCACCCAGAAGTCACAATGGTTCCATCTACACTGAATGTCCAAACATCGCCATTTAGTTCGTCAGGGTGATAAAACGCGCTTGTTCTCGACACTTCCGCTAAGCGATATGAGAAGTTCTTATAAATCGTGTCAATATCAATGGTTGTAAAATCAATACCAGAGCTACTCACGGATGGCGTAGATGACGATCCTGCAAATACCATTCGGCCATCCGTCCAGTCCTCAAAGCCGTATTGATAAAGAGCAGAACGGGAAGAGGTTCGATACTGCGAAATCATCGTTTTTTCAGTACTTACGGCTGACAATGTTTCACCTTTCGTGAAGCGTGATTCGTTTGCTGTGACGGTTTCATACTGAGAATCAAAGTAGAAGGTTGAATATGGGTTACCCGCCGCGTCTTCAGCAACTTTGTAGTCCAGGCTGGCCTTGCTAGCGATTTTATCGTTACTGCCCGTCAAACACGTCGTGTTGCTTACATTAGCTTGCGCAGAAAGGTAGACATTGCGTAATGAAGAATCAGACTCTAACAACTGTTTTGAAAATGTCAGCGCGTTAATTATCAAGCCGTTCGCTTCTTGGATCGTCACGCTACCCTCATCTGGAATGTCTTGCAGAGTGATCGTCAACAGATCATTGCTTGCCGTCACTACATCTCCGACACGCTCACCCGATGCATCTGAATAGTAAGCCGTTAGCTGGTTGTCGATCACACCACCTATTGCATGATAATTGAGGACTTGTTCTATACCATTAGTCGTAAACCTGTCGTAAATAGTACAAGAGCCATTACTGCTTAACGCTTGAGTTTCAGGAGTCACAAAAGTGAACTTATACAGCGTTTTGGGTGTGCTACTGCCGCCACCGCCGCCTCCACAACCGACCATTAATCCCGAAATGATTGCCACTAACGGCATTATTTTAAGCTGTTTCATGTTTTCTTCCTAAACTGAGCGGCAATGATTAGCCAAAAAAGTTGTCTTTTCGGGTTTAAGCAAGATTGAAGCCAGCTTTATATGCATTTGATCGATAACTACATTTCACGTGCCACTAGTGTTATATCGTCTCAGTAATTTCTAGTTTTATGCAACTTGTGTAATGAAATTACGTCCTATTTGGCCCTATCATTCGTGGAACTGACACATTTTGTAGTTTTATTTCACATCGATTATTTAAAGTGATCTAAATCAATCACCCAAAATGGCTATCTTGTTAGACTCCAGCCACCATTTGAGGAAAATTTTGTGCCTCAACACAACAAGTTATTAGCTATGCTTAGGCGCAAGGTTAACGTGCAACAAATCTAATAATAGCTAGCATAGGGCGCACCGTATTACGCGGGACAGCGCAACTTAGTTAAGAATTCATAACTTTTAAATATATGAGGAATCTATGTCAGACGCAGTGAATAAAGTGCACTCTGATTCAGATATCGAGACCAAAAGCTACCGTGAGCTTCATCGTCCAGCATCTGAATTCGACAGCCGTTCAGACTATCTAGACCACGAACTGCAAATCATGAAGCCACGTCGTTTTGGCTTAAACTTGCCGGGTCGTGATTTCCGTTTCGAGCTTGAAGATTTTGTTCCTGCGATTGCGGGTACTATCGGCATTATTGCAATGTACTCTGCGGTAATGATGTCTTGGGCTGAAGGTTTAACCCAAGCCTGGGATCATGTGCATTTAACAAAAGAGTTTGCTATCGAAGTCGCTCGTGTAGAAATGCTTATCCCTGCACTCCTATTCTGTGTCTTGGCTTCAGGCGTCTTTAACCCTAAAGCTAACCTTGCTGGTAACCATGGTCCGATGATTCCATTGATCGGTACTATTGCGCTTGCAGGTGCACACCCTCTCGCACTCGCTATCTTAATCGGTATCTTTGGCCTTCTACTTTCCTTTTTTAAAGGCGGCTCAAAACTCGTCAACCTCACTTCTGAAGGCACAGCCGGTGGATTGCTTATTTTCTTAGGCTTGACGGGTACGATTAGCCAAATTAACTCGATTCAAGCATGGGCGACTGGCTTACAGTCAGCGGATGTAGCTGCTGGCAGCATGGGCTACGTTGGCTTTGTCGTGCTTGGTATCACTGTTGCGATTTATGCTTACCTTGCAAAAATCAATAAACGCTGGTTAGCAATCCCTGTTTGTGCGTTTACAGGTCTGGCAATTGCTTTGGTTCTTGGTGCTGGCTTCGATATTAAATTCGAAACAGAGATGGGCCTGCCTAACCTAAACCCTGTTTACTGGTGGGGTAGCACGGAAGAAGGTTGGATGCTAGGTCTGCCAAATGCAGAACACTTCATCGCTTCTCTGCCATTCGCTATTCTTGCTGTTGCAATGTGGTCACCAGACTTCCTTGGTCACCGTATCTTCCAGGAAATGAACTACCCTCGTAAGACAGAAAAAGTACTGATGGACGTGGATGACACTATGACCATGTGTTCTTTCCGTCAAATGGTTGGTACTGCAGTCGGTGGTGGTAACATCACTTCATCTTGGGGTACTTACATGATCCCGGCAGCTATCGCGAAACGTCCGATTCCAGCTGGTGCTATTCTTCTTGGTCTAATCGTTATGACGGTAGCGATTCTTGGCTTCCCAATGGATGTGGCGGTATGGCCACCTGTAATGCGCGTTGCTCTGCTAGTTGGTGTATCTCTTCCTCTACTTGAAGCCGGTATGCAAATGGTTCGTGACACGAAAGATTCACAAGCAGCAGGTATCTGTATCTTTGCATCGATTGTTGCTAACCCAGTATTAGCTTGGGCATTAACTATGTTCTTAGATAACAACGGTCTGATCGGTGATAAAGAGCGTGCATCACGCTTGTCATTCATGGATAAGATTATTATCCCTGTGACTGTGTTTATTATCTGTTTGGTTGCTATGCTAGCAGTTGGTATGCTAGAAGCTCAATATGGATTAAAAGCTTGGCTATAATGCTTAACGCTTAAAAAAATGTGTGGGTAGCGCTTGTCGCTACCCCATTTTTATCCGAAAAGTTGAGCATTTATTGATTTAGTTTAAGGTTTGCAAAAAAATTTTAGTTTAACCTGCAATTGTTGTTTCAAAAGGTAGACGTTTAAAGCAGTGACAATATTTATGGTTTTGTAACCCTAAAAAGTGATTTTAAGACTATAAATATTGTTATTCATAAGAGTGTACTGTTCCCCTTTATTTCTGGGGATAGCTGGCTCAACGGCGAAGCAGTACGTATTTTTTTCTACTAAAAAGGTAGGTATGTCATGGCAGAGCAATTTGCTAAAGCTTGGGAAGGTTTTGCTGCAGGTGATTGGCAAAACGAAGTAAACGTTCGTGATTTCATTCAAAAGAACTACACTCCGTACGAAGGCGACGAATCTTTCCTAGTTTCTGAAGGTACTGAAGCAACAAACAAGCTTTGGGCTAAAGTAATGGAAGGTATCAAACAAGAGAACGCGACTCACGCTCCTGTTGATTTTGATACATCTGTTATCTCTACCATCACTGCTCACGATGCAGGCTACATCGAAAAAGATCTTGAAACTATCGTAGGTCTACAAACTGAAGCGCCTCTAAAACGTGCGATCATCCCTAACGGTGGTATTCGCATGGTTGAAGGTTCATGCAAAGCATATGACCGCGAACTAGACCCACAAGTTAAGAAAATCTTCACAGAATACCGTAAAACACACAACGCTGGTGTTTTCGATATCTACACTCCTGATATCCTTGCATGTCGTAAGTCTGGTGTACTAACTGGTCTTCCTGACGCATACGGCCGTGGTCGTATCATCGGTGACTACCGTCGCGTTGCGCTTTACGGTATCGACTTCCTAATGAAGGACAAACTAGCTCAGTTCACTTCTCTTCAAGAGAAATTCGAGAACGGCGAAGACCTTCACATGACTATGCAACTTCGTGAAGAAATTGCAGAGCAACACCGCGCTCTAGGTCAAATCAAACAAATGGCTGCGAAATACGGTTTCGATATTTCTCGCCCTGCTGAAACTGCACAAGAAGCTATCCAATGGACTTACTTCGGCTACCTAGCTGCTGTTAAGTCTCAAAACGGTGCTGCAATGTCTCTAGGTCGTACTTCTACATTCCTAGACGTGTACATCGAGCGTGATATCGCTGCAGGTAAGATCACTGAAGACCAAGCTCAAGAAATGATCGACCACTTCGTAATGAAACTACGTATGGTTCGTTTCCTACGTACTCCTGAGTACGATGAGCTATTCTCTGGCGACCCAATTTGGGCAACAGAATCAATGGGTGGTATGGGTCTTGACGGTCGTACGCTAGTAACGCGTTCTAACTTCCGTTTCCTAAACAGCCTATACACTATGGGTCCTTCTCCAGAGCCAAACATCACTGTTCTTTGGTCTGAAGCACTTCCAGATGGTTTCAAACGTTTCTGTGCAAAAGTATCTATCGATACTTCTTCTATCCAGTACGAAAACGACGATCTGATGCGTCCAGACATGGAATCAGACGATTACGCTATCGCTTGTTGTGTATCTCCAATGGTTGTTGGTAAGCAAATGCAGTTCTTCGGTGCTCGTGCGAACCTTGCTAAAACTATGCTTTACACCATCAACGGCGGTATCGATGAGAAGCTGAAGATCCAAGTTGGTCCTAAGATGGACAAGATCGAAGGTGAATACCTAGATTACAACGAGCTATGGGAAAAAATGGATCACTTCATGGATTGGTTAGCTAAGCAGTACGTGACTGCACTAAACAGCATCCACTTCATGCACGACAAGTACAGCTACGAAGCGTCTCTAATGGCTCTACATGACCGTGACGTTAAACGTACAATGGCTTGTGGTATCGCTGGTCTATCTGTTGCTGCTGACTCTCTATCAGCAATCAAATACGCGAAAGTTAAACCAGTTCGTGACGAAGATGGTCTAGCAATCGACTTTGAAATCGAAGGCGATTACCCTAAATTCGGTAACAACGACGCTCGCGTAGATGACATCGCTTGTGAACTTGTTTCTGTATTTATGAACAAGATCCGTGAGCTTAAGACTTACCGTGATGCTATCCCTACTCAGTCTATCCTGACTATCACTTCAAACGTGGTATACGGTAAGAAGACTGGTAACACGCCTGATGGTCGTCGTGCTGGTACTCCATTTGCGCCAGGTGCAAACCCAATGCACGGCCGTGATGAGAAAGGTGCAGTAGCATCATTGACTTCAGTAGCGAAACTACCGTTTGCTGACGCTCAAGATGGTATCTCTTACACATTCTCTATCGTGCCAAATGCACTAGGTAAAGAAGAGACTAGCCAACGTGCTAACCTTGCAGGCCTAATGGATGGTTACTTCCACCACGAAGCTGGCATCGAAGGTGGCCAACACCTAAACGTGAACGTGCTTAACCGCGAAACTCTAGAAGACGCAGTTAAACACCCAGAGAAATACCCTCAGCTAACTATCCGTGTATCGGGTTACGCTGTACGTTTCAACTCTCTGACTGCTGAACAGCAAGCTGACGTTATCGCTCGTACATTCACTGAATCACTATAAGACTGTCGCGAAATAACGTTATAGTAATACAACAAGAGCCGGTGCTGAAAAGCATCGGCTTTTTTTCATTTCCACCGCCAATCTTGTGATATTTCAAAAGATTTAGTTGCCTTTCTTACGTATGATGCAAAGAAAAATATTCAATGCATTATATGAAATTTAATAAATTATTTATTCTTACTCTTTTGTCGCCAGTTGCTTTGGCATCCAACAAATCCACGGTTTCCTTTACGCTTGATAATGACGGTATTTTCGGTGTTGACCATGATTACACCAACGGCATATTTCTCTCTTACGCGACCGGACAATTAAGAAAAGAAAGTGAATGGAGCTGGCTAAGCCTAAACAACGCCCCCGACAGGAATGTCGATAAAATAGAGCTGGTGCTTGGCCATAAGATGTGGACGCCGAGTGATATTGAAGTCGACTACCCTCTGGCGAATGATCGCCCATACGCTGGTTATCTGCACACAGAAATCAATTACCTTTCACTAACTGAAGATAAAGCCGTTCGTTATAACTTTACCATCGGCGCAACGGGCGAAAGCGCTCTGTCAGAGAAAGCACAATCTCTGGTTCACAGCATTACTGGCTCTCCAGACCCTCAAGGTTGGGATTACCAAATTGACGACTATCTGGCGTTCAGTGTTGGATACCGCGCGTTCAATAAGTTAATGCGCAGTGAAGGGAAAAGCACACAATGGGAGATTACCAACGTCAATGACATTAATGCCGGCAACTTCCGCAGTGATGTGTCTCAGGGTGTCATGTTTCGTTGGGGAACCAACTTAGGCAATAGCATCGGTGCAGCCAACATCAGTGTGGAAAGCCCCTTCTCAGCAAGCATGTTATCCAACCACGCCAGCAGCTGGTTCTTGTTTACCGGGTTTGAAGGTCGTTACCGTTTCAATGACATCACACTCGAAGGTGATCGTTCCGGCATTCCAGAACCATCTAAGCCTTATGACGTGACACTGGAACACTGGCAAACAACCGCCGTTGCTGGAGCAACTTGGTATAATCAAAGCTATGGAGCGAGCATAACCTTTACGGTGAAAACTCCAGAATATAAAGAGTCTCCAACCGATATTTATGGTACCGGATCGTTTTCTGTCTTCGCCTTCTTTTAAATAGAAAGCTCAAATGGTCAATAAACAACTCATTGACCATTTGATTAACCGTATTCCCTCACCTTCCTTGCTACAAGACTGTTTTAACCCTGCTTTTTGTAATAAAATAACAGCATTCTTATTTAAGTCATGAGAGCAAAAGATGTCAGCAACTGGTCGAATTCACTCGTTTGAGTCATGTGGTACCGTAGACGGACCTGGTATTCGTTTTATCGTCTTCTTGCAAGGTTGTTTGATGCGTTGTAAGTATTGCCATAACCGCGATACTTGGGATACGCATGACGGTAAAGAAGTTACCGTAGAAGAAATCATTGCAGAGGCGAAATCATACCGTCACTTCATGAAAGCGTCTGGCGGTGGTATCACTTGTTCAGGCGGTGAGGCTATGCTTCAACCGGAGTTTGTTCGTGACTTTTTCCGAGCGGCTAAAGCCGAAGGTATTCATACCTGCCTTGATACCAATGGCTATGTCCGTAAACACACCGATGTGATTGACGAAGTTCTCGATGCCACAGATCTCGTGATGTTGGACATCAAGCACATGAAAGATGAAGTTCATCAGGACTTAATCGGCGTGTCAAACAAGCGTACTCTCGACTTTGCTCGCTATCTGCATAAAATTGGTCAGACGACCTGGATTCGCTACGTTGTAGTTCCTGGTTACACAGATGATCCAGAAGCAGCACACATGCTTGGTGAGTTTATCAAAGATATGGACAACATCGAGAAAGTCGAGCTGCTTCCTTACCACAAACTTGGTGCACACAAATGGGAAGCGCTGGGCCTTGAGTACCCTCTTGAAGGTGTAAATCCTCCGTCTAAAGAGACGATGGATGAAATCCAGTCCATTCTTTCTCAGTACCATCCAAATGTAAAATACTAGAGTGGTCCATTTTCTCTGATTAAAAATACCAGCCAAGCGCTGGTATTTTTTTATTCTGTTAAATCAAATAGGTTAAATACCTCATCCGTCCATGTAGAATAGCGCTCGCTGACGAACGTATAAAACAAAAGAACGTTGTAGGAAATGAGTCATGGATTGGTTTAACTTAGGATCATTAATCGTTATCGCTTGGGTCGTTATTGCTTTTTGCATTCCCGACTGGAGAAAGGCCGTTTGGCCTAAGCTAGAGCAAGAAAAGTCATTTCAGCACATTGTTTTTGCCACTCTTTTTCTGTTAACTATTTTGTGGTCTGCGCAAGCAGGTGTGAAGGAAGGACTGAAAATACACTTTCTCGCTTTGACGACGTTAACCATGATGTATGGGTGGCGAATGGCGTTTTTGCTCAGTATTCCTGCAATGATTGTTAATCACTGGATACAAGGTACCTCGCTCATTTTGCTGCCAAGCTCACTGGTACTTTCCGCCCTATTCCCTATTCTGATCAGTTACTTGGTATTTCTGCTCAGTTACCACTATTTGCCTCGTAATATCTTTGTCTTTATTTTCGTTGCGGGTTTCTTCAACGGGGCAATTACCGGCAGCTTGCATCTGCTGATCAATTCGTTCTATCACTTGTCTGTCGGTCATTACGACTGGGAAACGATTCAGCACAACTACTTTATATTTGTTCCTCTCCTGGCCTTTCCCGAGGGCTTGCTCAATGGTATGTCTCTCGCTGTGCTGACCGTGTTTAAACCGGAATGGTTGAGAGTTTTCTCCGATAGAGATTACATATACAACCACTATCACAAAAAATAGAGCCCGCTTGATAGATATGGTGCTGAAAGCTAGATAAATTGAGAATTTGTTGTCATTTTTTCATATTAAATATGTGTTGAGATCATGTTTCACACGTGTCTGAAGCGTTAACCTAAGCACATTAAAAATGTATTAGATTATTTAGTGAGGTCATCATGGAAATGTCAAACGCTCAACGTTTGATTCTATCAAACCAGTACAACCTAATGTCTCAACTCGATCCAAGTAATGCGTCCAAATACAAGCGCTTACAGACAATCGTCGAGCGTGGTTATGAACTACAAATGTGCGAATTAAACAAAGACTTTGGCCGTATTACAGAAGCAGAATGTCGTGAAATCATCGACATTATGGAGATGTATCACGCGATGCAAGAGTCTAACAACCTGCTCGACAGTGACGAGAAAAGCAAAGTCGACCAACGTCGCCTACAGTTCTTGGGATTCGATATCGCTTCGGAAGCGCAACAAGTACATTACGTACGCTTTCTAGTTGACTCTGAAGGCCTTTACCCACAATTTGACAAAGCAGATCACCATTTCAACAGCCAAATGCCAATGCTAGAGAAATACCGTCGTATGCTGCAAACATGGCGTAACTGTCCTCGTCAATACCACCTATGTCCTAACGAGCTGGCACAAATCTTCAGTGCCTAGTTATACAAACAATTGAATAGGAGAGCTGCGGCTCTCCTTTTTATTTGCCTTATCGCCCATTATCTTTTTCATGTCAGAGCAATTTTCTCAATCTTTCTTCAGGGCTAACGATGAATCACTAACATTGGCCACCTGATGCCAAACATTTGATTTATCAATACTGAACACACCACACAATCCTGCCATTTATGCAAGAGTGATAAATATGCCACTTTTACAATAAATTCATAATTGTTAAGCAAAATTGCAAATCCCCGACTAGGCTTAAGTAGAGAAAGGCTGTGATTGAATGATTCAAATCCACCGCTCACCGTTGTGATGATAAATCTGTACTTAAAGCAAAGTCTTTGGTGTCGCATAACTTACGTCCTGTACAAACCAAATCAGAGGTCAGTACGTATACATTCAGACAACCAAGAGCATGACAACAGGTGAGTAAGCCTTCATCAACGTTCGTCGGTAGACTGACTATTAAAGGGGAAAGCGACATGAGTATTTTCGACCACTATCAATCCAGATATGAAGCTTCTAAAGATGAAGAGATGTCGTTACAGGAGTTTCTAGCCCTGTGTAAGGATGACAAAAGCGCATACGCTAATGCAGCAGAGCGCCTACTGATGGCCATCGGTGAGCCAGAAGTAATCGATACAGCCAAAGATCCACGTCTAAGCCGGATCTTCTCAAACCGCGTTATAGCGCGTTACTCAACATTTAAAGATTTCTATGGCATGGAAGATGCGATAGAACAAATTGTTTCATATCTAAAACATGCTGCTCAAGGTTTAGAAGAACGCAAACAGATTCTTTACCTACTCGGTCCAGTAGGTGGTGGTAAATCATCACTTGCAGAAAAACTGAAAGCATTGATGGAACAAATGCCAATTTATGTGCTTACCGCGAATGGTCAGCGCAGTCCGGTCAATGACCATCCTTTCTGCCTCTTTAAAGCTTCCGAAGATGGCGAAATTCTTAAAAAAGAATACGGTATTGAACAGCGTTACCTACGCTCCATTATGTCTCCTTGGGCAGCCAAACGTCTGCATGAGTTTGGTGGCGATATCACCAAATTTAAAGTCGTCAAAGTCCGCCCTTCGATCCTCGACCAAATCGGGGTAGCGAAAACCGAACCAGGCGATGAAAACAACCAAGACATTTCATCACTCGTAGGTAAAGTCGATATTCGTAAACTTGAACATTACTCTCAAGACGATCCAGATGCCTACAGCTACTCTGGTGCGCTATGTAAAGCAAACCAAGGCTTGATGGAATTCGTTGAGATGTTCAAAGCACCGATTAAAGTACTTCACCCGCTACTAACTGCGACTCAGGAAGGTAACTTTAACGGTACGGAAGGCCTGTCTGCGATTCCATTCGATGGCATGATCTTGGCGCACTCGAACGAATCAGAATGGCAAACGTTCCGTAACAACAAAAACAACGAAGCTTTCCTTGACCGTGTGTACATTGTGAAAGTGCCGTACTGTCTACGTGTTTCTGAAGAAGTGAAAATTTACCAAAAACTTCTCGAAAACAGTGAACTGTCTCAAGCACCATGTTCACCAAGCACATTAGAAACGTTGGCGCAATTCAGTATTCTTTCACGCCTGAAAGAGCCTGAAAACTCGTCCATCTTCTCTAAAATGCGGGTATACGACGGTGAAACCCTGAAAGACACCGATCCGAAAGCGAAAAGCTATCAGGAGTATCGTGACTACGCCGGGGTTGATGAAGGCATGAACGGCCTGTCTACTCGTTTCGCGTTCAAGATTCTGTCGCGTGTATTTAACTTCGACCAAACCGAAGTAGCCGCGAACCCAGTTCATCTGTTCTACGTCATTGAACAGCAAGTTGAACGTGAACAGTTCCCAACAGAAACGGCAGAAAAATACCTTGAGTTCTTGAAAGGATACCTCGTACCTCGCTACGTCGAGTTCATTGGTAAAGAAATTCAGACCGCGTACCTAGAGTCATACTCTGAGTATGGTCAGAACATCTTTGACCGTTACGTGACTTATGCAGACTTCTGGATTCAGGACCAAGAGTACCGCGATCCAGAAACCGGCCAGCTATTTGATCGTGCTTCACTCAACTTAGAGCTAGAGAAGATCGAGAAAACAGCCGGTATTTCTAACCCTAAAGATTTCCGAAACGAAATCGTCAACTTTGTGCTTCGTGCGAAAGCCACTAACAATGGTCAGAACCCGGTTTGGACCAGCTACGAAAAATTGCGCACAGTTATCGAGAAGAAAATGTTCTCTAACACTGAAGAACTTCTTCCGGTTATCTCATTTAATGCGAAAACCTCTTCTGAAGATCAGAGGAAGCATGACGACTTTGTCGCTCGCATGATGGAAAAAGGCTATACCGAGAAACAGGTTCGCCTACTTTCTGAGTGGTACCTACGAGTACGTAAGTCATCCTAACCAAGTGTTGAGTTAGGTCGCTTGTGTGAAACATGAAGAGGGCTATTTCATGGCGCAATTTATAGACCGAAGGCTCAATGGCAAGAACAAGAGCGCTGTTAACAGACAGCGCTTCTTGAAGCGCCATAGAGAGCAAATCAAGGAGTCGGTGGCAGACGCAGTGAATCGACGCTCGATCACGAATACGGAAACGGGCGAAGACGTATCGATACCGCATAAAGACATAACCGAACCGATTTTTCATCAAGGTCAAGGTGGGCTGCGTGAGCGTGTCCATCCAGGTAACGATCAGTTCATTACTGGTGACAAAATCGAGCGTCCAAAATCAGGAGGCCAAGGCAGTGGCTCTGGCGAAGGTAATGCAAGTCCAGACGGCGAAGGTCAGGATGAGTTTGTATTCCAAATTTCGAAAGACGAATACCTAGATATTCTTTTCGAAGATCTCGAGCTGCCGAATTTAGAGAAAAACCAAATCGCAAAAATTACCGAGTGGAAAACACATCGTGCTGGCTTCCAGACTGCGGGTATCCCCTCTAACATTGCCGTTGTGCGTTCACTCCAACAATCTCTGGCTCGAAGAACGGCCATGACAGCAGGTAAAAAGCGACTTCTCAAAGAACTTGAGGATGAGTTATCACGTATTAAAAATATGGAGCCTGCTCAACCGTTTGAAGAGACTCGTTTGAAGAGGGAAATAACCGAACTGCGTAAGAAAATCGACAGTGTTCCGTTCATTGATACATTCGACTTACGTTTCAAAAACTACGAGAAACGCCCTGTTCCATCCAGCCAGGCCGTCATGTTCTGCTTAATGGACGTGTCAGGCTCAATGGATCAAGCAACCAAGGATATTGCAAAACGATTCTACGTACTGCTTTACCTATTCCTGACTCGTACCTATGAAAACGTGGAAGTGGTGTTTATTCGCCACCACACACAGGCAAAAGAAGTGGATGAGCACGAGTTTTTCTACTCTCAGGAAACGGGGGGTACGATCGTATCCAGCGCTCTAAAACTCATGGATGAGATAATCAAAGCTCGTTACCCTGTCGGACAGTGGAACATTTATGCAGCCCAAGCATCCGATGGTGACAACTGGGCGGATGACTCACCGAGATGCCGTGACTTATTAGTGGATAAGTTACTGCCTAACTGTCAGTACTACTCATATATTGAGATCACACGTCGTTCTCACCAAACTTTGTGGCATGAGTATGAAAAACTCACCGAAGAGTTTCCTAACTTTGCAATGAAAAATATTCGCTCTGTTGAGGATATCTTCCCTGTCTTCCGTGAACTATTCCACAAAGAAACGGCGTAAGGAGGCTAGCGATGAGTACCGCAACGAAAAACCTCTCTGGTAAAGCTCCAAAAAAGCGCAGTAGCAAGTTGCTACCTGATGGTCCAGACTGGACCTTTGAATTGCTGGAGCGATACCACAAAGAGATAAAACGTGTCGCTGAGCACTATCGCCTCGACACTTACCCAAACCAAATTGAGGTCATCACGTCAGAACAAATGATGGATGCATACTCAAGTATTGGGATGCCGATCAACTACAACCACTGGTCGTTCGGTAAGAAATTCATTCAGACAGAGCAAAACTACAAACACGGCCAAATGGGCTTGGCGTACGAGATAGTCATCAACTCCAACCCTTGTATCGCCTACCTAATGGAAGAGAATACCGTGACTATGCAGGCACTGGTAATGGCGCACGCCTGCTATGGACACAATTCTTTCTTTAAAGGTAACTACCTGTTCCAGACTTGGACAGACGCAAGCTCTATCATTGACTATTTATTGTTCGCAAAAAAATACCTGGCAGAGTGTGAAGAGCGCTATGGTGTTCTGGAAGTTGAAAAACTTCTCGATTCTTGTCATGCATTGATGAACTTCGGGGTCGACAGATACAAACGTCCAGAAAAAATCTCCATTACGGAAGAGAAAGCGCGTCAAGAAGAGCGTGAGGCGTACCTGCAATCACAAATTAATGATCTGTGGCGAACCGTGCCTAGGTCGAAAACCAAAGAAGAGGACATCGTAGAGCGCTTCCCAAGTGAACCACAGGAAAACTTACTGTATTTCTTTGAGAAACATGCACCGCTACTCGAGCCATGGCAGCGTGAAGTCATCCGTATTGTGCGTAAGATAAGCCAATACTTCTACCCACAAAAGCAAACTCAGGTAATGAACGAGGGTTGGGCAACGTTCTGGCATTACACCATTCTTAACCATCTTTACGACGAAGGTTTGGTGTCTGAAAAGTTCATCCTAGAGTTCTTACACAGTCACACCAGCGTAGTAGCGCAGCCTGCGTATAACAGCCCTTACTTTAGCGGCATTAACCCTTACGCGCTCGGCTTTGCCATGTTCCGCGATATCAAACGCATCTGTGAAGAGCCAACTGATGAAGATAAGGAATGGTTCCCAGATTTAGCGGGTACCGACTGGCTAGACGCAGTGCACTTTGCAATGCATAACTTCAAAGATGAAAGTTTTATCAGCCAATACCTGTCACCTAAATTGATACGTGACTTTAAACTGTTCGCTATCAAAGATGATGACCATAAAAACTTCATCGAAATATCGGCGATTCACGATGAGAGCGGTTATAAGAGCATCAGAGAAAAGCTCGCAGCGCAATATAACCTATCGAACCTTGAGCCTAATATTCAGGTCTTTAATGTTGATGTCCGTGGTGATCGTTCATTAACACTTCAATATGTTCCTCACAATCGCATCCCATTGGATGACAGTTATGAAGAAGTATTGAAGCACGTATATCGTATATGGGGATTTGACGTTGTACTCCAAGAAGTGAAAGATACAGGTCATAGAGAAACGCTGGCAACGTGCCCTAAGCGTAACCAATACGACAACAACATCTGATACCGATTCCTTTAACCCCTAAGCAATACCTCAAAAGCAAAAGGCTCCAAGATTGGAGCCTTTTTATTACAGTGAAACTGCAGCGGTTACTTAGCTTCGTTAGCGACTATCGCTCTTACGGCGTCTAAGTCTGCTTGAGTGTCAACACCTGCTGCTGGAGCTTCCTTCGCTACCGCAACATGAATTTTTTCGCCATACCAAAGTACGCGAAGCTGCTCAAGACATTCAATTTGCTCTAGCGCACTTGGTGCCCAGTTGATGTAAGTATTAATGAAACCTGCGCGGTAAGCATAAATACCAATGTGGCGCATCAACGGATTAGCAATGGTTTTATCTTGCTTGGCAAAATTGTCACGATCCCATGGAATCGTTGCTCGGCTAAAGTACATGGCATAGCCGCGCGAGTCCGCCACCACTTTTACCGCATTTGGGTTGAAGACTTCATCTTCGGAGTCAATTTCTACCGCAAGCGTTGCCATTGGAGCATCACAAGCTGCGAGATTATCAGCAACTTGACGAATGATTGATGGTGGGATTAATGGCTCATCACCTTGTACATTAACAATGATGTGATCTGCAGGAATCGCCATTTTCTCAACCACTTCAGCCAAACGCTCAGTGCCTGACTCATGGTTTGGTGACGTCATGCAGACTTTTCCACCAAACTGCTCTACCGCAGAAGAAACACGTTCGTCATCGGTTGCAATAATGACATCTTCAGCACCGGCTTGCATGGCTTGTTCGTAAACCCACTGAACCATCGGTTTACCACCAATATCAGCCAACGGTTTACCCGGTAAGCGACTAGAAGAATAACGAGCGGGAATAACGACTGTAAAAGACATTAACGCCCCTCATCCATGCTCATGGTTCTTGCTTCCGGCTCAAGCAGAACAGGAATGCCTTCTTTAATCGGATAAGCAAGACGATCCACTTTGCAGATCAGCTCTTGATTATCTTTATCGTACGTCAGCTTACCTTTACACACAGGGCAAGCTACAATCTCAAGCAGACGATGATCCATAAGTCGCTTTAACCTCTTTTATTCTATTTAAAATTCGCTCTGCATCGCTTGTTGCAAACTGAGCAGATACAGGCAGATACCACCAATTATCTTGTGCGTATTCACGACACTTGACGGCGTCTTTCTCTGTCATGATCACATTGGATCCTTGTTGAGCCAATGTTTCTAATTCTTGCTGGTCAAAGTCTTGATGGTCTGCAAACCCTTTGGTGACTTTGACGTCGGCATTCAGCATATCCAGTGTACGAAAAAATCGCGGTGGGTGCCCAATGCCTGCAAACGCCACCAGGTCGTTTAACTCTGAGACTTCAACTTGCTGTTTCGTCTTCAGGTTAATCGCCTTCTCCGGCGCCAGTGACATCGCGATTTCACTTTGTTTAGCCTGACCACCATTCGTAATCACGAAATCGACTTCTTTTAGCCTTTCAACACTTTCTCGCAAAGGACCCAAAGGTATCAGACTTTCGTTACCAAAGCGTCGATTGCCGTCAACGATCACCAACTCAATATCTCTCGCTAATGCGTAATGCTGGAGACCATCATCCGTGATCACAATATCAACGCCAGTCGCCAACAGCGCTTTAACCGCATTTGCTCTCACCGGATCAACGGCAACGGGAGCCCCAGTGCGATTATAAATAAGTTTAGGCTCATCACCGCAATGTTTCGCGGGCGTATCGACATCTAAAACGAGTGGATAGTGAGGTGCTTTAGCGCCATAACCACGTGATACAACACCCGGCTTGTAACCTAGCTGTTGTAATTGCTCCACCAGCCAAACCACAACTGGCGTTTTACCATTTCCGCCAGCGGTAATATTACCAACCACAACAACGGGTACAGGAGCTTGATACGCTTGTTTGCTCCCTTGCAGGTATTGTTTTCGCTTCGACTGACTGATTGCACCAAATAACAAACTCAGTGGCCACAAAAGCGGCCACAAGAGATATTTTAATGGGTGGTTTTCAAACCAGATTTTTTCAATCACCGCTTAACCGCCAAACTGAATTCGGTGCAATTGCGCATACGCACCGTCTTTTGAGATCAGGTCAGCATGGTTACCACGCTCGACAATCGCACCATCATCAACAACGAGGATTTCATCGGCTTTTTCAATCGTCGACAGTCGGTGAGCAATCACTAGCACGGTTTTATCTTTTTGCAGCTCATCTAATGCAGCCTGAATCGCACGCTCCGACTCGGTGTCCAGTGCCGAAGTAGCCTCATCCAAAATCAACACTGGTGCATCACGCAGCAATGCGCGCGCAATGGCAATACGTTGACGCTGACCACCTGAAAGACTCGCACCATTTTCACCAATCATGGTATCGAGGCCGTGCTCCATCTTGCTGACAAACTCCATTGCATGTGCGAGCTCAGCCGCTCTTTCAATATCACTGCGCTGGAAGTTATCTTCGGTTGCGTAAGCAATGTTGTTTGCGATCGTATCGTTAAACAAGTGAACATTCTGGGAAACCAAAGCAAACTGTTCACGCAGGTTTCTCAGCTCGTATTCACGGATATCGTGGCCATCAAGCTCAATCACACCGCTGTCCACATCGTAAAAACGGTTGAATAAGTTCGCGATGGTACTCTTACCAGACCCCGAACGACCGACCAGAGCGACCGTCTTACCCCGAGGAATATCAAAGCTAACATGTTCAAGTGCAGGCTTTTCTGAACCTTCGTAGGTGAAAGTGATGTCTTTTACAGAAATATCACCATTCGCACGCTCAACCTTGTGCTTACCTTCATTCTTCTCAGGTTCAAGATCGATAAGAGCAAACAACGTTTGGCTGGCAGCCATACCGCGTTGGAACTGAGAGGTCACGTTAGTCAGTGCTTTAAGCGGACGCATCAGACCAAACATCGCTGAAAATACTACGGTAAACGTACCAGGAGTCAGTTGCTCTTTAATGGAGTCAATACTCGCCAAGTACAGTACCGCCACAATCGCAACGGATGCGATCATCTGGATGATAGGGTTCGCTGCTGCCTGAGCCGTCACCAGTTTCATGCTTTGCTGACGCATTTGGTTGCTGACTTTTTCGAATCGTTGACGTTCGATATCCTGGCCACCATAGCTCAGTACAACTTTATGCCCCTTCAGCATTTGTTCTGCAGAAGCGGTTACGTTACCCATCATGGTTTGCATATTTTTGGAGATCTTTCTAAAGCGTTTAGAGACAACGCCAATCCCCCATGCGACAACCGGCGCTACCGCAAAAAGAACCAATGATAGCTGCCAACTGTTGTAAAACATCAGCGTCAACAGGCCAATAATACTCGCCCCTTCACGAACAATACTCACTAAAGCACGGCTCGTTGCCGCTGAGACTTGCTCTGAATCATAAGTGATACGAGACAACAGGTTGCCTGTCTTTTCTTTATCAAAGTAAGACACGGGCATATGCATAAAGTGGTTAAATACCAGACGTCGTATCTGCATGACGACGTTGCCAGAAACCCAGCTCAAGCAATAATCGGAGACAAATCCACTGGTACCACGAATAAACATCATGGCAAAAATTATCAACGGAAGAGTGCGCAGGAAATCAGACTCAGCGCTGCCAAAACCTTCATCAAGCAAAGGTTTTAGTAAGGAGATCATATAGGTGTCTGAGACAGCATTAATAACTAATGCAATGATAGCAACGATTAGACCAGCTTTATAAAGGCGAATAAATTGCCATAGACGCTTGAACGTCTGCCAAGTCGTTTCATCAGTATTTATCGACATAGAAGTGCTTTATTTTCTTACATTAAGACTCTCATTCTAACCCCTTACGCAGCATCTGCCTATACCAAGGCTCAAATGTATCATTGCGTTTGGTTACAAAATCCCACTTATCTTTCGTTACTCGGATAGTAACTTGTCCACCCTCACCAGTATCAAGCCATAGTGACCCTGCATTGAGATACGAGGTTACTACCTTATCAGCAGGCATTCCCCACTGATTGTTTTTCGCCAGTGATGCTACCGCTAATGTTGGAGAGACTGCATGGATAAAAAGAGGATTGGAGGAACTTTTGCTACCGTGATGAGGAACGAGCATCACATCACTAGATAATTTTTCAGGCTCACGAAGAAGTATCCACTCACTAATCGACTCAATATCGCCAGTAAAAAGCATGGAAAAATCAGATTCTCGGTCTCTGAGTCTAAAGACACACGAGTGAGGATTGTAGGCTCGAGTGACCATTTGGGGTGGCCAGAGCACTTCGATATCGAGTTTCTGCCACGTCCAATTATCACCGCTCACACAAGGTTGATACCCACTAAAATCTTGGCTACTGCGTTTATGGGTCGGCTTGAGGTGCGTTTCAATCACTTGCCTCCCTCCTGCGTGGTCATTGTCCGAGTGACTGAGAACCAAAGTATCAACCTCTCTAAATCCTCTGCGATGTAACACGGGTATAATCACCTGCTCCGCAACGCTGCCCTCCGGCCAGGATTTTCCAGTATCGTAAATCAAAGCTTTACCCTCTTTTTCTACCAGAACGGCAAGACCATGACCGACATCGAGAACATCGATTCGCCAACTGGTACTTTTTCGTCCATTTAGACCTGAAATGATGATGGTAATAACGCACAGCAATAGCCAACCCTGCCAAAGCAATAACCGCTTCAAAACCAAGAAAGTACAGAGAGAAAACAGTATCCACGTAAGTTCTAGCGACAATGGTTGCCACGTACCAAAGGCATACTGAAGAGATTCACTTAACGGCCATAAAGAGAAATCCATCAATTGCCAAACTATTGGCGAGAATGCGGGTAGCAATAGAGAAGTAGATAACGCGATAAACATTAAAGGAACGACGACAAACCCAAACCATGGGATAAACACAAGGTTATAAGCGATGGACGATAAGCTGAAACCAGAGAAAAAATAGCCACTGATAGGTAAGACAAATACACTCAAGGCAAGTTGAGTCACAAACAAGGTTCGCAGTTTTCCTCGCCAGCTACTGTTATTGAACCGCACAAAGTTAATGACCAACAGCACCATACCCACAGAGAGGTAAGACAACCAGAAACTCATACTAAATGATGCGAAAGGCTGAATAAGTAACTGAAAAGCAACCGCCAGTAGCAACACTCGCCAGGTACTCCAGTGAACCAAAAAGTATTTTAGAACAATGTAGATGACACAAACTGATACGGCGCGAGTGGTTGGCAGAGAAAAATCAGCGAGCCAGGCATAACATAGCGCGACGGTTAACCCCGTGATTGAAGGCACCACTTGATAACGCGGGATAACGGAGCGAACACTTACACCGAGCAAAAAGCCAAAGCTAAAAGCCATTCCAATGTGCAGCCCGGAGATAGAGGCCAGGTGCAATAATCCACTGTCTCTCAGCCCTTGCCAGTCATCACCAGAAAGCCAGCTTCTATCAGCAAATACCAGAGCACTGATTAACGGAAAGTGGTCTAGATGGGAGATATCATCCATTACCAGGTTGATTATCGACTGACGTACAGAACGTCCGTTACGAATAATCCAGTGCGCATCGCCAGTCACAATCATTCTGGCTAAAATACCATTTCCCATTGCCTGCTTTTCAGCGTCGAAACCCGCTTCGTTGCGTAACCCAATAATGGGCTTTACCTGAGCCGTGGTCGTAAATTCACTGTTAACAGGGATAGGAAAGGTGGTGATAAAACGGACTTTAGGTTTAAGAAAAGGTAACAGACTTTGATCACCCACTTGTTTTATCGTCACGAGTCCTTCATATCCATGACTTATTTGATTAAAAGAGCTGTCAACTTTGCCAGTTATGGTACTATTCTCCCCTACATTAAAAAGGGCTTGTCGCTGATACTCCAATACATTGCCGTGGATGATGACTACCATTAAGCCCAAAATTACGCCTATGCTAATTAAGCCACGACGTAATTTAATTATTGAACCAGTGGTAATTATTCCCAGCAGCAGCCAGCGCCAATCTGGCATTATCGGCCACCATGCCGATGAGACAATGCTTGCGACAAATAACGCCAAGGTGCAACTTTTTTCTGAGAGAGTCATGCAGTCCTATGCCTAGAAAGCTGATAAAACGCTTCATGCCAGATCACGAGTTGATCAAACGTCAAAAAGCATTAAAAGTCTTCGGCAATGTCCTATATAACCCGAACCTTTGGTGCCTTAACCGTCGCTCTGCGTCTGGCGCGTTTGCCGTTGGTCTTTTTATGGCGTTTGTACCGCTTCCTAGCCAAATGATTATGGCGGCAGGTTTAGCCATTTTAATGGGTGTCAACTTACCGCTTTCTGTTGCTCTAGTTTGGGTTAGTAACCCAATTACGATGCCGGTTTTGTTCTACTTCGCCTACAAGATTGGCGCATGGGCTATGCATGTTCCTCCGCAACCATTTCACTTTGAGCTATCGTGGGAATTTATCATGCAGCAAATGCATACTATCGGACCACCATTCCTGCTCGGCTGTATGATATGTGGCGTCGTCTCAGCTATCATCGGCTACTTTGGTATTCGCGGAGTATGGCGCTACTCTGTAGCCCGTAGCTGGAATAAACGTAAAGTAAGATAAGTCGTCGGCACAAAAAATTCAGCACTCTGATAAGCTGATGAGGGGCAGATAACGCTTAACCTGAAAAGCAATGTCGCTCAAGCATGCAAACCTGATATTAAATACACAAAAGGACCGAATTCGGTCCTTTTTGTTTTTTGCCTGCTTTGATTTTACTTCGCACTTAGAACCGCAGCTGGATTTAATTTAGCCGCGCGAGAGGCAGGATACCAAGTCGCTAACAAGCTGAGAACAATTGCCGTAATCGACACCAAAGCAACATCCGGCCAATGCAGTTGTGATGGTAAGAAATCAACAAAATAAATGTCACCAGATAAGAAATGGTGTCCGATTAGTTGCTCTAATCCTGTGATAAGCGGCGTTAGGTTTAAGGCGACTAAAACACCAATAACACTTCCGACCAAACTACCCAGCACGCCAGAAAATACGCCTTGCCAGACAAATATTCGCTTGATCAGGCCGTCTTTTGCGCCCATGGTTCTGAGAATTGCAATTTCTGCCGCTCTGTCTTTAACCGCCATCATTAAGGTCGAGACGATATTGAAACAAGCTACGCCTATCACCAGCACCATCACCAGATACATGATCGTCCGTACTAACTGGATATCACGGTAAAGAAAACCAAACTGTTGCTGCCAGCTTTTCAGATAAACATACACATCGATAAGGCCGCCCACTTCACGAACAATTTCCGGTGCGTTAAGGACATCGTTTGTCTTCAGCGAAACACCAGTAACGCCATCCCCTAAACGGGCATATTGCTGAGCATCCGCTAATGGCACTAACGCAAGAGAGTGATCAATCTGGCCATTCAAGGTCAAGAAACCTATAACCTGTACACGAACACGCTTTGGTGCCTGAACTTTTGTACCCGTGCCCGTTTGTGGAATCATTAACGTGACATAGTCACCAACTTCGGCATTTAACTCAGTCGCTACACCCCGGCCTAAAATTACCTGCTGCTGACCCGCGTAAAAGTTCTGCCACGCTTCCGGGTCGATAAAATCAGACATATTGGAAACGGCTTGTTCAAATGAAGGTTCCACCCCGCGTACTTCAACCGCTTTGAGCTTACTGCCCTTCTCTGTTAACCCAGTGAAGCGAACATAGGGTGCAGCCGCAACCACATTTTTATGCTTCAACGCTTGATTCATGGTCTTGGCGTAGTTCTGTAGTGGGCCATCGACCCCCTCTAACTCACCATGTGGAATCACCGACAACACTCGCGACTGTAATTCTCGCTCAAAACCATTCATCGCAGACAGGCCAATGATGATGACGGCGACACCAACGGCAATGCCAATGGTGGAGGACAAAGAAATGAACGAGACCATCTTGTTACGCTTTTTCGCGCGACTAAAACGACCACCGATCATTAATGCTAAAGATGAAAACAAAATTAGCCCTCCGCCACAGATGCTTGACTCGTTAAACGATCCACCAGCAAACCGTCTTGCATGTGCATTTGGCGATCCATCTTCGCAGCCAGTTCGTTATCGTGTGTCACTACCAAAAAGGCGATGTTCGATTCTTGGTTTAACTCCCGCATCAGGTCATAGATCGACAGCGCTGTGTTATGGTCCAGATTACCCGTCGGCTCATCAGCCAGCACCAAGTCTGGCTTGTTGACCAGCGCACGCGCAATTGCCACACGTTGACGCTCACCACCAGACAACTCCGATGGACGATGATCGATACGGTG
Organism: Vibrio sp. YYF0003; assembly: GCF_036350715.1. Classification (NCBI taxonomy): domain Bacteria; kingdom Pseudomonadati; phylum Pseudomonadota; class Gammaproteobacteria; order Vibrionales; family Vibrionaceae; genus Vibrio; species Vibrio sp. YYF0003. Next base: position 815,494 of record NZ_JAZDWA010000002.1, read on the forward strand.
ACCTAACCCGACTTTATCCAACAACGCTTGTGCTGCCGCTTTCGCTTCCGGGGCTTTCGTTCCGCCTATTAAAAGTGGCATTGCTACGTTTTCCAACGCCGTAAAGTCAGCTAACAAGTGATGAAACTGGTACACAAAACCGAGGTGTTTATTGCGCAATGCAGCTTGCTTATTTGAACCGAGTGACGACAAGTTTTGACCTAAAAAGTCCACTTCGCCGTGCGTCGCATCATCGAGTGCACCAAGAATATGTAGCAAAGTGCTTTTACCCGAGCCCGATGAACCAACAATAGAAACCAGCTCGCCTTTCTCAATATCAAAGCTGACACCTTTAAGCACTTCCGTATCTAACGAACCTTCTCGGTAGACTTTACGAATATCACGACATTCTAATAGCTTATTCATAGCGAAGTGCCTCAGCAGGTTTAACAGAAGATGCTCGGTAAGAAGGGTAAACAGTCGCGGCCAGGCTCAGAGCAATTGCCAATACCACCACTAACAGAATCTGAAATGAATCAATTAAAATTGGCAGACGGCCGCCAAAAGAGAACAACGCGACACCAGCCGCCTCAAGAATCGGATTTAAGTTGAGAGATAACATCACGCCAGCCAAACCACCAACAATCGCACCAATCACACCACTGCTTGCGCCTTGGACCATAAAGATTGTCATTACTTGCGTTTGCGTCATACCCTGAGTTTTAAGAATCGCGACTTCGGCTTGTTTTTCCATCACCACCATGATCAGCGCAGAAATAATGTTAAACGCCGCAACACCAACGATCAGCCCCAGCATTAAGCCCATCATGTTCTTTTCCATTTTTACTGCCTGAAAAAGTTCACCACGCTGGGCACGCCAGTCGCTCCACTGCCATCCCTCTGGCATTGGTTTATCAGCGAAATCCGTCACCATAAACGGATCAGAGAAAAAGACACGCCAGCCAGACACGGTATCCTGCGGTAATCGCATCAGCTTGGCTGCATCGGTCATATTGACGATCATAAGCTGCCCGTCAACATCGGAACCCGTATTAAAAATGCCAGCAACCGTAAAGTTACGCTGGCTGGGAATACGGCCAATTGGCGTAAACTGCGTCGCGTTTGTCACCATAAGGCGAACTTTGTCGCCGATAGAAACTTTCAGAGAACGGGCAAGGCTATGTCCCAAAAACACTTGGTATTCGCCTGCTTCTAGAGCAGAGAGTCGACCAGCGATTAAGTGGTTAGCGATTGGGTCTCCCTTTTTAGGCTCAATCCCAATCAAATACCCCGCAGTCAATTGTGCGGAGCTTTGAATAACGGCTTCGCCACGAACGACAGGTTCAGGCTTCGCGACCTTTGAAATGTTCTGAATAAATTCAGGTGCTGTTTCAGTCAATGGTGTATTGCCGTCGCTCTGAGAAATCACAGCATGAGGAAGTACACCAAGAATGCGTTCTTTAAGCTGCGCTTCGAAACCATTCATTACGGACAGAACGGTCACCAACGCCATCACTCCGATGGTGATGCCTGCGGTCGACATATAGGAAACAAATCGGCTAAACCTATCTCCGGAGCGACCCCGAAGATATCTCAAACCAATAAATAATGAGATAGGATGATACATATAAGACAAACCAACCGGCTGTTTTGATATAAGACTAAACTTTGTCGGCTATCTTACCTTACTCTTCTGGTGAAAAAGACAAGATAATCGCTAAATTTGTCAACGACATGCAATAAGTCCGCATTTAAAGCAAAAAGTTCAGGCCAAAAAACCGGTAAACTTGATAACTTCATTCAGTTAGCGATAATCAGTGCCTTACTCTCTGATTTGCAAATCAATCAGAGAGCGCTCGCAGGCCAAAGGACAACCATATGACAGAGCAAGAATATTTCACCGTTCACCACAGCATCACCATCAACGTGGAAGCGTTAGGTACCGATTTTGCTTTGCCAGATGAAGAAACCTTTGTTGCTGAAATTCCGGCGCCTTTCATTGTCGCTTGTGAGTTTAGCCAATTAGACATGTTGTCAGACAACGCTCGCTCGGAACTAAAAAATAAAGATTTAAAGCACGTTATCAGCTTACTCGACACGCAAAATACCAAGCTCAATCTCCTGCTAAGCTTTATGCTGTCACAGCAAGATGACGCGTCAGTCAGATATCAAACCACGCAATTTGGTGCGAGCCAGCTAAGCTACCATGCCGATAGCGAATTAGACACAGAACAGTTAGTGCGTGTGAAACTGTTCCTCGATAATCCGGCCGCAGCAATATACTGCTACGCTAAAGTCGTAGAATGTGCTTCGTCGGATCAGGGCTTTCTCGTCACGCTGAAATACAAAATGCTCAGAGACGCCGATCAAGACTTACTGATCAAAGCCGCCTTATACCAACAACAAAAACTTTTACGTCAGCGCTCACTGGAGCGAGATAAAAAATAACTCCTATGACAAAAGCAACGATACTTTCCGTCACCAACCCATCTGAGCGTGGCGATAAAAAACAGTTAGGTAATTTACCTGGCGCTGCTCTGCCGCTTGCGATTGCAGAGCTCGCAAAACAGCATACAAGCCATTCACTGCTTGTGGTGCCAGATCCTCAAATAGCCCTGAAACTGCAAGCAGAAATAGAGCAGTTCACCGATCAGCCTGTCAGCCTTTTCCCTGATTGGGAAACTCTGCCATACGATAACTTTTCTCCACATCAGGAGATCATTTCTGATCGGATTGCGCGCTTATACCAGTTGCCGACCCAACAAAACGGCATCACGATTGTGCCAGTCAGCACCGTACTGCAGCGTCAATCTCCGCGTGATTTCTTGTTGCAACACACTTTAATGGTAAAAACCGGCGATCAGTTTTCACTCGAAAAGCTGCGTGTTCAGTTAGAAAACTCTGGCTATCGTCACGTAGATCAGGTTTTTGGCCCTGGTGAGTATGCAAGCCGTGGTTCCATTCTTGATCTCTTCCCTATGGGTTGCGATGACCCGTACCGTATCGATTTCTTCGATGATGAGATCGACACCATCCGTACGTTCGATCCAGAGAACCAACGCTCGATAGAAGACATCAAACAGATTCAGTTGCTTCCCGCTCATGAGTTCCCGACCACCAAAGAAGCGATTGAAGAGTTTCGTACCCGCTGGCGTACTCAGTTTGAAGCGCGTCGTGAGCCTGAATCGATTTACATGCAGGTGACCAAAGGAACGTGGCCGGCAGGGATTGAATACTGGCAACCCTTGTTCTTTGACCATACAGAAACCCTGTTTGATTACTTGCCAGAAGACTCGCAACTGATCACTTATGGTGACATTGAAGCCGCCGTAGAAACTTTCTTAACTGACGTTGAGTACCGTTACGATCAGAAGAAAATCGATCCATTACGCCCACTGCTTGCACCGCATGATCTGTGGCTGAAGAAGGATGAACTCTTCACCCACTTCAAACAGCTTCCGCAAGCACAACTGCATCTGGACAAAATCGTCAAGCGTGCTGGTCGTCAGAATTTGGCGGTGCAGTCGTTAGCAGAACTGGGCGTTCAACAGCAGAACAAAGAACCACTTTCGCGTCTGCGTCAGTTCAGTGAGCAGTTCACTGGAAAAATCATCTTCTCTGTTGAATCAGAAGGTCGACGTGAAGCGCTCACAGAGCTTCTACAAGGCATTAAAGTTCGCCCTGTCGCTCACCAATCGTTCTACAAGGCGCTCGATTCTAAAGATCGATTTAGCTTGATTCTGGGTGCGACTGAGCATGGTTTTATCCATGATGAGCTGAACTTCGCCCTTATCTGCGAAAGTGACCTGCTTGGTGACCGCGTCATACAACGTCGTCGTAAAGACAAAAAAGCCGTCAACAGCGATACCGTTATTCGCCACCTTGCCGAGCTAAAACCAGGCCAGCCCGTTGTTCATATCGACCACGGTATTGGTCGCTATATCGGCCTGCAAACGCTTGAAGCAGGCGGTATGAAAACTGAGTACGTAACACTTGAATATCAAAACGACGCCAAGTTGTACGTACCCGTATCATCACTGAACCTTATCAGCCGTTATTCTGGTGGCGCAGTAGAGAGCGCGCCGCTGCATAAACTCGGCGGAGAAGCATGGGTTAAAGCTCGACGTAAAGCCGCCGAGAAAGTGCGTGACGTAGCAGCAGAGTTACTGGATGTTTACGCCAAACGTGAATTAAAACCGGGCTTTAAATTCGAATTGGATCGAGGTCAGTACGCCACATTCAAAGCAACGTTCCCATTCGAAGAAACCGATGACCAGGCAATGGCTATCAATGCCGTTATGTCTGACATGTGCCAACCAAAAGCTATGGATCGCTTGGTATGTGGTGACGTTGGTTTTGGTAAAACCGAAGTAGCAATGCGAGCAGCATTTGTTGCAACGGACAACAGCAAGCAAGTCGCCGTGCTGGTACCAACGACCCTGCTTGCCCAGCAGCACTTTGAAAACTTCCGTGACCGCTTTGCCAACTTACCGATCCGAGTAGAAGTGTTATCTCGCTTTAAATCGGCTAAAGAACAGAAAGTGATTTTGCAAGATGTAGCGGAAGGGAAAGTCGATATCGTCGTGGGAACACACAAACTGCTTTCTAACGACATTCGTTTTAAAGATCTTGGCCTGCTCATTGTCGACGAAGAGCACCGTTTTGGCGTGCGTCAAAAAGAAAAAGTGAAAGCAATGCGTGCGGATGTCGATATTCTGACCCTAACCGCAACGCCGATCCCTAGAACGCTCAATATGGCAATGAGTGGAATGCGCGATCTGTCCATCATCGCTACTCCACCAGCGCGTCGACTAGCAATCAAAACCTTTGTCCGACAGCGTGAAGAGCCGGTTGTACGTGAAGCGGTACTGCGTGAAATCATGCGTGGTGGTCAGGTTTACTTCCTGCATAATCAGGTCGAAACCATTGAAAAGACCGCTGAAGATCTACAAAAACTGATTCCAGAAGCCCGTATCACTGTGGCACATGGACAAATGCGTGAGCGCGAGCTAGAACGCATCATGAACGACTTCTACCACCAACGTTTTAATGTACTGGTGTGTACTACGATCATTGAAACAGGTATCGATGTCCCAACGGCGAATACCATTATCATGGATCGTGCGGATAACCTTGGTTTGGCTCAGCTGCATCAGCTAAGGGGCCGTGTGGGTCGTTCTCACCACCAAGCCTATGCTTACTTACTGACGCCGCATCCAAAAGCGATGACCAAAGATGCCATTAAGCGTCTTGACGCCATTGCCTCTCTCGAAGATCTTGGCGCTGGCTTTACGCTCGCAACACACGATTTAGAAATTCGCGGAGCTGGTGAACTACTTGGTGATGAACAAAGTGGGCAAATTCAATCGGTTGGCTTTACACTGTATATGGAGATGCTCGAACAGGCGGTTGAAGCATTGAAAGAAGGGAAAGAGCCATCGCTGGATGAGTTACTGCGCGAGCAGACCGAAGTGGAAATGCGCATTCCTGCACTCTTGCCAGATGATTACATCCCCGATGTAAATACACGTCTTTCAATGTATAAACGTATCGCGAGCGTCACCAACGCCGATGAGTTGTCAGAATTGAAAGTGGAATTGATTGACCGCTTTGGTCTTTTGCCTGACGCAACAAAAAATCTGTTGGCTGTCTCAGAACTGAAATTTGCTGCAGGTAGTCTGAAAGCGAAAAAGATTGAAGCCCATGATAAAGGCGGATTTGTAGAGTTTTACCCTGATGCTGACATAAATCCAGCGTATTTAGTTAAACTCCTGCAATCACAGCCTCAAAAATTTGCGATGGAAGGTCCAACTAAGTTCAAGTTTAGCGTACCATTAACTGACCGACGCAAACGAGTTCAGTTTGTTAAAGACTTACTGAATGATTTTAAACAGAATTTATTACCAACGAGCTAATAGTCGAATGAGAATACTGATCCCGTTATTACTTCTTTGTGTCTCAATGCCCTCTTGGGCACAACGTCAATTTGATATTGAAGTGATCATTTTCAAGCGCACCGTCGACGCGGAAAACACGAGTGAGTCTTGGCCAGACCAACTACCGAAAATCGACATGACCAATGTCGGCAGTTTAGATAGTGACGCTTATCGCTCATCTAAAGGTGTCTCCTTACTGCCTAGCTCTTCGTTTCGCTTAAACCCGCAAGAGGCTGCGCTGAACAGTCACGCCGGATTTAGAGTATTAAAGCATGTAGCTTGGCGACAAGGTGATCAGGGACAAGGCAGTGCACCGACTTTCCGCATTGTAGCTGGCCGTGATTTTTCAGGCTCGTATTATTCCGATGGCAGCCCTATCGATGGTAGCCAAACCACGTTCGCTAGCGATGGTTACAGTGAGTCAAACGTAAATGGCCCGTTGTACGAGTTAGATGGCAAAATTCAGGTCTACGTTCAACACTACTTGTTTGCAGAGACAACCATGGATTTGCGTGCGCCGGGTGTCAGAGAAATTCGTTTTGAGCCTAAACCCGTTGAACAGCTTGCAAACGAAATGGGTGAAGCTGACGGAAATGTTCAGGTTGGTAACTTAGCCGATGTATCGCCAACCGTGACTGAAGAGAAGTTTCTTAAGACTTACCGCCTTGATCAAAAACGCCGCATGCGAAGCAGCGAAACACATTACCTGGACAGCCCTTTAATGGGAATGATCATCCAGGTACGCCGCGTAAACTAAACCATAAAAATAATAAAAGCGCAGCTCAGGCTGCGCTTTTGTTTTATAACTAAAAAACGACCAGTAAGGGAGTCATATCAATTCATGAGCCCCGATTTTGAAATTATTACGCCGCGCTTAGCTTTACGTCTTATTCCTGCCCATGATGCAAATGCTCTGCATACGCTGCTTGCCGAATCTCCTTCACTGCATACCTGGTTAGACTGGTGTGGTGAAAACGTGTCACTCAAATACGCACAGGACTTCTTGCTTTCCACACGCTTGAACTGGGTGAAAACAGAAGCTTTTGGTTTTGGTGTTTATGACCGCGAAAGCAATGCCCTTCTTGGCATGGTGGCTATTAATGAGCTCTACCATACCTTTAACATGGCGAGTATTGGCTATTGGATTGCCGACCGTTATCAGCGACAGGGTTACGCACAAGAAGCGGTTTGTGCATTAGCCGAATTCTGCTTCGCTAAACTTAGCCTGACGCGTATCGAAATTGTCTGCGATCCAGATAATACTGCCAGTCAGGCACTGATCGAATCCGTTGGTGCACACCAAGAGGCAATTGCCAGAAACCGCTACATCTTTGACGGTAAGCCAAAAGATGGCATTGTCTATTCATTGCTACCAGAAGATCTAAAGTAACGTTTGGGACGTAACAGCAGAAAAACAAAAAGCCACCGACATGCGGTGGCTTTGTATTTATAACTGCGTATTTATAACTGCTCAGAAACTTCGCACAGCTTTCGCTTGGCGAAGTTTACTCTATTAATGCAGCTTCAAATTAGGACGCAATACGCGGTTGATTCGACCAACCAGCATCATCAAACCAGTCTTGAAAAGGCCGTGCAACGCAATTTGGTGCATGCGGTACAGTGAAATATACACCACGCGAGCGATACGACCCTCAACCATCATTGAGCCTTTGGTTAAGTTGCCCATCAAGCTGCCCACTGTCGAGAACTGGCTCAGAGAAACCAAAGAACCATGATCTTTGTACACATAGTCTTTTAGTTCACGACCGTTGATCATCGCGACGATGTTGCTGAATGCTCGGCTTGCCATTTGGTGTGCAGCTTGAGCTCTTGGCGGTACAAACGAACCATCTTCCTGAGTACACTGAGCCAAATCACCGATCACAAAGATGTTGTCGTCGCGCGTGGTTTGAAGGGTACTTTTCACCACGAGCTGGTTGATTCGGTTCGTCTCCAGACCCGCGATGTCTTTGATGAAATCAGGCGCTTTAATTCCTGCCGCCCAAACCATGATTTTAGCGGAAATCTTCTCACCGTCTTTGGTCGTTAAGCCGTCTTTCTCAGCTTTTGTCACCATTGTTGCGGTACGCACATTCACACCTAGTTTCGTCAACTCTTGATGTGCTGCAGTAGAGATTCGAGAAGGAAGCGCAGGTAGAATACGTGGGCCAGCTTCAATAAGGTTTACATTGAGCTTGCTCGAGTCTAAGTCACCAAAGCCGTATGCACGAAGTTCTTTAATCGCATTATGCAGCTCAGCTGAAAGTTCCACACCTGTTGCACCTGCACCAACGATTGCGATATCAACGGTTCCGTTACCATTTTTCGCATGGAGCTTAAGAAACTCGTTGTTCATTTCGCTGCGGAATCGATGAGCCTGTTCAGGGCTGTCGAGGAAAATACAGTTTTCACGAACACCCGGAGTATTGAAGTCGTTTGAAGTAGAACCTATCGCCATCACCAGAATGTCATATTCCAGCTCACGGCTTGGCATTAACAGTTCACCATGTTCGTCTGTAAGCTCACTCAACGTGATGACTTTACGCTCACGGTCAATGTCTTGAAGGCTACCCATTTGGAAGTCGAAACTATGATTTTTCGCATGAGCACGGTAGCTCAATGCATCAACACCCTCGTCTAATGATCCGGTTGCTACTTCGTGTAACAACGGTTTCCACAAGTGGCTCGCTTTACGGTCTACCAGCGTAATTTGCGCACGGTTCTTTCGACCAAGTGTACGGCCAAGCTTAGTTGCCAATTCCAGGCCACCAGCACCGCCGCCTACAACGATAATGCGTGTCACAATGATTTTCCTCTACAAAAATGAATAAATGGGTTCAGCTCGACCCTTCACTATCAGGCACACTGATGAGAAGCATCCAACCGATGAATTCTTGGTTCTTAGAGGTGTCTCAAGCTTTTGGGATTAAAATAGATGCTTAATTTTTATTCATTTTTATCAATTGGTTATTGTGCATCTTTTGCTGAGTCTGATACCTAAAGTTCAGACGAAAATGGGCAAGTTTTTTACCTGCTCTCAATAATTTTTTTGATATTTGTCAAACAATTTTAATCCCGCTCATTATATAGAGCCATGTATTGAAGGCAACCAAAATCCTTGCTCTGAATACGGTTTGCCTACTTTATCGACCAGTCTACAACACCGCCTTCGTGCCACATAGAGCCTCTATGGTAAAACAATAGACAGAACACAATAATTGTTTAAAACAAAGGCAAATTTGGCTAAGTCATAGGTCCATATGGCAGAGCGACAGAATTCATAGATGAGGAGGGTTTGATAAAAAAATAACACTCCGCGGAGTGCCATTTTTGTTTAACAGTTGGATGAAGTAGACCGTATTAGGTGTTTTTAAATTCTTTCACGGCTTGTAAATGATGAGAGATCTTCTTGAACTTGTGTGTTTGAGTCTCATCCCAAATAATTGGGTAATGCTTTTCTAGCTCAGCGGCGGTTTCTTTGTTATCGCGCACTTCGTCTTCTTTAGACAAAATAACCAGGCAATGCCCTTTATTCTTTGCTCGAAACTGATCGACACATTTAGTGGCAATGTCTTCATACTCTTCCGGACGGTCAATACGCCCTGCCATGTTCTTCTCAGGATGCAGGTTCGGGTTGAAAATCACCTGCTTGATACCACATAAAAAACCAATTCGCTCTGACCAATAGCCACCGAGACCAACACCACAAATCAATGGATTCGGATCATCGGATTGATCAATAACCTTCGACACCTCTTTTAGCAAATGCTGCATATCGTGTTTAGGATGAAGCGTACTGTAATTAATAAAGCGAACGTCATCGTCGATAAATTGTAATTGAAGAACTTTTTCGTGGTTACCCGGGCTAGTACTATCAAAGCCGTGCAAGTAAATAATCATCTGTACCTCTCCCTGTATATATCTGGTACTTTTCTTAAAACTAACACTATTTCCTTACTCTTAAAGGGGAATATGTCACGAGTTATTAAAACAGTGATCGTAAATACACAATAAACCTTTAAACTCGTTGGCACTGCTTAAGTATTGTTCATCTCCCCACAATTGATAAGCCAGTAAGTACCAAAGCATTGCCATCACCAATGTTCTTGGCTGCCACGCTATCACCCCCTCCAGCCAGACAGAGACATCTTCGATATTACGAATTTGGCAATAGCGTTCTACCCCATCGTCGATAGGCACATCGGCAACCTGCAGTATCAGAGCCAAGTCTAATCTAGGATCTGCGAGCCCGGCATACTCCCAGTCGATGGCTTTGACGCCCTCATCGCCCCGAACCAAGTTGTAGCTACCTAAATCAAAGTGACACAGTGCCAGCGGCAGTGGCTTTATGCTCGGTTCCGTGCGCCACTTTTGATACAAAGCCTCAAACTCTGTTCCAGTATAGCTACCGCCTAATTCTAGCCAATAATGATCGATTCGGGAGAGATAAGAGAACGGAACAACCGGTACGGCCTTAGATGGGAAGGTGTGAATCGTTGCAGCGAGAGAAAGTAACTCGTCCAATTCGATACCAATATGAGTGAGTGTTTCTCCTTTAACCCACTCAACGAGAAGGCCTTGTTCATGGATGAATACCGGCTTGGGACCAACGCCAAGAGACCCGATGGCGCTAAGAACCTGATATTCATTGTGACGAGAAATGAGAAAAGCCTGACACACTTTACTCAACGGCCTCCAGACGTAAGCTTGCCCATCAGCCGTTTCTAAGCGCCAACAACGGTTTGTCAGCCCTCCTGTGAGGGTTTGAACTTTCACAGGAGGTTCAATAAAGAAGACATCAAGCGCATTAAGCGTCGGATCCAGCTGTTTAGCCTGCGGCCAAGAGAACAGTGCCATTGATGACTTCTCCATTAACTATCGGTTAGAGACCGAATAAGCTCTTCGATTGCGCTTTACGGATTTCTGTTTCATCCGCCCATTCGATCAAGCCGGTTTCGAGATCCATCAGTCGCATTGTCATTTTGTAGTACACGTCTTTGTCACTTCCTGCATTCTTCACAATGCTTGAAAGGTTGCCGTAAAGCATGTATTGCGCGCCAACCATTTTACCAAACTGAATAGCAGTACTTTGATTGACTAGCTCATCGGTATTCTGGAAGTTCAGCTGCTGACGAACAGACTCAACGCGGTCCATATCGACAAAACGGAACTTACCTGAATTCAGCATCTTAGTTGAAATCGTATCTGTAATAGACTCAGTATCAATATGCTCGCTGGTCTTATTTTTAATGCGTTCAACAAACACAATAGGACGCTGATCACGAGTAATTGCAGCTACAGAACCAGACATCATCATGCTATCGACCATTTCAGCGGCAATGGTTTGCAGGTCGGTAGAACCAAAATCAATGGTGGTGGTTTCTGTCGCTTGCGCATCACCGTAAGAGACCTTGTTAGAACACCCCCCTAAAATGACGGCAAGACCTAAAAGAGCAATAATACTTTTTTTCATGAGAGTTCCTTAGTTTATTCAATACCTGCGCACTCAAGGCGCAAGCTAAAAATTAATTGTCTTGTGCTTCTCTGATTTGTACTCGGAATCGAGTGCCATTTGGATTCACTGTCACTTCAGAAAGTGTCACTGATTCAAAACCACGCACGATCGCTTTTCGCCACGGTCCCGGTTTGGTATTCACTTCCAGGCCGTTATTGTCATACCAGTAAAAGCGGTAGAGGATATGCTGATCACCTTGATAGTTACTATTAAGCTGAACCACGCCTCTTGGCCGGTCGTCGACATACGTGGTCGTAATCTTGTCTACCAGTAATCGACTGCCCAACACATTGTCGTTAAAAAAGATTTGCTGCGTCTGACCATCAATTCGGATACCGGCAGTGTTGTCTGCACACCCTGCCAAACCTACAATCAACGCTAAGCCAATAAGCCAAGATCTCATTACAATCTCCCCAGTTGTTTATGCCAAACAGTCGAATGTGCCCCCTGACGTGAAACCCAAACTAATGTCGTTTGCTGCGCAGGCACATCAAATTGATAGACTTGATCACCCAAGTTTAAACGTTGTGTGCCGGGTTTCACGATTTGAGAAGCGGTTTTTACTCTCGCAGGCAGCGTTTGCCAGCTTCGGGTATCAGGCTGCTCGGTTAATGTGTTCCAGACGTTAAAAAGAATGTTACCAACATCATCACCTTTCGCGGCCGCTTCTTTACGAATACGATCTTTTGCCCAAACTCGGATAGCCTGACGAATAACAATCGTCATCAAACGTTCGTTAAGATCGTTCTGCGCCATGGCATTGATATCGGCCAAATTACTGGAATTAAGTTTAGTGTCATTCAGGCTCAAATCACTAAACCTCTGCGACCCTCGGTTGGGGTAATAAGGCAGTGCTAGTGAATAGATCGCCCATCGTTTTCGACTGTCGTAAATGGGCAGATCAATACGCCAGCCTTGTAAAGCTTCAACCACACCCTGCTCATCAAAAATGATCACGCGACCTTGTGACTTACTTAAACCAGAGGCCGCTTTACCATAGCGTTTTTCCAGCAAGCGAAGGTCTTCCCTCATGCCTAGCTTCTTAGCGGCATACAGTGTACTTTCTATCACTTGTTTATTGTCTGGCATTACCGCCAGAGCGCGCCGGTAATCGACATACGCACTATTCAGGTCTCGCGACGCTTCATATAAAAGACCCGAAAGATAAAACAGATAGCCGTTTTGTACCGCACTGAGTTTCCCCCCTGCATCGGGATAGTTTGCCAGTACGCTACCCAAATTAGCTGACATGCCTTGGTTTTTCAGATCTTCTTCTGCGGCTTGTAACGATTTCTCACGTGCTTTTCTGGCAGCTTCCTGTACTTGGTTAGCACGACGAACTTCAACTAACGCGCCTTCCAGATCATTTTTCTGCAGGTAATTTAGACCCAGATATAAGTGTAAAAAGCCAAGCTCATAGTCAGCGGGTTGATAGTCTTTGAGGTTATCATTGACGGCTAAAGCACCGACACTGGTCGTCGTCTCAGACAGTGAGATTGTGGCACGCTCTTGTTGGACGCGGACAGCACTATCGCTTTTTTCCAGCGCACTAAGGCTGGTTGGATAGTCTTGGGCAAGAAATGAAAGTCTGCCTTTTTCGAAATTGCCAAGTATCTCACCACCAACATCACTCGACTGAAGTTGCTTGGCTTTCACATATTCTCCAGCAACCACAGCTTGGTACATTTCTTGGTTTTGATCACTGTAGTGGCTAAACAAATTACCCGCAGACAAATTAGCACAGCCGGTCGCCATAAGAGCCCAACTGACCAGCCCTAATAGCTTCACACCTAATTTCACATTTATCTCCACAAATGTGTGCTCAGAAAAGAGTATAAATTGGGTGGCCAATTCACCACCCAATTAAGCATACCAATCACAGTAAGTAAGTGTTCATAAATAGCGTAGGAAAAATGCTTGAGAACAAGGCGAAATTTTTCGATAAGTAGTTATTCTACAATCAAAAATTTTAACGCCGTTATCGAGTATTTTAACAAGCTAGAATGACCAGTTATTTACTACGATTGGTATCAGATTAACTCACCACCATTGGCCCTAAAGGACGGCCGCCCAGTAGGTGCATGTGAATGTGATAAACCTCTTGGCCACCATGTGGGTTGCAGTTCACGATCAAGCGGTAACCGTCTTCTGCAATGCCTTCGTCTTTTGCAAGCTTTCTCGCGACGGTAAATAGTCGTCCCATCATTGCTTCATCTTCAGCTTCGACATCATTCACTGTCGGGATCAATTTATTTGGGATGATAAGAATATGGCTTGGCGCGCGCGGGTTAATGTCACGGAAAGCAGTCACTAAATCATCTTGGTAAAGAACATCAGCTGGGATTTCCTTACGAATAATTTTACTAAAGATAGTCTCTTCCGGCATGGGTACTCCATTTTATAAGTTGTGTAACGTAGTTAGTATGCGCCAACCCTAAGCAGAGCTCAATAAAAACAGTGTTCACTTAACATTATTCATTAAGGTGTTTAAAACAAAGCCTTTTTTGTAGCCTGCGTCATAAAATGCGCGTCGCATAGTCAATACAATCCGGTTAATTTTGTTACATTTTTAAGACAACTATAAATTATCTCCAAATCACTTATAGATACTGATCAGATATGGACTAAACCATTACGAATCCAGCATTTTGACGTCATTTGGAAACCTTTTTGTCTATTTTTGGGAGAGGACGCTCACGTATGCGAGGTTCAGTAATTAAACGGATGTATGCTGGTTTTGGACTTATCATCATCCTGTTCGCCGTCACTATTGCCATAATGATGGGTGGAATGAATGACATTCATGGCAAGTTTCAGACCGTATCCGAGTCATCTTTACCGCTGGTTTCGCTATCGAACCAAACCAGTGTCGAGTTACTTTCAGCAGATAAATCTTTCAAAGACTTCCTGACTACTGAGAATAAACAGCGCATGGACGAGTTGCGTCAGGAATTCGCCAAATCTCAACAACGTTTTGAATCCACCCTGGAGCAATTAAAATCCGCGAGTGAAATCTACCCTTCTCTAGCCGAACCCTTTGCTGAGCTAAAAACATTAGAGCAAAGCTACTTTACAGAAGCTATCGAAGCTATGGATAACTACGAAGCCATGTTCGCAGCCCAAGACGCGGTTCAGAAATCTTCACGACGCTTCCAAAAGCTGAATACTGAGCTCTCTATCGGGCTGAAAGAATACGTTGATGATCAATCCAGTATCTCCGTGAAAGTGATGGCGAAAAGTTACTTCATTAAACTGAAAGACGCGGAAGTCATTACGTCAGATGCGTTAGCCAGCTCAAACTCTGACTTTGTTACTAAAGCCGTCGCTAAAAACCGTAAAGCGATATCGCACTTAAACGACGCGTTCCGTGGGCTGACAGCTCAATTACCAGAACTTAAAAAAGTCTTCGGCGATTCAGTCGAACAGTTCACCCGCGATGTAGGCAAACGTGGTGGCGTTCTGGATCAGCACAACAGCTACCTCACCGCTCGCTCTGCGCTGTATGCCAACATAGCTAACCTTACCAGCAAAGTAGACGCAACCATGGCGATTCTTGAGCAGTTTACAACTACCGCCACGGATAAATTAAATGAATCTCTTGCTGACGCGGGAGATATCTACTCGGCAGGGGTTACAAAAGCCATGATCATTGGTGTTGTTGTAGTGCTGTTTGCTGCCGCTATCGGCTATCACATTGCTCACAGTGTGCGTGAACCTCTAACCAAGATCCTCAACGTACTTGAAAGCCTAACCGAAGGCGATATGACGCAGCGAATAGATGTTCGTTACAAAAATGAATTCAGTCGGGTAAGCGGCCACATCAATTCGCTCGCGGATAGCCTGCACAACATTCTGGTTAAGTTGAATGATGCGTCTGAAAACCTGGCGTCTACGGCTGCCACTAACGAGCAAACCTCTTCCCTCGCTCAGAGACAATTGAATTCTCAACGTGAACAGACCGCCAATGTCGCGACAGCAATGACTGAAATGTCACATTCCGTTCAGGAGGTGGCACAAAATGCTCAAAGCTCGCTTGAGATGGTACAGCGCGTTGAGTCGGCTTCAGAAGAAGGTCGCAACATTATGAGTGGCAATATCAGCACGATTAACCAGCTTGAGACGCGTTTACATGAGTCTGTCAGTGCCGTTTCTGAATTACAGAAGATGAGCGCACAGATTGGCTCTATTCTGGATGTGATTCGTAACATTGCCGAGCAAACCAACCTATTGGCTCTGAATGCTGCCATTGAGGCCGCTCGCGCTGGCGATCAAGGACGTGGTTTTGCCGTCGTTGCTGATGAGGTACGTGTTCTTGCTTCCCGTACCACAGAATCAACAACCGAGATTGAGTCGATGATCAGCAATCTTCAATCGAGCTCCCAATCGGCTAATCATGTGATACAAAGCTGTATGAACGATATGGAAGAGTCGGTGGAACAAGCTTCGAAGGCCAATAGTTCGATGGAAGAAATTCAGGCACTTATCATCGAGATTAGTCAAATGAGCACCCATATTTCGCAGGCAGCCGCAGAGCAAAGTGAAACATCGGCAGATATCGCTCGCAGTATTGAAGACATCAACAATATCGCAGATGAGAGCTATCAGGCCATGTCTAACATCGCGCAAACCAGTGAATCGCTGACTCATCTGGCACATCAACAAAACTCGCTGGTGCACCGATTTACGCTATAGCCATAATTAAAGGAACTGGTTCAACCAACTGTGCAAGGGCGACTTTTTATGATGTCGCCCTTGTTTTTTATCCGTCGTGTCTACATATCGTTAGTATGGCCGACTCATCCTCTTGCATATCTATTTTCGAGCGGCCGCATAAAAAGGAAAATCTATGGCTGTTCATGTTGGTATAATTGACCAAGACCCAGTGAGATTGGTTACCCCTCTATTGGATAATCGCACGCTAAGTTCGCATATTGTCTTCATCGGCGACTCTAGCCAAAAAGAAATGTACAACCGACTGAGCTCCGTATTAACGCAGCGAGAGATTACTTCCGAATTCTTTGAGATCCCTTCCGCAGTCAATACCACGTTAATTAAACAATCGATTCAGAAATTAGCGAAGGACCTTCACGATCGCGGCGAAGAAGTAAAACTCAATGCCAGCTGTGGCCTTCGACATCGTTTACTGTCTGTTTATGAAGTGTTCCGCACTTATCACTGGCCAATTTTTGTGGTTGAGCCAAACAGCGACAAATTATGCTGGCTTTACCCTGATGGCCAGGAAGACACTCAGGTAGAAGACCATATTAAGATTGCTGATTATCTGACGATTTTTGGTGCGCGAGGCGAGTTCCAGTACCTTGACCTTCCTCCTCTGCTTGATAAAAAGCTATACGATTTAGGCGAGCGTTGGGCATCAAACGCCCTTGAGCTTGGTCCTGGCTTAGCCACACTCAACTATCTTGCAACGACATGTCGTAAAGAGCAGAAGCTGGATGTAGAACTGTCTGAAAAGCAACAAGGCTATCGCGAACTTAACATGCTGCTCAGTGATCTTGTTGAAGCGCAAATTGCCACCTACGAAAACGGCATTCTGACCTTTGCAAATGAAGATGCTCGTCGCTTCTCTAACGGCGAATGGCTGGAAACCTTGGTGCACAGTACTGTTAAACAGATTCAAGACACGATGCCAACGATTCAAGACCGCTCATTGAATGTTCAGGTCTACCGTAAGCTTGGAGAAAGTGAAGTTCGTAATGAACTGGACGTCGCGACAGTGGTAAACAACAAGCTTCACATCATCGAGTGTAAAACAAAGGGTATGCGTGATGACGGTGATGATACGCTGTATAAGCTGGAATCACTTCGCGACCTTTTAGGCGGCTTGCAAGCCAGAGCCATGCTGGTCAGCTTCCGTCCACTACGTCATAACGACATTACTCGTGCCGAAGATCTGGGATTAGCTCTGATTGGCCCTGATGAGCTAAAAGATCTGAAAACACACCTTACTGCGTGGTTTAAAGCGGCAGGTGGTTCAGACGAGGTTTAATCAACACAAAATACAAAAAGCAGCGAAAACGCTGCTTTTTTCATGATTGTGTACAACCAAAAGCAAAAAGCCAGAGGTTTCCCTCTGGCTTTTTCAATTCTATTCCGTCAATGAAAGACGAATTAAAGCATTTTACGCGCTGCTTCTACGACGACTTTGATAGAGCGAGCTTCTGTCTCTTTCAGAGTAGAGTGATCCGGGATCTCTTTCTGTGTACGGTTGATAATAACACCTGCAACACAACCTGCTTTAAGACCAGAACTTGCACACATGGTTAGCAGTGTCGCTGACTCCATTTCAAAGTTCAGAACGCCCATGTCTTGCCACTCTTTCATTGAACCTTGGAAACGCTTAACAACACGGCCAGTAAATGTATCGTAACGCTCTTGACCTGGATAGAAAGTATCACTTGATGCAGTTACACCCATATGAACAGTGGCACCAGACTCTTCCACAGCAGCTTTCATCGCTGTTGCAACGTCAAAATCAGCAACCGCAGGGAACTCCATTGGTGCGAAGTGCAGGCTCGCACCATCCAGACGAACAGAACCCGTCGTCACAATCATGTCACCAACGTTTACGTTTGGTTGGATAGCGCCCGTGGTACCAACGCGGAGGAAAGTACGTACGCCAAGCTGAGCTAGCTCTTCAACCGCAATAGAAGTCGAAGGGCCACCGATACCAGTTGAACAAACCACAACAGGCTTACCGTCCAACTCTGCACGGTATAGCGTGTATTCACGTTGGCTTGCAAGAAATACTGGGTTCTCCATTTGCTCAGCGATTTTTTGAACGCGGGCAGGATCACCTGGAATAATGGCTAGAGTCGCACCATTAAGATCAGCTTCAGTAACACCTAGATGGAATACAGCTTGAGACATAAGTCGCTCCTTATTGTGGCTTATTTTTTCGGCAATAAGCTCATTAATCTGTGGTTGGGTACAGAACCACTGTAACCAACCTTAAGGGGATATATAGTGACATTAATCACATCTGCAAAATGTAATATAACCACACTTTCACACAAAATAGATTTACATCACACTTTTAGTGAAATTTAAATCCAGTTGCATATAAGATAGAAAACCATTACCACCCAGCTATCAAGCCGAGCAATACCGAGTGCAAGAAAATAAAAAACCCGAGACACCATCATGTCTCGGGTTAAATATAGTGCAACTTTGTTTCAATACTACATATGCTTAGACTTAAAACGTAACAGCCTTAACGCATTCAGTGTCACCAATGCTGTCGCTCCACTATCGGCCAATACTGCCATCCAAAGTCCGGTAATACCAAACAGACTCGTCACAAGAAAAACGCCTTTAAGGCCAAGTGCTAACGCAACATTCTGGCGAATATTGTTCATTGTCGCACGTGACAATTCGATCATTGCTGGTAGTTCTGACAGACGATTATGAGTCAGAGCCGCATCTGCCGTTTCAAGTGCCACGTCCGTCCCGCCTCCCATGGCAATACCAATACTGGAAGCCTTCATCGCTGGCGCATCGTTGATTCCATCTCCCAACATTGCAACGGTATGCTGCTTCGAAAGCATTTCAACATAATGTACTTTGTCGGCAGGCAATAAGCTGGCTTGATAATCTAACCCTATTTGGCTGGCGATGGCTTCCGCACTACGAGGGTTATCTCCCGTTAACATCACAGAGCTGATACCTAACCCTTTCAGAGCAGAAACGGTAAGTTGCGCATCTTCACGTAATGTATCCTGCCAGGCAATCAAACCCACGATTTCTTGCTCAAAGCGTACGATAACCACCGTTTTCCCCGACGATTCCAGGTCAGTAACCTGATCTTGTATCTCCTGGGAAAGCTGAAATTCCGCTTTCGACGGGGCTATTACCTGAATTAGCTTACCTTCCACGAGCCCTGTTATACCCGAGCCAACCTGCGCAGTTTTTTCGCTTGCTTCTGGTATTGTGATACCCAACTCTTTGGCCTTATTGACCAACGATACGGCTAATGGGTGACTTGACCCCACTTCAATCGACGCAGTATGGCTCATTAACTGCTCTTTAGTTACGCCATATGCCAACACATCGGTGACTTTAGGCTTACCCTCTGTCAGCGTGCCGGTTTTATCAAAAGCAACCGACTCCACTTTCCCAAGCAACTCTAATGCGGCACCGCCTTTGATTAATGCACCGCGACGAGCTCCCGCCGCTAAACCTGAAGTAATCGCAGCTGGTGTCGAGATAACCAAAGCGCACGGACAAGCGATCAGCAGCAGTGCCAACCCACGGTAAATCCAAGTCTCCCAAGGCTGAGAAAACAGCAGCGGCGGAGCAACAACGACCACCAACGACACTAACATCATTAACGGCGTATACCATCGGCTGAACTTATCTAAGAAACGTTCCAGCGGGGCTTTTCGTGATTCTGCTTCTTCAATCAAATGTAAGATGCGATCAATCGCATTATCACCTTGTCGTGAAGTAACTTGTACCTGCACTACCTTATCGACAACGACGGCACCCGCCATGATTTTGCCGCCTTCTTCGTATTCAACGGGCACGGATTCTCCAGTCAGCGCGCTTTCATCAAAGCTGGCCATTGAGTTCATTAGCATACCGTCGGCAGGCATACGACCTCCGGGCGCGACTTCAATCACATCCCCTGGCTGAAGTTGAGAGGCAGGCACTTCTTTGCGCACCCCCTCTTGAATCAAGATCGTGTTTTCAGGAACCAAATCCATCAGGGCCTGAATGCCACTACGAGCACGCGATGATGCATACGCTTCTAACTTTTCACCAATAAGGAAAAGCAATAGCACCATCGCCGCTTCTGCGGTTTCACCTAAATATAATGCGCCTAACGCTGCAACGCTCATTAGGGTTTCAATCGCGAACGGCGTTCCTCCTTTTGCCAACTTCACCGCTTTGCGTGCGATAGGAAACAGGCCAAGCAGACAGGTGAGAGTGAATATCCATGAGCTCACTTGAGAGCTCGCATTGGCAACAACGGCGGCGACTAGCATGGCTACAGAGATAGACAAAATTTGCAAATTGTCTGAAATAACACCGCGCCAACCTTTAATTTGATTTTTCTTCATTGGTTTATCAAGTGACGCAAGTGGAAAGCCCGTCTGACGAGCGGTTTGTTCAATAAGAGAGGTAAGTGAATGGTTGTCGAAATCTACGATCAGTTTCTCAGTAGCAAACAACACTTTTGCATTGCTGACACCGTCTAAACTGGTAATGGCTTTTTCAAGCTTTAAAGCACAGGACGGACAGTCCATATCAGAGACCAGCCAACTATTGCGAATAGAAGCACTGCGGATAGAAGCATTGGACAGTTTTTCGGGGGCTTCTTCTTCGGGAGAATCTGAACTGCAACCACCACTACAGCAGGAGCCTTCTGCCGTATCAACGCTCGCTTGCGAAATATTAACTGACGGTTTGGATGACTCACAACAGGAGTCAGTTGCACCTAGCGGCACCGCCGATTTGATTTTGCCTGATTGGCAACCTTGATGTTTCGTACACATAAGTTCATTCCTTACTGGTGAAAAACTCTTCATCTAACAATAAGGATAAGCCTTGGAGTAAGCTCCAAGGTCAAGTTGAATTACTAAAAATTTTTTACCCAAAAGACCAAACACAACCCCATTAAAAACAAAAAGACGCCAGTGCGCCTTTCTGTTTTCATTTAAAAGTTAACTGACTATACCGGATGCATGAAGCACTCGTTGAGTGTTACACCCAATGCTCTCAAAACATCACGTCTGGTAATAATGCCAACCAGTTTTCCCTTGTCATCAACAACTGGATATACCTTAGGCTTACCGACTTTCATCATATCCGCCAACTCTATAATCGACATTTCAGGCGAAACAGAAAGTACATCCTGGTGCATGCATTCCTGAACCGTATGCGTGTCTTGGCAGTGATAACTTGCTTTAACCAACTTATCCAACAAGTCCTGTTCTGATAAGAATCCCACTACCTTTTTATTCTCATCGATAACAGGACCACCAAGAGTGACGCTTTTTATTACCTTGTTCAAAGCAGCCGAAAGCGACATGTCTTTGGTGAAAGTCACTGCTTGCAACGTCATGTAATCTTTTACTTTTAATGATCGCATTCTTATCTCCTTAGAACCATATTCTTGCGGCCTTAAGATAAGTGTCGTCTAATTTTTTGATTTTACTAAATGGAAAGTGCCAATTTTGCTCATAGGGCTAGACTATTGATCTTTCCACCAATTAACAGAATGACGAAACCAACAGAAACTCAGTTGCATATTTATGTCATTCACTCCTCTCTTAGCCATTATTTTCCATACCATTAACTAAACGTAATGAGCATAAATACGCTGCTTTTTATTGCATGTGTAGAGGTAGTGAACGAGATAACAGTGCAAGTAGACTAAATACAAAAAAGCCAGTCAGAGAGACTGACTGGCTTTATTCACTTAATCAAGCGAGTTAGAAATTAAGCGTTTTCCATCGCGGCAACGATATCACGAGCGACCGCTTCCGCGACTTTGATACCGTCGATACCAGCAGACAAAATGCCACCAGCATAACCAGCACCTTCACCTGCTGGGTAGAAACCCTTCAAGTTGATGCTCTGGAAGTCTTTACCACGTTTAATACAAACTGGTGAAGAAGTACGAGTTTCCACACCTGTTAGCAGACCATCGTCTGATGCAAAGCCTTTGATCTTACGGTCAAATGCAGGGATCGCTTCACGAATCGCTTCAATTGCGAACGGTGGCAGTGCTTTCGACAAATCAGTCAGTTTAATGCCCGGTGTGAATGATGGTTCCACATCACCCAACTCACTTGGATCGCGACCTTTAAGGAAATCACCAATCTTCTGCGCTGGTGCATCGTACGTCTCACCACCTAGCTTGTATGCGCCAGATTCCAATTCACGCTGCAGGCGAATACCTGCAAGCGGATCACCCGGGTAATCTTGCTCTGGAGAGATACCCACTACAATCGCACTGTTTGCGTTACGCTCTGAACGAGAGTATTGGCTCATACCGTTGGTTACTACGCGGCCTTCTTCTGACGTAGCCGCAACCACAGTACCGCCCGGACACATACAGAAGCTGTAAACCGTACGGCCGTTCTTACAGTGGTGCACCAGTTTGTAATCCGCAGCGCCAAGAATCGGGTTACCTGCATTTGGACCAAAGCGCGCTTCGTCAATCATCGCTTGCTTGTGCTCAATACGGAAACCAACCGAGAATGGTTTTGCTTCCATGTAAACGCCACGATCATGCAACATTTCAAAAGTGTCACGAGCACTATGTCCAACCGCAAGAACGATGTGGCGAGACTTAATTTCTTCACCATTTGAAAGCGTTACACCCGTAATCTGACCATCTTCCATGTGAAGATCATCCACACGTGTGCTAAAGCGGATTTCACCACCCAGTTCGATGATTTTCGCGCGCATTTTCTCGATCATCGTAACCAGTTTAAAGGTACCGATGTGCGGCTTACTTACGTAAAGAATTTCTTCTGGTGCACCCGCATCGACAAATTCAGTGATCACTTTACGACCGTAGAAGTTTGGATCTTTTACCTGACTATAAAGCTTACCGTCAGAGAACGTACCTGCGCCGCCCTCACCAAACTGCACGTTTGACTCCGTATTTAGAGCACGCTTACGCCAAAAACCGAACGTATCTTTAGTACGTTCACGTACTTCTTTACCACGCTCAACAATGATTGGGTTAAAGCCCATTTGAGCCAAAACCAGACCAGCAAACAGACCACAAGGACCGAAGCCGATGACCACAGGGCGTTCTTTTAGGTTTTCAGGTGCTTTCGCGACAAACTTGTACTCCATATCTGGAGTTTGGCGAACATGTGGGTCTTTCGTAAACTTCTCTAGCAGCGCCGCTTCATCACCTTCAACAATGATGTCTAGCGTGTAGATAAGCTGAATATTCGTTTTCTTACGAGCATCGTAGCCGCGTCTAAAGACGTTAAAAGAGATAACTTTCTCAGCAGGAATGCCAAGCTTTTTAGTGATCGCGTCTAATAGCGCGTCTTCCTCATGATCAAGAGGAAGTCTAATTTCATTAATACGAATCATATCGATGTCTCGGGTAGTTGGTGTCTTAGCCAAAACCCTGCGATATGCAGGGTCAGCTCACAATGGCGCGCATTTTACGAGAAATTGAATTGTCTGTCATACTAAATCAAAGTGAGAGGGGCTATTTAACCTATCGAATGTTGAATTTTACCTTGGGACGAGTATTATCCCCTTTCCTTGATTTTGACTAACTTAAGAGCGGATTATCATGGCATTTGTCGTAACCGATAACTGTATCCAATGTAAATACACTGACTGTGTCGCAGTGTGCCCGGCTGATGCCTTTCACGAAGGGCCAAACTTCATGGTAATCAACCCAATAGAGTGTATCGACTGCGGCTTGTGTGTCGACGAGTGTGACGCTCACGCGATTTTTCAGGAAGATGAAGTCCCAGAAGATCAACAAATCTATACGGCATTAAATGCAGAGCTTGCTGAGATTTGGCCAGTACAGACTGAGGTAAAACCAGCAATGGAAGACGCCGAGAAATGGAATGGCGTACCAAACAAGCTAGATAGGTTGGAAAAATAAAAGCATCCAAAACAAAAAAAGCGTAACAACCGAAGTTGTTACGCTTTTTTTGTGTCTCAATTTCGCTCAATTAGCTGTGTTGACGACGCATGTTGTCCAGAATAATGCCCGTCGCCATGGCAACGTTAAGCGACTCTGCGCCACCAAAAGCTGGAATGGTGATTTTGTCAGTCACGAATTTCGACGCTTCTTCACGCACACCGTGTGATTCACTTCCCATCAGTAAGATACCTTCGGCAGAGAAATCGGTTTTATGTACGCTTTCCCCTTCCAGAAACGCGCCGTAGACTGGCAAGTTCGCTTGCTCTAAGTAGCTTGGCAGGTCAACAAGGCTAACCTGAACTCGGCCAAAGCTGCCCATCGTCGCACTAATGGTTTTAGGGTTGTACGGATCCGCACAGTCCGAACTCGCGACAATGTGCTTAATGCCGTACCAATCCGCGACGCGAATGATGGTGCCTAAGTTACCTGGGTCAGACACACCATCTAGTGCAATCATCAGACCTTTTGCCTGAGGCACTTTTGTACTTGGAATTTCTACGACCGCAATTGCCGCGTTGTTACTGACCAGTGTGCTTGCTTTGGTCAAATCATCCAATGATGCTTCGATACAATCGAACTGACCAAGATCTTGGCGGTGCTGTTCAAGAAATTCCGCTGTAGCAAAAACCTGTTTAACCGTTAACGAACTCGTTGCTAGCTCCAGTACGTTCTTTTCACCCTGAACCAGAAATAAGCCGTGTGCTTTACGTTGCTTCTTTTGACCCAAAGCACGAAGCAGTTTTAATTGGTTTTTTGAAATCATGAAAATATCCCGGGAGAAAATGGTTAAGTACCGAATAAAACGCAGGGATTATAGAGTAAAGACGTGCGCAGCTAAAGAGAGGTTGAAGTGAGAAGTTAAAGATAGCTAGCGAGTTTAAGCAGTTTCTGACTGTAAGGCCTTTGTCGTCATCTGTAACCGACGACATTCGAATCATTAATAATGCTGATATAGAATGCCGCGGTCACAATGGTAAACCATTCTTTATTAGCCGACTTTCTGCATTTCCTCAGAGCTTATCCTTTGCTGATCACGCGTAAAGAACGCGTCCATCCAATGCAAAAAAAGCGCGGAATCGTTAGGCTTCTTCAACTGAGCAAACGCATCCTCATACTGACGTTCAGACAACAGATGTTGGCGCTTTCTCACCAGTAGCTCAGTAAACTCTGAGCTGAATTCGGGATGACCTTGTACGGTTAAAATATGATTGTCTTTGACCAGCATGAAGTTAGGACAAAAATCGTTTCCTGCGATTACGCTCATCTCTTTGGGTACAATTACCACCTGATCTTGGTGGCTTACCAGCATACGCGCACTGTCAATGGCAAGATTCATCCATTTCTTAAGTGCCACGACTTTTACCTCATAACTGCCCAAGCCCCAACCTTTCTCAGACTTTTTAACCACCCCACCAAGTGCTCTGGCAATTAACTGATGTCCGAAACAAATCCCGACCAGTGGCTTTCTTCTCGCTTCACAGCAACGGATCCAATCCGCTAAATCCAGAATCCATGGCAAATCGTCATAAGCGTTGTGCACACTACCGGTAATAATAAAACCATGGCACTCATCAAAACTTGGTAACTCACCTTTTATCGCGTCAAAGTTTTGAAACGTCATAGCGTCATTCACACTAGCAAAAGCGCTTTCAATCATATCTGCATATTGGCCGTGGCCATCAGACAAAGGTGGATCGACATATCCGCAGGTTATTATCCCAATTTTCATTATTCACCTATCATCCTTGAATTTACATTTCACTTGATTTTAAACCTTTCGATCACCAAGCGGCGATGCTTTTCATTCTAGTATCAAATCGCACGTCATCTCTTCCAAGACCGTCATTCAATTAACGCACCCCAATATTTAACAAGATAGACTAAATACGCAGTTTTTATATCTAAAAATCATAAAATACTGAACACTTTGTTGATTTCTCTACATTCACTATCTACGTTTTGATTAGTTTATTTATCAAACTTTTCGTTCACTGCTATCAATTAGCTCGATTCAAGCACGATTTTTTAACTTTAACGCAATGGAGAGAAAACAGCGTTAAACCTTCTTTGCATATTTAATCGCTAAGCAGGTTTAGCACTTCATCAGGAATACAAAGACAAAAAAGGAATAAGGACACAGAATGGACACTACAAACTGGCATGATAAAGCCACTGAGTTGAGGTTTAATACACAAGCCTACATTAACGGAAAACTCACTAACGCTATCAGCGATGATACCTTCGAGATTATTAACCCAGCAACGGGAAAACACCTCGCTCACGTAGCGCGTTGCCGTGAGGAAGATGTAGAGATTGCGGTTAAAGCCGCGCGTGATGCTTTTCATTCCCGAGTGTGGGCAGGACTGCCACCAGCGCAGCGTAAAACGGTATTACTCAACTACGCCAAGCTTATAGAACAACACCAAGAACAGTTCGCTCTTCTGGAGTCTTTAGATATGGGAAAACCCATTTCTGATGCCATGGGATACGATGCGCCAGCCACCGCTCGCTGCATACAATGGAACGCTGAAGCGATTGATAAAATTTACGATGAAGTCGCTCCCGTGACCGAAGAAGCGCTCGCGCTGGTGACAAGAGAGCCTTTAGGTGTCGTCGCTGCCATTGTTCCTTGGAACTTCCCTACCGTGATGGCGGCTTGGAAAATTGGCCCGGCACTCGCCACTGGTAACTCAGTCATCATAAAACCATCGGAAAAATCGCCTCTCACCGCTATTTTACTCGCAGAATTAGCTTCTCAAGCCGGGATTCCCGACGGTGTGCTTCAAGTTCTGCCTGGCTTTGGTCATGAGGCAGGGCAAGCACTAGCGCTTCACAACGACGTCGACTGCATTACTTTTACTGGCTCTACGGCGATAGGGAAGAAATTATTGACCTTTGCAGGTGAATCTAACCTCAAGCGAACCTTTATGGAATGTGGTGGCAAGAGCCCTCATATTATCCATTACGATGTGAAAAACATTGAGAAAGCGGCTGCCACCGCAGCAAGTGCTATTTGCTATAACCAGGGCGAAGTCTGTACCGCTGGCTCTCGTCTTTTGGTTCACTCATCCATCAAAGATCAATTCATCGATCTACTAATGAAGAACATGGACAAATGGCAACCTGGCGATCCTCTTAACGACAGCTCTCGTGTTGGCGCGATTGTCGATAAAGCTCAGTTTGAACGCGTACTCGATTATATTGAGGTGGGCAAACAAGAAGGTGCAACACTTCGATTTGGTGGCCAACCCGTTCTTGAACATACAGGCGGCTACTTTATTCAGCCTGCTGTCTTCACAGACGTAACACCTGACATGCGTATATTCAAAGAAGAGATATTTGGTCCTGTACTTTGTGTGACGACATTCGACACGATTGATGAAGCGATCGAGCTTGCTAACGACAGTGAATATGGCCTTGCGGCTGGCGTGTGGACTTCCGATATTTCCACTGCGGTAAAATGCTCGCGCGCGCTAAGAGCCGGTACCGTATTTGTGAACAACTGGGACGGCGGTGATATGACGATGCCGTTTGGCGGGTACAAACAAAGTGGTAACGGCAGGGATAAGTCTTTACACGCGTTAGATAAATACACCGAAATCAAATCGACATGGATCGAACTTGATTAGTCTTTTTGTCTCATAACCGCATTCACCGTGACTAAAAATGGCCTCGTAACAGAGGCCATTGTTTTCGAAAGTGAGTATTTAAAACGTTGGTGGCGTCGAAGCGCTTATCAACTCACACTCCACTTTTCCCTTGTTACGAAATCGGTGTGGCTTACGCGTCTCAAAATAGTAAGAATCACCGGCTTTCAGCACTTGAGTGCGACTGCCTACCGTGATCTCTATTTCTCCGCGAATCACCACGCCGCCTTCTTCGCCTTCGTGCTGCATGAAATCAGTGCCTGTATCTGCACCTGGCGGGTAGACTTCGTGCAATATGGCAAGTTTGCGACCTTCTCGTTTCGCACCCACTAACATCAGGTTAATCTTGCCATCACCTAAATCCGTCATCTGTTCCGGACTAAAAAAGATGTCATCCTCGGATTCAACGTCTAGGGTAAAAAACTCGCCCATTGAGATGGGAATCGCTTCCAGTATCTTTTTTAGTGACCCAACAGAAGGGTTCACAAGGTTCTGTTCAATTTGAGAGATCATGGAGTTCGTCACGCCGCTTCTCTTCGCAAGCTCTCTTTGGGATAAACCACGCATGGTTCGGATCGTCTTAAGTTGCTTGCCTACATCCATGTCTCTATCCATGTATCTCTCCTAATTTGTCAGCGAATGCCTTTACTGCTGGCTCATTTTCGCCTCTTGTAATCGCCGTTTCTCCGCTTTAGCGAGCACCCACCACGCAATAAAGGTGGCACAGGAGACAGCTAAAATGATCAACGTCGCGAGGGCATTAATTTTTGGACTAACGCCTAGTCTAACGCTGGAGAATACCACCATTGGTAGCGTTGTAGCACTCGGACCAGATACAAAACTCGCAATCACCAGGTCATCGAGTGATAACGTAAACGCCAGCAACCAGCCTGCAACAATAGCAGGAGCAATCGTTGGTAAGGTAATTTGCAGAAATACCTTCCAGGGCGGAGCCCCCAAATCCATTGCAGCCTCTTCAATTGAGCGATCGACCTCTTGTAACCTGGAGCTAACGACCACCGTAACGTATGCCGTGCAAAACGTAACATGTGCAATCCAGATAGTCATCATTCCGCGTTGATTAAATAAATCAAACACTTGCCCCATCGCAATGAAGAGTAACAGTAAAGACAGACCGGTGATCACTTCTGGCATCACCAACGGCGCCGTGATCATAAACGCGAATCCGGTTTCACCTCTAAATTTCCCGAAGCGATTCAGGACAAACGCCGCGATAGTTCCCAGCACCACAGCGGCGCTGGCAGAGAGAAAACCAATTAACAAGCTCAGCTTTACCCCGCCCATTAATAAGTCATCGTCAAATAACTCTGAATACCACTTAAAAGAAAACCCAGACCAAACGGTCACTAAGCGGTTTTCATTAAAAGAATAAATAATCAAAATCAGAATAGGTAAATAGAGGAAAGCAAAACCTAGCCCTAAAACCATCCACTTCCATTTGTTGTTGTAAACTGGAATATCGTTCATCCCTGTACCTCCAATTCACGTTTTTGATAACGGTGGAACCAAAGAATTGGCACCATTAGTATGAGTAACATCGTGGTGGCAACGGCCGAGGCAACAGGCCAGTCTCGGTTATTGAAAAACTCTTGCCATAACACTTTGCCGATTAGTATTGAATCTGGCCCGCCGAGCAGTTCAGGAATAACAAACTCCCCTACCGCAGGAATAAAGACCAGCATGGAACCAGCGATAATACCGGCGCGGGTTAAAGGAATTAAAACACTAAACAATGTGGTGATTGGTTTCGCGCCTAAATCACTCGAGGCTTCTATTAGTGAATAATCGACTCGCATCAGCGCGGTGTACAAAGGTAAAACCATGAAAGGCAGATAGGTATACACAATGCCGATATATACGGCGACGTCGGTATGCAATATCTTCAATGGCTCGTCAATCGCCCCAATGGTTAGTAGCACGTTATTAAGTAATCCATTGTTTTTGAGGATACCTATCCAGGCATAGACTCGAATCAAAAAACTCGTCCATGAAGGCAGAATGATCAGCATCAGCAGGACGTTACGCGTCGACGGCGTTGAATGCACAATAGCCCAGGCAATTGGAAAACCGACCACTAAACACAGTAACGTTGAAATGAATGCGATACGTATCGACTCTAAATAGGAAGACACATACAAATCATCTTCCAACAAATATTCGTAGTTACCGATATTCAGCAGTAGCTGCAATTGCTGCTCGGCATAACTGAGCAGTTCAGAATAGGGAGGAATCGAGACCTGAGCCTCGGCGAAGCTGATCTTAAATACGATCAAAAATGGGAGTAAGAAGAACAGTAACAACCATCCATAAGGGACAGCAAGCAGTAAGCACTTTGGCGTGGGTATGACACGCCAGATATCGAGTTTGGCTTTCTTTATCATATTTTAAGTACCACGCAGCTTTCCATTTCCCAACTTAGCGTGACCTTCTGTTCCCACGTCGGCATGTCTTTTCTCAAGCGAGTGGTATTTTGTAAGGTTGCCGTGACTAATTTTCCAGACGGTAAACGCACGTGGTAGATAGATTGATTGCCCATATAGGCAATATCTTCAACGACCCCTGTGCAGCTGTTGACCGAATGATTGCTATGTGTGCTCAACGTCATTTTCTCTGGCCTAACCGCAATCATCACGGGTACCCCTGTCACACCAGAAATGCCTTCATTAATACAAATCGGGTGTTCAAGATCCTGACTGCGCACGGTGCAACTGTCGTTTTGATTATTTTCCAATATGCCTTCAAAGATATTTACGGTGCCGACAAACTTGGCTGAGAATTTCGAATTCGGGTGTTCATAGATCGATTCTGGAGAGCCAATTTGCACAAACTGACCTTTATTCATAATCGCCATTCGACTGGCCATGGTCATGGCTTCTTCTTGATCGTGTGTCACCATCACACAAGTCACGCCCACACGCTCTAAGATATCCACCACTTCGAGTTGCATTTTTTCTCTTAAGTTTTTATCTAAAGCGCCCATTGGTTCATCCAGAAGCAGCAGTTTTGGCTTTTTGGCTAAACTACGAGCCAGTGCAACACGCTGTTTCTGACCACCAGAAAGTTGATGAGGTTTGCGTTTGGCATAGTCAGACATATGCACAAGTTCCAGCATCTGTTTGACGGTTTGATTGATTTCCTGGCGGGACATGCCGTCCTGCTTTAAACCAAATGCAATATTGTCTGCAACGGTCATATGAGGAAACAGCGCATAGGATTGGAACATCATATTGACCGGGCGACGATACGGAGGTATCTCGGCAAGATCTTCTCCATCTAAAATAATCTGCCCTGCTGAAGGTTGCTCGAAGCCAGCAAGCATTCTCAGCAACGTTGATTTTCCACAGCCCGATGCGCCAAGCAGGGCGAACAGTTCACCTTGATTGATCGTCAAATCCAAACCATCAACGGCTACGTGACCATCAAAGCTTTTGGTGAGCCCTTTGATTTCTAATAAGGGTTTTGGCGGGTTAGAATCCACATGCATATGAGGAAGATCATTACAAATTGACATCACTGTCATGGCACTCTCCATAAAAGAGGCGACCCTAGGGTCACCTCTTTGTTTCTATCTAGTTTTTAACAAAATCTGTCCACGCACGAGTCATCGCACGAGCGGTTTTATGAGGTAACATTTTCGCGCTGTAGAGCTTCTCTTGTGTTTCCTCATTAGGGTAGATGCCTGGATCATCCAGAATCTCACTATCAATAAACTCACGTGACGGCGGGTTTGGATTCGCATACCAAACGTAGTTACTGATTTCAGCAATGATCTCTGGTCTTAACAGGAAGTTAATGAAAAGGTGGGCATTTTCTGGATGCTTAGCATCTTTAGGAATGGCCATCAAATCAAACCAAGCTAAAGCGCCCTCTTTCGGAATTGAGTAAGCAATCTCAACACCGTTATCCGCTTCTGCCGCACGATCTGCCGCTTGAAGAACATCTCCGGACCAACCGATCGCGACACAAATGTCGCCATTAGCTAAGTCATTAATGTATTGCGAAGAGTGGAAGTAAGTGACATATGGACGGACAGTTTTGAGTAACTCAAGCGCATCCTTTTTGTAATCATTCGGATCCGTACTATTTGGATCTTTGCCAATGTAGTTCAGCGATGCCGCCATGATCTCTGATGGCGCATTCAAAAAGCCCACACCACATTTCGCCAGTTTTTCCATGTTCTCTGGTTTAAACACCAGATCCCAACTGTTGACCGGTGCATCTTCTCCAAGTGCCGCTTTGACCTTCTCGACGTTGTAGCCAATACCTGTTGTGCCCCAAAGGTAAGGCACCGAATAAGCATTCTCAGGGTCGACGGTGTCTGACAAGATTCCCATCAATTTAGGGTCTAGGTTTTTATAGTTGCTGAGTTTTTCTTTATCCAGCTTCTGAAAAGCGCCAGCTTTTACCTGTCTGCCCAAAAAGTCGTTACTCGGGACAATAAGGTCGAAGCCAGTGTTGCCTGATAGAACTTTTGCTTCCAGAACTTCATTAGAATCAAAAACATCGTAGACAACCTTGATACCTGTTTCCTGCTCAAATTTGGCGATGGTATCTTCAGCTATATAATCAGACCAGTTATAAATATTGAGTACTTTGTCTTCCGCAGCAATTGATGTTAACGGGGCGAACCCAAGAGTCATCCCCAACGCTACCCCACAATAAACCTTCATTTTCTCCATTTGGATCTCCATTCCTTGGTGAGTTTTGGTATTGTTCTCGTCGGCTACTGCTGAACGTCGGCGAGCGTGTTATCTAAAGCCAGTTTTGCAAGTGCAACTAGTTCGTCTATTTCTGATTTAGTGATGATCAGTGGTGGCGAACAGATCATTGAGTCTCCGACGGCTCTCAATACCACGCCACTGTTAAAACAATGGTCGCGGCAACGAGTACCCACATCTAACTCTTTATCGAAGCGTTGTTTGGTTTGTTTGTCTTTAACAAGCTCAATTGCACCGACCAGGCCAACGCTACGCGCTTCACCAACCATTGGGTGCTCAGCGAGCTCTGCCCAACGTTTGGCAAAATATGGACCGGTCTCTTCTCGTACTTGATTAACAACGCTGAGACGCTGCATCTCTTTAATGTTGGCGATGGCAACCGCACAAGAAGCAGGATGACCTGAGTAAGTAAAACCGTGTGCGAATTCCGTATCTGCATCGGTGAGTACTTTGGCAACATGATCACGAACCATCACACCACCTAGCGGCAGGTAACCTGATGTGATCCCTTTCGCCATACACATAAGATCTGGCTTTATGTTGAAGGTCTGACTTGCGAACCATTCGCCAGTGCGGCCAAAGCCACAAATCACTTCATCAACAATCAATAGAATTTCATATTTGTCACAAATACGTTGGATTTCAGGCCAGTAGCTTGACGGTGGAATAATCACGCCACCAGCACCTTGAATAGGCTCTGCAATAAAAGCAGCGACATTTTCTTCACCGAGTTCTAGAATCTTCTCTTCTAGCTGCCTTGCACGCTCTAAACCAAATTCGGTTTCATCGACGCCATTTCCTTCACCAAAATAGTAAGGTTGATCGATGTGCACGATGTTAGGTAAAGGAAGACCACCTTGCGCATGCATCGCAGACATGCCGCCGAGACTTGCCCCCGCCATAGTGCTGCCGTGGTAAGCATTTTTACGGCTGATGATGGTTTGCTTTTGCGGTTTACCAAGGCTACTCCAGTAGTGACGAACCATTCTCACTACCGTGTCATTACACTCAGAACCTGAGCCCGTATAGAACACATGGTTCATGCCTTCTGGCGTGACCTCGGCCAATAAAGTAGAAAGCTCTACCGCTGGTGGATGTGCGGTTTGGAAAAACAAATTGTAGTACGGCAATTCTTGCATTTGCTTTGTCGCGGCATCAATAAGAGGCTGACAGCTGTAGCCCATATTCACACACCATAAGCCCGCCATACCGTCGAGGATTTTGTTGTCATCCTCGTCATAGATGTAAACCCCTTCCGCGCGCTTAATAATGCGAGAACCTTTGTCATTTAACGCCTTGAAGTTAGTAAAAGGGTGCAAGCAATGTGCACTATCTTGCTCAATCCATTTAGACATAGTTTCATTCCATGGTTTATTAATAACGTGAGTACTACTTTCCCTTTATCCGCAAAGATAAATGGTTCGACGGTAACGTTCGCTAGGAGAAAGTAGCTTTCACTTGGTAATTAAGTTTGACTTATACGTTTAAGAGTAAGAACTCACGCTCCCAAGAGCTGATAACTTGAAAGAACGTTTTGTACTCTTTTCGCTTAATTGCCACGTAAGCAGAAACAAATCGATCACCGAGAATTTCTCTCAGCTCGTTACTGTTTTCCAGCAGCAATAACGCATCTTCCAATGTATGAGGAAGTGAGTAAGGTTCTGTCGTCATGTCACCTGTACTCTGTGGTGTCGGGGTAAGTTTTTCTTTCATACCCAAGTAGCCACAGGCCAATGACAATGCCATCGCTAAGTAAGGGTTCGCATCCGCACCGGCGTAACGGTTTTCAATGCGGCGGGCATTCTTATCAGAGACCGGAACTCGAAGCCCAACCGTGCGGTTGTCTTCTCCCCAAGCCACGTTGGTAGGCGCTGACTCGCCGAAGACTAACCGGCGGTAGGAATTGACGTTTGGCGCAAAAAAGGCAATCGCAGCCGGGGTATATTTTTGCATGCCAGCAATATAATTGAGGAAGAGTTCGCTGTTAGAACCGTCTTCATTGGCGAACAGGTTCTTGCCGTTCACGTCCACCAAACTTTGGTGAATGTGCATTGCACTACCTGGTTCATGCTCCATTGGTTTCGCCATAAACGTCGCATAAACATCGTGGCGCAATGCGGCTTCTCTTACCGTGCGTTTAAAGAGAAACACCTGATCTGCCAAATCTAACGGTTCACCGTGATCGAAATTCAACTCCATCTGAGCGGCACCCGATTCATGAACTAATGTATCAACGTCCAGGCCTTGCGCCTCACAGAAGTCATACATATCTTCAAAAATAGGATCGAATTCATTCACAGCATCGATACTGAAGGATTGTCTGGCCGTTTCTGGTCTCCCATTTCGACCAATCGGCGGCTCAAGCGGATAGTCCCAGTCCAGATTTTTCTTAACCAAGAAAAACTCTAGCTCAGGTGCCACTATTGGGTTCCAGCCCTCTCTTTCGTAGAACGATAAAACACGACGCAACACCGCTCTTGGGGAAACTTCTACTGGTTCACCATCCACTGTGAAACAGTCATGAATTACCTGACCTGTTGGATCTTTTGTCCATGGAACTAACCTGACCGTATTTGGATCTGGCTCGAGATTCATGTCTTTCTCGGTGAGATCAATCATGCTTTCATCGTCTGGCCAGTCACCGTTTACCGTCTGGAAAAAAATCACTTCGGGAAGATGCATCCCTCCTTCTCGAAGAAATTTTTTGGCGGGCATAATTTTGCCTCTTGCGTTACCAGTAATGTCAGGGATAAGACACTCGACTTCAGTAATACGGTTTTCTTCAATCCATTTCTTGAATGTTTCCATAAATCCTTCTTTGCAATAATTTCGGTCCATGAAATACAGCTTTATGTTTACAGCTTTGCGTCCGCTCAAAAACGGCGAACAACAAAATAACACTCGTATGTTTTTCTAATCCCAACTACCGAACCAATCGGGTTGAGTACAAAATCGCCCGTTGCTAACCCACGTCAAAAATCATGGATGTATCAATAAGCCCTATTTAGCATTGTGCCTAACTCGCCCAAAAGTCAACCAATCTGTTAAATATTTTATATCAAGATACAGCATCGGTGAGGTTAAAGTTACAAATGTGTTGCAATTTTCTAAACAATGTGTGTATGTTTAATAGGCAAGTAAAGCTGTCTGCGGGGCATTCCTGAGCCCATATAGAACAAGGGATTATTACGTTTAACGCCAAGGAGGCACAGCGGATATGACTAGTCTTGCCAATCAACCGATTAACATTGACCGACTAAAAACCAAGCAAGAGCAACAAGAAATTGCTCATTTTATCGAACAAAATCCAAACATCACGACGATTGATTTGATTCTGTTCGATATGAATGGTGTCGTCAGGGGAAAACGAATCAACACAGCCCAACTCAGCAAAGTTCTGGAGCAAGGTATCTGTTTGCCTGCGTCCGTTTTTGCACTGGATATCTGCGGCGAAACCGTCGAAGAAACCGGACTGGGATTTGAAAAAGGTGATGGTGACCGTATTTGCCGTATTGTGCCAAACTCATTGCAGGTCGTACCGTGGCAAGAGAATAGCGCCCAAGCCATCGTTACGATGTACGAGCCCGAGACGAACCAACCTTTCTTTGCTGACCCCAGACACGTCCTCGATCTACAAGTAAAAAAACTGAAAAGCAAAGGCTTTCATCCGTGTGTCGCGGTTGAGTTAGAGTTT
The DNA here is from genome assembly GCF_036350715.1 of Vibrio sp. YYF0003. NCBI lineage: Bacteria > Pseudomonadati > Pseudomonadota > Gammaproteobacteria > Vibrionales > Vibrionaceae > Vibrio > Vibrio sp. YYF0003. The sequence goes on from NZ_JAZDWA010000002.1 coordinate 851,659, forward strand.
TATTTGCAGGATCCTGAAACCGATGATACTGGCTGCCCCCAACCCCCTCTGATGCCAGTTAGCGGCGAGCGAATGACACAAACGCAAGTCTATTCACTGGATGAACTCGATGAATTTAAAACTTTTTTGGATGAAATCGTAAGCGCATGTCAAGAACAAGGCATTCCGGCAGAAAACATCACAGCCGAATATGCACCGGGGCAATTTGAAGTAAACCTTAAACATTCCACCGATGTATTGCTTGCTTGTGACCATGCCATGCTACTAAAACGTGTCGTTCGTGCGATAGCGAAGAAACATGGATTTCATGCCAACTTCATGGCTAAACCTTATACCGAATATGCAGGCAGCGGTTGCCACGTTCACATCAGCTTGCAGGACGCCGATGGGATTAACGTGCTTGGGTATAATGACGATTTACTGCTCAATGCCATTGCTGGTGTCTTAGAACACATGGATGAATGCATGGCGATTTTTGCTCCCAATGCCAACTCCTATCGACGCTTACAACCGAATATGTTCGTACCAATGCATGCCTCATGGGGTTGGGATAACCGAACGGTTGCCGTACGTGTGCCAGCCAGCGGCGAAGAAGACAAGCGAATCGAGCACCGTTTATCAGGTGCCGATGTTAACCCTTATCTCACTGTGTCTGTTTTATTGGCATCCATCCTAGACGGCATTGAAAACAATCTGGTGCCGCCAGCGCCCATAGACGGAGACGCAACTCAGCTCGATCTGCCGACTCTGCCAAGCTCTTGGGACAGTGCTTTACATGCCTTCTCTGCAAGTGAGTTTATGCAAAACAGCTTTGGAGAAGAGCTTTGCAAAGTCTACCTCGCCAACAAAAAGCACGAACAGGAAAGGTTTTCGGCTCAAGTTTCACCACTTGAATACCAATGGTACCGATAAGTATTGAATCAAGATTAGAAGAAAAGGATGTCAAGATGAGTACGAAGCATACCCTCTCTTACTATGCTGCATCAAAAAACCAAGATTTGCGCTTTCCTACGTTGAAAGGAAGCCACGTTGCCGATGTGTGTATTGTGGGATCTGGTATTACCGGAGCAACAGCAGCATTGGAACTCGCCAATAAAGGCTATAGCGTCATCGTATTGGAAGCCAATCGTGTTGGTTGGGGGGCATCAGGGCGAAGTGGCGGACAGGCAATTTTTGGCTGGGCTTCAGAGCAACATACACTTGAAAAGCTCGTCGGAGAGTCTGACGCCAAGAAACTTTGGGAGCTGTCCATCGAGGCGCTCGCTCTGACCAAAAACAATATTAAAAAATACAATATTGACTGTGATTGGCGGGATGGCATGGTTCACTTGGGCATGAAATCGCGTCATGACAAAGAGCTAAAAGATTGGTATGCCAACCTGACAGAACGCTATCAATATGACTCTCTTGAACTGTGGGACAAAGAACAAGTCAGAGAGAATATTGATAGCGACAAATACACATCAGGCATGCTTGATCGCAATAGTGGTCACTTACACCCATTAAACTACACGCTTGGCTTAACTAATGCAGCCCAAGCCGCCGGAGCTCAGTTCTTTGAAGAAAGTGCGGTGATTAAAATTGAGCACGGTGACCCTGCTACTCTATTTACCAAGCATGGTGAGGTGAAAGCGAATCACGTTATTCTTGCGTGTAATGCTTATATGGAAGGGTTGGAAAGCTCGTTAGAAAACAAAGTCATGCCCGTGGGTACCTACATCTGTGCCACAGAACCACTTGAAGAAGACCTAACCAATAAACTGATGAAAAACCGTATCGCAGCGAGTGACATCAATTTTGTACTCGACTACTTCCGCTGCTCTGGTGACAACCGGATGCTATTTGGCGGACGGGTCAGCTACTCTGGGGTCGCACCATTTAATTTAGAAAAGGCGATGCGCAACCGGATGGTAAGCATATTTCCTCAATTGACTAACGCTAAAATCGATTATGCGTGGGGCGGTAACGTGGCGATCACCATGAATCGCGCCCCTCACTTTGGCCGACTTAAACCCAATGTTTATTTTGCACAGGGTTTCTCTGGCCATGGAATTGCGGTAACAGGTCTGGCAGGCACTCTAATGGCCGAGTGTGTTGCAGCCACCTCAGAACGCTTTGCCATTTTTGATAAAGTGCCTCATATGTCATTCCCCGGCGGACGTTTACTCCGGACCCCTGCACTTGTTCTGGCTATGTCTTACTACCGGGTTCGCGACTTGCTTTAAATATGACGTCAAAGGGCTTCAGCTGCGCAAGCACTACCGAAGCCCCCTGTAACTCATTATGCCTTTGGTGGAGTTAGCGCTTCACCATTGGTTTGAATCACGTTTTGATACCAGTAAAAGCTCTTTTTCTTTAAACGATTTAACGTGCCTTGACCATCATTATCACGGTCTACATAAATCAGGCCGTAGCGTTTTGACATCTGTGCGGTTGAAGCACTGACTAAATCAATCGGGCCCCAGCAGGTGTAACCCATTATTTCGACACCGTCCTGAAGCGCTTCACCAACCTGATACAAATGGTCATTGAGATACTGAATTCGGTAATCATCCTCAATCTCTCCATTTTCATTGACGGTATCTGCCGCACCAAGACCGTTTTCTACGATGAACAATGGCTTTTGGTATCGGTCATAAAGTAAGTTCAAAACAATACGCAATCCTTTAGGGTCGATTTGCCATCCCCAATCCGTTGACTCCAGATACGGATTGCTTCCCATTTTGAAAGCTTCCTGATCCGTCATCTCTAGGTTTTCGTTCTGAACACTGACACAACCCGTCATGTAGTAACTGAATGAGATAAAATCGACGGTTTCTTTTAACGCCTCTTTATCCTCATCCGTGATATTAAGAACAACGCCCATTTCTTTGAATTTGCGCATCATATAGCCCGGGTAGTAACCACGGCTCTGTACGTCTCCGAAAAATAGCCATTCGCGGTTCTGTTGCATTGCTTCAAACACATCATCCGGATGGCTGGTTAATGCATACTGAATTGCGCCTAACATCATATTACCGATCTTGGCATCTGGCAGCAGCTCATGACAGACTTTGACTGCTTTTGCACTGGCCACCAACTGGTGATGTATTCCTTGGTAAAGAGCCTGAGCATCACTGCCGCGTGGAATTCCGGCCCCCGTGAACGACTCATGTAAAGTGGCATTAATTTCGTTGAATGTCAGCCAGTACTTAACACGGTGTCCAAATCGGGAGAATACCGCGGTAGCGTAACGTTCAAAGAAGCCGATGAGTTCTCTGCTTGTCCAGCCGTGATATTTCTCAGCTAAATGCAGAGGCATTTCATAGTGAGATAGTGTGACAACCGGTGTGATACCGTGCTTTTCAAGTTCATCAAAAATTTTGTCGTAATAAGCCAGCCCCAACTCATTAGGCTCTAATTCATCACCCTTGGGAAAGATTCGGCTCCAGGCAATCGAAAGGCGAAAACACGTAAACCCAAGTTCAGAGAACAGTGCGATGTCTTGTGGGTAACGGTGATAAAAATCAATAGCAATGTCTTTGATATTAAAGTCACCATCCTGTCGATGCTTTAGTTCCCCGAACGAGCCAAAAGGTTGTATATCGGATGTCGACAATCCCTTACCGTCGGCATTATACGCACCTTCAATTTGGTTTGCGGCCGTTGCCCCACCCCACAGAAATTCATCGGGAAAACGAAAAGACATAGCTTGCTCCTTGAAACTGACAATTAAAATCACATAAGACAAACTAATTAAAAAGGAATGTTTTGATCGTAACAACTCAATTCGAGTACAGTATGAATTAGCTGAACTAATAGATAAGAGCAAGATGGAAAACAAACAGCATGTCGTCTCAAACCTGTATACCTTCAACGTGGCCGCAAAGTGTTTAAGCTTTACCAACGCGGCCGAAGAGTTGCACTTAACTCAGGGAGCGGTAAGTCAGAGAATTAAACAACTGGAGCAGCAGTTAGGCTTCAAGCTATTTATCCGGCTGACCAGAAAGCTGGAACTGACGGAGGAAGGAAAACGACTATACGAAACAGTAAGCGGATCTTTTTCTACCATCTTTTCTGACATTGATGATATTCGCTTTAATGAGCTCACCGGAGAGTTATACATCGGAGTCGCACCAACGTTTGCCCAATCATGGCTTTTACCTAAGCTGGCAAATTTTCAGGATCGCTATCCTAACCTTAACTTAAAGATCCGAGTGAAAGCCAGCTATCTGGACTTTAATCACGAGCCAGTGGATTTAGCTATCTACTACAGCCGCGAACCCCAATCTGATATGCATAACGAAGTGTTGTTTGAAGAGTACCTTACTCCTGTTTGCACGCCGTTATACGCAGAAAAGCATAAGATTACGGACCAAGTGAGTAGCTTAGCTAACGCCAATTTAATCCATTGCACAGAGTCTATTGATTCAGCCAATTACGATTTTGAATGGCAACATTGGCTCAAACAGCAAACAGAACCGATTGCCCCAAACGCCAATTACTATGTCTTCAACCATGGTGAGATGGCGGTATCTGCGGTTAAAAACCATATGGGAGTGGGAATGGGACGTGTCGCGCTCATTCAGCCTTATCTTGATAGCGGTGAATTAATCGCACCATTTGGTGTTATTCGAGCCGACATGAAGTACTTACTTATTTGCCCGAAAGGAATGGAAGAACGCCCACGTTTCAAGGCATTCACATCGTGGTTACGTAGTCAGTTAGCTGAAGAACATTAAACGATTCAACGTTGCAAGAAGCAAAAACGAAAAAAGCCTGCAATGTATTTAAACACTGCAGGCTTTTCAATGGGTGGGACCCCAGCCACATCCCGGCACACAAGTCACACGCTGCGGCTGCTTCCTTCCGGACCTGACCGAGTTCACGAGCTATTGTTGCGAGAGGACCAGAGCCCCATAATTATTTTGTTGAGGGCTTGCCTCAAACGATGGGGCGATTATTCAGTATCGGACCTCATAATGCAAGGGCAAAAACCTTTAATTTCACCAATTAGCGATCGTTTGAACAAAACTCGGTCAATCTAGGATCGGCTGAGAACTTACAGCTCTGCTTGCTCATCACCACTGCGCAGGATGTAATCCGTCATCCACGCCGTACCTAATAAACAGATCCAAACAACAAAAACGGGCTTAGGCACATCGGTCGCAGGGCTGACAACCAATGCGGCAAAACCAACTGTCGGAAGCGTCCAACAAAGTAGCTTACTCCAGTGAATGGATTGCTTTATCTTTGTCAGTGTCTCCATGGAGGCAAGCATACCGGTTAGACAGAGTGCAACCAATGCGGCATAGGTTAAATCTGCCACCCACAGAGGTAATAACAACAGCAATGGCCACCAGCTGTGCTTATTCGAAGCCTTCCAATGAGTAATTGCCCACCACATGACGATGACAGCAAGCGTCTGCACAACGGTTACTGATGCTGAACCTGCCAATTTCCCACCCTGCTGGGTGACCATAATGCCGACTTGCAAGGTCAATACAATTAACCCGGTGGTGAGCAATACACCAAGAGAACTACGATGGGAGAACACTACCATTAACAGTGGGAATAGAATTAACACCCCAATAGATAACGCGATGGGCTGCATCGAGAGTGTGGCTCCGTATGCCATCATGGCACCAAGCAGTACTAAACCCGCTAGTCCGCCTTGAGGGAGTAGCCATAATGCAGGGATCATGAGAGCGAGAACAGGGAGTTCACCGCCACTTAAACTCATTGCTCTGGCACACACTACCGCGAGTAGAATCGTGATAAAAAACTGGATTGTAGAAAAAATCATAGCGCCTCCTGGCTTCCCCACCAACTTTGGAACTCAACGACAAATAAGGCACGAACTCGTTCGTCGTTAAGTGGGTCTATACATCATTTTGAATCTCACAGAGTTCACCAAAATCGTTACTGCGCTGCGAAAATGTAACGGCGTTCAAACGCGAAAAACTGGGGTGCTACACGCATCAATAACTAATGGCGAAATACTGGCCGTCTGTATTACCATTCCTTGGCAATCCACAACGGACACTTTGAGTATGGACCAATTCTTAGCGCAAATCTTTGCTGTGATTCACCAAATTCCATCTGGGAAAGTCTCGACTTACGGGGAGATCGCAAAAATGGCAGGTTATCCCGGCTACGCTCGGCATGTTGGTAAAGCATTAGGTAACTTACCTGAAGGCAGCAAACTCCCATGGTTTAGAGTCATCAACAGCCAAGGCAAGATTTCATTAAAAGGTCGGGATCTGGATAGGCAAAAAGCCAAGCTTGAAGCAGAAGGGATAGAAGTGTCTGAAATTGGAAAAGTATCGCTCAGAAAATACAAATGGCAGCCTTAACTAAAGCTGCCATCTTTTGTTCGCTTGGTTCTTTTATCGAACGTAAATTAACGAACACCAACCAATCGGATGTCTACCTGATGAGTTTGTGCTTCATCAGTAATAACCGCGTGATGGGTATCGCTGATGAAACGCAACTTACCGTCAACTTCAATACGAGCACGAACGCTGTATCTGTGCTTCGCTTGAATTTCATTGCTGTCGTAGCTAAGTTCAAAAGCAATAGGAACTTGTTTACCTTCAGTATTAAAGGTTTGCTTCGCGATCACTTTTGATGGTGCATCCGCCAGAGACACATCTTCTAGAGATACGCTAACCAAAGCGTTTGGCGGTAAAGCAATACGTTCACGGTAAGCCACTGTACCTGTAATGGTCTTCATTGACACCTCAGCAGAATCCACTTCTGTTGTTTGAGAAGTTTGGCAACCCACAAGAGCAGCACCAAAAAATAAAGATGTAACAAGCAATAGTGTTTTTTTCATATATTCCTCAGGATGAATATTAAGCCAAGGTAAGTATACGGCCGAATCACGAGGCTGTCTTTGATTAGTTACTTGATTTAACAATAGTTTGACGAACTCAAGAGATACCAACCATTTGATTTTGTTTCATATTTGTTACAAGGTATACTCTTAGTAGTTTAAGATCCACTTCACAGACCTGTGGGAAATGGGTTAACTTGATGTTCAACACACACGGTGAGGAGACACAATGAGTAAACCACTAAGAGAGTTGCTCAGCCTGCTACAACTCGAACAATTAGAAGAAGGCTTGTTCCGCGGACAAAGCGAGAACTTAGGTTTACCTCAAGTGTATGGTGGTCAGGTGATTGGACAGGCACTTTCTGCCGCTCGTTACACCGTAGAAGAGACACGCACTGTACACTCATTTCATAGCTACTTTCTCTATCCGGGCGATTCTGAAAAACCGATTATTTACGACGTGGAAAACCTGCGCGATGGACGCAGTTTTAGTACCCGCCGGGTTAAAGCGATTCAAAATGGCCGCCCTATTTTCTACCTGACGGCTTCTTATCACGGCGATCAACCTGGATTCGACCATCAGAAAACCATGCCTGATATTCCGGGGCCAGAAAACTTTCCTTCCGAAAGCGAGCTGGCAAGCCATATTGCGGAATATCTGCCTGAACGGCTGCGCAAAACGTTTTGTGGTGAAAAGCCGATTGAGACGCGACCAGTTACGGTGATTAATCCGCTAAAGCCCACCAAAGCCGAGCCTAAACAATACCTTTGGATTCGCGCTAATGGTGAGATGCCAGACAACCAGCTGATCCACCAGTACTTGTTGGCGTACGCATCGGATTGGGGCTTCCTAGTCACTGCGTTACACCCACATGGTGTTTCTTTAATGACACCAAACTTCCAGGTGGCAACCATCGACCATTCTATCTGGTTCCATCGACCGTTTAAGATGGATGAATGGTTGCTCTACGCTATAGAAAGCCCGACCGCGAGCCACACTCGTGGATTGGTTCGCGGAGAAATCTACAACCAACAAGGTCACCTGGTCGCAACAGCGGTTCAAGAAGGCGTGATGCGTTACACGAAATAGATTGGCTTTTAAATACGACAAAGGAGCAGCTCTCGCTCCTTTTTAGTAACGGGTTGCCGTTGATTAAATACGGCCAATCGGGAGCTCTGTGGTGTACTTGATCGATTCCATGGCAAACGTAGAGGTCACATTTGAAAGCCCTTTCACACTATTCACCAAACGCTTATAAAATTTATCAAAGCACTTCATGTCTTTGACCAGCACTTTCATCATGTAATCGTACTCACCCGCCATTCGATAGAATTCCATAACTTCGGGGAAATCACTCACCGTAGTGACAAAATGGTGATACCACTCTTCAGAGTGATCGATGGTCTTAAGTTGCACAAACGCAATGAACGACAGATCCAGTTTTTCCGCACTTAACAGAGCAACTCGCTTTTCAATGAACCCATCGTCCTCCAGTTTCTTAAGGCGCTTCCAACATGGCGTTGTGGTGAGGTTAACCCGTTCAGCCAATTCGTTTAAAGACAGTGTTCCGTCGGTCTGGAGTAAAGCAAGTAACTGCTTGTCAATTTTATCTAAATTATTTTCCATAAAGCCTAATTTAAAAAGAATTTATTTCTACAAAATAATCATCATCAAACAAATATAGCAAAGTTTTTCTCCCAGATTATAGGTAAATTATTTTCAAACAAAACCTAATTTATCACTTCCAAGGAGAGACGCTATGTGTACTGACCACCAGTGGATCAATAATGCAGTACGTAAAATTGAAGCGGATTTTCAACGCTCTGCAGACACTCATCTGTTTAAACTCGACCTTCCTTCTCTTGATGGTATCGATATCTACTTAAAAGATGAGAGCACACACCCTACTGGTTCATTAAAACACCGTTTAGCGCGTTCTCTTTTCCTGTATGCAATTTGCAACGGCTGGATTGGCCCTGAAACCACCGTCATTGAAGCCTCGTCGGGAAGCACTGCCGTGTCTGAAGCCTACTTCGCGCGCCTGCTTGGCCTGCCATTTATTGCCGTCATGCCAAAAAGTACGGCCCGAAAAAAAATAGAACAAATCGAGTTTTATGGTGGTAAAGCCCATTTAGTCGAACGCTCAGATCAAATCTATGACGAGTCCCGACGTCTCGCACAAGAGTTAAACGGACACTACATGGATCAGTTCACCTATGCGGAACGTGCAACTGACTGGCGTGGGAACAATAACATTGCAAACTCGATCTTTAGCCAAATGAAACTAGAAGACCATCCCATTCCAACTTGGGTGGTAATGAGTCCGGGTACGGGTGGCACATCGGCAACCATAGGTCGATTTATCCGTTACCAAAAATATGAGACGAAATTGTGCGTTGCTGACCCTGAAAATTCGGTGTTCTATGACGCTTTCCAGTCTGGAAATTCGAATTTGAAGTGCGAGCGCGGAAGCAAAATTGAAGGCATTGGTCGCCCTCGGGTAGAGCCTAGCTTTATTGCTGGCGTGGTCGATGAAATGCGCAAAATACCAGATACGGCAAGCGTAGCTACCGCACACTGGGTTTCTCACTTGATCGGTCGCAAGGTAGGCGCTTCTACGGGAACCAACCTGTATGCGGTGCTTCAGCTTGCTTGTGAAATGAAACTGCGTGGTGAAACGGGCTCTATCGTGACCCTGCTGTGTGATTCTGGTGACCGCTACTTGGATACTTACTTCAATATGGAATGGGTTAAGACAAACATCGGCGAAATTCAGCCTTATCTCACCCAGCTCGAAATTATCCAAGCGAAAGGCTGTGTTGAGCCTGCATGCTGTGAGCCGGTCGTAGCCTAGAGATTCTAAACAACGAGATAGGAAAAACAAAACAGCCCGCACGATGCGGGCTGTTATCTATAAATGTCCGTTTATAGCGCTATTTTTTCTGACGTGCTTCAAAAGCCGCTAGCTGCTCTGGTGTCGCTGCTGGTTGGTGGTTTTGCTTCCACTCATCGTAAGTCATACCGTAAACACGCTCACGAGCATCATCAATGTCTAAGTCGACACCCAGTTTTTCTGCCTCTGCGGTGTACCACTTGCTAAAACAGTTACGACAGAAACCCGCGAGGATCATTAGGTCAATATTCTGTACGTCTTTATTTGCATCCAAGTGGGCTAAAAGACGACGGAATGTCGCTGCATCAAGTTTATCTTGCTCTTCTTGCGTAAGATTTTTGTATTTAAATTCAGCCACTTTACTTTCCTTCTCGACTATTTTACTTGCTGCTGCCCGCATATGTTGGAGTAGCGTAATCGCATCCATCGCTAAAGCGTGAACAACAAGCGCTATTATTGTAAAAATGATTCGTCACACAGGGTAACGCCAAGTTACCAAAAACACCATTGCGTCATACGCAAAACGGGTTTAGACAAAACAAAAAAGCACCGAATGGAAAATCAATCGGTGCTTTTTGTCATCAACAACTTAGCCTTTCTAAGGGTGAGCAATACGTCCTTTGGTGTCCTGACTCAGTGCCTTATTGAGTTCCGCTTCAACATGACCTGGTGCGCGCGTATTCGCTGCAATCAATCGGTACATTGCCGGAATAACGAATAGAGTAACCATTGTCGCGAAGCCCATACCAAAGAAAATCACCGTACCAACCGCGACTCGGCTTTCATAACCCGCCCCTGTTGACGAAATCAATGGGATGGCTCCAGCCAGTGTGGTGAATGCTGTCATCAAGATTGGACGCAAACGGCGAGCCGCCGCATCGATGATGGCTTTTTCAAACTCAACCCCCCGGTCACGAAGCTGGTTAGCGAATTCAACGATCAAAATACCATTTTTCGTTACCATACCAATCAACATGACCATACCAATCTGGCTGTAAATGTTCATGCCCTGGCTCATTACGATTAAGCCTAAGAAGCCACCAAATACCCCCATTGGAACGGTAAACATCACCACCAATGGGTTGACGAAACTCTCAAACTGAGCAGCCAGTACCAGATAAGCAACCAGCAAGGCCAGTGCAAAAACAACCGCTACGCTGGACTGATTCTCTTTAAAGTCTTTTGACTCGCCAGAGTAACTTACTGAGATATCACCCGGCAGAGAATCAATCGCTTCTTGGTCAAGGAAGTTCAGCGCTTCACCTAAGGTATAGCCTTCTGACAAGTTCGCCGTAATGGTGATTGATTTTTGCTTGTTGTAGTGAGACAGACGAATGGAAGCAGCTACCTCCTCTATTTTGGTAACCGTATCAAGCGTCACTAGCTCACCACTATTGGTGCGCAAGTAGATCTGGCTTAGATCTGCCGCATTGTTAAAGCTATTCTCGTCACCGCGCAGATACACGTCGTATTCTTCGCCGCGATCGACATAAGTTGTCTCGCTTTTACCGCCTAACATAATTTCAAGCGTATCAGAGATGTCTTTCACGCTGACACCGAGTTCCGCTGCACGCTGTCTATCGACGGTCACTAATAGTTCTGGCGTCTTCTCAGAGTAGTCAATCTCTGCGCCTTCCATCATTGGTGACTCTTCCGCTTTGTTTTTCAGTGCTTCAGCCCAGACCAGCAGCTCATCATAATCTGAGCCGCCCAACACAAACTGAACGGGTTCGCTTGATCCGCCGCGGAAACCAGGCATGAATGGGAACACACGCACGTCAGGAATTCCGGCTAACGCGCCACGCACTTGACCTAAAGCCTGTTGAGCAGTGATGTTTCGCTCGTTCCAATCTTCCAGAATCATGATGACAAAACCCGTTTGGTCACCCGCCTGACCACCAAATGCCGGGGTTTGAATACTGAATGATTTAAGGAACCCTTGTCCTAATAACGGCATTAGTCGGTCTTCGACAATATCCATGTTTGCGGACATTCGGTTGTACGAAGTCGCATCGGCACCACGAACAAAGGCAAAAATCACCCCCCTGTCTTCTTGCGGTGTCAACTGCGCAGGAACCTGATTCATCAGAACATAGCTTCCGCCCATACAAGCTAAGATAACCAAAGGCGCAATCCAACGCACTTTTAACGCGCCTTTTAATGCACCACGATAACCAGCCTCAAGCTTGGCGAACATACGATCGACGGTTTCGTTGAAACGATTTGGTTTGACGTTCGCTTTTAGAATCTGACTGCCCAATACTGGCGTCAACGTTAGTGCTATCAGCGAAGAAAAAATTACCGACATCGCCAGCAATACTGAAAATTCGGTAAACAGCAAGCCAACCATGCCATCCATAAAGGAGATTGGCAGGAATACCATCACCAGAACGAACGTAGTGGCGACAACCGCAAAGCCAACTTCTCGAGTCCCTTTGTAGGCGGCAAGCAACGGAGACTCTCCCCGTTCTATGTGGTGGAAGATATTCTCCACGACCACAATGGCGTCATCGACCACCAGACCGATGGATAGAATCAGCGCCATTAGCGTGATCAAGTTGATAGAGAAACCGAAGTAATACGCGGCGATGAAAGACGAGATCAACGAGACTGGCACCGTCACCGCTGGTATTAACGTCACTCGAGCCTGACCAATAAAGATATACAGCACCAGAATCACCAGACCGCCAGTAATAAACAGCGTGCTATACACTTCTTCTATCGAGCGCTCGATAAACACCGTCGCATCATAGTCAATCGCAAGGCGAGTACCTTCCGGTAAGAATTTCTGGATATTATCCACTTCAGAGCGAACACGTTCAGCTACCTCCAGCGGGTTAGCATCCGACTGAGGCACTACTCCTAAACTGATGTTTACCACACTATCACTTTTAAAAGTCGAGTTTTCATTTTCTGCGCCGATAAAGACATCTGCAACATCTTTCAGGTAAATTGGCGTACCATTACTCGCGCGCTTAACAACTAGGTATTGAAAGTCTTCGGGCGTTTTATAGGTTCGTGCAGTGCGTACCGACATGACGGTAGAATCATTTCGCACTTCCCCACCCGGACTCTCGAGGTTTTCATTACGCAATGCGGTGGTAATATCCGAAGCCGTCACCGCTCGACCAGCCATAAGATCTGGTTTTAGCTTTACGTACATCACTTTGTACAAACCACCAGAAAGATCGATGGAACTCACCCCAGAAATCAAACTAAAGCGATCCATTAACACGCGCTCTGCATAATCCGTCAGCTGGGTGCGATCCATTTCTGACGAGCTAAGGTTGATATACAGAGAAGCCTCGCCAGAACCATTGTTCTTATAAACAATTGGGTCATCTGCTTCGTCAGGTAATGAACGCTGAGCTCGGGCAACCGCATCACGCACATCGCTGACGCCAGTGTTAAGATCATACCCGAGGTCAAAGGTGATGGTGATTCGTGAGGAGCTGTTACGTGTTGTCGAACTGATTTCATCAATGCCACTGATACCGGAAAGCTGATCTTCGAGAACCGACGTAATCTGGCTCTCGATGATTGTGGCGGAAGCCCCTTCGTAACGTGTCGTAATGGACACGACAGGACTTTCGATATCTGGCATTTCGCGTACAGAAAGCTTGCTGAATGACACAAAGCCAAACACGCAAAGCAGCATACTCAATACCAATGACGCGATAGGGCGTTTTACGGAAATGTCAGAAAGTAACATTAGTTTTCTTCCTTATCCGAATCGTTGCTCTGATTAGTAGACGTCATTTTTGGCGACTTGAGCGGAGCGACGATTTCTTCGACCTGAACACCATCACGCATGTTAACGATGCCTTGCACCACGATCTTGTCACCGACTTTTACGCCTGACTCAATCACAACTTCGTTGTCCACGCGAGCGCCAAGCAGCACCTCTGTACGTGTTGCTTTGTTGTTTTCATCAATGACGTATACGTATCGCTTGGTACCAGAATATTCCAATGCCTGTACTGGGATAATCGGCGCTTCAATGGCTGGAAACGCTAAAGATGCATTCACCAGCATTCCCGGCTTCAAGCGATTTTCCGGATTATCAAACTGAATACGAACACGTAAATTCAATGTCGCAGTGCTAATACGAGTATCAATACCTGTCACTTTACCGATAAAAGTTTGATCACCCCATGCGCTTGTCTTGGCTTGGACTTCCATACCAACAGAAAGCTTCGACAAGTATCGTTCTGGTACCTGCAGGTCTAATTCCATCACCGAAAGATCATCCAGCGTTAAAAGTTCAGTACCCGCACTGACCATTTTTCCTCGGCTGAAATCAATAAATCCAACAGTCCCGGAGAATGGTGCAGAAATATGGAGATCGGCAAGGTTAGCTTTTGCAGCATCTAAGCGAGCATCTGCAATTTGAACACTGGCTTTCTGAGCATCAATTTCCGTTGGAGTAATCGCATTTCGTGCGACTAATCGCTGAAACTCTTTGAGCTTACGTTGCTCATCTTTAAGGTATGCCTGAGCCTCAACAAGCGCTGCTCTTGCTTTGTCATCATTTAACTTAATCAACAATTGCCCTTGTTGAACATTCTGGTTAGCGTTTACGGCAATTTGCTCGACTTTGCCCGACACTTCAGAAGCAACAACCACAGACTCCGCTGCCTCTAATTTACCAATTAGAGATAAAGATTGATTGATTTCATGCGTTTCTACTTGCTCTGTCACAACCGTAACAGCAGTTGGGCCGCGCTGCGCTGCTAAAGTAGTTTGCGATGCCAATAATAGAGAAAGCGTTAAAACAGATAAGGATAAAGTGGCTTTCATATTCATATTCTTAGTCAATTAGCGAATAAACTTAGGTCATTAAACTTCATACAGTTTATCAATAGTTACGAGCCTCAACGTCAAGTAGTGTAAATTCCGGAAGAAATGAGGATTTATTCTGTATAAATGACAAACAAAACGCTGACTTTCTAGCATCTTTGCATAAAAAGACAGCATTCGACGTATAAACGCAAGAAAAATACTTTACAGTCGGAGCGAGTTTGCTATGATTCGCTCCGCACTTGGGAGATGAGTTGGGAAAACAGCTTCTAAGTATAAAAATACCCTGGAGGGGTTCCCGAGTGGCCAAAGGGAGCAGACTGTAAATCTGCCGGCACTGCCTTCGA
>NZ_JAZDWA010000003.1:0-202117 GCF_036350715.1 Vibrio sp. YYF0003
CAGCGTTCAATCTGAGCCATGATCAAACTCTTCAATTTAAGATTTTGTCGGCTCAATGAATACTGAACATTACATAAAGTAATGTTTGAATTGACTGTGCTGAATCCGAAGATTCAATGGTCACTTCGTATCATTGAAACCTAATTTGAAACCGAAGTTTCTAATTGGATTATCATCAACGAGTGCCCACACAGATTGATAGGTTCTTATTTTTAAAGAGCGTTTCGACTGAGGCTTGCTCAAATCGGACGGCCATTTTAGCGAGATAACTTTTGGTGTCAAACACTTTTTTCAGTTATTTCTCTGTGAGTTATTTTTTAACTCAACCGTCTTGTTATCCCGCATTGCTTTGCTAGACAACGGAGGCGAATTATAGGGAGAAAAATTGACTTGGCAAGGGGAATTCAGCCTAAAAAAGACATTTTTAGACTGAACGTTTAAATAAGCATCAATTTGAGGATTGTATAGCCGATTAATAGGCTTATGACTCTAATTTCGCCACTCGTTGATTGAGTTCAGCGATCGAATTTCTTACTTCGTCGACTAAATAGCCGTACTGCGCATCTTGCTCTTGCTGATAGACAATGCGTCCATTTACAAAGCTCACTTTAACCGACGCAGGTTCACCGCACATAATTGGAGCCATTAGTGAAGAGTGACAGCCTGACAAACGAGGCTGATTGAGATCATAAAGGACGAGGTCAGCGGCGTAACCTTCTTTTATTTCCCCCACATCGGTAAGACCTAAGATATCAGCCCCTCCTTTACTGCCCCATTCCAGGACTTGTTCCAATGTTGTCGCATCTGGACCATTTTGTGCTCTGTGAATTAGCCAAGTCAGGTTGAGCTCTTGCAGCATCGATCCTGATTCAGCAGACGCGGAGCCATCCACTCCCAGAGAAATAGGCATACCCGCTTTGGCCATCTCAATAACAGGTGCGATGCCACTCCCCAGACGGCAGTTAGATGTTGGGCAATGAGCGATTCCCGTTTTCGTCTCCGCTAACCGCTGAATATCAGCCTCACTCGCTTGGACCAAATGAGCAAACCATACATCATCACCCAGCCAGTCACAGCTCTGTGCAAACTCAACCGCACTCATTCCGTACTTAGCGAATGCTTGCTCATTATCAAAGTCCACTTCTAGAAGATGGGAGTGCATTCTCAATTTTTGACTTCTGGCATACTCAGCCATTAATTTGAGATCGCTAGGCGTTGCAGAATGAGCGATTGTGGTTGGTGCAACCACCAGCTTACGCATCGCAGATCCACCTTCTTGATGGTAACGACTACGAGTATGCTCTAAACGTGAAATCATTTGCTCTGCAGATTCTGGAACAACACCAGCTTTCGCTAACCCTTTGTGCGTGCCTTTAACTGTTGCCCCTCCCCGACATAAGACCAAGCGTATTCCCATTTCGTCAGCAGCCTGCCAAAGAACATCTTCTAACTCTTGGCTTGAGCTCGCATGATAAAGATAGTGGTGGTCAGCACAGGTCGTCGCACCAGAGCGAAGTAACTCATAGAAACCCAACTTAGCAGCGGAATACATGATCTCCGGTGTAATTTGAGGCCAATAGCGATATGGAACGCTCGCCAGCCAATCACCTAAGCCATGATTCATGCCTGCCGGGATCCCTTTTAATATAGATTGAGCGATATGGTGATGTGTATTAACCATTCCCGGGTAAACAACACAATTTGTCGCATCGACCAGTTTTTCGCTTTCATTAGGAAGTAAGTTCTGCCCCAGCTCAGTAATGACACCATTCTGAATTCGAATATCTTTTACATTTTGTTGAGGAGAAAACACACTATTGGCATTTTTAATTAAGTAGTTCATATAAAGATCCTTTTTAATGAACAATCGGTATCTAAGTTCAAACAACTAGAATGGATTAACCTTTGAGCAATGTCCCAGAGATTCAACTCTTAACCGCTTCTACTCAACTAATAATGAGGGTATGAGAACTCACTCCCCCCACTCTGTATACAATGCAATAACTGAACCATATTCAGAATATGTAATCCTCAATGTTTAGCACCGTTCAAATGCACCAAAATATTTTTTTTGAGGCCAAAATGCACATCTTTAGTGCAACATAGTCCATATCATCCCCTCAAATTAGCATTTATTGTATACAACACTGATTTTGTAATTTCTCCCTCAAACTCAAGGTTAATCATTCGTTACTTACAGGTTACATCATATGAGACTACAGGTTATCAATGAATGGCACAGTGTTTGCTAAATGTTAATTGAAAGCGTGAGTAGAAGCGGTTAGATACCTAAACATAAGGTGTCGGGACATTGCTCATAGTTAACCTAAAGCTGTGTAACCAACAATACGGTCGCATCTTTAGGGAAGTGAAAAGGAAGACACGGAGTAACTATGAAAACTATTTCAAAATTCAACAAACTTGCCCTTTCGTTATCTTTGCTATGCGCTTCAGGAAGTAGCCTTGCAGCAGATAAAGTAACTTTCCAGCTCGACTGGTTACCTGGGGGAGACAAAGCACCAGTATTCGTTGGGGTTGAACAAGGATTTTTTGCAGCAGAGGATCTGGATGTCACCATTCTTGGTGGTAAAGGTTCTACAGATGCAATAACCAAAGTAGCGACGGGTACCGCCGACATTGGCTCGGCTGATATTGTTGCTCTGATGGTTGCAAAAGCGAATGATAATGTGCCGGTAAAAGCCATTTACTCAATTTTCAATAAAGCACCTTATGCTTTCTACGCACTGGATGATTCTGGTGTTGAGTCGGTTAAAGATGTCGCAGGCAAAACCATCGTCACTTCTCCGTTCACTTCTGCGAACGTTTTTCTGCCAATCATGCTTAAGAAGAATGGTATCGATGAAAACAGTGTAAAAGTCCTCAAAGCAGATCCAGGCGCACTCAATCCAATGCTGATTACGGGGCAGTCTGATGTGATGATTTCCTGGATGACAGATCGAGTGAAAAATACGGAGCAGGCAGAACAAGCGGGTAAAAAGCTGAATGTACTGCCTTGGTATGACGCCGGTCTTGAGTTCTATTCATCATCTATTATCGCCAGCGATAAGTTCATGTCTCAAAGTCCTGACGTAGTGAAGCGATTCGTAAAAGCTTACGCGAAAGCCGTTGAATACACCTGGGCAAATCCAGAGCAAAGTGGCGCTGCCGTTAACAAAATCGTTCCAGATGTCGATGCGGCCCAAGCGACCGATACGATTAAATCCATTCGTGGTTTAGTGATGAACGAAGTTTCAGAAAAAGATGGCGTGGGTGTATTTACTCCAGATCGCCTGAGTGAAACATGGGCGTGGACAGCGGAAGCTCAAGGCCTTGATATTGGTAAGTTAGACCCTGAAAGCGCCGTTGCTCGTCAATTTTTCCAAGAGGTGAACTAATGCAGCCATTTGTTTCGTTCAAGAACATAGGGCATACCTATCACTCTGACAAACATTCGGTTACGGTTCTCAACGATGTCAACTTCAATGTTAATAAGCATGAATTTGTTGCCATCGTTGGTCCTTCAGGTTGCGGCAAGTCTACCTTGCTGCGCCTGCTGTCAGGCCTGATATTGCCAACCCAAGGTGAGATTTCCATTTTTGGTCAGCCAGTGACTGAGCCAAGAGAAGATATCGGTATCGTGTTTCAAAAACCAACGCTATTGCCTTGGAAAAACATCCTCGACAATGTGTTATTTCCGCTCAAGCACAAGTTCAACTATGTCAGTCAAAAAGAAAAGCAGCATGCCGAAGTTCTTTTAGACACGGTTGGTCTGGCTGGCTTTGAAAACAGCATGCCAAACCAGCTTTCAGGGGGGATGCAACAACGAGTCGGGATTGCCAGAGCTTTGCTACTTAATCCGGATATTTTGATCATGGATGAGCCGTTCTCCGCGCTTGACGCATTGACTCGTGAAGAGATGGGCTTTGAGTTGCAAAAAATTTGGATGGAGAAACCGAAAACCGTCTTATTCATTACTCACTCGATCTCCGAAGCGGTGCTACTCGCCGATAAAGTATTAGTCATGGGCCCACGACCAAGTACGGTGTTAGAGGAAATCAACATTGACTTGCCTCGCCCACGTGACATTCACACACTGCAAGATCCAACGTTTGGCTCTTATACCAACAAAATTCGCGAATACTTTTATCGTTCAGAGAAAAAGAATGAGGCGGATAGCAAGGATACAGACAACGTTGAACCAATACGCAGAACGGTTGCGTAATCGAATTTATCTAAAGGAATAGATATGAAACAGTATTTGTCACAATGGTCACAAAACTGGCTTCCGCTCGTCGCGATACTAGCACTCATTCCTATGTGGGAAGCGACGTGCCGGATCTTCTCGGTACCAACATTTATACTCCCTGCGCCATCAGATATTGCACTGGCTTTCAGCCAAGTTCCGATGGAAAGGTGGTTAGACAATTTATGGGCAACACTACGCATCGCCCTGCTTGGTTTTGGAATTTCATTTTTAGTGAGTATTCCTTTGGCCATCATGATGGTGAACTCTAAATTTCTCACTAAAGCACTGTTTCCAATATTAGTTGTTATCCAGTCAACACCCGTAGTGGCGATTGCTCCACTGTTGATTGTTATTTTGGGGACCGGTGATGCGCCGCGTCTCACCATTACCTGCCTGATCACCTTCTTCCCACTTGTGGTATCCGCGACAACCGGAATGCTGGCAACCCCACCGGAGTTGATTGAGCTATCTCGCTCGCTAAGCGTAAAAAACAGCAAAACAATTTGGCAAATTCGCCTTCCTTACGCCATTCCCCATATATTCAGTGGTGTAAAGGTCGCGATTACTTTAGCCGTGATTGGCTCTGTGATTGCTGAATTCGTCGCTGCGGAAAAAGGATTAGGCTATCTGGTTCAATTCTCTACTTCGTATTTCAAGATCCCTCAAGCTTTTGCCGCACTGGTGTTCTTGTCTCTGGTGAGTATGTTGCTGTTTAAAGCCGTTAGCTGGGTGCAACGAGCTTGCTTCTCGTGGAGCCTGACCGAAGAAGAAAAGCAAAGATAGAAAACCATAATTAGCAACGCAGCGGCTTTCACAATCACCGGGCGAGAAAACTAGCCAGCGTTTAATAAAAAATTTAACAAGGTGAACTCACTCCAGCTTAGGGGTTGAGTTCATTGAGGTTAACTTAACTAGGAGTAGAAGCGGTCTGTAATAGCGAGACATTATGGCTCTCAAGCTATTGCTGGACATTGCTCCAATAACAAGCACGTATTTAATTGTTAATTGGAGAAAAACAATGACTCAATCATACCTTTTAGATGAACTTAACTTTGAAACAACCATTGGTGGACAAGGTTTAGAATCAAACGATACCGCGATCCCGTTGATCAACTTACACGATTTTGAAAACCGTCGCGAAGAGATCACGGAACAGCTCTGGGAGGCAGCCACTCAAGTCGGTTTTTTCCAGCTGGCTGATCACGGGATCAGCTTAGCGGACATTGAAAAGTCGTTTAAGCTCAGTGAGAAATTCTTTGCCCTGCCAATGGAAACAAAGCAAAACTTTTCGTTGAAAGAAGGCTTAAACGCTGGCTGGGAGTTTAAACAACAAGTTCGTCCATCCACCGGCACCGCGGATCAAAAAGAGTCGTATCAAATTACCCTTCCTCATATGGACAACTTATGGCCAAGCAACTATCAAGTAGAAGACTTTGAATCGCATCTATTGTCATTCGAGCACCAGGCGTGGCAGCTCGGGATGAAGATTCTTTCCTGCTTTGCCGATAAGTTGGGGTTTGAACGTGACTTTTTTACTAAAGCACACCAAAGAGAGTCAGAAAACTATTTGAGCACCTTACGTATGTTGCATTACCTGCCGATGAAAGAAGTTCCAGAGACAGGCTCTTTTTGGCGTGCGGGTGCACACACCGATTTCGATTGCTTGACGATGGTATTCCAGCAGGAAAATCAGGGTGGTCTGCAAGCTGCTGCCGGGAAAGACGCCAAAGACAATTTGGTGTGGAGCACGGTTGAACCAAAAGCAGGTGTCATCACTTGCAACATTGGCGACATGCTGATGCGTTGGAGTGATGACTTGTTGAAATCAACCCTGCACCGCGTGCGTATGCCAACAGCAGAAGAGAACCAAGACTCCCGTTATAGCATGGCGTTTTTCTGCCAAGCAAACCGAGACCAAATCATTCAGGGTCCACTGAAGGTTTACGAGCCGATGACGGCTGAAGACTACTTAAAGATGCGCATTAACGCGAACTTCTCTTAAAGAGTTCGGCAATTGGAATAACAGTTCGAGCCCTGTAATTCCAATACTCCGAAGACGAAAAAGCCATGCAGATGCATGGCTTTTATTTAGTTCGCTTGGTGAAAAACTATTGGTTGGCGATGATATTGCCGTCTTTGACACCCAGCACAATCGGTTTTCCTGGCAAGAACTGCCCAGAGAGAATCGATTTCGCTAGTGGGTTTTCAACATTTTGTTGAATTGCGCGTTTCAAAGGACGTGCGCCATACACCGGGTCAAAGCCGACTTGTGCTATCAACTCTAACGCCTCGTCACCGACTTCCAGATCGTAGTCTTTCTCAGCCAGACGTTTATGCAGACGTTCCAACTGAATGGAAGCAATCGACTTAATGTGCTCTTTACCAAGTGGGTGGAATACCACGGTTTCATCAACACGGTTCAAGAACTCGGGACGGAAGTGTTTGCTGACCACTTCCATGACTTCATTCTTAATGCCTTGATAATCCAGTATTGCGAAGTTTTCCTGAATTCTCGAAGAGCCTAAGTTTGAAGTCATGATCACCACTGTGTTACGGAAATCCACCGTACGACCTTGGCCATCAGTCAGACGCCCGTCATCCAGCACTTGAAGCAGAATGTTGAACACATCTGGGTGCGCTTTTTCTACCTCATCCAATAGAATGACCGAATAAGGTTTGCGACGAACCGCTTCTGTCAGATAACCGCCCTCTTCATAGCCAACGTAACCCGGAGGCGCACCAACCAGTCTCGCCACAGAGTGTTTCTCCATGAACTCAGACATATCAATACGCACCATTGCGTCTTCACTATCAAACATGAAGTTTGCCAGTGTTTTACACAACTCGGTTTTACCTACACCCGTTGGACCTAAGAACAAGAAAGAGCCAATTGGTCGGTTTGGATCCGACAACCCTGCGCGGCTACGGCGAATCGCATTCGCAACCACTTCAACCGCTTCCACCTGGCCAATAACACGTTGATGCAATACATCTTCCATGCGAAGCAGTTTTTCTTTCTCTGCTTCGAGCATCTTCGAGACCGGAATGCCCGTTTGTTTGGACAGCACTTCCGCAATTTCGTTATCAGTAACTTTGTTACGCAACAACGTCATCTCTTGCATTTCGGCTTGTGCAGCCAAGTCCAACTGTTTTTCCAGCTCAGGAATACGACCGTATTGCAACTCAGACATACGGTTTAGATCACCAGCACGGCGAGCAAACTCCATATCCATACGTGCTTGCTCAAGCTCGGATTTAATGTGTTGCGTACCCGATAGTGCGGCTTTTTCTGTATTCCATACCTCTTCTAACTCAGCATATTCACGCTCTTTCTCAGTCAACTCTTCATTTAAAGTCGTCAGACGCTTTTCACTCGCTTCATCATGCTCGTTACTTAACGCTTGCTGCTCAATTTTTAACTGAATGATTTTACGCTCAAGCTTATCCAAAGACTCTGGTTTCGAATCGATTTGCAGACGAATGCTTGATGCCGCCTCATCGATTAAGTCGATCGCCTTATCAGGTAATTGACGATCAGAAACGTATCGATGTGACAAACTTGCTGCCGCTACGATAGCCGGGTCGGTAATTTCTACATGGTGATGCAGCTCATAACGCTCTTTCAAACCACGTAAAATGGCGACCGTATCTTCAACAGTTGGCTCATCCACCAGCACTTTTTGGAAACGACGCTCTAATGCTGCGTCTTTCTCAATGTACTTACGGTATTCGTCCAATGTTGTCGCACCAACACAGTGAAGTTCACCACGAGCCAATGCTGGTTTCAGCATGTTACCCGCATCCATAGACCCTTCACCTTTACCAGCGCCCACCATCGTATGAAGCTCATCAATAAACAGAATGATGTTGCCTTCTTCTTTGGCTAACTCATTCAATACTGATTTCAAGCGCTCTTCGAACTCACCTCGGTATTTTGCACCGGCAACCAGTGCGCCCATATCTAACGCGAGCACTCGACGACCACGTAAACCTTCTGGCACTTCATTGTTAATAATGCGCTGTGCCAGACCTTCAACGATCGCTGTTTTACCCACACCAGGTTCACCAATGATAACCGGGTTATTCTTGGTGCGACGTTGCAGAACTTGGATCGTACGACGGATTTCATCATCACGGCCAATCACCGGATCCAACTTACCCTGCTCTGCTCTTTCGGTAAGGTCTATGGTGAACTTTTCCAAAGCCTGACGAAGCTCTTCCGCATTCGGATCATCGACCTTTTGACCACCTCTGATCTTTTCGATCGCTTGGCTTACTTTCTGCTCGGTTAAACCGACTTCTTTCAATAATTGACCAAGCGGACCTTTGTCTTCAATGGCGGCTAGGAGGAAGATTTCAGACGAAATATACGAGTCCTGGCGTTTTTGAGCGACTTTGTCACAAAGATTGAACAAAGTCCCCATTGCACCCGAAAGCTGCACATCACCACCAATGCCGCTGACTTTTGGTAATCGATCAAGGATTTCACTCAACTTAGAGCGTAAATGTGTCACGTCCACATCCAACATTGTCAGCAATGGACGAATTGGACTGCCATTTTGATCAAGCAAAGCCACCATCAGGTGAACTGGCTCTATATATTGATGATCGCGCCCCAACGCTAATGATTGAGCATCAGAGATAGCGATTTGAAACTTACTTGTGAATCTATCAAGACGCATATCGACCTTCCTAACCTCATATAAGAGAATACTAATAACAGTAGAAAGATGGATACTCAGTAGGGGAATTTCAAGGGAGGATGTAAATAAATATAAACAGTGATGCAAACTCAGGGAATGCATCACCCATTTCAATTACTGGTTAAAACCTAATCTTCAAGCCAGATAAAGGTCGCTTGGCGCCCGGTCACCCCGTCACGACGATAAGAGTAAAAATCATCACCGTTTTGGTATGTACACAAACCCGAGTCAAACACTTGGGAGACTCCAGCTTTGTTTAGACGCTGCGTTGCGAGCTTGGACATATCAGCAAACCACTTGCCTTGAATGTCTCGCGGAATAAACGCTTGCTCAGCCTTAGGATCAAAATCAACAAAAGCTTGCAGAACATCTTCACCGACTTCAAATGCTTCTGGACCGATAGCAGGTCCAAGCCATGCCATCACTTCACCAGAAAACATCTCTAAAGCATTTTCGACAATGCCATTAGCTAAACCTCGCCAGCCAGCATGGACTGCCGCAACTTGTGTGCCTTGGCTATTGGTTAAAATCACCGGCAGACAATCTGCGGTCATCGCAGAACATACAACGTAACCAGAATTGGTGAACACGCCATCGGCATCGAGCACTTTAGACGTTGGCTCTGAAACCTGAGTGACAACGGTAGAGTGAGTCTGATTCAACCAAACCGGCGCACTTGGCATTTCGGCCTGCTTCATCAGCCAGTCACGGTTTTGTTCTACTAATGACAAATCGTCCCCAACGTGAGCGCCAAGATTAAGCCCTTGATAGGCTCCCGTCGAAACGCCTCCCACTCGCGTGGAAGCAAACGCTTTTACATTTTTAGGCGCTGGCCAGTTAGGAACAATGATCTTCATATTAGAATTCGTCCGGTAAACCGTGTTCTTCAGTATCTTTACGCAGTGCTTCGGTCATTGCCACCATGTCATCTGGCACTGGAGCATGAAACTCCAACTCTTCACCAGTGATAGGGTGTTCAAAGCGTAACATCACAGCGTGAAGTGCCTGACGGTCGAAGCCACGGATCATGTCTGTCAGCTCTTGCGAAGCACCTGTTGGAATACGTGCGCGACCACCGTAAGCCGTATCACCTAGCAATGGATGCTGCAGGTAAGACATATGAACACGGATCTGGTGAGTACGACCCGTCTCAAGACGCAGGCGAATGCGCGTGTGCTCACGGAAGTGTTCTGCAACACGGTAGTGAGTAACCGCTGGTTTCCCCATTGGAGCCACAGCCATTAATGTACGCTTGGTTGAGTGACGGCCAATCGGCTGATCGACTTTACCACCCGCTGTCATACGGCCAATAGCAATCGCCTCGTATTCACGAGTGATATTACGCTTTTGCAGTGCACGAACTAAACGCGTCTGCGCTGGTACCGTTTTCGCTACCACCATCAAACCGGTAGTATCTTTATCAAGACGGTGAACAATACCTGCACGCGGTACTTCAGCAATATCCGGGTAATGATGTAGTAATGCATTTAGCACCGTACCATCAGGCGTACCTGCACCTGGGTGTACAACAAAATCACGAGGCTTATTGATTACGATGATGTCATCATCTTCGTAGACGATATCTAGCGGGATATCTTGCGCTTCCCAGCGTTCTTCATCTTCCAGCTCGGCTTGCAATGTAATTTCCTCGCCGCCCATGACTTTGGTGCGAGGTTTGGTGACAACTTCACCATTCACTTGAACTTTCCCCTCAAGAAGCCATTCTTTCAGGCGAGAGCGAGAGAAGTCCGCGAATAATTCTGCGATAGCTTGGTCTAAACGCTGACCTAATTGACTATCTTTTACGGTATTTGTTAATACTATCTGCTGAGCCATATCGAACTTTTTTAAAAACTGTGAGACTAATGCTCACGACTGTGGAAAAATAGACTATTACGTCATTGTATCTGTTACTGGAAAGAAAGTAACGGCAGCTTAAGAAATATTTAGATTCAAGGAACAGACTCCTGATATGAAACGTCAGACTTTAACAGGCCTTTTAGCGGTATCCCTTCTGTTTGGATGTGCAAGCAAAGAAGAAATCGTTCCTGATGTGCCACCTTCGGAACTGTATGCAGACGCACAAACCTCGCTTCAAACCGGCAATTGGCTTACTGCGATTGAAAAACTGGAAGCATTAGACTCACGCTACCCATTTGGTGCGTACTCCGAGCAGGTACAACTTGATCTCATTTACGCGTACTACAAAAACGACGACCTAACACTTGGCTTGGCAACCATCTCACGCTTTATGCGCCTAAACCCAACTCACGAAAAAATGGACTGGGTGTTGTACATGCGCGGCCTAACTCATATGGCGCAAGATCGTAACTTTATGCACGATCTGTTTAATATTGATCGCAGCGACCGAGATCCAGAGCCAGTTAAACAAGCCTTTGATGATTTCAAAAAGCTACTTCAACGTTACCCAAACAGCCATTATGCAGAAGATTCACAAAAACGCATGATCGCCTTGAAAAACCGTTTGGCCAATTATGATCTGGCAACGGCAGATTTCTACCTACGCCGTGAAGCGTGGATTGCCGCGATCAACCGCAGCCAAGAACTGCAAAAGACCTTCCCTGATACAGAAGCAGCGCGTAAGTCGCTCGATATACAGCTAGAAGCTTACAAGCAGCTTGGTCTGGAAGACTCTATCGCCAGAACGGAAGAGTTGATTAAGCTTAATCCAGTCGATTAAACCAAACTGCCGCAAAACTCCTCGCCACAGTCTCAACAACTGTGGCGTTTTTCTATCAAAGCATCTTCCCCGTGCGTGACTTGATGGTTTTTTGAGCACAATATATGCTTAAAGCTCTCCCACCATTAACCTGGACGTGAACGTGAGATTATCTAAGCTATGGGCAATATTACTGATCCTGCTGTCAGCATCCGTTTGCGCATTACAAATTTCACCGTTGAAACAGCCACCGTATACCGGTGATTTAGACGTCATAAAAGAGAAGAACTTACTACGCGTGCTTGTCTCTGCTGACTTGGGCTTTTACTACATTGAAGGCGGGACTCCTAAAGGAATTGGTGCAGAGCTTCTGGCTCATTTCGAGAAAGATTTACGCAAAATCAAACCGAAACTAAACGTACAAATTATCCCTCTTGCTCGTGACCAGTTGATTCCCGCTCTAAACAAAGGCTCTGGCGACTTAATTGTCGCAAACCTGACGATTACTGATAGCCGTAAAGAAAAAGTCGATTTTAGTTCCCCAATAATTTCGGGAATTCAAGAGTGGATCGTCACCAACAAAAAAACACCTGCCATCACAAAGCTAGAGCAACTGAGTGGTAAAGAGATATGGGTCCGAGCTAGCTCCAGTTATTTTGAAAGCATTCAATCTCTTAATAAAACTTTAAACAAGAAAGGATTACCACCCGTCATTGTCCACTTCGTTGAAGAAACCCTCCAAGACTACGAACTGGTTGGCATGCTGAATAATGGCTACGTCAAAGCCATCGTGTTAGATAGCCACAAAGCAAGCCTTTGGCTCAAAGTAATGGATGACATTCGGGTACACAAAAAGGTTCCACTGCGTAAAAGTGGCAAAATCGGCTGGGCAATGCGTAAAGACAGCCCGCAGTTGAAAGCTGTGGTCAATAAGTTCATCAAGAAATCACGCTCCGGCACCCTGCTCGGAAACGTCATCTACGGCAAGTACATTGACAATACCAACTGGCTCAATAAAGCGCTCAACCCGAAAAAAATTGCTCAGTTAGAAAAACTGTCCGCGTTGTTTTCACGCTATGGCGAGAAGTACAACTTTGACTATCTGCTGATAGCGGCCGTCGCTTATAAAGAATCGGGCTTTAATAATAATCTGGTCGGCAGTCGAGGCGCGGTGGGCATTATGCAAATCCTACCCAGTACCGCACAAGATCCGAATATCAACATCAAAAATGTTCGACAATTGGAAAACAACGTTCATGCAGGCGTGAAGTACATGGCGTTTTTACGTCGGCAATACTTCAACGACAAGGCCATATCCGCCGAAAACAAAATCTATTTCACTTTGGCCGCCTATAACGCTGGGCCGGGCAATGTCGAGAGAATGCGTAAGCTCGCCGCCAGACAGGGATATAACCCAAATGTGTGGTTCAATAATGTTGAAGTCGTGATGAGAAAGAACATCAGCGCAACCGTCGGTTATGTCACCACCATCAATCGTTACTACGTCATATACAAACAATTAGAGAGTTTGGACCACGCTAAATCGTTAAAGAATGTTTTGTTGGCTCCGGACGATCCGGTTTTCATGACCCCATTACTCAAGGTTAGTCAAACACCAGAAAGCAAAAAGCCGCTTGTTAACTAAGCGGCTTTTCAAAACTCTCTTTGATTACATACTCTAGTGTGATTTCAATCACGTATTTTATTCAGTTAATTTTTGACCAAACTAAATTATGGGCTGTACAACGCCCCTAAAAACGAGGTGGTTTTCAGCTGAGTACTCTATCCAATCTAATGATTTGCTAACCGATAACAAGCTATTTAACGATAAATCTCGATACTTCTTGAGTGAGATCACATTCATTTTTCCTTTTAAAAACCTCGAACCAAATAGTGATACAGATCACATTTATTTATCCATAAAGCAGTAATCTGAACTTAACCCATGAGGGATGCAACAGAGGAAAAATACTTATGACAATGAATATCACTGGCAAAAACATCGAAATCACCTCTGCAATCCGAGCTCATATTGAGAGCAAATTTAAAAAACTGGAGAAATGGCAAGTCGACCTAATTGGATGCCAGGCAACTTTCAGTGAGGAACCAAATAAACAGAAAAAATTCGAAGCGGTTATCAAGGTTCCAAAAGGCCAACTTATCGCCTCAGCGACTCACGAAGATCTTTACGCAGCTATCAACGAAGTGGAGCAAAAACTAGAACGACAATTGAATAAGCTGACCCACAAGCCTGAAGCTCGCAGAGCTACCAAGCCAGAGCTTGAAGTAGAAGAAGAGTAAATAGACCAGATTGAGGAAATAGCGCCGTAAGGCGCTATTTTTTTGCTTGACGCTCTACGCCTGCTTGCTTATTGTGTTTAAACACTCATAAATTGCGCACTAATTATGCATTTAACCCCTCTGTTTATTTTTGACTTCTTTTTCCTCCCATAGATGGAGGGGCGAACTCGTTTGTGAAAGAAAAGTCAAAAACAAACAGAAAGCCTCCCAAACCGGGAGGCTTTTTTATAAGGAAAGAATTGATGACTGACCAACCCATTTCTCTGGAAGATATTCGTGTACGTTTAAACGAACTTGATGACGAGCTACTTAGCTTGTTGTCTGAGCGCCGCAGACTCAGCATTGAAGTTGCCAAGAGCAAAGTACAAACCTCAAAGCCTGTTCGCGATGCTGTCCGTGAACAACAGTTGTTGGTGAAGCTCATTTCTAATGGCCGCGAAAAATATGATTTAGACGCTCAGTACATCACCAAACTTTTCCACACAATTATTGAAGACTCCGTTCTTCTGCAGCAAAGTTATCTCCAGAATCTAGTTAATCCACAACAAAGCCGTAAACCTCTCGCACGTGTTGCTTTCCTTGGTGCGAAAGGCTCATATTCACATCTGGCAAGCCGCGAATATTTTAGCCGTAAAAATACTGAACTGATTGAACTGAACTGTGAACACTTCAGGGAAGTAACTCAGACGGTAGAATCAGGTCACGCCGACTACGGTGTCCTACCAATTGAAAACACCAGCTCAGGCTCTATTAACGAAGTGTATGACTTGCTGCAACACACCACGTTGTACATCGTTGGTGAGCTGACACAACCGATTGAGCATTGCCTGGTAGCGACAAAAGACATTCGTCTTGAAAACATTAAAACGCTTTACTCTCACCCTCAGCCTCATCAGCAATGCAGTGAGTTCCTAAGCCGCATGAAAGGCGTAAAACTGGAATCTTGCGCCAGCACTGCCGACGCTATGCAAAAAGTCCAAGAACTGAATCGTGATGATGTAGCGGCTATCGGTAATGCTTCAAGCGGTAAGTTGTACGGCCTACAAGCGATTCAGGGCAATATCGCTAATCAAACAGAAAACCATACTCGCTTTATCGTAGTAGCTCGTAAACCAGTCGAGGTATCTACGCAAATACCAGCCAAGACGACGCTGATTATGTCCACGTCTCAACAAGCGGGTTCACTGGTTGAAACACTACTGGTACTGCAACGCTATGGCATCAATATGACCAAGCTTGAGTCGCGTCCTATTATGGGCAATCCATGGGAAGAAATGTTCTACGTTGACCTAGAATCTCATTTGGATTCGCAAGAGATGCAGCAAGCGTTGCAAGAGCTCACTAAGATCACTAAGCACCTGAAAGTACTGGGTTGTTACCCTAGCGAAAATGTAAAACCAACCCAAGTTAAATTGAGTTAATAGACACCTGTGAGCAAAAAGATCATGGCAACCCAAAAAGTCGTTATTGCCTCTTTAAATCCGGCAAAAATCAATGCGGTTAAGAGTGCGTTTCAAAGCGCATTTCCAAATCAGGCTTTTGAGTTTGAGGGAGTGAGTGTACCCAGCGAAGTTGCGGATCAGCCGATGAGCAACGAAGAAACGTATACAGGCGCATTGAATAGAGTAAAAAATGCCAAAGTCGACGCTCTAGGCGGGGATTTTTATGTTGGACTAGAAGCTGGTATCGAAGGCAATGTTACCTTCGCCTGGATGGTGATCGAGTCGCAGACTCATCGTGGCGAATCCCGCTCAGCAAGTTTGATGTTACCGCCAGAAGTGTTGGCGCAACTTGAACATGCCAATGAACTTGGCGATGTCATGGACAGCGTGTTTGGCACAGAAAATATTAAACAGAAGGGTGGCGCAATCAGTCTATTGACCCAAAACCAATTGACGCGCAGCTCGGTATATCATCAAGCCTTAATTCTGGCTTTGATTCCTTTTACCAACACAGAGCACTTTCCAGCGAATCTTTAAAGCTCACGTTCCTATTCTATTGGTATTAAAAAGGGCGGAATTTCCGCCCTTTTGTTTTACTCTGTTGGCTCTAATAATGCTTTGAGCT
Source organism: Vibrio sp. YYF0003 (assembly GCF_036350715.1). Taxonomy (NCBI): domain Bacteria; kingdom Pseudomonadati; phylum Pseudomonadota; class Gammaproteobacteria; order Vibrionales; family Vibrionaceae; genus Vibrio; species Vibrio sp. YYF0003. The sequence continues at coordinate 15,998 of NZ_JAZDWA010000003.1, forward strand.
TGTCTTTCTCTTCATCCGATTTGGATTTCAACTCATTTGAGCCGCGTGTGATGGTTGCAATGCCCACGCCCAGCATCTGGCTGATTTGACGTTGAGATAACTCGCCTTTGAGCAGTTCATTAAGAATGTTCACTCGGGCAATTAATGAATCTCGTTCATCAGGTGTCATCAGCATCGTTAAAAACATTTCATGCTGCTGACTATCGACACTTGTTCGAATTAGCTCAAGAATCTGCTGCCAGTCTGTGTACTCGGGTTCGTGTGACATCAAGTTACCTCACTCAATACTTGGTATTGATCTCATGTTGATTCAAGAACGCGCCATCGATACCCAAAAGATCACGGTAGTAAGTTTCAAACATTAAGATGTTCTGAACATAACCACGTGTCTCTTTAAATGGAATCGCCTCGATAAAGGCATAAGCATCCACTTTTCCCTGGGTTCGCTCTCGCCACGTTTTCACTCTGTTAGGGCCAGCATTATAAGCTGCTAGAGCAAAAATACGATTATTATCGTAATCCTCTAATAAACCTTGCAGGTAATGGCTGCCAATTTCGATATTTTTACCGACGTTATACAACTCTTCAGTACCTTGATACTTTAACTTGTACTTACGTGCGGTGTATTTTGCAGTTTCAGGCATTATCTGCATGATACCGCGAGCACCAACGGGTGAACGAGCCTCTACATCCAACGCACTTTCTTGCCTTGCCAAAGACATCATGGTAACCGGGTCGATATCATGCTTCTTCGCATAGAAATTAAACCACCACTGATGCGCAACAGGGAACCGTAATTCAATATTGTCCCACATCTGAGCTTGAATACTTGCGGTAACAGTCAAGTGATGCCAATGCTTCGAAGAGGCATAAGCCGCTAGCATGGCTTTGTCGTCTTTATTCACCCGACGGAGCAAATGCGCCCACTCGCTCTTTGCTGCAGAAATCTTGTCTGTCGCGATCATCTCCGAAATACGGGCCAAAGCATCGTGATAAGGCTGAACTGCCTTACTGTCTAATTTGATTCGGTGACTTGGATATTTGATCGACTGCCCTATCGCGTTTGCGGCTGCGACACTATAAAAGTTACGCTCTCCAACCAATGTTGCTAAACGCTTCTTACCCGCAATGTCATCTCCGAGTGCAATTTCACTTCGGCCCAACCAATATTGCCATCGCAGCGTCGCCTGCTCTTCTTTGTTAAGAACCGCAATCCACTCCTGAACCCCTTTCCAGTCTGCATTTTGCACCGCGAGACGAATACGAGTCTCGATGAGAGGCAGGTCCTGACTGGTTTTTGTCTTGTCATCTCGCCATTTAGCCAGACTGGCCGACTCTGTACGCGTCAGCCTGAAGGCAATGTAATCTGCCAATGACTGTGCTTTTTCAGGAGAGAATTTCTGCCCTTTTACCACCGAGTCATACGCTTGTTGTGCCTGCTCGATATTCATGCGAGCTAACTTTTCTAACGCATATTGACTCTGAGCACGATTAAAATCGTTCGCGGGCTTTTTCTTGGCAAATTCAGCGACCGTGGCAGGCTTATCAAACAACGCCTTCATATCTTGGGCTTGTTGTTTCGCTTTTGCCGACTTTGGTAGCTTTTGCAGATAACTCATCAGGCTGCCGTTACGTGCATCAAACGCCAGTAACATTCGCTGTAATATCAAATCGTCAGTTCTTCCGCCCGCTTTATCCCAGGCAGAAAATAGCGGGTCACACTCAGAAGCGATACTTGAACCGCTTAACCACATATCTTCCGCGCCTTTAAACGCAGCAACTTGTTTACCCTGCTTCAAATTCGCCTGGTAAAAAATACACTGGTAACGCTCGCCACTGGGTATCACTTTTTGAAACTCAGTAATGGCCTTCCAATCTTTCTCTTTGTAGAGATGATTCAGATAAGGAGCGCTAACACGGCGAGAAAAGGGAAAAGTCTCGTACTCGGAGATAAAGTCATTAACTTGTTTTGGGGACTTACTCGGTAACTGTCGAATGAAAGTACGGTAGTCCACATAAGGTGTCAGCGGATAGTCCGCAATTTTGGGACGGATCACTAAGTACCCGTTGATATCATTTTTATCTAATAGATTTTGGGCCTGCTCATACACTTCGCGCTGTTTTTCTAAGCTAAGCGCGGCGTTCGCTGTCAGACTAACCGCACATAAAGCAGCAGCACAGCATACACTTTTAGCCAATTCCGTAACGTTGAATCTCATTTGTATATTTTTCCCCAGACATTTATTGCCTCAAAGCCTAGTTTTCTTAGAGTTTATGTTTCAAAGGCACTTTAAGTATATGCATACATTTACACAGAAATATGCAACCAATGTAAAGTGAATTGATGTATTAAAATTTATACTCGTTAACTTTTGCAGCAATGAGGACGAGAAGTTCATAATGTGCAAAGAAATCCATTCTTCACTTCAAGCGAATAACAAAAGTGTATACCGTAACCATGTAAGTTTCCGGTCAGCTTAGAATAAGAAATCGTATAACAGGTAAAATTCTTGCAGCGCGGTAACAAATAGCCCCAGGTAAACGATTTATGCCAGTCAGTGACAAGGCTCTGAATTGGGCATCCTGAAGTCATTTGGGTATATCAGGCAGTTGGTATAAAATAGTGGGTTTGAATAACAGTTAATTTAGGAACGATCGGCAATGGCTGAATACGTATATACCATGTCGCGGGTGAGCAAAATTGTGCCACCTAAGCGTCAAATTCTTAAAGACATCTCTCTGAGCTTCTTCCCTGGTGCGAAAATCGGTGTTTTAGGTCTGAACGGTGCAGGTAAATCAACTCTGCTACGTATCATGGCGGGTATCGACACGGATATCGACGGTGAAGCACGTCCACAACCTGGGCTTAATGTTGGCTACCTTCCACAGGAGCCGGTACTTGATGAATCAAAAACCGTTCGTGAGATTGTAGAAGAAGCGGTATCAGACGTTGCAGGCGCGCTTCAACGTTTGGACGCGGTATATGCAGCATACGCTGAACCAGATGCGGATTTCGATGCTCTGGCAAAAGAACAAGGCGAACTGGAAGCTCTGATTCAAGCGAAAGATGGCCATAATCTTGATAATGCACTAGAACGCGCAGCGGATGCTTTGCGTCTTCCTGAGTGGGATCAAAAGATTGCCCATCTGTCAGGTGGTGAGCGTCGTCGTGTCGCTATTTGTCGTCTTCTACTAGAAAAGCCGGACATGCTTCTTCTCGACGAACCAACCAACCACTTGGATGCTGAGTCTGTTGCTTGGCTAGAACGCTTCCTGGTTGATTATACAGGTACTGTTGTAGCGATTACCCACGATCGTTACTTCCTTGATAACGCTGCTGGCTGGATTCTTGAACTTGACCGTGGTGAAGGTATTCCATGGGAAGGTAACTACACCTCTTGGCTAGAGCAAAAAGATGCACGTCTACAACAAGAAGCATCACAAGAAAGCGCTCGTCAAAAAACCATCGAGAAAGAACTTGAGTGGGTACGCAAAAACCCTAAAGGTCGTCAGGCGAAATCGAAAGCGCGTATGGCTCGTTTTGAAGAGCTTCAAAACACTGACCATCAAAAACGTAACGAGACCAACGAATTATTTATCCCGCCAGGTGAGCGCCTAGGTGACAAGGTTATCGAAGTGAATAACCTGACGAAATCGTTCGACGGCCGTGTACTGATTGATGACTTGTCATTCAGCATCCCTAAAGGTGCGATCGTCGGTATTATAGGTGCCAACGGTGCAGGTAAGTCAACGCTATTCAAAATGCTAAGCGGCACAGAGCAACCAGATTCAGGCACTATTGAACTGGGTGATACTGTGAAACTGGCATCGGTTGAGCAGTTCCGTGACTCAATGAACGACAAGAACACTGTATTCCAAGAGATTTCTGAAGGCGCTGATATCATTAAGATCAACAACTTCGAAATCCCTGCACGTGCATACTGTTCACGTTTCAACTTCAAAGGCTCTGATCAACAGAAAGTAATCGGTGAGCTATCTGGTGGTGAGCGTAACCGTGTACACCTTGCGAAACTACTGAAAGCGGGCGGCAACGTACTGTTACTCGATGAACCAACCAACGACCTTGACGTTGAAACGCTACGTGCACTAGAAGAAGCGCTACTTGAATTCCCGGGCTGTGCAATGGTTATCTCGCACGACCGTTGGTTCCTTGACCGTATCGCAACACACATCATCGACTACCGTGACGAAGGTCAGGTTAACTTCTACGAAGGCAACTACACCGAGTACATGGACTGGTTGAAGAAGACGCTTGGTCCTGAAGCTGCAGAACCTCATCGCATCAAATACAAACGTATCGCGAAGTAATCTCTACAGATTCATGGTCGCTACCTGACACAGTCAGGAAAGTCCGATTGTAATTTGAACAAAGGCCGCTATCATAGCGGCCTTTCGTTTTCTGAAGGCTGAACCAACATCACTTTTTAGCCATCCCGACACTTTCAGATAATATTCGCACACTTTTTGTGCTTTTTGATATATGATTCAGTCCGTTCGAGTCATTGGTAAGAAAAATAATAAAGTGGAGAGACGACTTTTTTCATCAATTGTCGACCAAACTCCTCTGCCCATCGAACCAACTAATTAGGCTGATGCTCATTGAAAGTACAGCCAACAAAAGTAATTTTCAGAATTGAATGTAGGCAACAACGAACTTCCATACGAAAGTTAACGCTGCTTTCGCTTTAGGAAATAAATAATCAAATGCCTACTTAAGTAACTATCACTATGTCTAAAAAAATCATCATTCAGATCCCGACAAAAAACGGCGATCAGCAATTTTACTTTGGCCGCATTTCGGTCGTCACCGTGTTGGCTTCGGTCATCGCGTTACCTGCCGTTATTGGTGGTGCATGGTATATGAACCAGCAACAGCGCTATGATCAAGATGTACTGGTTCAAGCCGTCGCTAAACTGGAGAGTGAGAAAAACGAAATCACCGCACTTTACGAAGAACAGCTTGATACCAACCACTCGTTGTCTCAATCTTTGACTGACAGAAATAACCAAATTCAGCTGCTGGGTAAACGTGTATTCGATGTCGAGTCGGTACTTGGATTAGCCGACGAAGAGCTGATGCTTGATGAAAACAATTTGGCACTGGAAGAGAGAATTGACGCTGCGGCAATAGATTCTGCCGTACGTGCAACCATGTTCCGCCTTATTCCTAACGACAGCCCAATCACTTATCAGCGCATCTCGTCCTCTTATGGCACTCGAATCAACCCGATTTCAGGGAAAAAACACGTTCATACTGGTATCGACCTAACCTGTAAGCGTGGTGAAGAGGTGCTGGCTCCTGCCGATGGGGTTGTAGAGACGGTTCGTCCGGGTAATCGAGGCTATGGCAACTACCTGACTTTACGCCATTCGTTTGGTTTTATGAGCTCTTATGCGCACCTGCAAAAATTCAAAGTGAAAAGCGGGGAATTTGTCAGTAAAGGGGATGTTATTGCTCAATGTGGTAACTCTGGTAATTCGACCGGACCTCACCTGCATTATGAAGTGCGCTTCCTCGGGCGAGCATTGAATCCTCAATACTTGATGGACTGGACACCAGAGAATTTCAACTACGTGTTTGAAAAAGAGAATAAAGTTAAATGGGGTCCATTAGTTCAGTTGATTGACAACGTTGTTCGTCTGCAAATCAACTTAACTAATTCGCCTTACCGAGACACCAGCATCAACACCGTGTCCAGTGAAGAAGGTAACGAGACAGCCGTTAACTAATTTTCTTCAAATAAAAAAAGAGCAGCCAACGCTGCTCTTTTTTTATATCAGGCTGTTAGCCACGATGAATATTATCATTGGCTTGCTTGAGCAGGTTCTGGCTCTCATTCATAAATTGTTGAGAGTAAGTACCAAACCAATCGCTCACCTGCTTGAAACTTTCGATGAATCGCGCTTTGTCTTTGCTATCCAGGATCGCCACCGCATCACCCAAACGCTGATGGAATCGCTTGATCATGTCAATATTCTCTTGAGAAGAGAAAATGATATCACCGTACAAATTCGGGTCCTGACCAAACAGTCGTCCAACCATCGCCAATTCAAGGCGGTAGATAGGCGAGCTTAGTTTGAGCAACTGATCGATATTCGGGTTCTCTTTACTTAAGTGCATGCCGTAAGCAAACGACGTAAAGTGTCTCAATGCTTGAATCAGTGTCATGCCATGATCGTGCTCTTCTGCGTCAATCTGACACAAACTTGCGCCCCAAATACCAAATTGTTGGAGCAGCCATTGGTAATGCTCGTTCCCACGGCCATCACAGTACACAATAACCTGCTTCGCAAGGCTAGGAACATCAGGACCAAACATCGGGTGAAGACCAACAACCGGGCCAGCGTGCACCTTGAGCATCGCTTGCAGTGGCTTCGACTTAATCGAGGTTAAATCACACAAAATGCAATCTTCTGGTAAGTTACCCAGCTTCTCGATAACCCCTTCCGTCAGATGAATCGGTACCGTGACCACGACTAAACCCGCGTTGTCCAGGATTTCATCCGCACGATCCCAATCTTTACTGCCCAGAACTTTGACCTGGTAGCCCGACAATTTGAACATACGGCCAAACAGGCCGCCCAGTTGACCATTACCACCGATAATCACAACTGAGCGTAATTCTGGGTTCAAACACTTAAATCCGGAATCTTTCTCACTGGCATAAGACTCACGCATAGTACGACGAAGAATGTCTTCGATTAGCTGTGGGGGTACCCCAATTTTTTCAGCTTCAGCTCGACGAGACGCTAACATCGCGGCCTCTCGGTCGGGGGCATAAATTGGCAAACCGTGTTCGCTTTTTACTTCACCCACTTTTTCTACCAGCGATAAACGCTGGGCTAGAAGCTCAAGCATTTGCTTGTCGACTGCATCAATCTGATCGCGTAATGCGTTAAGTTCAACTGCCATTGATGTTCCTTTAAATAAGTTCCGTTTTTTAGCCTTTTAGGCGATTCTCTAAGAAAGGCACCAGCTCTTCGTGTGCATGACGTAATAGTGCCTCAGTTGACTCCCAATTGATACATGCATCGGTGATAGATACACCGTATTCCATCTCTTCAAGTTTCAGGTCAGAAGACTGATTGCCTTCATTGATGTGGCTTTCAATCATCAGGCCGATAATAGACTTGTTGCCTTCACGAATTTGATGGATCACGTCTTCAGCAACCAGTGGCTGACGGCGGTAGTCTTTACGTGAGTTCGCGTGGCTACAGTCCACCATCAGTGAAGCGTCAAGACCTGACTTCGCCATTTCTTGTTCACACTCAGTCACGGATACTGAATCGTAGTTCGTCTGCTTACCGCCACGAAGAATCACGTGACCATTCGCGTTGCCCTGAGTCGTGAGCAGTGCAACTTGTCCTTCACGGTTAATACCCATGAAACGGTGGCTAGATGATGCTGCTTGCATCGCATTGATTGCTGTCGCCAAGCTACCATCAGTACCGTTTTTAAAACCAATTGGCATAGACAGGCCACTCGCCATTTCACGGTGAGTTTGCGATTCGGTAGTACGCGCACCAATTGCTGCCCAGCTAAAGGTATCTGCGATGTACTGTGGGCTGATTGGGTCAAGAGCTTCTGTCGCTAGCGGAATTTCCATCTCTGCCAGGTCAACCAGCAGTTCACGGCCTACATGCAGACCATGTTCGATATCAAAACTGCCATCCAGATGCGGGTCGTTAACTAAACCTTTCCAGCCAACGGTAGTACGAGGCTTTTCAAAGTAAACACGCATTACAATATACAGTTGGTCACTTAGTTGTTCTGAAAGCGCTTTAAGACGTTTTGCGTAGTCTTTCGCCGCATCAATATCGTGGATAGAACAAGGTCCACACACAACAAGCAAACGGTGATCTTTCTTATGAATGATGTCAGCAATAGTTTGACGAGATTCTTGGATAAAGCGGCGTGCTTTGTCACTCAGAGGCAATTTCGCTTTTAACTCATCTGGAGTGATAAGAACCTGTTCTTCGACGATGTTAATGTCGCTCAATTCACTTTTTTTCATAACCTTGACCTGTATATTATTTTTTACACCCAACCAAATCCTTGGTGAGACAACTAAGCTTTAACGACAAGATAACAGGCTAAACGATAAAAACAAGTGTACATTTTAAAAAACATTTACTGTAAATTTAATTTCACACAAAATAAAAGCCAAACTTAACTTAAGTTTGGCTTGAGTTCGGTGTTTTTAGCAGTTTACGTGCTTACAAGTATTGAAGTTTATGGAGTTAAACGCTTCATCGCTTCGCTGGCTTGTTTCCACTCTTGTGACAACTTGAGCTCACTCAGAGAAAAGCTCTGTTTTTTCAGTAACGCGCTGGCTTGCGGCACACTCGTGATAGGTAAGTTATCCAGAGCTTCGACCTGAGCCTCTCTTTTATTGCACATCAACAGCATATCGCACCCTGCATTCAAAGCCTGAATGGAGCGTTCTGCAGGACCGCCCATGATAACTGCGCCTTCCATGGTTAAATCATCAGAGAAGATCAAGCCTTTGAAACCAAGTTGCTGACGCAGAATTGTTTTCAGCCAATATTCGGAACCGCTGGCAGGTTGAGAGTCGTAGTTCGGAAAAATGACGTGGGCTGGCATCATGGCATCCAAAATACCCGCCTCGATTTGAGCTTTGAAAATCGCCATGTCTTGCTCAAAAATATCACTGCGCTCGTCATAGGGCGTTTCCAGATGAGAGTCAGCAATCACGCCACCATGTCCGGGAAAGTGTTTGCCTGTTGTCGCCATGCCGATGCTTTTCATCCCTTGCATGTAGGCAGTGCTATGACGAAGGATGGTATTGGCGTCTTCCCCAAAGGCTCGGCTACCAATCGCTTTGCACTGATGGCCTTTATCCAATACAGGGGCGAAGCTCAAATCAATGTCATGAGCAATCAGCTCCGCTGCCATAAGCCAGCCGCCCATTCGAGCAAGCTCTTCACTATTTTGATGTTTTGCATATTCATCAGCAGCAGGGATAAGAGAAAAGCCCTCACGAAATCGCTGTACGCGCCCTCCTTCCTGATCGACACCAATCAGTAGCGGACGTTTCGCCGCTTTGCGGATAGACTGGGTAAGCGCCTGAAGTTGCTCGCTATCATGATAATTCCGTGTAAACAGAATCAAGCCACCAACCGTTGGATGCTCCAAAATTTCTTTGTCTTCAGCAGTCAGCTCATAGCCTGCAACGTCAACCCATAACGGACCCATGTTTTCTCCTCAAATATCTGGTACCAAATGAGGTTATTCGCTTCAGATTTGCTTTACAATAAGCGAATGAAGAATTGACGAGATCGGCTGTGAATTTTAACGAACTTTACATTGGCGTGATGTCTGGCACGAGTATGGATGGTGTCGATACGGCTTTGGTTGAGATTAAAGGAAACCACGTTCAGCTTATTGCCCACGATGATTATCCAATGCCTGCCCAGCTGAAACAGGCTTTATTGTCCGTTTGCACTGGTCAGGAGACGAACCTGAAAGCCATTGGTGAACTCGACCACCAGCTTGGTCACCTGTTTGCAAATGCCGTTCTCCAGCTGTTGGATAAATCAGGCTATTCCGCTGAGCAAGTCCGGGCTATTGGCAACCATGGTCAAACCGTTTTCCACCAGCCAACTGGCGAGTATCCATTTACCACTCAATTGGGTGATGCCAATATTATCGCGGTGAAAACCGGTATCGACACCGTGGCGGATTTTCGTCGTAAGGACATGGCACTCGGCGGGCAAGGCGCTCCTCTTGTACCAGCTTTCCACAAAAGTATCTTCGCGATGCAAGACTCGACAACCGTGGTTTTAAACATCGGTGGTATTGCCAATGTTTCCGTTTTGCACCCACAGCAACCGGTGATTGGTTACGATACTGGGCCTGGTAATTTGTTGATGGATGCCTGGTGTGAGAAGCATACGACGCAAGGGTTCGATAAAGACGCACAATTTGCACTGCAAGGTACAGTCAATCCGGTACTGCTCAATCAATTACTTCAAGAGCCTTATTTAACACGCGCAGCACCCAAAAGTACCGGCCGCGAACTATTCAATATCCACTGGTTACAATCCCAACTGACTGGGCATTCACTCTCTGCAGAAGATGTTCAGCGCACATTATGTGAGTACTCCGCCGTCACCATCGCCAGTGAAGTAGATAAATTTACTTACGGCACATCTCCGCTACTGCTGGTTTGTGGTGGCGGAGCGAGAAACCCACTGTTGATGCAACGCTTAAGCGAATTAATGCCTCAATGGCAAGTGACCACAACCAACGAAAAAGGCGTTGATGGCGACTATATGGAAGCAATGGCGTTTGCGTGGTTAGCTCAGCGCCATATTCACGGTTTGCCGAGCAATTTACCGGAAGTCACCGGAGCAAGTCGACTGGCTTCACTCGGTGTACTGTATTCAAAAAATTAATAATGAAGGCTTAATTATGACAAACGACGCACTTATTGCCGCTTTATCACAGCTCGTTTCTGAAGGTCGTAACCCAGAAACAATGGATATCGACTTGCTGCCTTCACTGGATATTGTTCAGCGCATTAATCAGCAAGACAAACTGGTTCCTCTTGCCGTAGAAAAGGTCCTTCCTGAGATAGCATTGGCGGTCGATAAGATTACAGCAGCATTTAAAGCGGGCGGCAGGCTGGTTTATATGGGTGCTGGTACCAGTGGTCGTTTAGGCGTTTTGGATGCATCAGAGTGCCCGCCAACGTTTGGGGTATCCGACAAAATGGTCATTGGCTTAATAGCTGGCGGACCAGAAGCTATCCTCAAAGCGAAAGAAGGTGCTGAAGATTCTCCTTTGCTCGGCGAGCAAGATTTAAAGAATATCAACTTCAATAAAAGTGATGTGGTTGTCGGTATCGCAGCAAGTGGCAGAACGCCTTATGTGATTGGTGGATTAGAGTATGCCAATGAGATTGGCGCGACAACAGTAGCGCTGTCTTGTAACCCGGACTCTCCTATTGCCGACATCGCTGACATTGCAATCAGTCCAGTCGTCGGCCCCGAGGCATTAACAGGCTCGACCCGCCTGAAATCGGGTACGGCACAGAAACTGGTGCTGAACATGCTGACAACAGCAAGCATGATCCGCATTGGTAAGAGCTACCAAAACTTAATGGTGGATGTGAAAGCCACCAATGACAAACTGGTCGCACGCGCCGCTCGTATCGTGATGCAAGCGACGGACTGCAGTAAAGAGCAGGCAACAGCCGTGCTCAAACAAACAGACTATGAGGTAAAACTGGCGATCTTAATGATCCTGACCGATCTTGATATCAACTCCGCTCGCCAGCAGTTGGCGCATCAGGATGGCTTCCTGCGTAAAGCGGTAGAAAACCACCAGCCGAAATAATCACAAACAGGTAAGCATAAAAAAGGTGACTTCGTGTCACCTTTACTCGTCTATTTAACGTTGATTAATCTTCATAGAGCCATTCATCAAACTGGCGATTGAGCTCATTATTCGCTTTGCGTTTAATATGTTCGGGGTCGGTGGCATTTTTGACGTTTTCCACTTTATTGGTGTACTTGCTCGTCGCTTTCTTAGCCTCACGTTTGGCCTGATTCTGTACGTAGGTGCCACTGGTGATCTCTTCGATATCACGCTTAGTGTTATCAAGCGTATTAGTAATATGGCTTTTGCTATGCTCGTATTTACGTTTAGCTTTAATGGTATCCTTTAGCGCATTAGATGCACTGGCGGTCAGCGGCAATAAAACTAAGGTGAGCAGGAGGTACTTTTTCATCGTCGGAATCACTCTGAATTAAAATTCAATGGCAAAAGTAGACCAAACAAACCCTCCCCATTTGTCAGAAGATTAACAAGTCAGACAGTCGTCTTGATTATGAAACTGCGTTAGTTACTGTATTCGTTCCAGCCACGCTGCCATTCCATTCGGAATTTTTGCGCTTGTTTCGTCCCTTCGCACACCCCTTCGTAATACTGACCAGATAGTCCAATCTGATACGCAAAATCAGGGTTACAGTATTCAGACAAACCTTCGAGATAACCTTGGTCGTAATCTCCTTGTTTTACATTGCCCATTGCGCTTAGCTCTTTCACTGTGCGTGATGTATGACCCGCGATGCCATCCTGATAACCGATTTGATACCAGTCGCCTGACTGAGCGAGATCTTCTGTAGTCGCGGAACACCCTGCCAGTAAAGCCAGCGCTAACCCTAACGTTGCCTTTTTCATATTTCCCCTTAACTCTTTGTTTTAAAAATTTGTTTTCAAAATAAGCTTACCACTAAATTCTCACTTTGACCGTTTATCTGCGTATTTAACCCCTGACAGTGGTAAGCAACCGCTAAACGTGAAATCAGAACCACTCATACCAGCCAAATACCATTCACGGCTAAGAGCAACCACTGAGCGGTGCCCAAAACCACTCAAAGGCCATATCGACCACTCGTAGTCCTATTCGACCACTTACCGACTAAGCGAATGCAATTAACAAAAGCAGCCCTTAACATGCATCCTGAAATTAAAACAATTACCCTATCCTACTAACCAAGGACAATAGTTATGATGTGGTTTCTAACCTGTGTCGCAGCCCTAATCGGCGGATACTTCATCTACGGCGCTTTCGTCGAGAAAATTTTCGGCATCAATGAAAAACGCCAAACGCCTGCTCACACTAAAGCAGATGGTGTTGACTATGTTCCAATGTCAACCAAGAAAGTTTACCTAGTTCAGCTACTTAACATCGCTGGCGTAGGTCCTATCTTTGGCCCAATCATGGGTGCACTATACGGCCCAGCAGCAATGTTATGGATTGTTATCGGCTGTATTTTTGCTGGCGCGGTACACGATTACTTCTCAGGTATGCTATCTGTTCGTAACGGCGGTGCTTCTGTACCAACCATTACTGGACGTTACCTGGGTAATGGCGCAAAACACTTTATGAACATTTTTGCCATTGTCTTACTGCTTCTTGTTGGTGTGGTATTCGTATCAGCACCAGCTGGCATGATCACAAACCTAATCAACGATCAAACAAGCCTAAACGTAAGCATGACAACAATGGTTATCGCAATCTTTGCATACTACATCATTGCGACTATCGTTCCTGTTGATAAGATCATCGGCCGTTTCTACCCACTATTTGGCGCACTACTAATTTTCATGTCTGTTGGCCTAATGACTGCTGTAGCATTCTCTAGCGAGCACACGGTAATGGGTGACTTCCAAGTTTCGGACATGTTCAGCAACCTAAACCCGAATGACATGCCTCTATGGCCAGCACTGTTCATCACTATCGCATGTGGTGCAATCTCTGGCTTCCACGCGACTCAGTCTCCACTGATGGCACGTTGTATGGAAAATGAGAAAAACGGTCGCTTCGTATTCTACGGTGCAATGATCGGTGAAGGTGTTATCGCGCTAATCTGGTGTGCTATCGCTCTGTCTTTCTTCGGCTCTCTAGACGCACTGTCAGAAGCAGTGAAGAACGGCGGCCCTGGTAACGTAGTTTACAGCGCATCATTTGGTCTACTAGGTGTGTTCGGCGGTATCATCGCGTTCCTAGGTGTGGTTATCCTACCTATTACTTCAGGTGACACAGCGTTCCGTTCAAGCCGTCTGATCCTTGCTGAATACTTCAACATGGAACAGAAAACACTGCGCAACCGTCTACTAATGGCGCTTCCACTGTTCGTTATCGGTGGCATTCTGACTCAAGTTGACTTCGGTATCATCTGGCGTTACTTCGGTTTCGCAAACCAAACTACAGCAGTAATGATGCTTTGGACTGCGTCGGCTTACCTACTACGTCACAACAAACTGCACTGGATTACTACTATCCCTGCAATGTTCATGACAACGGTGTGTGTAACGTTCATTCTGAACAACAGCTCACTAGGTTTCGGTCTGCCAATGCAAGTGTCGACTATCGCGGGTATCATCTTCTCACTAGTTGTTACGGGTTACGTTATCAAAACCTCTAAAGGTAAAGGCGAAACTGAACTGGCTGACGAAGAGAAACCACAAGCGGTATCTGAAACTGCTTAATATCAGCGCATTTTCATCGACTGATTAAGTTAGAGAGCCTGCCCGATGCAGGCTCTTTTTGTTTTATACCCAAGTGACTTCAACATACTGGCTTAGAGCCTTGTCGCTGAACCAAGCATCTTGAGGTTACTTAGGTATACAATAACAACATTGATTTCAGGTTAGGTTCGCTATGGAACTGGTTATTTCTCTATTACAGCAAATGTGTGTTTACTTAGTACTGGCGTACATGCTGAGTAAAACACCCATTATATTGCCTCTGTTGAGCATCTCTTCTCGCTTAAGCCACCGCTTAATTTGTTACGTACTTTTCTCGGGCTTCTGTATTCTCGGCACCTATTTTGGTCTGCATATTAACGATGCGATTGCTAACACTCGCGCTATCGGTGCAGTGATGGGCGGGCTATTTGGTGGCCCCGTGGTTGGTTTCGCGGTAGGGCTTACTGGTGGTATTCACCGCTACACACTTGGTGGTTTTACCGATCTGGCTTGTGCAATCTCAACCACGGCTGAAGGGGTTATCGGTGGCCTGCTTCACGTATACCTAATCAAGCGCAACAAAGGTGCCCTGCTATTTAACCCAAGTGTCGTGTTCAGCGTGACTTTTGTGGCTGAAGTTGTACAAATGATCTTGCTGCTCGCGGTCGCAAAACCGTTCGACCAGGCTTATGAATTGGTATCAGCGATTGCTGCTCCGATGATCATTGCTAACTCGTTTGGTGCTGCTCTGTTCATGAGCATTCTTCAAGACCGAAAAACCATTTTCGAAAAGTACTCGGCGACCTTTTCACGCCGAGCGTTAACTATTGCCGACCGCTCAGTGGGCATTTTAAGTAACGGTTTTAACACTGAAAACGCAGAAAAAATCGCCCGTATTATTTATGAAGAGACAAAAGTAGGCGCGGTCGCGATTACCGATCAGGAAAAAATCCTCGCCTTTGTTGGTATCGGTGATGATCACCACAAACCGAATACCCCGATTTCATCGCAAAGTACCTTAGACTCGATGGAAAAGAACGACATTATTTATCTCGATGGCTCCGAGCGCCCTTATCAGTGCTCCATTGCGAAAGACTGTAAACTGGGTTCAGCGCTTATTATTCCACTTAGAGCGGGCAAGGAAGTAATCGGTACTATCAAACTCTACGAGCCAAAGCGAAAACTGTTTTCCACGGCAAACATGTCGATGGCAGAAGGGATTGCACAACTGTTATCCAGCCAGATTTTATACGGCGATTATCAGCAACAACAAACCTTATTAGCTCAGGCAGAAATCAAATTGCTGCACGCGCAGGTTAATCCACATTTCTTGTTTAATGCGCTCAATACTATCAGCGCGATTACGCGACGTGACCCGGATAAAGCTCGTGAGCTGATCCAAAACTTATCGCACTTCTTCCGCAGTAACTTAAAACAGAACATCAACACGGTAACGCTAAAAGAAGAGCTTGCTCATGTGAATTCTTACCTGAGTATTGAAAAGGCTCGTTTTACTGACCGACTCGAAGTCGAGATAGATATTGAACCAGAATTACTGGACATCAAGTTACCAAGCTTTACACTTCAGCCTTTGGTAGAAAATGCCATTAAACACGGCGTCTCTAATATGCTGGAAGGCGGCAAGGTGAGAATATACAGCCAAGCGCATCCACAAGGTCATCTGATTACCGTGGAAGACAATGCAGGCAGTTTTGAGCCACCTAAAGACAACCACTCTGGTTTAGGTATGGAAATTGTCGACAAACGTCTCACAAATCAGTTTGGGCGTGATTCAGCGCTAAAAATTGCGTGCGAGAAGCATCAATTTACTAAAATGAGTTTTATTATTCCCACAACTTCGTAAAGGTCAGTCGCAATACTACAAGGTAAGAATGGATGTTAACCGCACTCGTCATTGATGATGAACAGTTTGCTCGTGAAGAATTAGCCGAATTGTTGTCCGAAACAGGCCAGGTAGAGGTGATAGGTGATGCCTCAAACGCCATTCTTGGCCTGAAGAAAATCAATGAGCTTAAACCAGATGTGGTGTTCTTGGATATTCAAATGCCACAAGTCACGGGCATTGAGCTGCTTGGTATGCTTGATCCGGAAACCATGCCCTACGTGGTCTTTGTGACCGCTTATGACCAGTATGCGATTCAGGCTTTTGAAGACAACGCGTTTGATTATTTGCTGAAACCCGTCGATCCGGAGCGACTCAACAAGACAGTGAAGCGTCTGCATAAGACCATTAGCCAGTCGACACTGACTCAACAGCTCTCCGCGATAACGCCTGATACGTTAGACCAAATACCTTGTATTGGTCACAACCGCATTGTGATCATGGCAACTGACACAGTGGAATGCGCCTATAGTGATATCAGCGGTGTACACGTTCGTTCAATTAACCAAACTGCCAGTACGCAGTTAACACTGAAAACAATTGAAGAAAAAACGCCACTGGTGCGATGTCACCGTCAGTACCTGGTCAGTATCAAAGCGATTAGCGAAATAAAATTATTAGAAAATGGCTTAGCGGAAATCATCACTAAAACTGGCTTTGAGATTCCAGTGAGTCGCCGCTATCTAAAAGTACTTAAAGAGATGCTCGGTATCAGCCATTAAGCACCAAGCTATTTAATCAAAAAAGGCGACCCTGAGGTCGCCTTTTACCTATTCGAAAACTGGATTTCAGTCTACTTGCTTGATTTGCAGCTCTTTTGGTACTTCAAAGAACATGTTCTCTTCGCGGCCTAAGACCTCGTCCACAGCGCGCGCACCGACCATCTCTTTAATACGCTCAAGGATTTGGTTAACCAGTTCCTCAGGCGCTGAAGCACCAGCAGTAACACCGACTTTCGTTTTGCCATCAAACCATTCAGGTTTAATGTCTTCAGGACAATCCGTCAAATAGCCTGGTGTACCCAGTTTCTCTGCCAGTTCTTTTAGACGGGTCGAATTTGATGAGTTCTTCGAACCAACAACGACCATCACATCCACTTCACTTGCCATTTCTCGAACAGCATCCTGACGGTTTTGAGTCGCGTAGCAGATGTCGTCTTTTCGCGGCCCCTGAATATCAGGAAATACGCGGCGCAGCTCTTCAATCACGTCTGCCGTCTCATCAACGGAAAGCGTGGTTTGGCTTACGTAATGCAGATCGGAAGGATCTTTAACGATCGCTTTTAGCTTCTCTACATCAGCAGGTGTTTCCACTAAGTACATACCGCCAGTTTCACTCGCGTACTGACCCATCGTGCCTTCCACTTCAGGGTGACCGGCGTGGCCGATCAGTACCACTTCCATATTACGACGGCTGGCGCGAGCCACTTCCATATGAACTTTAGTCACCAACGGACACGTTGCATCAAACACAGTAAGGTCACGTTGTTTGGCTTCTTGGCGAACCGCTTGCGATACACCATGAGCAGAAAAAATCACAATGTTGTTATCAGGCACTTCATGCAACTCTTCTACGAAGATCGCACCACGTTGTTTTAGCCCTTCAACGACAAAACGGTTGTGCACCACTTCATGACGGACATAAATCGGTGGCTGATACATTTCAAGCGCACGCTCTACGATGCTAATCGCACGGTCAACGCCAGCACAAAAACCGCGTGGGTTAGCTAATAGGATTTTCATTTCATTGCTCATGGAAGTTATCTTTACTTGGGTTCGCTATTCTACTGACAAAATCTCAACTTCGAAAGTCACGTCTTGCCCTGCCAGAGGATGGTTGAAGTCAACCGTTACTGAATCACCAGCAATTTCAGTGATGATACCTGGGATTTCCATACCATCAGGGCCACTAAATGCCATGATGGTACCCACTTCCACTTCTGCGTCACCGACAAATTTGGTGCGATCCATGTGGTGGATATGATCTGGGTTTGGCATACCAAACGCATCTTCCGCTTTTAGTTCAATCGCTTTTTGCTCACCAGACTGCAGGCCAACCAGACATTGTTCAAAGTTTTCGCTCAGGCTACCATCACCCATTACAAATTTAGCGGGCTTACCCATGTTATGGGTGCTGTCTGCAACTGAACCATCTTTCATTTTAATGGTGAAGTGTAGAGTTACTACAGATTCTTTAGTAATTGTTGTCACGTTACTGCTTCCTTTTTCTTGGATAATACCAATCCACGGTAAACAACTGGTCACTTATTTACTGTGATCGGTTTAAGCGCTTTTCACTTTATTTA
Source organism: Vibrio sp. YYF0003 (assembly GCF_036350715.1). Taxonomy (NCBI): domain Bacteria; kingdom Pseudomonadati; phylum Pseudomonadota; class Gammaproteobacteria; order Vibrionales; family Vibrionaceae; genus Vibrio; species Vibrio sp. YYF0003. Next base: position 34,229 of record NZ_JAZDWA010000003.1, read on the forward strand.
TTAAGATGCGCCAGTTTGCGCTCCAACATAATAAAAAGCGCCGCTCGAATCAACGGGCGACGCTTAGGGTTATTTTAATATTGTCGGCAAGCGTTACTTCTCAGCATCTTTTTTACGAAAACCATCAAGAATGATCATCGCAGCACCTATACAGATCGCCATGTCTGCAAGGTTGAATGCTGGCCAATGGTAATTACCCCAGTAGAAATCTAGATAATCAACCACAAAGCCATGAATCACTCGGTCGAAGACATTGCCTACCGCGCCGCCAATAATCATGGCATACGCAATATTATTCCACTTTTCATTCGCTGGTAACTTGCTCATCCAGTAGGTCAACAGACCTGACACGATGAAGGCAATGCCAGTGAAGAACCAACGTTGCCAGCCAGCTTGATCACTCAAGAAGCTAAATGCTGCACCATAGTTGTGGACATATAGAAGGTTAAAGAAAGGCAAAATTTCAATGCGGTTTGCCCAACCGAACCCCATGTTGTTCATCACAACGTACTTGATGCCAATATCAGCTAAAAAAATCACAATCGCCAGCCATAGCCAACGTACACCAGATTGCTTTAATGGAATATGACTCATTTCTATCCCTATCTCAATCAACTAACCCATTGCACTCAGACCATCCCCTAAAATAGAGAACGAGTACGATAAGGAACCTAATCCGTCATTAATACCAAAGAGTTTTAATTCGCTGGTTATCCTCTTGCAAGGATAATGCGAAATTGGGCAATAAAAATAACCCCAGTAGATACTGGGGCTATAAAATTGTGAAAAAGTTCCGAAGACATTAATACTCTAAATTATTGGTGCTGTAGCGAGGCGACAAATTTATGAAGCTCCTGAACATAGTGGTCTATGTGATGGAGTGAGTAAATGTAGTCAACAAAGCTACAGTGCCAAGAATAACGAGTATTTAAGCGAATTTACGTACTTCGCCTTCCCCTTCAACGTTCGACACACAACGGCCACAGATTTTCTCGTGACCAGCGATTGTGCCTACGTCTGGAGTGTGGTGCCAGCAACGGTCACATTTCTCAGACTCTGTTGCTTTCACTTCAACGAACAGGCCTTCGATATCCGTCGCTTGTGCTGCGTCTGACTTCTCGCTTAGTGGCTTCACTGTTGCTGCAGAAGTTAGTAGTACGAAACGTAGTTCATCGTCCAGCTTATTGATTTTCGCTTCTAGCGCGTCATCAGCAAACAGCGTCAACTCAGCTTGCAGTGCACCACCGATGGTTTTCTCTGCACGTGCTGCTTCTAGCAGTTTGTTCACCGCACCACGAACTTTCTGGATTTCAGTCCAGAAGTCGTTGTTTAGCTCTTCACCTTCATTCAAACCAAACAAGCCTTCGTACCATTCATCGCAAAGTACAAACTTCTCACGCTTACCTGGCATTTCGTTCCAGATTTCGTCAGCTGTAAACGACATGATAGGCGCCATCCAGCGAACCAAAGCTTCTACGATGTAGTAAAGCGCAGTCTGACAGCTACGTTGCGCATGACCGCCACGTTTTGCTGTGTACTGACGGTCTTTAATAACGTCTAGGTAGAAAGAACCCATTTCGATTGAACAGAAGTGCATTAGACGCTGCATTACCGCATGCGTGTTGTACTCGCCGTATGCTTTTACGATCTCTTCTTGAGCAGCAAGTGCACGACCTACAGCCCAACGATCCAACGCAACCATCTCTTCTGCAGGAACGATGTCTGTTTCTGGGTTAAAGCCGTTTAGGTTAGCAAGGAAGAAACGTGACGTGTTACGGATACGACGGTACGCATCTGCACTACGTTTTAGGATTTCATCAGAAACTGCAACTTCACCAGTGTAGTCTGTAGAAGCAACCCATAGACGCAGGATATCTGCACCTAGCTTGTTAGTTACGTCTTTTGGCGCAACAACGTTACCGATAGATTTCGACATCTTGCGGCCGTGGCCATCAACAACGAAACCGTGAGTCAGTACTTGTTTGTACGGCGCTTCGTCTTTCATCGCGATAGATGAAATCAGAGAAGACTGGAACCAACCACGGTGTTGGTCAGAACCTTCTAGGTATAGGTCAGCACTGTGGCCGTTGTACTCTTCACGAGCATCAACAACTGAGAAGTGCGTAACACCAGAGTCAAACCAAACGTCTAGCGTATCCAGTACTTTTTCGTACTGCTCTGCTTCGTCGCCTAATAGTTCTGCTGCGTCTACATCCCACCATGCCTGGATGCCTTTTTCTTCAACCAGCTTCGCTACTTTTTCGATCAGTTCAAGCGTGTTTGGATGAAGTTCTGCTGTCTCTTTATGTACAAACAGAGCGATTGGCACACCCCAGGTACGTTGACGAGAGATACACCACTCAGGGCGGCCTTCAATCATACCTTCAATACGGCTTTGACCCCATTCAGGCATCCATTGCACGCCTTTGATTGCTTCTAGTGCTTTTGCACGTAGACCAGCCTGGTCCATAGAAACGAACCACTGAGGTGTTGCACGGAAAATGATTGGAGTCTTATGACGCCAGCAGTGTGGGTAGCTGTGCTCGTAAGCGTGGTGATGCAGTAAAGCGCCTTTTTCTTTTAGCGTTTCAACCACAGCATCGTTCGCTTTAAATACGTGCTGGCCAGCAAATAGCTCAGTGTCCGGCAGGTAAACGCCGTTTGAGCCCACTGGGTTTGCTACTTCTAGGTCGTATTTTTGACCAACAGCGAAGTCTTCTTGACCGTGGCCAGGTGCAGTGTGAACAACACCCGTACCTGAGTCAGTTGTAACGTGATCGCCAAGGATTGCTGGTACAGTGAAATCGTAGAATGGATGTTGGAACTGAGAAAGCTCTAGATCCGCACCTTTAGCAAAACCAAGGTTGTGGAAATGCTCAATACCAGCGCGATCCATGACATCTTTCGCAAGTTCAGCGGCAACGATGATACGCTCAGGGTTGTCACCTTCAACTTGGATTAGCACGTACTCAAGATCATCACGTAGACATACAGCGCGGTTTGCTGGCAGAGTCCAAGGTGTTGTTGTCCAGATAACAATAGAGATGTCACCTTTACCTTCATGACCTTCAGTCAGCTCAAACTTAGATAAAAGTGCCGCTTCGTCCGCAGTTTTAAAACGTACGTCGATAGACGGAGAAACTTTATCTTTGTATTCCACTTCTGCTTCAGCAAGAGCAGAACCACAATCTGTACACCAGTGAACCGGTTTGAAACCTTTTAGCAGGTGACCTTTGCTCGCGATTTTACCAAGCGCACGAATGATGTTCGCTTCAGTATCAAAATCCATAGTGCGGTATGGTTTATCCCACTCACCCAAGATACCAAGACGCTTGAAGCTCTCTTTTTGACCTTCAACCTGGCCTGCTGCGTATTCACGACATTTTTCGCGGAATTCAGCTGCAGTCACTTTTTGGCCTGGTTTGCCCACTTTCTTCTCTACCATCAATTCGATAGGTAGACCGTGGCAGTCCCAGCCTGGGATGTAAGGTGCGTCAAAACCTGAAAGTGTTTTGGATTTAATAATAATGTCTTTAAGAATCTTGTTTAGTGCGTGACCAATGTGAATGTCACCATTTGCGTAAGGAGGGCCATCGTGCAGTACGAATGACTTTTTGCCTTTCTTAGCTTTACGGATTTCACCGTAAAGATCTTCTTTGTACCAACGCTTAAGCATTTCTGGCTCACGATTGGCCAGGTTGCCGCGCATTGGAAACCCTGTTTCAGGTAAGTTCAGGGTATCTTTATACTCACTCATCGATTCTTAATTCCGTTATATTGGGCGAAAATTAGACATTATGTTGAACGGTGGAATAAACCGCTCAACTCTTAAGCTGACGCAGCCACACCCTTGCTGCTTCAGCATCCAATTCGATTTGTTGTTTAAGTGCTTCAAACGACTCAAACTTTTGCTCATCTCGAAGTTTGTGCAAAAGTTCCACTTCTAATTGCTTGCCATACAAATTGGCATGAAAGTCAAATAAGTGTACTTCTAACTGTTGGCGAACGCCATTTACCGTTGGTCTTTGGCCAATGTTAGCCACGCCACCAATTGGCTTATCACCAATGCCTAGCGCTTGAACAACATAGACTCCGGATACCGGAGATACACAGCGTTTCAAAGGAATATTCGCAGTAGGAAAACCAATCGTTCTGCCTAGCTTTCTTCCATGAGAAACACGACCGCTGATGCTGTAATTTCTTCCCAGCATCTCATGTGCGGAATGCAAATCATCACGAGCCAGGGCTTCCCGAATAGCGGTACTGCTCACTCGTAATCGTTGTAAACAAAAGCTTTGGGTACTGACGACTTCAAAGCCGTACTTTTCCCCTGCTTCCTGCAACATGGCAAAGCTCCCGCTGCGGCCTTTACCAAAGCAGAAGTCATCACCAACGACAAGAAACTTAACACCCAATCGCTCTACCAACAAGTCACGGATAAACTCTTCCGCCGTCAAGCTGGCAAAATGTCGATTAAAATTGACACACAGCAATCGATCAATGTCTAGTTTACTTAACTGGACAAACTTATCGCGCAGTCGTGTCAACCTTGCTGGTGCCTTGCCTTTAGCAAACAGCTCCATTGGCTGAGGTTCAAAGGTCATCACAACCGAAGGTAACGAAAGTTCCTTTGCCTGTTCAGACACTTGTTGCAATACTTGCTGATGTCCTCTGTGGACACCATCGAAATTGCCAATAGTCAGAACACACCCATAGTGACGCGATGTGATATTGTGAATGCCTCTGATCAGTTCCATTGGATACTGCTTTTTGCCTCTGTTTTTACTTTGCACTGTGTGAAACTGACGGATTATATACTAATCACCCTTACTCTGTCCCAGCTTTTAGGTCTTTTAAGCGCACACCTGTTAAAAATAGAACGACAAGGTAAACCGCCGCTCCCAACGCGATCAACATTCCTAACACACCGCTACGGTATGCAAAACTCCACTCGAGCCAGACAGACATATCTTCCAATTGCCACAAAATCGCTGCAACCATCGCAGCCCCGGCAATCACTAAGCGTATAATAAAGAAGATGGTGCGCTTAGTTATCTGATAAACCTCAGCTAAGTGCAAACCTCGGTATAGCAGCACCATATTGACGAGAGCAGATAAAGCGGTTGCGATAGCCAAACCAACATAGCCATAGAAATAAGCGAACATGGCATTAAATACCATGTTCGTCACCATAGCTATGATGCCGTATTTCACCGGCGTTTTAGTATCCTGACGCGAGTAATAGCCCGGTGCGAGTACCTTGATCAACATAAAGTTCAGTAAGCCAGATGCGTAGGCTAACAGAGAAAGTGAAGCTTGGTGTACGTCCTGCGGCGAAAACTCACCACGCATAAATAGCACCATCAGCATTGGTTTCGCCAACACCATCAACCCCAACATGGCTGGAATACCGAGTAGCGTAACCATGCGTACACCCCAGTCCATGGTATGAGCAAATCCTTCGCTGTGGGCATCAACGTGCTTACGAGAAAGTGCCGGTAGAATCACGGTTGCAATAGCAATACCAAAGAGCCCAAGAGGAAACTCCAGCAAGCGGTCTGAGTAATACAGCCAGCTGATTGACCCTGTCTGTAGAAAACTGGCAATAAAGGTATCAAATAATAAGTTGATCTGGCTGACTGAAACACCAAACAAAGCAGGGATCATCAAGGTACGTATCTTTACTACCCCCGGATCGCGCCAACCCCATTTAGGTTTGACCATCACGCCTGCTTTAATAAGGAAAGGAATTTGAAACAGGAACTGAACTAAGCCACCTAAGAAAACACCAATCGCAAGGCCAATCTCAGGCTGTGACATCTGCGGCGAAATAAACCAAGCCGACAGTATGATCATGACGTTCAAAAATACGGGGGTAAATGACGAAACGGCAAACTTACCGAGTGTATTGAGGATCGCGCCAGACAGTGCGACGAAAGTAATGAACCATAAATATGGGAACGTAATTTTGAGCATCATACTAGCGAGCTCAAACTTTTCGGCAGATGGCCCGCCGTTCATCCAATCTAAAAACCAGCCGAAGCCGAATAGTGCGGTGACAACGCCAGAGCCAAGTACGCCAAACAGGGTCACTACCGAAACGATGACCCCTAGAGTCCCCGCGGCTCGGGCGATGAGCTCCCGTGTTTTGTCCATATCGCCTTGAGCATGGCTTTCGGTTAGTACTGGTACAAATGCTTGAGAAAATGCACCTTCTGCAAACAAACGACGTAAGAAGTTTGGAATCTTATTAGCAAAGAAAAAGACGTCTGCGCTTGCTCCTGCCCCCATTAAATTCGCCACTACCACATCACGGACTAAGCCTAAAACGCGCGAAATAAGAGTCATAGCACTGACAATCATGCCTGACTTGAGTAGTCGTTTACTCACTGTAACCTCGGAATATCACTATAAGACAGCCAACCCTATACCGTTAAGCTTGTGGAGGCTCTAAATAGACGTCAAAAATTTATCCACCTATTGTTAGTTCTGAGTGGATAATTATTAGCATTGGTATAAAAATGCTGTTAGAATCCCCGCCATCTTAACCGCGATGACCTCTCTTACCAAAACTTGTTTTGGTTTAGAACGGTTTTTGCACAAATCATTTGACATTTAAGCGCAAATGAGGGATATTCCTCGCCCTTAAATTGTCACAGAACTAAGTTTTTGGGAGTTAGACCCTTGGCAAATAGTAAATCTGCTAAGAAGCGCGCTATCCAAGCTGAGAAACGTCGTCAGCACAATGCTAGCCGTCGCTCAATGATGCGTACTTACATGAAGAAAACTGTTGCTGCTATCGAAGCAGGCGACAAAGAAGCTGCAACTGCTGCATTCGCTGTAGTTACACCTATCCTAGACCGCATGGCAACTAAAGGCCTTATTCACAAGAATAAAGCAGCTCGCCATAAGTCTCGTTTCACTGCACAAATCAAAGCTCTTTAATAGAGTCCTGATTTTAAAGTGAAGAAAAAACCGACTTTATGTCGGTTTTTTTATATCTGAAATTCGTCAAAATCGATATCAAGATAAAAAAAGCTGGCACTGCCAGCTTTTCTTTTTCTGATGACCAATCTAGTCGCTTCTTAACGCTGCCAGCCTGAAATCACCATGTCACACTCATTAATCAAAATGATTAATTGGCACAGTATAGGCCGTGAAGCGTTTTGATCAGTGTTTTGACCTCGTCACTCTTCAAGGTGTAATACACCGTTTGCGCTTCTTTTCTTGTTGCGACTAACTCATCACGTCGTAGCCAAGCAAGGTGCTGTGACAACGCCGACTGGCTTAGCTCCAATTTTGCACACAGCTCTCCAACAGAAAGCTCTTGGTTATGCAGCATACAAAGAATTTGTAAGCGTCTTTCGTTCGCCATCGCTTTAAGCAATACGACAGCTTTAGCGGAGTTTTTCTCCATGTCTTGTAAATTCATGTGTTGGACCTCTAGCTACAACTTACTCATTCCAACTCGGGCTAGCTAGTTGTGATACAAAAATTTTCTCGTGACATCCAGATAAATAATCAGAGTCTCAATATTGATAACTTTAACCTAGGTTCTTAATTACAGGTAAAGCTAGTAAGTCTTAACCACCAGCGTTAATTCACCCTATCTCGATACGCAATTTGCACGTTCAAAAAACCAGTCGAAGTTATTTAAGTCTCATTTAGATTTAGGTTTATATTTTTGTCGATAGTAATCTATTTATTTGCGCAACGATACGTGTTTATTCAAACATTTGGCTAAAATCAGCGTCACAAACATTCTTTACTGCGGGATGCTGGATCATCCGCTCCGCAAAAATAACATAATACTCTTCTTTTAAATCATCCACATGACCGATTAGTTGTAACTTTCGGTCGTCTTCAATTTCGGACATGTACATGGTCGGAGCCAGAAATATCACATCATCATGGTATCGTGCGAAGGCCTTCATCAAGGCAACATCGTCAAATTCGCCTAAAATATCAGGCTGTAAACCTTGTCGGTCAAACCACTGAATGACTTTGCGCCCCATTGCTGTGCGACTAGCTGGTATCAACAGTTTTTTCTGTTCCAATATTTCGGGGAAATTTACCTCTCCAATTTCAAACGAGGCAAAGAAACTCATGCGGCTTTCCCCGAGTTTCTTACTATAGAGGCCTGGGCTTTGAGTTGAGTCGACCGGGCAGTCAGATAAGATCATATCCAGTTTGTGTTGAGATAATCTTTCTAATAAGAGTTCATGGGTCGATTCATAACAGCGCAAATGGATACTGTTATCTTCAGGAACGGTTGTCATGAGTACTTTACTAACCAGACGCTTTGACAATGCATCCGCCACACCGACCTCAAACAAAATATTGGAGTGCTGGCTATAATTCACGATATCCAACATCTCATAGCTCAACCCGAACATTCGGTCGGCGTATTTAAACACCAGCTGTCCTAATTCTGTGGGCTCAACGGTTCGCCCATTGCGCTTTGTCAGCTTCCCTTTCATTCTCTCTTCGAACGCTTTAATTTGTCCGGTCACCGTTTGCGGTGTGAGGAAGAGCGCATCTGCTGCTTTAGTAACAGAGCCTTGTTTGCAGACCATCCAGAAGTAGTAAAGATGATTATAATTTAGATGTGACATACCCATTTCCTGAAATGATGGTGATGTTTTTATATCAAATGTGACAGGGATAGACAATTAACTCGGTAAAACCAACAAAAGAATCATTTAAAATCAGGTTTTACCGAATATGTAATATTCATATTGTCATAAAACTTGCGATAAAACCCATTTTTACGAAATTCACCCCGCATAACGGCACCAGAAATCAAAAACAAAAATCATCTAAAAACAGTAACTTAAAAGAACAAAAACAACCACAAACTTGCAACTGTCAAAAATGACAATAAAAAATCCAAACCGCCATCAATCTGTAATATTACTGAAATATTTCTTGTCTAACATCGCCCTCAGTTTCAACTAAAGACCAAGAAAGAACTGAAAGGTCACGGAGAAAATTATGATGAACCAAGCTACTTCAACAGCGGCGCCGATCTCGAGTACGACTCGCTGGTTACGCTGGGCTAACTTGGCATTCATGCTATACCTGCTTCTTCTAGCAGTATCTATGGTTGGTAGCGGCTTTAAATGGGCCACTGGCGATCAAGCAAAAGTACTGTTTGAATTTGCATCGCACCCTGTAGCTGGTCTTATGATCGGTCTGGTAGCGACAGCCCTAATCCAATCTTCTAGTACTGTAACTTCTATTATTGTGGGCTTAGTTGCGGGCGGTTTGCCTGTAGAGACGGCGATTCCTATGGTAATGGGTGCCAACATTGGTACAACGGTCACTAATACACTTGTTTCTCTAGGTCACGTACGTTGTAAAGAAGAGTTCAAGCGTGCATTTGCTAGTGCAACGATCCATGACTTCTTCAATCTACTTGCTGTGGCGATTTTCCTTCCTTTGGAAATGATGTTCGGCATCTTAGAGAAGATTTCTCATTGGCTTGTTTCACCGTTACTTGCAACTGGCGATATGAGCATTAAAGGCTTTAACTTCATTAAACCAATGACGAAACCTGTTGTGAGTGCAATCAAAGAGCCTCTTTCAACATTCGGTGACACAGTTGGTGGCGTGATGCTTATCATCCTTGGTATCGCAACTATCTTCGTTGCTATCACTGTGATGGGTAAACTGATGAAGAGCCTGATGGTTGGCCGAGCTCGTGACATTCTTAAGAACGCAATTGGTCGTGGTCCAATCCACGGTATCCTTTCTGGTTCTATCGTGACTGTTCTTGTGCAATCATCTTCAACAACCACGAGTTTGATGGTTCCACTTGTGGGTACTGGCGTGCTAAAAGTACGTGATATCTACCCATTTACACTAGGTGCTAACATTGGTACATGTATCACAGCTCTACTGGCAGCAACGGCTGTATCTGGTGAGTTCGCAGTATTTGCACTACAAATCGCTCTGGTACACCTAGTATTCAATATTGCAGCAACGCTACTTATCTTCGGTATTCCGTTCTTACGTGAACTACCACTGAAAGGCGCTGAAATGATTTCTGAGATGGCAATTAAGAACAAAGCCGTTGTTGGTGGCTACTTAATGTCAGTATTCATTATTTTGCCAGGTGCTATTCTTGCTCTGACAGCATAATAATAACGAATTACCATCGCTTTACTTAAGGCTCCACATTGTGGAGCCTTTTTTGTATCCGCCATTTTCACAAGTATTGTTCAACGTTAAAGAGGATGAACAACAAATATTTGTTGTTCAAGTCACGTGCCTGGTGATAATTTGAGCCTTACCACTCGAATCAATCACGATGACGGTTGGTGTTGCCTTTACACGGAGTTAAACAGTATGGCTCAAGCTCACGAACCGATTTCCAGCCAGCTATTAGCAATAGACGAACAACTAACCCAATTGGTTAGTGACATTGATATCCTCAGTAGCGTAAACCCTCTCAATTACGCATTAGAAAGAGAAAGCTTCATCAACAACAAGTATTCTCAAGAGCCTAACTTTGAATACCAAAAGACGCCTCTTATCACCCACCAATCCAAACGTCTTTTGTATGAGTTACCATTAGAAAATATCAAGGATACACAACTGCAAAAACTTTATGCGGATGTGATTCAATCCTATGCCGATAAGCTTGATCAAGTAGATACCATTGGTACCCAAGATTTTCTGTATAACTCGTTGCGTTACTACGGTGAGCCGAGTGCAAAGGATATCGCCAATGCACACTTCATCTTGCACTTACCAACGGAAGAAGAAAGCCAGCCAGAGCATGACAGCCATTCCATCGCTCAGTTCATGGGGAGCTTTGCAGATAGACATGGCTATGACTGTGAAATACAGGTGCTTGATGGCATGCTAGCAAATGCCCTTGTTTCTGGCTTACGCGTAAAAATAAACAGTGCTGCATACATCACGACTGACGAGCTAGAAGCATTGGCTCATCACGAGATGGGGGTCCATTTACTGACAACCATTAACGGCCGTAGACAACCACTTAACGTCTTAAGTTTAGGTTGCCCTGCCAATACCAATACGCAGGAAGGTTTAGCGATTTTATGTGAGTACCTTTCCGGGCACTTTAGCATCAAGCGATTACGTACACTGGCTCTGCGTGTGTTAGCGGTTGAATCAATGATCAAAGAACGTGATTTCCGCCAAACCTTCAGGCTGCTTAAAGAGCAATATCATACTTCCGATACACAAGCCTTCACGATTACCGCTCGTGTTTACCGCGGTGGTGGCCTGACAAAAGACTACTTATACCTACGTGGGTTTCGAGAAGTGCTCAACGCTTACGATAATCTGGGGAACGATTTCTCATTACTCTTGTGTGGTAAAACAGAGCTGAAATACTTCGATATGATTAGCTCACTGGTTAACAAAGGCATCTTTGCCCAACCAGAATTCATCAGCCCTGCACTGTCTCATCCTCAGCAAACTGACCCAATACACCGGTATATAGTCAGTGCGCTAAAATAATTGCCGTAAACGAAAAAAAGCTCCATTCGGAGCTTTTTCATCTTATGACCAACAGAGCAGACTACACAGAGAATGGGTAGCGAATTGCGTCATGGTATTCGTAACCTTCGACCCAGAAGTCATCCAGCGTGACCCAGGTTTCCAAATCTTCCAGAGATTTGATTTCAGGGTTAATGTGGAAAGTTGGTGCTTTAAGTGGTTCCCGTTTTAGTTGCACATCACGCATCAACTCCAGCTGATCTTCATAAATATGTGCATTCACAATCTTATGATACGCCTGACCCGGCTTCTTACCGGTAATTTGCGCCATGATAGCCAGGAAAACATAAACCTGAACCATGTTGAAGTTCAGCCCCAACGGCACATCACATGAACGTTGTGTGCTGTTGAGGTACAACGTGTCACCCAGAAGTGAAAAGTGATGGCTGTACATACATGGACGTAAACAACCCATGTGAAATTCACCAGGGTTGTAAAAGTTAAGGATCTCACCACGGTCGTCTACGCCGCGCGTTAAATCATCAACAATCTTACGCAGTTGGTCAATGTGGCCGCCATCAGGCTTAGCCCATGCACGACCTTGAACACCGTATACACGGCCCATGTCGTCTTCACCTTTACGGTAAGGGTTATTCAGCCATGCGTCATTCTGGTTAGCATTTGCATCCCAGGTTTTGGTGCCTAATTTGCGAAAGTCTTCTGCGTTGTCATAACCACGGATGTAACCCAGTAGCTCAGCAACAGCCGCTTTCCAGAAGCTTTTACGTGTCGTCACTAAAGGAAATTGGTTGTTCGCAACATCGTAGGTCAAATCCGCGTTGATCACCGTCAGACAACGCTTGCCTGTACGCTCATTTTCAACCCAAACACCTTGGTCAACGATACGCTGACACAAATCTAAATACTGTTTCACACCAATACCTTACTTCGTTTTAACTGGAGCTTTATCTTGGTAAAGACCACGTTTGTACGCCCAAACCATCATCAGGATTCCCAGCACGATCATCGGTGTAGACAGGATTTGTCCCATCGAAATAAAGTCACCAAACAGACCAAGCTGAGCATCCGGTTCACGTACAAACTCTACTAGGAAGCGGAATGTACCATATCCAGCTAAAAATAGCCCTGATACTGAACCGAGAGGACGTGGCTTTTTGATAAACCAGTTCAAAATGAAGAAGAGAACCACGCCTTCCAGCGCCATTTCATACAACTGGGAAGGGTGACGAGGCAGAGGACCACCGTTCGGGAAGATAATCGCCCAAGGCACATCGGTGACACGCCCCCACAGCTCACTGTTCATGAAGTTACCCAGACGCCCCATTCCCAAACCAAACGGCACAAGTGGAGCAATAAAATCGGCCACACCAAAGAAAGTACGGCCGTTTTTGCGTGCGTACCAGAACATTGCTGTAATCACGCCGAGTAAACCGCCATGGAATGACATGCCACCCGTCCAGACTTTAAACAGGTATAAAGGATCTACCAGGAACAACTCAAAATTGTAGAAAATCACGTAACCCACTCGGCCACCAATCACTACGCCGAGAAAGCCCGCAAACAATAGATCGGACACCTGCTCTCTCGTCCAGCCGCTGTTTGGTTTATCAGCACGGCGGTTCGCCAGCCATAGGGCAAAGATAAAGCCAACCAGATACATTAAGCCGTACCAGCGGATTGAGACAGGACCAATAGAGATTAAAACCGGATCAATATTGGGAAATTCGATGAATCCCTGAGACATAAATCATTCTCTTCTTAATACAAATAAAACGGATAAAATTTACAGTAACATGGTCGCCGCAATGATAATCAAAAATACGGCAAAAACTCTTTTTAATACTGCTGTAGGAAGACGGGTCGCCAGCTTCGCGCCAACTTTGGTGGTGAGCATAGAGGTCATGGCAATCGCTAATAAAGCCGGAAGATAAACATACCCAATACTGTACGCAGGTAAATTCTCCGCTTTGTAGCCGTGCAAGATAAAACCGATCATACCTGAAATAGCGATGACGCAGCCGCACACCGAAGACGAACCAACCGCTTTTCGCATTTCAACACCATGTTTGTTGAGGAAAGGAACGGACAGCGAACCACCGCCAATCCCAGCCAAACTGGACACGACACCAATGCCAGCGCCATACATTACGGTAACCGGGCTACTCGGCATAGGTTTGGATTTCAGTACTTTTATAGAGCGGAACATTTGTACCGCAAGAAGCAGCACAATCACACCAAAGAGCTTTGGCAAATAATGCGTGGGAATTAATTCAGCTAAACTGGCACCGACAAAACCACCAATTACCACTCCCGGCATCAACCACTTGACCACAAACATATCGACATTACCGAGTTTGAGATGATGCATGGCCGATGAGCCAGAGGTAATAATAATGCTCGCCAGTGAGGTTGCCAGCGCAATATGCATACTCAGCTCAGGAGAAATACCCGCAAAAGGAAGAAGATACAGCAATGCAGGTACCACAATTAACCCGCCGCCAATACCTAACAGACCCGCCATGACACCGACAAACGCGCCTAATGCCAGCAATAACAAAAATAAAGAGACAGTCACGATTACCTACTACTTTTTGCCTGCCCTAATAAAGCCAGCGAATCCTTGTTGGATAAAGAAATCATGCATCATTTGATGAATTTCCTCTCCATATGAAAGTGTCATAGCTTGTTCCGCTAATTTTTTAAGTTCTTCTTGTTGGCTGTGACGAATCAAATACTTAACCTTAGCGACGTTAGACGTGTTCATGCTCAGACATGTATAGCCCAAGCCCAATAACAAGAGCGAACCAAACGGATCACCAGCTAACTCACCACAGATGCAAACCGGTACGTGATATTGCTGACAAACGTCATGAATCTGCTTTAGCGCCAGCAACACGGCTGGGTGCATGGATTCATAGACATCAGAAACACGGGAATTGTTCCGGTCCACGGCTAATAAATACTGGGTTAAGTCGTTGGTACCCACTGAAACGAAATCAACGCGATGCGCGATGGTCGGTAACAAATACACCATCGATGGCACTTCGATCATAACCCCGACTTTCGGTGCCTGAATACGATCATCAATCAACACGGCTTCAGTATATGCCTGATTAATTAAAGTAATCGCATCATCCAACTCTTTCACACCAGAGACCATTGGCAACAAAATACTTAAGTTACCGCTATCAGCGCTTGCTCTTAACATCGCGCGTAACTGGATAAGAAAAATATCCGGGTGATCTAAGGTAAAGCGAATACCGCGCCAACCTAAAAATGGGTTATCTTCATCGATAGGTAAATACGGCAGTGGTTTATCCCCACCGATATCTAATGTACGCATTACCACACGCTGATGTGCGTAACTGTTTAGTATCGCTTTGTATTGATGATACTGCTCATCTTCAGATGGAAAGTGATGCTGAAGTAAAAATGCAATTTCAGTTCGATATAACCCTACCCCATCCACACCTGTGTTGATCGCAATATTGCTGTCCGCGCTGAGACCCGCATTGAGCATCACTTCAATCTGGTGGTTATCTTGCGTAATCGCAGGTAGTGCGAGATCTTTGTTCACCATTGCGGCGAGCTCAGTCTCTTCGCTGACTAAACTGCGGTATTCACGTAATAACTGACGGTTTGGCTCGAGGAAAATCTCTCCGGTATAACCATCAACAATGCCCAACTTACCATTGACCACTTCTGTGTTGATGTTTGCGCCCATAACAGCAGGCACACCTAGTGCGCGAGATAGAATCGCCGCGTGAGAGTTTGCTCCCCCTTCTAGCGAAACCACCGCCAATAAGTGTTCTTTAGGAACCGACGCAAGTAAGGTTGCGGTAAGCTCATTCGCCACCATAATGACTGGTCGGTCAATGGCAGAATTCTCTTGTTCACTATTGTGCAAGAAGTAAAGCAATCTTTGACCCAACTCTCTGATGTCCTGCGCTCGCTCGCGCATGTACACATCAGACATTCGGGCAAATCGATTTGAATACGACTCCACCACTTGGCGCAATGCCCAATCAGCTCTGTCGCCTTTCTCAATTTGTTTCTTGAGATCACCGCGCAACATCGGATCGTTCAACAAGTGAGTAAACAAATCGAAGATAGCTAACGCGTCTTTATTGATTTCACTATCCAGCTTCTTACGCATTCGGCGAAAATCATTTAAGGCGCGTTCAATCGCCACCAGCAAGAGTTCATATTCTCGCTCTTTGTCTAACGTCGAGGCAGGAAAAACATCGGACAAGCTAGGTTGAGTATTATCAAACCAGAACTCGCCAATCGCCACGCCAGTAGACGCTGGAACGCCTTTAAGAACAGTAGGTTTAGAAGCTAACTGCCAATGGCCAAGACTTTGCGCATGAGCAATCAATACCGCTAACTGAGCGGAGAGCGTCACGAGGAATGACTCTTCCATCTCGCTGAACAAACGCGGCGTTTTCTGTTGAATAACTAAAACACCCAGAACTTGTTTGCGATGGATAATAGGAGTGGCTAGGAAGGAGTGGAAAATTTGTTCTCCGAGCTGAGGGAAAAATTTAAACTCGGGATGTTTAGACGCTTCAGCAAGGTTGAGCGGCTCAGCGCTACGTTTTACTAACCCGACCAAGCCTTCATTGAAGTTGATATGGATGCTATCACCTTCAAAAGTCAGGCCTTGAGTTGCCATTAACTCAAGGCGCTGCATCTCTTCATTAGCAAGATAAATAGTACAACACTCTGTGCGAAGGGCAGCACAAGTCTCTTTAACCAATATATCGAGAGCCAGATGGACATCGTCGACTCTGGAGACTTTTTCAACTATTTCCCTTAGCTGGCTGAGCATGACTATCCTCTACGTTGCTTTTTTCTTTTCCCTTTCGCTTTTCTTTCTCGAAAAGGCATGGCTAAAGAAGCAAACTCTTTCATTGCACGACGGTATACGTCTCGCTTGAAAGAAACAACTTGCCTAACCGGGTACCAATAACTTACCCACCGCCAACCATCAAATTCAGGGGATTTCCCACGTTGCATATTAATGCGAGATTCATCACATTCCAATCGCAACAGAAACCATTTCTGTTTTTGGCCGATACAAACAGGCTTGGAGTCCCAACGCACCAGTCGCTTTGGTAGCTTATATCTTAACCAATGACGACTTGTTGCAATGATTTTAACGTCTTTTTTCGTTAAACCGACTTCTTCATATAACTCCCTGAACATTGCTTGCTCAGGTGTTTCACCTTCGTCAATTCCACCTTGTGGAAATTGCCATGAGTGTTGCCCGTATCGTTTAGCCCAGAAGACCTGACCATGGTTATTACATATCACAATACCAACATTCAGTCGGTAACCATCGCCATCTATCACTGGCTAACCTCTATGAATAATTTTTTATTACCGTGATTTTTCCACATATCCCCATGACTAGCAAACTTACTGATGTGATATGAGCAAGATTTATTACTTTTCCACCATCATTGGATATCTTTTAGCCATAAAATACTTTATCAACACAAGAGTGAGACATTGCCCACATTTATTCACCTTTTCTGTGAATAACTTTGTGAAGAATTCGATAGCAAAAAGTATTTCTGTTCAAAACATTCGCAAACCACTTGGTTGATATTAATGATAACTAAAAATAAATACATGATTAATATCACTTTAAATCTAAGCTTGATGATTAAATGATCAAAAATCAACTGATGATCTTTTCATCAAAAACAGATCGGTTAAAGATCCACCAACCTGCAATTTATCCACACTTATCCAGCGTAGCTTCACGACATCCTAATAAAATCAAGCCTAAAAACCGTTTAAAACCCCTGTTAATTCATCCAGCACCGGCTTAGATCCAATCACAACCCCACCTACCTGTGGATAAGTTATGAATTGATCATTCTTAATCCACCTCGATGAAATCTTAAACAGTGCTTTTTTGCGGAATTTGTTAAACTGTATGTTTTGAAATAATCCCCATTCATTATGAAACCAGAACCACAAACAGAATCAGAGCTTATGGAGCGTGCTCACGATATCGCCGGTCTCAGCTTTGCGGAACTTGCAGCAGAAGCCGATATGATCGTTCCTGAGAATTTAAAGAGGGACAAAGGCTGGGTGGGTCAGTTACTTGAATGGCATTTAGGCGCACCAGCGGGCAGTAAACCCCAACAAGACTTTTCCAAACTGGGGATCGAACTCAAAAGTATTCCAATTGGTTATTCAGGCAGACCGTTAGAAACCACGTTCGTCTGTGTCGCCCCCCTAACTGGCGTGCAAGGCCTGACATGGGAAACAAGCCACGTACGAAACAAGCTCTCTCGTGTACTTTGGGTGCCCGTTGAAGGAGAGCGAGAAATTCCTCTTGCTGAGCGTCGTGTCGGCAGCCCTCTGATTTGGTCGCCCGATGAAGAAGAAGAGCGCATTTTACGTTGCGACTGGGAAGAATTGATGGAAATGATCGTACTGGGCAAATTTGATCAAATATCCGCCAGACACGGAGAGGCACTGCATCTGAGACCAAAAGCCGCCAATGCCAAAGCACAAACAGAAGCTTACAGCTCAAATGGCAAGCCGATAAAAACTCTGCCCCGAGGTTTCTACCTAAGAACACAATTTACCGAGCAGATTTTGTTGAAGCACTACATCAACGCCCAATCGGAGTAAGGCAGCTTACCGAAATTTAGTGTGTGATGAGTGACAATTCAATATCACAATATGAAGCGACCTCATCACTGCCGCACTCGTCGTACGCATTGTGCAACCTCAAATATGCTTTGTCGAACCCCAACCTGAGCAGCTCTTCTTTCACCAATTCTAACGATCCGAAATGAATAGGTTCTTCGCCATCTTTGATCGGTTCCAGTTGGTGTTTGTATTCCACTGCTAGCAAATAGTCAGAGACATCAGAGCAACCTATCACAAAGACCTTAGGCATTTTATAGCTGTCTTTGTGCTGACCATGTAACCACATGTCCAATTGATGCTTCTGCATGATTCACCTCCTTTACCACTTGCTCTAAGTGTAGTTACGGTATGAATAGCTTTCGAGTCATCGATACGGTTAAACGTAAATCATTTGCGAGAGCGCCTAAAAATCCCCTATATTGGAAGAACTTATTAAGTCGGTAACTCAAGGAAGTGAAATGCAATACACCAAACTACCGCACTCATCGCTCGAGATAAGTAAGATTTGTCTTGGGACCATGACGTTCGGTGAACAAAATACAGAAAAAGAAGCGTTTGAGCAGCTCGACTTTGCCCTGGATCATGGGGTGAACTTCATCGATACCGCTGAGATGTACCCTGTGCCACCACAAGCATCGACACAAGGACTGACCGAACAATACATTGGAAACTGGCTAGCAAAATCAGGCAAACGAGAAAAAGTCGTACTGGCAACAAAAGTCGCCGGACCGAGAAGCGTTCCCTATATTCGCGACAACATGAGCCTCAATCGTCGCAATATTCACGATGCCATTGATACAAGCCTGGAACGACTACAAACGGATTACGTTGATCTATACCAATTGCACTGGCCACAACGTCAAACTAACTGCTTCGGACAACTGAATTACCCTTACCCAGACAAACAAGAAGAAGTGACCTTAATCGAAACACTAGAAGCATTAACCGAGCTGGTCAACGCGGGTAAGGTTCGCTATATCGGCGTATCAAATGAAACACCTTGGGGCGTAATGTCGTTGCTACGCTTAGCAGAAAAGCACGACTTGCCACGTATCGTATCCATTCAAAACCCGTATAACTTACTCAACCGCAGCTTTGAAGTGGGCTTATCCGAAATTAGCCACTACGAAGGCGTCCAACTACTGGCCTATTCCCCTCTCGCATTTGGTTGTCTGAGCGGTAAATATCTCAACGGAGCGAAACCAGAAGGTGCCCGCTGTACTAAATGGGAGCGCTTTGCTCGTTACTTTACGCCTCAGGGCGTCAAAGCAACCGAAGCGTATGTGAATCTGGCGAGAGAGCACGGTTTAGATCCGGCTCAAATGGCATTAGCATTCGTGAATCAGCGTCCGTTTGTCGCTTCAAATATTATTGGTGCCACTAACCTAGATCAGCTAAAAGCCAACATTGATAGTATTGATCTCCAACTCAGTGAAGAGCTGCTAACTGAAATTCAAACCATAGGCACAACCTATTCCAACCCTTGTCCGTAAATGCAAACAGGCTGACCACTAAGGTCAGCCTGTTTCGTTCTATTTGGATTAACTCTTTCAAAGTTCTGTATTTATAGCGTGCCGAACTTACGTCTCATAGATAGCAACAGACAAAGCCCAACACGCTATAAATTACGTCGGTATTCGCGCAGTTAAAACACGACGAAGATGACGAACTCGACGCTCAACCATAACAGTGTCAGGAACACTTACGCGTGTAGAGCGACCTTCAGGATCCAGACCAATATCCTTCAATAAGTGCACATTAGTCCACGGAATATCATGAGCAGAGCGGCGAACTTTGCGTTGCCATTCCTTTTCTTCACGTCTTAAGTCTGCTTTCAAAAGTAGAGTGGCAAGTTTCAAGTAAATAGAGTGACGCATAATATTTTCTCCAAGTATCGATAGAGGTCGACTGGGAAAAATAGTGCGCAGAGAAACAGATTGAACTGTGGTACTAAGCCGCCATTTTTCCGCAGCCTAGTAAAAAATAAGATAGGTTACGGGTTAATTTTTATCTCGTGAGCCAGTGGTAGTATTGGTATCTGCCGATTTTAGAGGTGTCGGTGCGATAGAAATACAATCAGCGCAAGTCATGGTGTTATCAACGTAATGTTTCATCTTGCGCCTCCTAGCTAAAAAATTAATCCGTTTATGAAGTGATATAACTCTTTGAGTTACGGTTAAATTGTAAGCTCTGGTGTTTATTTATCAAACAATTTTTGCCGTCTCGATAAAAAACAAACCAATAACCTGAAATCAAGTTGCATATGTTTTTTTGAATAACATATTCATCTAGGGAATATATAAATCATCGAATTTTATAAATCATAAATATAGAAAAACAAAAGCGACCATTGGCCGCTCTTGTTATTTCAATCTATTCCGAATCAATGAAGACATATGGCTTAGATAGTTTGGTCTGAAATTAAATTATGCTTGTTGAGAAGGCGGTACATGGTTGCACGTGAAACGCCCAGCTCTTTAGCTGCATTCGACACTTGGCCTGAGTGCGACTCCAAAACCACGAGCAATGCATCACGTTCACTCTTTTCGCGAATCGATTTCAGGCTTCGTTTGGAGTCATTGCGTTGAGGCAGATCTAAATGATGCTCATCTATCACAACGCTGTCAGACATTAATACTGCACGTTTGACTTGATTCATTAGCTCGCGCACATTGCCAGGCCAGTAGTAACGCGTCAGAGCTTTTAGGGCATCTTCTGAGAAGCTTTTCGCTTGTGAGTTGTACTCTTTTGAAAACTCTTGCAAGTAGAAACGCGCCAATAACGCAATGTCGCTGGCACGCTCTTTAAGGCTAGGAACACTAATTCGCAACACGTTAATGTAGTGATAAAGCTCTTCGTTGAAGTCGCCGTTAATCAGCGCTTTCTCTACATCAGATGAGTTCGCCGCAAGAATACGAACGTTAACACTTTTCACACCGTCAGCGGTTTCGACAGTGCCTTCTTGCAAAAACCTCAACAGATTCATTTGTTGCTGCTTAGAGATGGTAAGCACGTCATTAAAAAGAACAGTACCACCATCAGCCTGTTCCAGTAAGCTTGGACCTATTGAACTGTTCGCTGCCATACCAAACACTTCCGCTTGGAATCTTTGCTCGTTCAAAGCTCTGCAATTAATCGACATAAACGGTTTGTGAGAACGGGAAGAGACCTTATGAATCGCTCGGGCGACCGCTTCTTTTCCGGTACCGCTTTCTCCAGAAATAAGGATACTGACGTCTGTTGGACCGATACGCTTCACCTGATCTCTCAAACGTTTCATTGGGATTGAATCTCCCAACAGGCCCATATCAAGACTGTTACCAAAACTTGGCCACACTTTCTTTTCTAATTTCAGCATACCAAGCTGGTGACCGATGGTG
Organism: Vibrio sp. YYF0003; assembly: GCF_036350715.1. NCBI lineage: Bacteria > Pseudomonadati > Pseudomonadota > Gammaproteobacteria > Vibrionales > Vibrionaceae > Vibrio > Vibrio sp. YYF0003. Next base: position 55,777 of record NZ_JAZDWA010000003.1, read on the forward strand.
CTTAGTAGTTGCGCGTCAGGAATTGGAGCAGTGAAGAAGTCGATACAAAAGTTGACGATAAACTGGCAGATCGTATCAGCACCCAGCTGCGACTCTCTGATAAATGCCAGCCAACGCACGTGCTTATGAGAGCTCACCAAATTAGCCAAACCGTTTAAGCTGAACTCATCATGGCTAAGGTCTACGATACCAATACAGGGACCAATATCTTCCAACAACGCATTAGCTTTACGTAAATCACCTACCTGGTGACACTTCCAGCCAACTTGCTCTAATACTGATAACCAAGGCTCATACGTGCCGCCGACGACGACAAGCGACCCCGGAATGGAATCCATCTTAAACTGCCCAGCCATTCTCTAACCCTTATTATTTATTGTTGATAAAATATTTGTGAAAAGCCCATCTGTGCGAACGGGTAACATTATCGAGACTCCGATCGCTCAAGTCTGTCTCAATATTAAGACTATGCAATAGATTGAGTTTTGGCGAATGTTTATTTGCATATCCTGTAAAGAATTTAATGCAATTGTCTGATTTTGTTTAAATTAAAGGCAAAAAAAAACCACCCTAAGGTGGTTTTTATTTTATTTCTCAATCAATTACGCTTGTGGGCGCATCGCTGGGAATAAAATCACGTCACGGATAGTGTGCGTGTTAGTAAATAGCATTGCCAGACGGTCAATACCGATACCTTGACCTGCTGTTGGCGGAAGGCCGTGCTCAAGTGCAGTGATGTAGTCTGCATCGTAGAACATCGCTTCGTCATCGCCCGCGTCTTTCGCGTCAACTTGTGCTTTAAAGCGTGCGTCTTGGTCTTCAGCATCGTTAAGCTCAGAGAAACCGTTCGCCACTTCACGACCACCGATAAAGAACTCGAAACGGTCAGTGAAGAATGGGTTGTCATCGCTACGACGTGCCAGTGGAGAAATATCCGCTGGGTAGCCAGTGATGAAAGTCGGTTGAATCAGTTGAGGTTCAGCCGTTTCACCAAAAATTTCTTCAAGAAGCTGACCACATGTCCAGAATGTTTCCACTTCAACGTGTACTGATTTCGCAATCGCAACCATCTTCTCACGGTCTTGTAGATCCGCTTCTGTTAGTGCTTGGATTTCTGAATGCTCAGGGTTGTAGTGTTTGATTGCTTCAAACATGCTCATGCGCGCGTAAGTACCGCCAAATTCAACAGTCTCTTCGCCGTAAGGCATTGATGTAGAACCCAGAACTTCCATCGCTACCGTGCTTAGCATCTCTTCAGTCAGATCCATCAGATCTTTGTAGTCAGCGTAAGCTTGGTAGAATTCCATCATTGTGAATTCTGGGTTGTGACGAGGAGAAAGACCTTCGTTACGGAAGTTACGGTTGATTTCGAATACACGATCAAAACCACCTACAACCAGACGCTTCAGGTACAGCTCAGGAGCAACACGTAGGAACATGTCGATGTCCAGAGCGTTGTGGTGAGTAATGAATGGACGCGCAGTCGCACCGCCAGGGATCACGTGCATCATCGGCGTTTCCACTTCTAGGTAACCTTTTGAGCTCATGAAGTTACGAATCGCAGACACTAGCTTAGAGCGAATGATGAACGCTTTACGTGAATCTTCGTTCACGATTAGGTCTACGTAACGCTGACGGTAACGCATTTCCTGGTCAGTCAGACCATGGAATTTTTCTGGTAGAGGACGCAGCGCTTTAGTTAGCAGTTCGTACTCTTCCATGTTTACGTATAGGTCGCCTTTACCAGACTTGTGCAGCGCACCTTTCACACCGATGATGTCACCGATGTCTAAACCTTGGTATTTAGCTTTAAGCTCTTTCTGTACGTCTTTTGCAGCGTACGCTTGAATACGGCCAGAAGTCTCTTGAATTACTAGGAAAGGACCACGCTTAGCCATGATACGGCCAGCGATTGCAACAACGTGGTTAAGCTCTTCTAGCTCTTCCTTAGTCTTCTCACCGAACTCTTTTTGAAGGTCGCCCGCTAGTGCGTCACGACGGAAGTCGTTTGGGTGGCCGTTTGCTTTGCAGCTCTTACGAATCTCGTCCAGTTTCGCGCGGCGTTCTGCAATTAGCTTGTTCTCTTCTTGTGCGTTGTCGTTTTGAACAGCATCAGTCATTTTTCGATGTATCCTGTTTCGATTTGAGTGTCGGTGAAAAGCTTAAAGACCTGACTTCAGGCTAGCTTCAATAAATTTGTCTAGGTCGCCGTCAAGAACCGCCTGAGTGTTGCGGTTTTCAACGCCTGTGCGTAAATCTTTGATACGCGAGTCATCCAGTACGTAAGAACGGATCTGGCTGCCCCAACCGATGTCAGATTTCGCATCTTCATTTGCTTGCTTCTCAGCATTCTGTTTTTGAAGTTCAAGTTCAAACAGTTTTGCACGAAGCTGCTTCATTGCTTGATCTTTGTTCTTATGCTGAGAACGGTCATTCTGACACTGAACCACAGTGTTGGTTGGAACGTGCGTAATACGTACCGCAGATTCTGTGGTGTTAACGTGCTGACCACCCGCACCAGACGCTCGGTAAACGTCGATACGTAGATCGGACGGGTTAATGTCGATATCAATGTTGTCATCAATCTCTGGGTAAACAAACGCAGAAGCAAATGATGTATGACGACGGCCGCCTGAATCGAATGGCGATTTGCGCACTAAACGGTGAACGCCCGTTTCTGTACGTAACCAACCGTAAGCGTACTCACCAGAAATACGAACCGTTGCTGATTTCAGACCCGCAACTTCACCTTCAGATACTTCGATCACTTCCGCTTTAAAGCCTTTTGCTTCAGCCCAACGTAAGTACATACGTAGCATCATGTTGGTCCAGTCTTGAGCTTCTGTACCGCCCGAGCCAGCTTGCAAGTCGATGTAACAATCAGAGCTGTCGTGATCGCCTGCGAACATACGACGGAACTCAAGCTGCTCTAGCTTCTCTTCTAGCTCAGCAAGTTCTGGTTCGATTTCGTCAAACGTTTCTTGATCTTCTTCTTCAACCGCAAGCTCCAGAAGACCTTCAACATCTTCCACACCTTGCTCAAGTTGATCAATGGTTTCAACAACCGCTTCTAGCGATGCACGCTCTTTACCTAGTGCTTGCGCACGTTCAGGCTCGTTCCATACATCTGGTTGTTCTAGTTCTGCGTTTACTTCTTCTAGACGCTCTTTCTTAGCGTCATAGTCAAAGATACCCCCTCAGGACATTTGTGCGCTCAGACACGTCCTGTAGACGGTTTTTAATTGGATTGATTTCAAACATGTTTACTCAACATTTTAGAATAGAATTTAACCGAGGAATTCTACTGAAAAATGTGACGGAGATACAGGAAAATTTCGAATGGATAGGCAGATTAAGTCAAGAAAAAGTACGGTCCCGCGCGTAAAGGAGACCGTACTCGATATCTGAGAAGAACTTAGTTCTTACTTAGCTTCAATGTGATCAATCATAAGTTGCAGAGATTGATTTCCACGGAATTCGTTCACATCCAATTTGTATGCTAAACGCACCGTTTTTACCGACGCATCCGGCCAGCGACGCAAATCGACATTGAACGCGATTCCATCAATCATCACGTTGGTTGGATGACCTTTATGCAGTGGCTCTAACATTAATTTCAGGTGTTTTTCTCCCACCAGCTTTTGATGTAATACCTTAAACTCACCATCAAAAACCGGTTCAGGGAACGCCTGTCCAAACGGGCCACCAGCACGCAGCAGCTCAGCAACATGCATCGAAAATTCTTCCGGCTTAAGTTCGCCGTCCGAAAGGATCACGCCTTTTAACGCTGCGTCATCAAGCTCTTTCTTAACCACTTCATCGAATAAACGGCTAAAGCGCTCAAAGTCCTGCTCTTTAATGGTTAATCCAGCCGCCATCGCGTGGCCACCGAACTTGATGATCAACCCCGGGTTCTGTGTATCGATAAAATCGAGCGCATCACGCATGTGCAGCCCCGGGATCGAACGGCAAGAACCTTTGATCGTCCCTTCACCACCATCGGCGAACGCGATAACAGGGCGATGGAATTTTTCTTTAATTCGCGAGGCAAGAATACCAATCACACCCTGATGCCAGTCGCGCTGAAACAGAGCCAAGCCATAAGGTAACTCACTGTTTTCACCAAACTGCAGGCGCTCACAAAAGGCCATGGCCTCCTGCTTCATTCCTTCTTCGATCTCTTTACGGGTTTGGTTGAGGCCATCAAGTTCACTGGCCATTCGGCGTGCGGCATGGATGTTGTTACACATCAGCAGCTCGACCCCGAAAGACATGTCGTCCAAACGACCAGCCGCGTTAATCCGCGGGCCAAGAGCAAATCCAAAATCCGACGCAACCAGACGACGGGCGTCGCGTTTAGCCACTTCAATCAGCGCTTGAATACCCGGACGAGCTTTACCAGCACGAATACGTTGCAGACCTTGATGAACCAGAATACGGTTATTCTCATCAAGCGGCACAACATCCGCCACCGTACCTAATGCAACAAGATCAATCAGTTCCATCAGTTTAGGCTCTTGCATCCCTTGCTCGGCAAACCAGTTCAGTTTGCGCATGTGAACGCACAGCGCCATCATCAGATAGAACGCAACTCCAACTCCAGCCAAAGCTTTAGATGGGAACGCGCAGCTTTCCAAGTTTGGGTTAACCATAGCATCCACGTCAGGGAGTACTTGTCCTGGTAAGTGGTGGTCAGTGACGAGTACCGTGATGCCATTTTCTTTGGCATAGCGAACCCCTTCAATCGAAGAGACACCATTGTCCACGGTCATGATCATCTCAGCACCAAGCTCCAGAGCTTGATCAACCACTTCCGGACTAAGGCCGTAACCGTCTTCGAAACGGTTTGGCACCAAGTAATCCACATTGGCACTACCCAGCATGCGTAACGCCATCACTGACAATGCTGAGCTGGTCGCGCCATCGGCATCAAAGTCCCCTACGACGATAATGCGCTTTTGTTCTTTAATAGCCTGGAACAAAAGTGCAACCGCCTGATCAATACCACCCAGTTTTTGATACGAGTGTAAACCACGCGCTGAGGTTTCCAGCTGTGCCATATCCGTGATGCCACGATTGATATAGATGCGCTTCAAAATCGGGGGGATGGAATCCGGTAGAAGGGAAAGATCCGGTTCCGGACGTCGTTGAATTTCTATCATGCTTGAAAAGAGCCAGCTGTGCGGCTGGCTCTGCTCCTAAAGGATTATTGTTGCTCTAAACGGTTTAGTAGATCAGCAGGAGGCAGATAGCCGCCTACCATTTCACCGCCAGGTAGGAAGATTGCTGGCGTACCAGAAATACCAAGCTGTCGACCTACATTGTAATGTGCCTGAACCGTTTCTTTACACTGATTCAAGTCCTTCGCAGGGTTGTCGAAAGTACGATTTACTTTCGCATTGTGGATAGCGGCTTTCGGATCATCTGCACACCAAATTGTTGCCATTTGATCAGCAACTGGCCCCGTCGCGCCTTGGCGTGGGTAAGCCATGTAGCGGACGGTAATACCTAAATCATTATAGCCTTGCATTTGGTTATGCAGACGCACGCAGTAACCACATGTAATGTCGGTAAAGACGGTCACTGCATACTTTTCATTATCAGCCTTGAACTCAATCATGCTGTCAGAAAATTCTGCAATCTTCGCAGCATTGAGTGGTGCCTGACGCTCGGCCAGCACATCTTTATAACCACCATTTTCATCAATCGCATACAATGTGCCAGCGATAAAGTGATTGCCATCATTAGACGCGAATAAAATGCCACCATTGGTTTGGATTTCTAACAAACCTGTGACGTCTGATGGTTTGATATCCACAATGGATAAGCCAAGTTTTGAAAACTTTGCTTTTAATGCTGCTTCATCAAAATGTTGTTGCGCCATTGGGGCAACTTGTTGTGCTGGAGTTTCCGTTTTAGCCTGACTTTCTTCCGCCCCACAAGCGGTAACAAAAAATGGTAAAGTCAGCAGAGTTAGTCGGCGTAATACGCTCATTAAAATCACCTTAAAAATACGTTCTTTCGTCCAATGAGAAGGGATGAATAAACCATCACTATGCTCTTGGGTGGTGTTGACTGTGGATCTGCTTCAGTCGTTCAGTCGCCACGTGAGTATAAATTTGCGTGGTCGATAAGTCACTATGCCCTAGTAGCATCTGTACGACCCTGAGATCTGCGCCATAGTTCAGTAAATGTGTTGCAAACGCGTGACGTAACACATGCGGCGATAATTGATCGGTATCGATTCCCGCTATCACAGCATAGTATTTAATACGATGCCAGAACGTCTGACGAGTCATTTGCCGTGCGCGTTTACTTGGGAACACCACATCCGAAGAGGTATCTCCCAGCAGTGCTGGCCGACCTTGCTGAATAAAAGTTTCAATCCAGTCCACGGCGTTCTCACCCATCGGTACCAAGCGCTCTTTGCCACCTTTACCCGTTACTCGGACCACGCCCTGACGCAAACTGACGTTTTCCATCGTCAGGCTTACCAGTTCAGTAACACGAAGCCCTGTCGCGTAAAGTAACTCTAACATCGCTTTGTCGCGCAATTCTACCGGGTCATTAGGGTCAGGCGCATCCAGTAAAGCATCGACTTGCTCTTCGCTGATGTCTTTCGGTAAACGCTGCGGTAGTTTAGGGCTGACTAACAATGCACTTGGGTCATCGGCGCGTACTTTTTCGCGATGAAGATACTGAAACAGACGGCGAATCGCCGATAACATTCGTGCACGGGAAGTCTGTTTGTAATCTAAATCGACCAAGTAGCTTTGATACTCTTGAAGGCCAGCTAAGCTTATAAAATCGAGACGGTAACGCTGTTGCTCCATCCAGGTAAGAAGTTTAATTAGATCATTTCGGTATGAAGCTAGCGTGTTCTCAGACAGTCCTCGCTCCATCCACATCGCGTCTAAGAATTGCTCCACAAAAGCAAAATCTTGTTGATTGACAGGCAGCTGTGCTGTCATTCGCGCTTCCTTTTTTGTTTTTTTAATTAATCTCTGAGGGTAAGACAGCCCCTGTTTGAATGCCATAAAAAAATAGCTTAGTGCGTTAATCTAACGATATTCGCTGCATTCGCAGGCAGTTTAAGGTTAAAATCCTCTACAACAGCAACATAAAATACGACGAATATAATGAAAATCGGACTCTTTTACGGCTCTACGACCTGCTATACCGAAATGGCAGCAGAGAAAATTCGTTCCATCATTGGAGAAGATCTTGTCGACATTCACAATGTGAAAGAGACACCGCTAGCTTTGATGGCTGACTACGATTTATTGCTCATTGGTATTTCTACCTGGGACTTTGGTGAAATCCAAGAGGACTGGAGTGCTATTTGGCAAGACATCGCAACGACGCCAATAAAAGGAAAAGTGGTCGCATTATTTGGTTTGGGCGATCAAGAAGGCTACGGTGAATGGTATCTGGATGCTATGGGCCTGCTCCATGACGAGCTGAAAGAAACTGGCGCACAATTTATTGGTTACTGGCCTAATGAAGGCTATGAATTCGAAGCCTCTAAAGCACTCACTGAAGATGGCAGCCAATTTGTAGGCCTGGCATTAGATGAAGATTCTCAGTACGACTTGAGTGACGAACGCATTGAGAAGTGGTGTGAACAAGTGCTGGTCGAATTCCACGATACGCTTTAATCGCTATTCGTTTCCACGCCAAAAATAAAAAGCCCGATGAATCACTTCATCGGGCTTTTTGTTATTCGTCGTTATATAAACTTACGCCGTTTCTTCTACCAGCTCATTCTGAGGCTTAGAAATGAAGAACATACAAATGATCGCAGCCAGCGTTGGCAGAACCCAACCCATACCGATTTCAAATAGAGGTAGCATGTTGAAAGCCGATACATCCATACCTGCTACTTTTGCTGCATCTAGTAACGCAAACAACAAAGAAACAAGCAGTACTGCACGGTAAGCAAAGCGAGTGTTAGGCAGTTTGCTACGCACAAACGTTAACGCTACCAATGCAATTGCTACAGGGTACAGTGCGAACAAAACTGGTACAGACAGAGAAATCAACTGCGCAAGACCAACGTTAGCAACCAACGCACACACAGAACCGTTAATCAGAACCCAGTGTTTGTAAGACAGCGACGTTTTAGAACTGAAGAAATCAGAACACGCAGAGATAAGACCAATCGCCGTGGTCAAACATGCCAGTAATACGATCACTGAAAGTACGATTTGACCGTAAGGACCAAACAGTGCCTGAACGTATTGGCTCAGAACCAAACCACCATTATCAGCACCCGCTGCTACTGTTGCACTTGTTGCGCCTAAGTAGAATAGCGAAATGTATACGAACGCCAGACCCGCTGCTGCAATACAGCCAGCAAAAATCAGGTATTTTGTTGTTGCCGCGCGCTCTGTAATGCCTTTACCACGAAGCGCATCCACCATCAGCATACCGAACATCAGTGACGCGAAGGTATCCATGGTGTTGTAACCTTCTAGGAAGCCTTTCGTTAGCGGTTGAGTTAAGTACTCGCCTGTTGCACCGATCATTTCACCTTGAGGATCAATAAATACTGCAAGAGCAAGAACAATCAAACCAAGGAACAGGACAGGAGTCAGCACCTTACCAATCAGGTCGATCAGACGTCCCTGGAACCATGAGAATAGCATTGCGACAACAAAGAACAGCACTGAGAATGCCGTCAGGTTTGTTTGAGACGCTTCAACAAAAAATGGTTTAACAGCCATTTCGTAGGCCACAAGGCCTGTACGAGGAGCCGCAAATGCAGGGCCAATAATAATGAAGATCAACGCTGCCATCACAACCGCTGCTTTTTTCGGTAGATCTTGCGTTAGATGATCCCAAGTTCCGCCAGCTACAGCGATAGCAACGATAGTAATAAGAGGTAGACCTACCGCTGTTAGCAAGAAACCGAACATCGCTGGCATTAGGTTTTCACCAGCTAATTGGCCAGCCAACGGTGGAAAGATGATGTTGCCAGCACCTAAAAAGAACGCAAACAGCATAAAGCCTACTGCGATAATATCTGTTAGTTTTAATGTCTGTTTCACAGATAACCCTTGTCTAAAAAATGTGTGAATGTTGTGTTATGCATCGACCACTTTTGGAGTCTTTGTTATTAACAAGTACTCGTGGTTCAATCTATAAAATAGCGCCGCATAATGACGAAAGAATCATCATTTGGCAACCTATGAGAAAAAAACACCATATTAATTTATATATAGAATTAAAAACCAGTTAATCTAACCAATATAAAACAAAAATCTAGAAATTTATCTCGATCAAACAACGATACAATTTACTAACCTACAACACAACAAACCACACAATTAATAAACATTAGATGAAAGAACTGAAATATAGAGCATATATAAAATAAACATGAATAACGAAAAACATAAAACTAAGAGCTTCAAGTTTAAGCAGTTTTTCATCGAAGGTGGTGAAAGTGGCATGCCGGTCAGTACAGATGGCGTGATGCTAGGAGCCTGGGTTGAAAGCCCTGAAGAGGGTGAGATACTCGATATAGGCACAGGCACAGGTTTGTTGGCATTAATGTGTGCCCAACGCTTTAGCCGAGCGAAGATAACGGCCGTAGATATTGAAACCACAGCAATCGATGCCGCTCAGAAAAACTTTACCCACTCTTCATGGCAAGAGAGGTTATCTGTTTTTCATGTCGATGTGCTGACCTTCACACCATCTCAGTTATTCCAGCGAATCATTTGTAACCCACCCTATTTCAATAGTGGCGAGCAATCCAAACAGAGTCAGCGAGCGACGGCAAGACACACAGACTCTCTGCGCCATGACGCCCTGCTGCATCGTTGTTACCAACTGTTAGAAGAGGATGGAAAAGCCAGCTTTGTGTTGCCTGTCACCGAAGGTGAGCAGTTTATCGAGTTAGCATTGCAACAGGGCTGGTATTTATCTCGTCTTTGCCGTGTGCAGCCATCAGAGAGAAAGCCAGTTCATCGTGTGCTGTTTGAGTTAGCGAAGCAGCCTTGTGACACTCAAATATCTCACTTGATCATTCACTCATCAGACGGGTACAGCGACGATTTTGTCCAGCTAACCCGTGAGTTTTATCTTAAGATGTGAAATAACATGTGATCCTTATCACCAATCACTTTATAATGTGCGACCTTTTCGTATTTTAAGCTGTTGCGGCGAACCATTAACCAAGCCTTGCTTGTGGAGAACTCATTGTGATCAGAACCTTTGCTGAACTTGATCTAGACTCAAACTTACTTGATGCCATTGAAGATATGGGCTTCGAACGCCCAACAAAAGTCCAGGCAGAAGCAATCCCACAAGCGTTGGATGGTCGTGACATTCTAGCGTCAGCACCTACTGGCACAGGTAAAACAGCTGCATTCGTATTGCCTGCTCTGCAATACCTACAGGATTTTCCACGTCGTAAACCTGGACCTGCGCGTATCCTTATCCTAACCCCAACGCGTGAGTTGGCGATGCAGGTTGCGGATCAAGCCCGTGCACTGGCGAAAAATACTAAGCTCAATATTTTTACCATCACCGGCGGTGTTCAGTACCAAGAGCACGCTGACATTCTTGCTACCACGCAAGACATCGTTGTTGCGACACCAGGTCGTCTGCGCGAATACATTGAAGCTGAACGCTTTGATTGCCGTGCGATTGAATGGTTAATCCTAGACGAAGCCGACCGCATGCTAGACATGGGCTTTGCTCCAACAGTCGATCGTCTATCGAACGAGTGTCGCTGGCGTAAGCAAACCCTTCTGTTCTCTGCAACATTAGAAGGCAGAGGCGTTGAAGGCTTTACTGCGGACCTGCTGAATGAACCTGCAGAGATCGATGCGAAGTCACCGCTACGCGAACGTAAGAAGATCGCACAGTGGTATCACCGAGCGGACGACGCAGAGCATAAACTCGCGCTACTCAAGCACATCATCACGGAGCAAGCAGAACGTACTATCGTATTCCTGAAAACGCGTGAACGTCTGGCTGAACTGCGTAGCCAGCTTGAAAGCGCACAGATTCCATGTTCATGGATTCAAGGTGAAATGCCACAAGACCGCCGTAACAACGCGATTTCACGTTTCCGTGATGGAACAGTTAACGTTCTACTCGCAACAGACGTTGCGGCTCGTGGTATCGACCTTCCTGATGTGTCACACGTGATCAACTACGACTTGCCACGTACAGCAGATGTTTACCTGCACCGAATTGGCCGTACCGCTCGTGCTGGTAAAAAAGGTAATGCTATCTCAATTGTAGAAGCGCACGACCAGCCAATGATGGATCGCGTCGCTCGTTACGTTAAAGAAGACATCAAAGAGCGTTTCATCAAAGAGATGCGTCCAAAACACAAAAAACCTGTGTTTAAGAAGAAAAAGAAAAAAGACGATAAGAAGAAAACTGCGAAAAAGAAAGTCGCTAAAAAGAAGTAAGCTTGTAAGTCTAAAATAGCGAAAGGGTTGGCAATGCCAACCCTTTTTTGTGTCCGGAGTTTGAGCTTAGTTCTGCTCTTCTCGTTTAAAGACCAGCTCAGTTGGCGTCGACTCTTCTTCAACAAAGTAGTAACCCGCCGTATCAAACTTGGTCAGGTCAGCCACACTCTCAATACGATTTTCGATAATGTAACGCGCCATCATGCCACGCGCTTTTTTCGCGTAGAAGCTGATCACTTTGTATTGGCCATTCTTACAGTCTTTAAAAATTGGCGTAATAACCTGAGCGTCAAGGTTCTTAGGTTTCACCGCTTTAAAGTATTCATTTGATGCAAGGTTAATAAGCACATTGTCACCTTGCGCTGAAATCGCCTCATTAAGCTTGTCAGTGATGATATTGCCCCAAAACTGGTACAAGTTAGTGCCCTTGTCGTTCGCAAGCTTAGTACCCATTTCCAGACGGTATGGCTGCATCAAATCCAATGGCTTCAACAAACCGTAAAGGCCAGATAGCATACGCAGATGATCCTGAGCGTAATCAAAGTCAGCTTCAGACAAGGTTTCCGCTTCAAGACCCGTATAAACATCCCCTTTAAACGCGAGGATCGCCTGACGTGAGTTTTCAGTCGTGAAGGTTTCACTCCACTCTTGGAATCGCCCTACGTTCAGATCTGCAATTTTGTCGCTCACCTTCATTAACGACGCAACATCAGCAGGCGTCAATTTACGGCAAACTTCGATCAGCTCTTTGGAGAATTCAATCAACTCAGGTTGAGTAAACTTTTCCGTTGCTAACGGAGACTCATAATCCAGTGTCTTGGCAGGAGAAACTACGATAAGCATGACTTTGACTCTATCCTTTTAATTTTATATACCGTTAAGGGTACAAAAAAAGCCATGCGTTGTCTGCATGGCTTTATAAATCGTGCTAATAGCTTTTAACTATGACACTCAGTCTTTTTTGTCGTTGTACCAGATGCCTTCTTCCAGCTGAGATTTCAGCTCTGGGAAATCGTTAGCATCAAATGTTGGTACCTTACCAGCGTCTAGCTGACGGTTGTAGTCTTTAGCCAGCTTGATAACGATGCCCGATAGCAGAATAATTGCCACCAAGTTCACAATCGCCATTAGACCCATTGACACATCAGCCAACGACCAGACCATTGGTAACGAAGCTACCGCGCCAAACATCACCATACCCAGGAAGATGATTCGGAAAATACCGATACCCGCTTTATGGTTATGCTCAAGGAAGACTAAGTTAGTCTCAGCGTATGAGTAGTTTGCAATGATCGAAGTAAACGCGAAGAAGAAGATTGCGACAGCAACAAAAATGCCACCCCAGTCGCCCACTTGCGAGCTCAATGCGCGCTGTGTCAGTTCGATACCGGTAACCTCTGTCGCCTGACCTACGTATTCACCAGACATCAGGATGATCGCTACCGTAGATGAACAGATCACGATTGTATCCATAAACACACCCAGCATCTGAACGTAACCCTGAGACGCAGGATGCGGCGGGTACGGCGTTGCTGATGCCGCTGCGTTAGGCGCAGAACCCATACCAGCTTCGTTCGAGAACAGGCCTCGTTTTACACCGTTAATCATCGCTTGTGCGATAGCGTAACCTAAACCACCAGCCGCTGCTTCTTGCAGACCAAAGGCACTCTTAACAATCAGAGTAAGTACCGCTGGAAGCTTCTCGATGTTGGCAAACACAACCACTAGCGCGAGCGCAAGGTAAAGCAGTGCCATAAGTGGAACAATCATTTCCGCGACTTTAGCGATACGCTTGATACCACCAAAGATAACCGCAGCAGACAAGGCAACAACACCAATACCAACGTATAGAGAGTTCCAGCCAAATGCCGTACTCATCGCATTAGCAATAGAGTTAGCTTGAACGGCATTGAATACCAAACCAAAAGCGATGATTAGAAAAACCGAGAACAAGACGCCCATCCAGCGCATGCCCAAACCTTTTTCCATGTAGTAAGCAGGACCACCACGGTAGTTGCCATCATCATCTTTGGTTTTGTATAGCTGTGCCAGCGTACTCTCTGCAAACGATGTTGCCATACCCAGCATCGCGATCAGCCACATCCAGAAGATAGCGCCTGGTCCGCCCGCTGTTAGCGCCACTGCTACACCGGCCATATTACCGGTACCAACACGTGCTGCGAGACTGGTACAAAGTGCTTGGAAAGAAGAAATACCAGCTTTGTCTGCTTTGCGACTGTTCTTTAGAACCGAAAACATGTGCCCGAAGTGGCGGAACTGGATGAATCCCAATCGAAAGGTGAAGTAAATACCTACACCAACAAGAAGATAAACCAGAATCGAACCCCAAAGGAGATCGTTCATCAAATTGATTAAGTCTGTCATGCGTACCTCAAAGTGAGTTGCGCCGGTCTATGCATCCTAGCCATCCACCAGATTGCCTGCTAAGTGTCAAAGTGTGCTTAGCTAATTAAGTAGTGTTTGTTTTTAAGGGCAATCTAGAATCGTAAATGTCGCTTCATGCATCCATTTTACGTACCAGCGTATTTTTTGACGGGCGGATAATGCAACCTAGAGACACAAAAATCAATATGAAATACATTGCTTAATATTGTTATATTTCACTATAAAGTCACCAAAAAATAACATAAATAGAAGACTCAACCATCACATAACGCAACATATCTCTTACCTAAAGATAACAATGATATTCAATTTATAACCAATAGCGTTTCAGTCCATGTTTTCGGTTTAAGGCTAGTATTCATAAGGTGTAACAGAAAGTTACCTCCTTAATAAAATCGTTAGTCGACCACTATTTCACCAAAGTGGTTTTATGCAACTTTTACCTTGGCTTTATGCTCTAATTCCAGCCTTCTCGTTAACACAGAAAATCTCTTCATTTAATCGTTTTCACTGGCTCGTTTGGGCATTTTTTATGCAATAAAGACAAACTAAAGTGTGATTGTGGAAGTGTTTTTGCACGAAAATGTCATGATACAGACACAAATTCGAAATATGTCATGGCTATTCTCACAATTATTGTGGTAATTAAAAATCTCCACAAGGACTGGTTACAACAGTTTAGATAAACAAGGTAAGGTGGCTTATGGACGGCTTTCAACTAGATGACATTTTTAATCTGGATACTACCTCAACAACCAAATCTCGTGCCAAACCAATGAAACGTAAATGGCGAGAAATTGAAGAGATGAACGACAGACGCAATTTATTAAAAGAACTGCGTGAACTTGATGTCTGTAACGATTACAACCTAGACGACATCAAACTCTAATTCGAACAAAAGGCACCTTACGGGTGCCTTTTGTTATTTCGAAAAGAGCGATTCATCAAGGGGGCTAAGAGCACTTAGAACGTACTTGGCCTTCGTTCTCATATATTGAGAATTTTGAGCACGTTAAACCCATATTCAGGCTTAACTTTATTTCTCGTTAATTCTTATTAAATAAGAAAAGTGGTGAGAAAACCCGAGCAGATTCCACATTTGCCCGGGCGAATGTTACTTTAGATGTATTCCATATCGCTCTGACGCACGCGCTCCGCCAACTGTTTATAGCGGTCAGCAATGGTATCGCCAAATACCGGATCATCCTCATTTTCACTCCAGAGACTTTCTACGTACTGCCAGTCTTCAGTCGTAAACAGCTCTTCTATTAATGGCAGGATCTTCCGCTCTTCAAGTTCGAGGTGGCGTTTCTGTGAATCAATGAAATCTTCAAGATGTCTTACAAACACATCTTGAGGTACCACAGCATCTTGCAGAATCATCTCGATCACCGTTGAGAATTCTTTGGTCTTTTCGGCGAGATCTTTATGTTCCTGCTCTAGGTTCTCCATGGTTCGTTGCTTACCATAATGTTCTAGAAAGTGATGGTAGAGGATGTCCTCTTTTGGATGGTGAACTTGTTCTGAATGAGTAGAGAGGTAGTCAACAATCTCCCCCACTAACGCATAGTTAATGGCATGTTCTTGTTTTATTTCATTAAGTTTGTGGCGCAATATAGCCAACAGGCGAACCATGTAGCCGTGTTCGCGTCGAATTCTTTCGATCATCATAGCGTCTCTCCTTAACACCTGCTTCTAATAAGTGTACATGAGAAATGCATTACCAGCTTGAGCCTGCTCAAAAAAACAGCGATAAGAAAACCTTAATCGCTGTTGTTAGCTTTACACCGTCATCGGCAAATGCCAATTGATCGGCTCTTTACCTTGGGCTATAAGTAGTTGGTTTGCTTGAGAGAAGTGCTTACACCCCAGAAAGCCTCGATGGGCAGAGAGCGGAGAAGGATGAGGAGCAGTAAGGACATGATGCTTGGAACGATCAATAAATCTTCCCTTTTTCTGCGCGTGCGCGCCCCATAACAGGAATACAACCCCCTGCTGATGCATGTTTATCGCTTCAATCACTTTATCAGTGAACGCTTCCCATCCCGTTTTTGAATGTGAATGTGCTTTGCCCTGCTCAACCGTCAGCACGGTATTAAGCAGTAATACACCTTGCGCGGCCCAGCTTTGCAAGAATCCATGTTGAGGGATTTCAAAACCGTCGATATCCTGAGCGAGCTCTTTGTATATGTTCACCAATGAGGGCGGGGTTCTCACGCCTGGCAAAACCGAAAAGCACAACCCGTGCGCCTGATTCGGACCGTGATAAGGATCCTGACCTAAAATCACCACCTTAACATCGCTAAACTCGGTATAGCGAAACGCATTAAACACATCTTTGCTTGGCGGATAGATCGTTTTCCCCGCCGAACGTTCCGATTCAACAAAGTTTAAGGTGTCGACAAAGTAGCTGAGTTTTTTTTCTTCGCCGATCACATCGTGCCATGTCGGTGACTGATTCATAGAAAGTTCCTGTCCGAAAGTGTTGCTCTATTCTAACCAGCAACACTTAAACAGACAAAAACTTCCCCCAACTTGAGAGCGGTAATTCGAATTTAGTGTTTCTGCGGCGTTCGGAAGTGACCTTGGCCCGTGATATGACGGTTAGGTGCAGGTAAACGAACCGAACGTCTGGTATGTGAAAAAGGAGTAAAAGTGTTTGGTCGAGACATAATGCAATCCTTCTTTGTATGGCCCCTGTAACCACTAAGAAAGAAAAGTGCCAACTATGACAACGGCATTAATTTTTGTTGAATTCTTCCAAATGGTAACCACGAAGAGTATCAATTTCTCGATGCCAAATGTCAGGATCAATTGTCTCTAAAATCAGAGGGATACCATCAAAACGAGAGTCGCGAGCAATATACTCAAAACAATCCCAACCGATTTCACCCTTCCCTAGAGAATGATGACGATCAACCCTACTAGCAAATTCGACTTTTGAATCATTTAAATGCATCGCCCTTAAATAGTGCATACCAACGATACGGTCGAATTCCGCAAATGTGTGTTGGCAATCTTCTTTCGTTCTTAAATCGTAGCCCGCGGTAAAAGTATGACAAGTATCGATGCACACACCCACGCGCTCTTTATCGTCGACTTGCTCAATGATTTCAGCGAGATGCTCAAACTTCCAGCCTAGATTGGTACCCTGACCCGCCGTGTTCTCAATAACAGCAATAACATCTGGTACTGCTTTATGCGCAAGATTAATTGATTCTGCAATCGTCGCTAAACACTCTTGTTCAGATACTTTCTTTAAGTGACTTCCTGGGTGAAAGTTCAAAAGTGTCAGACCAAGCTGATTACAACGCTCCATTTCATCGATGAATGCCGCTCGAGATTTATCAAGCTTCTCTTCTTCTGGTGCACCTAAGTTAATCAGGTAGGAGTCATGAGGCAAAATGCTTTCAGTACCAAACCCGAGCATTTTGCAATTGGCTTTAAATGCACTGATGGTTTTAGCTTCAAGAGGTTTTGCCACCCACTGACGCTGATTTTTGGTAAATAAAGCAAAAGCATTAGCGCCAATCTCGCGCGCACGTAAAGGTGCCTGATCGACACCACCAGCCGCAGAGACGTGAGCGCCGATCAGCTTGTTCCCAAACTTGTTTTTCATGTTTGTCATTTAATCACTTCAGACTTTCAGTTTGCGTACCTAAATACAATTAGTTACACATCACAGGTTAAATTCAAATCAACAACATGTAGTAAATTAACAACATAATTACATTTAAAATATTTTTTATATTATCAAAAATAGTGTAATCAGTATGTTTTTAAACACTTTATTGATTTAACTCAACAAAACAACCTTAATAAAATTAATGTTTTTGGTTGTTTTTTGACTTAAATCAATATTAAAATAGTGGTTATTAGCTATATAATACTCAGCTCAATAAAAGTTTGAAAACTAACACCAATAAACACCACGTAAGTGGACTAGGAGACAGTAATGATCCAAGGTATCCAAATTACTAAAGCAGCAAATGACGAACTACTAAACTCTATCTGGCTACTAGATGGTGAAAAAAACGAAGCTCGTTGTATTGCAGCATCAGCAGGCTATGAAGCTGACCAAGTTATTGCAATCAGCGACCTAGGTGAATACGAAAGCCGCGAAGTAGCAATCGAAACGGCACCTAAAATTGAAGGTGGTCAGCACTTAAACGTGAACGTGCTTAAGCGTGAAACACTAGAAGATGCAGTCGCTAACCCTGAAAAATACCCTCAGCTAACCATTCGTGTTTCTGGCTACGCAGTGCGTTTCAACTCACTAACTCCAGAACAGCAACGTGATGTAATCGCACGTACGTTTACTGAGTCTCTATAATAAAGAGACACCCCGGTAAGTTTTGAAAGCGGCGCTCACTGAGCGTCGTTTTTTATTGCCTCTATAAAATAAAAAAGGTGGAGACTAAGCTCCACCTTCTTATTTAGCTTGCATTTAGCTTATTGTACGCGACGCAGTACTGTTTTTAGTGCATCAAAATCCGCATCTAAATCTTCAGACAATAGGTCCATCACAGCATGCTTAGCCAGTGGTGCTGGCAGGTCGATATCAGATTCTAAGATATCATCCACCACTTCTTTGAACTTCGCAGGGTGAGCAGTACATAGGAACAAACCAGTCTCACCGGCTTGAAGTTGCTCGTCCAGTACGCGATAAGCGATTGCACCATGCGGCTCGCATAGGTAACCCAGTGAGTTCAGCTCTTTTACTGACTCGGCACTTTGCTCATCAGAAACTGCACCTTTGCCCAGCGTTTCCAAGCCCCACTCTTTTACGCGGCAAAGCTCTTCGATACGTGGCCAGTTGTTTGGTTGGCTTACGTCCATCGCGTTAGATGTCGTTGCAACCGTTGGTTTTGGATCCCACTGTCCTGTTTCTAGGTAGCGAGGTACTGTATCGTTCGCATTTGTTGCGGCAATAAAACGTTTAATTGGTAAACCAAGCGCTTTTGCCAGCAAACCAGCGGTTAGGTTACCGAAGTTACCACTTGGTACAGAGATAACCAGGTTCTCACGCTCTTGTTTACTCATTTGCGCTGCTGCTTCAAAGTAGTAGCAGATTTGCGCCATCAAACGGCTGATGTTGATTGAGTTCGCTGAGTTTAGTCCGATTTCTTCACGCAGAGCGGCATCATCAAATGCCTGCTTAACAAGTGCCTGACAAGCATCGAAGTCACCGTTAATTGCTACTGTATGGATGTTCTTACCTAGCGTACAGAACAGCTTTTCTTGTAGCGGGCTGATTTTGCCTTTAGGGTAAAGAATCACAACGTTGATGTCTTCCATACCGTAGAAAGCATGTGCAACCGCAGCACCTGTATCACCGGATGTTGCTGTAAGAATCGTGATCTTACCACCAGTAGATACCGCAGCCAGTGATTGCGCCATAAAACGACCACCGAAGTCTTTAAACGCCAGTGTCGGACCATGGAAAAGCTCTAACGCATAAACGCCATCTTTTACTTGTTTGATAGGCGCTGGGAATTGGAAAGCCGCATCAACCATAGAGTTCACTTGGTCTTCTGTCAGCTCATCACCAATCAATGCAGAAAGAATTTTTGTACTACGCGAGACAAAGTCTTCTTCTAGCAGCGCATCAATATCATCAAATTTTGGTAATTCCGATGGAAAAAACAGGCCTTGGTTACGACCTAATCCTTGGCGAACGGCTTGGCCAAAGGAAACTTGTTCATCATTTTCTTTTATATTGTAAAGCTTCATAGCTCACTTCCTGTTACTTTCGAACCCTGTTTATCCAGACGACAAACGTGGACGAATCCTTCTTCGTTTTGTACGTAGTTTTGTTCTAACCAGCGAGCAACTCGCTCAGCGACATCTTTCTCTTTGCAAATACTGAACAGTGTTGGGCCACTGCCAGAAATACCGGTTGCTAACGCGCCTGCAGATGCTGCGTATTGGCGAGCGTTTGCAAAACCTGGTAGCAGTTTCTCACGATACGGTTCTGCGATCACGTCTTTGATCATTTTCGCCGCAAGTTCCGGTTGACCAGAATGACACGCGTGAATAAAGCCTGCAAGGTGTCGACCGTGAGCTATGATATCTTGTCGACGGTACTGAGATGGTAGGATCTCTCGAGCTTCAGCAGTAGACACTTTGATTCCCGGATAAGCCATTACCCAGTACCAATCATCAAAACATGGCACTTCCTGGCTAATGATACCAAGCTCTTCAAGCATCAACTGCACGCCACCTAAGTAACAAGGTGCAACGTTGTCATAATGGATACCACCAGAAATTTTACCTTCCATCTCGCCCATTAGCGCTAACAGCTCAGTTTCATTAAGCGGTTGTCCGTGAAAACGGTTCAAAGCATCTAATGCAGCAACAATAGAACAAGCACTGGAACCAAGACCAGAACCGATAGGCATGTTCTTCTCGAGTGTCATTTCCAGTGGTTTCAGCTCTACGCCCTTTCTATCTAGCTCGCGAGCAAATACAACCCAACAGTCGTAAACGATGTTTTCTTTTGGTTCTGTAGGTAACTTCGAGACGAAGTTACCTGCGGTTTTCAAGCTGAATGGCTCAGAACCAGATTTCACTAGGACTCGATCACCCAATAAGGTGCCATCGATAGGAGAGACAGCCGCTCCCAAAACATCAAAACCTACGCTTACATTACCAATTGATGCTGGGGCATAAACCACTACATCCATATCACTTGAACTCATTACTGTTATACCCCTAGTTTCCAACCTAAAGTACGCATCACATCTGAAAATACGCCTGCTGCGGTAACTTCCGTACCTGCACCGTAACCACGAAGCACTAATGGGATTGGCTGGTAGTAACGGCTGTAAAACGCCAGTGCGTTCTCACCATCTTTAATTTTGAACATTGGATCATTTTCATCAACAATAGCAATGCTGACTTTGCACTTACCATCATTGATTTCACCAACATAGCGTAAAACTTTACCCTCTTCAGCGGCTTTTGCGACAAGATCTTTAAAGTACGCATCAGCTTCAGGAAGTCTCGCCATAAACTCATCAACACTGCCTGAATCATCAAAGCCCGGTGGCAGCGCTTGATCAACCACAACGTCTTCCAACTCTAGCGACATTCCCGCTTCACGAGCCAGAATAAGAAGCTTACGAGCCACATCCATACCCGATAGATCATCACGAGGATCCGGTTCGGTGAAGCCGTTTTCTTTCGCGATGTTTGTCGCTTCGCTCAAGCTCATGCCTTCGTCTAGCTTACCGAAGATGTAAGATAGTGAACCAGACAAAATGCCGGTGAATCGTTCAAGCTCATCACCCGCTGAAATGAGATTCTGCAGGTTTTCGATAACCGGCAAACCCGCACCAACCGTTGTCTCGTACATCAATTTACGACGAGAGCTGCGTGCTACATCGCGAAGCTGATGGTAGTAAGCCATGCTTGCTGTATTGGCTTTCTTATTTGGAGTAACAACGTGGAAACCTGCTGCCAGGAAATCAGCGTACTGGTTAGCAATGGCTTCGCTCGAAGTACAATCAACCAAAACAGGGTTGATGATGTGGTTACGTTGCACAAGTGCAATCAGGCGCGCTAGGCTGAACTCTTCAGTAGCTGAAGACATGCGGTCACGCCAGTGTTCCAGTGGCAGTCCTTCACTATCCAGAAGCAGACCCTTACTATTTGCCAGACCACATACGCGAATGATGATGCCTTTCTCTGCCAGTTTGGCTTGTTGGCGTTCAATCTGATCCACCAGCTCACCACCAACACCACCGATACCAACAACGAAAACATCAAGGAAGTGTTTAGAATTGAACAGGTTCATATGACAGGCTTTGATTGCTTCAGAGATCTTATCTTCTGGGATAACCGCTGAGATAGCGCGCTCAGAAGAACCCTGTGCGATCGCAACAATGTTGACGTTTACTTCAGCAAGAGATGAGAAGAAACGTGACGCAACGCCGCGTGACGTACGCATGCCGTCACCAACAAGGGTCACGATAGCAACATCATCGATAAACTCTACTGGTTCAAGCAGACCGTCTTTCAGTTCAAGCTCAAATGCTTCTGCCAGAGTCTGTTGCGCTTTTGCTTTGTCTTCTGCTTCGATACAGAAGCTGATGCTGTATTCTGATGATGACTGAGTGATCAGTACGATTGAAACACCCGCTGAAGACATAGCACCAAATACGCGGCTCGCCATGCCAACCATGCCTTTCATACCTGGGCCAGAGACGTTCACCATGGTCAGGTCATTCAGTGTAGTAATACCTTTGATAGCCAGGTTATCTTCACCGGTATCTTGGCCAATCAGCGTACCTGCACCTTGCGGGTTAAAACTGTTCTTGATTAAGCATGGAATGTGGAATTGAGCAATTGGAGCGATGGTTTTCGGGTGCAGAACGGACGCACCGAAGTAAGACAACTCCATCGCTTCCTGATAGCTCAGTGATTTTAATAGTCGTGCATCTTCTACCAAGCGAGGATCACAGTTGTATACGCCATCAACGTCAGTCCAGATTTCACAACAGTCGGCACGAAGACAAGCAGCCAAAACCGCAGCCGAATAGTCAGAACCGTTACGACCTAGAGTAACCAGTTCTCCTTTCTCGTTGCCGGCAGTAAAACCAGGCATGATGTTGACATGACCTTGAGGAAGAGGCTTTTGGCGGAAGTTTTGTGTAGAAATATCAACATCAACCATCGCTTCAAGATGATCGCCTTGAGCATAAAGGTATTCAACCGGATCAATTAGGCTGGCTTTTTGACCTTTTGCTTCAAGTACCGCTTTCATTAGTTGAATAGAAACACGTTCACCTTTACTGATGATGCGCGCATTCACATTGTTTGGACACATGCCTAACAGGCTGATGCCATGGACAAATTGACGTAATTGAGAGAGCGAGGTTTTAACTTGATTGTCGTAGCCAGTCCCATCCAGATTAGGAACCAAGGCTTGGATATCGGCAAAAAGCGTTTTAAACGATTCTTCTAACTCGTTAATTTGTAATTCTGCTTCACCATTTCGTAAAGCGCCTTCAATCACAGCAACCAGTTTATTAGTTGTTTTACCCGGTGCAGAAAGCACGACTGCGACTTCTTCCTGTTGAGCATTATTCGCAATGATATCTGCTGCTCTTAAAAAGCGATCTGCATCAGCCAATGATGAACCGCCAAACTTCAATACTCGCATCCCTTCCTCCAGTGTATCTTCTTAAACTTGTCTAAATTTTGTATTAAGAAAGCATAAAAAAAGGCCTGTATCTTGTTGGATACAGGCCTTTTTTGTGAATTTCTTTCGCTCAGCAGCCTGCCCCAACAATTGTAATGTCGGTAATAATAATGGTGGTGGTCATTACAACGAGGCTGTTAACTGGCATAAATTAATATTCTACGAATTGTGTGTTTGCTTAACCCTACGTTTACCGAGTTTCTGTAACAGAGTCAACAAAAAAATTGTTTATTTTCCAGTCTTACAGAGATAAATTCTGCCATATATCGCTGAAAATAAAGAAATAAATTAAAATTCAATTTTTTAATAAATTTATCTTAGTATTTCATTCCCGAAATAGCTTTGCATAGAAAAAGTTACATTCCACCCACATTCATGGCGATCTTGGCTAAAACGGCAAAGATCAAAGAAAATGCAGAGCAACCACTCTTGCACAACAATTTAAGTGTGATCACACTCCACGAGAGTTAATTATTTGGGAAATAAATGAGCTGCATTTCATATTATATGCTTTAATATTGGGAAGCGTTGAGCACATACCAATAAAAAGTTTTGAAACACAAGGAGTGGTGAGCATGAAAAAATGGCTTTTTCTGTTACTTTTTGCCATGCCTGGTGTTTCTTTAGCGACTGAGCTACCTACCCTTCCTGGGGCAGCAATGACTTCCCCACACAAGTTATTTATCTCAAGTGACAGTTATCAAACGGATAGCTTCGATGTATGGAACATCGACGGCGGTTACTCGTACGAGTTATTTGATTCGGTTGATCTTTATGTTGGTGCACGCGTCAACAACTCCCCAGTCCAAAATCAAAGCGGCTTTTTAAGTGGCGTTAGCTACCACTTTAATGATCGTGTCACTGTTAAGAGTACGCTGCGTTCTTTCAAAGCTGACACCAACGAGCGTGTCGATGAAGAAGATACGGGCCTTGCTGCCGAGGTGTCTAGTCGTGTGAAAATTACTGACAAGTTAGATATTCACGCAACTCTAGATTATCAAGATTGGCAACAAGGCTTTGAGGTTGGATTAGGGTTTCGCTTCTAAAAATCCAGTTTTTCTTTTGAGATCAACACCCCATTCCAGTCTGCATAAACATAATGCTTCGGCTGCACTAACTGATTTTGCATCGTTACTGTCACATTGACCTCACCCAGGCCTCGCTTTTCTGTTTTAAACGGACATGTGCCAAGCGCTTGAATGCCAATATCCATTTGTGACATTTGCGCCACATCACGCACCGCACCATAGACAATAATACCTTCCCATCCATTCTCAATACCAAGGATGGCCAATTGATCACCGAGCAGCGCTTTTTGACATGAACCATGGCCATCAACAATTAACACTTTGCCTGTGCCGTCCTGCCCAAGCACCTCTCTTACCTTGGAGTTGTCGTGATAACAGCGCACTGTGACAATTTCGCCAAAAAACGCGGAACGTTGTCCAAAATTCTGTAGTGGCAGATTCAGTAACGTTACTTGGTCTTCAAATTGGTCACATATATCTGGTGTTATATCGTTCATATTTCCTCCGTGAATTTTCTCGTCCGAGTACGCTCCAACGAGTAGTATCCTGTTTTCGTTATACGAGTCGCTCACTCATTTTAGCTACTTTGTGTCGATTGCTCGGATCACCGCAGACAATAAGGTAGATGTCGTCATGAGAGATATAATAAATCGCATTCTGCTGAAACTCGTTTGCCAATGTAATCGCGTCGTCTATTGAGATCTCCGCCGCAAAACTCTCTTCGTACCATTCAAAGGTACGGTCACCTACAGTAACTGGCACATAGTTAACGTGTTTTAGACGCTTTTCTAGCTTTTGATTAATTATGCAGTTATCTTCTTTTGACCGCAAATTACTGTATGGGTTCCAAGCAGTTATCACAACATAGCTCAAAACATTCCATTTCGTTTCAAAGCGAAAAAAAGAATTTGCATAAGCATTCCATAACGATGCGTCGATGTTCGTATTATTTTTTTCTATCATAACTCTTAAATGATTAATAACAGTTAAATTTCATCAATTGATGTAAATCAACAAACTGCATGGAATTAACATTTGAGCATTGTTAGCATGCTGTTAACAATATAAAATTCGCCCCATATCTAGGGTGTTTACGTTTCCTCCCCCAATAAGAAACTGGAAATGAAAGGTAAATATCCCATTAGAATAAAAGTCGCCACGGGATGTAGGTGAGCTGGTAAATCTCCATGGAAGGCGGATAACTGAAAGAAGTGTAATTTTGATTAACTTGATTTATTATCAAAATTTCATTACCTGTATGTTATATTTTTGCCTAGAATTTATTCTATTAGCACAATTTTGTCACAAATTTAGGTACCGCCAATGCAAACCCCGCAGATTCTGATCGTTGAAGATGAGCAAGTAACTCGTAACACTCTTAAGAGTATTTTTGAAGCAGAGGGATACGCTGTTTTTGAAGCCAGTGACGGTGAAGAGATGCACCAAGTATTATCAGACAACTCTGTCAACTTGGTCATTATGGACATTAACCTTCCAGGCAAGAATGGTCTTCTACTTGCACGTGAATTGCGCGAACAAGCAAACATCGCACTGATGTTTTTGACTGGCCGTGACAATGAAGTGGACAAGATTCTAGGCCTTGAGATTGGTGCTGATGATTACATCACTAAACCATTCAACCCACGTGAGTTGACTATCCGTGCGCGCAACTTGTTGAGTCGCTCAATGAGCGCAAGTGCTGTTCAAGAAGAAAAACGCTCGGTAGAAAAATACGAGTTCAACGGTTGGGTGCTAGATATCAATAGCCGTTCACTGGTGAGCCCGTCAGGTGATAGCTACAAACTGCCTCGTTCTGAATTCCGTGCGCTACTGCACTTCTGTGAGAACCCAGGCAAAATCCAAACACGTGCCGATCTTCTGAAGAAGATGACAGGCCGTGAACTTAAACCACACGACCGTACTGTTGACGTAACCATTCGTCGTATTCGTAAACACTTCGAATCTGTATCAGGTACACCAGAAATCATCGCAACGATTCATGGTGAAGGTTACCGCTTCTGTGGTGATTTAGAAGACTAATTCTTCATTCCACGAGAAACATGAAGGGCTTGCTCATTGGAGCAAGCCCTTTTTCTATACAACTTTTTTTAGGCAGAATAAACGCTAGTAGACTTTGTTTACCTTTACATACTTTTCTACCAGCCAACGTTTTTTACCGGCATCATCCAACAGTATTGCCAGCTCAACCCACTTTTCAGTGTTAAGTTGATTTTGCCAGGTAAACGCAACTTCCCACTGGTTCTCGCTATGCGTCCGAGTTTCTAAAGCGTCTTCGTCCAGCATCCATTGCTCGTCACCTTGTTTAATTATCAAAGCTTCTACTGTCAGATTGGCCGGTAACTCCGTATCACTTTCCAAAGAGAGAGAGCCGTGAAGGTTGGGTTCCTGAGACTCACCTATTGTCGGCATCAGATTTACCCAGAGGTTACTCTTGAGTTCAATATTGACTTGATTAATTGTTATCTGGCTGTCTTGTTTCCAGTTCACTTCAGGAACAGCACTACAACCCGACAGCAGTGCAGTAGCAATGGCCACTGATGCAAGTTTCTTCATGTTATTTCCTTTGTTCTAACCAACTTTTTAGTACTTGGATATCGTTGAGGTATTCATTTTTTATTTCTTCAACCCAATCTGAAATATTCTCCCACCAGGCAGGCATATCCGGAGACTGGGCTTTTTGCGCGACACTTTGGATACGTTTCAAACCGATGGAACCTGCTGCACCTTTGATCTTGTGCGCTTCAGAGACGATGCCATCTTTATCTTTCGCGATCATATTGGAGTCCAGTACTTCAATATAATCTGGCATCATATCTTCAAACATTTTGATGCTGTCATAAACGGGCTTCGCCCCCACAATATCAACGTAAGACTCCAGCATATCGAGGTCAAGCAGATGCGTCTCAATCACAGGTGATGGCGCAGGTTCTTCCTTAACTTCAAGAATCTCAACCGGCTGTGGTTTTTCCACTCTATGCACAAAAAACTTATCAATCACAGATTGAATAGCATGCACAGCCAACGGCTTACTGATCGCATCATCCATGCCGTTTTGCAGATATTCTCTACGATCTTTCAGTACGTTTGCCGTCAACGCGACTAACGGTGGCAAGTTGTCGTAGTGCTCTCGGTAGTATTTCGCCACATCGAAGCCAGTCATATCAGGCAACTGAATATCCAGTAAAACCAAGTCATACTGATCCGGAACGAAATTGACTAACGCCTCTTGTCCCGTCATGGCAACTGTGACTGAATGGCCTAAGCTTTCCAATAGCGATTTCGCCACGGTCACGTTCAGTTCGATATCTTCAACCATAAAGATATTTAAGTGAACATTATCGCGTTGCGCGTCGATAATAGGTTCTTCTAGAGCCACAACTGGAACATGAATAGAAACGGTAAATGTACTGCCGTAGCCCTCTTCACTCGCTACGGAAATATCACCATCCATCATATTAATCAGCTGCTTAGAAACAGCCAGTCCAATGCCAGTACCAACTGCGTGTAAGTTATCTTTGCCTGACTTCACTTGGTAATACATGGCAAAAATCTTATTCAGCTCTTCTTCAGGAATACCGATACCGGTATCTTCCACTTCGATAATAATCGTCGCGAAATCATCTTCGACATCCGCACTCACCGTCATTACCACACCGCCTTCTTTGGTGAACTTCATGGCGTTGTTGACCAGGTTCCAGATAACCTGACGTAAACGGGTGGCATCAACTTCAATCGCTTTCGGTAAATCGCTCAAGCGTTCTAAGTCAAAGCGCAAACCTTTCTGCTCAGCCATCAACGCAGAGATACTCTCTATTTCTGCGACAAAGTCTTCGAAATTAAGTGGCTCAGGTAATAACTCTAGTTTGCGACGGTCAAACTTATCCATGTCGATAATATCGTTGAAAATATTTCCAAGCGTAATCGCGCTGACATTGATGGTTTGCATGTACTTACGCTGCTCTTCGGTCAGTTGAGTATCAAGCAGCATTCGGCTCAAGCCGACGATACCGTTGAGTGGAGTACGAAGTTCATGACTGATAGTAGAAATGAAAGTGGTTTTGTCTCGGCTGGCTTTTTCCAGAGACTCCTCATGGCGTTTACGTTCGGTGATATCACGACCAAAACCAACTAGGCCCAGGTGACGGCCGTCCTTACTGTAAAAAGGAACCTTACGCAGTTCGAAGTAGTGTTTACGACCATCCGGGTATTCCAGCCATTGCTCATAGGTAATGGCTTGATTATCAGTGAAAACCTTCTGGTCCGTATCAACGATTGGCTGTGCGATTTCTTTGCTGTAGACGTCCCAAGGGCTCAAGCCTACCAACTGATGCTCTTTCTTACCCGTCAGCTCTTCCATTGCTCGGTTACAACCTGAGAACACACCATCCGCATTTCGGTAGTAAATCAGATCCGGAGACGCATCAATGAAGGAGCGCAATAAGGCGGTTCGCTCCGCAAGCTCTAACTGAGTGCGTTCACGCTGAAAGACCTCATTTTCCAGATCCTTCATCGCTTCTTCGCGTGCTTCTTCGGCTTTAATACGCTCTTCAATCTCTTGATTGAGCTTTTCAATATTCTGTTGCAACTGGAAGTTCAGTTCTTGGTCGCGCGAGCGCATGTCTTTCAGCTTAGAAACCAGCTTAGTTAACCTTTGGCGAGACTCTTCCAACTGATCAACCACCACCGACAGAAAATACACCGCCCAAGGAGTAATCAGCAGACCAAAGAAAACAGAGCGTACGATATCAATATCGTCAACTCGCCCCTTAAGTGCCAAGGTAATACCAACTTGTACCACGACAGCTAACGCCACCAGCGCAAGTGCTAGCAAAATTGAAAAACGGACAATCCCCAGTTTTACCAGAAGGTCGACATAATACTGGGCAAGATTTTTCATCGGTTTCATTCACGACTCCACGGCGTAAAACTAGATATCATCCCTGAACATTAGACATGAACCTTGGTATACAACTTCAGGGTAATAATGGAAAAACACCAAGTACCAGCAGTTTAACGTGTTTGATACGGTGATTTAAACTTCTCACTATCAACTTAGAGCAAGAGGTCACAAAGCGTTGGCAATAACTTCTCTTTCATCGTTCGTATGTTTAATAATGAACGATGAAACAGACATTGGAAAAGACTTAAAAAGCGATGAGAAGCGCTAAGGGTAGAATGGTAAACCACAGACCCAAGTAGGAATGAAATACTTGGGTCTGTAGAATTTTACGCTAGCAGTAAGAAATCAGAGATGAGTAGATGCTTTAAGTTTAAGCTCAGGCTTTTTATAGATAAATGGCTTACCGGTTAAACTCCCCTGAGCACCTTCTATGTCCAATGCTCGACCAATCTCTGTCATCGCCAACCAACGATTTTCACACCAGAGTGGTGACAACAGCGTCGGGCGTCGTGCCGCAGAAGAAACCCTGTGATAAACAATCTCCGCCGGCGTCATGCGGATTAATTCACTGGCAATGGCGACATACTCTTCTAGCTCAGGAGCTTCCAGCTTCCCGGCTCGCCACGCTTTAGCCATAGTGCTGCCTTCAACAATGTGCAAACCATGCAATTTGATGCCATCCGTCCCCACTTCAAGAACTTTACTCATGGTTTCCACGTTATGTTGGCGCGTTTCTTTGGGTAAACCAACGATCAAATGCGTGCAAACCTTAATACCTAAAGCACGCGCTCGCTTGGTGATCTGCGCATAACATTCGAAATTATGACCGCGGTTAATTCGCTTCAGCGTGTCGTCATGAGCCGTTTGTAAACCGAGTTCTAACCAGATTTCGTAACCTTGCTTGACGTAACCAGAGAGTAAGTCCAACACAGCATCAGGAACGCAGTCAGGTCGGGTACCAACACATAAACCTACGATATCCGCCGCTTTGAGCGCCTCTTCATACATGTTCTTGAGAACTTGAACTTCGGCATACGTACTGGTGTACGCTTGAAAATAGGCTAAATACTTTTTCGCGCGTTGGATCTCCCCGGCACGATCACTCAGTTGCTCATGAATGCTTTTAACCTGTACTTCCTCGTCAGAAAAAGACGCAACATTACAGAATGTGCACCCTCCACGTCCGATCGTACCGTCTCTGTTTGGGCAGCTAAATCCACCATGCAATGTTAATTTATGAACTTTTTCACCATATCGGCGCTGAAGATCCTGGCCTAATGTGTTGACCAACTCATGTAACTGCATAAAATTCCACCAAACCAAAATCGCAATCAATATCACTACGATTAGTGTAAATAAATTACATCCCTGCAAGAAAAATCACAGAATATTACTCAATCCAAACGAGTCACAGACTAGTCAAAATCAATAAACCTGCATAAATACATACAAAAACTGGCAATGTTACGTAATTGTTAAACAAAATATGCATAATTAAACAAAAAAAATGGGTCACAACGTCGACTTTTCGTTGCATTCCGAAGTAACAAAATTGTAGGATACTTACGTATCCACGTGGTTTTTGTCATTTTGATTACAACACGGACTGCGGGGATTATCGGTGTTATCCCACTCCTACCTATATAAGTCACCAATAAGTGGCAAATAATAAAGAGATAACACCAAGGAATGTTTTTCTCGCAACACTTTTCCTGCGAGATACGGAAAGGAATCAAGACTGGTCAACCTCGACCGGTGGCGAATCATAAATATAAAGGACAAGACGCAAATTAAATTTCGCTAGACAGGCTTAGTCTGTCTGGGGTTTTCGCGTCTACATTGAACTGGAAGGATGTATCTATGGTAGATAGAGAGCACAATTCACAGGGTCTGTACACTCCAGAGCTGGAGCATGACGCTTGTGGTATCGGTTTTGTTGCTCACCTTAAAAACCGTAAATCTCATGAAGTAGTAACGCAAGCATTGGATATGCTGGCGCGTATGGAACACCGTGGTGGTCAAGGTTGTGACCCATGTAGCGGTGACGGCGCTGGTATCTTGCTGCAGAAACCTCATGAATTTCTATTGGAAGAAGCCGTTAAACAGGGCATTAAACTGCCTTCGTTCGAAAAATATGGTGTTGGTGTCGTTCTTTTCCCGAAAGACGAATACAAACGTGAACAGTGCCGTGACATTCTAGAGCGCAATGCCAAGCGTCTGGATCTTGAAGTTATTGGCTACCGCGTACTTCCAGTAGATAACTCTATGCTTGGTGCCGACCCGCTTAGCACGGAGCCGCAATTCGAGCACGTATTTATCTCTGGTGGCCCGGGTGTTACACCTGAGGAACTGGAACGTAAACTGTACGTTCTGCGTAACTACACTGTACGTGTCTGCCTGGAAAGCGTATCGAATATCAAAGACGAGTTTTATATCAACTCTATGTCGTACAAGACTCTGGTATATAAAGGCCAGCTGACGACAGAACAGGTACCACAGTATTTCCTTGACCTGCAGAACCCAACCATGGTGACTGCACTGGCACTGGTACACTCTCGTTTCTCTACCAATACATTCCCAAGATGGCGTCTGGCTCAGCCTTTCCGCTACATTGCTCACAACGGTGAAATCAATACAGTTCGTGGTAACCTGAACTGGATGAAAGCCCGTGAAGCGATTATTGAATCAGACCTGTTCACGCAGGCTGAAATCGATATGCTGCTGCCTATCTGTCAAGAAGGCATGTCTGACTCAGCAAACTTTGATATGGCTCTGGAACTGCTGGTTCTTTCTGGTCGTACCCTGCCTCACGCGCTGATGATGATGATTCCTGAAGCATGGCAAGAAAACAAAAACATGGATCCTAAGCGTCGTGCATTCTATCAGTACCACGCAAACATTATGGAACCATGGGATGGCCCTGCCTCTGTATGTTTTACTGATGGTGTTCAAGTAGGTGCAACGCTTGACCGTAACGGTCTGCGCCCTTCTCGCTACACAGTAACGAAAGACAACTTCCTGGTAATGGCATCAGAGTCTGGCGTAGTCGACATTGCACCAGAAAACGTTGAGTTCCGTGGTCGTCTGCAGCCTGGTCGTATCTTTGTTGCTGACCTTGAGCAAGGTCGCATCATTTCTGATGAAGAAGTGAAAGATACCATTGCTACCTCTCAGCCATACGAAAAATGGGTTGAAGATAACCTTCTCAGTCTGAAAAACTTGCCAGATGCAAGTAACCAGTTTAGCCAACCTTCTCCAGAGCGTTTGTTACACCGCCAACAAGCATTTGGCGTAAGCTCAGAAGAAGTGAACGAGATCATCGTTCCAATGGCAAACGATGGCAAAGAGCCACTATCTGCAATGGGTGCTGACTGGCCGCTAGCCGTTCTGTCTCACCAATCACAGCATTTATCAAACTACTTCAAGCAGTTGTTTGCTCAGGTAACTAACCCGCCGATCGACCCGATCCGTGAGCGTATGGTTATGTCCCTGAACACCTACTTGGGTAAAGACCAAAACCTACTGACAGAAACACCACTTCACTGTCAAAAGGTAGAACTGGAATCTCCAGTACTGGCTAACTCTGAGCTTGAGAAGCTACGTGCTATCGATAACGAGCACTTACAAGCTAAGACACTGGACATCGTATTCCAGGCAAGCGAAGAAAAAGGAAAACTTGAGCGCGCACTTAAACGTATCTGCCAATACGCAGAAGACGCAGTGATCGACGGCTACTCAATCATCCTACTGACAGACCGTGCAGTAAACTCTAACCACGCGGCTATCCCAGCAATGCTGGCAGTTGGCGCAGTTCACCATCACCTGATCCGTAAAGGTCTGCGTGCTAAGTGTGACATCGTGGTAGAGACGGGTGACGCGCGTGAAACTCACCACTTCGCGACTCTACTTGGTTATGGTGCAAACGCGGTTAACCCTTACTTGGTAATCGAAAGCATCATCGAACTACAGCGTACGAAAAAGCTCGATCCTGAAGTAAACCCAAGCGATTTGTTCAACAACTACCGTAAAGCCGTTAACGGTGGTCTGCTGAAGATCTTCTCTAAGATGGGTATCTCAACGCTGCAGTCTTACCATGGCGCACAGATCTTCGAAGCGCTTGGTATTCACAAATCCGTTGTAGACAAATACTTTACTGGTACGGTTTCTCGTATTCAGGGTCTGACTCTGGATGACATCGCAAAAGAAGTCGTGGTTCGTCACCGTATTGGCTACCCACAACGTGAAATCCCAATTCAAATGCTTGATGTTGGCGGTGTTTACCAATGGAAACAACGTGGTGAGAAACACCTGTTCAACCCAGAAACGATTTCTCTGCTACAGCAATCGACTCGTAACAAAGACTACTCTCAGTTCAAGCAGTACGCGAGCGCAGTAGATAAGCAAGGCGACAATGCTGTTACGCTTCGTAGCCAACTTGAGTTCATTAAGAACCCAGCAGGTTCTATCTCTATCGACGAAGTTGAACCAATTGAGAGCATCGTAAAACGCTTTGCAACGGGTGCAATGTCATTTGGCTCGATCTCTCACGAAGCACACTCAACACTGGCTGTTGCGATGAACCGCTTAGGCGCAAAATCCAACTCAGGTGAAGGTGGTGAAGACCCAATTCGCTTCGAGCGTAAAGAAAACGGCGACTGGGAACGCTCTGCAATCAAACAGGTTGCATCAGGTCGTTTCGGTGTGACGTCTTACTACCTGACTAACGCAGAAGAGCTTCAAATCAAGATGGCTCAAGGTGCGAAACCAGGTGAAGGTGGTCAGCTACCTGGCGATAAAGTCGATGACTGGATCGGTGCGACTCGTCACTCAACTCCGGGCGTCGGTTTGATTTCTCCACCGCCACACCACGATATCTACTCTATCGAAGATTTGGCTCAGCTTATCTACGACTTGAAAAACGCGAACCGTGCGGGCCGTGTAAACGTGAAACTGGTATCTGAAGCAGGCGTTGGTACCATCGCATCAGGTGTAGCGAAAGCAAAAGCAGACGTTGTACTGATCGCTGGTTTCGATGGCGGTACAGGTGCATCGCCAATTTCTTCGATTCGTCACACTGGTCTTCCTTGGGAGCTAGGTTTGGCAGAAACACACCAAACACTTCTGAAGAATGGTCTGCGTAACCGTATCGTTGTTCAGGCTGACGGCCAGATGAAAACACCTCGTGACCTTGCAATCGCAACTTTACTAGGTGCGGAAGAATGGGGCGTGGCAACAGCAGCATTGGTTGTTGAAGGCTGTATCATGATGCGTAAGTGTCATAAGAACACCTGTCCTGTTGGTATCGCAACTCAGAACAAAACTCTGCGTGAGCGCTTTGATGGCCGCGTAGAAGACGTAGTCACTTTCTTCCAGTACATGGCTCAGGGTCTGCGCGAAATCATGGCGGAACTTGGTTTCCGTACTATCGATGAAATGGTTGGCCAAGGCCAGAAACTGCGTGTTCGCCAAGACATTTCTCACTGGAAATACAAGAATCTGGATCTGTCTCCTGTTCTACACATCGAGCAACCACGTGAAGCCGATGGTGTATACAACCAAACAGTGCAGAACCACAACCTTGAATCAGTACTAGACCGCAAACTTATCCAAGCTGCTATTCCGGCGCTTGAGAAAGGTGAAGCAGTGAACGCTGAGTTCCCTATCGTCAACACAGACCGCTCTGCGGGTACTATGTTGTCGAACGAGATCTCGAAAGTGTACAAAGACCAAGGTCTGCCACAACCAATGAACGTGAAGTTCAAAGGCTCTGCTGGTCAGTCATTCGGTGCATTCCTTGCGAAAGGTGTGAAGTTCGAAGTTGAAGGTGACGCGAACGATTACTGGGGTAAAGGCTTGTCTGGCGGTACCTTAGTACTGTACCCAGATGCGAACTCTAGCATTGTTGCTGAAGACAACATCATCGTAGGTAACGTATGTTTCTATGGTGCAACCTCTGGTGAATCTTTCATCCGCGGTATGGCTGGTGAGCGTTTCTGTGTTCGTAACTCTGGCGCGAAAGTTGTGGTTGAAGGCGTGGGTGACCACGGCTGTGAATACATGACTGGTGGTGCAGCTATCATCCTAGGTTCAACAGGTCGCAACTTTGCTGCTGGTATGAGCGGTGGTGTAGCGTACGTATGGGATAAATCAGGTGACTTCGAGTCCAAACTGAACCCAGAACTCGTTGACTTGGATCCTATCGAACAAGAAGACAAAGATCTGTTACTAGACATGTTAACTAAGCATGTTCAATTCACAGGAAGTGAAGTTGCTCAGTCTTTCCTAGACAACTTTGAAGCTAGCCTAGCCTCTATGGTTAAGGTCATGCCGCGCGATTACAAAGCGGTACTTCAAAAGCGTAAAGCTGAGGCACAACAAACTGAAGCGGAGGCAGTGTAATGGGTAAGCCTACTGGATTTTTAGAGCATGGTCGTGAACTTCCACAGAAGATCGATCCCGCTGAACGTATCAAGAACAACAAAGAGTTCGTTCTGAACGAGGAGTTTGGTAGCAAGATCAATACTCAGGCTTCTCGCTGTATGGACTGTGGCGTGCCGTTTTGTCATAACGGCTGCCCGATTGGTAACATCATCCCAGAATTTAACGATGCGGTTTACCGCGATAGCTGGGAAGAAGCATGGAACATTCTGAGCTCGACCAACAACTTCCCTGAATTTACGGGTCGTGTATGTCCTGCACCTTGTGAAAGTTCTTGTGTACTTGGTATTAACCAAGACCCAATCACCATCTGTAACATAGAGAAAACCATCGTGGAAACGGCGTATCGTGAAGGATACGCCAAGCCAAAAACGCCACGCTCTCGTACAGGTAAAACCGTTGCAATCATCGGTTCAGGCCCTGCGGGTCTGGCTGCAGCTGAACAGCTGAACAGCGCGGGTCACTCAGTGACGGTATTTGAACGAGACGAAAAAGTCGGCGGTCTGCTACGTTTTGGTATCCCTGACTTTAAGCTCAGCATGGAAGTGATTGATCGTAAGATCAACCTGATGGCTGAAGCGGGTGTGGAATTCAAAGTGAACCAACACGTTGGTGTTGACGTGAACGCTCAGCAGTTACGTCAAGAATACGATGTAGTACTACTGACTGGTGGCTCTACGGTTCCTCGTGACCTTCCGGTACCAGGACGTGAACTAAACGGCGTTTACTTCGCAATGCAGTTCCTTGGTCAAAATAACCGCCGTGCAAACAACATGGACCTGAAAACTGAAGAAATTCACGCAGCAGGCAAGCATGTGGTAGTTATCGGTGGTGGTGATACAGGTTCTGACTGTGTTGGTACCTCAAACCGTCACGGTGCAGCGAGTGTGACTCAAGTTGAGATCATGCCAATTCCACCAGAAAAACGCCCTGCGAATATGCCGTGGCCTCAGTACCCAATGATCCTTCGTACTTCAACTTCTCACGAAGAAGGGGTAGATCGTCACTGGAACATCCTTACTAAAGAGTTCATTGGTAACGATAAAGGTGAAGTAACGGGTCTGCGTATTGCTGACATCGTATGGGAAGACGCAAAACCTGGCGAGCGCCCAAGCTTCAAAGAAGTCGAAGGCAGTGAGCGAGTAATTCCATGTGACATGGCTTTCCTAGCGATGGGCTTCTTACACCCTGAACCAACAGGTGTGCTGGCTCAGCTAGACATCGCTCTTGATGATCGTGGCAATGTAGCAACTCAGGGCTTTGCGACTAACCAAGAAGGTGTTTTCGCTGCAGGCGATATGCGTACAGGTCAATCACTTGTCGTTCGTTGTATCAACGAAGGCCGTGAGTGTGCTCGCTCTATCGATGAATACCTGATGGGCGGTACACACCTAGAAGCAAAAGCAAACTCGCTGATGCTTTCAGCATAATAGGAGGAGATGCACTCCTCCCTCTTTCTGAGTGCGAGCAGCCAATAATTATATTGTTGGCTGTTCAACAAGAAAGAAAACAATTCCTTCCAGTCTTTTTATTTTGACCAGCATTTTATGCTGGTCTTTTTTATTTCAGCCAGTAGTAAATGTTACTTTATTGTAACAATGAAATTCATATCTAATTGAAATCATTGAATAATTCCAGCCAATTAAATGGTAAATCCCTGATTAGCGTGATTATCCACTAATAACTTGACCTTTTTTACAATAACCTATAGCTTGTGAAGTTGATGAAAATAAAACAGTCAAAAATTGTTAAATATTTCACGCCTTTTATTGAATGAATATACATAAAAACAAAAAAATGACGCATAGTTAGTCATCACTATCAACATAAGCAGTGTTGATGTATCTGTCGGGATGACAGATAAGCAAAGGGAGAATTGCAATGGCTCTTTATGATCCAAGTCTTGAGAAAGACAACTGTGGATTTGGCTTGATCGCTCATATGGAAGGCGAGCAAAGTCACAAGCTGGTTCGTACAGCAATTTCTGCGCTTGACCGTATGACCCACCGTGGTGGTATTGCCGCCGATGGTAAAACTGGTGATGGTTGTGGTCTTCTACTACAAAAGCCCGATTCCTACTTACGCCTAGTCGCCGAAGAAAATGGTTTTAACCTTGGTAAGCAATATGCCGTGGGGATGATTTTCTTTAGCCAAGATCCTATCAAAGCTCAGCAAGCGCGAGAAATCGTTAACAAAGAACTCGCTCAAGAAACTCTGACTGTTGCGGGTTGGCGAGAAGTACCAACAAATTCTGAAGTGCTGGGCCCGATTGCCCTCCACTCCGTGCCAAATATCCAACAGGTATTTATCTCCGCTCCAGCGGGATGGCGCGAGCGAGATATTGAACGCCGTCTATATATAGCTCGACGTCGCATTGAAAAGCAGATCACGGAAGATCCAGATTTTTATATCTGTAGCTTATCAACCCAAGTGTTAGTCTATAAAGGACTTTGCATGCCGGCGGATCTACCGCGCTTCTATCTGGATCTTGCCGATCTTCGTATGGAATCTGCGATTTGTCTGTTCCACCAGCGTTTTTCTACTAATACGCAACCTCGTTGGCCATTAGCCCAACCGTTCCGCTATCTGGCACATAACGGTGAGATCAATACCATTGAAGGTAACCGTCAGTGGGCGCGAGCGCGAGCTTACAAATTCTCATCTCCGCTGTTACCCGATCTGCAAACTGCTGCACCATTTGTTAATGAAACAGGCTCAGATTCTTCCAGCTTAGATAACATGCTGGACCTATTCCTTGCAGGTGGTATGGACATCTTCCGTGCGATGCGCATGCTTGTGCCGCCAGCATGGCAGAACCACCCAGACATGGATCAGGATCTGCGTGCTTTCTACGATTTCAACTCCAAACACATGGAACCATGGGACGGCCCTGCGGGCATCGTATTATCTGATGGCCGTTACGCTGCATGTAACTTAGATAGAAACGGCTTGCGTCCGGCACGTTATGTGATCACCAAAGACAAGTTGATAACGCTTGCTTCAGAGGTTGGTATTTGGAATTACGCGCCAGATGAAGTAGCGCAAAAAGGTCGTGTAGGTCCGGGTGAGCTGCTGGTTGTCGATACCCGAAAAGGTAAATTGTGGCAATCAAGCGAGATCGACAACGATCTGAAAAGTCGCCACCCATATCGTGAATGGATGGCGAACAACGTCCGCAAACTAACGCCGTTTTCAGAACTGTCTGAAGATCAGGTTGGTGAACGTAATTTTGATGAAGACTTGCTTAAGACTTATCAAAAGCAATTCGCCATGACCAACGAAGAAGTCGACCAAGTACTGCGTGTTCTTGGTGAAATGGGACAAGAAGCGGTTGGCTCGATGGGTGATGACACTCCGATGGCCGTGCTGTCGTCAAAAGAGCGTCTAGTAACCGATTACTTCCGTCAGAAATTTGCTCAGGTCACCAACCCACCAATCGATCCGCTACGCGAGCAACACGTCATGTCGCTGGCAACCAGCATCGGTCAGGAGATGAACGTCTTCTGTGAAACCGACGGGCACGCACATCGTGTGACGTTCGATTCACCCGTTCTGCTCTATTCGGATATGCAGCAACTGCTGGGATTGAGTGACGATCACTATCGCAATACGATTCTCGATATCAATTACGATCCGGAAGAAAGGGACCTCGAACAAGCCATCAACTTCCTGTGTGATCAAGCGGAACAAGTGGTGCGTGAAGGAACCGTTCTGGTCGTCCTATCTGATCGCGCCTTAGTAAAAGGCAGACTACCAATTCCTGCGGCAATGGCGGTAGGGGCAGTACAAACTCGCCTCGCTAATGCCAATTTGCGCTGTGATGCAAACATTGTCGTCGAAACAGCAACGGCGCGAGATCCACATCAATTTGCAGTACTGCTTGGCTTCGGTGCCACGGCGGTTTATCCATACTTAGCTTATGAAGCGCTAGGTAAGCTGGTTGATGATGGCGTACTAAACAAAGACTACCGCGACGTGATGCAGAACTACCAGTACGGCATCAATAAAGGTCTGTACAAAATCATGTCGAAAATGGGCATCTCGACCATCGCCTCATACCGTTGCTCTCAACTTTTTGAAGCTGTGGGTTTGAGCCAACAAGTCGTAGACCTGTGCTTTAAAGGTGTGACCACTCGAATTGCCGGCGCGAACTTTGAAGACTTCCAGCAAGATCTGACTAACCTTTCCCGTAAAGCTTGGACGAAACGTAAATCACTCGAACAGGGTGGCTTGCTGAAATACGTGCACGATGGTGAATACCATGCCTACAACCCAGATGTTGTCGGTACGCTGCAAACTGCGGTGAAATCAGGCGATATCAATGACTACCATAGCTACGCGAAGCAGGTAAACCAACGTCCGGTTGCGATGCTGCGTGACTTAATGACACTGAAGAAAGCCGATTCCCCGTTATCACTGGATAAAGTGGAACCGAAAAACGACCTGTTCAAACGTTTTGACTCTGCTGCGATGTCTATCGGCGCATTGAGTCCAGAAGCGCACGAAGCACTTGCAACCGCGATGAACCGACTCGGTGGTTACTCGAACTCTGGTGAAGGTGGTGAAGATCCTCGCCGTTTTGGTACCGAGCGTAACTCGCGTATTAAACAGATTGCCTCGGGTCGCTTTGGTGTAACGCCACATTACTTAACTAACGCGGATGTGCTGCAAATCAAAGTAGCTCAAGGCGCAAAACCGGGTGAAGGTGGCCAGCTTCCTGGACATAAAGTCACGGCGGAAATCGCTAAGTTGCGTTATTCCGTGCAAGGCGTGACGCTGATCTCCCCTCCTCCTCACCACGATATTTATTCGATTGAGGACTTGGCGCAGCTGATCTTCGACCTGAAACAAGTTAACCCGAAAGCATTGGTTTCGGTGAAGCTTGTATCTGAACCAGGCGTTGGCACTATCGCTACGGGTGTGGCAAAAGCCTATGCTGACCTTATCACTATCTCTGGTTATGACGGTGGTACGGCTGCGAGCCCACTAACCTCAGTGAAATACGCTGGTAGCCCTTGGGAGCTAGGCCTAGCTGAGACTCAACAAGCTCTGGTTGCCAACGGTCTGCGTCACAAAATTCGCTTGCAGGTTGACGGTGGTCTGAAAACCGGTTTAGACGTGGTTAAAGCCGCTATTCTAGGTGCTGAGAGCTTTGGTTTTGGTACCGCGCCAATGGTAGCAATGGGCTGTAAATTCTTGCGTATCTGTCACCTAAACAACTGCGCGACAGGTGTTGCGACTCAGGATGAAACCCTGCGTAAAGAGTACTTCAAAGGCTTACCTGAAATGGTAATAAATTACTTCACCGGTTTGGCTGAAGAAGTACGCGGTCTGCTTGCAGAGCTTGGCGTCGAGAAACTGACTGACTTGATTGGTCGCACTGACCTACTTGAAGCTGTTGAAGGATTCACTGCAAAACAAACCAAACTGGATCTGTCCAATATTCTCGAAGCACCAGTTTCTCCAGAAGGACATCCGCTGTTCTGGACCGAGCCAAATGCACCATTTGACAGAGCAGAGCTGAACCAACGCATCGTTGATGACGCTATTAATGCTGTCGAAGAAGGCCGTTCAGCCAGCTTCTACTACAATGTGATCAATACCGACCGCTCGGTGGGCGCGCGCCTGTCAGGTGAAATTGCAAAACGCTACGGTAACCAAGGGCTGGCGGCCTCACCGATTAAACTGCATCTCGATGGCACGGCAGGCCAGTCATTTGGTGTATGGAACGCTGGTGGTGTAGAACTTTACCTTACTGGTGATGCCAACGACTACGTCGGTAAAGGTATGGCGGGAGGCAAGATTGCCATCAAGCCACACTTAGGTACTGCGTTCAAATGTAATGAAGCGACCATCATCGGTAACACCTGTTTGTATGGTGCAACGGGCGGTAAACTGTTTGCAGCAGGTAAAGCGGGTGAACGCTTTGGTGTGCGTAACTCTGGCACCATCGCGGTCATTGAAGGTGCGGGTGATAACGCATGTGAATACATGACAGGTGGTATTGTCGCGATTCTTGGTGCGACAGGCGTGAACTTTGGTGCGGGTATGACTGGCGGTTTTGCTTATGTGCTGGATGAAAACCAAAGCTTCCAAGGCCGTGTAAACAACGAATCGGTTGAAGCGATTTCACTGTCTGATCTGTATAT
Organism: Vibrio sp. YYF0003; assembly: GCF_036350715.1. NCBI lineage: Bacteria > Pseudomonadati > Pseudomonadota > Gammaproteobacteria > Vibrionales > Vibrionaceae > Vibrio > Vibrio sp. YYF0003. The sequence continues at coordinate 97,356 of NZ_JAZDWA010000003.1, forward strand.
ACATCAAGAACATCTTCGCGGTCTGATTGCAGAGCATTTAGAAGAAACCGGCTCTAGCCACGCGGAGCATATTTTGGCGAACTTTGATGAATGGATTCCGAAGTTCTACTTGGTGAAACCTCAAGCGGCAGATTTGAATACTCTGCTTGGTCACCAAAGTCGTAGCGCTGCTGAACTGCGCGTTCAAGCCCAATAAATCATGGAGGATGTTTGAATCATGAGCCAGAACGTTTATCAATTTATCGATGTTCAACGCGTAGATCCGGCGAAAAAGCCAATTAAAATTCGTAAGATTGAGTTTGTCGAAATCTACGAACCGTTTACTAAACAGCAGGCAACGGCACAAGCTGACCGTTGCCTGGATTGCGGTAACCCATACTGTGAATGGAAATGTCCGGTACACAACTACATTCCTCAATGGCTAAAACTGGCCAACGAAGGACGTATTCTGGAAGCGGCAGAGCTGTCACATCAAACCAATAGTTTGCCAGAAGTGTGTGGACGTGTTTGTCCACAAGACCGCTTGTGTGAAGGGTCCTGTACACTGAATGATGACTTTGGTGCGGTAACCATCGGTAACATCGAAAAGTACATCACCGACAAAGCCTTTGAAATGGGCTGGAAGCCGGATATGTCTAAGGTCGAATGGACCGACAAAAAAGTCGCCATCATCGGTGCTGGACCAGCGGGTTTGGCGGCTGCCGATATTTTAGTCCGTAACGGTGTAAAGCCTGTGGTGTTTGACCGTTATCCAGAGATTGGCGGTCTGCTGACCTTCGGTATCCCTTCTTTCAAACTCGAAAAAGGGGTGATGGAAAATCGCCGCCGCGTTTTCACTGAGATGGGCGTCGAGTTCCGCATGAACGTAGAAGTCGGTAAAGACGTGCAGATGCAAGAACTTATCGATGATTACGATGCAGTCTTCCTGGGTGTAGGTACCTACAAAAACATGCGTGCCGGTTTGGAAAATGAAGATGCACCGGGTGTTTATGACGCTCTGCCATTTTTGATTTCCAACACCTATAAAGTGATGAACCTGAAAAATAGCCAGCCTTATATCGATATGGCCGGTAAAAAAGTCGTGGTACTCGGTGGTGGTGATACCGCAATGGACTGTGTACGTACTTCTATTCGTCAGGGTGCATCAAACGTAATCTGTGCGTATCGTCGTGACGAAGCCAACATGCCGGGCTCACGTCGAGAAGTCAAAAATGCCAAAGAAGAAGGCGTGAAATTCATGTTCAACCTTCAACCTCTGGGATTAGAAGTCAACGCATCGGGTAATGTAACTGGCGTGAAAGTGGTGAAAACAGCACTTGGTGAACCAGATGAAGCAGGCCGACGTCGTCCTGAGCCTGTTGAAGGTAGTGAGCATGTTTTAGCTGCTGACGCTGTGATCATGGCATTTGGTTTCCAACCGCATCAAATGGATTGGTTAACACCTTTCAATGTTGATCTTGACCAGTGGGGCCGAATTAAAGCGCCTCTGAAGCAAGAGTTTCAGTACCAAACCAGTAACGAAAAAATCTTTGCTGGTGGCGATGCGGTACGCGGCTCAGACTTAGTGGTAACCGCGATTGACGAAGGTCGAAAAGCAGCCGAAGGTATCCTCGACTACCTGGACGTCTAACGTTCAACACGTTAAATCTCTCAAAAGGACCCGATTATTGGGTCCTTTTTTCTTTTATTACATATAATTACATGACAAAAAATTTGAACGACTAAATTCCTACCACAAGGAATCAATACCATGAAAAAATTCGCTCTCCTTTCTATCGTTCTTTTCAGCTTAACCGCGTGCAGCCAAGGAGTACCAACCATGACCGATCGCTCTCAAACACCATGTGGTAATAAGCCAAATTGCGTATCAACCCAAGATTCTCGTGAAGAGCACTACCTTGAACCCTTCCTGCTGACAGAGTCCGCCACACTCGATGCGATTGAGCAAGCGGCTCTCAAACTGCCGGGGGCAAAAACGGCGGTCAAAGAAGGTGATTATCTGCGTATTGAATGTACTTCCAAAATCATGCGCTTTGTTGATGATCTTGAGCTGAAAATCAGTGACGATAAGCTCATCGTTCGCTCTGAATCGCGTATTGGATACTCCGATTTTGGCGTCAATAGAAAGCGAGCAAAACAATTACGCGCGGAACTCTTTGACGCAGGGCTCATCAAATAGAAAACTGACTCTGGTGAGTGTTATACTCTCGCCCGAATGAATATTTTATTACCCAAAGAGAGTGTTATGAAAGTTGGTATCATCGGCGCGATGGAACAAGAAGTGACCATCCTGAAAGAAGCAATGACAAACTGCCAGACGGTTAACAAAGCAGGCTGTACGTATTTCTCTGGTCAAATTAACGGTGTAGATGTAGTACTTCTGCAATCGGGCATCGGTAAAGTAGCCGCTGCTGTGGGCACGACCATCTTACTTGATGAATACCAACCTGACGTTGTAATCAACACGGGCTCTGCTGGTGGTTTCGACTCCAGCCTGAACCTGGGTGATGTGGTCATCTCAACTGAAGTTCGTCACCACGATGCAGACGTAACAGCATTCGGCTACGAAATAGGCCAAATGGCTGGCCAACCTGCGGCATTCAAAGCAGATGAAAAGCTGATGGAGCTGGCAGAAAAAGCATTAGCTAAGATGGAAAACAAACACGCGGTACGCGGCCTTATTTGTACTGGTGATGCTTTCGTTTGCACCGCTGAGCGTCAAGCATTTATCCGCGAGCACTTCCCATCAGTGATCGCAGTAGAGATGGAAGCATCAGCAATTGCTCAGACTTGCCACCAGTTCAATACGCCATTTGTGGTGGTACGTGCCATTTCAGACGTAGCAGACAAAGAATCACCAATGAGCTTCGAAGAGTTTTTACCGTTAGCGGCGAAAAGCTCCTCAGAAATGGTGTTCAAAATGCTAGAGCTAGTAAAGTAAGTCGAGTCGGTTAAATAAATCGAACCATTCATGGAAGAAACTTTTCAGCAACTTTACGCCAATGGTGCGCTCCTTGTCATGTGGGGCGCACTGTTGTTTCACCTCGTTTTACCTATCCCTCACTCCGCTCATCCTTTCACTTTATGGCGGAAAATAGCAGAGCAGCTGACCATAAAGGTGAACCGACACCATAGCTATTCGCAAAGCATACTGGCAGGCAGCCTTTCCATTCTCATCATGATATTGCCTTGTTTGGTGCTATTGATTGCGTTAAAGCCTCTGGTATGGAAAGCGCCACTATACGAGTTAGCATTATTGCTGCTCGCGTTAGATTGGCGAAGTAGTGAAAGGTTAACCAAACAGCTCGTCAGCGCTATGTCCAATGAGGACAAACCTTTATGTCGCCAACGATTAAAACCTTACCTCAACCGTGATACAAACAGCCTTTCTCTGTTAGGGATAGGAAAAGCGGGAGCGGAAACGATCATTATGGGCTACGGCCGAAATGTTGTCTGTGTTCTGTTCTGGTACGCACTTGCAGGTGGTATTGGTGCTTTCCTTTACCGACTTATCGCAGAGCTTGCTCGTACCTGGTCACCAAGCCGAAAACAATACTCTCCATTTGGCAAACCCGCCATTCAACTTCTCGCTGCACTTGAAATCATCCCGTTGCGCTTGTTCGCTCTGTTTATCGCATCTGGGAAGAGTTTATCTGCTGTGATGAGCGGAATAAGCCAACAAGCACAATCCTGGCCGTTACCCGGACCAGCGTGGTTACTGTGTAGTGTCGGGAACAAGTTACAGCTCTCTTTGGGTGGCCCAGCTATTTATCAGGGAACACGATCAGAGCGAGCCAAAATTGGAGGGCGTATTGCGCCGTCTGCTATACATCTCGCGCAGATCCAAGCCCTCTTGGTTTGGCGTATTTTTGCTTGGATTGTTATCCAAAGCCTTCTTCTAGGACTGATTTATCAAGGATTATGATGTCTAAAATTGCTGTATCAATTTCAATTTTGTTTTCATCAATCGTACTGGCTAACGAGCCAGCGCAACGTGTAATTAGCTTAGCTCCACACGCAACCGAGATTGCCTATGCTGCTGGGTTAGGAGACAAATTAATCGCCGTGAGCGAAATGAGTGATTATCCTGAACAAGCGAATAAGCTGGAGAAAGTCTCTAATTACCAAGGAATAAAGCTCGAACGTATCATTGCGCTTCGTCCGGATTTGGTCATTGCCTGGCCTTCAGGTAATCCAGCCAAAGAATTGGAAAAGCTCGCTCAGTTTGATGTACCCATTTATTACTCTACTTCCAGCTCACTGATGGACATCGCCAACAACATCGAACAATTGAGTCAGTACAGCGAAAATCCACAAATAGGCCAGAAAGCCGCTGATGACTTTCGAACCCAGTTGAAAGTCTTGCAAGACAAATACAACACCGAAGACAAGGTCCGTTATTTTTACCAGCTCAGTGAAAAACCAATCATCACGGTCGCAGGAAAAAACTGGCCGAGTGAAGTGTTTAGCTTTTGTGGCGGCGAAAATATATTTTCCAGTGCGGGCTCTCCCTACCCTCAGGTCAGCATCGAGCAAATCATCACTCGCCAACCAGACGTCATTTTTACTTCGCGTCATGCAATGAGTAGTGACGGGATGTGGTCTGAATGGAAGAATGAAGTGCCTGCTTTAAAAGATGGACATATTTGGTCATTGAATGCTGACTGGATTAACCGTCCGACACCGAGAACACTTAACGCCATCACAGAAGTGTGTGATTACTTTGAAAGCGTACGCCAAAAACGCTAACGTTTTCGTGGCAAATACCGTACAATTTGCGCCCATTTTTTATCACTTTGCTTAAAGGTACCAAGTAACATGGACTCCATGCTGCTTTACATGATCGACTTATTCGGCACTGCTATATTCGCCATTTCAGGTGTATTACTGGCTGGCCGGTTAAAGATGGATCCATTCGGCGTGATTGTGCTCGGTAGCGTCACCGCTATTGGTGGTGGAACAATCCGAGATATGGCACTGGGTGCCACACCTGTATTTTGGGTCACTGACCCGATCTACCTGTGGGTTATCTTTATCACCTGTTTATTAACCATGATGATAGTCCGCCGTCCCAAGCGCCTTCCTTGGTGGGTTTTGCCCGTTTGCGATGCTATTGGTCTTGCTGTCTTCGTCGGTATCGGAGTAGAAAAAGCCCTGGCTTATAATGCTTCAGGAATGGTCGCTGTGATTATGGGCGTGATAACTGGATGTGGTGGTGGCATCATACGTGATGTACTGGCGCGAGAGGTGCCGATGGTACTAAGAAGTGAAGTGTATGCAACAGCCTGTATTATTGGAGGGATATTCCATACAACCGCGATTGCAATGGGCTATGACCACTCAACAGCGCTGATCGCTTGTGTAAGTTCAACATTGATAATCCGTCTTGGTGCGATCCGCTGGCACTTGTCTTTGCCTACGTTCGCCATCAATCGTTAACTCCCCTTCTCCAAGAACACTTTGAAGAGCCGGTCGTAACATCGGCTCTTTTTATTTGTCCTGTTATGCTCGCTTACTGTTCTATATTTGGTTAAATTAGCTCTACTATTCCTCATTTTCATCAATTGGTATGTTACTAGAAGGCATTGAGACGTTACTTGTTCTGAGTAGAGAAAAAACCATGAGCCGAACTGGCAGTCAGTTGTACATTAGCCAGTCTGCGGTGAGTAAACGTATTGCCAACCTGGAAAAGAAAATCGGGAAAAAGCTTATTGAGCCAAGCGGCAGGCACATCAAACTGACCTCAGACGCACTTGCACTCATTGCTACCATTGAACCAACCTTCAATGAGTTAATAGGTCAAATCCACGATCAACAAGTGCTCGAAGATACGTCGCTGATTAAGCTAGATTGCTCTGAAACATTAGTCGCAGGCTACCTGAGTTTGATCATGGAAGAGCGATTTTCAGACGATCCCTATCTGCGCATCTCCACCAACCATACGCCAAGAATCATAGAAAATGTAAAGTCAGGCAAAGCAACGCTTGGGTTCTGTGCTGGCTATTTACCCCCTCATCACGGTCTGATGAGCTTTCACCTCGCCGATGAACCCTTCTCGATCATTAGTAAACATCCACTGACCACGTTACCAACAGCAGTGCTGACTAATGATTTGAGTAATCCGGCCAATACTTATCAGCAAGCCATCCTGTCTAAGTACAATATTGAACCCATCATGGAAATGGACTCCTATACCGCGGCGGCACAATTAGCATTAGCGGGTATGGCACCCGCTTTGATTCCAAAGTCCATCATCAACACACTCAAAATCGACGAAAAATACCGCTTTGAGTTCGAACAGCTAGCGCATCTTATCCGCCCAATTCACGTTTGCCTGCGCCATAACACCTATCGTAATCAACGGGTTAAAACACTGATAGAATCCATTGCTGATGTTGTTGCCAAAGAAGTTTTAGTGCCATCAACATCGACATGGTGATCACTAGGGGACGAATCCACTTTTGTCCCTTCGTCACCACCACCTTTGCCCCAAGTTGAGCACCAATAAAACCACCAACAGCCATAGTTAAGCCTATCTCCCATACGGGCAGACCAGCTAGTACAAAAAACAACAGTGCTGCAATATTAGAAGTGAAGTTGAGGATCTTGGTCCGTGCGGTAGCATCAACTAAAGAGAAATGGCCGAGAACAACAAAACAAACCGTAAAGATAGACCCGGTTCCAGGGCCAAAAAATCCGTCATAAAAACCTACGCCACCACCGATACAAAGCGCAAACATTGCCTCTGAAATCCTTGGTTCGCCGCCTGTTTTTTTCGTTGTTGGCGCAAGTAAAAAATAGAGTGAAATAGCAATGAGAAGGACCGGAATTAAGCTGGTCAGCACGCCGGCATCGACAAATTGCACCGCCTCAGCGCCAATTGCAGAACCAACAAAAGTACACAAGATAGCAATGCGCATCTCTTTTAGGCTGACGATGCCATTGCGCACAAAATACCAACTCGCGGAAAAACTACCGAATGAGCTTTGCAGTTTGTTCGTTGCCAACGCCTGAGTCGGGCTAAGCCCTGCAGCCAGTAACGCAGGAAGTGTCAACAAACCGCCTCCACCCGCCATAGCATCAATAAAGCCTGCTGCAGATGCTACAACAAACAGTGCGACTAAAACCTCAAACGTGATTTCCACTTATGCTTCCTTGTCAATGAGATACCAAAAGGAAGGCAACGGTAGCATTAATCAGACTAAGCGCAAAAGGAAAGGCAAGACACCAACCTATTCCAGACTTTCATCAATTGTAATTGCGTACGTCAAAAATAAAAAAGCCCGCTCTAATGAGCGGGCAATGAGGTTGTCATATAAGCTCTCATTAACGAGCTTACTGATTTTTTATCTATTACGCTTCTAGACTCGCTTTCACTTTAGCGTGTAGCTCTTGAACAGAAGTCACAGACGCTTTTGCATCAGCTGTGTGAGACATACACGTAGCGAACGCTGCGTTTAGCGTTGTTGTGTAGTTCACTTTCTCTGCCAATGCGCCACGACGTAGAACTTTCGAATCTTCAATCGCTTGACGACCTGCCGCCGTGTTCACGATGTAGGTGTATTCGTTGTTCTTAATACGGTCAAGAATGTGAGGACGACCTTCGTGTACTTTGTTTACTAGACGAGGGTTGATACCCGCTTCGCCTAGAATTACAGCTGTACCGTGTGTCGCATCCAACTGGTAGCCTAGTTTCACTAGCTTAGAAGCCAGGTCAACCACACGCTCTTTATCGCCTTCACGTACTGATAGTAGCGCACGGCCACCTTCAGGGTAAACGCTGCCACAGCCTAGTTCTGCTTTTGCATAAGCTTCTGCAAACGTTGCACCAACACCCATTACTTCACCTGTTGAGCGCATTTCTGGGCCCAATAGTGGGTCAACACCAGGGAATTTGTTGAACGGTAGAACCACTTCTTTCACTGAGTAGTAAGGAGGAATAATCTCTTTAGTAAAGCCTTGCGACTCTAGAGATTGACCCGCCATTACACGTGCAGCGATTTTCGCTAGTGGTGCGCCTGTTGCTTTCGAAACGAATGGTACCGTACGCGCAGCACGAGGGTTAACTTCGATTAGGTAAACGTCGTTGCCTTTCACTGCAAACTGCGTGTTCATCAGACCGCGTACACCTAGTTCAAATGCTAACTTCTCAACTTGCTCACGCATCTTATCCTGGATTTCCTGGCTTAGCGTGTAAGCTGGAAGTGAACATGCTGAGTCACCTGAGTGAACACCTGCTTGCTCGATGTGCTCCATGATACCGCCGATAACAACACGCTCACCATCACAGATAGCGTCGATATCAACTTCAGTTGCATCATCAAGGAAACGGTCTAGTAGAACTGGAGACTCGTTCGATACGCTTACAGCTTCGTTGAAGTAGCGACGTAAGTCTTGCTCGTCGTATACGATTTCCATCGCACGGCCACCTAGTACGTAAGATGGACGAACAACCAATGGGAAGCCGATTTCTTTAGACTTCTCAACCGCTTGCTCCATCGTTGTAACGGTAGCGTTTTGTGGTTGAAGAAGGCCTAGACGCTCAACAGCAGCTTGGAAACGCTCACGGTCTTCTGCACGGTCGATTGCATCAGGGCTAGTACCAATGATTGGCACGCCTGCAGCTTCTAGTGCGCGAGCCAGTTTAAGTGGCGTTTGACCACCGTACTGAACAATCACACCTTTTGGCTTTTCAACGCGAGCGATAGACAGTACGTCTTCCAGCGTTACTGGTTCGAAGTACAAACGGTCAGACGTATCGTAGTCAGTAGATACCGTTTCTGGGTTACAGTTAACCATAATGGTTTCGTAGCCGTCTTCGCGTAGTGCTAGTGATGCGTGTACACAACAGTAATCGAATTCGATACCTTGGCCGATACGGTTTGGACCGCCGCCAAGAACCATGATCTTGTCTTTGTCTGTTGGGTTTGCTTCACATTCTTCATCGTAAGATGAGTACATGTAAGCCGTGTCAGAAGAGAATTCTGCTGCACACGTATCCACACGTTTGTAAACCGGGTGAATATCGAACTGTTCGCGAGCGCGACGAATTTCGCTTTCAGCAACACCAAGCAATTTAGACAGACGAGCATCAGAGAAGCCTTTGCGCTTAAGTTGACGAAGAACGTCTTTGGTCAAGCCAGCGTAACCACCTGCTTTCACTTCCTCTTCTAGTTTCACTAGTTCTTCAATTTGAACCAGGAACCAGCGGTCGATGTTAGTCAGGTTGAAAACACCATCAACAGACATGCCCGCACGGAATGCGTCAGCAATGTACCAGATACGCTCAGCACCAGCTTCTTTCAGCTCGTGACGAATCTTAGTCAGTGCGTCTGGCGCTTCTAGATCAACCATCTCATCAAAGCCAGTCGCGCCAACTTCTAGGCCACGTAGAGCTTTGTGAAGAGATTCTTGTTGGTTACGACCAATCGCCATCACCTCACCAACTGACTTCATCTGTGTTGTCAGACGGTCGTTAGCACCTGCAAATTTCTCGAAGTTAAAGCGAGGAATCTTAGTTACTACGTAGTCGATAGTTGGTTCGAATGATGCTGGAGTTGCACCACCAGTGATGTCGTTTTGTAGCTCGTCCAGAGTAAAGCCAACAGCCAGTTTCGCTGCAATCTTAGCGATTGGGAAACCCGTTGCTTTCGACGCTAGAGCAGAAGAACGAGATACACGTGGGTTCATCTCGATGATAACCATACGGCCATCTTTCGGGTTGATACCAAACTGTACGTTTGAACCACCTGTTTCCACACCGATTTCACGCAGAACTGCTAGCGATGCGTTACGCATTAGCTGGTATTCTTTGTCAGTCAGTGTTTGTGCTGGAGCTACAGTGATTGAGTCACCCGTGTGGATGCCCATTGGGTCGAAGTTTTCGATTGAACATACGATGATACAGTTGTCCGCTTTGTCGCGAACTACTTCCATTTCGTACTCTTTCCAACCGATTAGAGATTCATCGATAAGCAGTTCGTTAGTCGGAGAAAGATCCAGACCACGACGACAGATTTCTTCGAATTCTTCTTTGTTGTAAGCGATACCGCCACCAGTACCACCCATCGTAAATGATGGACGGATGATACAAGGGAAGCCAACCATGTCTAAAACTTTGTAAGCTTCTTCCATGCTCTTCGCAGTATCTGCACGAGGACACTCAAGGCCGATAGACTTCATTGCTTTATCGAAACGAGAACGGTCTTCCGCTTTATCGATCGCGTCAGCGGTTGCACCAATCATTTCTACGCCGAACTCTTCAAGAACGCCGTGCTTCTCTAGATCTAGAGCACAGTTAAGCGCAGTCTGACCACCCATTGTCGGTAGAACCGCATCTGGACGCTCTTTTTCGATGATCTTGCGTACCACTTCCCATTGGATTGGCTCGATGTAAGTCGCATCAGCCATCTCTGGGTCAGTCATGATTGTCGCAGGGTTCGAGTTAACCAGAATAACTCGGTAGCCTTCTTCACGAAGTGCTTTACACGCTTGTGCGCCAGAGTAGTCAAACTCACATGCCTGACCGATAACAATCGGACCAGCACCAAGAATTAGAATACTTTGAATGTCAGTACGTTTTGGCATTATCTACTACTCCGAATTAAGCGCTGTGTTGTTTGATTAGTTCGATAAAGTGGTCAAAAAGCGGTGCTGCGTCATGTGGACCTGGGCTCGCTTCTGGGTGACCTTGGAAGCTAAATGCTGGCTTATCTGTACGGTGGATACCTTGCAGAGAGCCATCAAATAGAGATACGTGAGTTGCACGTAGGTTTTCCGGTAGCGTTGCTTCGTCCGCTGCAAAACCGTGGTTTTGAGAGGTAATCATTACAACGTTACGATCTAAATCTTTAACTGGGTGGTTCGCACCGTGGTGACCAAACTTCATTTTCACAGTTTGTGCACCAGACGCTAGCGCCAGGATTTGGTGACCCAGACAGATACCAAAGATAGGTAAACCTTTTTCTAGGAACACTTTTGTTGCTTCAATCGCGTAAGTACATGGTTCTGGGTCACCAGGGCCATTTGATAGGAAAACGCCATCTGGATTAAGAGCCAGTACTTCTTCTGCTGAAGTTTCAGCAGGTACAACCGTCAAGCGGCAACCACGGTCAACCAACATGCGTAGGATGTTTCGCTTTGCGCCAAAGTCGTAGGCTACAACGTGGTATGGCAACTCGCTGTCATCTTTCGCTTCAGGCAGTCCACCTTCAAGCGTCCACGAGCCTTGCTTCCACTGGTACGCTTCTTTTGTTGTCACAACTTTCGCAAGATCCATTCCTTTCAGACCCGGGAATTCTTTTGCTTTCGCCAGTGCCAAAGCTTCATCCAAGCTGTCACCTGCAACAATACAACCATTCTGCGCACCTTTCTCACGCAAGATACGAGTCAGTTTGCGCGTATCAATGTCAGCGATGCCAACAATATTTTGAGATTTAAGGTAGTCAGAAAGAGATTGTTCATTACGGAAGTTAGAAGCGATAAGAGGAAGATCGCGAATCACAAGGCCTTGTGCATGAATAGAAGAGGATTCTTCATCTTCGGAAGTGGTTCCGGTATTGCCAATGTGAGGATAAGTAAGAGTAACGATTTGCTGAGAATAGGAAGGATCAGTGAGGATTTCTTGATACCCCGTCATCGAGGTATTGAAAACGACTTCACCGACGGATACGCCATCTGCCCCAATGGACACTCCGCGGAACACTGTCCCATCTTCTAGGACTAACAGTGCTAATTTACCCAAGACAACCTCCAGAATAAAAATGCAAAAAAAATAAATCAAAGTGCAAACATGCCTTCCTTTACCTATAAAATCTACATAAATAGGTACTTCAGACAAATTGGCGGTATTCTAAAGACGGACAGGAAACCTGTCAACAAGCAATTAAAAATAAATTATGCTTTTCTAGCAAGTAAGGACGTTTAGGTAGAATAACCCCCAAAACAACAAGTTTTAGACATCTCTATATGGGAAGGGGTGACTTTTTTGTGAATTTTACAAATTTGAACTTTATACAGATCACAAAATCAGATGAGATTTTTACGCAAACGTTAACCAAGCAAAAATAACTATACTTTTTAAGCCATATAGACAGCATAGACAACAAAACCGCTAAAAACACCACTAAACTAACGTGAAAATAGTAGCGTTATTAAATCATTTATTTTACATCTATGCCTAGAGATATAAAAAAGCCGGCTTACGCCGGCGAATAATTATGTAATTAGAGTTCATTCAAACCCAGTACATCGGTCATGGTATAAAAACCTGCAGGTTTAGCACTCAACCAAACCGCAGCCTTCACCGCACCGTTAGCAAAGGTCATGCGATCCGTTGCTTTGTGTGTAATTTCAACGCGCTCGCCAATATCAGCAAACATCGCCGTGTGTTCACCAACAATGTCACCAGCACGAATAGTGGCAAAACCAATCTCATCTTTAGTACGCTCACCCGTAATGCCTTCACGAGCATAAACCGCTACGTCATTAAGATTGTTACCCATCGCACCTGCAATCGCTTCTCCCATACCAATGGCAGTACCTGATGGTGCATCCACTTTATGGCGATGATGTGCTTCAACAATCTCGATATCGCAGTAGTCACCCATGACTTTGGCTGCTTTTTCCAGCAGCTTGAAAACTAGGTTAACACCAACAGAGTAGTTAGGAGCCATTACCACAGGAACTTGCTTTGCTGCCTCATCAATAAGTGCACGTTCTTCGTCACTAAAACCAGTGGTGCCAATCACCATGCTTTTGCCATGCTGCTTGCAAAGCTCAAGGTTAGCCAAAGTGCTTACTGGTGCAGTAAAGTCGATAATGACATCAAAGTTATCCACGTCTTTAGCAAGATCATCCGTTAGAACGACATCAAATTTGCCTTCACCACATAGTTCACCGATATCGACACCGACGAGTGATGATTCCGGACGCTCAGATCCCGCTGTTACTGACGCTTCTTGATGATGGTGTGAAGCCTTAACCAAGTTGCGACCCATGCGGCCAGCTGCTCCTGCGATTGCAATACGAACCATTGCGTTTTATCTCCTTCTCTGGATAACGAGACCTATACTCGTTTCTCTCGTTTCGCTCAATCTTTTTAAACTAACAACATACCTTGCGAACCACAAGATGATTAATGTCGAAACTATGAAGAAAACTCTTGTACAACACGCTCAAGGATTGGCACATTGGCTTCCGGAAATGCATATTCAGGCAAGCTCTTGATATCAACCCAGCGCCCTTCCTGACCTTCTTTACCGTATGGTTCATTTTCAAAAGAAGTGACGGAGATAAAATCGAACTTCAGAGATTTGTCTGGATAGTCGTACTCAAGGTGCTCAAACAAAGACTGTTCTGTCACGTTGATCCCGACTTCTTCTTCCAGCTCACGAATCATCGCCTGCTCCACAGACTCTTCCGGCTCTACTTTTCCACCAGGAAACTCCCAAAATCCGCCTTTATGTTTATCGTCAGGACGTTTAGTAATGAAGATCTGCGATTTATCTTGGTTAAAAATGATCGCCGCAACGATGTGAATTCTTTTCATGGAGAACGTTTCCTAAAAATGAACTGCTTCCCGCCCTGCATTAAGATGGCACTATGGGGAGCAATAAAATTTACTTAAAAAAAGAGCCGCCTAAGCGACTCTTTATCAATATGTGACTAAACTCTGTTAGTCAATTTTTCCGTGGCACTGTTTGTACTTTTTACCACTGCCACATGGACAAGGCTCATTACGACCTACTTTACGCTCATCACGAACGACCGGTTGGTGTGCGCCTTCAGATTCTTCACCGTCAGCAAGCTGGTTTTCTGCAGCTGCATGTTGAGCTTGTGCACGGCGCGCCGCTTCTTCTGCTTGCGCACGACGTTGCTCTTCCATACGCTCAACTTCTTCTTGTTGTTGAACACGTACACGAGACAGAACGGTGATAACATCAGATTTCAACGCATCTAGCAAACCTTCGAACAGCTCAAACGATTCACGCTTGTACTCTTGTTTCGGGTTCTTCTGTGCGTAACCACGTAAGTGGATACCTTGACGCAAGTGATCCATTGCTGCCAAGTGTTCTTTCCAAAGCGTATCCAACGTCTGTAGCATGACAGATTTTTCGAAGTTACGCAGTACTTGCTCGCCAACAACTTCTTCTTTCGCTTTGTAGACTTCAACAGCCAGTGAAATGATCTTTTCACGAAGAGCTTCTTCGTAAAGTTTGTCATCTTCTTCAAGCCATTGCTTAATTGGTGCGTCCAGATCGAAGTCCGCTTTCAGGCGTTCTTGCAGACCTTCAACATCCCACATATCTTCCAGAGATTGCGGTGGAATGTATTCATCAATGATCGCCGTCATCACGTCTTCGCGGTTCTGCTCGATCATGTCGCTGATATCGTCAACGCTCATCAACTCATCACGTAGCTCGTAAACGACTTTACGCTGATCGTTCGCAACGTCATCGTATTCAAGTAGCTGTTTACGGATATCGAAGTTACGACCTTCCACTTTACGCTGCGCTTTTTCAATCGAGCGAGAAAGCATTTTAGATTCGATCGCTTCGCCTTCTTCCATACCACTTTGGATCAAACTTGCCATGCGGTCTGAAGTGAAGATGCGCAGCAGTGAATCTTCCATTGATAGGTAGAAACGTGAAGAACCTGCATCACCCTGACGACCAGAACGACCACGTAGCTGGTTATCGATACGACGAGATTCGTGGCGCTCTGTACCGATGATGTGCAGACCACCCGCTTCCAGCACTTTATCGTGTACGACTTTCCAATCCGCTTTAATCGCGTCGATTTGCTCTTGAGTCGGATTTTCTAACGTTTCAACTTTAGATTGCCAGCTACCACCAAGCACGATATCGGTACCACGACCCGCCATGTTTGTAGCGATAGTCACAGCGCCCGGCATACCTGCTTCAGAAACGATCTCAGCTTCTTTCTCGTGGAATTTAGCGTTCAGTACGTTGTGCTTAATCTTAGCTTTCTTAAGTGCATTAGATAGCAGTTCAGATTTCTCGATCGATACTGTACCTACTAGTGTTGGCTGGCCTTTTGCTACGCGATCTTTGATATCTTCAATGATTGCGGCAAACTTTTCAGCTTCTGTACGGTACACCACATCCGGCATATCATTACGAATCATTGGTTTGTTGGTTGGAATAACAACCGTTTCCAAACCATAGATAGACTGGAACTCAAACGCTTCGGTGTCGGCAGTACCTGTCATACCTGACAATTTCTCGTATAGACGGAAATAGTTCTGGAATGTAATAGATGCCAGCGTTTGGTTTTCGTTCTGAATCTTAACGCCTTCTTTCGCTTCTACAGCTTGGTGCAAACCTTCAGACCAACGACGGCCTGGCATAGTACGACCAGTGTGCTCATCAACGATGACAACTTCACCGTCTTCAGTAACGATGTAATCAACATTGCGTTCAAATAGTACATGAGCTCGCAGCGCTGCGTTCACGTGGTGAAGTAGGCTGATATTGGTTGGAGAGTAAAGCGTATCGCCCTCTTCCATCAAACCGTTCTTAACCAGAAGCTCTTCGACAAACTCTTGACCCGTTTCAGTCAGGTAAACTTGTTTCGATTTTTCGTCTAACGTGTAGTGGCCATCACCACGGTATTCTTCTGAATCTTCTTGATCTTGTCTCTCAAGATGTGGAATCAGCAAGTTGATTCGAGTGTATAGCTCAGAGCTGTCTTCAGCAGGACCAGAAATGATAAGAGGCGTACGAGCTTCATCGATAAGGATTGAGTCAACCTCATCGACTACGGCAAAGAAGCGCTCGCGCTGTACGCGGTCTTCATTGCGGAAAGCCATGTTGTCACGAAGGTAATCAAAGCCAAACTCGTTGTTGGTTCCGTAAAGGATATCAGCTTGGTACGCTTCTTTTTTCTCTTGAGGTGGCATGTTTGGCACGTTGATGCCAACGCTCATACCTAAGAATTCAAATAATGGACGGTTTGTCTCTGCGTCACGTTTAGCCAAGTAATCGTTCACGGTTACAACATGAACGCCTTTGCCCGCTAGTGCGTTTAGGTAAGCTGGAAGAGTTGCAGTTAAAGTTTTACCTTCACCTGTACGCATTTCCGCGATTTGACCTGCATTCAGGACCATACCACCAATAAGCTGTACATCGAAGTGACGCATGCCGTAAACACGCTTAGACGCTTCACGAACGGTAGCAAACGCTTCTGGAAGGAGTTGATCGAGAGTTTCACCTTTGTCCAGACGCTCGCGGAATTCAACAGTCTTTGCTTTTAGTTCTTCATCAGATAGAGCTTCAAATGTCGGCTCGTAGTTATTAATTTCTTTTACAATTTTTCTAAGGCGGCGCAGTGTTCGATCGTTGCGACTGCCAATAACTTTTGTCAGTAGCTTAGTTATCATTTTTCGTGAATCTCTCTTTCATCAGACCGTTCCCGATCTACTCGTAATGCCTTCAGTCTCTGCCAGTTTGGTACTAAGAATACTGATATAAATCATTTAACAAATGATATTGAGTCCAAACATCCATATTTCAAGGCTAAATTTAGAAACATTGGGGCTTAGTGTAAGGATTTTTAATCGATACAACCATAAATAGACCTATTTGTTTGAAGCACTCTGTAAATTTTATTGAAAGTGGTGATAGATTAGCCAAATTTTTAATTGTAACTCTCCAAATCTATCAATTTGCTTTCATTATGCGGCGTCCAAACCAATTGTAATAAAGACGCTAATGTAAACTATACCTAGATAGAAAGCTGCTCTAGAATAGCGGTATATCCACAAAATTAGATTTTACCTATGCGTGATCATCGACCAACCTCAACAGAGGATGTTATTGCTGAATCTCAGTTTAAGAAGATTCAAGAGCATGCTGGAGAAATCTTGCAGCTCAACAAAGCCTTACAGGATATCTTGCCTAAAGGCACGGCTGATCATTGCCGAGTTGCTAATGTCCGTAACGGTCATCTATTGATCGATGTGTCTAGCGCTGCCATCAAAATGAAGATCGACTACGATCGCCTAATGATCCTCAATAAACTACGAACTCAAGGCTATGCAAAGTTGATCAGCGTGGATGTCCGAATTAATCCATCCCTTTATCGCAACCGGTACGAACAAGATGATAGACCCAAGCGACCGCCGTTAACTGAGTCAGCGGCCAAATCATTAATGATTATTGCGGATATGGCGCCACCAAAAATTCAAGAGCGTCTGAAAAGGCTGGCTGACATGGCTGATAAGTCAAAGTAATAATGCGTTGAAAAGCTTGAATTTTGGATAGAAAAAAACCAGGTCGAGACCTGGTTTTTTTAAATTCAGTTTAAGCTTATGCTAGTACCATATTTGGCTCTGCAAATGCGACTGGAGAACCCGCTTCTTCTTCGAATGTAGTCCATTCCCATGCTTCCTGATCAGCCAGAACAGCACGTAGAAGTTGGTTGTTTAGACCGTGACCTGATTTGAATGCACGGAACTCACCAATAATTGGGTGTCCACACATGTAAAGGTCACCAATTGCGTCCAATACTTTATGAGTAACGAACTCATTGTCAAAACGCAGACCTTCTTCATTAAGAATTCGGTAATCATCCAGTACGATAGCGTTATCAAAGCTACCACCCAAAACTAAGTTCTGAGACTGTAGATATTCAATATCACGCATAAAACCAAACGTACGTGCACGAGAAATCTCGCGAACAAACCCTTTAGATGAGAAGTCAAACAACAGGCGCTGCTCGTCAGACTCAATTGCAGGGTGGTTAAATTCAATCTCGAAGTCCATACGGAAGCCGTTAAATGGAACAAACTCTGCCCACTTATCGCCATCTTCGAAACGAACTGGTTTTTTAATGCGGATAAAACGCTTTGGAGCATTTTGCATTTCGATACCTGCTTGTTGAAGCAAGTATACAAATGGGCTTGCGCTACCATCCATAATTGGAATTTCAGGAGCGTCTACTTCAACAACAATGTTGTCGATACCCATACCAGCGAGCGCAGCATTCAAGTGCTCAACTGTTGAAATACGCACGCCTTCGTCGTTAACTAATGCAGTACATAGCATAGTGTCACGCACAGACGCAGGATCAGCTGGAAAATCTACAGGTGGATTTACATCTGTACGACGGTAAATGATACCTGTATTTGCAGCAGCCGGGCGCAGAGTAAGCGTGACTTTACGACCAGAGTGGAGACCCACACCAGTTGTTTTCACTATTTCTTTCAGAGTACGTTGTCTGATCATCTGCTTGCCTCTCTAAAGTGTGCTACAAAACACGGTCGTCTGTAACGTCGACCGTGAATGCTACCATAATTTTGAACCATGTCAAATTTATGGGTTAAAGATTAATCAGCCTGGCGACGCAAGAATGCCGGAATATCTAAATAACCGCTCTCTTTCTCTTGCTTTGGTGCCGCAGAGCTTTGGCTCGACGAAGCAGGAGCAGAAGACGCTGTATTTGTCGGCTGAGGAGTTACCTGTGGCTTCTCTTGCACTTGAGGTTGCAGAGTTTGTGCCGGCTTCTCTTCAGCTTGAGTTGCCATTGCTTGTTGTTGTGGCTGAGCTTGTGCAGTTGGTGCTACTTTCGCTTTACCACCAGCAACAAGGGTGATATCTGGTTTTCTCTCGTTACCAATACCTGTCGCTACAACAGTTACGCGGATTTCATCCGTCATATCTGGGTCTAGAGAAGTACCGATAACCACAGTTGCATTGTCAGAAGCAAATGCTTTAACTGTATTACCCACTGTCTCAAACTCGTCAAGACGCATATCCAAGCCAGCAGTAATGTTAACAAGAACACCACGTGCACCAGCTAGATCGATGTCTTCAAGAAGTGGACTAGAAATTGCCATTTCAGCCGCTTCTTCAGCGCGGTCTTCGCCTTTCGCGATACCGCTACCCATCATTGCGTGGCCCATTTCAGACATAACAGTACGTACGTCAGCAAAGTCGACGTTGATCATACCCGGACGAGTAATTAGTTCCGCAATACCTTGTACTGCATTTTTAAGAACATCATTCGCACTTGCAAACGCTTCTAGCAACGTCACGCCACGACCAAGAACTTTAAGTAGCTTTTCGTTTGGAATCGTAATCAATGAGTCAACGTGTTTAGAAAGCTCATCGATACCTTGTTCAGCAAACGCTAAACGCTTCTTACCTTCAAAGCTGAATGGTTTAGTTACCACTGCAACAGTAAGAATGCCTAGCTCTTTGGCTACTTCAGCGATAACAGGAGCTGCACCAGTACCTGTACCACCACCCATACCTGCTGCGATAAAAACCATATCGGCACCAGTTATGGAATCTTTAATTCTGTCTCTATCTTCGAGAGCTGCCTCACGGCCGACCTGTGGATTCGCACCTGCACCCAGACCTTTGGTGATATCACCACCAATCTGAATAACATTGCCAACGCTTGTCTTACGAAGTGCTTGCGCATCAGTGTTAACGCTGATGAATTCCACACCTTCGATGGATTCACGCACCATGTGTTCAACAGCGTTACCACCGCCGCCACCAACTCCAACGACCTTGATTACTGCATCGTCAGACATTTCCATCATCGGTTCAAACATGTGTTGTCTCCGTTTATCCTGCAACTCAGGTTAAAACTCTTTTTGTATCCAGTTACGCAATTTACCGAAAAAGCCAGTAACAGATGAGCGTTTAGGTTCATTGTAATCGCTATCGTCGCTGGACTGCATGTCTCTTGCGTAATGAAGTAATCCAACTGCCGTAGAATGGTACGGCTCTTTTACATAGTCAGTTAAGCCGCTGACTTCGAGCGGTTTGCCGACCCTTACTTGGTTGCGGAATACGCGTTCCGCACATTCGACGACCCCGTCCATTTGCGCAGCGCCGCCAGTCAGTACTACACCGGCTGCCAGATGGTGCTTAATGCCCTCTGCGCGTAATTTTGCCTGAACGGTATCGATCGTTTGGTTAACCAGTCCCATAAGCTCAGAGTAGCGTGGCTCAATCACTTCTGACAATGTTTGACGTTGCAGACTACGTGAAGGTCGCCCACCTACGCTTGGAACGTTAACCGTGTCATCCTTACTGACCAGTTCACTTAAAGCACAGCCATATTTTACTTTTATTTCTTCAGCATCGCTTACTGGCGTACCAAAAGCAAAAGCAATATCGCTTGTTACCGCATTTCCCGCGTACGAAAATACTTCTGTGTGACGTAGCGCACCACCCGTCCAGATTGCAACATCCATCGTGCCTGCGCCAATATCGACCACACAAACTCCAAGCTCTCTTTCATCCTCGGTAATTACTGCATTACTTGCAGCAAGCCCAGAAAATACCAGTTGCTCTACCTTAAGGCCGCAACGTTCTACCGCCTTAATGATATTGCGCGCCATGTCATTATGGCAGGTGATAAGATGGACACTCACTTCCATTCTTACCCCAGAGAGACCAAGCGGGTTTTTAATCCCTTCCTGGTAGTCGATGGTAAACTCTTGTGGAATCACATGGAGGATTCGCTGTTCATCACCGATTTTAATTGATTTTGCAGTATGGATAGCTCTGTCCATATCCTCTTGAGAAACTTCCTCATCAGATATCGTACCCATACCTTTTTCGATTCGGCTTGCGATATGCTTACCAGACAACGAAATGAATACTCGGCTGATTTGGCACTCGGCCATTAACTCAGCTTGATCAATTGCGCGTTGTACTGATTTTACAACCGACTCCAAGTCATTCACGCCACCTTTGTCCATGCCGCGCGAAGGGCTACTACCCGCACCAATTATATTAATTTGGCCATCTGGTAAAATTTCGCCCACTAGAGCTGATACGGTTGCAGTGCCTATATCAAGACCAACAATAATGTTGTCGTCTGCGGCCTTAGTCATCTGTACTCTCTTCTAACTCTTCTTCAGGAAACCAACCGACTGCAGCTCCTGTATCGTACCTGAGATCGATATAACTGATTCTTTGCGTGTCACTACCAAGCTTGTTATAGAGTGAGAAAAAACGCTCTATACGCTCAAGAAGAGACTCTTTACCGAGCTCTAATCGAATACCGTTTTCAAGGATGATTTGCCAAGCTCGTCGCTCATTTAATACCAGAGACGATATCGCTAAACCTAGTTGCTGAAACTTAGGACTCAAATCACGGTAGGTTTGTAAAACCTCAGGGCCGCTATCTTTAGGTCCATACAGCTTAACTTTATCTTCCTTTACCAGACCAACATCCCCGTCGAATACCAAGCCGTTTTTATCTAACAACTCGTTGCCATTCCAAATGGCTTCAGGATGATGCTCTGTCAAAAAAACTTTTACTGTATCTGGCCATTGCTTTCGAATTGCTGCATGAGCAACCCATGGCAAGGCTTCAACACTTTGCTGTAATACATCGATGTCTTGTGACATAAACGTACCAATGTGGTCAATTCTGCTGAATGCAGTTTGAACATCATCAGCTTTGATATACTCCAACTCTCCTTGGAGCACTATTTTGGATAGAGGAAGTCTTTGGTCATCCCACATCCAACTGATCGCCGAGTACAAAACAGAACTAATTAAAGTCAAAACTACGACAAAAAATAGCGCACCTAAGATTTTATTTTTGCGACCACGATTATTATCCGTGTTCAGTCGCTCTTCATTTAGTGCAATATTCAACAACGTCTTCGTTTCCTGACCTTTGTCGTCTACCTTGCTCATGTTAATAACACACTAACAAAAGCAATGACTTTAACCTTGAGATTATACTGAGCTCTAATAAACTATCAAACACTGATAACAATAAATCACAACGTTGTTGGCGCAAAATCGAGATCTAGGTCTTTATCTTAAAGCTCACAACGAATTTCAGCTTATCCCATCATTTTATTAACATTTAGCTCAAGAGCTGCCAGCTGTTTAGCTACTTTACCAACATCACCAGCACCCTGAGTTAAAATTAGGTCTCCGTCTTGTATAACGTTAGCCAAAACTGACGGTAATTGCTCGATTTCTGGAACAAAAATTGGATCTAGCTTACCTCTACTGCGAATTGTGCGGCATAATGCGCGTCCATCTGCACCTGCAATAGGCTTTTCACCTGCAGAATAAACGTCCAACATAATCAGCACGTCGACCTGCTCAAGTACGTTAGCAAAATCATCATACAAATCACGGGTTCGGCTGTAGCGGTGCGGTTGGAAAATCATTACCAAGCGCTTGTCTTGCCAACCGCTGCGCGCTGCATTGATCGTTACGCCGACTTCCGTTGGGTGGTGACCGTAATCGTCCACCAGCATCGCATGGCCGTTGCCCGTATCAAATTCACCAAGGTGATCAAAGCGACGTCCCGTACCTTGCGTTCCCGCCATTGCTTTCAGGATCGCGTCATCTTCAATGTCATCTTCCGTTGCAACTGCGATTGCAGCTGATGCGTTGAGTGCATTATGACGACCCGGGATATTCAGAGTGATATCAAGATCGGCTCTGCCTTTACGAACCACTGTAAATTTACCTTGCTGGCCTTCTTGACGGTAATTCTCGATGCGTACGTCCGCATCTTCAGAGAAACCATAGGTAATCACCTGACGGCTAATACGCGGAATTAACTCGCGAACGACAGGATCATCAATACAAACAATCGCTTGACCATAAAATGGAAGATTATGCAGGAAGTCGATAAAGGTTTGCTTCAGGGTTTCAAAGTCACCACCGTAAGTATCCATATGATCGGCTTCGATGTTGGTAACAATGCTCACCATTGGCTGAAGGTGCAGGAATGACGCATCGCTTTCATCCGCTTCTGCAATAAGAATACGGCTAGAGCCAAGACGTGCGTTGGTCCCCGCACTTTTTACCAAGCCACCGTTAACAAACGTTGGATCTAGACCCGCTTCTGAATAAATTTGCGTCACAAGTGCCGTGGTTGTTGTTTTGCCATGCGTACCAGCCACAGCAATGCCATGACGAAAACGCATCAACTCGGCCAGCATCTCTGCGCGACGAACAATGGGAATACGTAACTCACGAGCCGCCATCACTTCTGGGTTTTCTTCGTTGATAGCTGTAGAAACAACAACCACACTTGCTTGCTCAACATTGCTTGCCTGATGCCCAATATAGATGGTTGCGCCTTTAGCGGCTAATCGTTCAGTTACCGCATTCTTTGCAAGATCAGAACCGGTAATTTGATAACCTTCGTTTAGGAGCACCTCAGCAATGCCGCTCATCCCCGCACCACCAATACCGATGAAGTGGATTGATTTCACGCGACGCATTTCTGGAACCATGGCGCGAATCTGAGCTAAGTCTTGTGTATGTTCAATAGTCATCTGTTTCTATTCTCGATAATTCATTAACGCTTTTCAGTCAAAGCGACGATGGCTTGTGCAACAGTTTTGTCGGCGTCCAGTTTAGCGGCGCCACGTGCATGCTGAGCCATCTCTAGTAAAGTTTTGCGATCTAACTGCTGGATTTGCTCAGTGAGTGATTCAACTGTAAACACTGGTTGTTCAATCATTTTCGCCGCTCCGCATTCGACTAAATGATCCGCATTGAGTGCCTGTTGACGGTCTTTGTGCATAAACGGTACGAAAATAGCGCCGACACCAGCAGCAGAAACTTCAGATACCGTCAAAGCGCCTGAGCGACATACTAACAGGTCTGCCCATGCATACGCTTCCGCCACATCATCAATAAATTCGGTCACTTCGGTATTAACCACATTGTGTTTCTGATAGGCGGCTTGCACCTCTTGTGCTGATCCTTTACCCGCTTGATGACGAATACAGTAGTCTTCACCTAAGTTAGCCATAACCTCAGGTAACGTTTGGTTAAGAATACGAGCGCCTTGGCTACCCCCCATTACCAAAATCCGAATCGGACCCTGGCGACCTTGCATACGCAGCGCTGGTTCAGCCAGTTGAGTCACATCTTCACGTACAGGATTACCGACAACCTCAGCTTTTGGGAAAGCACCAGGAAAAGCCTGAAATACTTTTTTAGCGATCTTAGACAGCCATTGGTTAGTCAAACCTGCAACGGCATTTTGCTCATGCAGCACAACCGGAATACCACTTAACCAAGCCGCAACGCCACCAGGCCCACTCACGTAACCACCCATGCCCAAAACCGCATCCGGTTTCCACTGTTTCATGTGAGTACGCGCTTGCATAATGGCATTGATAATTTGGAATGGCGCCGCCAGAAGACGCTTAACGCCCTGACCACGCAAACCTTTCACTTTGATGAAGTCGATTTCAATACCATGTTTTGGTACCAAATCCGCTTCCATTCGATCCGCCGTACCTAACCAGCGAATCTCCCAACCTTGTTCCTGCAATTGCTTAGCAACGGCAAGCCCCGGAAATACGTGACCGCCAGTACCACCAGCCATCACCATCAAACGTTTAGTTTTCTTCATTAGTTTGTTGTTCTGATTGTTGTTGCTCGCGTTTCAAGCGGCATTCGTGATCGATACGCAGCAATATGGATACTGCAACGGACATAATAATCAGACTGGAACCACCATAACTGATTAGCGGAAGGGTCAAACCTTTGGTTGGTACGATACCTGCGGCAGCGCCGACGTTAACCAGTGTCTGGAACGCGAACCAAATGCCAATACCGAACGCGAGGTAACCACCAAAGATTTCGCCATCTTCAAAAGCACGTTTACCTATGTAAACGGCTTTCAGTACCAGACTAAATATCAACATCAGCACCAGCACGACGCCAACAAAACCAAGTTCTTCGGCCAATACGGCAAACACGAAGTCAGTGTGCGCTTCTGGTAGGTATTCGAGCTTCTGAATGGAGTTACCCAGCCCTTGGCCAAACCATTCACCACGACCAAACGCCATCAATGATTGAGTCAGCTGATAGCCACTGCCGAATGGATCTTCCCAAGGGTCAAGAAAGGAGGTTACACGTCGCATACGGTAAGGCTCGACCAGAATCAAACCGACGACGGCGCCGATACCAGC
The DNA here is from genome assembly GCF_036350715.1 of Vibrio sp. YYF0003. Taxonomy (NCBI): domain Bacteria; kingdom Pseudomonadati; phylum Pseudomonadota; class Gammaproteobacteria; order Vibrionales; family Vibrionaceae; genus Vibrio; species Vibrio sp. YYF0003. The sequence continues at coordinate 122,311 of NZ_JAZDWA010000003.1, forward strand.
GACCATCAGTGCGAGAAACTGGGTTAACTTTGCGCCCGCAATAAACAACATGCCGAATAAGGTCACCAGCATTACCACAACCGTTCCCAAGTCTGGCTGTCCCAGCAATAGTACGGCAAAAAATGCAAACACCATGATTGGCTTCATAAAGCCGCCAAAGAAGGTTTGACGCACTTCGTCTTGTTTTCGGACTAAATAGCCAGACATAAAGATAAACAGGGCCAGCTTCGCGACCTCGGCAGGCTGCAGGTTAAACAGCCCCAGAGGGATCCATCGAGAGGCACCATTTACAGACTTACCCGCTAGCAACACGATGATAAGCAACGTAAAAGAGAGCCAAAGCAAATAGTGACTGCGCTTGAACCATTCTTCCAAAGGCACTTGGAGAATCACTGCTGATGTGATCAACGCAAGCACAAGAAAAGTGGCGTGACGGAACATAAAATGGAAAGGCTGATCAGTCAGTCGTGAGCTGATAGGAAAAGAGGCCGACGTTACCATGATCAATCCCGTCAACATCAACCCCAACGCAATCCACACCAATTGGCGATCAAACAGTGCCTCTGGCGCAGGCTGCCTGAGCCAATTACTGATGTTGTGTTTAACGTTACCTAAACTCACGAAACGAGTGACCTTTAATTGTTATGCGTATTTTTTAGCAAGCGCGGCGAATGCATCACCTCTTGCCATAAAGTTGTCGAATTGATCAAAGCTAGCACATGCAGGAGACAGCATCACCATATCTCCCGCTTTTAACTGTGAAGATATTTGCTGAATCACATCTTCCATCGTGTCGAAACGAGTCGCAGATGGATGCAATGGTAAAAACTCATCACCATCTTTACCAAAGCAGCACAACTGTAAATTCAGCGTCGCGAAAATCGGTTCTAATGGAGTGAAATCTGCTCCTTTACCAACGCCACCAACCAGTAGATACAACTTGCCAGTCAGCTCCAACCCCGATAGTGCCGCCATCGTGCTCGCAATATTGGTTGCCTTGGAATCATTGACCCATTTAACACCTTGATTATCTTCAACAACCTGGCAACGGTGTGTCAGTCCGGTGTAATTTTTTAGTGTATTCAATGTGTTGTGACGATCAACACCCGCAGCCTTAAGCAGTGCCAATACAACCAGTACGTTCGCTAAATTGTGCTTACCGACAAGCTTGAGTTCATCACTGGCAATCACGCGCTGGCCGTGATCAAGTAACCAGGTTTTCTCACCATCGGTTTCTAAACCAAATGCTTGCTCATCACCACCAAAGGTAACCACTGGTATGTCATGATCAGGGAAGGTCTCCTGATCATCTCGATTCACTACCGCAAGCTCAGCATGATTAAAAATACGCAATTTTGCTGATCGGTAGTCGGCCATGCTTTCATAGCGATCCATATGATCTTCAGAAAGATTCAGAAACGCTGCCGCTTTTAACTTGAGGCTAGACGTCGTTTCCAACTGGAAGCTAGAAAGTTCAAGCACATACAAGTCTGCTTCTTGATCAAGTAGATCGAGTGCAGGAACGCCAATATTGCCGCCAACACCAACGCTTAACCCAGCGGCTTTTGCCATTACGCCAGTCAAATCTGTTACCGTGCTTTTACCGTTTGAGCCGGTAATCGCTACAACGGGCTTAGTGACTGCCCAGGCAAACAGTTCGATATCACCGACAACGGGGGTCCCCTGGCCTAGTACAGACTGAATTTCAGGCGTCGCAAGTGCGATACCAGGGTTCGTCACCACCAAGTCAGCCTCTGCAAGCCACGCGGCATTCCAGCCACCGCTGTGCAGTTCAACCCCTTCAGGAAGGCGTTCAGCCCCCGGAGGATTCGCTCGAGTATCAATGACTTTAACCACCAGCTGTGGCTGATATTTTCTTAGGTGTTTAACGACAGAGAGCCCGGTAATACCGAGCCCTACGACGACAACACTATGTATGTTTTGCCAACGTTCCATATTTGTTCACACTGTAACTCTTGTCTGAGAAGGCGCGATTAACGCACCTTCAGTGTAGCTAGACCAATCAGAACAAGAACAATAGAAATAATCCAGAAACGCACGATAACACGAGGCTCTGGCCAACCTTTAAGTTCATAGTGGTGATGGATAGGTGCCATGCGGAAAATACGCTGACCACGTAGTTTGTAAGAACCCACCTGAAGAATAACCGACAGGGTTTCCATCACAAATACACCACCCATGATAACTAGTACAAATTCCTGACGAACCAATACTGCGATGGTACCTAGCGCACCGCCCAAAGCAAGTGAGCCTACATCGCCCATGAATACTTGCGCTGGGTAAGTGTTGAACCACAAAAAGCCAAGGCCAGCACCAACAATCGCCGTACAGACGACTACAAGTTCAGAAGCGTGAGGAAGGTAAGGGATATGCAGGTATTCAGAGAAGTTAACGTTACCTGTCGCCCAAGAAATAACTGCAAAGCCTGCTGCTACCAGAACTGTTGGCATAATCGCCAAGCCATCCAGACCATCAGTCAGGTTTACCGCGTTACTCGTGCCGACAATCACAAAATAAGTGAAGATAATGTACAACATGCCCATTTGCGGCATGACATCTTTAAAGAATGGCACCACAAGTTGAGTTGCAGCAGTATCTTTGCCGTAAGCGTAAAGCGCGAACGCCACCACAAATGCAATTAACGACTGCCAAAAGTATTTCCAGCGCGCGATCAAACCATCGGTATTCTTACGCACTACTTTACGATAATCGTCGACAAATCCGACAGCACCATAGCCGAGTAGCACCGCAAGTACCGCCCAGACATAAGGGTTTGATAAATCGGCCCAAAGCAGGATGGTGATAGAAATTGCAGCCAAAATCATGATACCGCCCATGGTCGGCGTACCACGTTTACTAAAGTGAGATTCAGGGCCTTCGTTACGTACTACCTGACCGATTTGCAGCATTTGCAAACGCTTGATCATGATAGGTCCCATCCAAAGTGACAGGCCTAAGGCAGTTAATACACTTAGTATTGCTCGAAAAGACAGGTATTCAAACAAGCGAAAAAAAGAAAAATATGGCTGTAGCAGCTCGGCAAGCCAGATAATCATTAAAAATACTCCTTCAAAGCAGCAGCGACTTCAAACATACGAGCACCGTTCGCTCCTTTAACCAACATAGTGTGGTTTTCAGAAACGGTTTGGTCTAGATGCTGCTTGATGTAGTCAATCATATCTTGATGTGTCTCAAAGTGAGTGCCGTCGCACAGGTCACTGATTACCTTTGCGTCCGCCCCATACGTGAGAACGTGTTCAAATTTTTGTGGGGCAGCATGTTCCCCGACTTGACGATGAAGTGCAAGACTTTCCTCGCCCAATTCAGCCATATTGCCTAAAATCAACCAACGTTGTCCCTTGAAAGCAGCCAATAAGTCCACTGCGGCTTTCATCGCGGGAACACTGGCATTATAGCTGTCATCAATCAGCTTGACAGATTGACTCAGTTGCTCAACGTCTACTCGGCCTTTTACCTTATTAAGATTCAGCAGGCCAGATTGAATTTCTTCAATCGATGCTCCCATTTGTAGAGTAATAATTGCAGCCGCAATCGCATTCGCAACATTGTGTTGACCAATAATACCCAGCGATAGTTCAATTTCTTGTCTATCTTCTGCGAGGTGCAGAGTGAAGCTTGCCTTACCTTCTTCATTCATTGCTATATCGGAAGCATAGAAATCAGCTTGAGTGTTATTTTGCGAAAAAGTGATCACCTTCTTATCAGCAAGAACCGATTGCCATAATGCATCACCCTGACTATCCAGGTTAACAATTGCGACTCCGCCAGCTGATAAGCCCTGGTAGATTTCACCTTTCGCTTGCTTAACGCCTTCAATGGAACCAAATCCTTCAAGGTGTGCTGCTGCAACATTGTTGACCAGCGCGATATCCGGTTTCACTAATTGAGTGGTATAGGCAATTTCACCGATATGGTTAGCGCCCAGCTCAATGACGGCATAGTCATCGTCGGCTTGCGAACGTAAGAGCGTTAATGGCACACCGATATCGTTGTTGAAGTTACCAGCCGTAAACAACACCTGACCTTTCAACTGAAGAATACTCGCCACCATTTCTTTTACTGTGGTTTTACCGCAGCTACCCGTAATAGCAACCGTTGGCGTTTGGCAAGATTGGTGAACCCAGGCTGCGATTTCACCCAAAGCAATTTTGCTGTCAGCGACCACCACTTGTGGGACTTCCACATCGAGACGTTTTTGTACCAGCAGAGCACCTGCTCCAGCGTCAACTGCCTGCTGGCAGAAGTCATGCGCGTCAAATCGTTCACCCACTAATGCAACAAACAGGGAACCACTCTCGATTGTTCTCGTATCGGTTGAAACCGCCGCAATAGTGATGTCTTCACCGACTAATTCACCATGCGTAATTTCTGCAAGTTGAGATAAAGTTACTTTAATCATGATGACAGTCCTAATAGCTGCATTGCAGATTCTCTATCCGAATAATGGATCGTCTCGCCATTACGAATTTGATAGTCTTCGTGGCCTTTACCTGCCAGCAAGATAATGTCTTGGGCTGAGGCATTGTCGAGCGCATATGACAGAGCCTTGAAGCGGTCATGCTGAACAATCGCCTCGTCTGGTTTCGATAATCCAGCCAGCATATCTTTAATGATGAGTTCAGGGCTTTCGCTGCGCGGGTTATCGTCCGTTAACACAACCTTATCACCCAAACGCTCTGCAATTTCAGCCATCATTGGACGTTTACCTGGATCACGATCTCCGCCACATCCGACGATCGCCCAGAGCTGACCGTCACAATGCACACGCAGCGCCTGCAACGCTTTTTCTAATGCATCCGGGGTGTGCGCGTAATCAACCACGACTTTGGCTCGGTTATCTGTCTGGAACAGTTCCATTCGGCCTAATACCGGCTGTAATTGATTCGCCGTCGCCAAAAGCGCTTGTTTGTCAAAACCTAAGCTTAGCAAAGTCGCAAACGCTAACATCAAGTTAGACGCGTTGAACTCCCCAATCAAAGGGGCGTATAAGGTGCCGCTGCCAAACATACCGTCAAAATCGATAGTAATACCAGATTCGGCATATGTGACGTTGCTGGCCCATAATGCGTTTGTAAACTCAGTTGTCGGCACTAAAGAAACTGCAATCGGATTAGGAAGATCTTTAGCCCAAGCAGCACCAACTTCATCATCAACGTTAATGATGGCGTTTTTACACTGGTGTTGGGTAAAGAGGCTAAATTTAGCGCTCGCGTAATCCTCCATCGTGCCATGATAGTCGAGGTGATCACGACTCAGGTTGGTGAACACCCCAGCCGAAAATGACAGGGCTTTCACTCGTCCTTGCACTAAGCCATGAGAAGAGACTTCCAGCGCCGTGTACTTCGCGCTCTGCTCAGCTAATGACGCAAGCGTATGTTGAATTTCCACCGCGTTGCCAGTGGTGTTCGCAGCGGCTTGCAAATTATCTAAGAAACCATTTCCTGTCGTCCCCATCACGGCAGCTTTCGAACCGATGAGTTCGATCCACTGCGCAATCAGTTGGGTGATGGTGGTCTTGCCATTGGTTCCTGTAACACCAATAAGATCCATTGTTGGATAGCGATAAAGTTGACCTGCCATTTCAGACAGACACTTATCCAAAGCACTCAAATAAATAACCGGAATGTCATCAACCCACTCTATGGTGCCATGCGTTTTGTTCTCACAGGCTTGTGCAATAACTGCATTCGCACCTTGCTGAATTGCCGCCGGAATAAACTTCCTTCCATCCACGACGTGCCCAACAATCGCAACAAAAGTGGTACCGGGTTGAACTCTTCGGCTGTCGAGTTCCAGTTCAGAGACAAGAACGGACGCTAAACTTGGGCAATCAACCCAAGAGGACAGCAATGCGTCCATACTGATGGCTTTAGTCATATTTGTTCTCCGAGCTTTGGCTCAGGTTTACTCAAGTTATTTGGCAGTAAGCTAACTTTGCTTACTGCTGGAATTTATTTTCATCTGGTGCCACGTTCAGGATCTGTAGCGCCCCTTTCATAATTTCAGAAAAGACCGGAGATGCCACAGAACCACCGTAGTAATCATCACCTTGCGGCTCATTGACGATCACAACGAGTGCGATTTTAGGGTCACTAACGGGGGCGAGACCTGCGGTGTAAGTAATATACTCATCGCTGTATCCACCCGCAGAAGCTTTACGAGAAGTACCCGTTTTTGCCCCGATTCGATAGCCCGGCACGGCCGCACGGCGAGCGGAGCCACCTTGCTGAGTTACCGTTTCCAGCATATTAAGTACCTGACGCGCATGCTCAGGGCTAACGACCTGGCGAGACATATTGTTGTCGTTACTTTTTATAATATGTATCGGCTCATATTTACCAAGGTTACCCAGCGTCGCGTACGCGTGAGCAAGCTGAATTGGTGTAATGGAAAGACCATAGCCGAAAGAAATGGTCGCTCTTTCAATTGGTGACCAACGCGAACGACTAGGGAAAATACCTGTCACTTCACCCACCAGATTCAAGCCAGAAAGCTCACCAAAACCGACCGAACTGTATAAGCCCAGTAGCGCTTCAACAGGCATTTGCATCGCCAGTTTAGTCACACCGACGTTACTGGATTTTTTCAGGATCATTTCCAGGCTGGCTTTACCTACGGGAGAGACATCTTTTACCCGGCTTCCGCCTAATCGAAGTACACCGTTCCCTGTATCAACGATGGTGTCAGTATCTGCGATGCCATTTTCTAACGCTGCCAGAATTACAAACGGCTTAATGGTCGAGCCCGGCTCCATCGAGTCGGTAATCACGCGGTTACGCATTTTGTAACTTTGCCAATCACTACGATTATTAGGGTTGTACGATGGTGCGTTAACCATCGCCAGTACCGCCCCCGTTTTTACGTCCAACATCACAACAGAGCCAGAGGTTGCGCGGTGGTCGGCCACGGACTGTTTAATGGCACGATAAGCAATGGCTTGTAAACGCTGGTCAATCGTTAATTGCAACGACTTGCCTTCTTGCTTGTCCTGCCAGGCTATATTCTCTACCACTCGACCATAACGGTCTTTACGGATGGTTTTTTTACCTTCTTGGCCAGTCAGCCATTCATCATAGCTGCGCTCTACGCCTTCTAAGCCGTGGCCATCGATACCTGTCACACCAACCAGATGGGCACTGACCTCGCCAGCAGGATAATAACGACGAGACTCGGATTTAAGCCCAACGCCCGGTAGTTTCAACTCACGGATGTAATTCGCCATGGCGGGACTAACCTGACGCTGCAGGTAAATGAAACGACGCTTTTCATTGCGCTTTATCTTGTCAATAAGACCTTGACGTTCAACGCCAAGAACGTCCGCCAGCGCGTACCAACTTTGAGTCTGACTAAGCGCATTTTCTTTAAAGATGGTCGCAGGATCGGCCCAAACCGCTTCGACAGGTACACTGACGGCAAGAGGCTCTCCGTTTCTATCAGAGATAATGCCTCGTGCAGAAGGAATCGACTTAACTCGAACAGAACGAAGGTCACCTTGCTTGATCAGGTTATCAGGCTCAATGATTTGAATGTACGCCACACGCCCAATGAGGAGTGCAAACGCACAAAAGACGAAAAACAGTAACAGATGGAAACGCCAACGAATCAAAAATGACTCTTCTACCTCGACTTTTGCCGCTTTTTTTTCGATTTTCTTCTCATCGACTGCAGCTTTTGTTTTTGCGGGAACCTTCCGCTTATTTCCTTGTTTGGTACTGGTTTTCTTTCTAATCATTTTAGTGTGATAACCACTTCTTTATCGCCATCAGGTCGTTTCATTTCAAGCTCCTTTTTTGCAAGGTCTTGAACTCGACTGTGTTCTGCCAGGGCGGTTTCTTCCAACATCAGGTTGCGCCATTCGCTGTCTAGTCGCTCTCGCTCAACCAGAGTATGGTCTTTTTCGGTGATCGCTTGACGCGCATGGTGGGTAGCAAATACCACTCCCATTGCTGATGCCAGAATAAGAAGCAACAACAATAATGGCCAACGACCAACTGTGAATAAGTCCGTGGCGATCAACTTAGCAAGGTTAGGAGTGGATTTCGTCATAATAATTAAAGCTTTTCAGCAATTCTTAACACTGAACTGCGTGAACGAGGGTTTATGTCAATTTCTTGTTTACTTGGCTTAATCGCTTTGCCAATGGGTTTCATGTTCGCACTACCCAGCTCTTTGATTTGAGCTTCGGTTAGTGGAATACCATGCGGGACTTCCGGCCCTTTGCTCTCTTTGCGAATAAAGCGCTTAACCATGCGGTCTTCCAATGAATGGAAGCTGATTACAGACAGACGCCCTTGTGGTGCAAGAATACTTGCCGCCCCTTTTAGCGCGGTATCGATCTCTTCTAGCTCACTGTTGATGTAAATACGGAATGCCTGAAATGCACGTGTCGCTGGGTGTTTTTTCTCTTTAAAGCTTTTTGGCGCAGCTTCTGAAATTAGCTTCGCCAACTGGCCTGTACGAACCATTGGCTCGTTTTCTTCGTTTTCTCGGTATTCCACAATCGCGCGCGCAATACGACGGGCGTGTTTGTCTTCACCAAATTCGCGAATAACCCAGGTGATGTCATCCAAATCCGCTTCCATTAGCCACTGAGATACCGGAATGCCCGTGGTTGGATCCATACGCATGTCCAGTGGGCCATCTTTCATAAAGCTAAAACCACGCTCAGCGTCATCTAGTTGAGGAGAAGATACGCCAAGATCCAGCAATACACCGTCTACTTTGCCAACCAGATCGTAGTCTTGTGCGTATTCAGCCATGCCAGAGAATGGACCATGAATAATGGTAAAACGAGGATCGTCAATCTTACCCGCTTCTGCGATTGCCTGTGGGTCGCGGTCAATACTGTAAAGTCGGCCGTTTTCACCTAGCTTAGATAAAATCGTACGGCTGTGACCGCCTCGGCCAAATGTTCCATCGATATAGATACCGTCAGGTTTGATAGCAAGGCCATCAATGGATTCATTTAATAACACGGAAATATGTTGAAAGGTTTCGGTCATAGCTTTCTCGTTGAATAATCTTGAAGCGATTTTTAGGACGTGTTGTTCTCTCATGCTGATTTAATCAGCGAGTGAATAATAGTTCCTAGTGTACTGATTTCCCACATCATCGCCACCACAAGTCTAGAGTTAGACGTGATTTAACGCCAAGTTTATTGGTAATGACGCAGTCTGAGTCAATAAAATGCAAAAAACCCATCATTACTATAAAGTAATGATGGGTCTCGAATAGTTGGAGCCGACACATAAGCCGGGTTCTGTTCCGCTTGCGCGGCGGTAGCCATTCGTCTAGGCCAGCAATCACTCACTGGCTCGAGCAACCTACCCGCCTCCTTACGCGAGCAACGCAATGTGGAGGCCTATTTGGTCTTGCTTCAGGTGGAGTTTACCCTGCTACGAACTATTACTAGTCGCCCGGTGCGCTCTTACCGCACCCTTTCACCCTTACCTGATCCCTTACGGGCCATCGGCGGTCTTCTCTCTGCTGCACTTGTCGTAGGCTTGCGCCCCCCAGGCGTTACCTGGCACCTTGCTCTATGAAGCCCGGACTTTCCTCCCCTTTGTCAGTCTCCCGAAGGACGTCAACGTCAGTTTCCCGAAGGACCTCAACGTCAGTCTCCCGAAGGACATCAACAAAGCAGCGACTACCCAGTCAGCTCCAGAGCGGATTGTATAGAGTTCTCACTTCAGAGTCTAGTTAGATCACAGATATGATGTAAGGAATGCATCAAGTGGTGCTTTTTTGCTCTAACAACGCCCAGCATGACGTCTGGTCAGCAGAAAAAAGGGCTAATGAAAATCATCAGCCCTAATCCATTTTGCTAGGTAAACCTGTTTAGACAGAAGTCGCCTGACTAATCCAGATTTTCTAAACCCCACTTATACAGAGCATTCTTTTTAAGGTTATGGATTTCTGCCACCAACGCCGCCGCCTTTTTGAGTGGCAACTCTTTGGTCAAAATACCCAGTGTGCGCAACGCGTCATCAGGCAAAGAGTCATCCGCAGTTTCACGATGGCCATGAATCAGTAACACCATTTCGCCGCGCTGTTGGTTATCGTCGCTTTTCATCCACTCGATTAACTCTCCAAGCGGCATACCTTGAATAGTTTCAAACGTTTTGGTCAACTCTCGCGCCAAAACAACTTCTCGTTCAGGGCCAAGAACGTCTAACATATCTTGTAGAGAGTCTAAAATGCGATGTGGTGACTCATAAAAGATACAGGTGCGTTCTACCGATGCAATTTCTAAGAACTTGTCTTTACGTCCTTTGCTTTTAGGCGGTAGAAACCCTTCAAAACTGAAGCGATCAGACGGCAAACCAGAAGCACTTAACGCCGTAATAACCGCACACGCACCAGGAAGAGGCACAACTCTTACGCCCGCTTGACGACATTTTGTCACCAGATGGTATCCTGGATCGCTGATTAAAGGTGTACCCGCGTCAGAAACCAGAGCGATGGACTGGCCTGAAAGTAGCTTTTCTACCAAAACCTGTGCTTTTTGCTGTTCGTTGTGATCATGCAACGCAAAAGTTTTGGTTTGAATATTGAAGTGAGACAGTAATTTACCCGTATGTCGGGTATCCTCAGCAGCAATGATGTCCACATTCGACAGAACTTCGATAGCACGTTGGGTGATATCTGCTAAATTTCCGATTGGAGTCGGTACGATATAGAGAGTTGGCCCCTCATTCGGCAAATTATTTTTATCTGTCATTTGTTTACCATCACTTCAACGATTAATATAAAGACAATTTTGTACAAAATTATAGAGAACTCACGGCAATGATTAACCATAAGAGACTCAGTGTACCACGCATACTCACTCCTGTTGCACTAGCAATTACACTCGCCGCCTGTTCTTCAGGTCCGAGACAACCTGATGGTGTAGATGTCACACTGGAGCCTACCCAGTCAGTGCAAAGCTACATGATTCAAGCTGACAGTTCGGAAGGCAGCGTGCAAAACGACTGGTTGATCATGGCAGCCAAAGCCGCAATTCAAGCCAACCAATTTGATCAGGCTGACCTGCTGATCACGCGACTTTCTCGCCAACAGTTGTCAGAAGTGCAACAGGCAGAGTGGCAACTGGCGCGAGCGACCATACAGCAAAAGCAAGGCAATTACTCTCAGTTACTTCAACTACTGAACTTTAAGCCTTGGTGGAAACTACCAAACGACCAATGGAAGGATTACTACGCGTTACGTGCAGACGCTTACCAAAGCCTGAACCAGTCATTTGAAGCAAACCGTGAACTGGTCATGCTGGGTCATTACTCTTCGTCTCCTGAGCAACGTGAGATTTCCAGCCGTATTTGGATGAACTTCGGTAGCTACTCTGAAGCAGAATTGTCGTCGCTAAGCACCGCTCCAAACGAAGAAGTTTTGAGTGGCTGGTTGCAACTGGCGATTTACTCTAAAGCCATGTCGGGTAACCTTTCTCAGCTAAGAAATACGCTGGATCGTTGGTTAACGGAAAACCCTTCACACCCGGCTGCGGTTTACACGCCTGAAGAAATTCAAAATATTCTGTCTCTCAACATTGTTAAGCCAAATAATACGGCGTTACTACTGCCGCTGACGGGGAAATTTGCGCCTCAAGCACAGCTGATCCGTGAAGGCTTCATGTTTGCGATGATGAATGATGAGAATCGTGACGAGAGCACAAGCTTAACCGTTATCGATACGCACGCGTACAGTCCCGAGCAAATCAAGCAGCGCCTAATCAACGAGAATATTGATTTTGTTGTCGGCCCTCTGCAAAAAGAAAATGTGGAACTACTGCAAACTTCAATGGATGGCTCTGCAGCTGGCCCGACGATTCCAGCTCTAGCTTTGAACATTCCTGAAGAAATCCAACCGGGCAGTAATATCTGCTATCTGGCACTTTCTCCAGAGCAAGAAGTGGCTCAGGCAGCTAAATACCTGTTCAATCAAGGCTACAATTTCCCGCTAATTCTTGCGCCTAAAGGCAGTTACGGAGAGCGAGTAGTTGAAGCGTTTAATGAAGAGTGGAATAAATACAGCTCAAACAAAGTCGCAACTAGCTACTTTGGTGATAAACGCCAGCTACAAAAAGACATCAATGACGTATTCGGCCTGCAGGAAAGTAAACAGCGTATCGCTCAGATGCAATCGCTGATGAAAATTAAACTTGAAACGCAGCCACGTAGTCGCCGCGACGTAGATGCGGTTTACATTGTTGCAAGAAGTTCAGAGCTGACTTTGATTAAACCATTTATCGAAGTCGCGATTAACCCGGACGCCAAGCCACCACAAATCTTCTCTAACTCTCGTAGTAATAGCGGTGGCGCAACGTACGATGATTTGACTGGCATTATTTACAGCGACATCCCGCTACTGATTGATCCAGATCCGACGGTTGCAGCTGAAATGAAAGAGCTGTGGGCAGAACAATCCAATATGGAAGTCCGCCTAAAAGCACTCGGAATGGATGCCTACAAGTTGATTGGCGAACTGCCTCAGATGAAGCTTGTTCCGGGGCTATCGATACGAGGTCAGACAGGTGTTTTGAGCCTCGACAACAACTGTGTTGTACAACGTGAGCTAAGTTGGACCGAGCGTGGGGCTCTTCAGTAAACGTCAGATAGGTAATCAATATGAAACCCTGGCCAAGCAATACCTGCTTCGCCAGGGTTTACGCTTTGTCGAGCAAAATTTTCTGACAAAAGTTGGCGAAATTGATTTAATCTTCCAACAAGGTGAAACTATCGTCTTCGTCGAAGTCAAATATCGCAACAACGATCGTTTTGGCTCGGCAGCGGAAATGGTCACTCACGCCAAAATGCGTAAGCTTATAAAAACCGCCAACATTTGGCTAAGCCGCCAAAAACAGTCCATACATACAATCGATTACCGGTTCGATGTTATCGCCATTCATGACAGTGGCCGAGATATTAACTGGATACAAAACGCAATATCTGAAGGATAAGCGATGCTAGATAGCATTAAAGACAGCTTTACAGAAAGTATTCAAATTCAAATTGCAGCTGCTGAAGCGCTGCCAGACGCTATTACTCATGCGGCTCAAGCCATGGTTTCGAGTTTGCTTAATGGTAATAAAATCCTATGCTGTGGGAACGGTGGAAGTGCCGCCAATTCACAACAGTTTGTCTCTTGCCTTTTAAATCGCTTTGAGACAGAACGTCCAAGCCTGCCGGCGATGGCGCTGACCGCTGATAATACTACCCTTACAGCCGTTGCTAACGACTACCATTATCAGGAAATCTTCTCTAAGCAAGTCCGTGCGTTTGGCCAACCGGGTGATATTCTTCTGGCGCTGTCGACCAGCGGTAATAGTAAGAACATTATCAAAGCAATGGAAGCGGCGGTAACACGCGACATGACCATTATTGCTCTGACAGGCAAAGACGGCGGTGAAATGGCGGGGTTACTGGGTGAAAATGACGTCGAGATTCGAATTCCATCTCATCGTACGGCACGCATTCATGAGGTTCACATGGTGACCTTACATTGCTTATGTGACCTTATAGACCAAGTGCTTTTCCCTGCTCACGAAGAATAACTCAGATTGAGAGTCAGAATCATGCTACGTAGCCTCATCCTTTTACTTACCGTGTTTAATCTCAGTGGTTGTGCGGGTTTGTTCATTGCTGGCGCCGCAACGACAGCCAATATCGTCACGGACACCCGTACTACCAAACAGATCTGGCAAGATAACAACATTGAGTTTGAAGTCGCCGCCATTGGTAACAAACAGCCATTTAAAGGCCAGGCTCGTGTTTTTGCCAGCTCATACAATGGTACCGTGGTGCTAATGGGTCAGGCTCCAACTCAGGACTTAATCAGTGATCTTGAGAAAAGAACCCGTGCAATCACCGGCGTGAAAGTGATTCACAACCAAATGAAGCAAAAAGAGCCGCTGACAGTGACGCAAATCAGCAATGACAGTTGGATCACGACGAAAGTAAAATCCTCACTGCTTACTGATGAGCAGCTTAATGCTGTTAAAGTGAAAGTGATTACTGAAGATAGTGAAGTTTTTCTGTTTGGCTATGTAACAGAAGCACAGAGTCAGAGAGCAATAGAAATCGCACGTAACGTTTCTGGTGTAAAGCAAGTGATTAATGGGTTCCAGTACGGAAAGACAGAGCCCGTTGAAGTTGACTTACCGAACGATGGTACACAGCCAATTCAAAGTGACACAGACGAAGATAACGAAGAAAATGTTGAAGTGTTCACGATAACTCATTGATTGCTAAAGCATCAACTCAAGTATCAAGCAATAAAAAAGCAGCGGAATCGCTGCTTTTTTTATTTAATAACTCTTAAGCTTGGTTTGCCTTTCGGACGAGGTGCTTCACTTTCGCTGTCACCTGATTCCGAGTCCGCAACTTGAGCGTCATCACTAACCGTAGTAAACGACGGAGATTGCTCTTCTTCCATCGTTTCTTCTTCGATATTGGTATAAGCCTCTTCAGGTTCAAACATCGTGCCTGCACCATTTTCACGTGCATAGATAGCTTGAACCGCATAAACAGGCACAATTACCGAGTGCGGACGACCGCTAAAACGAGCATTGAAAGTAATCGCATCATTGCCCAACTCAAGATTACCAACGGCACGAGGGGCAATATTCAGGATAATCTGACCATCTTGAATAAACTCAACAGGTACACGTACACCTGGCATGGTTGCATCAACAACCAAATGAGGAGTTAAGTCATTGTCTACCAGCCAGTCATAAAATGCTCGAAGCATATATGGGCGGCGGGCAGTCATTTTTGCAATATCCATAATGTATCTAAATCGCTTAACGAACTAGACGCATTTCACGTTCAGCTTCAGTCAAAGAAGCAAGGAATGAATCACGTTCAAATACGCGGTTCATGTAAACCTTGATCTCTTTAGAGCCAGGACCAACAAGCTCAATACCAAGTTGAGGTAAACGCCACAACAATGGTGCCAAGTAACAATCGATCAAGCTGAATTCTTCACTCATGAAGTACTCATATTCAGCAAAGATTGGCGCTAGAGTCAGAAGATCGTTACGAAGTTTCGTACGCGCTTTTTCTGATTCTTCAGCGTTACCTTTCATTACTTTTTCAGCTAGTGAGTACCAATTACGTTCGATACGGTACATCATCAAACGGCTGTTACCACGGGCAACAGGGTAAACCGGCATTAGAGGTGGATGAGGAAAACGCTCGTCCAAGTACTCCATGATAATTTTTGAATCGTAAAGCGCGAGCTCACGATCCACAAGAGTTGGCACTGATTTATATGGGTTTAGCTCGATAAGTTCAGCAGGAAGGTTAGCTTCATCAACAAGCTCAACTTCAACACTTACACCTTTTTCAGCCAGTACAATGCGAACCTGATGGCTATACAAATCTGATGCACTTGAGAAAAGAGTCATCACAGAACGTTTATTGGCAGCTACAGCCATGGAGCCCTCCAGTACACTTACAAATAAAAACAATGGAGGCTAAGCCTCCATTGTACAGTCAATTAAAATTGGGAATTAGCACGATATTTTAGCACAATTAATGCACATCACGCCAATACTCTTTCTTAAGCAACACAACGATGATAGTCAGGATGACTAAGAAGCCCATCACCCACCAACCAATTGCGTGACGCTCTAGTTGTACCGGGTCACCAGAGTAAACTAGGAAGTTAACCAGATCACCCACTGCTTTGTCGTATTCGCCTGTGCTTAGTTCGCCAGTACCATCCGTTTCAGTACCAATAACGACTTTAACTTCTTCACCATCAACGTGGTGAGTCTCATAGACTGGCGTTGGGATACCTTGTAGTTCTTCAAGTACATGTGGCATACCAACACTTGGGAATACAATGTTGTTTACGCCAAACGGACGTGATGGATCCACATAGAACGAACGTAAGTAAGTGTATAACCAATCCGCACCACGAACTCGAGCAACCAGCGTCAAATCTGGCGGTGGAGCACCAAACCAGTTTGCCGCTTGCTTAGGTGGCATAGAGTTAACCATCAGATCACCGATTTTCGCTTCTGGATTGAAAATCAGGTTCTCTTTCATTAAGTCTGTTGGAATTTCCAAATCTGTTGCGACACGCTCATAACGCTGGTACTGCGTAGAGTGACAGCCAAAACAGTAGTTCATGAATAACTTCGCGCCGTTTTGCAGCGAAGCTTTATCCGACAGGTCCACGTGTGCTTTATCAAGCGGCACACTGGCCCCAGCTGCCATCGCTAGAGATGGCAACATAGCAAATAGAATTACAATCCACTTCTTCATTTGAATGTCACCCTCTCTGGTAATGGTTTAGTTGCTTCATTTTTGCTGTAGAAGAACAGCAGTACAAAGAACATGAAGTAACCCAAACTAAAGATTTGTGCTAGTAGTGTGTATGTTGGCGTTGCAGGTAACGCACCCAAAATACCTAGCGCAATGAAGCTGATAGTGAATTGGATAATATTCAACAGATGAAGTTTGCTACGGTAACGGTAAGAACGCACTTTACAACGATCTAACCACGGTAGTACAAACAGAACTGCAATCGAAGCACCCATCAGGATTACGCCCAACAGCTTGTCTGGAACCGCACGCAAGATTGCATAGAACGGTGTGAAGTACCATACAGGCGCGATGTGCGCAGGTGTCTTAAGCGGGTTCGCTGCTTCAAAGTTAGGCGGCTCAAGGAAGTAACCCCCCATTTCTGGGTTGAAGAACAACACGTAACAGAAGAAGAACAAGAAGCCAGCTACACCCACCAAATCTTTTACCGTACCGTAAGGGTGGAACGGAATAGAGTCGATGATGTCGTATTTCTTCGAGTAATAATCGTGGAACTTGAATTGCGTTTGGTAATCATCGCCCATAGTGCCTTTCGGTAGTTTAGTCTCGATACCGTCAGGGTTGTTTGAGCCAACTTCGTGCAGTGCCAATACGTGAAGTACGATAAGCAGAAGCAGTACGATTGGTAGCGCAATAACGTGAAGCGCGAAGAAACGGTTCAACGTTGCACCAGAGATGATGTAGTCACCACGGATCCAAAGTGTTAGATCGTCGCCAATAACAGGAATCGCACCAAATAGAGAAATGATTACCTGTGCACCCCAGTATGACATCTGACCCCATGGTAGTAGGTAACCCATGAAAGCTTCAGCCATAAGAACCAAGAAGATCAACATACCGAAGATCCATAGTAGTTCACGAGGCTTTTGGTACGAACCGTAGATCAGACCACGGAACATGTGCAGGTATACAACCACGAAGAATGCTGAAGCACCGGTAGAGTGCATGTATCGCAACAACCAACCGTACTCAACATCACGCATGATGTATTCGATAGAAGCAAATGCACCTTCGCCAGAAGGAACGTAGTTCATCGTTAACCAAATACCCGTTAGGATTTGGTTAACAAGAACCAACATAGCCAGAGAACCAAAAAGGTACCAAAAGTTGAAGTTCTTCGGCATTGGGTATTCAGATAAATGCTTTTTATAAGCATTCATGGCTGGAATACGTTTTTCTACCCAGTCTAACATTGCTTGCATTATGCATCCCCCTCATCAACACCAACTATGAGCTTCGTGTCACTCAGATACATGTGCTTAGGAATCACAAGGTTCAACGGCGCAGGAACACCCTGGAACACTCGGCCAGCCATATCAAACTTAGAACCATGACATGGACAAAAGAAACCAGATTTCACACCCTGAACTTGCTCTGAGAAAGAATCAGGCAGGTAGCTAGGTGAACAGCCTAAGTGAGTACAGAAACCAACTGCAACAAAGAACTCCGGCTTAATTGAGCGGTACTCATTCTGAGCGTAAGCAGGTTGCTGCTCCATTTCAGACTTAGGATCACGAAGTTTATCGTCGATAGTTTTGAGGTTATCTATCACTTGCTGAGTACGGCGTACAATCCATACAGGTTTACCCTGCCACTCAACACGAACCAATTGGCCCGGTTCGATTTTACTGATATCCACTTCCACCGGTGCACCAGCAGCTTTTGCTTTAGCACTCGGATTCCATGATTTTATAAAAGGAACGGCGACGGCAGCTGCCCCTAACCCACCCACAACTGCCGTTGTAGCGGTTAGAAAACGCCTGCGACCGTTATTTAAAGGCGCGTTGCTCATCCAAACATTCTCCCATTTGCTCCCTTGGATCGTTATTATTCCGCTTATAAGAGCATGGCTAACACATAATGAATTTCGTTATATTTATTGGGAGGAAATGATAAAGAAAACCCTACTTTTTGACAAGATAAAGCTACCTTTTTGTAACATTTGTGAGGCAAATCGCCCGTGTCGTCACAAAAGCAGTAAAATAATAAATGTTTGATGTGATTTGTAACAAGAAAGCGAAAGGAAGAGACACGAAATAACGAGGTTTATCCCTTTTATATCGGTTGTTTTCAGTAAATTAAGTCTACTGAAGAAGAAATAAAATAACCGGACTACTGACGAGAGTTATTAAAATT
This sequence comes from Vibrio sp. YYF0003, assembly GCF_036350715.1. Classification (NCBI taxonomy): domain Bacteria; kingdom Pseudomonadati; phylum Pseudomonadota; class Gammaproteobacteria; order Vibrionales; family Vibrionaceae; genus Vibrio; species Vibrio sp. YYF0003. The sequence continues at coordinate 140,817 of NZ_JAZDWA010000003.1, forward strand.
TTGTAGCACATGAAATTAAGAAAAAACTTAATAATGGCTCAGCTAAATATTGCGTGGGTATTAAGTTAGGTCCGGGATAAAAATATCAAATTAATGGCGTATTTTTCAGCCGTATAAAAAACAAAAAGCTCGGCATATAGCCGAGCTTTTGGTGCACAGTATCCAGAATAACTCTGGAAAGCATAATTCCCGTAAGGAAATTAACGCTTAGAGAACTGTGGACGACGACGTGCTTTACGTAGACCAACTTTCTTACGTTCAACGCAACGAGCGTCACGAGTAACGTAACCAGCTGCACGTAGAGCAGGACGTAGAGACTCATCGTATTCCATAAGCGCGCGAGTGATACCGTGACGGATAGCACCAGCTTGACCAGAAATACCGCCGCCTTTAACTGTTACGTAAAGGTCTAGCTTGTCAGTTAGTTCAACTAGCTCTAGAGGTTGTTGTACAACCATGCGTGCTGTTGGACGACCGAAGTATTCGTCAAGGTTACGCTTGTTTACTACAATGTTGCCGCTGCCTGGTTTGATGAAAACACGCGCAGCTGAGCTTTTGCGACGGCCAGTGCCGTAGTATTGATTCTCTGCCATTTTCGAAATCCCCAATTAGATGTCTAGTACTTGTGGTTGTTGAGCAACATGGTTGTGCTCAGCGCCTGCGTAAACTTTAAGCTTACGGTACATAGCACGGCCTAGAGGACCACGTGGAAGCATGCCTTTAACTGCAAGCTCAAGAACCATCTCAGGTTTACGATCGATCAACTTTTCAAAAGTGATAGATTTTAGACCACCTGGGAACTCAGAGTGACGGTAGTACACTTTGTCTTTAGCTTTGTTACCAGTTACAGCAACTTTCTCAGCGTTGATAACGATGATGTAGTCACCAGCGTCAACGTGAGGAGTGTATTCAGCTTTATGTTTGCCACGTAGGCGAGATGCAATTTCACTTGCTAGACGGCCAAGAGTTTTACCTTCAGCGTCTACAACGTACCAGTCGCGTTTTACAGTTTCTGGTTTAGCAACGAAAGTTTTCATGCTAATAATAACCCGTTAATTAAAATTTAAACTTTAAAGGAACACCCTTCTGGTGCTCCCACACTGTCTAAGAGCCCAGTCATCACCCCTTCGAGTCGGTGGTACTCTCGACCTTCATTGTCGAAATAACTTCGATAATCAGGTCTGCAGTAACGGTGGGTCGCAGGATTATAGAGAAGACCGAAGAAAAAATCACCTTTTTTTGCGCCAAATCACTAATTTTTTCTTCAGTTTTTTTGAAACAAGTAGATTTAAGCCAAATGCTCTCTTGCGAGATACTCATGACTCTGCATCTCAGTTAAACGAGATAGACAGCGCTTAAATTCAAATTCAAGCTGGCCTTGAGTATATAAGCTATCCATCGGCACTTCCGCAGAAATAATGAGCTTTACATGACGCTCATAGAACTCATCGACCAGAGCAATAAAACGTCTCGCTGCGTCGTCTATTTTGCCGCTCATCTGCACAACATCAGCCAGCAATACGGTGTGATAAATGCGTGAGAGTTCTATGTAATCATTCTGGCTTCGAGTCGTTTGACATAACTGAGCAAAAGAAGCATGCAATACACCGTCGCTGGCTTCGATAACCTCGATATTACGGTGGTTAATTTCTATCTGGTGCGCCACGTGCTGCCGCTCACCTGTCAGTTGCTGGTAGTACTTATTCAGGTTAATGGTCGCTTGTTCGTCTAAAGGATGATGATAGATTTCTGCCTGCTCGAGCGTTCTTAAACGGTAATCCACTCCACTGTCGACATTCAAAACATCGCATCGAGCCAGAATCATATCGATTGCAGGCAAGAATCGCGCTCGCTGTAAACCGTTACGGTACAAATTTTGCGGTTCAATATTCGACGTCGCAACTAAGATCATCTGACGCTTAAACATTTCTTGTAGCAATGTAGCCAGAATCATTGCATCGGTAATATCAGAGACAAAGAATTCATCAAAGCACACCACGTCCGCTTCTTTTTTAAACTTGTCAGCCACTTTCGATAATGGGTTTTCAACATCACCCAGTTGCTTCAGTTCATCGTGTACTCGGTACATAAAGCGATGAAAATGCACTCGCATCTTTCTTTCTGTTGGCAACGCATCAAAAAAAGCATCCATCAAATAGGTTTTACCTCGACCGACCCCTCCCCAAAAATACAAACCTTTCGGTGGTTCAGGCAATTCAACCTTTTTACCCATGAGTTTTTGCCATTTGGAAAGTTGAGGTACAGGTGCAGACTGAAAATTGACAATAGCGTGGTAGAGCTTATCTAAAGCAGTTACTGCCTGATGTTGGGCTTCATCACGCTGGAATCCATGTTCTGCTATATCTTTTTGATATCGTTGTAGTGGTGTCATCGCATTAAGTCGTTTTAGAGGTACAAAGGAAAGTGTCACCTCGGGGGCAATGTCTGATTACAGAGAATTAGTTATCAGTCCCCGAAGACATACTGCTATTTTTCTTTATCGGCTGTTCAAGCCATAGTAACATGGACGAGCACCGCGTGTAACTAAGTAGTAAAAGACTTGTTAAAACAAATATAAGGAGCAGTTATGCCTTGGATTCATGCCATTGTGGGTTTGCTGGTCGGTACAATCGTAGGCGTAGTCATTAGTAGACTAACCACACCTGAATACAAAAAACAGAAGTCTGTACAGAAAGAATTAGAGTCGGCGAAGTTTGAACTAGAGCAACAACGCCAAGAGCTCGTCGACCACTTTGCCCAAACCGCAGAAATGTTGGATACCTTAGGTAAAGATTACACCAAGCTGTATCAGCATTTAGCGAAGACGTCTTCAGAACTTTTGCCTAATCTACCTGAGCAAGATAACCCGTTTGATAAGAAGACAGCGATGGCTTCAGAGCAGATCAAAGAAGATCAGCCAAATGTCAACGAACAACCTAAAGACTACGCCAATGGCGCAACAGGTCTTTTAAAAGATCAAGAGAAAGAAGTAATTACAGCACCTGAAGCGGTCACCGCCAAAGCATCATAACACCTCTTATCTCCCCTATCAGGCCGATACAAATCTCATTTTGTATCGGCCCTTTTTGAACTTTTCTGAAACAGCCATCTCTAACTTACTTGTGAACTGCTACCCCTTTTGATTATCCCAACTGAACCTTATATTACTAATAGTTAGGATATTTCTTTTTGGCAGACATGTTTCAAGAGGAGTTATTGGATGAAAAAACCACTGCTTGCACTGACCGTTCTATCTCTAAGTTTGAGTTCTATCTTCACGCCAATCCAGGCGACGGCAGCCTTGCCGCTCAGCATGGATGGTCAGCAACTACCTAGCCTCGCACCAATGCTGGATAAAGTGACCCCAGCGGTAGTCAGCATTGCGGTAGAAGGCAAACAGGTGCAAACCAGCCGTATTCCCGAGCAATTTCAATTTTTCTTTGGCCCAGATTTTCCAATGGAACAAACGCGAGAACGTCCGTTCCGAGGTTTAGGGTCAGGTGTCATCATTGACGCGAACAAAGGTCATATCGTAACGAACTATCACGTAATAAAAGGGGCGGATGAGATTCGAGTACGCTTATATGACGGACGAGAGTATGACGCCGAATTAGTCGGTGGTGACGAAATGGCCGATGTGGCACTGCTCAAATTGGAAAAAGCAAAGAACCTGACACAAATTAAAATTGCCGACTCCGACAAGTTGCGCGTCGGTGACTTTACCGTTGCGATTGGTAACCCGTTTGGTCTGGGTCAAACCGTCACTTCAGGTATTGTTTCCGCACTTGGCCGTAGCGGCTTAAATGTTGAAAACTTCGAGAACTTCATTCAAACCGATGCAGCGATTAACAGCGGCAACTCAGGTGGTGCCTTGGTCAACTTAAATGGTGAGCTGATCGGCATCAACACCGCTATTTTGGGTCCAAATGGTGGTAACGTCGGCATTGGCTTTGCTATTCCTTCCAACATGATGAAAAACCTTACCGAGCAAATTTTAGAGTTTGGTGAAGTGAAACGCGGTATGTTGGGTGTTCAAGGCGGCGAAGTCACGTCGGAGCTAGCAGAGGCACTCGGCTACGAGTCCAGCAAAGGCGCATTTATTGGTCAAGTAGTGCCTGACAGCGCTGCTGATAAAGCGGGCTTGAAAGCAGGTGATATCATCGTTTCCGTGAATGGTAAGTCGATTGACACCTTCTCTGAGCTACGTGCCAAAGTCGCAACATTAGGTGCAGGTAAAAAGATCACGCTCGGTGTGGTGCGTGATGGTAAAAACGAAACCTTTGACGTGACGCTTGGTGAGTCGACCAATATCAAAGCGAAAGCAGAAACCCTGCATGATGGTCTAAAAGGTGCTGAGTTAAGTAACACAAACCCGAGTGACTCCGTTCAAGGCGTGAAGGTGACAAGCGTTACTGAAAACTCACCTGCAGCTCAATACCAGTTGCAAGAAGGTGACATCATCATCGGAGTGAACCGTCAGCGCGTGAAAAACCTTGCTGAACTTCGAGCCATTGTTGATAAGCAAAAAGGCGTACTCGCACTCAACATTCAGCGCGGAGACCGTACCATTTATCTGGTAATTCGATAACGGTATTGGCCCAAAGGTGGTTAGGTAAAAGTGCTTTGGATACACAACATTCGGTGACAGAGCTCTAATACTTTGACTAACTTTTAGTCGGACAATTAAAAGGACAGCACAATCACGTGCTGTCCTTTTGTTATTTTTCAATGTAATGCTATTCTTCACCTTCTTATGCCACTTTGGCGTTCACACATGGAGAGGATATGCTTAGCTTTTTATTACGTTCTGTCTTTCTAGGCTTGGCAACCGCCGCCGTTGTCCTACTTGCGGTTCCATCTTTACGTAATAACGTAATTCCAGCTGCGCTTGATCCACAACCAAGCAACATCGCCTCTCTTGAACTCTCTTTCAATCAGGCTGTTAGAAAAGCCGCTCCAGCCGTGGTGAATATTTACAGCCGCAAGTATGTAGAAAATGATCGTAGCAAGCTTTCTACACAAGGGCTGGGATCTGGTGTGATTGTCAGTGAGAAAGGCTACATCATTACCAATTACCATGTTGTTGCGCAGGCTGACCAAATCGTCGTAGCACTGCAAGATGGCAGAGCTGCCGCGGCACAACTTGTCGGTACCGACAAACGTACCGATATCGCCGTGCTGCGTGTTGAGGGTACCAATCTCCCCGTGATACCTCTGAACTCAGAATACAAACCTCAAGTTGGTGATGTGGTACTGGCCATTGGCAATCCATACAACTTAGGACAAACCACGACCTTTGGTATTATCTCCGCGACGGGACGTTCTTCTATCAGCGACGGACGACAAGCCTTCATTCAAACCGATGCGGCAATCAACGAAGGTAACTCTGGTGGTGCATTGGTTAATACCCAGGGTGAGTTAGTCGGAATTAATACCGCCTCCTTCCAGCAAGCAACCGATTTGGAAACTTACGGCATTTCATTCGCGATTCCGGCACCACTCGCGAGCAAGATCATGCAAAAGATCATTGCGGATGGCCGTGTGATCCGTGGCTATATCGGCATTGATGGTCAAGATATTAATGCGGTCACCGCCCGATTATTGGGTAATCAACATATCGGTGGCATTGTCGTTCTCGGTATCGACCCTAATGGTCCGGCCAGCGCAGCAGGCTTCGAGAAACAAGACATCATAATTAGTATTGATGGCAATAAAGTTCAGGGACGACAAAGTGTGATGGATATTGTCACTGATTTACGTCCCGGTACCACTGTTGAAGTGGGCATTATTCGTAAAGGCAAAGAGATAACGTTAAAAGTCACTATTGCCGAAGACAAACAAGAAGCATAAAAAAATCCCAGCCACTGGCTGGGATTTTTGTTTTATTCGCTTTCGCTCGATTCTTCAGTGTTGCTCGACTCACCGAGCTCAACGTCGATTCGAGTCACTCGCTGTAAGCCTCTTGGCAGCAGACTGCCTCGACGGCCACGCTCTCCACGGAAATTATCCAAGTCAGTTGGTTTCAAGCCCAGCTTACGCTTGCCAGCATAAAGTGTCAGAGAAGCTCCCTGTGGCAGAGCCATCAGATGAGATAATACTTCTTCACGATCTTTCGCTTTCGCCGCAGGAATGTTGATGATCTTATTCCCCTTACCTTTTGCTAATTGCGGCAGGTCTTTAATTGGGAACAACAACATACGTCCCTGGTTAGTGATCGCCAGAATTTCATCAGAGTCTAAATCTTCAACTTCTTTAGGCGTCATCACTTCCGAGTTCGCAGGTAAGGTGACCAGAGCTTTGCCGCTGCGGTTCTTCGACAACAGATCGGAACCTTTACATACAAAGCCGTAACCCGCGTCAGAACCCACCAGCCATAGCTGATCTTCTTCACCCATAATAACTTGGCGAATGCTGCTGCCTGCGGTGATGTTCAGGCGGCCGGTAATTGGCTCACCCTGACTACGAGCAGACGGTAAAGAGTGCGATTCAAGCGAGTAGCTGCGACCATCACTACCAAGGAAAACGGCAGGTTGGTTACTCTTACCTCGTGCATGCGCCAAGTATTTATCACCAGACTTGTAGTTCAGACCTTCTGCTTCAACTTCATGGCCTTTCGCGTGACGAATCCAGCCTTTTTCAGACAGAACAACCGTAATCGGTTCACTTGGCACTAGGTCACGCTCAGTTAGCGCTTTCGCTTCTGCACGCTCTACCAGTGGTGAGCGACGATCATCGCCGTATTTCTCTGCATCTGCTTTGATTTCTTTCTTCAGCAATGTATTCAGACGGCGCTCAGAACCTAATAGCTGCTCTAGCTTCTCACGTTCTTTTTCCAGCTCTTCTTGCTCACCACGGATCTTCATCTCTTCCAGTTTGGCAAGATGACGAAGTTTGGTATCCAGAATCGCGTCGGCTTGGATATCAGTGATACCAAAACGCTCCATCAGCACCGCTTTTGGATCGTCTTCAGTACGGATGATCTCAATCACTTCATCAAGGTTCAGGTACGCAACCAACAAACCTTCTAAGATGTGCAGGCGAGCCATCACTTTGTCTAAGCGATATTGCAAACGTCGGCGAACCGTCGTGCGGCGGAACTCAATCCACTCCGATAGAATCTGAACCAGACCTTTAACCTGAGGACGGTTATCCAGACCAATCATGTTCAGGTTAACGCGGTAGCTACGTTCTAGATCAGTAGAAGCGAACAAGTGATTCATCAACATATCGCAATCGACTCGGTTAGAACGAGGAACGATAACGATACGAGTTGGGTTCTCGTGGTCCGATTCATCACGAAGATCTTCGACCATTGGTAGCTTCTTCGCACGCATTTGGTTTGCGATTTGCTCAAGTAGCTTAGAGCCTGACACTTGGTGCGGAATCGACGTAATGACGATGTCCGACCCTTCTTTATGCCAGACAGCACGCATCTTGATACTGCCGCGTCCGTTACGATAGATCTTTTCAATTTCCGCTTGCGGGGAAATGATCTCAGCTTCCGTTGGATAATCCGGGCCTTTCACGTACTGCATTACGTCCGGCAGTTCCGCTTTAGGGTTATCAATCAGATGGATTGTTGCGTCAGCTACCTCACGCACGTTGTGCGGAGGAATATCAGTCGCCATACCAACCGCGATGCCCGTTACGCCGTTAAGCAGGATATGAGGCAGACGTGCTGGCAGCATTTGCGGCTCTTTCATCGTGCCGTCAAAGTTTGGCTGCCATTCAACCGTGCCCTGACCTAGTTCACCCAGTAATACTTCAGCAAACTTAGACAGTTTCGCTTCGGTATAACGCATCGCTGCGAAGGATTTCGGGTCATCCGGCGCACCCCAGTTACCCTGACCGTCAACCAATGGGTAACGGTAAGAAAACGGCTGCGCCATCAATACCATCGCTTCGTAACACGCAGAGTCACCGTGCGGATGGTATTTACCCAACACGTCACCGACGGTACGTGCTGATTTCTTGTATTTTGCGGATGCCGAGAGACCTAGCTCCGACATTGCGTAGATGATACGTCGTTGAACCGGCTTCAAACCATCGCCAATGTATGGCAATGCGCGGTCCATAATTACGTACATCGAGTAATTCAGATAAGCGTCTTCGGTGAACTTGCGCATCGGCAACTGTTCAACGCCATCGTAAGTAATTTCTGTAGACATTCGTTAAACCTCTGCCAAATCGCCGTTGTTTTGTAACCAAGAACGACGGTCATCTGCACGCTTCTTACCAAGCAACATGTCCATCATTTCCATGGTCGCTGCAGAGTCGTCAATGGTTAACTGAACCAGACGACGCGTATTCGGATCCATGGTGGTTTCACGCAGCTGTAATGGGTTCATCTCACCCAGACCTTTGAATCGCTGTACGTTGATTTTGGCTTTCTTCTTCGACAAGCGCTCTAGTACGCCATCTTTTTCATCGTCATCAAGCGCGTAGAACACTTCTTTACCGCAGTCGATACGATACAGTGGCGGCATGGCAACATAGATATGACCCGCTTCCACTAGTGCGCGGAAATGACGAGTAAATAAGGCACACAGCAGCGTCGCGATATGAAGACCATCCGAGTCCGCATCGGCAAGGATACAGATCTTACCGTAACGAAGGCCGTCGAGGTTGTCGTTATCCGGGTCGATACCCAACGCAACAGAAATGTCGTGTACTTCTTGAGACGCCAGAACTTGGTCAGCAGATACTTCCCAGGTATTCAGAATCTTACCGCGCAGTGGCATAACCGCCTGGAACTCACGATCACGAGCCTGTTTTGCCGAGCCACCCGCCGAGTCACCCTCCACGAAGAAGATTTCGGTACGATTTAGGTCTTGCACAGAACAGTCGGTTAGCTTGCCTGGCAAGGCAGGGCCTGACGCAACTTTCTTACGTACGACTTTTTTGCTCGCACGCATACGACGGTGCGCGTTAGCGATACAAACTTCAGCAAGTTGCTCTGCCAGTTGCGGCTTTTCGTTCAGCCATAAACTGAAGGCATCTTTCACCACGCCTGAAACAAATGCCGCCGTTTGACGAGATGAAAGACGTTCTTTGGTCTGGCCAGCAAATTGCGGATCTTGGATTTTCACCGATAGCACGTATGAACAACGGTCGAAGACATCATCGCCGGTCAGTTTGACGCCACGTGGAAGCAAGTTACGGAATTCACAGAACTCACGCATTGCATCCAGCAAACCTTGGCGCAGGCCATTTACGTGTGTACCGCCCTGAGCCGTAGGGATCAGGTTGACGTAACTTTCGGTGATCATCTCGCCGCCTTCTGGCTGCCAGATCACGGCCCAGTTTGCGGCTTCAGTTTCTGCAGAGAATTCACCAGTAAACGGTTCTTCTGGCAGAACGGTGTATCCTTTAACGCCTTCAGCCAGATAGTCTTTTAAACCATCTTCGTAGTGCCACTTGTAGTCTTTGTTGTTCACTTTGTCTATGAACGTGATTTCTAATCCCGGACAAAGAACGGCTTTCGCACGTAGGTTATTGACCAGGCGCGTCACAGAGAAGTTTGCAGAGTCAAAGTACTTCGCTTCTGGCCAGAAGTGCACACTGGTACCACGATTACGGCGGCCACATGTGCCGGTTACGGTTAGATCCGAAACTTTATCACCGTGCTCAAAGGCAATCTCATAGACCTGACCATCACGGCGAACCGTCACTTCAACACGCTTAGACAGCGCGTTTACTACCGAAATACCTACCCCGTGGAGACCACCGGAGAATTGGTAGTTTTTGTTCGAGAATTTACCACCCGCGTGAAGCTTACATAAGATCAGCTCAACACCAGAGACTTTCTCTTCTGGGTGGATATCAACAGGCATGCCTCGACCATCATCGATCACTTCAAGTGATTGGTCAGCATGTAGGATGACTTGTACTTTTGAGGCATGTCCGGCTAGCGCTTCATCGACACTGTTATCGATAACTTCTTGGCCCAGGTGGTTCGGGCGCGCTGTATCCGTATACATCCCTGGTCGGCGACGTACTGGCTCTAAGCCATTCAGTACTTCAATGGCCCCAGCATTATATTGTTCAGTCATAATACGGAATTGTTCTCAAAGTTTATTTGTTACCTGTAAAACACGGTTCAGAATGTGTTTACTCAGGAAACGAAAAAGCCACCCTGTTAGTATCTTTAAATGTTTGTAAATCTGATACATAACAAAGTAGCCAGAGTCTATGACCCTTAAGATCTTTCAGCAAAATATAGTCGGAAAGCAAACCGCCTATGTCAAGCAACGGTTGGATATATCAGCAAAAACTATGAGCGTATTCCAATCGTTCCTATCCATTACAGTTCTAGAAATTCGATAATCTTTGCAGGATAACGCTCAAAGCCCACAAAACTGTGATCACCGCCTTGTTCTACCGTTTGCTTGGATTGCGCAAACTTATTTACCGCCTGGCGATAGTCCAGAACCTCGTCTTCGGTTTGCTGCAGTAGCCAAAACGCGTCTGGCGATGCGATGCTTTGTACATCAAGAGCTTTCAACTCGTCAATATGGCAAGTCTCAAGTGTATAAGTTTCATTCGTGTAGGGGTTAGTTTGTTCACCTAAATAGTCGACTAGCAACTCATAAGGTTTGACGGCCGGATTGACCACCACAGCTTTGAATCCAAATTGGCTGTTCAACCAAGTAGACATAAAGCCTCCTAACGAACTGCCTACTAATCCAATTCGGTAATCATTTTGATATTGCTCGACGATGTCCAGTAATAGTTGAGCGGCTAGTTGCGGAAAACACGGCAACTGCGGAATGATCACTTTGATGTCCGGGCGATGCTGCTGACAATACTCTCTCATCAGATTCGCTTTCATTGAGAGTGGTGAGCTATTAAAACCGTGGATGTACAGCAATAATGAAGGTTTCATCATAAAAGTCTCACATAAAAAGAAAGCCCGAACATAATGTTCGGGCAGGATTAGTATCCGTTCGAGGAGAAATCTGGTTGGAACTGACCTTCCGGCAATCGATTAACCTGGGTCGTAATCTCGCCAGTCGCATGCAGCTCTAATTCTCGCCAGCCTGGCGAAGTGGTATCTAATGCAAAGTCATCTGAGTTAGGCTTGAATTGCACACACGTAGAAGGTGTCGCCATGACTCGAATGCCTTGATGTAGCACATTCATATCTTGATGAACATGCCCGCACAGGATCCCTTTAACACCATCAAAACGTTCGACAATCTGCCAGAATGCTTCTGCATCTTTCAGAGTGTGTTGGTCTAGCCACGCGCTACCAACAAGAATTGGGTGGTGATGCAATAATACCAGCGTATAACGCTCAGGGTACTCGGCTAATTTTTCTTCAAGCAATGCCAGCTGCTTATCGCTTAAACGACCGTGCGGAACGCCGACTACTTGAGAATCAAGCAGGATCACTTGCCACTTATCACCAAGCAACACATGCTCCGTCGCTTTGATCTGTTGTGATGGAAGTACACTGCCCATATTGGGTTTGTAGTCATGATTGCCCGGCAGCCAGAAACAATCTTTCTCGAGTGGCGCAATACCTGCGGCGAATCGTTGATACGATCCCGCGCTGTGATCTTGCGAAATATCCCCGGTTGCTAAAATGTAATCAAACCCCACTTCGCGGCGCAAAACCTCACCAACCACAGCAGAAAAGCTGTCGGCCGTTTTTACGCTCAGCAAACTTCCCTCATCTGCCTCAAACAGATGAGTATCCGTGATTTGTAAAAGTTTGATGCTGTCACTAGATGATTGCAAAATGAAAACCTGATTCGTCCACTATATTGTTATTTGTTATTTTCCTTTAGCGACGCGACGAGCAATTGAAGGCAAGTGGTGTTCTACTGATTCCACTTCTTAAACAAAACGTCAGCCATTCACCAAGGAACGTGTTTAGTTGATGCTTTTCATCTCGTTGCATCAATTTGTCGTTGGGATAATCATATTTAGCTTTGATACGAGAGAAGTCTCCGCTTGAGCATACTTCCGCTACTCTCGCATCGTGGTAAAGCCTGACAGACATTGTCGGTAAAGGAAACACTGGTGTTTCATCACTCTGACATATCTCAACAACTGTGGTGTATTTTGTGACTTCATTCACGGTCAATTGATAAACCATATGTGCGGCTTGATAGCAGCGCACGTCACCAACCTCAGCAGAGACAGGCAGCAGAGCATTTAATTTAGCGTAATTGGTCTCATAGGTTCTCATTAGACCCGCTAAATCAACATGATATCGCTGTTTTTCAGCTATCTGCGCCATTACTTACTCTCCACCGTTATGGGGGCTTACCCACTGTGATTTCAACTCAAGATGGTTTAATTGCAACCATTGCACTGCAATAATTGAAGCAGCATTTTCAAGTTTTCCATCTTTCACCCATTGATATGCTTCTTCACGGCTGATGACGTGAACTCGAATATCTTCATCTTCATAGTCTAAACCATGAATGCCTTCCGCTTTAGAAGCATCGACTTCTCCGACAAAAATATCCAACTTTTCTGAGCATCCGCCTGAAGAGGGATAGTAAGACGTCATCGGAATCACTCGCCCCACCTCAAGCCCCGCCTCTTCGTGAGCTTCGCGGCGGATCACATCTTCAACGGACTCATCTCGATCAATCATGCCGGCAACAATTTCAAGCTGCCAAGGATGATCGTGTTCTAATGCACCAACTCGTATCTGTTCAATGATAACAACCTGATCCTGTATTGGATCATAAGGCAACATCGCCGCAGCGTGTCCACGTTCGAACATTTCTCGCTCGACAACATCACTCCAACCACCAGCAAAGAGCCGATGTTTGAAACGGTACTTCACCATTTTAAAGAAGCCCTTGAAGAGGGTCTCTTTCGAGATGATTTCCACATCTTGTGAAGTAAACTCGTCTTGTCGCTTGTCACACTGTTGCATTAAACACCTCTCTGAGTGAATCTTGTAGTGTACTCATTGTTAATCACTTGCTCAAAGGACTTGGCTCAACTTTTTGTATAATAGTTATAATTTATTTTAAGTATTGTACAAATTTTTATTGCACAACTGGATAATTACGTGTAAAAAAATGCAAAGTTTAGAGTAAATATCGTCCAAATTGAGTTAAACTACTGAGAATTAACCAATCTATTGACCGCGGGAATAGAAAATGAAAAAATTGCTTCCACTTTTTATCAGTGCAGCGCTAGGTAGCATAAGCGTATCGGCTTATGCGGACTCATTAGCTGACATCTACGACTTAGCAAAACAAAACGATCCACAATTGCTTAGCGTAGCAGCACAGCGTGACCAAGCTTTCGAAGCAATCACCTCAAGCCGTAGTGCCCTTCTACCACAAATCAACTTAACAGCAGGTTACGATGTGATCCGCGGTGATATCGATTACGATTCAGCGGGTAAAACGACTTATGATAAGAATGACCTGACCGCTGGTATCAACTTCACTCAAGAACTTTACAACCGCGCATCTTGGATTACGTTAGACACGGCAGAGAAAACAGCTCGTCAAGCAGACGCGACTTATGCGGCAACACAACAAAGTTTAATCCTTCGAGTGTCGCAAGCTTACTTTGAAGTACTACGTGCTCAGGATAACCTAGTGTTTGTCCGTGCCGAAAAAGCCGCTGTTGGCCGCCAACTTGAGCAAACTAAACAACGTTTTGAAGTGGGCCTTTCTGCTATCACCGACGTACATGATGCACAAGCTCAATACGATGCAGTACTTGCTGATGAAGTATTGGCAGAAAACGATCTGATCAACAGCTACGAATCATTGCGTGAAATCACTGGTCAGGAACACAAAAATCTGAACGTGCTTGATACAGCTCGCTTCTCTGCAAGCCGCTCGGATAGCCCTGCTGAAGACCTAATTGAAATTGCAAAAGAGCAAAACCTAAGTTTGCTGTCTTCTCGCATTTCACAGGATATCGCTCGTGACAATATTTCCCTGGCTAGTTCTGGTCACTTACCAACGTTGAGCTTGGACGGTGGTTACAACTATTCTGACCGTGGACAGAGTTCAGCAGACTATGATCTTGACGCATTGAGTGTTGGTATTAACCTATCGGTTCCTCTATACACCGGCGGTAACGTAACTTCGCAAACTAAACAAGCTGAGTACGCTTATGTTGCTGCAAGTGAAGATCTCGAAGCTCAGTACCGTAGCGTAGTGAAAGATGTTCGCGCGCAAAACAACAACATCAACGCATCAATCGGTGCATTGAAAGCTTACGAGCAATCTGTAGTTTCTGCTCGCTCTGCACTAGAGGCGACAGAAGCAGGTTTTGATGTAGGTACTCGTACGATTGTTGACGTACTGGACGCAACTCGCCGTTTATACGATGCAAACCGCAACCTATCTAATGCTCGTTACGACTACATCATCAGTGGTCTGCAACTGCGTCAGGCGGTAGGTACACTGAATGAGCAAGACATTCTAAATATCGATGCGGGTCTGAAAGCTGTAAACTAATCAGGAAACAAGACAAGCAAAACGCCAGTTGCTAAACAACAACTGGCGTTTTTTATTGCCTGTAAAAAAAGCGGAAGATTAGGTATCGCAGGCAGATGCAAAAAAGGCCACCCTAGGCAGCCTTCTCATTACGATTTAGTTTAGATGTTAAAGGACTTAGCCTTTGCCACCTTTAATCGCATTAATAATTTCACTAGTTGAACAACCATCTTCAAAGTTCAGTACACGAACTTCACCGCCAGCAGCAATCACCTCTTTACCACCTGCAATCTCTTCTGGTTTGTAGTCTCCGCCTTTCACCAATAAGCTTGGCAGCACTTCTGAGATCAAGCGTTGCGGCGTATCTTCACTAAATGGCACCACCCAATCAACTGCACCCAAACCAGCCAATACTGCCATACGACGATCAGTTGGGTTTACCGGACGGCCAGGACCTTTAAGACGCTTAACCGACTCGTCAGTATTCACAGCAACAATAAGGCGATCGCCCAATTCAGCCGCATGGTTTAAGTAAGACACATGGCCTGCGTGAAGAATGTCAAAACAGCCATTGGTCATCACAACCTTCTCGCCTTTAGCACGTGCTTTCTTCACCGCTTCGATCAAAGCTTTTTCTGAAATCACACCAAAGTCGGTATCTTTACTACCATGCACCGCTTCAGCCAGTTCAATTTCAGACAAGGTTGATGTTCCTAGTTTACCAACTACAACGCCAGCAGCCGCATTCGCAAGAGCACACGCTTCTTCAAATGATTTACCCGCAGCAACTGAAGCCGCTAGTACAGAAATCACTGTGTCGCCTGCACCCGTTACGTCATACACTTCTTTTGCTTGTGTTGGCAGGTGGAACGGTTCCGCACCTCGGCGAATTAACGTCATACCATGTTCACTTCGGGTAACCAGCAGCGCATCAAAGTCAAATTCTTCCACAAGCGCCAGTGCTTTTTCCACCAGCTCCTGATCAGATTTCACTTTGCCAACCACATCTTCGAACTCTTTCATATTTGGCGTCAGAAGTGTCGCACCACGATAGCGTTCAAAGTCGGCACCTTTTGGATCGATGAATACAGGAACGTTGGCAGCGCGCGCTTTCTGAATGTACGCCTGTACATGTTCAAGAGAGCCTTTTGCGTAATCTGACATGATCACGGCTTTGACAGTTGGCAGAGCAGAATCCATGCGCGTAAGCACAGGCTCTGGGTCTGTATTTTCGAACTTGTCTTCGAAGTCCAGACGAATCAACTGCTGACCGCGGCTCATTACACGTAACTTAGTGATCGTTGGGTACTCTGGCAGCGGCACAAAGTCACATTTTACTTTGAGCGAGCTGAGTTTTTCTGTCAGAACTTTGGCAGGTTCATCCATTCCTGTCAGACCAACAATGTGAGCGTGACCACCCAATGACGCGATGTTCATCGCAACGTTTGCAGCACCACCCGGACGCTCTTCATTGTTTTCTACTTTTACAACAGGAACTGGCGCTTCCGGTGAGATACGTCCAGTTGGGCCATACCAGTAACGATCTAGCATGACATCACCGATGATAAGCACACCAGCGTTGTTGTAATCAGGTAGAATTGGTTTCATTATTGGTCTCCAAAAATTAAATCGTGCAGAGTTTACCACAGCGCTTGGCGTGGCTAAATAACTCGCCTTAACTGAACCACTGATTCCATGCCTGTTTCACCCACTCTCTTTCCGCAACAAATTTATTCTCGGCAACATCAGCGTCCAGATTGAGTAAGTTTCTATGGTGTATCTCATTACGCATGGAGGTATAGGCGTTTATCAGCTGCATCGCTTGGTCTTCGTCCATCACCTGTTGTGCAATTAGCGTTTCAAAAATTCGTACGTTATCGCACCAACGCGTAAGTTTAGGTTTATCATGGCTGTAGTTGAGCACCAGATACTGAGCCAGGAATTCAATGTCGGTGATGCCGCCAACATCTTGTTTAAGCATAAAACGCCCGGCT
This sequence comes from Vibrio sp. YYF0003, assembly GCF_036350715.1. Classification (NCBI taxonomy): domain Bacteria; kingdom Pseudomonadati; phylum Pseudomonadota; class Gammaproteobacteria; order Vibrionales; family Vibrionaceae; genus Vibrio; species Vibrio sp. YYF0003. The sequence continues at coordinate 157,240 of NZ_JAZDWA010000003.1, forward strand.
TTCTTTCCACCGAGATGATCGCGCATTTTTTCACGCATCTCGACGACTTCTTTTTTGAGCGTCGCTTGGTCGCGCGATTTACACAGCACATCATGTCGAGTGTTATGGAAAGCGATAGCCAAAGGTTCGTCTCCATAGATCATTCGGGCACGAACCAAAGCTTGGTGTTCCCATGTCCAGGCTTCCTGATGCTGATATTCGTCAAATGCGTCAGTAGGACTCACCAGTAAACCCGAGGCTCCAGACGGACGTAAGCGAGTGTCCACTTCGTACAGAATCCCTGATGCGGTGCGGGTTGAGAAAATATGGATAATGCGCTGTGCTAAACGAAGATAGAACTGGCGACCATCGATTTCTTTCTTACCATCAGTGTATACGCTGACCGGACAGTCATGCATAAATACGATGTCCAAATCAGAGTTGTACCCCAGCTCCCAGCCGCCAACTTTTCCATAGCCAATAACCGCAAACCCTCGGCCTTCACGATCTTTAACATGAGTAGGCTCACCGTACTTTTCTGATACCTGCAACCAGGCCTGACTGACAACCGCTTCCACGATAGCTTCTGCCAGATAAGTTAAGTGGTCACTCACTTTCATGACAGGCAAAGCACCAGCAATGTCTGCCGCTGCAATACGCAGAATACAAATTTGCTTGAATTGACGCAGTGCTTCCATCTGCTGTTCCATGTCATCTTCTGGAATTCGCGCCAGAAAATCACGCAGCTCAGTTCGGTAACTGTCTAAAGGAATCGGATTATACAGTTGCTGCGGATCAATCAGCTCATCAAGCAGGATTGGATAACGCGATAACTGCTCCGAAATCATCGGACTTGCCGTACACAACCTCACGAGTTGCACCAGAGCAGCCGGGTGTTCATCCAATAACTCTAAGTACGTGGTTCGGGTACAGATTTTGTGCAGCAAGTGCAACACTCTAGGTAAACCAAATTGGGCGTCTGGATGAGCGAACACCGCATCGAAGACTTTAGGCATCAGTCTGTTGAGCACTTCTCGACCGCGTGGACCCAGTGTTTTCTTGGCAATGTCTTGTTTGAAATCGATAATGGTTTTTGCGCAGGAGGAAAAATCTTCCACCTGAATATCTTGTTGCAGGATATGTTCTAGTACATCTTGCTTTTTAGCCATATCCCATAGCTCATGGAAATGGCGCGCAACATTACTGCCTTCATCTTCTTCATCATCGCCAATCAAAGAATCGAATACCTGATGAACCTTGCCCATGTGCAGCTGAGTCTGAGTGATCAACTCATCCCAGGAGTCAAATCGCATTGCAGTCGCCAGCTTCATGCGCTCAATCTCGCAGTCTGGCAGTGTCTGCGTCTGCTTGTCCGCCATGGCTTGCAGTAAGTTCTCTAGTTGGCGCAAATACTTATACGCGGCTTCCAGACTTTGCACATCTTGTGGTGTTAGCAAGGCAAGTTCTTCAATCCCTCGCAGGGTTTCCAGCAAGCCTCGATTGCGCAGAGAAGGCTCGCGTCCACCGCGGATCAGCTGGAACACCTGAGCGATAAATTCAATTTCACGAATACCGCCCGCACCCAGCTTGATGTTGTTATTCAGCCCACGACGACGCACTTCGCTGCTTATCATCGACTTCATACGGCGTAAGGACTGAATCGCACTGAAGTCGATATAACGTCGGAACACAAATGGACGCAACATTTTACGCAGCTCTTGATACTGTGGGTACATTTCGCATCCCATCACACGAGCTTTAACCATTGCATAGCGTTCCCAGTCGCGGCCTTGTTCCTGATAATAGTCTTCCAACGCCGCATAGCTCATCACCAGGGGACCACTTTCACCAAATGGACGTAAACGCATGTCAACGCGGTAGCAGAAGCCATCAAAGGTTTGCTGGTCTAATGCTTTAATAATGCGCTGGCCAAGGCGGGTAAAGAATTGCGCATTGGCAATGCTGCGGCGCGCACCCTGAGTTTCACCGTTATCTGGATAGGTAAAAATAAGATCAATATCGGAAGAGAAGTTCAGCTCGCCACCACCAAGCTTACCCATACCAATGACTAGCATCGGTTGAGCTTCACCTTCAGCATTGGTTGGTGTCCCCCACTCTTTACAACAAGCCTGATATTGCCATTGGTAAGTTTCGAAGATCAGCGCCTCTGCCAGTTGAGAAAGGTGACTCAGTGACTCTTCCAGTGTCCAGGCATGAAGGAAATCTTTCCACGCAATATAAACCATCTCACGATTACGGAACTGACGTAATACACGATGGCCTGACACTTCATCCTGACAATCTGCCAATAACTCCGCGAGTCTTGTCCGGTAAGACGCTTGTCGGCTTGGCTCCGCCACCATCTCAGGCAAGTCCTGAGCGAGCTTTTCATCTCGATGAATAGTTTCGGTTATGAACTGGCTCAGGCCAGATACATAGTAAAATTGCTCTGCGATTTCACTTGGCCACAATTGAAAGTAGCCAGCTTGCTGAGCATTTTGAACGGCAGATTCAGCGACAGAAATCAAAGACGAAGGCAGCTGCATTTTTCTTCCTTGTGAAAAGCACGATGAATGAGCTTTAAGTTATACCAGAGTTGCAGCAAATAAAAACGCCCACAAAAGGTTTGTGGGCGTATTATCAAAAGCTATGTGCATTAAACACTGAATGACTTGATTTTCTTGTCTAATTCTCCAGCATTATTTTGCATGGTTTCAGACGTTTCCAGTAACTCGGTCACCACAATCACAGATGCTTCAACCAGCTCTCTTACGTTAGTCAGGTTTTGGCTCATTTCCTCTGCGACACTGCTTTGCTGACCAGAAGCCGTGGCGATTTGGAAGTTCATGTCATTGATTTGAGTAACTTGAGTCACAATACCGTCTAACTCTGTCCCTGCATTCGAGACCAGTTCATTGCCTTCCGCGGCCTCAACCACGCTTTTCTCCATCAGCTCAACGGCTGATTCTGCACTGGTTTGCAGGTGAGTAATCATTTCCTGAATCTCTATCGTCGCCTGTTGCGTGCGCTGTGCTAAGTTGCGAACTTCGTCTGCGACTACCGCAAAACCGCGTCCCGCTTCACCCGCTCGAGCGGCTTCAATCGCGGCGTTAAGTGCCAATAGGTTGGTCTGTTCAGAAATGCCCTGAATGGTTCCTACAACACTGCCAATCGCTTCCACGCGTTCTTCCACCTGATTAACAGCCTGAGCAGAAGAGGCAATGTCCTTAGAAAGTTCACTCATCTTAGCGACAGTGCTCTGTAAGAATTGTTGGCCAGAAACCGCTTGAGACGACGCCTGTTCAGTGAGAATCGATGCCTGCTGGGCATGTTCTGCCACCGTTTGAACCGTAGAAGACATTTCACTCATGGCGGTCGCAAGCTGGTCTATTTCATTGAACTCTTCCTGAGCCGACTCTTTGGTTTCAGACATGCTTATTGTCATCACTTCAGTCAGCGCTGAGAGCTCATCTGAGGCGTTGATTTGCATTTGGATTACGTCATGTAATTGGCGACGTGTTTTTTCCAGCTCGCGTGCCACGTCTCCGTATTCATCCTTACAATCCATACCAAATGGTACCGATAAGTTTTTGCTCGCCATCAGTTTTATCGCATCATTCAGGTATTGAGTTTGACGTAACATGACACGTGCTGCGGCTAACAACAAAACAACAAAGACAATGATGAGCAGCGCTGTCTGCCAAACAACCTGAGTCAGGTAGGCCTCATAATGCTGCTGAGCAATATCCGTATTCTGCGTCGCAGCCAACAATGAATCGTAAAACGTGTTGGCATCCCAAAGTTGCTTTGCCACAATCAAAATAGTACTGAAGACCATCAACATGACCATCTTTGGTACCAGTCGAATGTCGGATATGACTCTTTCCCACGGCTTAAATGCCAGTTTTTCCATTGTCAGTTCTCCACCGAGTCTTATATAGTTTTTGTCATTCTGTTACGCGAATTAATTCGAGATTTGTATGAAAAACAACGATATCAAAGACAGCACCCGCCCAATGGGACTTTTGTCATTAGTCCTGTCCTTTCTGGCATTATTTGTAACCTCAGGTCTGTTATTTTTTTCGATCGATCGCGAAACCCGTCAAGTACTTATCGGTCTCGACTTCATAATCTGTAGTATTTTTCTCTTACAACTGACCATTGATTTGATCCGCGCCACAAATCGGTGGAACTTCCTTAAACTACACTGGATAGATTTTGTGGCCAGTATCCCAATGATCGAGCCACTACGCTTTGCCAGAGTTTTTCATATTTTGCGCATGGTACTGGTACTGCGCTCTTCTAGATTCATTCTCCACCAACTCAAAGAGAATCGCCGAGAAACAACCGTTGCTTCCATTCTGTTACTAATGGTGATTTTAATAACTCTGGGTTCCAGTACGATGCTGTTCATTGAAGCCAAAGATCCTGCGGCCAACATTCGGACAGGGGCCGACGCTTTGTGGTGGGTGTTTGTCACTATCTCTACCGTAGGATATGGGGACCATTATCCGGTAACCAGTGGTGGCAAATTTCTCGCCGTAGTGATCATTGTTTGTGGTGTGGGGATCTTCGGCATGATCTCTGGTTTGGTCACGTCAATCGTGACGGCTCCAACGAAGAAAGAAGATCATCGAACCAAGCATACAGAGCATATGTTGAACAAACTCGTTGAACAGCAGGAAACGATCCTTAATCGGATAAATGAGCTTGAACTGCGACAACAAGAGCAACAGAGCCAAAAAGAAAAATAGGGCCTGGAGGCCCTAATTGCATTCAATACGCAGTTGATGAGGTGCTATCACTCTCGCCAGTAAGGCTGTGTCTCAACGCTGATGGCTCGGGTTTGATCCATAGCATGTAGGATAGAGCGCTCTTGACGGTGCAGCCATCGCTCTAGCTGCTCTTTTTCATCGGCTTCCAGCATATCCACCAGCGGCAACAAATGATTCAGCATCAACAAATCATCGATACCGTGAACCAGATCCGCCCATGGAAGACGGAAACTATTACGCTCGTCGCTGTTATACAGGCTCGCGAATCCGATTCCGGTGTAGAGATTGCGAAGTAAGCGATAACGCTGGTCAACATAATCCTGCGCAGACAAATCACGCTCTGCGGGGAACGCTTCCATCAGCTCAGCCCAAGTGCGATCCAGTTGCGTGACAGAAAATGGCAAGATGTTGCTCGCCATTTTTTCTCGTGCTTTTTCATCTAAAAATGGCTGCCAGCCGCGAGCAAGGATCCAACGGCTCAGATCAAGCAATAAGCCGGTGTAACGAGCTGAACTTAACAGCTCTAGCACTTCTTCACGGCTTGGGAGTTCTTGCAGTTGCTGGGTTAGCTCCGAAACCAAGAACTTGCGGGCATCAAGCTTACGCAACACGTTACCTTTGTCATCAAGTAACTCTTCAAGGTGAGCATGTTCGTCTAACCATGTAAGCTCTTCTTCCAACCATTTTAGTTCCTGACGCAGAATAGCACTGGCTCGACGTGGGACAATGCCACCAAATATGGTTAAGGTCTGACGAATAAATCGAAGCGCATTGCTGATTTCGCGAAGTGCTTCGACACAATCACGTTCCGAATAGATTTGCTCATGGTAGTGCCAGTGGGACAACGCGTGCTCTAACGAGTTGATCAGACAATATTCCACGGTGTCTGTGCTGCTGCTGTCGACTAAAGCCAGCGGTTTTACCTCATCACCCGTGTATCCGGTTGCCAAGCGATAGCCTTTGGCCGCTTTGCTTAAATTCCCGAGACGCATGCCACCTTGCTCGCAAAAGCTACGCGCCAATGTAAACAGAGCATCGGTTTGTCCCGATTTGAGTTCTAGTTCGACTTCGCAAATCGGCTCTTGTCTGTCTTCTCCATCATCACCTTTCGCGATAACCATACCTTGGTCAAAGGCGACTTCAACCTGGCTGCCATCAGGCATACCAATTAGCCACTGCTCGCGAGTGAAATTAGTCGAAAATAACGGAGTGAGTTCGGATTGTAAGGTCTCGACATCTTTACCAGCAGGCCAGATATCAGAAGGATGAAGTGTGAGATCGGGCTCATCGCTCGTGTGCTCAGCATTGTATTCTGGTCTTTGGTGTAAACCAGCGACGACGCGTCCTGCGGTTTTCACTGTTTGAACAAATACATCATCAAAACGGCGAATTCTTAAACCAATGTCATGCTTTCTTAACCATTTATCGGCAGTATCAAAGTAGGTGTTACCCAAGTCACGACAACTATGCTGAAGTACTTTTGTCTCAGAAATTTTTTCCTTTAAAGTTTCTGAAAATTCAGGAGAAACAAAAAACTTCAGTTCTATTTCGGTTTCCATAGCTATACCTTTCAAAGCAGATAGAAACAGGATATTGCGTATTTTCTTACACGGCAAGAAAGAAATATCACTCGAATGATGATCTAAAACAGTTTTAAAGAGCGATTTAATGCGTTAACATGCGCGCCTTTATAGCCATCGCTCAACATTTCGCCAAGACCAAAGAAATGGTGTATGTTTTTTTTAGGTTATAGTTATTAGGTTGAATGACCATGCCAGTAAATACAATTATGGGGTTATTTGCAAAGTCCCCTATTAAGCCTTTGCAACGCCACGTTGTGTGTGTCAACGAATGTTGTTCACACCTGGTGAAGTTCTTTGAAGTTTCTTCAAAGGGAGACTGGGAAAAAGCAGCAGAGATCCGTGCTCAAATTTCTCACCTTGAGAAAGAAGCGGATGTTCTGAAACGTGAAATCCGTCTAAAACTGCCTCGCGGTTTGTTTATGCCAGTAGACCGTACTGACATGCTTGAGCTTCTGACTCAACAAGACAAACTTGCCAACTTGGCGAAAGACATTGCTGGCCGTGTATATGGTCGTCAACTTGTCATTCCTGAGGCTCTCCAGCCAAATTTCCTCGCTTACGTTCAACGTTGTCTTGACGCGGCTAATCAGGCGCAAAAGGTAATTAATGAACTTGATGAACTATTAGAAACAGGCTTTAAAGGCCGTGAAGTAACACTCGTTGCTGAAATGATTCATCAGTTAGACGTCATCGAAGATGATACCGATGCTATGCAGATTGAACTTCGTCAACAATTGATGGCGATTGAATCTGACATGAACCCTATCGATGTCATGTTCTTGTATAAGATTCTTGAATGGGTAGGTGGTATTGCCGACCAAGCGCAGCGCGTAGGTGCTCGTTTGGAAGTCATGCTATCTCGATCTTAAAACATAAGTTAACGACATAACGAAGAGCATAATACACACGTGTCATAAGGACGATGACTGTTTTCATCGTCTTTCGATTTGGCGCGCGTAAAATTTTGTTCCGCTTGTTATAAAACAACTAGGTATTACGATGGATATCCTTGCGAACTACGGCACTGTCCTGATTATTGTTGCAGCGATTTTTGGTTTCATGATGGCGATTGGTATTGGCGCGAACGACGTTGCCAATGCGATGGGTACATCGGTAGGTTCAAAAGCGCTAACCGTAAAACAAGCTATCATCATTGCGATGATCTTTGAATTTGCGGGTGCATATCTTGCAGGCGGTGAAGTAACCGACACTATCCGTAAAGGTGTTATCGAAACATCTCTATTTGCTCACCAGCCTGACGTTCTTGTCTTCGGTATGATGTCTGCGCTACTTGCTGCCGGCACATGGCTACTGCTAGCGTCTTACATGGGCTGGCCAGTATCAACCACTCACTCTATCATCGGTGCGATCATCGGTTTTGCGTGCGTATCTGTAGGTACAGAAGCCGTGGACTGGGGCAGCGTTCAGGGCATTGTGGGTAGTTGGATCATTACACCAGTTATCTCCGGCTTCTTTGCATACGTGATTTTTGTCAGCGCACAACGCCTGATTTTTGATACAGAAAATCCGCTATTTAATGCAAAACGCTTTGTGCCTGTTTACATGTTTATCACCACAATGGTGATTGCACTGGTTACTATCAAAAAAGGTCTTAAGCACGTTGGTCTTCACCTGAGCAATGGTGAAGCCTGGATGTGGGCGGCTGCGGTATCGGCAATTGTAATGGCTGGCGGCTACTTCTACATTCAGAAGAAATTTGCTAACCGCGAAGATGACCACAGCTTCTCAGGTGTTGAAGGCATCTTCAGTGTGCTAATGGTTATCACGGCTTGTGCGATGGCATTTGCACACGGTTCGAACGACGTAGCAAACGCGATTGGCCCTCTTTCTGCGGTAGTATCAACTGTTGAGCACATGGGTGAAATCACATCTAAGAGCACAATCGCATGGTGGATTCTTCCACTAGGTGGTATCGGTATCGTTGTAGGTCTTGCGACTCTGGGCCACAAAGTAATGGCAACCGTTGGTACAGGTATTACTGAACTAACACCAAGCCGTGGCTTTGCAGCGCAGCTAGCGACGGCATGTACTGTTGTTCTGGCGTCTGGTACAGGTCTGCCAATTTCAACCACTCAAACACTTGTTGGTGCGGTTCTGGGTGTAGGTTTTGCTCGCGGTATTGCAGCACTAAACCTAGGTGTGGTTCGTAACATCGTTGCTTCATGGATTGTTACTCTACCAGCGGGTGCACTATTGGCAGTGGTCTTCTTCTACGGCATTCAAGCAATGTTTTCGTAATTAAGACATCCGTCAATAGAATGTAAGCGCTTTGTCATTATTGACCCAAACGCACAGAAAGGGAGGCTTTGCCTCCCTTCTTTGTTGCACCAAAGTTTGAAACTGCATACTATTCGTCTAATTCCGGCTCCAATAATTCGGTGCCAACGCTGTATCCAAGAAAAATCGTTAAGGGATTTACTGTGAAAAAACTAATCATCACGGTTTTGTTTACTTTGCTAGCAGCGCCAACGGCCCTAGCTGCAAACCGTTATATTTCTGATGACCTATTCACTTTTATGCACTCAGGTCCAAACAACACTTACCGAATTATTGGTAGTGTCGACGCAGGTTCGCAAGTACAACTACTAAGCGCGAATAAAGAGACCGGCTATACACAAGTTCGTGACTCCCGCGGCCGTACTGGCTGGGTGCAAAGCAAATTTGTCACTAACAAAGAAAGCATGGCAATTCGCCTACCTCGTATTGAAAAAGAGCTTGCTGAAGTGAAAGAACAACTGGCCAATGCTCGCCAGACTTCAGACACAGAAAAAGCGGGCCTTGTGACCTCACTAGAAACACGTAATCAACAAATCTCTGATCTTGAGAACAAGTATTCAGAGATCAGCGACCAACTGACTTCGATTGAAACAGAAAATCGTGAGCTGCGCGCTAAACTTGATACGCAAAAAGATGACATGCTGCTGAAGTACTTCACCTACGGTGGTGGTGTTGCAGGTCTTGGCCTGCTGTTTGGTTTGGTCTTGCCTCATCTAATGCCACGCAAAAAGCGTTCTCCAGCAGGTTGGGCATAATCGCTCCCTCGTATTGAATACTAAAAAGGCCACATGATTGTGGCCTTTTGCTTATTTGGACTGAGTTACCCTTCCCACTCATAAAGTGCCGGGATCCGGATCTGTTCTCCCTGAAACTCAACAATCACCGCTTGTGGCTGAATCTCTTTCAGTGTGACCTGACCATCCACCACATCACCTTGGTGATATTCCACATTATTGATTTTCACCCAACGTCGTTGGGAATCACTGGCGTACATGTGTGTTTGTAAGTTGAGTGCTGGAAGACGACCCTGCCACTGCTGGGCATTCCCCTCCAAATCGTTAACTGGCGTTGAGCGCTGCGACGTTGCACTTCCGCTCTTGGACAGTGCGTTCTCCACCTTCATTGCCAAATCCGGCGACAGTGACGATAAATCGATATCATCCAAAGTGAAGTCTAAATCGTCATCGCTGGCTTGATTTTGTGCCACCGGGGATGAAGTGCCCTGATTGCTGCTGACATACTCTTCTGATGGCATGTAGCTTCCCGTATCACCTGATAATTCCGCGCTAGGCCACTCTCTTGGCAGTTGCGCCAGTTGTCTGACATCTGGATAGTCCAATACCTCAAACGGCTGTACAACCTCAGCTACGGCAACAGCCACTGGTGTCGCAGCTTGAGTTTTAGGAGTCAGCTTTTCCAGATACCAGGCAGTGCCAAGGGCAGAAATACCTATAGGCAAAAGCAGCAAGCTTGCATGCTTGGCTAAAGACATTACGCATCCTCCTTATCTATGCTTGCCAGAGTTGGCGCGTTAGGCTGCACATTTTGCTGTAATCGCTCTAGCGTGCGCTGACCCGCGATACCGTCAACACCAATGCCTTGCCAGCGTTGAAACAGTTCGACGCGTTCTTTCATTTCTGAATCAAAAATGGAGGTGCCTAATGGTAATTCGCTGACCGCCTCAGCAAGTAGCTGGTCTAAAACTTCTATAGCAGGCCCTTCCATATCTAACCGCAAGGTTTCTTTAAGCGGCGATTGCCACAGCTCGATAATATTTCCCTGCCACATCGGTTTTAACCAGGAGAGAGGGAGGCGCAAACGCTGCTTACCGTTAAGTACTTCGACTTTATCGTTCCCTACCGCGTAGAGAATCACATAACCAATATCGCCTTGATAATTCAGCTCCAAGATCACGGGTCTATTTTGCTTCATCAACAGCGGCCAAGTCGCCATTTTCCTCTCACAAACCATGGTCGATTGTGCCTCAGATAAACAGAGGTTATCGCGCACCGAAGCTCGGTAGCCCCACAGTTTATACAGATCGTTCACGGCAAGGTTCGATTGTTTTTGTGAAAGCAGTAACTCGCGTTGCTCATTGCTTAGCTGATCGCGCACGACGACAGGTTCAACTGACTCAACCGGCTCAGGAGCACTGATGGCAACGGTCTCTTCGACAAACTGGGAAATGGGCTTCATCGACATATGATTAATGACCGCCCAACCGACTCCAAGCGCGGCAGCTACCCCAATCGCAGCGGTTCCCCAAGCTGGCCAGCTAAATGGACGACGAGATACCATTTGTCCAGATTTGTTGTCTTGCTGATAAATATCGGCCTGAAATTGCATAACCTCTTCACAAGCGCGCAGAACGGTCTGTTTGTCTACAACTGTGCTGCCCTGGTGATAGCTCATGTTAAGAGCTTTATCGCAAATGAGGTTAATCAGCCTGGGAATACCATGACTGTACTTGGCGATCAGTTTGGTCGAACTACGATTAAATAACTGTTGATTGCCCCCCGCAGTATGAAGCCGGAACGCGATGTAATCCTCGGTTTCTTTTTCATCCAAAGGCAAGAGGTGGTAACGACCGGTAATTCGCTGAGCTAGCTGGCGTAGCTGGGTGGTTTGTAATAAGCGTTGTAACTCTGGCTGCCCCACCAAAAGGACTTTAAGCAGCTTTCGGGTCTCTGTTTCTAAATTCGTCAGCAATCGAAGTTGCTCTAACACATCCGCGACCAGATGCTGCGCTTCATCAATAACCAACAAGGTTTGCCAGCCAGCATTATGGTTGTGCAGCAGGTATTGATGAATCACTTGGTTTAACTGTTTTAACGTCGCATCTTGCGGATAGACAATTTTAAATTCATCACAAATCGCCTCCAGAAGATCTCGAGTCGAAAACGTTGGATTAAGAATCAAACCCGCCTTGGTGGTCTCGTCCAAGTTGGCCAACATGGCTTTCGCCACGGTGGTTTTCCCCGTCCCTACTTCTCCGGTCAACATGGCAAATCCGCCCCCATCACCCAATCCGGCTTTGAGGTGCGTAATCGCTTCTTTATGACGTTGACTCAGATACAAATAACGAGAGTTTGGAACAATCGAAAAAGGTTGCTCTACAAACCCAAAAAAGTCCTTATACATAGGATCTCCAGCTAAAAACCCGCCCACTTTGAAACTGCCCCTAATAAACATAGATGCATCTTCTATTGGGAGTAAAGAAAAGTACCATTGCTTGCTACAATGTCCAACGACATATCAGTAAATTAAGAGGTTGTTCGTGCAAGTTTACTTAGTAGGTGGTGCAGTCCGGGATCAATTACTTGGAATTGATCACTATGACAATGATTGGGTGGTGGTTGGTGCAACCCCAGAAATGATGCTTGAACAGGGGTATACCGCCGTCGGTAAAGATTTCCCTGTGTTTCTTCACCCTAAAACCAAAGAAGAACATGCACTAGCACGAACGGAGAGAAAATCAGGCTCGGGTTACACCGGTTTTGAGTGCTTCTTCGATCAAAGTGTCACCTTGGAAGAAGATTTGATTCGTCGAGACTTAACCATCAACGCCATGGCAATGGATGACCAGGGAAAGCTGTACGATCCCTACGGCGGCCAAGACGATCTCAACAACCGCCTCCTACGCCACGTCTCTGATGCGTTTATCGAAGATCCGCTTCGAGTCCTGCGTGTGGCCCGCTTTGCAGCCAAGCTCGCGCCATTGGGTTTTAAGGTGGCAGACGAAACCATGCAACTGATGCGTGATATGTCTGCATCCGGGGAGCTCGACACACTGACACCAGAACGGGTGTGGCAGGAATGGCATAAATCTTTGTCTTCTCCTCGACCGGATGTCTTTCTTTCCGTACTGCGTGAATGCGGAGCTCTGGCGGTTGTCCTGCCAGAAATTGACGCCCTGTTTGGGGTGCCTCAACCTGAGAAATGGCACCCTGAAATCGACACCGGTATTCACACCTTAATGGTCGCCGAACAAGCCGCGAAACTCAGCGCTTCTCTGCCGGTACGCTTTGCGGCACAAGTGCATGATCTCGGTAAAGGCGTGACGCCAAAGCGTGAATGGCCAAGTCACAAAATGCACTGCCATACAGGCCTCAAGCTGATTAAAAAACTGTGTGAACGCGTTCGCGTACCCAATGAGTTTCGTGATTTAGCCTTAATGGTCTGCGAACAGCATTCCAATATTCACCGAGCAGCAGAGTTAAAACCGCAAACCATCATCAAAGTTCTCAACAAATTTGATGTATGGCGTAAAGCCGATCGACTGCAAGATATTTTAATCTGCTGTCAGGCTGACCATGCAGGTAGAAAAGGCTTAGAAGATCTGCCTTATCCTCAAGCGGAGATTTTTACCCGAGCCTATCAAGCCGCAGTAGCCGTGGATGTTCAGGCTATCATTCAAGACGGATTTAAAGGGCCAGCGATTCGAGATGAACAAGAAAAGAGACGGATTGAAGCGGTAAGAGTCGCGCTTAATAAATAGCGACCAAACAAAAACGCCCGCTCAACATGGAGCGGGCGTTTTATTAAATAAGGATTAAGCACTAAGTAAGAAAGCAAATAGGCCCACACCCAGAATCAGACGGTAAATAACGAATGGTGTCATCCCCATACGTGAAATCATCTTGAGGAAGAAGTGGATACAAATGTACGCACTCACAAAAGACGTCACGATGCCCGTCAGTAAAAACCCAATGTGCACGGGTTCGCCACTGGTAACCAGCTTCATACCAAGGTAGCTACCTGCAAGCGCGATGATTGGAATCGACATCAGGAACGAGAAACGCGCAGCGGCCTCACGAGTAAAGCCAAGGTACAGCGCTGCGGTAATCGTCGCGCCAGAACGAGAGGTTCCCGGAATCATCGCTAATGCTTGAGCGATACCAATAAATAGCGCTTTCTTCCAGCCTGTCTGATATTCGTTTGCCACTTGTTTGGCGTGTTTATCCGCCCACCACAGCAATAAACCAAACACTATTGTCGTCGTCGCTATCACATAGGCACTGCGCAGGTACACTTCGATGATGTCTTTCATCAGTAGACCAAACACACAAGCCGGAATCGTTGCCAGTACGATCATCCACGCCAGTTTCGCTTCTTTGCCACGATCACCTTTAAAGATAGAGGCAAACAACGCCCGAAATAACGTGATCACTTCATAACGGAAATAGATCACCACGGCCATCAAGGTTCCGACGTGAACGGCAACATCAAATGCAAGACCTTGGTCTTCCCAACCAAGAATAGCGGAAGGCAGGATCAAGTGTGCGGAGCTGGAAATCGGCAAAAACTCCGTCAGACCCTGAATCAGAGCCAAAATAAAGGCTTCCAAATAACTCATGTAAACAACTCAAATTTAAAGTGAAAAAGAAACTGGTTTGAGAGAATCAACTGGTTGCATCGCGTACCATATATCCGCGACCGTGCGTCCATCACCAGGAATAACCAAATGTGGGTTGAGATCATACAAAGGCTTTGTGACAAAAGGATATTTGTAGATATCACTGCGAGGCAGTTCGGGCTTTTGCGTAGAGATGAGCTCACCGAACAACACTATATCGAGATCGAGTGTTCGATCCTGATACTTTTGCGCATTTTCTTCTCGCCCCCACTTAAATTCAATCTCACGAAGGCGATGGCTAAACTCTTCTAATGACAACGCAGTGCGAAGAGTAATCACAAAGTTGTAGAAATTCTGGCTGCTGAAACCAATTGGTTCACATTCATATATCGGGGATACAAGAAGATCTTCTCCAAGCTGTTGCAGCTCGTTGTAAGCAACCTTTGCGTGTTGCTCTCTGTCTATGTTCGTACCAACACCGATATAAGCGGTGATCATGCCTGACCTCGCTCAATAACGACGCCAACAGCGCGAGCTTGTGGAACCGCGCCTGGTTTTGCCAAGCGAATTTTAATCCAAGGCACCGAGAAACGTTGCATGATCAACTCTGCTATTTCTTCCGCCACACGTTCTACCAGTAAGAAACGGCCGTTCTCTATGTGATTTAATACCGCTTCACTCACTTGCGAGTAATCTAATGCATCTTGAACATCATCACTTTTGCCAGCTGGCTTATTGTCATGTGCCATTTCGATATCAAGTACCAGCTTTTGTTTAATTTGCTGTTCCCAATCGTACACGCCAATTGTGGTGATCACTTCTAATTGTTCAATAAACACTTTATCCAGAGCCATCTTATGTCCTTCTATTTCAGAGGTCGGATACCCATTGAGGGTAATTTGATCGTAATATTCTATACCTAAGCAACTTATGATCGGGTCAGCATAAAGTTGCTTAGGTATAAAAACTGCAAAACACCTTTATATACAGGAACTCACATAATGCAAGCTCCTTCGTAGAGAGTGTTTCTGCTAGCAGCAGATTCACGCTATGATAGCAATTACGCTGGAACTGAGCATTAAATTCCAATCCATCAAGGACTTCTATGGACGCACTGGCACTGATAATGACGATGGCCGCCTATTTACTGGGTTCTATTTCCAGTGCGGTGTTGATTTGTCGTCTCTTAAAATTGCCAGATCCGCGCAAAGTTGGCTCTAATAACCCAGGCGCAACCAATGTATTACGCATTGGTGGTAAAGGTGCCGCCATCTCTGTCCTGCTATGTGACATGCTCAAAGGCACCATTCCTGTGTGGGGAGGCTACTTCCTTGGGATTAACCCGATCATCCTTGGTGTCATAGCGATCGCCGCCTGCCTTGGCCATATGTACCCTATTTTCTTCCATTTCAAAGGCGGAAAAGGCGTTGCCACTGCGTTCGGGGCAATTGCACCAATCGGGCTCGACCTTACAGTTTTAGTGATGCTGACCTGGCTCTGCGTTGCGGTTATATTCCGCTATTCGTCCCTTGCAGCACTCGTCACTGTATTGCTCACGCCATTTTATACCTGGATGTTCAAGCCACAGTACACTTTACCTGTAGCGATGTTGTGTTGCTTGATCGTATTCAAACATCACCAGAACATTCGGCGTTTACTGTCCGGCGAAGAGCCTAAAATTGGCCAAAAGAATCTGACAGAAAAAAACTCGGCATAGTGCCGAGTTTTTGTTGAATGCAACTTTAAGAGTGAACTTTGTTTAAAAAGTTCAACAACATCTGATTGACGAACTCAGGCTGCTCAAGAGAACTGATGTGACCCGCTTCTGGGATCTCAACCAGCTGACTGCCTGTAATGCAATCATTCATCAAATAAGATTCGAACACGGGACGAGGCTTATCTTCACGTCCTACGGCAATTAACGTAGGCAAAGCAAACTTCTCCGAATCTTCAATCACATCACGTCGACCGAAGACCATTCGACCAATTCGCGCTACTTCAACCGCACGCTCACCCTGCAGTGCTTGCAAGCTTTGCTTAAATGATGTGATGAGCTCTGGGTTTGCTTGCTCAACATTGTTGGCAAAGAACAGCGGCGCAACCGCTTCAACAATCGGCTCAGGTACCGATTGAACTTGAGTGATGGTATCGAGCATTGCGAAGTACTTTTTGTGTGTGACTTCTGGCTCCCAGCCAATAAAAGTATCCATCAATACCAGCGACTTCACGCGCTGTGGTGCTTGAGCAGTTAACTCCGCGCCCCACATGCCACCAACAGACAAACCAACAATAGAAAACTCTTCCACTTCGAGGTGATCCATCAACGCTAACATATGCTGGGCATAGTCCACTAAAGAGCGTGTTGATGCAGGTGCCGCCTCAGACTCACCATGTGCCCATAAATCCGGCACGATACAGCGATAAAACTGACTGAGAACTTCAACCTGTGGAGCCCACATTTGGTTATCCCACAAATAGCTGTGACCAAATAGCAAAACTGGCCCTTCACCTTTATCCAGGTACGCAAGTTGCTGACCTTCAATTTCAAATTTATTCATTGCTATATCCATTACTTATTTTTCTATCCGATGTTGTCAATGAACTAAGCAACCCAAGGTTATTGCAAAATACAATCACCTGTTATTGATGTGCTCTGTTATCAAAAACAAAGGCCTCTATGAATAGAGGCCTGTATATACCCAAATGACTTCAAGATGCAGGATTCAGAGCGTTGTCACTGATACTAGTTCAAGGAAAATAATGCAGCGGAATAGCAAGCTCTTTCCAAGTTATTTGACGCAGAAATTGTGTCAGTGACACGCTCCCGAAGGGCGAGTTGTCTTGACTCACAGACTTTGTTAACGATTTTTGATTTAGAACCACTAGATCTTCAAATCGTTGCCGCGTCTGAGAGCCAAGTCATTCTCGCTGAACCAAGCATCTCGAGGTTATTTGGGTATAAGATAAATACGCTTACGCAATCGGCGTTAGTTGATCGATTGGCCAGCGAGGACGGGCTTCGACGGCCATATCCGATACTTCACCGTTTTTCAGACGCTGCATGCCCGCATAAGCGATCATTGCGCCATTGTCGGTACAAAACTCTGTACGTGGGTAATAAACTTCACCACCGACTTTCTTCGCCAGTTTTTCCAACTCTGCACGTAGACGACGGTTCGCACTCACACCACCTGCGATAACAATACGTTTCATACCAGTCTGATCCAGCGCTCGCTTACACTTGATCACCAACGTTGCACAAACCGCTTCTTCAAATGCCAGTGCAATATCTGCACGCGTCTGTTCATCATCGCCGTTAGCCGCAATAGTATTCGCCGTGAATGTCTTCAGACCAGAGAAGCTCATATCCAGACCCGGACGATCTGTCATTGGACGTGGGAATTTAAAGCGCCCCGGTGTGCCTTTTTCAGCTAGCTTTGAAAGCAGCGGACCACCAGGGTAATCCAGACCCATTAACTTCGCTGTCTTATCAAAAGCTTCACCAGCCGCATCATCAATCGACTCACCCAGTATTTGGTATTCACCAATGCCTTTTACTTCAACCATCATAGAGTGACCACCAGATACCAATACCGCTACAAACGGGAACGGTGGTGGGTTGTCTTCCAGCATTGGCGCCAGTAAGTGGCCTTCCATATGATGAACAGGTACCGCAGGCACACCCCAAGCGTAAGCAATACTGCGACCAATGGTTGCGCCAACCAATAACGCCCCAACCAAACCTGGGCCAGCGGTGTACGCCACACCATCAATGTCTTTTGAAGTGAGGTTCGCTTCTTTTAACGCCTCTTTAATAAGAGGAATGGTTTTCTTCACATGGTCACGTGAAGCCAACTCAGGCACCACACCACCATAATCCGCGTGAAGTTTTACTTGGCTGTAAAGCTTGTGTGACAACAGACCC
Source organism: Vibrio sp. YYF0003 (assembly GCF_036350715.1). Lineage (NCBI taxonomy): Bacteria > Pseudomonadati > Pseudomonadota > Gammaproteobacteria > Vibrionales > Vibrionaceae > Vibrio > Vibrio sp. YYF0003. The sequence continues at coordinate 175,156 of NZ_JAZDWA010000003.1, forward strand.
TTTTCATCGTCATAAATCGCGATGCCAGTCTCGTCACAAGAGGTTTCAATACCAATAATACGCATGGTTATCTCAGTATGCTTTCTATATAGAGGAAATTTGGGCGTCATATTACCTTGCCTTGGTGCTGCAAACAAATTTTGTACAGACAATAATCGATAAAAGGCTTTACAAAGCAGTTGTGATCGGATTAAAATTCCGCACCATTTTTGATCAGCTGGTAAGTGACCAAATAATTGTGATTTGGTCTGTTGAATGCCAGCATTAACGAATAACCCCTGAGGTGAAAGGCATATGCCAGTAGTTAAAGTACGTGAAAACGAACCGTTCGACGTTGCTCTACGTCGTTTTAAGCGCTCTTGCGAAAAAGCAGGTATCCTTTCTGAAGTGCGTCGTCGTGAGCACTACGAAAAACCAACTACAGTTCGCAAACGCGCTAAAGCAGCAGCTCAAAAGCGTCACGCTAAGAAGCTAGCTCGCGAAAACGCTCGTCGCGTTCGCCTGTACTAATAACTGAGCTCCGTAGAGGAATTTAGTTATGGCTCTGATTGAACAACTCAAAGAAGAGCAAAAATTAGCGATGAAAGCCAAGGACAAATTGCGCCTTGGTACTATTCGTTTAGCCTTAGCAGCAATTAAGCAACGTGAAGTTGACGAACAGATTACTCTGAACGACGACGACATTATTGCGATATTGACTAAGATGGTTAAACAACGTCGCGACTCTGTAACGCAGTATGAAGCAGCGGGTCGTCAAGATCTTGCTGATGCGGAGAAAGCAGAAATTACGGTTCTTGAGGACTTTATGCCTCAACCACTGACAGACGATGAAGTTGCGACTCTTATCGAGAATGCAATTGCAGAATCTGGTGCAGCTGGCATGCAAGACATGGGTAAAGTAATGGGCGTTTTGAAACCGCAAATTCAAGGGCGTGCAGATATGGGTAAAGTAAGCGGTTTAGTTCGCGCTAAATTGGCTTAATACCCCACCCAATTGCAGCAAGCCGTGCTATCCTTTGGAACGCACGGCTTGTTTGTATCTGAATGAAGCAACTCAAAGTCGCACGCAAACTTTCTCAGTAACTCATTCACACCAATCATGATTTTTCTTTTTTGTTAGGTTTTATGGCTGGACACATCCCTCGCAGTTTTATCGATGACCTTCTAGCTCGGCTTGATATTGTCGATATCGTCGACGCACGTGTGAAACTTAAGAAAAAAGGTAAAAACTACGGCGCTTGTTGCCCATTCCACAATGAGAAAACGCCCTCTTTCAGCGTTAGCCAAGAGAAGCAGTTTTATCACTGTTTTGGTTGTGGTGCGCATGGCAACGCCATCGACTTCATCATGGAGTTCGAACGCCTGGACTTTGTGGAAGCCATCGAAGAGCTTGCCTCGTATTTAGGTCTGGACGTTCCACGTGAGCAACGCAGTGGCGGAGGCCAGTTTAAATCGGGCCCACAAGCCAGCAGTAGCGAGAAACGAAATCTTTACGATTTAATGGGCAGCATCGCTCAGTTTTATCGCAATCAACTTAAGCAGCCAGCAAATAAAGTGGCTATTGAGTACCTTAAAGACCGTGGCTTATCTGGCGAAATCGTGCAGAAATTTGGCATCGGTTACGTGGCTGACGAATGGGATTTAGTCCGTAAAAACTTCGGCCAGCAGAAAGACGCTCAAGACATGCTAGTGTCTGGCGGCATGTTGATTGAAAACGACAAAGGCAACCGCTACGACCGATTCCGTGGCCGTGTGATGTTCCCGATTCGCGACCGCCGCGGCCGAGTGATTGGTTTTGGTGGCCGAGTGCTGGGCGACGGCACACCGAAATACCTTAACTCTCCGGAAACGCCTATCTTCCACAAAGGTAAAGAGCTTTATGGCCTTTACGAAGTACTGCAGGCATACCGAGAGCCACCACAAGTTTTAGTGGTTGAAGGTTATATGGACGTTGTCGCTTTAGCGCAATATGGCGTCGATTACTCTGTCGCTTCACTAGGCACCTCGACCACAGGCGATCACATTCAAATGCTGTTTCGCCAAACAAACACGGTGGTGTGTTGCTACGATGGAGACCGAGCTGGTAAAGAAGCTGCATGGCGAGCTCTGGAAAACGCGCTTCAATACTTAAAAACTGGTAACACATTGAAATTCTTGTTCTTACCAGATGGAGAAGACCCAGATAGCTTTGTTCGAAAATACGGCAAAGCGGCCTTTGAACAGCAAATTGAACAAGCGACGCCACTATCGAGCTATCTATTTGATAACCTGATCGAATTGCACCAAATAAACTTGGGCAATAATGAGGGTAAGTCAGCACTCAGAGCTTATGCTAGTGCCTTGATAGACAAGATTCCTGATCCATACTTTCAGGAGCTACTCGAAAAGCTACTTGATGAACGTACAGGCTTTGATAACCGCCTGCGTCAATCACGTAAAAAAGTAAACGAAACTCGACCTCAACCGCACAAAGAGATCAAACGAACTCCAATGCGTGAGGTTATTGCTCTACTTATTCAAAATCCGAGCTATGCTCAAATGGTACCGGACCTTTCCACAGTGAGAGATTTATCCATACCAGGCCTCAGTTTATTTGTAGATGTACTTGATAAATGCCAGGCGCATCCCCATATAAACACAGGCCAATTATTAGAGCACTGGCGAAATAGCCAGAATGAGGCACTTCTGTCTCGTCTTGCGAGCTGGGACATTCCACTCGATGAAGACAATCAAGAAGAAATATTTTTAGACTCACTGGACAAAATTATCGCCCAGTGCGTAGAAAAGCAAATTGAAAACCTGCAGGCCAAAGCAAGAAGTGTCGGTTTATCAGCCGAAGAGAAAAGGGAGCTGCTAGCACTTATGCTAGATTTAAAAGCGTAACCCTGTTTAATTAGTCAGCATCAATTTAATTTGTTATAGTTAGTGGTTTGCATTTCGCATACTGATTCCTTCACCAGATTACGAAGTTGGATACCGTCTATGGATCAAAATCCGCAGTCACAGCTAAAGTCACTTGTTATTAAAGGCAAGGAACAAGGCTATCTGACCTACGCCGAAGTAAATGACCACCTACCTGCTGAAATCGTAGATTCAGAACAGGTAGAAGACATCATTCAGATGATCAATGATATGGGCATTAAGGTAGTAGAAACTGCTCCTGATGCTGATGATTTAGCACTAAATGATGACACAAATATTACCGATGAAGATGCAGCCGAAGCTGCAGCCGCTGCACTTTCTAGCGTAGAAAGTGAAATTGGTCGTACTACAGACCCAGTGCGTATGTACATGCGTGAAATGGGTACAGTAGAACTACTGACTCGCGAAGGCGAAATCGACATCGCAAAACGTATTGAAGAAGGTATTAACCAAGTTCAATCATCTGTTGCTGAATACCCAGGAACGATCCCGTACATTCTTGAACAGTTTGATAAAGTTCAAGCAGAAGAGCTTCGCCTTACGGATCTAATTTCTGGATTTGTAGACCCTGACGCAGAAGATACTGCTGCACCTACAGCAACACACATCGGTTCTGAGCTATCTGAATCTCAATTAGAAGATGAAGATGACACAGACGTTGATGATGACGACGAAGACGAAGATGGCGACGACGATTCAGAAGACACTGAAGAAGATGTTGGTATCGATCCAGAACTTGCTCTGGAGAAGTTTAATCAGCTACGTAGTACATACCAAAATCTGCAGTTAGCGATCAACGAATACGGCTACGAAAGCCCGAAAGCAACCGTTGCTAATGAAATGATGCTAGACGTGTTCAAAGAATTCCGTCTAACACCAAAACAGTTCGATCACTTGGTGAATGAGCTGCGTACGTCTATGGATCGCGTTCGTACTCAAGAACGCTTGATCATGAAGTCAGTCGTTGAATACGGCAAAATGCCGAAGAAATCATTCATCGCTCTGTTCACTGGTAACGAATCAAGTGATGCTTGGTTAGATGAGATTCTAGCGTCTGACAAACCATACGCAGAGAAAATCAAACGTAACGAAGAAGAGATCCGTCGTTCAATCACTAAGCTAAAAATGATTGAAGAAGAAACGTCTCTGAGCGTACAAAACGTTAAAGATATCAGCCGTCGTATGTCTATCGGTGAAGCAAAAGCTCGCCGTGCGAAGAAAGAGATGGTTGAAGCGAACTTACGTCTGGTAATTTCTATCGCGAAGAAATACACCAACCGTGGTCTACAGTTCTTGGATCTAATCCAGGAAGGTAACATCGGCTTGATGAAAGCGGTAGACAAGTTCGAGTATCGTCGTGGTTACAAGTTCTCGACATACGCAACGTGGTGGATCCGTCAGGCTATCACTCGTTCAATCGCAGACCAAGCTCGTACGATTCGTATTCCGGTACACATGATCGAAACGATCAACAAGCTAAACCGTATCTCTCGTCAAATGCTACAAGAGATGGGTCGTGAGCCGCTACCGGAAGAACTTGCTGAACGCATGCAGATGCCAGAAGACAAGATTCGTAAAGTGCTGAAAATCGCTAAAGAGCCAATCTCAATGGAGACACCAATCGGTGACGACGAAGATTCGCATCTAGGTGATTTCATCGAAGATACGACGCTTGAACTACCATTGGATTCTGCAACAGCGACAAGCTTGAAAGGCGCGACAAAAGACGTGCTTGCAGGTCTAACGCCACGTGAAGCAAAAGTACTTCGTATGCGTTTTGGTATCGACATGAACACCGACCACACTCTAGAAGAGGTTGGTAAACAGTTCGACGTTACTCGTGAACGTATTCGTCAGATCGAAGCAAAAGCACTACGTAAACTTCGTCACCCAAGCCGCTCAGAAACACTGCGCAGCTTCCTGGACGAGTAATCAGGCGCTAATACGCTTTAAAAATCGAAAAAGGTGACTCTAGGTCACCTTTTTTATTATCCACTGTGCTAAGTGGATAAAAACTAAGCGCAATTAGCCATGTTGGTATCTAGACACCTCGCAGCGCTTCCCCTATAATCGTTGACCTATCAGGCCCCTTAGCTCAGTGGTTAGAGCAGTCGACTCATAATCGATTGGTCCGCAGTTCAAGTCTGCGAGGGGCCACCATTCAAATCAAGCACTTATCGCTTACCCTTCTTTGAATGTTGCCTTTTATTCCGTCCCGAGGTACAAAATCAGTACAGTACGCATTCGGGAGTACTCACATGGCAACTTTAGTTAAAACTTCTTCAGGTACCTGGAAAGCCGTTATTCGAAAAACCGGCTGGCCGACAACGTCTAAAACTTTTCGTCTCAAACGCGATGCCGAGGATTGGGCAAGACGCACCGAAGATGAAATTGTACGTGGCGTGTATATCAAACGTTCTTCGTCTGAACGCCTCACCATTGAAGAAGCATTAAAACGCTACCTGGCAGAAATCTCACCGACCAAACGACCGGCGACCGCTGCCTGTGACGCGAGACATTCCAAACCGATTATCAAAGCCCTGGGAAAATACTCCCTGGCCGCCCTGACGCCCGAAATCATTGCCAAGTATCGAGACGACCGGTTAGCGGGCCTGGACCGTTGTGACGCCAGAGGTAACCCGGCACCCAAGCCACGCTCACCTAATACCGTGCGCATTGACCTGGCCCTGCTCAGTCACCTGTACAACATTGCGATTAAAGAATGGGGTATCGGCCTGGCCATTAACCCAGTCCAGAATATTCGTAAGCCCTCCCCGCCTTCTGGCCGGGAACGACGCTTAACTGAGGAAGAAGAGTTACAGCTCCTAGAAGCCGTTGAGGCGCACTCCAACCCGATGTTGGCCTGGATTGTTCGTATCGCGCTGGAAACCGGTATGCGTTCCTCTGAAATCACTTCTCTGCGCCGCTCTCAGGTTGATTTGAAAAAGCGCGTGGTTTTCCTGGTCGAAACCAAAAATACCATGCCAAGAACCGTTCCGCTTTCTCTCCTGGCGTTAGAATCCTTTAAGCAGGCGATTAATAATCCGGTACGCCCCATTGATACCGACCTGATTTTCTTTGGCGAACCAGGTAAAGACGGCAAACGACGCCCGTACAACTTCAACAAGGTATGGATGAAGATCAAAGCCAAGATTGGCCTGAAGGATTTTAAATTCCACGACCTGCGCCACGAGAGCGTCAGCCGTTTGGTTGAAGGCGGGCTAAGTGATCAGCAAGTCGCCGCCATCAGCGGCCACAAATCAATGCAGATGCTACGCCGTTACACGCACCTCAGAGCAGAAGACCTGGTTGAAGAACTGGATGCGATTGCGAAAGGAAAGAAGGCTTAGCTAAAGCGCCCCTCAAGTGTCAATACGATTGGGATTAACCCAGTAATAGCGGCTTATTCTCATTACATAAGCCTGGATTATTGACACTTGAGGGGCCAAAGTCTGAGAGGAGGATAAAATCTCATACTGAGCAAACTAATAGCTCAGATTCTACGGCGCACAATAAATTATTGGAATAGCATTCATGTCTCTAACAGCATGGGCAAAGGAGGAAATAATCCACAGCAACTGCGTGATATGTCCTTGGACAGGCTCTCCCCGTTGAATCTTTCTAAATTGTGTTTCAATTGATGACTTAGACATAAAAGAGCAGCTTAGAATACACTTTCTATGAAGCTGATAGTTTTTTAGTAGACTCTCAAGATTTTCATCAACATAAGTAGTATCCCCTTTACGAACACGATGAATTTGGGTTTGAGTACTATTATTTGAATACAATCCATTGAACTTGTCCTCAACCCTTTGGATAAACTGCTGATGAGTAAAAAACATATTACCTAAGTTTTTAATGCCCTGACCAACTACGTCGTGCAACTTACTTGCTGAAGTAGTTTCATCACCATGCTTTGAGTGAATGAAAGAAATACAGCCTTCAGCTAGATTGAAAGTTATATGGTCAGCCCACTCAATACCCAAGTCATCACAGAAAACATAGTCATCTTCTTCATGCAAACGCTCTATGAGCTCAAACATCGAACCATCAGTAAAAGCAACTTGATCGGCAGAGAAAGTACCTTTTTCTGAAGTTACTTGTTGCATTTGCTCAATAGGGTGAAGAATATCCAGGATACTATTTATTTCTGAAATACCCGAGGAGTCTTTAAAGCAAGCCCCCATAAAGTACATATACTTAGGATCTGCAAAGGTGATGCTGTAAAAACCATTTTTTACGATGTACCTCTGTAGCGTAATTTCTTTACCATTTTCAACAACTCTAAAACTCGTCAGTTTTTTAGACTGTATCGTAAGAGTCTTAGGATTTCTTCTGATCTTAGCATCGGTTGTGTGACCGATAATCTCATCGTGCGAGTTAACTTCGAAAGTTTTCTCAAGTTCTTGAAATAGCTTTTTTTTTACCCTATTTGAGACTGTTATTGTTTTGCCACGCTTAGATTTGTACTTGATGAGTAGACTGTCTTTCTCTATACGCTCGGATAATTGAGCGCTCTCAATTAACAAAGCATTTGGTGTAGTAATCGCAAGAACATCTTCAAGTTCAACTTTCTTTGCAAAAGCTTCAAGAAATTCATTGTCACTTGCATTTGCAAGCAAATCTACTTGCTCTTTCACCCATAACGCTATGTTGTCTATTGATATTCTTTGCGATGCTTCGACAATTCGCCCTGTACCAGAAATTGATTTTGTAGATGCACCTTGCCTGATCTTTAGGTAGTACGGAATTGAGCGGCCTGCTGAGTGAGTCGATAGTAACCCCTTTAGATCTGCCGCCTCATAAGATCTTGCTCGCATAGCCCTATCAGAAATAGTCATGTTCCTTAAAGCCATCTTCTGATATTCAGCATCGTGATTGAAAGTTCGACTCAATTCTGTACTACCAATTAACTCAAAATTATCTTTGATAAGTTCGGAGATGTTTGAGCAGCTTTTCTTAAGCACTGCATAGTGATCAGTGTATTCAATTATAATAATATACGCATGAATCCTATCTTCAACCTCATCATCTAAGAAGTATACTGGCCGTACAGAAGGGAATACTTTAATTGAATAGACATAATTAAACTGACTCTCATCAACAAATTTTTCTTCCCTAAACTCGTCAATTAGATAACTTCCGCCACCTTCAATATTATCTGATGCAGCCTCCAGAATACTTCGGATTACATCATCCGTTATTTCGTTCTTAGGGAGATAAAAATGTGCATTCTTTGTTAACTCTAGCCTCTCTGGCATCTATTCTTACCTCATAATCAAACGTTGTTTTTATCATGCGTTCCAATACTCATTTAAGTTGAGTAGCACGATACCCAAGCCTTTACAGGGAGATTCAAACACCAAACGCATTCATAGTGAAATGCCACGCGTCACGAATCAACTTTGATTCGTTGCTACGCTTAATCTAACTCAAACGAACCGAGTTCAACTCCTCCTTTTTCAGCAGCGGTGTCAATTCTATGGTGGAAATCCTGAAAAGAAGCTTTACTATCAACTAGCAAAAAATCGGACCTTAATTTTAGATACTCGTCATGAGTAATATAAGGACGAACAATCTCCATACTATCTATTGCATATTTTTTAACTTTTAGTATCGAACTTTCACGAGAAAACAAGAAGAAACAAAGTCCGAATAAGAACAATGCAACAACCATTGCAGATTTGCTTCTAAAATAAACTTCAAACGTTTGCCTCAAAAGTGAAAAACGTGACTTATTATTATCACTGTTTGCAATTGTATTAATCCAGACCACACATAGAACTGCGAACAATAACAGGAACCAACCATTCAACCTTGCTACATCAGTAAATGTTGATGCCGATTTATAAATAGAGTCTTCGTAGGTCGATGAAATTGAAAATAGCACTCGGTTAACCATAGACATGAAAAGGTCAAATACTGGTCCTAAAAGTCGTTCCCAAACACCACTTCCTATTGCACCAACGAGGATAGTTCCAAGAAAGCCAACTATTACTTTTATTAGTTTATTCATACCTTATTCCGAGAAACACGACACCGTATTAAGGTCTACGCAACACAGCTACGATGCCTAAACTTTTGCTCCGACAACACAAACCCAATTTTAAGCTTGTGATGCAAAGCGTGGAGAATCACTTTAACTATCTATTTCACAGTCGCGTACCTTGAACTTATATGTATCTCCTTGCTCTTGCCCAACAACTATCTTGTTTGAGCCAAGATATGCAACCTTTTGATTTTCATCAACATCACAATACGAAAATTTCTCCATTTCTAGATTATATGCAAACCACCTGGTAAATCCGGAAGTTGCATCCATATACCCTTGATTATCTTTAAGAAAACCAATAGCTATAGAGAATAAAACAGTAGCCGAGAATAGTCGTCCAATTAAGACTAAAGGGTTATCGTTAAGCAGTTTCTTTATTTTAGAAAATACAAATAGCTTGTGTAGTGGTAGCTGATACAGGGGTATGATTGAGGTTACTAAAATGACCATCAACCAAAATACAAAACCAAACGCTAAGAAGAGCGACGCTGTATAAGGAATTGATAATATTGCGCTGATCGTCACTGTGTAACCAAAGGGGCTTACAGGAGCTTCTAACGCAAAATTTACAAATGAATGAGCCATCGCTAGATTAAACGTCGTGCAACCTATAACTGCAATACTTGCAATAGTTTTTCCAAAAACATTGCTTGTAAGCTTTTCAGTCGCTCCAATTAAGTAAAAAACTAGACCACTAATACAAGCCCCAAAGCTAAACCAATAAACAGGAAAGTCGGTCACCTTAGATAACGGCAAAATTAACAGAAGAAATATAAAGCTAATCAAATATGCCATTTGCTCCCTATCGAGACTCTTCGCTTTTTCAGAAACAAACTCTTTGACGTTTGTAGATGCCATTCATACTCCTGGGATATAAATATTGAAAAAGCAGTGCAAGTAATAATTACGATGCGTTGTAGTATGCTCTTTGTGGTTCGATCAAACAAACATTGCTCAAGTCTCAACAATTACAATGTATTGACATGTGAGAGGCGCGGCCAAAAAACGGCAAAAATGCTTAGTTGTTGTCTTCGCCTCAGAGCATAAGTACGGGAAGCGATTACCAAAGTTCAAAAAGAGTAAGAGCAATGTGCCCCTCATATGTCAATATGTATCTAAATTGGATCAGTCATAGCAACTTCTTTTCTTCAGAAAAGCTGGTTTATTGATATTCGGGGTAACTATTCAGTAAAACAATATTCACATAATCTCCATTAAAGCTAAGAAAGATCAGATAACGTGTTTTGGTACACTAACTCACCCAAGACTGCTCTCCACTGGTCAGAATACCCTGTAATTGAATTAAGGGCAGCCATAGATACCTCATGCTCTGTTCCTTGCCAACTATTGTGCTCTAAAGCAGTACCAAGCTGTACGTAGGCAGTTCTGTGTCGAACACCTTTTTCAGCCAAAGCTCTACCATAGTTTGTCGGTACACCAAACCTTAAGTGCTCTGGAAAGTTCTTAACGCCTTCGGAAATCAACACTCCATCGGACTCTAATCTTTTAGCCAGCAAGCTGATGCCTTGTTCGACTACTGTTTGCAAAGAAAATGTAATACCACTGGAATGTACTGTAAGAAGCTCATCGACCGTAATAGAAGTCTGGGCAGCTATATCACTAAATCTATATCCAGACATCCAGAGTCGCACAATCTCAAAAAATCGCTCCTTGTAATTTTCCACATTCTCATTTTCCCCTAATCGAAAGCACTCTTTAACCTTTTCTCGAAGTTCAATCAGTGTCCAAGCCCATTGAAAAATAGGCACTCTAACCTCATCCGAAAGACTTGAGGAAGCAACACTCCAATCAGCTTTTAATGGTAGTAGATTTTGCTCAACAGACTCAATCAAACGGATCTTCGCTCCGGCTTCTCTTGCCCATGTAATTTTCCCTGCTTTTTGGAACTCTTTTATACGCATAGCTCTTAACGAAAAGACTAATCGTAAATTGTGAGCAGCAGCATCAGTTAACTGAGCAGCAGCAAAGGTTTGCTCTGCTAATTGTGTCGCTTGAGTAATAAACTCTTCTTCACCCATTTCATCAGCTAGCAACTCCATTAACGTCGAATCGACGCCATCAATCAAAGGATGAACTATGGAGTTCTGCTCTAAAAACTGATTGTTTAATACAACATTATTCTGGGTAAGAAACTTCGTCATTAAGTCCACTAATGCCATAAGAGAGCCTCGAACTGGCTCCCCAGGACTTTGCATGGCAACTGGTTTCACCAACCCCCATTGGTCAGGATTAGCACAAATAACTAGGCCTTTGGTATTTGCTCCTGCTCGACCAGCCCTACCAACCAAGTTCTTGATATCACGAGTCAACATATTCTGTAGTTGATTACTATGCCGCCTTTGAACTGAATATAAAACCAATGTACGAATAGGTAAGTTAACGCCTTCAGCAAGTGTACTGGTACAAATAACCAACTTTACATCTTGATTCCTAATAAGCTTTTCTAAAACCTCTCGCGACTCTTGAGGAATATCACCATGATGTAATGCAAATCCATTTTGTATACTTCGAGTACCAATCCAGTTAGAACCATATTCTTTATCAAAGTAATCAATCGCTTTTTGAAGAACATTTTTCCGAGAAAAGTCCATTGGAGAGGGGATTGGCAAATCGATAGACAACTGCTCAACAAGCGATTCAGCAATACCTATTGCACCTTGCTTACCTCGCTTATTTGCAGCGAATATAGCAGTTGCTCCCATTGAAAGAGATTTACGAGCAGCGGCAATAGCTTGAACTTTAATCGAATCAAATTTGTAAGTTTTCAATCGCCCTGTTTCTGGATTCACGTATGAGAATGTTTTACGATCTAAAAATTCGTTTACACTGAACTGCCTTTCAGAGTCTTCATGCGGGTGCATTTTCAGGTCTATGGTTCTGCCAACACCACTACCATTGGATTTCAATACTGAAAATTCAGCAATTGCAGGTCTATAAAGACTTCTAACAACCGTTTGGTCATGGCCACCTAACCACGCATTAATTTCCTCAACATTAGGGACAATCGCTGAGATAAAAACAAAACGTATAGGTTTAACCACATGACCTTTCATACGCGCTAGTAGTAGCTCTAATCCTATCCCCCGCCCTTCACCATCCAACAAATGCCCTTCATCAATAATGATTAATCCTATTCGACTGGAGAAGTTAGGGCTTGCTTCAAGTAGGCCTGAGAGTGACTCAGGCGTTGCAATAACAGCTCGAACATTATCTAGTTCATGTAATTCATCGCCAACTGGTATGGTTCCTCCATAAGCACAACGAGAAGCAATTCCAAGAGAATTTAACCGCCTCACCAAAGTCCCGCGTAACTCAGATGCTAGCGAGCGATAAGGAACTACCATAATAGCAACATCATCAACAGAACTTTTCAAATGAGTGTAGAGCAATGTTTCGCATAAAGTTGTCTTACCCGCACCAGTTGGCATCTGCAACGAATAAGTGCTCGTTGATGTCAATAAACCTCGTTGAATAGCCTCCACTTGTGATGGAAAAAACTCCCATGTTGGAGGCTGTCGAAAAATAAGAGAATTCACCAACGGGGACCAAAATGCATGATTGCCATTTGGTAGGACAGAACGAATATTAGAATAGCTAAAGCTCTTTAAAACTTTTTGAAGAAGAGTCGCTACAACCCAATCGGCTGGCCCTTTGGTTAATGCATCATGAGCTACTTGATCTATCTGTTGTACCAATTGCTCTAATATTCCCACATTACCGTCACTAAGAGACATACGAGCTTTACGCGCTATTTCAGAGCGTATTTCGGCGGGCCTAACTAGCAAATCATAGAAACCAGCTATCAAACTACTATCATCAACTGCCCTTGTGTAATGACGCATCGCCAGATAAGCAGATGCTGGATAATTACCAAAATAAAATGATGATGCTGCAAAGAGTATTGATTCATCTTTACTAACCCCACAAGACTCAAGCTGTTCAACTGACATTTCCATTGCGAATTGCAAAAATGCATTACCTAGTTGCGCCCATTCTGAACTCGATGTTGAAGGCTCTTTTATTCGAGTAAAAAGCTCACCGACTAAAGATATATAAAGGTCTTGGGGACGATTTGCCACGTGAGCTAAATCGATAGGAGTTTGTGGTATTGCAAAAAACTTTAATTGACGAAGTTTATCAGCGTCGTTTATCCATTTTTTAAGAGTGTCCCTCATATTAAGTATTCCAATGTATTAGACAATGAGCTAAATAAAGATTCATAGGTTTCTTTGAGATGAGGGACAACAATGACAAGCAGCGAAAAATTTGGGTCTACTTCATCAGGAGCAACTATCAACTCCTGATCAACCAAGCCCTCACAAATAACCGCGATTGCATGGAATCGTCTATCTATGGGAGGATGGTCGACCAAGTTAATAAAACGATTTAAGAGTGGAATATCCACATCGCCTAATTGTTCTGGCTCTGTAATTGCTCGCTCTCGAAGCCAAACAAGAGTCGAAGCTAGTCGACTTGTCTGATCTTTACCTGAATCTTCAATTGCAGAAGTAATTGGAGTAGAACTCCCAGAAGTAGACTTAACCTTTACCTCAGCACACAAAAGTGAATCCTCACCACTCGCTTGTGGTCGATGAGGCATAACGAAGTGAACAACATCTGACTTTGGAGCGGGCTTAGTTCTATCTTGCTTAAGTCGCCATTTTTTTACGCCTATAGCAAAACCTGGAAGTTCCTTTGTTGACTGATAAAAATATCCAAGGATTTCACCAAAATCGCCAGCCATTGTAGAGCCCGGACTAGGTAATCGTGAAGCTAATACTTGCTCCTTAGGTAACCCGGACATATTTGACGCATCAATGATTTTTTGATCTGATATATAACATCGTCTTACAGCAACCCCCGCACGGTCAATAAGTTGATTCACCTGTTCTTCGGTTAGCTTAACCAATGCGAAAGGCTCATTCTGCTGATGATGAAACCAAGCAGCAGCATCATTAAAATCAAATCCAAGTTCATCCATTTTTACATACCAGAATACCCATACGAACAACGATGCGACCTAATATATTTTATATTAGTTACATACCTAACTAGGCCGAGAATATAAACCTATTATTTTTGTCACTTTACAAAGTAAACATACCGCAAAAGTATGGAATAAACTTCACATAATTTAAAAAAATAATCTGTGATCAAACGGCATATTTAGCGATTATAATGTAATCATCCACGAAAAATTTTTATTCTACTCAACACCTTGTGAACGACTAGCATTCTCTTCATAAACCTCCAAGACATCGAAATTACCCCAATATAAATCTGGAGCCCCTCACTAGAACCACAATTAAATCAGACATTAATAAAAACATACTTAACAATAAAGCCTTGTGCATTCGATATATCGAAACGAAATACTCTTTATATTCCCTCGTCAAAAATTTTAGCCGCTAAAATCTCATCAAATATCTCTTAATCAGCTAACAATATATCGAAAAAAATCACACAAAAACCAGAAAAGTTTAGCTAAACACTCTTAATAATCAAATACTTATCAACCTTGACGATGTGATAATTTGTTCATATTGTGAACTTGCAATTATCAACTCTTAAGTTGCAATAATTACTAAAGATTACTAAGGAGAGCGACATGACCACTGAGGAATTTTTGTACCGAAAATACGGAGGCTCACCACTTCTTTCGTTTTCTCAAGTTGCGGAGATCCTACATCGCAGTCCTGAAGGATTAAGAATTACTCTTCGGACTAACTGTGAACTAGCAAATCAACTCAAGCCAAACCGAGTCAAAATAGGTAGACGTGTTTACTTTAAAGTTTCCGATATAGCTAATTTGATTGACCAAGCTTCTTCCCAATACATGGAGGCTTGATATGTCTGATTACGTCAAAGAACTACAGAACTGGGTTATTCAAAGACAACAAAACAACCGTCCTCCAAATAAGCAAGAAGTACTTGCAACTTTTCTTGGCGTTAAAACCGATGTAGAGGAAGCAATTAACGCTGGTTACAACTTAAAAACTATTTGGACTTACCTAACAGAAAGAAATCTCATCGCATTTCGCTACGAGACTTTCCTGCGTTATGTGAAGCAATACATCACACAAACCTCAGTGGCTACTCCACCCGAAAAAGAGAAATCAGAAAGGCAGAAAACCTCTCGTGACATAAACGGTTTTTCTTTTAATTCACAGCCAAATAAAGAGGACTTGATATGAATATATTCAAACACTGTGCATACCCAGCTGTATCTCAGTTAAAACGCAACCAGTGCACAACTACCACACTACTTTGTCTATTTTTGGTCTTTTTCGCGCCATTTTGCGTCTATTCCTACGCAATTGCGTGATAACAGTGCGGTAGCGCCGCCCTTTCTTGATGACTGATGTGGGCGATATTGCGGGCAGGATGTGTGAAGGAGTCCCACTATGCAAGCATAGCGATGACTCTTCACTTCCCTTATTCGCACCTGCGGCGCTCAACGGTAATCCTGCCCTGCGGGATCAATTCAGTGATAGAAGATTCGATAGGAGAACACGTAATGCAGCATGAAGAAAAAGTCACTAGGAAGAACACAAGTCCTCTTAAAGTCTACTGCCTACCTAGTGAACGTGTAGCGATTGAGGTTAATGCCAAACAAGCTGGTCTCAGTGTTTCAACCTATCTACGACGAATTGGACAAGGACGCCAAGTGAAAAGCGTCGTTGATGCAGAGCAAGTACGTGAACTAGTTAGAGTTAATGGTGACCTTGGCAGACTTGGTGGATTACTAAAGCTTTGGCTAACTAATGATGCTAAGGCCGCTCAAATCGGCACACCTACCATTAAAGCAGTATTAAATCGCATCGATTCAACCAAAGCTCAGATGAGCGAGCTCATGGAATCTATTCTTAGTCAAAGGTCCTAGCCATGATTGCTAAACACATCCCAATGCGTTCATCGAGTAAGTCTGATTTTTCAGGCTTAGTCCGTTACCTCACTGATACCCAAAGCAAAGAACATCGGTTAGGCCAGGTGCGACTGACTAACTGCGATGCAGATTCGATTAGAGATGTGATCTGCGAGGTATTAGCCACTCAGCAAACAAACACTAGAGCGAAAGGTGACAAGACTTACCACCTAATTATTAGCTTCCGTGCTGGAGAACAAGTTAATTCTGATGTTCTTTCTAAGATCGAAGAGCGTATATGTGAAAGTCTAGGTTTTGGTGAACACCAACGTATCAGTGCCGTTCACAATGATACTGACAACCTTCATGTTCACGTGGCAATTAATAAGATTCATCCATCACGCCATACCATTCATGAACCGTACTATTCACATCGTACGCTTGCAGAACAATGTGAACGATTAGAAAAAGCATTTGGACTACAACAAGACAATCACACACCCAAACAAAACCTCAGTGCTGCACGCGCTGCTGATATGGAGCGTCACTCCGGCATTGAAAGCCTAATTGGATGGATTAAGCGTGAGTGTATAAACGAAATCAAAGCCGCACAATCATGGTCTGAGCTACACGCGACTCTAGGCCAAAATAGGTTAACACTTTCAGAAAAAGGCAATGGTTTGGTGATTTCATCCAACACTGGAGTCACGATAAAGGCTAGCACGTTGGATCGCAATTTATCCAAACCAAAGTTGGAGTCCCGCTTCGGCGCATTTCAGCCACGCCAAACTATTAATAATAAATCCTGCTCAAAACGCAGTTACCAAAAAAAGCCTGTTCAGACTCGAATAGATACAACGGATCTTTACGCCAGATATCAGAAAGAGCAAAAGAGCCTTGCAACTAATAGAGCCACCGCATTAGAGACACTTCGTCAAAAGAAAAATCAGCAAGTTCTATATGCCAAGAAACAAGGCAAAGTGCGTCGCATGGCAATAAAACTCACCAATAGCGGTAAGTTTACTAAGCGCTTGCTGTATGCCCAGGCAAGCCAATCTCTCCAAAAGAGTATTGCTTTAGTTCAAAAACAATATCAGCACGATCGCCAAGCAATCTACAAAATTTATAGCAAAAGAACTTGGGCCGATTGGTTAAAACATCAAGCCCATCAGGGTGACCTAAACGCTTTGGCCGCATTGCGAGCGAGAGAGGCAGCACAAACGCTAGACGGTAACACTCTACAAGGCAATGGAAAAGAACAAACAAACTTCACAAGCGTCATTGATTCTATTACCAAAACTGGAACCATTTTGTTTCGCTCCAAAAACGGAGCAATACGTGATGATGGTAAACGCCTTCAGGTATCGGGCCAAGCGGATAAAGAATCCGTAGTCCAAGCACTAAAAATCGCAATGGCACGATATGGCAACCAAATCAGCGTTAACGGCTCCCCTAAATTTAAGGCTTACGTGATTCGTGCAGCGGTTGATACCCGCCAACCTATCACCTTTAGCGATAAAGCATTAGAGCAAAGGCGGCTCTCATTACTCTCTTCCAATCAAGATGTAACGAAGAACAACCAACGTCGTGATATCTCACCTATTGGCAAAGCTCCACCGATCATCAGACGCAATAAGCTCAGTAACCTTCCTCAGCTTGCAGTTCTGAGCTTTGAAAAGCCACAAGTTCAAGAACATTCAGCATACAAACAGCGTAAAGCTCGTTTGGTAGCTGAAATGGCAAAGAAACAAGAAAAACAATCTAGAAAAAACAGAAGTCGATAAACACAGCACACCGTCAGTTAAGGGAATCACAATGAAACTAACAAGGAAAATTTTAGCGGCTAAAATTTTAGCTGCTAAAACTCACGTTCTAACTATTGGAATGCTTTGGAGCTATGTAAGCCCCTCTTGGTCAGGTATTCCTGTAGTCGATAGTCTAAACCTGCCTCATAACATACTTTCCGCAATGGAAGCGGTAACTCAAACCGCGCAACAAATCCAACAGTACAAAACGCAGCTTCAGCAGTATGAAAACCAATTAAAAAACACAATGGCTCCAGCCTCTTATATCTGGGACCAAGCTCAATCGACTATTAATGAACTTAACCAAGCGACCAATACACTCGCCTACTATCAGAACCAACTTGGTAGCCTCGATGACTACCTAAGCAAATTTCAAGACGTTTCTTATTACCGTAATTCCCCGTGTTTCTCAGCTCAAGGATGTAGTGACACAGAATGGGCGGCAATGAATGAAAACCGTCGTATTTCATCCGAATCTCAAGTATCTGCGAGCAAGGCTGTGATTAAGGGTATTAGTCAGCAATTTAAAGCCTTACAAAGCGATGCTAAGCAGTTAGAAAAACTACAACGACAAGCTCAAGAGGCCGAAGGACAACTTGAAGCTATTCAATATGCGAACCAATTTGCTAGCCAGCAAAGCAGCCAACTTTTACAGATACGTAGTCTGATGACAGTTCAATACAATGCCGTGACGACACACATACAAGCTGAAACCGATCAGAAAGCACGACACCAAGCCGCACATGAAGCGCTCTTTGACTTTTCTTCATCTACAGATCGTTCGAAAAACAGGAGGTTTTAAGTATGAAAGTATTCATATTGATGACCTTATACCTCAGCTATTCATTGCTTTTGAGCGGTTGTGGTCAGCCCTCAAACGTTGAACAGATTGATTGTGACTCTCCTAGCCTAACAACAGCAGAAAAAGAACAAGCAGACTGCTTATGGGACTTGGGTGATCCAACGGAACGCAGCCAAAATAAGGGTTTCTAGTAATGATATTTCGACTACTCACTCTTTCGGCGTTAGCCATAGTTTCAGCAACAGCTAATGCAGCAATCGAAACTAACGGTGTACTGGATGATGTAGCTGTTCACTTTCTTACAGTAAGCAGCTCTTGGGCAGGTGTGATAACTAACTATGCCAGTTGGTTGTTTTGGACATTGGGGCTGATTTCCCTTGTGTGGACAGGAGGAACTCTCTTACTAAAGCAGGCTGATATAGGAGAGTTTTTTGCCGAGCTTACCCGATTCATAATCACCTTCGGCTTCTTCCTGTGGCTACTAAGAAACGGCCCCGAATTTGCTACATCTATCATTGATTCACTAAGAGTAATTGGTGCTCAAGCGGCTGGATTACCTCGTGAACTGACCCCGTCAGAACCAATCAGTATAGCTTTCGACATTATTGCAAAATCAAGTGAAGCATACAGCTATACAAGCCCCTTTGATAATTTAGCAATATTTATCATCACATTACTGATTTTAGTTTGCATGACGGTTGTCGCAGCTAATGTCTTACTGTCTTTAATTTCGGCCTGGGTTCTTACTTATGCTGGAATCTTCGTATTGGGTTTTGGCGGCTCAAAATGGACCTCTGATATTGCTATTAACTACTTCCGCAATGTACTCGGCCTAGCTTTAAAGCTCATGACCATGACGCTAATGATCGGTGTCGCTATGTCAATTATGGATAGCTTTTATACCGAACTATCAGCAAACACCTCAATGAAAGAGCTACTGGTTATTTTCGTAGTATCCGTAGTTCTAATGCTACTCATTCACTCCGTACCCAATATAGTCGCGAACTTAATACCAGGCTCAGGTGCAGCTACTAGCTCAGGAAATGTAAGTGCTAGCGCGATGGCTGGAGCCGCAATGGCTACTGGTGGTATGGCTACTGGTGCAGTTATGGGAACGGCAGGAGGATCCTCTGCTCTGCAAGCTGCATTCAAGGCGGCTTCCAATTCTGAAATGGCCGAGACGATGACGGGCTCTATTGGTGGCGACTCTTCTACAACATCCGAAGAATCTGGAGCAGGTAGCTCCCCCTTCGCCCAGGCATCAGGAATGCAAACGGACTCAAGCAGCGTTATCGCATCCACAGCTAAAGCAGGACGAATTGCAGCAGGAACTGGAGCAAATCTAGCAAAAGGGATTGGAGATATTGCACGCAACCGTATCAGTCAAACTGTGGGAGGCCGCCTGGCTGAGACAATCAGAACTCAAAGTAAACAAGAAGACATTTAATCAGATAGGAGAATCACAATGGATTTGCATTTCCCACCTCAAAACTGGACAGACTTTGGGGCCTTTTGGGCGTTCATGGCCCTGGTCATGCTCGTACTTTACTTCTTTGTTCAATGGGCTCATACGACCAAATATAGCAAGCAACTTTATCGCCTGGCTGACTTTCTAGAAGCAATTCAGAACAAAGTAGCATACAGAGCGTATCGAGGAACACTATCGATATATGAAAGCCTCAATCACCTTAGAGGCTGGCCATTCAACTCACGTAAGTAAAAAACACATAGGCCGGTGCTCTCAACACCGGCCCACATTTTCACATTACACCTTCCATTGAGGTATAACATGACAACTACAGATTATAGTGCAAACACCGACGAGAGACAGTGTTCACTTTCACACTTGTTTTTGCCTTTTTCCGAGAGCGAGCCTATGGCTGGCGAAACACAGAGAAAAAACAATCATAATAAACGCCGCTATAAGAAGCACTCACGATTCCGCAGACAAAAGGCCAGAGCTATTCCAGAGGCTACTCGTATAGCTTCATGCCGATTATACAATTACCCAAGTCGTAGCTTCATGCTCAAGTCTTTAGGGATTAGCCGAAAAGACGTCCGAAC
Source organism: Vibrio sp. YYF0003 (assembly GCF_036350715.1). Lineage (NCBI taxonomy): Bacteria > Pseudomonadati > Pseudomonadota > Gammaproteobacteria > Vibrionales > Vibrionaceae > Vibrio > Vibrio sp. YYF0003. Next base: position 195,687 of record NZ_JAZDWA010000003.1, read on the forward strand.
TCGAATGTCTCAATTACTAGAAACCTTACTCGACGATTTAGATTGGTCTACTTTGCGTATTGGTGTTGCGAAAAAAGAGCACTTAGATCCCATAACTTACGAAGACTTTATAGACCGCCATAAAAAGCTACATAACGAAACTATCCCTCGCTCTACGTGGTACAGGTACATCAAAAAATTAACCGATGCTGGATATTTAAATAGTACCACGGCAAAGATAAGCACGAGTGAGGGCAAGGTCTTCAATAAACCGGCCTATAAATGGTTCACCCAAAAGTTCATGAGTGAACTCGGGTTTAAAACAGACTGGCTAGCTAAACAAAAAGAGCAGGCGTTGAAGTCTCTCAAAGCAAAGGGGCTAAGCAACCAATGGCGTGTGTTTGAAGGCCATAGTGCTCGCATAGCCTGTTCAATGGCGATATCACTACAGGCTGCACAAGATTATCGTTATACAGAAGGCGACCCTTATATTCTCAATAACTGAGGATACCTAAGTCACGACCAGCCCCCTCATCTTTAAATACGCCGGTTTACTTCGGTCGTATTCTCGCGCCCGAAATATACCAATGTTCAAAATTCCCTCAACTTTGAACGATTTTCTCGCTAAATAAGTCAAAATTTAAATAACTCACTCATCAACAGCAACTGTTCTCCTCTTCAAAATCACTAAATTTGACTCTTATATATCTCAAAATTACCAAAGTAAGACTCCAAAGTAGGACTTCGGAAGTGAGACTTGTACAGACTTCATAACCTAAAGGTTAGATCTACTTCATCCATTTATTCATGCCTCGTACCTCGCCATGAATAAATGTCTTCGCGAACTAACGTTCTAAAAGTTCACGCTGCGCTATGCCCAAAGGGGCAAGCCCCTCTGGACTCCCTCATTGGTAACTTGGTCACCAGCTGTCAGCATAGGTTATTTATTGAGCATTAGTGCATATGGTGAGATGATTGATTGTTGAACGCCAGGAAGGGAATGAATTAAACCATTGAGATCAACGTAACTTGATCAATGGAGGTAACATGAAAAGAAAAGAACCCAATACAGAGCCGCCAAGGCGCCTCACAGACACTGAACTTGAAGATTTGAGGAAAGACATGCAGGAGTCTTCAAAATGGGCCAGAGAGGAGCTGAAAAGGCGTAAAGCAAATAAAGAAACGGATTCAGACTAGAACTTCATCTTGAGCTCGGTTGGTCGCATCCCCCTTGTCAGGGGTCCCCCTTAGCGATATAGTTCAATCGCTCTTACCCGCCGCCTTGGTTCGAGCTCGATAACGATTATCAATCCAAATTTGACAATTACCTTTACACTGAAAATCAGCGGCTTGTGTAATGAATATGAGGTGATCCGTCATGCCAAAAATTCCTGTCGACATCGACAACCTAGCCACACTAAAACACGAAGCCACCCGCTTTTGCGATCTCGCCAAAAAACTATTTGGCGGGGAAAGTATTGATAATTTGACCACGGGCAAGCTGCTGACCGCGGTGAGTAAGCGTCTGGGTTACTCCAGTTACGGCGGCATGGTGGCGTGTAATAAGCAAACCCACTTATATCTGCCGATTTCGCTATCGGACATCACTCACTTTCGTCACCTTGCTACGTCCATTGCAGAGGAAACGGGGATCAGTGAGACGGAGCTCTTGGTGATTGCTTCATTGCTTCAGTTGGGTGCTGAGTCCATCAATCACATCCGATTTGGAAGACCGGAATCTGGAACCCACGAAGCCTTCACCTGCCTCATCGTTGGGGAGATGGATCAGAGCTCATATTTCTCACTGGCGTTGTCAACCCCAAAAACGCTGGTTGTAGGCAGGGTGGCCACCACTCTGAAAAACATGGCGAATTGGCTACCCGAATTAGTGGCGTTTTTGAAGCAAGAAATGAAGGCTCACGATAACTGCGTGATATTAACCCCGAATAATCGCCTCTGGGAGGTGAGCAATCTTTATGAAGGCCCCTATCGACCCTTCGGCTACCTGGAGTTCGTGGTGACCGACCCTCGCTTGAACACCACACGACAGGTCTACTGCACCATTTCATCGGAACTTGGCCGCGTGACTGCCAGCGATGTGTACGACATCGTCGCGGAAGACTGTTTTGATCTGGATAAGATACTCGGAATGGATATCGACGACGCTATCTACCCAGATGAGGCGACCATCCCCGAACCTAGAAACTGGTGCTTGGCGTTTTTTACTCGCCTTTGCGCAGCAGCATTGGTGGTCGAGGTGAGAATGAAGGTCGATCCGGAAAAGGCAGATCCGGAGCTCTTTGAAGATCAAAACCTTCAAATGGCCGATGAGCAGGTTATGCAGTTTCTGCACCGCAATGAGCGGGTTTGGCCGCCTTGTCAAGGAGGAGGCATCGAGATGCGCCAGGTTTCTAATAAGCCGTACTTAGAGCCGTGGGTCCAGCCGGAGGTGACGCGCCAACTGCTTAGGCTAAACGATCAGATCCTTAAAGAACAACAGCAACTTTATGATGAGTTAAATAAGCTTGAAGGCCAGATGGCGCGCTACTGGATACAAATAGCCAGCTAGAAGAATTAGAGAGAGCTGTAACGCGTGGGACTGCGCTTGGCGCGTGGGGTGCTGACCTTAAGGTCAATGCCCCTGTTTTTGCGCCACCCCATCTCCCCACACGAGTCTCGCTCGTCGAGATCAAAGGGAGATTGATACCGACGAGTCGAACACCAAATCACAACCATCACACAACAACCATCACCGCTGAAACACGTTTCTGGACATAGATGAGTCAGCGGCTTTGCTAATTTAGCCAAATTCAAATTAACTCAACTATGGAAAAACCTAATAAACAAAGTAAAAGACCAACCCTTCCACTCACTATGAAATCCTCACTACTTATCGGGAATTGACCGTCATTTCATTTCCCGATAATCTCATTTGTACAACAGTTGCTTATCAACAAATTTAATAATCATTCTGAGCATTCGACCTTATGATGACTTCCAAAATCGATCTGAACGACCTACACGACAAGAACATAAACTATTTGATTGGTGCAGGAGCATCGGCAGGTCTATTCCCTACTCTTGCATTAGACATGCAAACTGAGGGGAAATGGGAGACGATAGAAACTTTGGCTACCGAGTTCGATTCTATTGACGCTAAACACCTCAAAGCCTTGCTATTCATGTATTACTACGAGGAATGCATTAAGCCTGTTAGTTCTGTTGATTTCACTGCCTTAGAAGACGACGAGCAAGCAGTCATCGATAATTATAAGAAGTTCATGAAATTGAACCTCGAAATTCTTCGCCGAAAACGAGGTTACGACAGAAAGATTAATTTCTTCACCACAAACTACGATTCCTGCCTAGCCTATGCAGCAGATGAACTTTACGAAGAAAAATCCATTCGATTTAACATCAACGATGGCTCTCGTGGTTTCCATAAGAAAATCGTTGAGGCTCGTAACTTTGATTGCATGACAACGGAATCAGGTATTTTCGACCGAAACAAAGAAGTCCAACGACAAATCAATCTTATCCACCTTCACGGCTCTGCATTCTGGCGTAAGCACAACGATTCTATCCTCGTTGATTATTCTTCTGCGGATCAAATCGTTTCGGAGTCCTCAATCGACAGCATTTACTACGGTGACTTCAAAGAGATGCTAGAAAGTGGCTCTCACACGGTGGAGCAGTTGTGTTCAATGACTATCGATGATGATAACAAAGCGGCATTCGAGAACATACAAGATGACTTCTACAGGGAATATAACCAGTTACCTATCGTGAACCCTACGAAATGGAAGTTTCACGAAACGGTATTTGAAGAACACTATTACCAGATGCTGCGTCACCTTAGTTACGAGTTAGAAAAGCCAAATAGCGTATTGATAGCCTTCGGGTTCTCATTTGCTGATGAGCATATCAGGAACTTGATTAAACGCTCTCTGACGAACCCTACTCTACAGGTATACATCTGTTGCTACAGAGAAACCATGATCCCTGAATTGGAGAAGCATTTCTCTGACTTCAATAACATCAAGTACGTTGTCCATGAAGAAGGTAAAGCATTAGATTTCTCTTACTTCAATTCTCACGTCTTGACACTTGGTGAGGATGACGCATGAGCATTTTCATTGGTGAGGTCACAGCGGTAAATGGCATTCAAATTACGTTGACCGTTGATGAGACATCGAACAAAGACACCATTTTCTATGAAGGTCAGCGATACAAGGGTATATCTATCAGAGAGTACGTTTCAATTCAGCGTGGATTCCGTGACATTGTATGCATCGTTGAAGGTGAGTACTTAGATGAAAGACGTTTCCAAGAGAGCACAGATAAAATCGAGTACGTCCGAAAAGTACATGTTCGACCTATTGGCTACATTGAAAATGGAAAGTTCTTTGAAGGCATCAAATTCTTACCGTTAATCCGTGATCCTGCCTTCCTGTTACCTGAGCAAACCTTAAAGACAGTATATTCATCTGGTACTGAATCAGATTTCTGCATTGGATCATTGTTAAAAGAAGGGATTGAGATATCTCTACCTTGGCAGAAGTTGTTTAATACTCACATTGGTATTTTTGGAAACACTGGTAGCGGTAAATCAAATACTCTAACGAAACTCTTCACTACTTTGTTCGATGAAAAGGATGAGCAAATCAAACCTGTCAGTAAGTTTGTACTGCTCGATTTCAATGGTGAGTACATCAAAGATCAAATCGTATCACTGGAACATAAGCACGCTATAGATCTGAATACGAATACAGCAGTCGATCAATTCCCGTTGGCAGAAGAAGAATTCTGGAATGCGGAGACGCTTTCAATTCTTTTCCAAGCCACTACCAATACACAGAAGCCGTTTATTAATAGAGTCCTGCAAGGACGCTCAAAGTATGGTTCTGGTAAGGCGAGTGCTCAAAGTTACTTAAAGTACACTATTAAGTTCTGCTTTACTTCATCGTCTCAGAAGCCTGAAGTACTCGACCTCATCAAGAGTGTTCTAAAGAGCACCAATCAAGCAAAAATCCTCGATAAAGTATGCTGGCACGGAAACAAATATAAACTCTTACTCGGTAACAGGAATGAAGTGTTTTTTAATGGTCAATCTGAATACGACATACACCTAAAAAATATTGTTGATAGCATTCAGATTAATGACATTGACGCATTTCAGGAATTTAAAATTCTATGCAAATTGAAGCTGATTAATGATTTGATGTACAACTTTGTTCAATTCGATCACATACAGCCACTATTAAAACGTGCAGAATCCTCGCTAGGAGGATTGTCTAAGGTGATTAAGGTGGAAACAAGTGTTGCGACTGACAATAAAGCACTAACCGTCATTTCACTGCGTAATTGCAACCAAGACGTGAAGAAAATCATTCCCCTTCTTATCACGAAGCACTATTACAATTCTCACAAAAAACAGGTTAAACAAAGCCCACCAGAAAAGACACTGCACTTAATAATCGATGAAGCACATAATATCCTTTCTCAGCAATCAGTCCGTGAACAGGCTAACTGGAAAGACTACCGTTTAGAATTGTTTGAGGAATTGATTAAAGAAGGTCGCAAGTTCGGTATTTTCCTTACATTATCAAGCCAACGACCTGCGGATATATCAGCAACTATTATGTCTCAATTGCATAATTTCTTTATCCATCGTTTAGTTAACGACCGTGATTTGTTCTTGCTGGATAACACCATTAGTACATTAGATTCTGTCTCTCGCTCACTAATTCCGAACCTATCGAGAGGCTCTTGTATTATCACTGGTACTTCGTTTGATTTACCTATGCTGATTCAAGTAGATGAGTTGAGCGATAACAGCAAACCTGACAGTAATGACGTTCTTTTAGATAACCTCTGGGCAGTTAACACCGAAGAAGAGCCTACTCGGCCCTGAATTAGTCCAGTATGGGGGCTTCCTAGTTGTCAACACGTTTTGGGGTGCAAAAATCAGCTTCTTCAAACTGAATATTAGTAATTAATAAAATTACTAATAGCATGGAAAACCTGAGTTGTAGAAGTTTCGGATAAGTAGTGGCTTATGAACCTTAATAGCTGATTGGTACGCACTAAGTTTACTGGTCAACTTATGTTGACCATGATTGGTGCTTTAGTGAGTTTTGAACGACAGGTACTACAGGAACGACAGGTGGAAAGCATCACAAATTCTAAAAAGAAAAGTGTGTATAAGGGAAGAAAACTTTATCAGCTAATAAAGTTGAACAGGTAAATGAATGGAGAATGAGGGTAGAAAGTCAGAGATAAAAACGGAAACAGGTGTTAGCTTATTTAGCGTCTAGTCTATCGACTGTTAAAACAACAGACATAAAAAAAGCTGCAATAAGCAGCTTTTTGTCATTTACATTCTAAAGGTACACTACAAAACTTGCGTTCGGTAGCTCCTCGAAGCTTTACATTCTAAAGGTACACTACAA